>JAAYIK010000012.1 GCA_012523465.1 Lysobacteraceae bacterium | reverse complement strand
CTGCATCATTACCGTCGGCGGTGCGCCGCTTTCGGTGCTGAAGCAGTACATCGAGCAACAGGAATCACCCGAGTAATGGCGCTGTGCGCCATGCGCCGCTTCACCACCCCCTAAGCTGCTTCGCAGCTATAGGCGGAGCACTGCGGCGCAGTTTGGTAGATGTGTTCAAGTGTGCCGTTTGCTGCATGGGGCGCGATGGCACGCAGGAGCTGTTGCCAGTTCCATCCCTTGAGTTCCGGGGAATCCTTTTCTCGTGTCAGGTCGCGGATGAGAAGCACCTCTTTGTCCGGCAGCTTAGCGTGGCTTCACGCCCGGCACACTATAGCGCGGCCGGTTTGCGCATTGAGTGGCTCGCAAGCTTGCGATGCAAGGAGAGTCCGCTCGTGCGGCAGATCTCGGAGAGAGAGGATGGGCCGCATCTGTTGGAGAAATCTTAATAGCGCCGACCGCTATTAGACTTTAAGTGAAAAAGATTAATAGCATGCCCCTGCGTTTGAGCGCCTGAAGGGCCGATGGCTGGCCGCTGACTTTTGGCGCTACTGGCACGCCGGGTAGCGACCAGGCGCCCGGAGAAGCTGCTTACGCCACCTCTTCCCGTGGGGCGATCAATGATGTCAGCCTTCCCGCAGAGGTGCGCGCAGTGCTTCGGGATTTTTGCCGGTGTGCCCCGGCTTCTGACCGAACCTTCGCCTGTTCGAGGACGGTCTGGGTGGCCTTCTCCCGCTTGTCGGGCGGATAGCCATACCTGCGCAAAATGTGCTTTACGTACACACGCAGCTGCGCCCGCATGTTCTCGCGCATTGTCCGGTCGATGGTGACATTGCGCTTTACAGCGGCAACCAGCCCGCGGGCGAGGGTTCTGTGGGTCTCGTCGCCGGGCACCTTGACGGCGCTGTCGTTGGTCTTGCGCGTCGTAGAACCCTGCTTCCTCTGTGGGCAGCTGTCTTGTCAGCTTTTAAAGATCGAAGTTCGAGTTGACCATTTCTTGAATCACTTCTTCGTCCTTTAGGTTGAACGTAAGCCGTGCGTTCTCTTAGGTATTGACGCGGGAGGCGCCGCGCGCTGGGTCTTGGTCGAGCATTTTGATTATTTGGTCGATAGTCACGCGATGCTCTGGACCGAGATCTAGACTAAACCGTTCGTTCAGCTCGGCGATAATGCACGAGAGAGGCTCCAGCTCCTCAGGCGTCATGCTGCACGGGCTGGCTGCGCTTGCCGGGTTAAGCATCCCGGCTTTCCGCGCTAGCGCGATCTGACCACTGCCGGTCTGCTGAATGCGGTAAGGCTCCATGTCGATGTTTTGCTGCACTTCGCGGGGTGGTACGTACCGCCGCAGCGGCTGTTCTTCTGGCGCACAACAACGCTTCGCTCATGGCGCTATCTCCTCGGCAAGCTCTTCCGCGTCCCACTCTTCCGGGCCTTCGTCGTAGTCCTCGAGTACGACATCGGGGCGGAAGATCGTCGAGTCGCGCGCAATCGTCTTGCCCATTGCAGCTTCGATGCGCTGAAGCAAGCCCTTATCGATGCGTAAAAGAAGTTCTTATAGCGGCGTCTTGGTGCTGTCGAAGCTGGCGTTGAGCATTACCGCTTGCCTCTTGTTGAACTACCTTCCGCGAGGAAACTGACCGCAAGGCTGGCAGCGGACGGTAACTGCCTTGCAAGAGCGCAGTGGCTCACCGAGGTCTGCTGGAATCTGGTGGAAGGTGAGTGACGATGAAGGCCTAGCATCTGCCAGGCTTAAGTAGATGCTGGCCGGGGCGTTCATACATGGGTTGATTGCCCCATGGGCGTCGTGCCGGGGCGTTTTGGTGCCGATCCCGGACGAAGTGCTCGGGGTCGTGCTGGAGCGAGTTGTTCCGTGCCGTGTGAGGGGGCGCCGTCAGGCGATCTCCGGCATCCATGTCTAACTGCACATGCCGTCCAAGTCTCCCGTGCTCGTCGGGCGCCTGGAGATCGTTGGCGGCATGCCGGCTTTCGAGCGGGGGAGTACGCGCACGCGCCACGAAGCCGGCGCCGGTCCTTCGCGTGCATCCAGGGCCCTGGCCGGAATGGCGCCTGACACCGCCTGCGCGCCAAGCTCCGAGGCTGTCGCGAAGCTGGGGAAAGCGGATTTCAGCGCTCGCCCCCTGCGGAAGGTGGTGGGGCAGGTCTGGCGGTTTCGCGCGCGCAGCGCAAGGCGCGTCTCGTTTGTTGTATGCTTGCGCGGCTGCCGCGCAGCGCGAGGCGCGTGACCGGAAGGCCGGTCCGCTTCGGCAGTGGTTCTCGGTGATCGAGGTGAGGGTTTCATTGTGCAGCTGATCGGTGGAGCCGCCGCGTGCGACCGGACGTGGATGCGGCGCGCGCTGGAGCTTGCCGCGGCGGCCGAGGCGGAAGGAGAGGTTCCGGTCGGTGCGGTCCTGGTGCTGGATGGTGCCGTCATCGGGGAGGGGTGGAATCGTCCCATCAGGACCCATGACGCCACCGCCCATGCCGAGGTGGTGGCGATCCGCGCCGCTGGCGCCAGGCTTGGCAATTACCGGCTCACCGGCGCCACGCTGTACGTGACCCTGGAGCCTTGTGTGATGTGCGTTGGCGCCATGGTGCACGCGCGCATCGGCCGGCTGGTTTTCGGTGCCTACGATCCCAAGACCGGCGCGGTCGCTAGCCGTTTCCAGCTGCTCTCCGGTGACCAGCACAACCATCGCATCGAGGTGGTCGGCGGCGTGCTGGAGGAGGAGTGCGGCGAGATGCTGCGGCGGTTTTTCCGCGCCCGTCGCGGCAGCGCCAGGCGTTGGCCCCGATCCTGCGTGGAGTGATTTCCACGGAATCTGTCCCTGCCTGGATCATTGCCATGCGGATTGGCAATCCAGCGCATAAGCGCGAAACGGTGTCTTCCGTCTTTTTCCGCGTTATCCTTTTATACTGGACTATAAAAAATCTGGAGGAGTCCATGAGCGCGATTGTCGTTGCCATCGTGGGGATCGGGGCCATGGCCTTGGGGTATTTCATATACTCCAAGTTCATTGCTGAGAAAGTCTTCCAGCTCGATCCTAACTTTCGCACGCCGGCTCACGAGTTTGAGGACGGCGTCGACTTCGTCCCCACCAACCGCTACATCCTGTGGGGCCATCACTTCACCTCGGTAGCCGGTGCCGCACCCATCGTCGGGCCAGCCATTGCAGTGATCTGGGGCTGGGTTCCGGCGTTCCTCTGGGTGGTCTTGGGCACCATTTTCTTTGCTGGCGTTCATGATGCCGGCGCCATCTGGGCCAGCGTGCGCAATCGCGCCCGCTCCATCGGCGCGGTTACCGGCGATGTAGTTGGCGCCCGCGCCCGCAGCCTGTTCATGATCGTCATCTTCCTGGTGCTGCTGATGGTGAACGCCGTGTTCGCCGTCGTCATCGCGGGTCTGCTGATCCAGTTCCCGTCGTCGGTGGTGCCGGTGTGGGGCGCCATTCTCGTGGCGCTCATCGTTGGTCAGGCGATCTACCGCCTTAAGCTCAACCTGCTGTGGGTGACCATCATCGGCGTGGTTGCGCTGTACGCCATGGTCATCATCGGCCCGAGCGTGCCGATCTCGTTGCCCGAGAAGGTGCTGGGTCTGCCGACGAACGCCCAGTGGATTGTTCTGCTGTTCGTCTACGCGGCCATCGCCTCGATGCTGCCGGTATGGATGCTGCTGCAGCCGCGCGACTACATCAACGGCATCCAGCTGTTCATCGGTCTGGGCATCCTGTACCTGTCGATACTCATTGCCAACCCGACGGTGGTTGCACCGGCATTCAACGCGAATGTGCCTGAAGGTACGCCGTCGCTGATCCCGCTGCTGTTCGTCACCATCGCTTGCGGCGCCATCTCTGGCTTCCACGGCCTGGTGTCCTCGGGTACCACCTCCAAGCAGATCAACAAGGAAACCGATATCCGCTTCGTCGGTTACTTTGGCGCCATTGGCGAGGGCATGCTGGCGTTGGCCTCCATCCTTGCCGCCACGGCTGGCATCGCCACGCTCGCTGACTGGCAGGGGCTTTACAGCAAGTTCGGCGCTGGCGGTGTGGGCGCGTTCGTGAATGGCGGTGCTGCCATCGTCGCCAACGGTGTTGGCCTCTCGAGCGAGATCTCTGCGACGCTGCTGACGGTAATGGCAGTGTTGTTTGCCGGCACCACCATGGACACCGGGGTGCGTTTGCAACGCTACATCCTGCAGGAGTGGGGCGAGATCTATAACCTGTCGTTCCTCAAGAACGGCATGGTTGCAACGCTGGTGGCGATCGGCACCTGTGTCGCGCTGGCGTTCGGCGCCGGTGGTCTGGACGGCAGCGGTGGTCTCTTGATTTGGCCGCTGTTTGGTACCACCAACCAGTTGCTGGCTGGTCTCACCCTGCTGGTGATCACCGTCATGCTGGCGCGCCTTGGGCGGCCGGTGTGGTACACCCTCGCGCCACTGACCTTCCTGCTGGTGATGACCATCAGCGCGCTGCTGATTCAGCTGGGAGGCTTCTACAAGAGCGGCAACTGGTTCTTGTTGGTGCTTGACCTGATCATCCTGGCTGCGGCCATCCTGGTGGCGCTGGAGAGCGCCTCGACCCTGGCCAAGCAGCTGCGCGAGAAGCGCGGAGTGGAAACGCAGGCATGACCGACGAAGAACGGTCCAAGCTGCAACGACTGCGGGCCTGGCTCAGCCAGGCCCGCTATTTTGTCGAGGAAGCCTACTCGGTGCGCTACCGCTCGACCATCGCCCGGGCGCGGCGCGACGAAGAAGACCTCTTCATGCTGCTGGTTTTCGCCGAGATGATGGGCGTGCCCAATCCGGCCACCTACTACACGCTGGAACTGCAGCCCCTGCTGCTGGAGCGTTTCCACGAGTGGCATATCCGCATGGGCATGGAGCACTCGCCGCTCGAGAACTTCCGCTGCTGCTGACCAATCATGTCCGGTTTCAACGATTTGCTCGATCGCCGCTTGCTGTTCGTCGGCGGCAAGGGTGGGGTAGGGAAGACGACCACCGCATCGGCGCTGGGTGTTCTGGCTTCGCGCCGAGGCAAGCGCTGCCTGGTGGTGTCCACCGACCCAGCTCACTCCCTGGGCGATGCCTTTGGCCGCGAGATAGGCGACCGCGTCACCGCATTGGGCCCTGATCTCTGGGGGCTCGAGATCGATCCGGACGCTGAGGCCAAGCGTCATATCGATAACGTCACAGCCGCCATGAAGCAGTACGCGGCGCCGGAGATGCATGCCGAGCTGGACCGCCAGATGCGGCTGGCGCGGATGTCGCCCGGCGCGGTCGAGGCGGCGCTGCTGGAGCGGGTTGCCGGCCTGATCCTGGACGCCGAGGACGAGTACGATCTGCTCATCTTCGATACCGCACCTACCGGCCACACCCTGCGGTTGCTGACCCTGCCGGAAGTCATGGCGGCCTGGACCGACGGTCTGCTGGCCCACAACCGCCGCGCCGAGGAGCTGGGCAAGGTGCTGCGCCACCTGACGCCCAAGGGCAGCCGCGCCGAAGTGGCAACCCCGTTCGACGATCCGCAGGAAGATCCCTTCAAGGAAATGGACCGGCGGACGCGCCGCATTGCCGAGACCCTGCTGCGGCGACGGCGCCTGTTCCACCAAGCCCGGCGGCGTATCGCCGACGCCGCGCATACCGGCTTCGTGTTCGTGCTGATCCCCGAGCGGCTGCCGGTGCTGGAGACGGTGCGGGCGGTGGCCGTGCTGCGGGAGTTTCAAATCCCCATCAGCGGCGCCATCGTCAATCGCGTGCTACCGGAAGACGTCGACGGCGAGTTCCTGCGCCGACGCCGTCAGCAGGAGGCGCGTTACCTGGAGCTGATCGACCAGGAGCTGGCCAGCCTGTCCCGGTTGCGCCTGCCGCTGTTGGCCGACGATATCCAGGGGCTGGACGCGCTGGGCAAGGTGGCCGATGCGCTGGAAGCGGCCGGCGTGTAGGGCAGGGGCGACCGGCTTGGCGCCGCCGTCTCGCCGAACCGTGTCTGGTCGAGTTGGGTGATGCGACTTTCTGCCCGCTAGGCTGAGCCCAAGCTCGGCCATGCCGCGAGTCGGCGGTTCCCTGATCCCACCGGCCGGGCTGCATCAAGAACAAAAAAGGCGATGCCGAAGCATCGCCTTTTCATCATCGGTTTCAAGCCCGATTAGAAGCTCAGGATCGCGCCCACGGCGACGGCCTTGGCGGTTTCGTCGGAGACACCCGACACCTTGTTGAGAGTGCTGCCAGAGCGCCAGGGAGCGAGGCTGGTGTTTTCGTCGTTTCTGGTGTTTTCGTCGTTTCTGGTGTTTTCGTCGTTTCTGGTGTTTTCGTCGTTGGAGACCTGCGCGTAGTTCAGGTAGAAGCGCAGGTTCTTGGCCGCCTGGTAGTCCACGCCCACGGCGATGAGGTCGGCGTCCGCATTGTTGGCGTCGGAGTCCAGTGTGTAGTACTGGGCCTTCAGCGCGACCTGCGGGGTCAGCGCATAGCGCACGCCGATGCCGTAGGTGTTGGCGTCTTCGCGCTGTTCGTATGAAGCGAAGTGGGCGAAGCCCGTGATCCGGACCACGTCGGCAATGTTGTAGGACACGGCAACGCGGGTGGCGTCGCGCTCTTTAGCCTTGTTCTGGTTGTTCCACTGCTCGTAAGCAACAGCGGCATACAGCGGACCCTGGCGGTAGGTCAGCGACGCGCTCCAGGCGTCGTTGTCATTACCGTCCACAGCGCCCTCGCTCTTTTCTGTTTCAGTCGAGTAGTGCAGATCGGCGGTCAGGCCGTAGAAGGTCGGCGAGGTGTAGAGGATGCTCCTCTTGAAGCGGTTGTCGAAGGAGCCGGCCATGACGTTACGGGCGTCACCGACCTGGTTGCCGAACAGATCGACGCGGGAGCGCAGGACCTTCAGCGGCGTGTCCATGCGTCCGATCTTGACTTCGCCCCAGGCGCCGCCCAGGCCCAGGAAGGTGTTGCGGCTGTAAATGGCGTTGTCGCCCTCGCCGTCGAAATTGACGTCGCCTTCGATCTGGGCGATGCCGCGCAGGTGCTCGTTGAAGTCGTAGTTGGCGCGGAAGCCGAGATAGCTGGAGTTGCTGGAGATGTTCAGCGCGCTGTACTCGGCGGCGCCGCTGGCACCGTTGTCCAGATAGCTGCCGGCCAGATGCGCCTGACCGTAGATTTTCATGTCGGCAGCGAGTGCGGGAGTCGCGGCCAGACCGAGCAAGGCCCCCGAAACAATCAGCTTCTTCATGGTTGCTTGTTCCACTCGTATTGTTACTCAACACCTGGAGCCCGCCCCGGGACGGATTGCGGGCCGGGCTCCGCCAAGACAGCTGTTAAGCAATCCTTATTCTGCATTGGGGAAGAACAGCTGCTGACCGCGCAGCTTATAGCTTGCGATGGCCTCTTGTCCATTGCTCGAGATCAACCAGTCATGCCACTTCTTGGCCAAGTCGTGCTTAAGGTGCGGGTGGCGCTCTGGATTGATCAGCACGCTGCCGTACTGGTTGAACAGTGCCTTGTCGCCTTCGAACAGGATTTCGAGGTTCTGGCGGTTGTCGAAGGCGATCCAGGTGGCCCGGTCAGCCAGCACATAGGCGTCCATTGCCGCCGCGGTGTTGAGGGTCGGACCCATGCCGCTGCCCAGTTCGCGGTACCAGCTACCGCCGGGCTTGATGCCGGCCAGCTCCCACATGCGCAGCTCGGTTCTGTGGGTGCCGCTGTCGTCGCCGCGGGAGGCGAAGGGAACTTGCGCCTTGGCGATGCGCTGCAGGGCGTCGGTGATGCTCTCGGCTTCGGCCACCTTGGCCGGGTCGCTCTTGGGGCCGATCAGCACGAAGTCGTTGTACATCACATCGGTGCGGGCGATGCCGTAGCCCTCGGCGATGAACTTCTCCTCGCCGGCGGTATCGTGGACCAGGAGGATGTCGGCGTCGCCGCGGCGAGCGATGGCGAAAGCCTGACCGGTGCCGACCGCGACCACCCGCACCTCGATGCCGGTCGCTTCCTTGAACTTGGGCAGGATGTGGGCGAATAGCCCGGACTGCTCGGTGGAGGTGGTGGATGCCACTGTGATGAAGGGGGCTTGGGCCCATGCCGTAGTGGCCAGTCCCAGACTCAGGATCAGCCCGCCAAGGGCGCGACGCAAGAAACGCATGATTATCCCTCCCGTTACATGAAGAATGAGCCGCCGGCCGGATGGCCGCGCTCGTGTCACCAAATCAGTTCTCCGCGAACGAAGGCGGCTGCCTCGAGCGAGGCGGGGGCTTCGAAGAAGCGCTCGGCCGGCGTCTGCTCCAGCAGGCGGCCGCCGCACATGAACACCACCTCGTCGGCCAGGCGGCGCGCCTGGCCGAGGTCGTGGGTGCTCATGACGATGCGGGTGCCGGCACGATGGAATTCCTCGATGGCGTCCTCGACCGCCTTGGTGGCGGCGGGGTCGAGCGCCGAGGTGGGTTCGTCGAGGAACAGGATGTCGGGCCGCAAGGCCCAGGCCCGTGCCAGGGCCAGCCGCTGCTGCTCGCCGCCGGACAGCACCCGGGCCGGCCGCTGGGCCAGCGCCGCCAGCCCCATGTGCTCCAGCGCCTGCATGGCCAGCGCATTGCGCTGCCGCCAGGACACGCCGTGTACTGCCAGGGCGTAGCAGACATTGGCCAGCACCGAACGGCGCAGCATGATGGGGCGCTGAAACACCATGGCTTGGCGGCGGCGAATCTCCTGCCGGCTTGCCTGTGGCTTGCCCGCCCAGCGGATGGTGCCGGAAGTCGGCTGCAACAGGCCGTGGCAGAGGCGCATGAGCAGGCTTTTGCCGGCGCCGTTGGGGCCCATGACGATGGTCTTGCCGCGCGGGCCGAGCCGCAGATCGATGGCGTGCAGCAGCGTCTGCCCGCGGTGGCTGAAGCTCACCTGTTCCAGCTCCAGCGGCAGCAGCGATGACAGGGAAAGCGATTGGTTCATCCCAGCCGCCTCCGAGAAGTTTCGCTGATTAGGTAGGCAGCGGCGTTGATCAGCGCCACCAGGCTCAGCAGGATGACGCCCAGGCCCATGGCCAGCGCCAGGTTGCCCTTGTTGGTTTCGAGCGCGATGGCCGTCGTCATGACGCGGGTGATGCCATCGATGTTGCCGCCGACGATCAGCACGGCCCCCACTTCCGCGCTGGCGCGGCCGAAGCCGGCCAGGACGACCGTCAGCAGGCTGAAGCGTGCGTCCCAGAGCAGGGTGGGAATGGCGCGACGGCGCGTCACGCCCAGGGATCCCAGCTGCTCGCGGTATTCCTGCCAGAGGTCTTCGATGACCTGCCGCGCCAGCGCCGCAATGATGGGCAGGACCAGCACGAACTGGGCGATGATCATGGCCGTGGGCGTGAACAGCAGGCCGTACTTACCCAGCGGTCCGGCGCGGGACAGCAGCAAATAGACCGCCAGCCCGACCACCACCGGCGGCAGCCCCATGAAGGCGTTGAGGATGACAATCAGCAGGCTGCGGCCTGGGAAGCGCCACAGCGCCACGGCGGCCCCGATCGGCAAGCCGATCAGGGTGGCGATGGCGACTGCAGACAGGGAAACTTTCAGGGACAGCGCGACGATGCTGATCAGAGCCGGGTCCATCCGCGCTATCAGCTCAAAGGCTGCCCAGGGCGAATTGTCGTACATCTGCTAACTGCTCCTGGAACTGCCGGTATGATCTGATTTTGTTTTTATTGGTGCAGCTACCGTCGTAATATTTGCAGTGATATGACACCAAAAGACATGATCGCGTCCCCTCGCTACATGACCACTGCCGAGGTGGCGGAATACCTGCGCCTCAAGGAGCGCAAGATCTATGACCTGGTGCGCCAGGGCGTGCTGCCCAGCATCAAGGTCACTGGCAAGCTGCTGTTTCCGCGCCAGGCCATCGACATGTGGCTGATGAACCACCTCGAGGGGGACCAGCAGACCCACCAGCCGGTGCCGCAGGTGCTGGCCGGCAGCCACGACCCGCTGCTGGAGTGGAGCGTGCGCGAGGCCGAAGCCGAGTTGGCCTTGCTGTGTCATGGCAGCGGCGATGGCGCGAAAAGGCTGCTGGAGGGGACGGCCATGGTGGCCGGGCTGCACCTGGTCGATCCGGCGACCGGAGCCTACAACCGGCCTGAGCAGCTGGGGCTGGGCGGCTTGCGCGATTTGGTGATCCTGCATTGGGCCCGGCGCCGCCAGGGATTGCTGCTGCGGCCGGATTGCGATCTGGAGCTGAAATCGCTGCGCGATCTGGTCACCAGCCGCGCGGTGGTGGTCCGGCGCCAGCCGGCGGCAGGCGCCAGCGCGCTGTTTCACTGGCTGCTGGAACGCGAGCAGATCAGCCAGGAGCAGCTGCGCTGGTCGGAAAACCTGGCGCTCAGCGAGGACGATCTTGCCATGGCGGTGCGGGAAGGCGAGGCCGATACCGGCCTGGCGGTGGAAGCGGCGGCCCGCCGGCACGGGCTGCGCTTCATCCCTCTGCATGAAGAGGAGTTCGACCTTGCCATGCGCCGCCGCAGCTATTTCGAGCCGCCCGTCCAGCGACTGATGGCTTTCGTGCGCACCGAGCGCTTCCGGGAACGGGCCGCGGCCCTGGGCGGCTATGACGTCTCCGCCATCGGCGAGGTGCGCTACAACGCCTGATCGTGGCAGGGAGGCGATTCCTGCTGCGATCCTCGGCTACCTGGCCTGACCCCGCCATTCCCAGCGTTCCCTGCGGGCGTCGTTGGCGGCTTGATGCAGGCGGAGACTGGCCGCGCCGGGCAAGCTGTGGTCGGTGAATGTCCTAAGGGCGATGCCTCGGTCGCCGGTGCGGCTCGCCTGCCAGGCGCCAGGCCTGCCGGTGAGCGTGCCAGCGGCTGCAGCCGGGCCCGGGCCACAAGCGGATCGCATCCATGTGGCAGCGTCCGCGGTTTTTCTTCGTGCCTTTCGGCTTTCTCTTGCTCTCCTGCCAGCTATTGTCGCCGGCGCGTTTGCTCGCGGCTTGCCCCCCAGACTGCGCGTTCTTGCGCATGCTTTCATGGAGCCTTTCGATGGCAGCGCCTGCATCCGAAAGCTGCGGCAAGCCGAACCTGCATTCGCCCTATTCGTTGGGGCTACGGCTAAGCAGGGCGGCTTGCCGCCAGTGGCCGTCCTGCCGTTTGCCCTGCGACGGTCATGACCCGACTTCTGCCGGCTTGGAGCGAAAAAAGCGCTATTTTGATTTTCGTCATGGATTGTATTGATTCACTCGAAGGGTTTGCTCGCAGGGTTGAAATCGACGATTTTTCTACCCAGTTATCATTTAAGCGAGGGGGTAAAAACCTTGTTTTAGGTTTTGTTTTTTAATTTATTTAATGATGAATCATTGACAAAATAAAGCGCGAAGAGGCTGATGGCGAGCCAGCATGTTCTTGAGTTCATGACCGGCACCGTGGACCTGCCCGAGGAGAGCCGACAGCCTCGTTTCACCGGCGCCTCCGGCGAGGAGCGATTGCCCATCTGCGTCGATTTGGACGGGACCCTCATCGCCGGGGATATGCTCGAGGAGAGCTTTCTCCAGGTGCTTTGCGCAAGTCCTCTGGAGGCTTTGTCGGCGCTGCTCGAACTGCGCCGGGGGCGAGCGGCCTGCAAGCGCTATCTTGCCGAGCGAGCCGCCATTGCGCCCGAGCAGCTCCCCTATAACCAGCCCCTGCTCGCGTATCTCCATGAGCAGAAGCGGCGAGGCCATCCCATTTACCTGGTCACGGCCAGCGACGCTGCGCTCGCCCGCCGAATCGCCGAGCACCTTGCGCTGTTCGACGGCGTCCTGGCCACGGAGGGCGGCCTCAACCTCAAGGGGCGGCGCAAGGCCCAGGTCCTGAGCGATCGTTTCGGCGTAGGCAATTTCATCTACGCCGGCGACGCGGCTTGCGATATCCATGTCTGGCAAGCGGCGGCCGAAGCCATCCTGGTGAACCCCACGGGGCGGCTGGAGCGCAAGGTACGGGCGAGCGTGCCGATCCGGAAGATTTTCAGCGCGCCGCGCCGGCTGCCCATGACGCTGCTCAGGGCCATGCGCGCCTATCAATGGGTGAAGAACCTGCTGGTATTCGTGCCGGTGTTGCTGGCGCAGGCCTGGGGCAGCGGCGCGACGCTGCGGAATGCGGCGGTGATGTTCGCTGCCTTCTCGTTGGCCGCTTCGGGCTGTTACATCATCAATGATCTGCTCGACCTGAAAGCCGATCGCTCCCATCCGAGAAAGCGCCGCCGACCTTTCGCCAGCGGCGCGCTTCCTCTGCGCCATGGCGCGCTGGGGCCCGTTCTGATCATGCTGGGACTGGGGCTGGCGGCCAGCATATCGCTGGCGAGCGCCTTGGTGCTCCTCGGCTACGTGGCGTTGACCAGCGCTTATTCCTGTTACCTCAAGACTAGGCCGCTGATCGATGCCTTCGTTTTGGCCGGCCTTTATACGCTGCGCATCATCGGCGGCGCCGTGGCCTGCTCGATCGCGCTTTCCAATTGGCTACTGGCTTTCTCCGGCTCTCTGTTTCTTGCGCTGGCATTCATAAAGCGGGTCGGCGAATTGCGCGACCTTGCCGCCCGCGGCGCGGATATGCACAGGCGCGGCTACAGCGCTTCCGACATCCTGGTCATCCAGACCATGGGACTGGCTAGCAGCTTCATGTCGGCGTTGGTGCTGGCCTTGTACATCGATACCAATCCGGCCTCGCTGTACGCCGAGCCGCGGATGTTGTGGCTGATGGTGCCGGCCATCCTGTTTTGGCAATGCCGCCTGTGGCTGTCGACTTCGCGCGGCTACATGAGCGACGACACCATCGTCTATGCGGCTCGCGACAAGGTTTCCTGGCTGTGCTTCGCCGTGGTCGCCCTGGCCTTCATTGGCGCCATCACCCTGCCGCCCGGCGTGATCCCATGACCGGCGGCAAAACCGAGCAGGCAACAAAATGTCCTCGAGAATTCTCCTGATCGCGCTTTTCAGCGTAGGTCTGTCGGCGCTGGCCCAGTTGGCGCTCAAGATCGGATCGACTTCGGCCTTGGCCGTTCCTGCCACCGCCAACGGCGCATCGACACTCGCCGCTCTGTTCAAGGCGGTCGTGGCCAACCCCTACATCATCCTCGGGTTCGTGCTCTATGGCGCCGGGGCGGTTACCTGGCTGCTCGTGCTTTCCAGGGTCGAGCTGAGCGTGGCCTATCCCTTCGTCTCGGTCGGGCTGGTCTTCACCCTGGCGCTGGGCGCGTTGGTTCTGAATGAGCCCATGAACATGACCCGCCTGGCCGGCGCGGGCTGCATCATCGTGGGCGTTTTCCTGGTCGCCAGATCCTGAAACCTGCGGTGCTCGGAAGCAATGAACGAAATGCTCAAATCCTTGGGTTGGCCTCGGGATGACGTCAATGCGGCGATCCGGTCCCGCTGGCGGCTCCACGCCTTGGCGCTGCTGCTGCTCGCGCTCTGCCTGCCTGTCTATCTGACCTTCGCGAATACGCTCGATCGGCTCGAAGTCACGGAGCAATACAATCTTCTCTTCGATGCCGATGCCAACCGCGGCGCCAAGTGCTTCGCCAACGGCTGGGCCAGCGGCAGGACTATTGTCCACCCCAATCTGTGCAATCTGACCAATCCGCTGGTCCGCGTCACGGCGGGAGCGCTAGCCGTGCTGGGGCTGGCAGAGGGCGGCGCGGAGCTGCGCCATCGGGTCGCGCTGGCCCTGGTGCCTATCGTTTCGAGCCTGACCGTGTTGCTGGTTTTTGCAACGTTCCTGACCCTGCGGTGCGGCGCGCCGGGCGCCTTCCTCCTGGCCTTGCTCTACGGGGTCTCGTTCAGCCAGCTCATTTTCGGGAGTATGCCGGAGCATTTCGCCTTGAGCGGTTTTGCGCTCGTGCTGACGCTTTGGCTGCTCAGCCAGGCTGTTGAGCACAGGCGGTATTCCTTGCCTCTCTGGGCCGTCGCCGGGGTGCTGTCGCTGAGCATTACCATTACCAATTTCCTGCTCTTTGGCTTGGCGCTGTTGGCGGCGCTCGGTCTCCGCCAACCCTGGCGGCAGGCCTGTCGCTGGGGGCTGAGCGTGGTCGCGCTCGCGTTTGCGCTCACTCTGCTCATCAAGCTGCCGCTGGATGCCCTCTATGGCGGTGCCGACAACACGGTCGGCCGTTTGGTGCGGTTCACGACCGACTATATGCGGGATGGCGGGCCGCTGCAGGCCTTGGCCGGCTATCCGATGCAGCTGGTGGCGAGCATCGTCGGGCCGGAAACCCTGGTGGTTCCCGACCGCCTAGTTCAGGAAGGGGCGCGGTACGACTTCCAGTTCTCCCTGGAGGGCGCGCGCTTTGTCGGCGGCCTCTCGCAGGCTGCCGCCCTGTCCGTCGCCGCATTGCTCGTTGCCGGATGCGCCCATGGCCTGCGCAGCCTGGTCGCCAGGAACCGGGGCGAGCTGGCGCTTTTCGTCACGGCAATCGGCACCCTGCTGTTCAACGGGCTGCTCCATGCCTTCTGGGGCAACGGCTACTTCCTCTACAGCCAGCACTGGCAATTCGCTAGCTGGATCCTGCTCGCCTGGCCCCTGCGCACGCGGTTGCGTCACCCCGCGCTCGCGGTATGCGCCATCGCCCTCGTGCTGGTGGCAGTCAACAACTTCCAGGAGGTCGCCCGGATGCTGGACATCCTCGAACAGGCCCAGGCGATGAAGGCTGGGGGCGACTGAGTTCCGCCGATGGACATGCGCCTTGGGGGTGCGGTCATGGCCGCCGGCAGCGCGCCGCTGGCTGCCTCTAAAACGGCGAAGGCCCGCGCGCTGCGGGCCTTCTGGGGTCTTCGACGACTTGCGTCGGTAGGTGGCGGAGAGGGAGGGATTCGAACCCTCGATACGCTATTCGCGTATACACGCTTTCCAGGCGTGCTCCTTCAACCACTCGGACACCTCTCCGGAGTGCTTGGTGCTGCAGGGGGCTTGCCGAGTTGCTTGCATGACCCGCTGCATGCAGGCGGCCAAGATTAAACCAGAATGCACACGCATTCAATCGCGCGGGGCGTTGGGGCCATAGAACGGGATGGGGAAGGGGGTCACCTTGCCCTTGGCGTCGCTGATCTTGGCAGCGCCTTCCCTCTCGACCTCATCGATGCGGACGATGGCATGCATGGGGATATAGGTGCGCTTGACGCCCTGGAATTCGCTCTTGAGCTTCTCTTCGCTGGGATCGACGACGACCTGTGAACGCTCACCGAAGATCATCCCCTCGACCTCGATGAAGCCGAACAGCCCGCCTTGCGCGACCTGCTTGGCATAGACCTCATAGATCTCGCCCTGGTTGTAGAACTGTATACGGTAGATACGTTTCGCCATTGCTCGTCCTATGCTCCCGACGGTCGGGGACAGGGGAAGATATACTACTGCGCCGCAGAGGACAAAGCCGTCCGGCACCTTTCCTGTCCGGCCAGGCGATCGGCGGTGCCAGGCCGCCGCCCCGTCGGCATCGCCCCAAGGGGCGCCTGATAACGGCAGCTGTCGGGGCTGGCGTGAGCCGCGGGCAGCCGGACAAGCCGCTGTGCGGTGGCGCGAACCGGTTGTCGGTTCACTCAACGATATAAAAGCGTTGCGGCAAGAAAGCCATCCTGGAGGCAAGAGGCGCCTTGCTGGCGCCCGACCCAAGTCGACCGGATGCAGCGAAGACCGACCGGCCAGCGCACTCACCCAAGGAAGAAAAGCATTATTTTAATTGCCGCTTTTTTTGAAGTCCAGGGTGGAAATATTTGCAGCCGGCAGATCGGGAAGAATTGATCCTTCGATTTAAGGAGTCGATTCAGGGTTTTCGCTTTTCCCGCCTCAATCGGTATTGTCGAAAAACCGAATTCGCTCTTGACAAGCTCGTCGACAGAACCCAGTAACCAGATGCCAAGGGAGTCGCATGCCGCGCCCGGCTTTGGCCGACGCGGCAGCGCGCGAGCGCTGCGGCCTGGGCGCATCAAGGAGGGTGAATGCATGAGTCGAACGGTCGGGGTTTTTGTGGGCAGCCTGCGCCAGGATTCGTACAACCGCCGGTTGGCGTTGGCCATGGAAAAGCTCGCGCCGGACGGGCTGGTTTTCAAGCATATCCGCATCGACGGTTTGCCGCTTTACAACCAGGATTTCGACAGCAACTATCCGGACAGTTGCCGGCAACTGAAGCAGGAAGTCGAGGCCTGTGATGCCCTGCTGTTCGTCACCCCGGAATACAACCGCTCGGTGCCCGGCGTGCTCAAGAACGCCATCGACATCGCCTCCAGGCCGTACGGAACCAACTCCTTCGCGGGCAAGCCGGCCGGCGTGATCGGCTGCTCCATCGGCGCCATCGGCAGCGCCCTAGCGCAGCAGCACTTGCGCAACACCCTGGCTTATCTGGACGTGCCGACGTTGGGGCAGCCGGAGGTCTTCATCCATATGACCGACGACCTGATCGCTGCTGACGGCACCATCAAGGAGCCAAGCACCCGGCAGTTCCTGCAAGGCTACATGGACCGCTACGTCGCCTGGCTAGAGCGTTTCCTCAGCTGAGCCGGCAGCGGGCAGGCCGCCGCGCGTTGCCGCAGCCGGTCCGGCGGCGAAGGGCGGTGCCGCGCAGGGCGCGGCGGCATGGTGTAATCCAGGGGGCGGCACTTGTGTCTGCTGTGCACAATCCATTGCCCTGAACCATACTTGAAGGAATGAATCCGCTGTCGCCGGCGGGGGGGCGATGCGACGGCAGCGGCGATGTCTTCTCATCCTTATCTTCGTGTTGTTGCGCCCGTGCGAGGTGAACCGGTGACCGCCAGGGCAGAACGATTGATCGATGTCTTGCGTCGCGAACAAGACAAAATCGTTGATCTTTGGCTAGCGACGACTGGTTACGCCAACGGGCAGCGCGACCACGGGGCCGTCTTGCTGGCGGCCGCCATCACTGCTGCCGAGCGAAACGGGGATGAGTTACAGATCGACGGCCCTGAAAACAAGGGGCTCTGGGAGCTGATGTCCGCCCTGACCATCGAGGAGTTCTTCCGCCTGGTCGCCCAACTCAAGGAGGCGGTGTTTTCCCACTTGAGCGCGAACCATGCAAGTGAATTGGACGGCGAGCAAATCTGCCAGATTAATCGCGGCTTCGACCGCGTGTTTCTCGCCATGGTCAATGGCTACACCAGCCGGGCCATTCGCTTCATCGGGATTCTCAATCACGACTTGCGCAGCCCGCTGCAGGCCATCATGGCGGCGGCCGGGCTGCTGCAGCGGTTGGGCGGCACGGAGCAGCAGCAACGGCTGATCGGCTCGATACTCAGCTCGGGGCAGCGGGCAGGCCGCCTGATCGAGGACATGCTCGATTTCGCCCAGATCCGGCTCGGTGGGCTGCCGATAAGGCCGGCCGAGATGGATTTGCATGCCTTGGCCCGGGAAGTGGTCGGGGAAGTTCAGCTGGGCCATCCGCAGCGCAAGATCGAACTTCAGTGCGAAGGCGACGGCAAAGGGCGCTGGGATGCCGACCGAATCGCGCAAGTCATGGCCAATCTGCTGCGCAACGCGGCCCACTACAGCCCGCCCGACACCCCGATTCGTATGACGATCCGGGATCTGGGCGACGCCGTGCAGCTGAGCGTGCACAACGAGCCGCCGCCCATCGATCCCAGGCTGCTGCCTTATCTATTCATGCCCATGCTGGGCGGCATGAAGCAGGGACGCGCGGACAAGGGGCTCGGCCTGGGGCTGTACATCGTCAAGCGCATCGTCATGGCCAGCGGCGGGACCGTGGACGTGCATTCCACCGAAACGGATGGGACCACCTTCACGGTGACGCTACCTCGCCAGTCCCTCGCTAGCTGAGCGGGCCGGTCGCGGCGCAAACGCCGGCATTCCCTTCATGCCCTTTATGTCAACACCTCGTGACCAAGTGACGCTGGCCGCCGGTGCGGGTGGCGAGGCGCGCGGCCTGTCCGGCGAAATTTTTGCTTCATTCCGAGCGCCCATATAACCCAAGACCAGGGTCGGCCCAAGCCGCCAACCGGCGCGCCGCGCAGCCGCGGCCCGCCGGGAGAGGTCATCGTGCTTGCTGCCGTCGAAGAACAAGGGCTGTCAGAGGGAAGCAGAAATGATTACCGCCATGGAGGCGTTCTACCAAAAAGGCATGGTGCAATTGCAAGGCGAGGGGCGGCTGTCGCTAGCTCAGCTGACCGACATGCTGGCGGCGGCGATTTTCCGGGCGGATGCGCCGCTGCGGATTCTTTGCGACGTGCGCCGCATGGACATCGATGCCGACGTGTTCGCGCTGTTCGACCAGCCTGACGAAGTGGCGCGGGCCGGGATAACCCGGCAAGACCGCTTTGCCGTGCTGTGCTCGCCGAGGGACAGAGGGTTCCTGGCCATGGAGGGCAGCGCGCTCGAGCACGGCTACCAGGTGCGGGTGTTCACCGGCAAGGCCGCCGCCATCGCTTGGCTGCGATCCGATGCCAACAGGGAACCGGCGCCGCTGGATGACGGCGTGCAGGCCCCGTCCGAGGCGGCCACGGATTCGTCAGTCTGCCTGCTCTGAGGCTGCGCGGCGTGCTCGCCCGTCGCGCCGGCCGCGCAACGGACCGGCGGTTTCGGTGACGACGGTGCATTGTCCCAGCTGGCCGTCGTGCTCGTAGTAGATGACCACCCAGTCCCGGGTGCGCCCTTGTTGATGGGCGCGGGCGGTATTCGAATACGCCAGCGCAAGGCTCCAGCCTTGCCGCTCGGCATGCAGGATGGGCAGCCAGGCCTTGCGTTCGGAGTTGAAGCGTCTGGGAGCAAGCCTGGGCAGGCGGTCGGCCGCGGCTTTCTCACGGTATTCCGCATCCAGCTCCAGCAGCAACGCCAGGGGCGGGCGCTCCTGGGCGGCAGGCGCCGGGCAGCGCACGCGGCGGCTCAGCATGTTGCCCAAGGTGTGGCGCAGGCCGGCGACGCGGCGTGGGCCGAAACCCGGCAGCTGCTCCAGGCGGCCGTCGTGGGCCGCCAGCTCCAGCTCTTCCAGGCTGCCGATGCCCAGGCGCTGATGGATCTCCTGAGCCGACTTGGGCCCGATGCCGGGCACGGTGGCCAGCAGGCCGAGCGGATCGAGCTCGCCTTCCAGCTGCTCCAGCAGGGGAATGCGCCCGGTGTCGACGAAGGAGGCGATGTGCCGGCTGATCCGCGGGCCGATTCCATACAGCCGCTCCAGGCCTTCCGGTCCTTCGCGTGCCGCCAGCTCGGCCACCGAGCCCGGTTCGGTGCGCACGCTGCCAGCTGCGGTTCGATAGGCTTGGATGCGGAACGGGTTGGCTTGCTGCTGCTCTAGCAGCGCGGCGATCCGCTCCAGGGTCGCAGCGATGTCGGCGTTGCTGGGCAGCTGCCCGGGATGCAGCGCGGAGGAAGACCTGGCCATGTTCGCTGCCTCGCTGTCTGCGCATCCCCTGGTAACTGGGGGTGATTGCTGAAATATCGAGCAGGCGCGGCGCAGGGCCGCCCGGGGCGGCAGGTCGCGCGCCGTCGGAGGCGGTCAGACCGCCCCCGAGCGCCTGGCCGGTCCTCAGGCGGCCGGCTCCGCCGCCTCGCGTCGGCGCAGCTCCACCCGGTGGGCTTCGGTCAGATAAAGCCTGCCCTGGGCGTTGGGGCGCAGCAGGTAGAGCACGTCGGCGGCTTCCAGGTCGGTGGGGCTGGCCAGGATGGGCACGCAGCCCTGGTCCTTGGCCATTTGCACGATGGCCTGGACGTTGTTGATGGAAAGCCGGGCCACTTCGTCCAGGTAAAAGGGGATGGAGACCCTGCGCTCCGGCTGTTCGGCCAACAAGCCGCGCATCAGCAGCATGTTGACCAGGACCTTGATAGTGACCGTGGTGCCGTTGGACTGGATCTGGTTGAGCTGGGCGTAGGAGCGGGTCTGGCCGCCCGGCAGCGTGACGTCGAAGCTCAGCTCGAAGGCGTCCTCGAGCCGAATCACGTGGCGCTGGCGCAAAGCGTTGTCGACGCGCTCCAGGGCAGCGGCGATGTCGATGTCCATGGCCGGATCCAGCCCCAGCTCGCCTTGCCTGATGCCCTGCACGCGCAGCGCCTCCAGCTGCTGGATCACCTCGCGGTTGCGAGTCGCCCGCACCGTCAGCCCGGCCAGGTTGGAGATGGTCATGCGGCCGATCTGGTGGGTCAGGCGCTGGCACTGCTCATCGATCTGGGCCAGGCTGTCCAGCAGCAGGCTGGCTTCCTGCGAGAGGCCGGTCAGCAGGCCGGCCCAGCGCTGCTTGAGCATGGTCTTCTGGTCGGCGAACGCCTCCAGGCGCTCGCGCAGCCGGTCCAGCTGTTCCTCCTGGCTGCCGTCGCCCATGAAGCGGGTGTGCTGCGGGTGCCGGCGAATGCGGGAGAGCGCGTGCTCCAGCTTGGCGTCCAGCTCGGCATGGCGCTCGAGGGCGTGCCGCAACGCTTCCCAGGCTTCCTTGACCGAGCGCTCGCCGCTTGGTGCCAGCGGCTCACTGGGCCATTGGAAGCGGTCCGGCAGCTGGTTGAGCCGGTCGAAGATCTCCTGATGGGCCCGGTGCAGGGCCCGCCGCTCCTGCTCGCGCTGCTCGAGGGCCTGCCTGGCCTCCTGGACGCTGCGGGTGATCCGCTCGCGCTCGGCCTCCAGCTGCTGGCGCTGCCCGTCGAGCTGCCGGACGTCCTGCTCCAGCTGCAGCAGCTGGTCCCGCCACTGCGGCGCCTGCTCCCGCAGCTGCTTGAGCTCCTGGTAGCGCGCCAGCCGGAGCTGGGTTTGCTGCACCCTGCGCTCCAGTGCGCCCGCTTCGGCTTGCAGCGCGGCCTGATTGCGCGCCGTCTCCAGCGTGGCGGCGTACTCGCGGATTTCCTGCTCCAGGCTCTCGATCCGCCGCTCGATGGCGGCAGGATCGAGGTAATCGGACAGATTAGGCGCGGGCAGGCGTGACAGATCGAGCCGGATAGCTTCGTCCTGATACACCTGCCCCTCGATGCGCGCCAGCAGCGCATCGAGGCGCTGGTGCAGGGCGGCCTCGTCCACCAGCGCGATGCGTTCGCCGTCGATCGGCTCGGCGAGCAGGCCGGGATTGAGCAGGGCGAAGGCCTGACGCAGCTGCGTCTCGCTGAAATGCTGCCTGAGCCGGGCGGCGAGCTGCCGGCTGACATTGTCCAGGCGCTGGCGCAGGGCGTCGCGCTCCGCGATGCGCTGCTGCAGGCGCTGCTCCAGCGCCGCGGCCGAAACCGCCTGCTCTGCCTGGTAAAGCCGGCCCTGGATTTCGCGCAGCCGGCTGCTTTCGTTGGCGAGCGCGGTGCGCTCGAACTGCTCGTCGAAGCCGTCGAATTCGCTCTCCAGCTGCTCCAGCGCGTCCAGCCGGGCGGTCAGCGTGCCGCGCCGCTCGCTTGCTTCCATCTGGGCCTGGGCCAGGGCCTGCAGCGCCGTGGTGATGTCGTCGTCGGCGGCGCAGGCTTCCTTAATACGCCGCTCCAGCTCGGCCGTCTCCTCCCGCAGCGCTGCCAGCCGGGCGTCGTAGAGGCGCTTGTAGTCGTCCCAGAGCGGCATGATGCGGCTGCGCAGCCGCTCCCGTTCGGCGGCGGCGCTCAAGGCCTCCTCGATGTCGGGCAGCATGCTCTCGAAGGCGTCGAGCGCGGTGGTATCGCGGCGCAGGTGCTCGAACAGCGAGCCGTATTTCTCGGCCAGGTTGATGGCTGTGGACTTGACCGGCGAGATCTCGATCAGAAGCTGCTTGAGCTCTTGCTGGCGGACCTGGTCGAGGTGGATCAGATTGCGAAAGACGCTGACGAAGCGCGGATAGTTGCGCTCCTCCTTGACCGGCACGATGCCGAGATTCGGCACGTTCTTGCGGCCGAAGCCGGTCAGCGCCTGGCGCAGCTCGCCGGGACTGACCTTGACCGCGCCGCACGCGGCGCCGAGCTCGGCCAGGATGTGCTCTGGCGGCCGGATCCGGTTGCCGCTGATGTAATGCTCCTTGCGATAGGGGCCGTTGTAGATCCAGCGCTCGAACTGGTGCATGCGAGCCGGCCCCAGGCCCTGCACCAGCACGCAGCGGGTGCCTTCCACTGTCTCCAGCTCGAAGACGATAAAGCTCTTGTCGGAGCGAAAGTAGAACTGGCGGCTGATGTCGCGCCGCTCGGAGAAGCGCATGTCGTCCTGGTCCGCCATGTAGAGGAACTGCAGGACGGCGATGAGACTGGTCTTGCCGACGTTGTTCTCGCCGACCAGGTGGCCCGAGCGGGTCAGGTCGACGTCGGCATAGGCATAGGGGCCGGAATTGATCAGGATCAGCCGGGTCGGGCCAAGGCGGCTCATGCGCTGGCCTCCGCGTCTGCTGTCATGGCGACGTCCTCCGGGTTCTGCGTGCGTTCCAGGCCTTCGGCCACCTCGCGGGCGATGTCGAGAAAGCGCAGTGCTGGCAGGCGGAAGCGGAAGCGCTCCTCGCCGTCCCAGGCGGCGAAGCCGAAATAGACCAGCTGGCGGATCAGATCGCGCAGGGTTTCCGTATCCGGCTCCTGGTCCAGCTGGCGCATCAGCTCGAGATAGCGTTCGCGCTTGAGGTGCGGCAGCTCGCCGAGACTCCAGCTGCGGTCCAGCAGCAGGCTTTCCAGGTCGTTGATGTCGCTGGACTCTTCCCACAGCGCTTCCACCAGCACGAGGAAGAACAGCGCCAGCTTGGCGGTGCGGGGGCTGGTGCTTTGGCTGTCGAGAGCGTGGAAGTAATAAAAGCCGCGGCTGTCGGCGATCATCTGGTAGCCGAGGTGCTGGAACAGCTCCTCGAACTCCCGCTCGTGCTCGCGCAGCTCCACGAACAGGTTGCCGTCGTCGAGGCACAAATGGCGGCCGCGCGATAGCGCGCCGAAGATCTCGGCCAGATAGGGCAGGGCGAACCGGCTTTGTTCACTCATCGAGCAATTCCTCCTCGGGTGCTTCGCCGACCGCGCGCACGCGGGCGGTGAGCACATGGTCGCCGAAAACGTAGTCGCGCCGCTCGGCACCGGCCACGGTCGGCAGGCGGCGCACGGCGCGGCCGTAGGCCAGCAGCAGGTCGCGGATGCCGCCGCCCTGGGCGCGGATGCGCTCGGCCAGCCAGGCGAGCACGTCGGCGGGGCGGCTTGCCAGCAGCTCGTCCAGCAAGCGGGCGAGGTCGATGCGCGTAGCGGCCTCGACGGGCTGGTCCTCGGCTTGCTCCAGCAGCACCTCTTCGTTGGGCCGCATGGAGGCCAGGTCGAACAGGTGCGCCTTGACGGCGAGGTCGGAGAACAGGCCTTCGTGGCGGCTAACCGGCACCCGCAGCACCTGATCCAGCGCCAGCCTGGCGAGGCCTTGGCGGCGAATCCGCTCCAGCAGCAGGCTGGCGCCGCGGGCGGTGCGGCTCTCGTGCAGCGCTCTCTGGTACAGCGGCTGCAGCTCCAGCATGGATTCGCGGAAGTCGGCCACGATCTGGCGGCGCATGCGATAAAGCCGCATGAGCACGCTGCGGGTCTCGGCGGCCAGCAGCGGGATCTCTGCAGCCAGCCTGGCTTCGACCACGGCCAGGGTGCGCTCCAGGCTGTTGAGCTGCCGCTCCATGACCTGCTCGGTGTCCAGCAGCCTCTGCAGGGGGGTGAGATAGCGCTCCCACAGCCACACCACCTTGGCGTAGCGCTCGCGCAGCGGCCGCTGGCTGCGGTTGGCGCGGAAGCGGATCACTTCCTCGGTGATGGCTTCTTTGTTGCCGTTGACGTCGTGGCGGAGCCGCTCGATGCGGTCGGCAAGCTCGGGCAGGATGATGCGGATTTCGCCCTCTGCCAGCCGCTCCGCTGCGGCCTGCAGTTCCTGCTCGAGCTCCGCCAGCTGCGCGGCATAGCTACCGATCTGCTGCGGCGAGGTCAGGTGATGCTCCCGCTGCAGATAGCGCAAGAAGCGCTCGATCGGTAGCGGGATCTCGAAGCGGTCGGATTCTGGCACGCGGTCGAGAAAGCCCAGGGCGAGCAGCTGATCGACCAGCTTGCCGGGATCGGCCTCGGCGTCGGCCAGGTGTTGCCTGGCGAGCTGTAGCAGCTCGCCTTCGCTGCGCTCGCGGGCGTCGAGCAGGCGCAACAGCAGCTCGTAGTGATTGGCTGCGAAGCGCAGGAAGCGCTGCGGATTGGAAATCGACATACGATGCGTTCTTCTGGCCGGCAGCGCCGGCTGCCCATGATAGCCTTGTTCTCGCTGTGCCGTTCGGGCCGGGGCGACATCATACCAGCCATTGGCGGCGGCGCAGCGGCATTCATTCACGGAGAAAGAAAATCTGGCCTTGCGTCGCTTTGTTGTCTTGCTGTTGCTGCTGATCGCGCCGCTGAGCGCCGGGGCGGCTGATCCGGTCACCGTGGGCGTGCTCGCACCCCGCGGCCAGGAGCAGGCGCTCGCCGAATGGGGACCCACCATGGCCCATCTGCGGCGCAGCTTGCCCGATCATCACTTCGAGTTGCGGCCGCTGGCGCTGGAGGAGCTGGAGGCGGCGGTTGCCGACGCCCAGGTGGACTTCGTCATCACCAGTCCAGGACAGTATGTGCTGCTCGGCGCGCCGCATGAGCTGAGCTGGCTGGCCACCTTGCGCTCGCCGCTGACCGGCTCCAGCCGCGAGGCGCGCGGCTCGGTGCTGCTGGTGCGGGCGGACAGCCCGTTCCTGCATCCTGCCGATTTGCGCGGGCGGCCGGTCGGGGCGGTGCATCCCCGCGGTTTCGGTGGCTATCTGCTGCTGGTGCCGAAGTTGCGCGAGCTGGGCATCGAGCCGGAGGCAGCTTATCGGTTGCGTTTCCTCGGCTATCCCATCGACCGGCTGCTGTACCGGCTGCAGGAGGGGGCGGTGGATGCGGTGATCGCGCCGGCCTGTCTGCTGGAGCAGATGAGCGCCGAGGGGCTGGTGGTCAGGGAGCGTTTTCGCAGCCTGCTGCCGGACATTGCGCTCGATGGCTGCCTGAGTAACACCCCGGCCTATCCGAACTGGTCGTTTGCGGCCCTGCCGCACGTGCCGGAGCAGCTAACGCGGCAAGTCACGCTGGCGCTGCTGGCGCAGACCGAGGGCGGGCGCAGCGTGTGGGGGGCGGCGATCTCGCCGGCCCAGATCGACATGCTCTACCACGACTTGCGCCTGCATCCGTTGCAGCCCTCGCTGCGCGCGCAGATTGGGCAGGCGCTGCAGCGCTACTGGCCCTACGTCATGCTGGCGCTGCTGCTGGCGGTGATCGGCCTGCTGCATTATCTGTGGCTGCAGCGCCTGGCGCTGCGGCGCAGCCGCCAGCTGGCGGCTGCCCAGCTGCGGCTGCGGGAGCGGGAGCAGGAGCTGGCGGAAGCGCAGCGCTGGAGCCTGCTGGGCGAGCTGGCCGCTGGGCTGGCCCACGAGCGCAACCAGCCGCTTGCCGCCATCCGCCACTACGCTGAAGGCTGCGCGCTGCGCTTGCAGCAGCAGGACCCGGCGCACGCCCTGCTGCCCATCCTGCAGCGGATTGATCAGGAAGCCGCCCGCGGCGCCGCCGTTATCCAGAAGACCCGGCAATGGCTGCAAGCGCAGCCGCCGCGGCTGGAGACGCTGGACATCGCTGCGTTGCTGCGGGACCTGACCGAGATGCAGCGGCCGCAGCTGGCCAGGCAGGGCATCGAGCTGCGGCTGGAGCTGCCCGCTACGCCGCTGCCGGGCCGCGGCTACCGGCTGGGGCTGGAGCAGGTCCTGGTCAACCTGATCCACAACAGCGCCCAGGCCTACCAGGCCCGCGGCAAGACCGGCCGCATCGTCGTCAGCGCCGAGGCGAGAGGCGGTGCCATCGTGATCCGGGTGCGGGATGCGGCGGGCGGGTTTAGCCCCGAGCGGCTGCGTGAGCCTTTCGCGCCTTTCCGCAGCACCCGTGCCGGGGGGCTGGGAATGGGGTTGTTGATTTGTCAGCGCCTGATGCAGGCGCAGGGCGGGCGGCTCGAACTGGCCAACGCCGACGGCGGGGCCGAAGTGAGCCTGAGCCTGCCGACCGGAGAGCATCGTGAGCAAGGAATCCGTCACCGTTCATCTGGTTGATGACGACGCCTCCGTGCGCGAGGCCTGTCGTTTCGTGCTCGAGGACTATGGCTATGCCGTGCGCTGCTGGCCCGACGGCGCGCAGTTCCTGGCTGGGGTCGATCCCCACACGCTGGGCGTGGTCATCCTCGACTTGCGCATGCCCGGCCTCTATGGCGACGCGGTCCAGGCGCGGCTGGAAGAGCTGGGCAGCACGCTGGGAGTCATCATGCTGACCGCGCATGGCGACGTGGATAGCGCGGTGACTGCCATGAAGCAGGGCGCGGTGGATTTTCTGCAGAAGCCGATTAGCGGCCGGGAGCTGGTGGTGGCCATCGACGCTGCCCTGGAACGCTCTCGCAAGCGGCTGGCGCAGCACCGACTGCAGCGGCGGCTGGCGCGGCTCACTCAGCGGGAGCGGGAGATCGCCGAGCGCGTCGCCCTGGGCGCGACCAACCGCGAGATTGCCGAGCAGCTCCATGTGTCGGTGCGTACCGTGGAGGTGCACCGCGCCAATCTGATGCGCAAGCTGGGCGCGGACAGCCTGGCCGAGCTGATCCGGATCTGGCAGCAGGGGCAGGCGGAAGCCTGAGCAAAAAAAGCGGCTCCTGCGGGAGCCGCACACTAGCCAGGAGTGACAGGCGATCAGGATTCGTCGTCCAGGTTGAAGGTCCGGGCGCGCAGCACGTCCGGCTTGAGGAACGGCTTCTCGCCGGTGTTGGCGTGCTCGCCGAGCACGCGGCCGTTGACCTCGGTGCCGTAGAGCGTGCGACCGTGGAAGTTCTTGTACTTCTCACGGGTGAACTCGGCGTTTTGCTCGTAGCGCGGGTCCTGCGGCCGTTCCTGGGCGCTGATGAAGTAGGCGACGTCCCAGGCCTCCTGGTCGCTGAGGCGGCCCGGCTGGCCCAGGGGCATGTTGTGCTTGATGAAGGCGGCGGCAGTGTCCACTCGCGACATGCCGGCGCCCCAGTTGTAGGCGCCGTCGCCCCACAGCGGCGGGAACTGGACCACGCCGTTGACGCGCCGACCTTGGCCGTCGGCGCCGTGGCAGATGGCGCAGTTGGCCATGAACACCTGCTCGCCGCGCTTGTAGTCGGGCTCCTGTGCGGGCTTGGGCACGCTGCCGAAGCCGCGGCCGGCGATGTTGCTCTCGTAGATCGGCGCGCTGCGGGCGAGCCACTGGTGATAGGCCACCAGGGCCAGCATGGTGTCGCTGCCGTAGGGAGGCGGCTTGCCGTTCATGGAATAGGAGAAGCAGCCAGCGATGCGCTCCTCCAGCGAGTTGACCTGCCAGTTCTTGCCGCGGTAGTTGGGCAGGGTGGTCACTGCGGGCCAGATCGGCGCCGACCAGGGCATGCGCCCCTCGCCCAGGTGGCAGTTGCGGCAGTTCATCTCGTTGAAGACGTACTTGCCGCGCAGCTGCTGGGTGTTCATGAACAGGTCGTAGCCGTACAGGATGACCTTGCGCAGCTCCGGATGGATGCTCTCGTCCGCTTCCAGCTCCTCCAGAGTGGGCGCCTTGTGTACGTACTGGCCCAGTTTGAAGTCAGGCAGGCGAACCGGCACCTTGGGTTCGGCCAGCGCCGTTCCGCCCGCCAGAATGGAAAGCGCAACGGTTGCGTGGATGAAAAACGTCTTGCTCATGGTCGGGTCTCACTCTGCCGGTTGCGCAGCAAGAAAGGCCGCGGCCGCTTTGATGTCTTCGTCGGTCATGCGCTCGGCGATAGCCAGCATCAAATCCAACGGGTCGTTGTGGCGGGTGCCGTCCTTCCAGGCCCGCAGCTGGCTTTCGATGTAGCTGGCGTGCTGGCCTGCCAGTGCCGGGAACTCCGAGCCGACGCCCCGGCTCTCGGGACCGTGGCAGGAGTTGCAGGAAGGGATGTAGCGATCCCAGTCGCCGCGGTAGACGAGCTTTCTGCCCAGCGCCATGAGCTCGGGGTCGGCCTCGGGCGGCTGCGGCACGGTCGCCGACTGGCTGGCGTAGTAGGCGGAAACGTCCTCGATTTGTTGGTCCGTCAGAGTGGCCGCGAACGGCTGCATGATCGGCGTCTGGCGGGTACCGGCCTTGATGTCGCGTAGCTGTTTGGCCATGTAGCCGGCGTCGAGAATGTCCAGCCGTGGATAGTTGGCCGCGCTCATGCCGGCGCCGTCGGGTCCGTGGCAGGCGAGGCAGACCTGGGCCGTCTGCTTGCCGCGCTCGGGGTCGCCGGCTGCCGGCAGGGTCGCCGCATGGGCGCCGAGGCTGAGCGCAGCGAGGGTCTGTATGACGAGTTTGAATTTAGGCATCACAGCCTTGCTCCCCCCCAATTCTTGAGAAGCAAACCTCGTTACGAAACGCAAGCCGCGGCGGGAGTGCCGCAGCCGTAAGGGTTCTCCGGGGTGGCGGCGGGGTCTATTGTGGAAAACCACAAAACGGCGAAAAACTTGATCTGGATCAAGTTTCGGGAGGATGGCGGAGACGGGGGCTTGACTTGGACGCGATGCTGCCGTCAGCAGGCGCTGGTGCGCGTCCGAGCTGACGGCAGCCGTTCGGTGGACGGGTCGTGCGTCCAGGCAGGCTCAGAACTGCCAGACGACGCTGCCCATCCAGACGTCGTTGTCGACGCTGTCGAAGATGTCGTTATAGCGCTGCCATTCGGCCCGCACGCCGAGTCGCCCGGCGCCGATGCCGCCGAAGGTGTATTGCAGGCCGAGGCCGGCAGTCCAGTCGAAGCCATCGTCGTCGTCGAGGTCAGCGCCGGGGAGAAGGTTCCTGGCGCTGCCGTCCCACCAATAGGCGCCGGCCTTGACGAAAACGTCGAAGCCATGGATGCCCTGGGCGAATAGTGGCAGGAAGCCGACCGCGACCAGATCGATGCCCTTGGCGTCGGCCTTGCCGGTCGGATTGGCGGTGATCTCGCCGAAGTCGATGTAGCCCAGCTCGATGCCGACGAAGCTCCACATCCGGGTGCCGGTGAACAGCCGCCAGGCGAAGTCCTTGTCGTCGTCGGTTCTGGCAAGCGGACCGAAGGTGCCGCCGTCGGTATCGAAGCGCGACTGGCCGGCGCCAAAGCCGACGTAGGGTTCGATAGGGTGGAACTGGGCGCTGGCCGTGCCGGCGGTCACCAGCAGCGCGGCCAGGGCGCCGGGGATTCCATATCTGCGTAACGTCATCACGTGCCCTCCATGGCGATGTCAATGTGATGCGGCATGCACTATGGCGGCCGCTTTCCCGGGGATCAAGGAGAAAGCGGAATTGCTTGGCAGTTTGTGCACAGGCGCGGGAGGCTCCGAAAGGCGGCCTTGCATTCCTGGCGGCGGGTCGATATCTGCACATCAGCGATTGCTGATTCAACTCACGAGGAGGCCGCTATGCCATCCTGGAGCGACAAGGACAGGCGGCAGTACGAGCACGTCAAGGAGAGCGCGGCAGAGCGCGGAGTGAGCGAGAAGCGCGCCAAGGAAATGGCGGGCCGGACGGTCAACAAGCAGCGGCGGCAGGAAGGGCGCACTCCGAGCGCCCGCACCCAGGGCACCGGCAACCCGCGGCTGCGGCTGGAGCAGCGCTCCAGGCAGGAGCTGTACAACCGCGCGCGTGAGCTTGGCATCGTCGGCCGCAGCCGGATGAGCAAGCACGAGCTGACCGTCGCCATACGCAACGCCCGCTGCCGCGGGCCTGGCGCGGGTGGGGGCGCCTAGGCCGGCTGGGAGGCGGGCAGCAGGCGCTCCACCGTTGCCAGCAGCTCCAATTCCTGGAACGGCTTGGTCAGATAGGCGTCGACGCCGGCAAGCTCCGCCTGCCTGCGGTGCTTCTGCATACTGCGGGAGGTGAGCATGATCACCGGCAGCGCGGCGGTCGCGGCGCGGCCGCGCAGGTGGGCGGTCAGCTCCAGGCCGTTCAAGCGCGGCATCTCCAGGTCGACGATGAGCAGATCCGGCTGCTGCCGTTCCACGGCCTGGATCGCCTCCATGCCGTCGCGGGCGAAGCGCACCCGGAATCCGGCGTCCTGTAGGAACTGGCCGAGGGCCCGGCGCATGCTGAGCGAGTCGTCGACCACCAGAATCTCCGGCAGGGTCTCCGACGGTGGCTGCAGGATCTCGGCCGGTTGCACGGCGATCGGCGGCCCCTGCAGCAGGCCGGTCAGGTCGAGCACGGGCGCGACCGTGCCATCGCCGAGGATGGCCGCGCCGAGCACGCCCCGCACCCGCGGCAGCATGGCGCCGAAATGCTTGATCACGACATGGGTGCTGCCGATCAACCGTTCCACTTCCAGTGCCTCGATGGCGTCGCCGATGTGCGCCAGCAGCACTGGCGGCACGCTGCCGTCCGGTGCCGGTGGCGTGGCGCGGCCCATGGCGGCGGCCAGGGGGCGCAGGGGGCAAGCGAGGTCCGGACTCTGGAAGCGAAGCCCGGCGGGGCTTTCGATGCGCTGCCATGAGCCGGGTGCCGGGATGTGCGCTAGATCGCCGCTGGGAATGGCGACCACCTGACCGCCAGCCTCGACCAGAAGCGCATGCACCGTGACCAGCGCGGTGGGCAGGCGCAGGGTGAAGCGGGCGCCTTGGCCGGCCACGGCGTGCAAGGACAGGGTGCCGTTCAGCGCCCGTACGGCCGCATGGACTGCATCCAGGCCGATGCCGCGGCCGGAGGTGTGGGTGACCTGCTGGCGGGTGGAAAAGCCGGGCAGCAGCAGCAAGCGCTGCAAGGCTTCGGCATCGGCGCCGTCAGCCGCTGCCAGCAGGCCGCGCTCAGCGGCGCGCTGCCTGATGGCGTCCAGGTCGAAGCCGCGGCCGTCGTCGCTGCAGACGATCTGCACGTGATTGCCGTCGCGCGTGAAGCTGAGGCTGATCCGCCCAGTTTCCGGCTTGCCGGCTGCCAGCCGCTCTTGCGGCGCCTCGATGCCGTGGTCGACGGCATTGCGCAGCAGATGGCCCAGCGGATCGACCAGCGCTTGCAGCAGCTCGCTGTCGAGGGGCAGCTCCACGCCCGCGATTTCCAGCTCGGCTTGCTTGCCGGTGGCGCGGCAGGCCTGGCGGACGAAGCGCTGCAGCCGCGCCTCAATGGCGCGCACCGACACCAGCCGGGCAGCGAGGACGGTGCCTTCCAGAGCCCGATGCAGGCGGTCCTGCTGGTTGAGCAGGTTGCGCAGCCGGGCGAGCTCGTCATGCAGGCCCATGCTCAGCTCGCGCCAGTCGGCCACGGCTTCGGTGAGTGCGCGGCTGCAGCCGTGCAGCTGGTTGTACTGATCCAGCTCCAAGGGGTCGAACGCGTCGTCGCCGCTTTGGCCCGGACCGAGCCGGTAGCCGGCCGAAGCGACGTCCTGGATGTCGATCAGGTCCTCCAGCTCAAACAGCCTCTGCTGCACCACCTGATCCTGTTCCGCCAGGGCCCGTTGCAACCGCTCCAGGCGGGCTAGGCCTTCGGCCAGCTGGGCGCCGCTGATCGACAGCTCGCCTGTGTAGCGGTAGAGGGCGTCGATGGTCGCGACCGGGACTCGCAAGGACTGGATGCCGGCAGCTGGGGCCAGGTCTTCGCCGGCCGGCTGCTCGGCGAGCTCGGGCGGGGCCGAGTATGCCGGCGGGGCGGTCGCTGGCTCGGCGTCGTAACGCTCCAGCTCGCCCCGGTCCATGCGTTGCGCCCATTGCAGCACCGAGTCCAGCACCGCCAGGGCATTGGCCGGGGGCGCGCCGAGGCCGGTCAGGGCATCGATCATCGCTTCCAGGCAGTCGGCGGCCTCGCATAGGCTGTCCATCAGCAGCCGTCCCGGGCGGCGGCCGCTGGCGGCGAGGTACTCGAACAAATCCTCCAGGTGGTGGGTCAGGTTGGTCACGCCGGCCACGCCGGCGACGGCAGCGGCTCCTTTCAGTGTGTGGGCGATGCGGCGCGCCTGGTTCAAGGTGGCGGCAAGGTCGGCGGCGCGCTCCAGGCCGTGTATGCAGCGCGCCAGTTCGGCGGCCTGGCGCGGCGCGTCATCGAGGAATGCCGCCAGAACCTCGGGATGGACCTCGCCGCTTGGCGTCAGGCTGACGTCGTCCGGGCCGATCTCCCGGCTGCGTTCGCTCTGCTGACCGCCTGCGGCGGCCGCCGCCGTCAGCAGTTCCAGCACGAGGCCCGCTTCGTGGTCGCTGAATGGCAGCGGCCAGGCCGGCTCGCACAGCAGCTGCGCCAGCTCCCGACAGGCGCTGGCGGAATCGGGTTGCAGCAGGTACGCCATGACACGCTCGGGCCAGGCCAACAGCAGCTCCTCGCTGGCGGCGCGCTGCTCCTGGCCGGTGTCGGTCAGCAGCTGAAGGTTGTCCCGCAGGCGATCGCCGATGACTTCCAGCCCCAGCAGTCCACCGGCTTCGGCAGCGGCGCGGATGCAATCGACTTGCGCGCTGGCGGCAGCGATCGCGTCGCGCAACGCCTGGCTGCCGTCGGCTGCGGCGGCGATGCCGGAGAAGGCGGCGGCCAGCGGGGCGGCCGCCTCCTCCAGCTCGCTCAGCAGTATCGCGATGATCTCTTGCTGAGGCATGGTTCTCAGCCGGGCTCGGCGACCGGCTCCGTCGGGGCGTCCGTGCGCTTGCGGGCAGGCAGCTTGAAGGCGGAGATGGCCTGCCGCAGCTTGCGGGAGCTGTTGACCAGCGCGTGCGTGTCCGCGGTCTGCTCCTCCAGCTTGTCACGGGTCTGGCGCGTGCTGTGCTGCACGGCGATCGCCATCTCCCGCAGCTTGCGGCTGATCTCCGCCTGGCCGCTGGAGGTGGTGGCGATTTCGCGGACTGCGGCTGCCAGCTCTGCGGTGGCCTCGCGGGTCAGATGCATGTGCTCGCCGGCGCGCTCGGCCAGCCGAGAGCCTTCCACCACCTCGCTGATGGTGCGGCCCATGGTGTTGATGGTGTCGGATGTCTCGATCTGGATGTTGTGCACCAGGCTGGCGATCTGCGACGTGGCGTTGCGCGAGCTTTCCGCCAGCCGCTGGACTTCGTCGGCGACCACGGCGAAGCCGCGGCCGGCTTCGCCGGCGGCGGCCGCCTGCATGGCGGCATTGAGCGCGAGCACGTGGGTGCGCTCCGCCAGGGTGTTGATGATGTCGACGATGCCGCTGATTTCCTGCGAGCGCTCGCCCAGGCGCTTGATGCGCTTTTCAGTCTCATGCACCAGCTCCCGGATCAGGCCCATGCCGGCTACGGTGCTGGTGACGGTCTGTAGCGCCGTGCCGGTGGTCTCCGAGGCGCGGGCCGCTGCCTGGTTGCAGCGCTGCGCCAATTCGGCGATCTCCAGCATGGTGCGGGCGGCAGCGTCGAGCTCGGCCGCCATGGCGTCGACCTCGACGCCTTCCTCGGCCGCCAGCTGCCGCACGACGTCGGCTTGCTCCTTGACCCGCTGCGCGGCGCGGCTGACCTGGTCGGCGACGACGCTGGCATCGTTGAGCAGGTCGCCGATCTCGCTGACCATTTGGTTGATGGCGTCGGCGACTGGACCGGTTACATCCTCGGTCACTGGGACGCGGACCGTCAGGTCGTGCTGGCTGAGCTGGGACACGGCCACCAGCAGCTGGATGACGGCGTCGTTGAGGCGCTCGTTTTCCCTGGCCTTTTCCTCGTACTGGGCGATGCGCTCGTCCAGGAGCGCGTCAAAGGCGTCACCTAGCGTCTGCAGCTCGTCGCCGGTGCGCATGCGGGCTCGCGCCGTGTCGTCGCCGGCGGCGATCCGACGCACCGTGCGCTCCAGATGCTGCACCGGCCTGATGACGGTGCGGGTGAACAGCCAGCCGGCGCCGCCGCCGAGCAACAGCAGGCCCAGGCCGACGGCGGCCGAGCCGGCGAGCACCTGCTGGCGCAGCGCGGCGACCGGCGCCAACGCCTCGGATTCATCGAGCTGGGCGATGATGGCCCAGTTGGTCCCCAGCACCGACAAGGGCGCATAAGTGGTGAAGACGGGGAGACCACGGTAGTCGGTGGTCCGCATGAAGCCGCTGCGTCCGGCCAGCGCGGCCTGGACCGCGGGCGTATCCACCGGCTGCAGGAGCACGCTGGTATTGGCGGCCCTGATGCGCTCGATCTGCGCTGTGGGCAGGCCGGTCCTGGCCAGGCCGGCGAGGTATTCGTCCAGCTCCTCGACCAGGAAGCGGCTGTCGTTGCGCATGGTGCTTTCGGCGCCGACCAGGTAGGTTTCTCCGGTCTCGGCAAGGCCGACGCCGCGCCAGGCGCCGTCGCTGGTCATGATGTCGTTGATGCGGCCGGCGGAGATGCGCGCCGCCAGGACCCCGAGCAGCGTGTTGTCGTGGTAGACCGGGGTGGCCAGGAACGCGACCGGGGCATTGAACGCCGGCAGGTAGGCGTGGAAATCGGAGAAGATGACGTCGTCCGGGCTGGGGGCCGCCAGGGCGCGACGGAAGGCCTCTCCCAGAGCCGAGCCGGCGTGCGGCCCGTCGACAAGGGAGGTGCCGAAGTCGATGCTCTTCGAGTAGGAGTAGACCACCAGGCCGCTGTCGGCGTCGATGAACAGGATGTCTTCGTAGCCGGAGTTGCGCCGGGTCGAAGCCAGGAAATCGCGGACCCGGGGATGGTGCAGGGCGTGGACCTGGCTGTAGACGGAGCCGTCCCCGGCCTGGTCGAGCTCGTGCTTGAAGCCGGCCGGGCTAGCGTTGTTGGCGATGTAGTGGTACTGCAGCGGCAGCGCCGGGCCGTCCACGCCGGCAAGATAGGGTTGTATGTCCAGGGGCTGGCCGCCGCGGCGCCGCAATTCGCTGATGAAGGCCATGTTGTAATGCGCCTCGATGGCGCTGCGCATGTCGGCCGCGGCAGCGCCGGCGGCTGGCCGCAGGGAGGCCGCGGCGCGGCGGAAATCGCTCAGCGCGCTGATGACGTCCGGAGCGCGCGAATAGGCCTGCAGCTCGCTTTCCAGCAGCCGGAAATAGCTGTTCACCTGCTGGCTCTTGAGGGCGCGAATCGTGGTCAGCTGCTCGCGGGACTGCTCGATGAGGGAGCGCTCGGCCAGGCGAGTCGACAGGCCCGATACCAGCGCCGCCGTCACCAGCACCGGTATCACGACCAGCAGCGACGATCCCAACAGCATTTTGTGGCGCAGCTTCATGCGTTTTCTCCCCCGCTTGTCGCGTCGGCTCGCCTGCCCAGGTCATGCAGCAGTCCAGGCAGGTCGCAGGCGAGCCAGTGCGTGTCTTGGCATTGATAGGTGGCATGCAGTCGCCGGGCGAGCGGCTCCGGCAGATCGGCCGGCGGCTGGCTCGGCTGCCCGTCATCGAGTCGTAGCCGGTATGGCAGGCCGTCGGTGATGATGGCGCCGGCGTCGTCGCCGGTACCGACGATGAAGAGCAGCGTTGCGCCCTGCGACGGCCATTGGTATCGAGGGCCGAACAGCGCCCGCAGGTCGAATACCGGCACCAGGTCTCCACGCCGGTTGATGACTCCCCGGATCCAGGCCGGCGTGTTCGGAATCGGCCAGATCCTGTCGCCTTGGCTCAGCTCGCAGCTGAGGGCCGGGTCGATCAGCAGACGGAAAGCGCCCAGAGGCACTGCCCAGCGCTCCGCCGTCGGCGGCGGGGCCGGTGCCGTCGGCAGCTCCGACGGCGCCAGCCCCGGGAAGCGGGTCAGCGCCTGCACCGGCGACAGGCCCAGGCGGAGCGGCTGGCTACGGTTGCTGGCCATGGCTGTGCTTCAGCGGCCGGGCGGCGCTACTGCAGCGCCTTGAGCTGGTTGAGGATGTCTTCCTGACGGGCGGGCTTGCTGATGAAGGCCTTGGCGCCCTGCATCTCGGCCCAAACCCGGTCGGCTTTCTGGTTCTTGCTGGTGACGAAGACGATGGGGATGTGCTTGGTGGCCGCATCCCTGGTCAGCACCCGGCAGGCTTCGTAACCGTCCATCTCCTGCATGACGATGTCGAGGAAGATGGCATCCGGCTGATGGGCGCGGGCCTTCTCCACCGCTTCCTGGCCCGAGGTGGCGGTCAGGGTCAGGTAGCCGGCGTCCTCGATGATCTTCTTCAGATGGAGCAGGTCGGTGGCCGAATCGTCAACGACGAGCACTTTGTTGATGGACATGCTTGCTCTCCTTGGGGAACAGCTCGGTCAGAGTGGCATGAAGATCTTCCTGCGCTACCGGCTTGGTCAGGTAGGCGTCGCAGCCTGCCATGGCGCCTCGGATGCGGTCGATGCGGGAGGCGCGGCTGGTCAGCATGACCACCTTGACCTGACGGCTGTGGCGAGAGCGCTTGATGCGCTTGCAAACCTCGTAGCCGTCCATGTGCGGCAGGGTCAGGTCGAGAAAAACGACGTCGAACGCCTTGGTCGCCAGCCGTTCGAGGGCGGCTTCGCCGGTTTCGGCGAAATCGGCGTGAAAGCCGTACAGCCCCAGCTGGATCTCCATGATTTTCCGCACCGCGGCGCTGTCATCGACGACGAGCGCGCGGACGCCGCGGCGCACGCTGGGCTGCACGGCCTGGGTGGCTGCCTCGACCACCTTGTCGGCGACCGCTTCCACGTTGCTGGCATCGTGGATGGCAAGCTCCGGTATGTAGCCGAAAGCGCGAATCGAAACCTGGGCCAGGCCATCCAGCAGGCGCGTGACGCTCAAGGGGCGCCGGATCGCCAGCAAGCCATCGCCCACGCTTTCCGGGTCGGAAGCAACGGCCAGGGCCGGGATCTTGCCGGGCTGCCGCAGCCACTGCTGGCGCACCGGCTGGCTGTCCCAGTCGATGACGGCGATGTCGGCCGGCTCGCCGTTGCCGGCCAGCCGGTAGGAGCGGCCCCGGCTTTCCGCCAGCCTGATGACGCTGCTCATCACCCGTCTTTCGGTTTCGGTAAAGCCCAGGAAAGTGAGTCTGAAAACCCGGTCTGTCATGTTGCTCCCTCCAGGTGGCGGGCGGATCGGATGGCCGGGGGGGTGCTGTAGCGGGCCAGGCGCTGTCGCGCCTGGGGCGAGAACAGCCGTGGGACGTTCAAGATAGGAACGGCGCGGCCCTGGTGCCGAAAACAGCAGTGGGCCAGAAAGCTGTAGGCCAGGTATTCGGTCAGCGAGGTCTCGGGAATGGGACACGCCGAATCGTCCGACACTTCGATCAGGGACGGCGGCGCGGCGAGCTGGATGGCGCCAAAGCGCGGCTGTCCGGTGGGCTCGCGATAGGCGGCGACCGTCAGCCAGTGGGGCGGCGCCGGGTCCGGCGCAGCGCCAAAGATGCCCGCCAGGTCCAGCACCGGCAGCTCGAGCCCGCGCCAGCCGACGCGATAGCGGCAGTAGGCCGGCGCGGCCGGGATGGCGGTCAGGGACGGTTGCGCCATGACTTCCTGCAGCTCGGTTTTGCCGACTGCGGCGTAACGCTCGCTGCCAAGCTCCAGCAGCCAGGCGCTGGCAAGCTCGCCCATGAGGATTCTCCAAGCCGTGGTTCAGCGCTGCGCCAGGCGCGCGTCCCAAAAGTCCCGGTCGACGCTGACCCAGTTACCGCGCTCGAGCACGTTGACGTTGACCAGCTGCGAGGCCTGGTTGCCGTCGCGGGCGAAGTCGATCTCCAGCCCGCCGAGGTCGAAGCGCGCCTGGCGGGCGTGCGCCATGAAGTTCTCCCGGGTCAGCTCGCCGGGCATGTCTTCGAGCAGCCGCAGCAGCATGCGGCCGACGATGTAGCCCTCCAGGGAGACGTAACCGAAGTTGGCGCCCAGGGCGCGGCGGGCTTCGACCACGATGGGCAGGTTGGAATCCAGCGGCGGCACCACCTGGGTCATCAGCACGCCCTCGCTGATGCCGTAGCGGACCAGGTCGTCGCGCAGGTTGTCGGCGCCGGTGAAGGAGACGGCGGAAATCAGCCAGTCTTCCGATTTGCGGGCGTAGCGGATGAAGTGGGCGATGTTCTCGTAAGCGCCGACGGTGACCACCAGCCGGCAGCTGTGCCCGCTGCGCTGCTCCCAGTGCTTGAGCGACTGGTAGCCGGGCTCGATTTCCGTGGTGTTGCGCCGATAGACGCCGATGGGGCCGATGTTGTTGCGTACCGGATCCTCGCCGCCGCGGTCGATCACCTGGTCGTAGAGGGCGATTAGGGTCTGCGGCGCATCATGTCGCAGCAGCGCCTTGCGCACTCCCTTGATGCCGGCCATGCCATAAGCGTCGTTCTGCACGTAGGCGCAGATCTCGTCGACGCGCACGCCGCGCTGGATGGCGGCATCGACTACGGCGGCGACCTCCTGCTCGTAGCTGGCGCGGTAGTTGAGGATGGGGCCACCGTCGCCTGGCCGCAGCAGGTCGGCGCCGGTGAAGAAGCCGACGGCCGGGATATTGTGCTCGCGCAGCAGCGGCAGGGTGGCCTGCGCGGTCGGCGTGCCGACATTGCCGACCATCAGGAAGATGCCCCGCTTGTCCTGCAGTAGGCGATTGGTGCTTTCGACGGCTTTGGCGGGTTGGTAGGAGTCGTCGAGGAAGCGGATTTCGATCTCGCGCCCCTTGACGGTGCGGCCGCGCAGGGCAGCCAGCAGGCCGTCGCGCATGCCCTGGCCGAGCCCTTCGGCTGGGCCTTGCAGAGCGAGGACCGAGCCGAGGATGATCTTGTCCGCCGTGACGCCCGGTTCCGGCTCGTCGAAGACGCAGCCGGCTAGAAACGCCGCGAGGCCCCACATGGCGGCGACCACGCCCGTGCGTGACAGTTTCACGTCCCCCTCCTCCTTGCGAGAGTGTTGTGGTTTTTGTTCTTGATCTGGGTCAATTTTTTCAATGATCGCCTTATCGAGGCCAAACAGATGTGACCCAGTTCTCGAAATGCCGTGATGAATTGGGGTAGGGCGGCAGCGGAATGTCCCGCATGACCGCAGGCAAAATGCCGAAGCCCGGCGGCTGCCGGGCTTCGGAAAGAGGGTGATGAGGGCGCAGGCTACGAATCGGCGGCCAGCAGGGTTTCCCTGTCGGCAGCCTCCACCAGCCCTTCGCCGGTATAGGAGGGCAGCCGGAAGTACTCCGGGCGCAGGGAAGTCTTGAGCACGTAGCCGTCCTCGTCGGCCATCTTGCCGAGCCGGTATTCCACCGGCTCGGCCTCGCCGCGCTCCAGCGTCAGCGTCAGCCGCGGCTGCTCCAGGCCGTACTCGGGCCTGGCTTCGCGCCCCAGGACGTCGCCGATGCGCAGCTGCGTCAGCCGGCGCACCAGGTCGTCGACGGCCGCCTGGTTCGGCGGCTGGTCGAGGCCTTCCGCCTGCCAGGCAGGACCGGCCTCGGCAGCCTCGTCCGCCGCTTCGTCAGCCTGCTGCGGCGCGGTGCGCACCAGCCGCAGGTCGGCCACCTGGAGCGCGGTGACCTCGTCGGCGGGCAGCTGGAGGACGGTCTTGTCGATCCAGTCGGAGGCCGTGGCAGGCGCCTCATAGCTGGCGAACTCCACTTCATGGACCGCATTGTCGTCGGCGCGCCGGGCGTGCATCCGGCGCACCGAGGGCGAGCTGCCGAGGTACAGCGTCGCCAGCGTGTCCTCGCCCGCGGCCAGGGTGATGCGGCGCTCGAAGGCATCCTCGGCGACCTTGAGCCGCGCGTGGGCGCTGCTGCTGGTCGCCACGGGCGCGCGGTAGGTGAGCTCGCGCAGCTGGCGCAGCAGGCCCTCGACCTTGGCTGAGTCGGCGGGGAAGCCGTCATGGACGGCGACCTGCCAGCCGGCGTCTGTCTTGATTAGCTCCACGCTGTCGCCGTCACCGTTCGCGATCGCGATGCGGTCTGGGACGGCGTCTGCCAGCGCCAGCAACGGCACGGGGTCCGGCCGCGCCGCGAGCCTGGGCGCGCTGAAGCCGAGAGCGACGGCCGCCACGACCTGGACGGCCAGCAGCAGGGCAAGCAGGCGTATGGTTTTCTGCATGCCTTACACCTCCGCGAGAATCTGCTGATAACGCGCCTGATCGGCCCGACGCACCTGCCAGCGCCACAGCCAGACCAGGCCGAGGCCGGCCAGCGCCAGGAGGTAATTCAGGGTTTCCCAGAACTGGCGGCCCTCGTCCGTCAGCGGCACCAAGGTCCGGGCGAACTGGGCTCGGCCGCGCAGCGCAAGCAGCGCACTGTCTTCCAGCGCCCAATCGATGGCGTTTTGCAGAAACTCCACCGGCTTGGTGTAGCTGGTGCCGATGCCCTGCGAGGCCATCGCCATGGCGATATCGCTGGCGAAGGTGTTACTGGCGATCAGCACCAGGCGCGCCGACTCGGGCGAGCGCTCGATGATGCCGGCAAAGGCGGTTTCCTTGTCAGTGCCGTCTTCCCCGGCCTCGGGCAGCGGCGGCTCCTTGTCCCGGAAGAACGACTGGAAGCGGCCTTCCAGAGCCACCGCCAGCAGCTGCGGGCCGCGCTCCGGCGGGGCAGCGAAGCCAGTGGCGGGATGGGCCTGGTAGTCGGGCACCAAGCTCAGGCTGTCCGAAGCCCAGCTCTGCGGCGAGCTGGACAGCAGCCTGGCGACCTGGCGCTCGCCGTTCTTGTCCGCGTCCACCCGGATCGGCGACGCCCAGTTGAGCGTCAGCTGGTCCAGCCCGGCCGTGATCGGGTGGGTGTCGTTTAGGCCGCTGCCGCGCACGTCCGGGAAGTGCGGGTAGGGCAGCATGTGGTACTCCTGCACCATGAGGCCGCCGATGAAGCGCTGCACCGGGACCGGCAGGGCGGCGTTTTGCGGATCCAGGACCAGCTGCTCCTCGATCTCAAGGCCATGATGGCGCAGCCACTCCTCCAGCCCCGAGCTGTGCTTCATGGCCGTCAGGCTGCCGTCGACCCGCACGTCGAACGGCGAGGTCGCCAGGACCACGCTGCCGCCGCGCATGAGGAACTGGTCGATGGCGAACAGCTGCCTGTCGTCCAGGCCGTCCGGCGCCAGCACCAGCAGCAGGTCGGTTTCCTCGGAGACTTTGCCGTCGCGCAGATCGGTTTCGTGCACCCGCACGCTTTCTTCCAGCCGCGCCTGCAGCTGGTCGTAACGCTTGCCGCCGGGGGCGAAGGCGCTCGGCTTGACCACCGCCACCGTCTTGAGAAAGCCCGGCGCGAGCCGCCGCACGCTGGCGAGCAGGGCGCGCTCCAGGCCGTCCCGATCGAGGTTTTCCGGGAAGGGCACCGGCACCAGCGTCCCTTCGTGCTCCAGCAGCATGTAGAACCAGAACGGCTCCGGATCGAACAGATTGGCGATCAGCGGCGTCAGGCCGTAGCTCTCTTCCAGCTCGCGCGCCAAAGCCTCATCGGCGTCCGGATCGGCAAAGGCGACCTGCAGCTTGTCCCCGGCCCGCTGCTTGAGCTCGTCGAGCACGGTCTCCAGTTCCGCCCGCAGGGTCCGCAGCTCTTCCGGCAGGCGCGCATCGGCCGAGACATAGCCGCGGAAGACCACGGGGGATTGCAGGCTGTCGAAGGGATTGCCGCCGGTGCGGTAGGTCTCGACCACCTTGCGGATGGCGCGCGTGATGGCGTACTCGGGGTTGCGCAAGGCGACGTCGAGCTCGGTCTCGCTCTGGGACCTGAGCTCGATGAGGTCACGGTAGCCCAGGGTTTCGTACTCGTCGCCGTAGGCGATGAGGATGTCGAAGTAGGAATTGACCACCCCGGCCTGGTGTCGGCTGGTCATCTGAAACGGCACGGGCCGGATACCGTAGCGGGATGCCGCCTCTTCCTCGGCCTCGCGGTCCTGGTGCGGGTCGATGAACTCCACCCGCGCCTTGCCGCCCGCGGCGATGGCGTACTCGCTCAGCAAGTCCTTGAGCTGCGGCACCAGGGGAGCGAGCAGCGGATGGGTCTGGCTGGAGAAGTAGCCGCGGATGAGCAGCGGCTCTTCCAGCTGCGCCAGATAGTCCTTGGTCACGGCCGACAGCGAGTAGGCGCGGTCGGCGGTGATGTCGACCCGCGCCCAGTGCAGCGGTGCCAGCCAGAAGTTGGCGGCGATGAAGTTGGCGGCGACCAGCGTCGTCAGCCAGCCCCATTGCCGGTGCGGTCTGCTGGTCGGGTTGCCGGCCCAGCGCAGCCGCTCCAGGCTGTAGAGGTTGAGGCACAGGAACACGCCCGCGATGGAGACGTAGTAGTACAGGTCGCGCAGGTCGATGACGCCGCGGGCGATCGACTCGAAGCGCGACCCCGCCCCCAGCGCCGCCAGCACCGCGCCGACCTCATGCCCGAACAGCCGGGTCAGGCTGGGCGAGCCCACCAGGTAGAACAGGCCGCAGACCACCGCGGTGAGGATGAGGGCCACGATGGGGTTGTCGGTGCGGCCGCTCATGTAGAGGCCGATGGCGATGTAGGCCGCGGCCAGGAACAGGGTGGCGACGTAGCTGCCGATGACCGGACCCCAGTCGAGCGGGCCGAGCACGGCCACGGTCAGCGGCAGCGGCAGGGTCAGCAGCAGCGCCAGCGCCACCAGCGCCAAGGCCGCGCAGAACTTTCCTAGGATCAGGATCAGCGGCCGGGTGGGGCTGGTCAGCAGGCTCTCCAGCGTGCCACCGCGCCGCTCCTCGGACCAGGCGCGCATGGTCAGCGCGGCGACCAGGAAGATCAGCAGCGCCGGCAGCCAGCGGAACAAGGGCCGCAGGTCGGCGATGTTGCGGGCGAAGAAGGTCTCCACCCAGAAGAACACGAACAGGGTGGCCGCCAGGAACGCGCCCAGGAACAGGAAGGCGGCCGGCGAAGCGAAGAAACCGCGGAATTCCTTGCGGGCGATGCGTAGGATGTCAGCCATGGGCAGCCTCCCGGCGCACTGACGGCGCCTCGGTCCGGAGCGTGGTCGGGGCTGAGGGGGGCGGGTCGTCGGCCCGGGTGACTTCGGCGAACACGGCCTCAAGGTCACGCCGTTCCGGCTGCAGGGCGTAGAGGCTCAACCCCGCCTCCTGCACGGCGCGGGCCACCGCCGGGCCCACCGCCGGCTCGGCCTCCAGCAGGTAGTGGCGCTGGCCGTCGAGGCCTTCCTTCTCCTCCACGCGGGCGACGCCGGGCACCGCGGCAAGTACCTTTCCGGCGTCGCCGTCGACGCTGACCAGAAGCCGCCTGCCGTCCCGCTGCAGCTCGTCGAGGCGCGCGTCCACCACCAGCCGTCCGGCGCGCATGATCAGCACCCGCTCGCAGACCGCCTGCACCTCCTGCAGGATGTGCGTGGACACGATGACGGTGGCGGTCCTGGCCAGCTCGCCGATCAGCGCCCGCATCTGCCGGATCTGGGTCGGGGCGAGGCCGTTGGTGGGCTCGTCGAGAATGACGATGTCAGGCTCGTGCAGGATGGCCTGCGCCACCCCGACGCGCTGGCGGTAGCCGCGCGAGAGGGTCTGGATGGGGGCAGTGGCCTTGTCCTTGAGCGCCGTGCGGCGGATGGCGGTGGCGACGGCCCGGGCGCGGCGCTCGGGCGGGACGCCGTGTAGGCTGGCCTGGTAGTCGAGGTAGTCGATGACCGTCATCTCCGGCCAGACCGGGCAATTCTCCGGCAGGTAGCCGATGCGGGCCTGGATGGCACGCCGGTGCTGGCGGATGTCGAGACCGTCGATGTGGATGCTGCCGGCGGTCGGCTCCAGATAGCCGGTCAGCATCTTCATGATCGTGGTCTTGCCGGCGCCGTTGTGGCCCAGCAGGCCCACGATTTCGCCGCGGCCGATATGGAAGCTGACGTCGTCCACGGCGGTGAAATCGCCATAGCGGCGGGTAAGTCGTTCAACCCGAATCATGGCTTGTCGTCCTGATCATCCGTGCCGGACGGCCGGCAAGAGGCGCCGGGCCGTGACCGGCCATGCAACGACGAAAGGGAACGGCGGGCGGCTAGGACCCGCAGGGAAGCGATGATGGCGTCCCGGATCTGGGGGACGGTAGCGGCTGGCGGGATGGGGGTGGGGTGGACGAGACAGGACGCAGCTCAACGATTTCCTTTGTTGTCCGCATGTGCTCACTCCATCGGATCGTTGGTATTTTTCGGGCTCCCTGTTGTTGTCCGCTAGCCTCTTGACCAGTGGCGGCGGCAAAAGTTCGCCGCGCAAGCCGGGATTGGTGCCGGCCGGGTTTCGATGGTAGGATGAGTCCGCCTGCAGGAAGCCGCGCGGCTCCACTGTCGGGCAAATTGAACTGCGTCATGCGCCAATCTCGCCAGGATGATAGCGCGATTCTGGCACGATCAATGGCGGCGGCGTCGGTCCCCTCGCGACGATACACCGTGAACCCCGTCAGGTCCGGAAGGAAGCAGCGGCAGCGGTCGACTCGGGCGCCGGGGTGTGGCTGGCGCTGCCGCCACCATTTTTGCAGGAACGGAACGTGCGGCCGGGGACAGGGAGAGCAGCGGGTCATCGGCGCGGTCCCGCCGCAGACCGCTTACCGGTGCTAGAATTCCTGTTCGCTTATAGTCAGGAAAAGCCGAGCCTTTCATGAGCTACCAGGTCCTCGCCCGCAAGTGGCGGCCGCGCAGTTTCGCCGAGATGGTGGGGCAGGAGCATGTGCTGCAGGCCCTCGTCAACGGTCTGGATACCGGTCGCTTGCACCATGCCTACCTATTCACCGGCACCCGCGGGGTCGGTAAGACCACCATCGCTCGCATCATCGCCAAGTGCCTCAACTGCGAGCAGGGCGTAAGCTCCACTCCCTGCGGTAGCTGCGCCGCCTGTCGCGAGATCGCCGAGGGACGTTTCGTCGATCTGATCGAGGTCGACGCCGCCTCCCGCACCAAGGTCGAGGACACCCGCGAGCTCCTCGACAATGTGCAGTACGCGCCGACCCGGGGCCGCTACAAGGTCTATCTCATCGACGAGATCCACATGCTCTCCACGCACAGCTTCAACGCCCTGTTGAAGACGCTGGAGGAGCCGCCGCCGCACGTCAAGTTCCTGCTGGCGACCACCGATCCGCAGAAAATCCCGGTTACCATCCTGTCCCGCTGCCTGCAGTTCAACCTGAAACGGCTGTCGGTGCAGCAGATCGCGGCCCACTTGCAGAAGATCCTGGACGCCGAAGGCATCGCCTGGGAGGCTGGCGCGGTGGCCGAGGTCGCCCGCGCCGCCGATGGCAGCCTGCGCGACGCGCTCAGCCTACTGGACCAGGCCATCGCCTACGGCGGCGGCGCAGTGCGGGAGGCCGAGGTGCGCAGCATGCTCGGCAGCATCGAGCGCGAGTTCGTGTTCGATCTGCTGGAGGCGCTGGCCGAGGAGGACGGCGCCCAGGTGCTGGCAGTGGTTGCGCGCCTGGCGGAGCGGGCGCCGGATTTTTCCGACGCCCTGGCCGACCTGCTGCTGGTGCTGCACAAGCTGGCCTTGCTGCAGACCGTCCCTGCCAGCTTGACGGAGGACGAGCCCGGCTACCCCCGGCTGCGGGCGCTGGCCGAGCGGCTGACGCCGGAGGACGTGCAGCTGTACTACCAGATCGCCCTCACCGGTCGGCGGGATTTGCCGCTGTCGCCCGATCCGCGCAGCGGCTTCGAGATGGTGTTGCTGCGAATGCTGGCGTTTCGCCCGGCCGGCAGCGTGGTACCGCCGGCACCGGCCGGCCCCAAGCAGTCGCCGCTGGCCAGCGTGCGGGCGGCGCTGGCCCCGGCTGCGACCGGCAAGCAGCAGACGGCCCCGGCCGCGCCGGCGGCTCCGCCGCAGGCCGCGCCCGTGCCGGCAGCAAGACCCGCACCGACGCGGGCCGCATCCGCGCCGGCGACGCCGCCGGCCGCATCGGTGTCGTCGGCAGGGCGGCCGGAGCCGGCCGCGCCTGTCGCCGACGAGGGCGGCGCAGTCGACTGGATCCAGCTGGTCGAGCGGCTCGACCTCAACGGCCTGCCGCGCCAGCTGGCCATGCATTGCGCCTGGGGTGGCCGCAGCGGCAACCGCATCACTCTGCACCTGGCCCCCGAATACGAGCACTTGCGGGTCGATGCCATTGTCCAACGGCTAGAGGCGGCGCTGGCCGAGTATTTCGGCGCGCCTGTCGCACTGGCGCTGGAGGTGGCCAAGCCGCGCCATGAAACCCCTGCCGAGCGTGCCGAGCAAAAGCGCGCCGAGCTGCAGCGCAAGGCCGTCGAAACGATAGAGCAGGATCCCAATGTGGAGGCTATGCGCAAGGTGTTCTCGGCGGAGCTGGTGCCTAATTCCATAGAACCCATCAACTGAGGCCGTAAGACAAGGAGCCGAACATGCGAGGTGGATTGGGCAATCTGATGAAACAAGCGCAGAAGCTGCAGCAGGAAATGCAGCGGGCGCAGGAAGAGATCGCCAACATGGAGGTGACGGGCGAAGCGGGCGGCGGCATGGTGACCGTGATCATGACCGGCCGGCACGAGGTGCGCCGCGTCACCATCGATCCGGAGCTGTTCCAGGACGACAAGGAGATGGTCGAGGACCTGGTCGCTGCCGCCATCAACGACGCCGTGCGCAAGGTGGAGCGGGAAAGCCAGGAGAAGATGGCGGCGATGACCGCCGGCCTGCCGCTGCCCCCGGGCATGAAGCTGCCGTTCTGAGCGGGCCGGGCGGCATGGCCTTTTCTCCGCTACTGCAGAACCTGATCGAAGCCTTGCGGGTGTTGCCCGGGGTCGGGCCCAAGTCGGCGCAGCGCATGGCCCTGCAGCTGCTGCAGCGCGACCGGCCCGGCGGGCGGCGGCTAGCCGAGGCCCTGCTCCAGGCCATCGAGCGGATCGGCGAGTGCCGCCAGTGCCGCACGCTGTCGGAGCAGGAAACCTGCCAGATTTGCGCTAATCCCAAGCGCGATCGCAGCGTCCTGTGCGTGGTGGAAAGCCCGGCCGATGTCTATGCCCTGGAGCAGGCCACTGACTTCCGCGGGCTGTACTTCGTGCTCAAGGGGCGCCTGTCGCCGCTGGACGGCATTGGGCCGACCGAGCTGGGCCTCAATCAGCTGGAGGCGCGCTTGCAGGGTGGCGAGGTCGAGGAGGTCATCCTGGCCACCAACCCGACGGTGGAAGGCGAGGCCACGGCGCAGTACATTGCCGAGATGGCGCGCGCGCATGGCGTCAAGGCTACCCGCATCGCTCACGGCGTGCCGCTGGGAGGGGAGCTGGAGTACATCGATCGCGGCACCCTGGCGCGTGCATTTGCGGGCCGGCTGAGCTATCAATAAGCTTTAGCTTTTGTTGAGAGCAGAAAAAAAGAAGGCGACCTTGGGGGAAAGGTCGCCGCAGTCAAAAAAACCAACTGCCAGGGAGGAGAACAACAAGCTCTGAACAAAGAGGGGCTACGTCTGAACGTCCTTTGCGCTTCCTGACAGGCTGCCCGGCTTGCACCGGAGAGCTGCTCTGCCTTGCCTCGCAACGCTGTCCGCTAAGCGATTGTCTGCTAATCTATCCTTGTGTTTGCTGCACTGCAAACTGGAAAAACTAAAGAAAAGACATAGATAATCTTAGTCATGTCCTCGCGCTCACTGCCTTCATTGAACGCCTTGCGCGCCTTCGAAGCAGCGGCTCGGCACGAAAGCTTCGCCAAGGCCGCGGCTGAACTGTATGTGACCCCGGCCGCGATCAGCCAGCAGGTCAAGGCGCTGGAGAACTGGCTGGACGTGACCCTGTTCGAACGCCATGCGCGCCGCCTGTCGCTGACGCCGGCCGGCCGGGCTTATCTGCCGCGGCTGACCGAAGCCTTCGATCTGCTGTCGGAGGCCACCGACTACGTCCGCCGCGCCGGGCAGGCGCGGGTGCTCAACGTCAGCGTCCCGCCCGGCTTCGCCGCCGTGTGGCTGGCGCCGCGGCTGTGGAGCTTTGCCACCGAGCATCCGGACCTGGACATCCGCATCGCTGCCACGGTGCGGCCGGCGGACATCAAGCAAGACAACTTCGATGTCATCATCCGCTACGGCCGTGGCAACTACCCCGGACTCACCAGCGAGCTGCTGCGGCGTGACGGACTGACGCCGGTCTGCTCGCCGCTGCTGATGGAAGGCGAGCATCCGCTCACCGACCCGAGGAACCTGCGCTACCACACCCTGCTGCATAACGAGAGCACGGCGCTGGCGGGCTTTCACGTCACCTGGCAGGACTGGCTCGATGCCGCCGGCGTGGAGGGCGTGGACGGCCAGCGCGGGCTGCATTTCAGCGATATGCAGTTGGTGATGCAAGAGGCCATCGCCGGCCGTGGCGTGGGCCTGGGGCACATGGCCCTGATCGGCGAGCATCTGCGCTCCGGACGGCTGGTCAAGCCCTTCGACCTGGTGCTGGCTGGGCGCGGCGACTACTACCTGGTGTTCCCGCCTGGCAGTCGGCAGCAGCCGACCGTCATCGCCTTCGTCGAATGGTTGCGGGCGGAAATGGCCAAGGACACCGAGTTCTGGCCGGCCTGACCGCCACACGCCTCAGCCGGGCGCCGTGGCCCGCTCTAGTGCCGCCAGTAGCCGCATCGCCTCGGCGCGGCTGGCGCCGCACATGTCGGGCGAGGGCTGCAGGCGGCTGCAAACCGCCGGCCGGCGCGGATCGCCGAACAGCAGGCAGCGGTTGCCGGCATCGAGCTGCACGCAGCGCACGCCGGCGGGCTTGCCCGCGGGCATGCCCGGTATTGATGAGGTGATGGACGGGGCAATGCAGCAGGCCCCGCAGCCGACGCGACAATCCATGCGCGCCTATCCTCCAGGTTTTCGCCGAAGCTGACAAGCGCCAGGCGCGGCTTGGCCCAGCAGGCGTCGCGGAGTTCGATCTTGCCGGCGGCGTGGTGGCGCAGGCCGCCGCGACGTGGCCGAGCGCCAGCGGCAGGAACGGTCAGGCGAGCGGGGCCTGCGGCTGGAGAAGTCCGGCATTGAGCCGGGAGCCTGCGGCAGCATTCAGCTTAAGCTGGTCACGCCCACTTTTGCCCAATCGGGGGTAAGCGGTGGCGTTGATGTGCTCTCGGATCAGCTCGCCAGTGTCCACCAACAGCAGAAGGACGCCCTGGAGCGGATGATTCGAGCGCTCAATCCGCTGGCGCAGGCGGCAGCACGCAGCGGGCGGTCGCTGTCGGAATTCCACGAAGCGCACCGGGGCCTTATCGAGCGGGTGGCGGACAACTACGAGCAGGCGATGGGGCGGCTTGCCTCCAGCATTTACCAGGCCGTCGATGCGCGTAATCAGCAGCGGCTCGATGACTTCACGCACCGCTCGCAGGAGTTTGGCTTCATTCTGGCTGGCGCCTGGTACATCGAGAACAACCGCCTCAACGAAACCCTCAAGCGTTTCGTGGTGCCGGGCATTACCATCGATGCGCCCGATATTGGCAAGATCAAGGCGCTGCGCGTGCAGGAAGGCTTGGCCCAGACGATGAGTCGGGTCAACAACTTCTTCGAGCGCTATGTCGCCGATGATGTTTACGATTTGCTTAGCGGCAGCGCGCGAAGCCGTGCCTTTGCCACGCAGCAGACCGGCATTACCTCGATGAGCGGTGATGACGGGATTCTCTCGAAAGCGCTCGATAAGGTCACAAGCGCGATCAACTTTGCGCCCTGGCTGGCGGAGAAGATCACTTCCTTTATGAACGATCGCGAAGCCCCAGAGCTTGCCATCATGGACATGGGGCACCAGATTCTTAATATCGGCTGGGCGGTCATGATTGCCTATCTGGGTCTTCTGGCGATAACCACGGGCGCACAGGATACCTTCTACGTCAAATTGGCGTCCTCGCTGACCGGGCTGGATGGCTCGCTCAATGCCATCGCCAAGATTATGGAAAAGTTCTGGGTCATCGTCCTGCTGACCTGGTTCCCGATGATGGCCTTCGGCGGCACGCTCGCCTATTACGTGCCGATGGTGCCGTACATCCTGTGGTACTTCGGTATTGCGGGCCGGATCATGATGGTGGTCGAGTCCGTGGTGGCCGCCCCGATTTGGGCGGCGGCGCACTCAATGCCGGAAGGCGAGGGGATTGCGGGGCACCATGCCCGCAACGGCTACATGCTGCTGCTCAATGTCCTCTCGCGCCCGACCTTGATGCTGTTCGGGCTGTATCTTGCCATGCTGGTGATGCATGCCCTCTTTAAGTTCCTCAAGTTGACTTTTATCCCCACGGTCTATGAGCTACTCAATGGTGAGCACACGACCGGCATCGTCGGGGCGATCTTTATGATCGGCATCATGGTGCATATGATCGTGGTGACTGCCCACCGCTCCTTTGAACTCATTAGCTTGATTGCGGAGCGGGCGATGCGCTGGCTTGGCGGCGGCAGCGAGCAGCTGGGTGAGAAGGAAGCCGAGAGTAATGTGCGCGCTGGCGTCATTGCGGCGGTGCATAGCTCCGGCACCGCTTCACAGAGTGCGCTTTCGATCAACCGCACCGGCGATCCCGGCGTGCCTAACGGCAACAAGGCTGGTGGCCCTGATGGTGGCGGCGGCGGCAGCACACGCCGTGCCCGCACCGACGCCGAGCAGGCCGCCGCGCTGGGGGTGCCGACGGATCACAAGATTGCTGAAAGTAGTGCTACTAGGAGCGGACGTACACAGCAGGATGCTGTGCAAAAGGAGCGTCAAAGAAAAACCTTTAAAGATGAGGTAAACGAAAACCTTGGAAAATAGGATAAAGGTGAGGATGAAAAGTAATGCTTAGGAGTAAAAACTCTTAAGCATTACTTGCTGCCGAGTTCTTGATCAATTATCTCCTCACCTATCTTTTTAAGTTCTTCCTTAGAGATAGAAGGATTCTTTATGAGTGCATCCCTTTGTGCCATCAAAGCCTTAGAGACCGCTATCCTTCCCTTGAGGTTTTCCTTCGTCTTCTGAAGCTCGTTTTGTAGCCGCTCGATCAGGGCGCGCTGCTGCTCAATGGTCTCGTTGGCGGCCTGGAGGCGCTTCTTGAGCTTGTTGGCGTACCGCTCCCAAGACAGCGCCGCCTCGTAGTTGGCCGAGGCCTGCGCCCGGTTGTAGAGCGTCGCTACGTTGATTGGCGTGATTTGTGGCATCTTGTACATGGCGTCACCTCCCGCCCCGGATCAAGCTCGATACGATAACACCGAATGATCAAATGGTAACGCAGCGGCCCCCAAGAACCAAAGGGACATGGCCGGTGGTGGTCAGCGCTACTTGTGCCGATGCGGTGTCCCTTACGGGGGTACGGAATAGTGAAAGGGAGGGGCAACCTTCCCTTTCCTTTTGCGGGCCTAATCGAACACGACGCGCCGGGTGCTCAGGTTGTAGCCGCGGATCGGCGTCAGAAAACTGCCGGCGCGGTCACCGGCTAGCGTGGCGGACTGGATCATGGCCGCCGGCAAGGGCGACGGGTGCGCCCGGCAGCGAGTACGCCCGCCCCTCGCCAGCGGCGATTCGGATCAGACGATGCTCTCGACGATGCCGCCCTCGACGCGCAAGGCCGCGCCCGTGGTCGCGCTGGCCTGTGGCGAGGCGGCGTAGACGCACAGGCTGGCGACTTCTTCCGGCGTGGCGAAGCGGCGCAGCAGGGTCGAGGGCCGGTTTTCGGCAAGAAAAATGGCCTCCATCTCGTCGACGCTGACGCCGCGCGCGGTCGCCAGGCCCGCCAGCATGGCCGTCGTGCCTTCGGTGCGGGGCGGCCCGGGCAGGATGGCGTTGACGGTGACGCCGGTGCCGGCGAGCACCTTGGCCAGCCCCCGCGAGAGCCCCTGCAGCGCCGCCTTGCTGACGCCGTAGTGGACCATTTCGACCGGGATGTTCTGCGCTGACTCGCTGGAGATGAACTGGATCCGGCCCCAGCCGCGGGTCCGCATGCCCTGCGCGTAATGGCGGGCAAGGCGCGCGCCGCTGAGGACGTTGCCCCGATAGATCTCTTCCCACTCGGCGTCCTCGATGGCGAAGAAGTCCCGCACCCCATAGATGCCGAGGTTATTGACGAGGATGTCGGCTTCCGGCTCGGCCTGGATGAGGGCCTGGCAGCCGGCCACCGTGGCGAGGTCAGCGACGACGCCGCGCGCCCGGGCACCAGCTTTGGTTGGCCGGAGAGCCGCCAGGGCGGCGTCGACGCGCTCCCTGGCGCGTCCGACCACGATCACGGTGGCGCCGGCCGCAGCCAGGCCCTTGGCGATGGCCAGGCCGATGCCGCCGGTGGAGCCGGTGACGATGGCGGTCTTGTCTGTGAGGTCAATGATCATGCGAGCACTCCCCTGGTTGCGAGCACGGCCAAGGCAAAGACGTGTCGGCCGTCGGCGGACAACCGGCTTTTCTAGGGGTTGCGGCAGGAATGACAAGCCTGGCCTGGCGCCGGGGGCGAGGCCGTGGGCGCAGCGCACAGGGGGCCGCTGCAGAACCGGCTCGGGACGCGCTCGCTAGGGAAAGGTCGGCGCAGGCGGGGCTGCGGCCAACGGGAAGGGTGAGGCGGGCGGCTCAGCGGCGAGCCGCCCGGTCGGGCGCGGAGGTCGGCCTAGCCGGCAGCGCGGCCGAGCATACGCCGCAGGGTGTCGTCCTTGAGGGCAAGGTGGTGGTACACGGCGGCGGCGACGTGGCCGAGCACCAGCAGCAGGAACAGCCAGGCGATGGGCGAGTGCAGGTTGCCCAGGGCGATCATCCAGTCGGTCTGGGTGCCGCTGCCCGGGATGATGGGGGTGCCGAAGAAGCGCAACGGATAGCCTCGGCCGAGCACGAACAGGGCGCCGGTGACGGGCATCAGGATCATGCACAGGTACAGCAGCCCGTGACCGACCTTGGCAAAAGTCGCCAGTGCTCCTTCCACCACCGGGCGCTGCCCGCGCTGCTTCACCGCCCACAGTACTCGCAGCACCACCAGCACCAGCAGGATGAGGCCCAAGGAGCCGTGGGTCGGCACGATGGTCTGGCCGATCCAGTGCTCGCCGTCGCTGATGCGGTCGAAGAACTTCATGAACTGCAGCAGGATCAGGACGGCCATGAGCCAGTGAAAGGCGCGCGAGATGACGCCGTAGCGATTCGGGGTATCGTTCATTCGGGGAACCTCTGTTTCTTGAACATTGCTTGCAAAGTTCTGGCTTGCCGCGCCATGCGCGGCGGAGCGATCGATGGGTGACGCAGCCGCCAGCCGGGTTAGCCGAGGGCGGCGGCAGGCAGCGTCCTTTGCTGTGCTGCAACATGGGGAACCATGGTAGCGATCTTGCGCGGGGGCGCCAAGCGGCCGGGGTACGGCAGGATGGGAATCGGCCGCGACCTTGACCTCGGTCAATGCGGCGGCCGCCCGAGGGGATCGTCGCATCGTCCTTGTGAAATTGGCGTGACGGGGTCGACAACGGGCGCGCCTGCTTCAGGCCTGGCGCCGGATGTACTCGGCCCGACCGGCCATCACCCGCACGGCGGGCGCTGCCGTCAGCAGGGGAGAGACGGCTTGGGACTGTCCCGGGAATCCGCCGCGGGTGTCATCCAGTCCGGAAAGGTGGCCCGCAGGTCGGCGAAGATCGGCTCGAAATCCTCCGCAGTGCCGTAGGTGCAGATTTTCCCGGGGGCATAGAGCGGGTCGTGGCGCAGCAGCGATTCGGCGAGCTCACGGTCGCTGTGGGCGGCCAGGAAGCGGCCGACTTCGTTGCGGTTGCGGGTGTTGCCGTTGGTAAGGTGATGCCGGCAGATGAGCCGGAGCAAGTCTTGCTTGCCGTCCGTCATGACCGATGTTTCCTTGACGCGTGCAATGACAACATGGTGGCGCCGGGGGGCAAATGACCAGAGCGAGGGCGGTATGGGCGCGGCCAGCAGGAAAACCGCCAGCGCGGCAGGTATGGGATGGCTGAATCGTGCGCCGGGGGCGGCGGCGCTAGCGGTTGCCGGCGCTGAGGCCGTGCCGGGCGGCTGGCCGCCTGTCTTGGCGCGGATGGTTGTAACGCTCGCGCAGCGGAGCGGCGAAGTCCTGGTCCGGGCGGTACCGGTGGCGGTCGTCGCGGTAGACATGACGTCGGTCGCGGCGCCCGTCCCGATAGCCGTCGCGGTAGCCTTGCCGATAGCCGTGGCGGTCGCGATGATAGCCGGGCCGATCCTTGACGATGCGTCCGCCGCCATCGCCGAAATGGATGACCACGCCGCTGCCGCTATGGTATGACAGGCCGGCGGGCTGCTCTGCCATGGCCGGCGCACCGATCCCAATGACCAGCGCCAGCGCCGAGATGATCGCGAATGCGGGCCGCATGATTCGTCCTCCAAGCCGGGCGGGCCGGCGACATGGTGCCCTCAAGGGCCGTCATTGGCCTGGTCCGGTTGCCATCCCTGATCCTGCCAACCATAACATGCCTGAGCAATCACGACCCTGAAGTTTCATATATGGATGCATCGCCTCAACTGCACGAGCCGGGGACGCTGCGCTCGCTGCCTCCGCTGCAAGCCCTGGTGGACATACTCCTGGCGCTCGCGTTCTTCGTCGCGGCCGCCCTGGCGGCCCCGCTGATGGGGCGCCTGCTGACGGCGCGCCTTGACCTGCCCATGCTGGGGGTGCTGGCCCTGCAGGGGCTGCTGGTGCTGTTGGCGCTACGTTGGCTGCTAGGGCAGCGCGGCCAGCGGTGGCGCGATATCGGCCTGCGGCCCTTGCGGCTGCGTGATCCCGCCCTGGGGGTGGCGGCCCTGCTGCTGATCTTCCTCGTCAATCTGGCGATTGGCCTGGTCAGCGCGGCGGTGGCACCGGAGCTGCTGCAGCAGCATCAGCAGGGGCTTGCCGGGGTGGCCGGCCTGCTGGCGGCGGAGGTTTCACCCGCGACTATCGCCGTTGCCATGCTGGTGGTCGGCTTTTACGAGGAAGTGCTGGCGCGCGGCTTTCTGCTGGCCCGCTGCCGCAGCCTGCTGGCCGGCACCTGGGCCCCGGTGATCCTGTCCTCGGCGCTGTTCGGGCTGGGACATTTTTACCAGGGCTGGTTCGGCGTGCTGCAGACCGCGGTGGTGGGGCTGGTGTTCGCCCGCCTGGCGCTGCGCTGGGGCACGCTGTGGCCGGTCATCTTCGCCCATGCCGCGCTCAATACCCTGTCGCTGCTGCTGCTGCGCACCCTGGCCGCGTAACCCGAACGGTGCAATTCTGCGGCATTCCCTTTAATGTTTCCCGGCTGTGGTTAAGCAAGAATTCGAAGAGGAAGACATGACGTTGGATCTCGGTCCTCTGTTTCGACCGTTCGAGTGCAAGTCGCTGCGCCTGCGCAACCGTGTCGCCATGGCGCCCATGACCCGCAGGTTCTCGCCGGGCAATGTGCCCGGCCCCGAGGTCGCTGCCTACTACCGGCGCCGCGCCGAAGGCGGGGTTGGCCTCATCATCACCGAGGGCACGACCGTCAATCATCCGGCCGCCAACGGCTACCCCAATGTGCCGGCCTTCCACGGCGAGGAAGCGCTGGCCGGCTGGCGGCGGGTGGTGGAGGAGGTCCATGCCGCGGGTGCCGCCATCATCCCGCAGCTTTGGCATGTCGGCGCGGTGCGGCGCGAAGGCACCGAGCCTGATCCCAGCGTGCCCGGCTACAGTCCCAGCGGGCTGTACAAGCCGGGACGCCCCAACGGGCGGGCCATGACCAGGCAGGACATCCAGGACGTGGTGCAGGCCTTTGCCCAGGCGGCGGCCGACGCCAAGGCGCTGGGCTTCGATGGGGTCGAGCTGCACGGTGCCCACGGTTACCTGATCGACCAGTTCTTCTGGGAGGGCACCAACGTCCGCGACGACGAGTACGGCGGCTCGCTGGAAAACCGCCTGCGCTTCGCCATCGAGATCATCGAGGCGGTGCGCGACGCCACCGGACAGGACTTCGCCATCGTGTTCCGCTACTCGCAGTGGAAGCAGCAGGATTACGAGGCCAAGCTGGCCTGGACCCCGCAGGAGCTGGAGCGCTTCCTGCTGCCGCTGGTGCGGGCCGGGGTCGACATCTTCCACGCCTCCACCCGCCGCTTCTGGGTGCCGGAATTCCCGGGCTCGGAGCTCAACCTGGCCGGCTGGACCCGCAAGATCACCGGGCTGCCGACCATCTCCGTGGGCAGCGTCGGGCTGACCGAGGATTTCATCACCGGCACCTTCGCCGCGCCGGACGACGCGGTGGTGCAGCAGGCCGGCATCGACGACTTGCTCGAGCGCATGGCCAGGGACGAGTTCGACCTGATCGCGGTCGGGCGTGCCCTGCTGCAGGATCCGCAGTGGCTGGCCAAGCTTCGCGACAACCGGGTCGACGAGATACGCCCCTTCAGCAAAGCCTCGCTGGCGGTGCTGACCTGAAGCGAGCCCATCAACCTGTCTTGCTAGGCTGTCCGCTCCAGGACAGCCTAGCTTGTCCTTCTGCTCCTTCCCGCGCCTGAGAAATGGCGCCGCCATGCGCGCTTCGCGCTGGCGGGGCCGGCCGAACGCTTGACTTTGTCCACAGTTTTTCTTAAGCGCCGCGCTTCCCGCTCTCGTCCACCTAGCACATCGAGCTTGATGTTGCAAGTTGCTGTTTTTCATAGAGATAGTCGGGCTGGTCGTTTTCTGCGCAAAGTCTGTCAATGTCGACGGGACGCGGGTTTGCGGGCTGTTTCCATATTTTTTCCACGGAGTTATCCACAGCTTTTGTGGATAACCGGTCAGCGCTCGGGGACGGGTGCCGGCGCCTGCCTGGCGAGTTCGCGGAACCGGGTCTAGGCTGTAGAAAGCCGGCCACAGGCGGTACTAAGGAGGAGAAGATATGCAGAGCGTTTACGATCAGGGACTTGAGCGCACGCAGGCCAATTATGTGCCGCTCTCACCGCTGACTTTCATCGAGTGGTCTGCCAGCGTCTATCCAGAGCGCATCGCCGTCATCCATGGCGAGGTGAGGCGCACCTGGCGGGAGACCTACCGGCGCTGTCGGCAGCTGGCCTCGGCACTGACCCGGCGCGGCATCGGCAAGGGCGATACGGTGGCGGTCATGCTGCCCAACATCCCCGAAATGGTGGAGGCCCATTTCGGCGTGCCCATGGCCGGTGCGGTGCTGAACACGCTCAACGTGCGCCTGGATCCCGAGGCCATCGCCTATATGCTGGACCACGGCCAGGCCAAGGCCCTGATCACCGACCGCGAGTTCTCCGGCACCATCGCTCGCGCCCTGGAGCTGGTCGAGCGCAAGCCGCTGGTGATCGATGTCGACGATCCGCTGGCGCCGGCGGGGGAGCTGCTGGGGGAGCTCGACTACGAAGCCTTCATCGCCGAAGGCGACCCGGACTTCGCCTGGCAGGGGCCGGCTGACGAGTGGGAGGCCATTAGCCTCAACTACACCTCCGGCACTACCGGCAAGCCCAAGGGCGTGGTCTACCACCACCGCGGCGCCTACCTCAGCGCCCTGGGCAACGTCCTGGTGTGGTCGTTGCCGCAGCATCCGGTCTATCTGTGGACGCTGCCGATGTTCCATTGCAACGGCTGGTGCTTCCCCTGGGCGGTGACCGCGGTCGCCGGCACCCATGTCTGCCTGCGCAAGGTGCAGCCGGAAGCGGTGTTGAGCGCGATCAGTGAGCACGGGGTGACCCATTTCTGCGGCGCGCCCATTGTGCTCAACAGCCTGCTGAATGCGCCCGAGGAGCACAGGCGAAAGCTGCAGCACTCGGTCAAGGCGATGACAGCGGGCGCCGCGCCGCCAGCTGCGGTCATCGCCGGGGTCGAGGCCATGGGCATCGAAGTGACCCATGTCTACGGTCTCACCGAGACCTACGGCCCGTCTACTGTGTGCGCTTGGCACCGGGAGTGGGATGCCGAGCCGGAAGAGCAGCGAGCGCAGCTCAAGGCGCGCCAGGGCGTGCGCTATCAGGTGCTGGAGGGGCTGATGGTAGCGGACCCCGATACCCTGGAGCCGGTGCCGCGCGACGGCAAGACCATGGGAGAGGTCTTCATGCGCGGCAACAACGTGATGAAGGGATACCTCAAGAACAAGGAGGCCACCGACGAAGCCTTCCGCGGCGGCTGGTTCCACAGCGGCGACCTTGCTGTCTGGCACCCCGACGGCTACATCGAAATCCGCGACCGCTCCAAGGACATCATCATCTCGGGCGGCGAGAACATCTCCTCCATCGAGGTCGAGAACGTGCTCTACCGCCACCCAGCGGTGTTGGAGGCGGCGGTGGTGGCGCGGCCGGATCCCAAATGGGGAGAGAGTCCCTGCGCCTTCATCGCGCTCAAGGACGGCATGCAGGCGACCGAGCAGGAGATCATCGATTTCTGCCGCGAAAACATGGCGCACTTCAAGGCGCCTCGCACGGTGATCTTCGGCGAGCTGCCCAAGACCTCGACCGGCAAGATCCAGAAGTTCGTGCTGCGACAGCGGGCACGGGAGCTGGGCTAGAGAGTTGCCGCCGGCCGCCCCGCGGCCGGCCCCGATGCCTGCCCCGCCTTGGTGGGGCAGGCATCGGGGCCGGCCGGCGCTGGTCCATTCCGCAAGGCGCTCAGCGCATGGAAGTGGCCTGGCCTCTGGGCGACAGGTCCCAGCCTTCGATGCCTTCCATGGGCGGCAGATCGTGGGCGATGCCCTTGTGGCAGTCGATGCAGGTCAGTCCGGCCTGCTGCAGGCCGCGGATGTGGGCGCGCTCGGCGCGGGGGCTCTGGCGGGTGAAGTCCATGTACTCGAAGGCGTGGCAGTTGCGGCACTCCAGCGAGTCGTTGGCCTTGAGCCGGCGCCATTCGCGCATGGCCATCTCCAGGCGATGGTCGAGGAACTTCTCGCGGGTGTTGATGGTGCCGAATAGCCAGCCCCAGACCTCTTTCGAGGCCTGCATCTTGCGGGCGATCTTGTCAGTCCAGTCGTGCGGCACGTGGCAGTCGGGACAGGTGGCGCGCACGCCGGAGCGGTTGGTGAAGTGGATGGTGCCCTGCAGCTCCTGGTAGACGTTGCTGCGCATCTCGTGGCAGCTGATGCAGAACGGCTCGGTGTTGGTGAGCTCGAGCGCGGTGTTGAAGCCACCCCAGAATAGGATGCCGCAGACGAAGCCACCGATGGAAAGAAAGCCGAGGCTGTAGTAGCGCGACGGCCGGGACAGCGTCTTCCAGCCGGAGCGGACCAGGCCAAATAGTTTTCTTGACACCCCAGTTCTCCTTGCTCGCTATCAGCGCGAGCCGCTGCGCTGTCTGCGGATCAGCTGGTCGACGTCGATGAACTCGTTGCCGACCAGCGGCTTGACCTCGGTCTGCGGCACGTGGCACTGGGTGCAGAAGTAGCGCCGGGGCGAGAGCTCGGCGAGGAAGTTGCCGTCCCTGTCCTGGTAGTGGGTGACGCTGATCATCGGCGCCTGGGTGTCCGCGGTGCGGACGCGCGAGTGGCAGGACATGCACTTGTTGGCGTTGAGGTCGAGCTGGTAGTCGTCGATCTTGTGGGGGATGGTCGGCGGCTGCATGGGGTAGGCCCGCATCCGCCGCAGGTCCCGGTTCTCCACCGTGGGCAGGCGCGGCGCCGGCGGCTCCTCGGTGACCGGTGCGTTGCGCAGGGTGTCGTGGCCGAGCTGGGCCGGCCCGATGGATGGAATTAGGGCGACCGCCAAAGCCGCGACGACCGCCAGCCGGATCGGTTTGCTCATGGTTGCCTGCCTCCCTTACAACGGCACCGGAACGATCTTGCTGGCGCACTTCTTGTAGTCGGTCTGTTTGGAGATCGGGTCGGTTGCGTCCAGTGTGACCTTGTTGATCAGCTGGCTGGAATCGAACCAGGGCACATACACCACGCCCTTGGGCGGCTTGTTGCGGCCGCGGGTCTCGACCCGGGTGCGGATCTCGCCGCGGCGGCTGACGACGCGCACTTCGGAGCCACGCCGCAGCCCCAGCGCGCGGGCGTCTTCCGGATGCATGAAGACCTGCGCGTTCGGGTAGGCGCGGTGGAGTTCGGGGACGCGCCGCGTGATGGAGCCCGAGTGCCAGTGCTCGAGGACGCGGCCGGTGACCAGCCAGAACGGGTATTCCTCGTCCGGCGCCTCCGCCGGCGGTTCGTAGGGCAGGGCGTAGATGTTGGCGCGGCCATCCGGCTCGCCGTAGAACTCCCAGCCGGCGCCCGGCTTGACGTAGGGGTCGTAGCCTTCCTTGTAGCGCCAGAGGGTTTCCTTGCCGTCGACCACCGGCCAGCGCAGGCCGCGCTCCTCGTGGTAACGCTCGAAGGGGGCCAGGTCGTGGCCGTGGCCGCGGCCGAAGGAGGCGTATTCCTCGAACAAGCCTTTCTGGACGTAGAAGCCGAAGGCCTCGGACTCGTGGTTGCGATAGCCGGGCTTGATGTCGCTGAGGGGGAAGCGATCCACCTGGCCGTTTCTGAACAGCACGTCGAACAGCGTCTTGCCCCGGTACTCCGGCGCCTTGGCGAGCAGCTTCTGCGGCCAGACCTCCTCGGTCCTGAAGCGCTTGGAGAACTCCATGAGCTGCCAGAGGTCGGAGCGCGCGCCTCGCCGGGCGCCTGCACCAGCTGGCGCCAGAACTGGGTGCGCCGCTCGGCGTTGCCGTAGGCCCCTTCCTTCTCCACCCACATGGCCGCCGGCAGGATGAGGTCGGCCAGTTGGGTGGTCACGGTGGGGTAGGCGTCGGAGACGACGATGAAGTTGTCCGGGTTGCGGTAGCCCGGGATCAGCTCCTCGTTGATGTTGGCCGCGGCCTGGCCGTTGTTGTTGACCTGCACCCAGTAGGCGTTGAGCTCGCCGTCCCTGAGCTTGCGATTCATCTCGACGGCGTGGAAACCGGGCTCGCTGGGGATGGTGCCCGGCGGCAGCTTCCAGATGCGCTCGGCGATGGCGCGGTGCTCCGGATTGTCGACCATCAGGTCGGCTGGCAGGCGATGGGCGAAGGTGCCCACCTCGCGCGTGGTGCCGCAGGCCGAGGGCTGCCCGGTCAGCGAGAAGGGGCTATTGCCTGGGGTGGAGATCTTGCCGGTCAACAGATGCAGGTTGTAGACCAGGTGGTTGGCCCAGACGCCGCGGGTGTGCTGGTTGAAGCCCATGGTCCAAAAGGACATGACCCGGACGTCGGGGTCGGCGTACAGCTCGGCCAGGGCGTCCAGCTTGTGCCTGGGCACGCCCGAGATGCGGCTGAAGGTCTCGGCGTCGTACCGGCGCACGAACTCGGCATAGTCCTCGAAGCTGATGTCCTTGGCGCCGCCGGGATCGTGGGCGTTGGCGGCCGCCCGCTCCAGGGGATGCTCGGCGCGCAGGCCGTAGCCTATGTCGGTGTTGCCCAGCTTGAACTTGGTGTGTTTCTTGACGAACTCCTCGTTGACCGCGCCCTTCTCGATGATGTAGCGGGCGATGTAGTTGGCGATGGCCAGATCTGATTGCGGGGCGAAGATGATGGGCAGGTCGGCCAGCTCGAAGGAGCGGTGCTCGAAGGTGGACAGGACCGCCACCCGGGTGCCCGGCGCCGACAGCCGCCGGTCGGCGACGCGGGTCCAGAGGATGGGGTGCATCTCCGCCATGTTGGAGCCCCAGAGTACGAAGGCGTCGGCGGCCTCGATGTCGTCGTAGCAGCCCATCGGCTCGTCCATGCCAAAGGTGCGCATGAAGGCGTAGGCGGCCGAGGCCATGCAATGGCGGGCGTTGGGGTCAACGTTGTTGGTGCGGAACCCGGCCTTGAACAGCTTGAGCGCGGTATAGCCTTCCCAGATGGTCCACTGGCCGGAGCCGAAGATGCCGACCGCGGAGGGGCCCTTGTCACGCAGGGCCTGCTTGAACTTCTCGGCCATGATGTCGAAGGCCTGCTCCCAGCTGACCGGGGTGAACTCGCCTTCCTTGTGGAACCTGCCGTTGCGCATCCGCAGCAGCGGCTGGGTGAGCCGATCCGCTCCATACATGATCTTGGAGAGGAAGTAACCCTTGATGCAGTTGATGCCGCGGTTGACCGGCGAGAGGATGTCGCCGTGGGTGGCGACGACCTGATTGTCGCGGGTGGCGACGTTGACGCTGCAGCCGGTGCCGCAGAAGCGGCAGGGCGCCTTGTCCCATTGCAGGCGGGTGTACTCGGACGAGGTGATCACGTTCTGGCCCAGGGCCGGCAGCGAGATGCCGCCGGCCGCCGCGGCGGTGCTGGCGGCCGCCAGCTTGATCAGGTCACGGCGCGTCAGGTCCATCTTGACTCTCCTGCGCCAGCAGGTCGGCGCGTTCCACTTGGTGATAGGACATGCTCACGGCGAGCACGCCGGGTTGCCGCTCGATGAAATCGATGATCGCGGTGATTTGCAGCTCGCTTTTGGTTTCCAGCACTAGGACCAGCTTGCCGCGGGGATCCCGGGCGTGGATTTCCACCCCGGGGCGGCCGGTCAGGCGCGCGGCAAGGTCCGGCAGGTGCTGGGGTCTGACGTGGATGAGCAGGCTGGAGATATGCACTTCGTCGCTCATGTGGCCGCATCCTCTGCGCTGGTTGCCGTGACCGTGCTGATGGCCGCTGCCGGGCAGGCCGCGATGCAGGCGCCGCAGCCGGTACAGGCGGCAGGATCAATGCTGGGGATCGGGAGGGCGCGGCTGCCGAAGCCGAAGCTGATCGCGCCCGGCTGGCAGACGTCGCCGCAGCTGCGGCAATAGACGCCTTGCAGCCCGAGGCAGCCTGCACCGACGGCGGCGACATGGTTCCAGGGGCGGGCTTCATCGGGGGCGAGAAACGCCCCGTGCGTGCAGGCATCGATGCAGGCGCGGCAGAAGGTGCACTCGCCCAGGCTGAAGTCGACCTGGGGGTAGCCATCGTTGGCGAGCCGCAGGATGCCCGCCGGGCAGGCCGGCAGGCAGGCCTGGCAGCGCGTGCAGGCGGTGGTGAATTCCGGCTCGGCCTTCGCCCACGGGGGACGGATGGGAGGAGGCTCGGGCGGTGTCAGCCGGCCGCGCAGAAACGCGCGGCGGGAAGTGTCAAGCCTGTCCATGGCACCGCTCCACCGTGATCAGCCCGGTCCCGGCGGGCCTAGGAACCATTGCGAGATCCAGATGATGAAGCCGTAGGCGCCGACTGCCATCACCGTCAGCAATGGCCAAAGAACGAAGCTCAAAAAGAGAAACGTCGCCAGTTCCCGGCGTTTCTCTTGCTTGTCCACCGTTTGCTGCATGGGGTCTTCCTTGTTTCCTCCCCCTTTTCCGCAAGATTAGGACTGCGCCCGCAGCAAATCAAACGGCGGAATAAAAAAACGGCCCGCTGGGCGGGCCGTTATCTGGGGAAAATCCTGGCTAGCAATTTCCCCATATTCGCATCGAATTGATGGCTGCTCAATTGGCGTGAAAGATGTCGGGATTCTCCGGACCGGTCACATGGAGGAAGCCGGCCAGGCCCTTTTCCATCCGCGACAACGCGTGGTCCACCAAGATGTAGCGGCCGGGAACGTCCACCTTGAACTCCACCATGGCAGCGCTGCCGGGACCGACCGTCACGGTCTGCACGCCTTCCGAGGGCGGCGTAATCAAATCGCCGTCGCGGTAGACGCGGTCGAAGATCTCGCCGATGACGTGGAAGCTAGAGGTGGCATTGGGGCCGCCCACGCCGAAGAAGATCCGCACCGTCTCGCCGACCTTAGCCTCCATGGCATGGGTCTTGGTGAGCGCGTTCATGGTGCCGTTGAAGGCGAAATGGGTTGGCCTTTCGTCCAGCAGCCGCTCCAGCGAGAACTCGTGCTCGCCCGGCGTGCCGTGCGGCTGGGTGGTGTAGAGCTCGCCCTGCATCACGTAGAACTCCCGGTCCACCGGCGGCAGGCCGCCCTCCGGCTCGATCAGGATCAGGCCGTACATGCCGTTGGAGATGTGCTGGGCCACCATGGGCGTCGCGCAGTGGTACACGTACAGGCCTGGCTTGAGGGCCTTGAAGGTGAAGCTTTCCGCCTTGCCCGGAGGCGCCTGGGTCACTTCCGCGCCGCCGCCGGGACCGGTCACCGCGTGGAAGTCCACCGAGTGGATGTGCTTGCTGTCGGTGGCGTTGGCCAGGGTGACGTTGATGGTGTCGCCCACCCGCGCCCGGATAAAGGGCCCCGGCACCTTGTTGTTGAAGGTCCAGTAGCGATAGGTGCTGCCGTCGGACAGCTGGCCGACGACCTCGGTGGTCTCCAGGGTAACGTTCAGCGTTCGCGGACCGCGCTTGCCAACCGGCTCGCCGACGGCGGTGGGATCCTGCGCCACTTCCATGCCCTTGGGGGCGACATCGGCCACGCCGTCGCCGACGATGAGCTTGCCGATCATGCCGGCCTGGACGTGGCCGGGCAGGGTGCAGAGGTACTTGAACTCGCCGGCCTTGTCGACCCGGAACACGACCGCCGTGGACGAGCCCTTGCCGCTGATGTCGTCGGAATCGACATTGAAATCGGGCAGGGCGATGTCGTGAATCGCGCCGTCGCCGTTGATCAGATTGATCTGGACCACGGCGCCTTCCGGGACATGCAGGTCGGGGTTGATCTGGCCTTCGATGTCGCCTTTGGCGCCGATAAAGACCAGCTTGCCGTCAGCGATTCCGGTGCGCAGGGTAAAGGTGACGTCGGGCCGGTAGGTGACTTGCTCCTTGGGAGCCGAGTCCGCGGCCGCGGGCCCCATGGCCACGGCTCCCAGCAACAATGCGGCGGCGGCTTTGTGCAGTATGGTGGCTTTCATGGCATGCATCTCCAGGTAAAATGAATCCGTTCTTCAGGAAGAATTTATTGCGTTGAAATTAAAGTATCATCTGTTATGAATGTTTAAATTGACATAGGTCAAATCCGCCGGCGCAATGCGGAATTGGCCAGGAGCAGGAAGAAAAAACGGCCCGCTTGGCGGGCCGTTGGTGGGGCATGGGCCGGGGGCTGGGCCCGCCGGCCGGCGAGACGGGCCGAAGCCGGCTTCAAGCCTGCTCCGAGCCGTGCGCGCTCGGGGTGATGGCCGGTCTGGCCGAGACGGGATTCGCCGCTGGGGATTCCGCAAGGCCGGCCATGCTGGCCGTCGCGGCATGCCGACTGCCGCGCCAGAGGCAGTAGACGAACAGGCCCAGCAGGACGGCGCCGCCGGCGAAGACGATGTCACCCGGAACCCGCAGCCAGACGAAGGCCTCCATCCACGGGGAGTGGATAACCTCCGGCGAGCGGGCATACCACATGCCCTGGGAGATGCTGGCCCAGGCCTGGTAGATGCCGGCCGGCAGCAAGGCGAAGAAGGTCATGCCGACGAGGCCGATGTTCAGCAGCCAGAAGGCCGGGCCCAGCAGCTTGTCCTTCCAGGCCAGCGGCGCGCTGAGGCCGCGCAGGCAGAACAGCATCAGGCCGATGCCCAGCATGCCGTAGACGCCGAACAGGGCGGCATGGCCGTGGTTGGGCGTGGTGTTGAGGCCTTGGAGGTAATAGAGCGAGATTGGCGGGTTGATGATGAAGCCGAACAGGCCGGCGCCCACCAGGTTCCAGAAGGCCACGGCAACGAAGAACAGCACCGGCCAGCGGTAGCTGCGCATCCAGGAGGTGGCGTGGCTATGACGGTAGTTCTCCGCCGCCTCGAAGCCGAGCAGCACCAACGGCACTACTTCCAGCGCCGAGAACATCGCGCCGACCGCGATCACGCCCTCGGTGGTGCCGGCGAAGTAGAGGTGATGCAGGGTGCCGAGGATGCCGCCGGCCAGGAACACCACGGTGGCGAACAGCGTCGCGGTGCCTGCGGTGCTGGCGCGCACCAGGCCGAGCTTGGTGAATAGCAGGGCGATGATGGCAGTGGCGAACACTTCGAAGAAGCCTTCCACCCACAGGTGCACCACCCACCAGCGCCAGTACTCGACCATGGAGATGTGGGTGTGCTTGTCGTACATGAGCCCGGCCGCGTACATCAGGCCGATGGCGATGGTGGATAGGAACAGCAACCACAACAGGGTGGTGTTTTCCGCCTTGCGCTTGAGCGCCGGCCACAGCGCGCGCCCCATCAGCGCCAGCCAGATCATCAGGCCCGCGAACAGCAGGATTTGCCAGGCCCGGCCCAGGTCCACGAATTCCCACCCCTGGTGGCCCAGGTAGAAGTTGGTGTCGAGGTTGAAGCGCTGCATCACGCCCAGCCACTGGCCGGCCAGGGAGCCGATCACCACCACCAGCAGCGCGACATAGAGCAGATCGACGCCGAGCTTCTGGTACCTGGGCTCGTGGCCGGAGATGGCCGGCGCGATGTACAGGCCGGTCGCCAGCCAGGCAGTGGCGATCCAGAAGATTGCCAGCTGGGTGTGCCAGCTGCGGGCGACCGCGTAGGGCAGGATCTCGGAGAGGTTGAAGCCGTAGAAGTGATGGCCTTCCACTGCGTAGTGGGCGGTAATGGCGCCGAGGGTCATCTGGGCCAGGAACAGCGCCACCACGGTGTAGAAATACTTGGCGGTGGCGCGCATGGAGGGCGTCACCTTGATCTGCAGCAGCGGGTCGGCCTTGGGTGGCACCGGCGGCGGTTCCTGCCTTTGCGCTGCCTGGTACCATACCAGCGCGCCGATGCCGGCCAGCAGCAGGATCACGCTGGCGATGGACCACATTCCGGTGGCGGTGGTGGGGGTGTTGTCGATCAGCGGCTCGTGCGGCCAGTTGGCGGTATAGGTAATGTCGGAGCCGGGCCGCTCGGCTGCCGCTGCCCAGGCGGTCCAGAAGAAGAACGCCGTCATCAGTCGGCGGTTTTCCTCGCTCGGGATGGCGCCGTTGGCGATGGCGTACTGCTCGCGCAGCGACTCGAAGGCCGGATCATCGCCGAACACGCCGACGTAATGCTCCTGCACCGCGCGGATGACCGCGGCGCGGTCGTTCGACACCGTGACGATGCCGGTCTCGGGGTCGTAGGTGTTGGTGCGCATCTCGGCCTTGAGGCGCGCTTTCAGCGCCGCCTGCCGCTCGCCGTCCAGGGCAGCGAAGGCGCGGCCGTACTCGCGCTGCGCCCAAAGATCGAGCAGGCCGACCGCCTCCCGATGCAGCCAGTCCGCTGACCAGTCCGGCGCCACGTAGCTGCCGTGGCCCCAGATGGAGCCGACCTGCATGCCGCCCATGCTTTGCCAGACCTGGCGGCCGCGCTGGATGTCGTCCTGGGTGTAGAGCACGCTGCCGTCGGCGGCAACGACTTGGGTCGGGATGGGCGGGGCCTGGCGGTAGATCTCGCCACCGATCCACCCCAGGGCCCCGAACGATATGGCGAAGAGGACCGCGAGGGTCCACCAAAGTCGGCGGGAAGGGTTCATGACGCCTCCGTTGGGATTTCATTAAAAAGCATGCAGAATGCATGATTAAAACTAGCAAAGCGCATGCATATTTGAATTTGATCTGGATCAATTCCGGCCGCCCGCGGCAGCGCCGGGCGGTGCCGGCGACCCGGGTCTCAGATGGCGCGGGAGTAGCGCTGAGGATCGGCCGGCGTTAGGTAGGCGTCGAACACCATGGCGATGTTGCGCAGGAACAGGCGACCGCGCGCGGTGACGGCGATGGCGTCGGGGCTTAGCGTCAGCAGGCCGTCCTCGGCCAGTGGATCGAGCTTGGGCAGCTCCTTGGCGAAATACTCAGCGAAGCGGATGCCGTGCTTGCGCTCCAGCGCGGGGATGTCGATCTGACCCTGGCACATGATGCCCTGGATCAGTTCGCGCCGCAGTAGATCGTCGGCGCTGAGGCGCGTGCCGCGTACCACCGCCAGCCGGCCGGCGTCGATGAGCTCGTTGTACTGGTCGAGGATGCGGGTGTTCTGGGCATAGGCGTCGCCGATCAGCCCGATGCCCGAGACCCCCAGCGCCACCAGATCCAGCTCCGCCTGGGTGGAATAGCCCTGGAAGTTGCGGTGCAGGCTACCGTCCCGCTGGGCGACGGCCAGCTCGTCGTCGGGCAGGGCGAAGTGGTCCATGCCGATGTAGACGTAGCCGGCCGCGGTCAGGCGCTCGATGGTCAGGCCGAGCAGCTGCAGCTTGGTTTCCGCATCGGGCAGGTCCTCGGCGCGGATCTGGCGCTGGGTCTTGAACATGTGCGGCAGGTGGGCATAGCTGTAGACCGCCAGCCGCTCCGGCCGCAGCTCCAGGATGGTGTCCAGGGTGCGGCCAAAGCTCTCCAAGGTCTGCAAGGGCAGGCCGTAGATGAGATCAATGTTGGTGGAGCGGAAGCCGGCGGCGCGGCCCGCGGCAAGCACCTGCGCGGTCTGCTCCACTGACTGGATGCGGTTGACCGCTTTCTGCACCCTGGGATCGAAGTCCTGCACGCCCAGGCTCATGCGGTTGAAGCCCAGCTCGGCCAGCAGGGCGATTTTCTCCGGCGTCACCGTGCGGGGATCGATCTCGATGGAGAACTCCCGCGCCTCACTGGTGCTGAGGTTGAAATGGCGGCGCAGGTCGGCCATGACCCGGCGCATATCCTGCGCCTCAAGGTAGGTGGGCGTGCCGCCGCCGAAATGCAGCTGGGTGACTTCGCGCCCGCCGAACAACGCGCCCTGCAGCGCCATCTCCCGCTCCAGCCGGTCCAGATAGGCTTCCGCCCGCCGGTAGTTGGCGGTGATCACCTTGTTGCAGCCGCAGTAGAAGCAAATGGTGCGGCAGAACGGGATATGGACGTACAGCGACAGCGGCGCCGGCTCTGCCCCGACCCGTTCGGCCAGCTCGCGGTAGGCGGCTTCGTCGAATTCCGGCGAGAACTGCGGCGCGGTCGGGTACGAGGTGTAGCGGGGGCCGCGCACATCGTACTTGCGCAGAAGGTCGGGATCGAACTGCAGGGTTTGGCTCATTGCGCATCCTCGCCGCGCCGGGGAATCGGGCATGCCATCGTTATGGTAGTGGCATTGCCGGGCCGGCGCTTGATCTGTATCAGGGTTTGATAAAGATATATGGATAATATATGTTTGGTCCAGCACCGGAGGAGCAAAGGATGAACGGCCTCTCCATGCGCCGCTCTGGAACGCGCTGGCTGTACCTGCTGATCGCTTACGGCTGTGTCGGGCTGGGAGCGCTGGGTGTGGCGCTGCCGGGGCTGCCGACGACGCCGTTCCTGCTGCTGGCAGCCTGGGCGGCAAGCCGCGGTTCGGAGCGGATGCACCGCTGGCTGTATACGCACCGCCACTTCGGACCGCCGCTGCGGGCCTGGCGCGACGAGCGGGCGGTGCCGCGGCGAGCCAAGTGCGTGGCGGTGGCGCTGCTGATCATGAGCTGGACGATACTGGCCTGGCGAGCAGACGGCGTCTGGCTGCCGGTCGCGGCCGGGGTGTTTTTCATATGTGTTGCCGCTTTCCTGCTGACCCGCCCGAGCCCGCGCGGGTCGCCCAAGGAGTCCGACCATGGCTGAAACCAGAGCCTACCGTGTCAACGAGACGCCAATCCTGCTGGCATACCCGTTCCGGCCGTTCTTCCTGCTTACCGGCCTGTACGGTGCGCTGCTGGTCGCCGCCTGGGTCGCCTTCCTGTTTGCCGGCCTGCCGCTGCCGCTAGGCATCGCGCCGCCGGCCTGGCATGCCCATGAGATGCTGATCGGCCTTATGCCGGCCGCCATCGCCGGCTTTCTGCTCACCGCCATGTGCAACTGGACGGGAGCGGCGCCGTTGCGCGGCGGCGGCCTGCTGGCGCTGCTGCTGCTGTGGGCGGCGGGGCGACTGGCGATGTGGTTTTCCGCCAGCCTGCCGTTGTGGCTGGTGACCGCGGTCGATCTGGCTTTCCTGCCGGCCGTGGCGGCGTACGTCGGGCGGGTGCTGCTGCGCCATGGCAACCGCCGCAATCTGATGCTGGCGGGCATGCTGGGTGGGCTGGCGGCCGCCAACCTGGCTTTCCATCTTGGCTTCAACAGCCTCTGGGCGTCCGGCCAGATCGTCGGCGAACTGGTGGCGCTGGACCTGATCGCCGTGATCATGATCGTCATCGGCGGGCGCATCACCCCGGCCTTCACCGCCAACTGGCTGCGCATGCAGGGTCGCGATCCGAATGTGGTGGCACGCTCCGAGGCACTCGATCGCGCGGCGATGTGGAGCGCGCTCGCCATGGTACCGGCCGACCTGGTTCTCGGCGCGCCGTGGCTGGGTGCGCTGCTGGCGCTGGCCGCAGCGCTGATCAACGGCTGGCGGCTGCTGCGCTGGCGCGGCTGGCATGCCGCCGATGAGCCGCTGCTCTGGGTGCTGCACCTGGGGCTGGCTTGGGTGGTGGTGGCCCTGCTGCTCAAAGCGGCGACGCCTTGGGTGGGGCTGGCACCGTCGGCCTGGATGCATGCCCTGGGCGTCGGCGCGGCGGGCACGCTGGTGCTTGGCGTCATGACCCGCGTCGCCATGGGGCATACCGGGCGGGCGATCCGGCTGCTGCGCGGCGCGGTGCTGATCTACTACGCCATTTCGCTGTCCGCCCTGGCGCGGCTCGCCGCCGCGCTCGGCTATGCCGATTACCGTGGATCGGTCATGGTCGCCGCCGCGGGCTGGGTGCTGGCATTTGTGCTGTTCACGGTGCTGTATTGGCCCATTCTAAGCGGTCCGCGCGCCGACGGCCGGCCGGGCTGAGGAGTCATCTGATCATGCGTATTACCCGCTACACCGATTACTCGGTGCGCGTGCTGATTTATCTTGGCGTCAAGAACGACGGCGCGCTGGCGACCATCCAGGAGATCGCCGACAGCTACGGCATCTCCAAGAACCACCTGATGAAGGTGGTGCACGATCTGCAGCAGCGCGGCTATATCGACACCATCCGTGGCAAGCACGGCGGTCTGCGGCTGCGGCTGCCGCCGGAGCAGATCAACATCGGCCGGGTGATCCGCGAGACCGAGGAGGACAAGGCGCTGGTGGAGTGCTTCGGTGCCGACAACGGTTGCGTGATCACGCCGTTTTGCGATCTCAAGCATGTGCTGGCGCGCGCCCAGGAGGCGTTTTTCCAGGTCCTGGACGGCTACACCCTGGCCGACATGCTCGAGGACGAGCACCGGCCCGGTCTGGCGCGGACCCTGGGCATCAACGGCATTCCGGTCGTTGCCGAATAGCCGCCTTCGGGCTGGACGCTTTTATTGCAACTGATTGCAAAGGGACCGCTCCCGGTCTAGATTTGTGCAACCGGTTGCAATGAAAGGGAGCTCGGCCATGCGTCATTATCCCAATCTGCTCAGGCCGCTGGACCTGGGATTCACCACCCTGCCCAATCGCGTCCTGATGGGCTCTATGCACGTCGGGCTGGAGGAGGCCGAGAACGGCTTCCAGCGCCTGGCCGCCTTCTACGCCGAGCGGGCGCGGGGCGGCGTTGGGCTGATCGTCACCGGCGGCATCGCCCCCAACGAGCGCGGCCGGCCGACCATCGGCGGCGCCAAGCTGACCACCGAGGAGGAAGCGGACAGGCACCGCGTGGTGACCGAGGCGGTGCACGCCGAGGGCGGCAAGATCGCCATGCAGATCCTGCACTTCGGCCGTTACGCCTATCATCCCGAGCTGGTCGCTCCCAGCGCCATCAAGGCGCCCATCAACTTCTTCGAGCCCCATGCCCTGACCAGCGAGGAGGTCGAGCAGACCATCGAGGATTTCGTCCGCTGCGCCGCCTTGGCCCAGTACGCCGGCTACGACGGCGTCGAAATCATGGGCTCCGAGGGCTACCTCATCAACGAGTTCATCACCCTGCGCACTAACCGGCGCGACGACGAATGGGGCGGCTCCTACCAGAACCGCATCCGCTTCCCGGTGGAGATCGTGCGCCGCACCCGCGAGCGGGTGGGCAAGAATTTCATCATCATCTATCGCTTGTCCATGCTGGACCTGGTGGAAGGCGGCTCCAGCTTCGAGGAGGTGGTGCAGCTGGCCAAGGCCATCGAGGCGGCGGGCGCCACCATCATCAACACCGGCATCGGCTGGCACGAGGCGCGGGTGCCGACCATCGCCACCAAGGTGCCGCGGGCGGCCTACGCCTGGGTCACCCGGAAGCTGATGGGGCAGGTATCGGTGCCGCTGGTGGCGAGCAACCGTATCAACACGCCGGAAATCGCCGAGCGGCTGCTGGCGGAAGGCTACTGCGACATGGTGTCCATGGCGCGGCCCTTCCTGGCCGATCCCCATTTCGTGAAGAAAGCGGCCGAGGGTAGGGCGGACGAAATCAACACCTGCATCGCCTGCAACCAGGCCTGCCTGGACCACACCTTCAGCGGCAGGATCACCTCCTGCTTGGTCAACCCGCGCGCCTGCCACGAGACCGAGCTAACCATCGAGCCTGCCGCCCGACCCAAGCGCATCGCCGTGGTCGGCGCCGGACCTGCCGGCCTGAGCTTCGCTGTCACCGCCGCCGAGCGCGGCCACAAGGTGACGCTGTACGAGGCCGACGCCGAGATCGGCGGCCAGTTCAATATGGCAAAGCGGGTCCCGGGCAAGGAGGAGTTCCACGAGACCCTGCGCTATTTCCGCCGCCAGATCGAGATTCACGGTGTGGAGCTGGTGCTGAACAAGCGAGTCGGCGCGCAGGAGCTGGTGGCGGGCGGCTTCGATGAGATCGTGCTGGCCACCGGGGTGACGCCGCGGCGGCCCGCGATCGACGGCATCGACCATCCCAAGGTGCTGGGCTACATGGACGTGCTGCACGAGCAGCGTCCGGTCGGCGAGCGGGTAGCGCTGATCGGAGCCGGCGGCATCGGCTTCGACGTGGCGGAGTATCTGGCCCATTCCGGCGAGAGCCCCAGCCTTAAGCCGGACAAGTTCTATGCCGAATGGGGCATCGATCCCGAATACCGGCGTCCCGGCGGCCTGCGCGAGCCGCGGCCAGAGCCCTCGCCGCGCAAGCTTTATCTGCTGCAGCGCAAGACCAGCAAGGTGGGCGAGGGGCTGGGCAAGACCACCGGTTGGATCCACCGCCTGTCGCTGCGCGCGCGCGACGTGCAAATGCTGGCCGGCGTCAGCTACCAGCGCATCGACGATGCCGGGTTGCATCTCAAGGTCGGCGAGGAAGAGCGCCTGCTGCCGGTGGACAATGTGGTGGTCTGCGCCGGCCAGGAGCCGCTGCGCGATCTGGCCGACGCGCTGCGGGCGGCCGGCTGCTCGGTGCATCTGATCGGTGGCGCCGCCGAGGCCGCCGAGCTCGACGCCAAGCGGGCCATCGACCAGGGGGTGCGCCTGGCGGCCGTGATCTGACCGGAGGAGGAGAAACCATGCTCGCACTGCAAGACAACGCGGCCGCATCGCTGGCCGCCTGGCATCGAATGGTCGCCAGCCGCGACCTTGGCGACCTGCCGCAAATCCTGCACCCGGACGCGGTGTTTCGCTCGCCGGTGGCGTTCACGCCCTACCGCTCGGCGCAGGCGCTGCTGCTGGTGCTGACCAATGTGCTGCAAGTGTTCGAGGACTTCACCTATCATCGACAACTGGCCAGTGAAGACGGCCTGAGTGTGGTGCTGGAGTTCAGCGCCCGGGTCGGCGACAAACAGCTCAAAGGGATCGACCTGATCCGCTTCGACGAGCAGGGCCGCATCGTCGAGTTCGAGGTCATGGTGCGGCCCCTCAGCGGGCTGCAAGCGCTGGCCGAGGCCATGGGCAAGCGGCTGGCCTCTCAGCTGCCGAGCTTCAAGCAAATGGATTGAGCCTTGTCTTTACCGCATGCATTGCTGACAGCGCTGCTGGAGCGACCGTCCGCCGGGCTGGAGCTGGCCCGGCGCTTCGAGCGCTCCATCGGCTTCTTCTGGCACGCCACCCATCAGCAGATCTACCGCGAGCTGCGCCGGCTGGAGCAGGCCGGCGGGGTGGAGGCGCTGCCGGCCGAGGACGGCCGGGGGCGCAAGAAAGTCTATCGCGTGCTGCCGGCCGGCCGCGAGGAGCTGCGGCGCTGGGTGGAGGAAAGCCAGGATCCGCGGCCCTTGCGCGATGCGCTGATGCTGCGGCTGCGGGCCGAGGCCATCGTCGGGCCGACCTCGCTGCCCGCCGAGATCCGGCGCCACTTGGTGCTGCACCGGCAGCGGCTGGCGCTGTATGAGGAAATCGACGCCAGGGACTTCCCGCCCGAGAAGACCTCCCGCCAGGCGCGGCTGCGCCGCCTGGTGCTGCAGGCCGGCATCGAGCACGAGCGCCGCTGGATCGCCTGGTGCGAGCAGGCGCTGGCGCTGTTCGAGGAGCTGGAGCAGGCCGGCGACCAGGACTGAAGGCGGCGGCTGCTCAGTCCCGCCGTCTTCCCAGCCACTGCACCTTGTACAAATCGAGGCGGCGATCGCGGAAGTTGCGCACGGAGCCTTCGTGGCGGACTTCCTTGAGGAGGTCGAGATCGAGGTCCACTACCAGGGTCATTTCGGTGTTGGGGGTCGATTCCGCCATCACGGCGTCGTGCGGAAAGGCGAAGTCGGAGGGGGAGAACACCGCCGACTGCGAGTACTGAATGTCGATGTTCTCCACCCGGGGCAGGTTGCCGACGCTGCCGGTGATGACGGCGTAGCACTCGTTCTCGATGGCGCGGGCCTGGGCGCACAGGCGCACCCGCAGATAGCTTTGCTTGGTGTCCACCCAGTAAGGCACGAACAGGATCTGCATGCCGCGCTCGGCCAGCAGGCGCGCCAGTTCCGGGAACTCGACGTCGTAGCAGACCAGGATGCCGATCTTGCCCACGTCGGTCTCGAAGACCTTGAGCTCGTGCCCGCCTTCCACCCCCCCAGTAGAAGCGCTCGTCCGGGGTGACGTGTAGCTTGTACTGGCAGTCCACGGTGCCGTCACGGCGCAGCAGGTAGGAGACGTTGGTCAGGGTTTGGCCGTCGTACTCGGGCATGCTGCCGGCGATGATGTTGATGTTGTAGCTGACCGCCAGGTGCAGCATGCGCTCGCGTATCTCCTCGCTGAACCGGGCCAGGTGGCGAATGGCTTCGGCCGGATGGTCCTGGTTGAACTGGGACAGCAGCGGCGCGTTGAAGAACTCGGGGAAGAGGGCGAAATCGGCCTTGTAGCCGGCCAGCGCGTCGATGAAGAACTCCACCTGTCCCATCAGGTCGTCGACGGTGTGCATGGTGCGCATCTGCCACTGCACCGCGCCGACCCGCACCGTGGTCTTGCGCCGGCCGACCAGCGGCGCCTTCTCCTGATAGTGGATGTTGCTCCACTGCACCAGGGTGGCGTAGCCGTGCGAGGCGGCGTCCTCGGGCATGTAGTTGCGGATGATGCGGCGCACGTGGAAGTCGTTGGCGAGCTGGAAGGAGAGGATGGGGTCGTAGATTTCGCGCCGCCGCACCTGCTCGATGTACTCTTCCGGCGACATCCGGTCGGCGTAGTCGCGGTAACCGGGGATGCGGCCGCCGGCGATGATGGCGCGCAGATTGAGGTTGCGGCACAGCTCCTTGCGGGCATCGTACAGCCGCCGGCCCAGGCGCATGTGGCGGTAGGCCGGATCGACGAAGACATCGACGCCGTAGAGCACGTCACCGGTCGGGTCATGGGTGGTGAAGTAGCCGTTGCCGGTGATCTGCTCGTAGGTATGGCGGTCGCCGAAGCGGTCGTAGTTGACGATGAGCGTCAGCGCCGCTGCCACCACCCGGCCGTTGTCCTCGATGCAGATCTGGCCTTCCGGGAACCGACTGAGCTGGGCGGCGAACTGGTCCTGCTGCCAGGCGCCCAGGGTCGGATACACCGTTTCCATGATGCGGCGGACCTGCGGATAGTCGTCCAGGGTGAGGTTGCGCAGCTTGAGGCGGTGCTCCTCCGGCTCGAGGCTGTTGGGGGTGGCGTCGCGATCGTTCATACTTGCTCGGCGATGCTGACAGCTCTCAGATGTGGCCTTGCTCGCGGGCACTTTCAAGCGCAGGCGAGGCCAGACTCGCCGTTCAGCCGACCAGGAGCCGGTGATCGAGCCAGGGATGGAGACGGCCAGAATCAAAACGCAATCCGCCATCAGGGCTGTTGCCGCCCGTGGCCGGACCGGTCCGCCAGGCGGTGGGGTGATCACCATGCCCGCTCGCGCCGCACGCCCAGGCTGGCCTGGCTGGCTGCTGCTGCTCGCTTCGCTGCTGGCCGGCACGGCTGCCGCCGCCGTGCGGCTGGATATCGAGGGCGCGCCGGCAGCGCTGCGCGACAACATCCGGGCCCACGTGGGCGAGTTGCCGCAGGATGACAGCGCGACGGGGCGGCGCGAGCAGCGCCGCATCCTGGCGGCGGCGCGGCAGGCCGCCGAGGCGCTGGGTTACTATCACAGTAGCCTGCAGCTGGAACACGAGCGTCGCGGCGAGGACGTGGTGCAGCGGCTGCGAGTGACGCCGGGGGAGCAGGTCCGCATTGGCTCGGTGGAGCTGCGGCTGACGGGCGCCGCCGAGCACGACCCGGTTTTCGCGACGGTCCTGCAGGAGCTGCCGCTGCGGTCCGGCCAGCCGTTCAACCACGGCGATTATGAGGCGGCCAAGCAGACCCTGCAGAATCTCGCCCTGCGGCGCGGCTATTTCGATGCCCGCTTCAGCCGCCACGAGGTGGTGGTGGATGCCGCCGCCAACAGCGCCGACATCACTCTGGAGTTCGACTCGGGCGCGCGTTACCAGATCGGCGAGGTAAGCTTTTCCGCGACCCCGTTCGAGCCGGCGCTGCTGGAGAAAATGGTGCCGTTCGCGCGGGGCGATGCTTACGACGCCGAGGCCATCGTCTCCCTCAATCGCAATCTGCTGGAGAGCCAGTATTTCCGCGTGGTGCGGGTGCGGCCGCTGCCGGACCGCGCCGAACGGCAGGAAGTGCCGGTCGACGTCGTCCTGGAGCCGGCCATCCCGAACCGGGTGGGGGTGGGCCTGGGCTACTCGACCGACATCGGCCCGCGCACCCAGCTCAATTGGCAGCGGCACTGGGTCAACCGCCACGGCCACAGCGCCGGCGCCCAGCTGGAGCTGTCCGAGCCGCGCCAGACCGTCGAGTCGCAGTACCGCATTCCGCTCGCCAGCCCCATCGACGACGTGCTGGAGTTCCAGTTCGGGGTGCAGGATGAAGCGTTCCAGGACGCCGACAGCCAGCGCTACACCTTCTCCATCCAGCGCCTGCAGCGGCTGCCCAGCGGCTGGCGGCGGACCATCTCCGTCCGCTGGGACTACAGCGATTTCCGCATCGGCGACGTGCGCGACAAGACCCTGCTGGTGCTTCCGGGCCTGAGTTTCACCCGCACCAGCAGCAGCGGCGGCGTCGACCCACGCAAGGGCGACCGCCTGCTGTTCGGCATCGAAGCGACAGATCCGCTCCTGGGCTCGGACATCGAGCTGCAGCGGCTGCGGGCGGGCGCGCGCTGGCTGTACACCGTGGCGGAGCGGCATCGACTGCTGCTGCGCCTTGACGCCGGCGCCCTGGCGACCACCGATTTCGACCAGGTGCCGCCGGGGCTGCGGTTTTTCGCCGGCGGCGACCAAAGCATCCGCGGGTTTGCATACAACAGCGTCGGTCCGCGCAATGCCGACGGCGACGTCATGGGCGGCCGCTACCTGTTCACTGCCAGCGCCGAGTACGCCTGGGAGTTTCGGCCGCGCTGGCGGCTGGCGCTGTTCGTCGATGGCGGTAACGCGATGAACTCCTTTGGCGATGCGCCCAAGGTCGGCACCGGCTTCGGCCTGCACTGGATCTCGCCGGTGGGGCCGATTCGGCTCGATCTGGCCTGGGGCGTGAGCGAGGATGACGTGCCTTTCCGCCTGCATTTCTCGATGGGGCCGCAGTTGTGACGCGTCTGGTGGTCTGGCTGCTGAGCGCTTTGCTTACCCTGCTGCTGGTCGTCGTCGGCCTGCTGGGGCTGCTGACGCTGACCACCGCGGGCGCGCGCTGGCTGGCCGAGCAAGCCATGGAACTGGAGCCACGCCTACGGCTGACCGTGGAGGGCGGCGCCATCGTCGGCGGCCTGGCGGTCAGCGGGCTGCGCTGGGAGGACCGGGACATCGCGGTCGAGGCAGCCAGGGCGGAGCTGGCCTGGAGTCCGGGTTGCCTGCTGGCGGCCCGCATCTGTCTGGATCGCGTGGTCGTGGACGGGCTGACGGTGACGGTGCGGCCGCAGGCAGAGGCGCAGCCCGAGCCAGAGTCGGCGCTACCCGGCAGGCTGGAGCTGCCGGTCGGCATGCGGCTGCAGCTGCTGCAGCTCGACAACGTGCGAGTCGAGCTGCCGGATGCCGCGCTGGCGCTGCGAAGCCTGCAGGGCAGCGCCGAGCTGAGCGGCGGGGCGCTGACCGTGGAGTGGCTGCTCGCCGCCGGGCTGGACGTGGCGATCGATGTCGGCGCCGAGCGGTCCGCCGCGAAGCCGGCCGCGCCGCCGGCGGCGCAGCTGCCGACGATCGTCCTACCGCTGGATCTGGTCGCCAAGAGCCTGTTGCTGGAGGACGCCCGGCTGCGCATGCCCGCTGGCGACTACCGGCTGCGGCAGCTGGCCGTCGCGGGCTCGCTGCGCGGATCGCTGCTGGCGCTGGACCGCCTTGCGCTCCACGGCGAACCGCTCACCGCGACGCTAACCGGCCAGGTGGAGCTGGCCGATGCCTATCCCCTGGCGCTGCGGCTCGCGGCCGAACTGACGCCGCCCGAGCTGCCGCGGCCGCTGCGGCTCGCGGCCACCGCAGCGGGAGACATGCGCCAGCTCGCGCTCGAGCTGGAAGCATCCGGTCTGCTGGAACTGCAGCTCAAGGGCAGCGTGCAGCCGCTCGCGCCCCGGCTGCCCTTCGACTTCACCGCCCGCTGGCAGGAACTGCGCTATCCCTTCGACGACGCGCCCCTGTTGCTGCTGCGCGATGGCGTGCTGGCAGCGGCGGGCGATCTCGGCGACTACCGGGGCAGCCTGGCGGTCGCGGTGGCCGGCCCCCAGGTGCCGGCCGGTCACTGGCGGCTGCGCTTCGCCGGCGACAGCGGCGAACTGCGAGATCTCGACGCGGAGGCGGCAACGCTGGGCGGCAGCCTGCGCATCGCTGGCCGGCTGAGCTGGCGCGATGGACTGCGCTGGCAGGCCGCCGCCAAGGCGCAAGGCCTCAATCCGGCCAGCCACTGGCCGGCGCTGCCCGGCGCGCTCGGCGGCGAGCTGCAGGCTGCGGGCGCGGTGGCCGCAGGCGACTGGTCGCTGGCCGTGGACGCCTTGCGTCTCGACGGCGAGCTGCTCGGCCATCCGCTGCGCTTGCAGGGCAGGCTGGACAAGCCGCTGGCCGCCGGCTGGCGCTTCCAGAACGTTCGTCTGGAAAGCGGCCGCAACCGCGTCCGCGTGGACGGCCGCCTGGGCCAGCAGTGGGCGCTGCAGGGCGCGTTCGATTTGCCGCAGCCGCAGGGGCTGCTGCCCGGGCTGCAAGGCAGCTTGCGCGGGCAACTGGCGCTGACGGGCGCCATGCTGGAGCCTGATTTGCGGCTGCAGCTGCAGGGTCGTGGCCTGCGCTACCGGGAGCATGCGGCAGAAAGCCTGACGCTGCAGCTCGACCTGCGCCGGCTCGCCCTGGAGGACAGCAGCCTGCAACTGGCCGCCTCCGGCCTGACCAGCGGGGCGCTTCGGCTTGCGCGTCTGCAGGGCGCGCTGGTCGGCAGCCGCAGCGCGCATGCGCTGAGCCTGCAGGCTGAGGGCGACGGCCATGGTGGCCGTCTCGAGCTGGAGGGGGAGTTGACCGCAGAGCTGGATTGGCGCGGCCGGCTACGCAGCGCGGCGCTCTTCTTGCCGCAGCAGCAGTGGCGGCTGGAGCAGCCGGTGGCGCTGGGCTGGCAGCACCGGGCGAGGCGGCTCGACGTGGCGGCCCATTGCTGGCGACAGCAGGCGGCGCGGCTGTGCCTGACCCGCGCTGCCACCGTGGGCGCCGAAGGCAGCGTTGCGCTTGCCCTGAACGGCTTCCGCCTGGAGTGGCTGGCGTCCCTGCTGCCGGAGGGCCTGGCCTGGCAGGCGCCGCTCGATGGCGAGGCCGAGCTGCACTGGCTGCCGGCGCAGCGGCCCGCAGCACGGGTCGTGCTTGAGAGCCGCGGCGGCGCGGTCGTCCTCGAGCGGGAAGACGACGACCCCTTGCGGCTGGCGTACCAAAGCCTCGCCGTGCGGCTGGGGCTGGCGGAGGAAGCGCTGGCGCTGGAGCTCGAGCTGGCTTCCGAGCAGCTGGGGGCCGGTCGGCTGCAGGCGCGCACCGAGCTGGCCGGCGACCGGCGGCCGCTGCGTGGCGACATCGACCTCGACGGGCTCCAGCTCGGCTTGCTGCAGGCCTTTCTGCCGGACATCCAGACCCTGAGCGGCACTATCGGCATCCGCGGCCAGTTGGGCGGTAGCCTGGCCATGCCGCAGTTCCACGGCACGGTGGCGCTGGCGAACGGCGAGCTGGTGGCGACCGGCCTGCCCATGGCGCTCAGCGCCATCGAGCTGCGCGCCGAGGTGGCCGGCGATGCCGCGCGCCTGCGGGGCGGCTTCCGCAGCGGCGAGGGCACGGCCCGCATCGACGGGCAGGCGACCTGGAGCCGGCAGTCCTGGCGGCTGGCGCTGGCCCTGGCGGGCGCGCGGCTGGAGGCGGCCTACGAGCAGATGGCTCGGCTATACGTCAGCCCCAACCTGGCTCTGACCATCGAGCCCGGTCGGGTCGGCGTGACCGGCCAGGTCGTCGTGCCGGAAGGCACCATTGCCATCAAGCGCTTGCCCGAAGGAGCGGTGGCGGTTTCCGACGACGTGGTGGTGATCAACCGTCCGGGCCAGGCGGAGGTCGAGGCGCCGCCGGCGGCGGACTGGGACGTGCTGCTGGACATCGAGCTGCTGCTCGGCGAGGCGGTGCGCATCGAGGGCTTTGGGCTGGAAGGCAGGCTGGCCGGCAGCCTGCGCCTGCGCCAGCGGGCCCAGGGCGTGCCGGAGGCAGCGGGCGAGATCAGCGTGGTCGAAGGTCGCTACGAGGCCTACGGGCAGAAGCTGGAGATCCGCCAGGGGCTGCTGCTGTTCTCCGGGCCGCTGACGCAGCCCAGCATGCTGGTGGAAGCGGTGCGGCGGGTGGACAACGTGGTCGCCGGCCTGCGGGTAGAGGGCGAGCCCGAGCAGCCGCAGGTGACCCTGTTCTCCGAGCCGGGGCTGCCGCAGGAGGAGATCCTGTCCTATCTGATCCGCGGGCGGCCGCTGGGGGGCGGGGGTGGAGGCAGTGACCAGCTGCTGGCGCAGGCGGCGATCAGCCTGGGCATTTTCGGTGGCAGGGGCTTCGCCACCTCGCTGGCGAGCGAGCTGGGGGTGGAGGATTTCGAGGTTGGCACCTCGGGCGAAGGCGAGGAGACCCAGGTCGAGCTCAGCGGCTACATCACCCCGGACCTGCTGGTCCGCTACGGCATCGGCGTCTTCGAGCCTGTCAACACGCTGACCCTGCGTTACCGGGTCAACCGGAATTTCTACGTTGAGGCGGTCAGCGGCCTGGAGAGCGCGCTGGACTTCTTCTACGAGTTCGAATTCTGACCCGAGTCAGGGCCCGGATCACTGACGTCACCGACCGATTCCGCTATGGTAGCCGGCGCTCCTGGCCGCGGCCTGCAGGCCGCGGCTTCTTTGCGGGCCTAGGCCCAAACCGCGACAAGGCAATGGCAACAACGATGATGCAACCTGATGCAGACGGCGCGCGCGACGTGCTGGCGCGTGCCCGCGAGGTGCTGCGGCGGGTGTTCGGTTACGAGGATTTTCGCGGCCAGCAGGCCGGCGTGATCGCCGAGCTGATCCGCGGCGGCGACGCTCTGGTGCTGATGCCGACCGGCGGCGGCAAGTCGCTGTGCTACCAGATCCCGGCGCTGGTGCGCGAGGGCGTCGGCATCGTGGTCTCGCCGCTGATCGCACTCATGGAAGACCAGGTCCGCAGCCTGCTGCAGCTCGGCGTGCGAGCGGCTTATCTGAACTCCACGCTGGAGCTGGAGGAAATGCGCGAGGTCGAGGCTCGGCTGCTGGCGGGCGAGCTCGACCTGCTCTACGTCGCGCCCGAGCGGCTGCTGCAGCCGCGCACGCTGGACTTGCTCGGCCGGGTGCGGCTGGCGTTGTTCGCCATCGACGAGGCGCATTGCGTCTCGCAGTGGGGGCACGACTTCCGCCCCGAGTATCTGCAGCTGTCGGTGCTGCACCAGCGCTTCCCGAGCGTGCCGCGGGTGGCGCTGACTGCCACCGCCGACGCCCGCACCCGCCAGGAAATCGTCGAGCGGCTGGCGCTGCAGACCGCTCGCGTCTTCAGCGACAGTTTCGATCGGCCCAACATCCGCTATCGGGTCACGGTCAAGGACCGGGCCCGCGAGCAGCTGTGGCGCTTTATCGACAGCGAGCACCCGGAGGATGCCGGCATCATCTATTGCCTCTCCCGCAAGCGGGTCGAGGAAACCGCCACCTGGCTGAGCGAGCGCGGCCGGGTGGCGCTGCCCTATCACGCCGGGCTGCCGCCCGAGGTGCGGGCCGAGCACCAGCGGCGCTTTCTCTACGAGGAAGGCCTGATCATGGTCGCCACCATCGCCTTTGGCATGGGTATCGACAAGCCCAACGTGCGCTTCGTGGCCCACCTCGACCTGCCGCGCTCCCTTGAGGCCTACTACCAGGAGACCGGTCGGGCCGGGCGCGACGGCCTGCCCGCCAACGCCTGGCTGGCCTACGGCCTGCAGGACGTGATCACCCTGCGGCAAATGCTGGAAAGCTCCGAGGCCGGCGAGCAGCGCAAGCGGCTGGAGCGCCATCGCCTGGATGCCATGCTCGGCTTCTGCGAGCTGACCACCTGCCGGCGCCAGGCGCTGTTGGCCCACTTCGGTGAAACCCTCGACCAGCCCTGCGGCAACTGCGACAACTGCCTGGAGTCGGTGCCGACCTGGGATGCCACCGAGGCGGCGCAAAAGGCGCTCTCCACCGTCTATCGCACCGGCCAGCGCTTCGGCGTCAGCTATCTGATCGAGGTCTTGCACGGGGTCAAGAGCGAACGGGTGCTGGCGCTGGGCCACGACCGGTTGTCGACCTTCGGCATCGGACTGGAGCTCGAGGTGGCGCAGTGGCGCAGCGTGTTCCGCCAGCTGGTGGCGCGCGGCCTGCTAGACGTGGACGCCGAGGGCCACGGCGGCCTGCGGCTAACCGAGGCGTGTCGGCCGGTGCTGCGTGGCGAGCAAAGGCTGCTGCTGCGCCAGGAGCGCAGACAGCCGCGGCAGAAGGGCAAGCCCCGCGGCGCGCCGTCGGCGTTCGCCGCGCCGGCCGATCAGGCCCTGTGGGAGGCGCTGCGCGAGAAGCGGCGCGAGCTGGCTCGCGAGCAGGGCGTGCCGCCCTATGTCATCTTCAACGACGCGACGCTGCGGGAGATGGTGGAATACCGGCCCGAGACGCTGGAGCAGCTGCGCCTGCTGTACGGGGTGGGGGAGCGCAAGCTGGCGCTCTACGGCGAGGAGTTCCTGGCCGTCATCCGCGCGCACGGTGGGTAAAGCCTACTGCAGCGGCACCTGGAAGCGCTGCCCGCGGAAGCCCAGGATCAGCCCGCGCGGGGTGATTTCCAGCAGCTGCAGCCCCGGGGCGATCTCCTGTCCCTCCCGCACCGTGCGCTCGTCAACCAGCACGAAGCGCGCCTGTGGCTGTCGGGCGTAGACGTGCATGCCGACCTGGAAGCTCGGCAGCGCCTGGCGGAATTCTTCGGACAGCTCGAACAGCCAGGGTGGCTCGGGCTCCGGCGCGGCGACGACCGTCGGCTGCAGCGGCGCGGGCGGCAGCGCGGTCGTTGGCGCTGGCTTGGCCGCTGGTGCTGCGGGCTGCCCTGCCAGGTCGGCCAGCCGCGCGCTGGCGGTGTCGGGAGCGGCCGCGACGGCAGGCGCCGGGTCCGGGTCGGGAGTGGGCTGGCGCAGCAGCAGCCAGGCCAGTGCTGCTAGATTGAGACTGAGCAGCCCGGCCAGCAGCCACGGCAGCCAGCGTCGCCGCGGCTGTTCGCCCGGTGGCAGCAGCGGACTGCCGTCGTCGCTTTCCAGCCGGCGGCGTTCCTTTTCCGAGCGGCGCAAGGCTTCCAGAATGAACGACATAGTCACTCTCGCTGCAGCCTCGGATAGCCGGCCGGCGGCGCGGCCAGCACCAGATGGAACAGCGTATCGCTGCCGACGATGCCGTCAACCGTCAGGCCGCGCTCGGCCTGAAAGGCCCGGATGCGCTGCTGCAGGGCGTCGTCGAAGCGGTCGCCAGCGGGGTAGGGCCGGCCGTCGATCCGCTCCAGCTGGCGGCGCAGCCAGGCCACGGCGGGACCCTGCTGGCCTGGTCGCAGCGTCTGCTCCACCGCTGCCGGCGGCCGCCACAAGGTCAGGGAGCTGCCGCTCCAGCGCGCCGCCAGCTGAGCCAGCGGAACTGCCAGCCTGGCGTCGTCCAGCGCGATGACGGCCTGGTCCTGGCGGATCCCGAGCAGCAGCACCGCATGGCGGATGCCGTCCTCGGCCAGTAGCTCCAGCACCACGGGCAGGCCGCGCGCGATCAGCGCCTCCAACCCAGCATCGTCCACCCGGCAGGCCAGCCCTTGCCGCTGCGCCTGCTCGCAGGCCGTCGCCTCGTCGTGCGCGGCGAACCGCGCTTGCCAGAGCCGGAACAACTGCTTGATGGCGGTATCGGGCCGCAGCCGAGAGTCCCGGTCCCGCAGCAGCTGCGCCAGCGCCGCCGGCTGCGGTGCCGCGACGGCTTCCTGCGCCTGCGGCAGTGCTGGCTGCGGCAGTGCCTGCAGCCAGCCGCGCAGCGGCGGCCAGGCCGCGATGGCCGCGATTAGCAGCATGCTGGCGGCGACCGTCGGCAGCAGCCAGCTGGGGCGACGCGAAGGCTGCCCCAACACCTCGCGGGCGGCGCGGCGGGCGATGCCAGCGCCGACCCGCTTGCGGCCGCGGGCGTAGGCACCGAGCAGAGCGCGGTCGGCAATGACGTTGATCAGGCGGGGGATGCCGCCGGCGCGGGCATGGATGATGCGCATCGCGTGCCAGCTGAACAGCGGCCGCTTGGCGCCGGCGATCCGCAGCCGGTGCTGGATGTAGCGGCGGGTTTCCTGCCAGCGCAGCGGCGTGAGGTGGTAGCGGGCCGTCACCCGCTGCGCCACCTGACGCAGGCCGGGCAGGGCGAGCAGATCCCGCAGCTCCGGCTGCCCGACCAGAATGATCTGCAGCAGCTTCTCGCGGTTGGTTTCCAGGTTGGTGAGCAGCCGCACCTGCTCCAGCGCCTCCGGACTCAGGTTTTGTGCCTCGTCGATGAGTACCAGCGTCTGGCGGCCGCTGGCATAGCCGGCCAGCAGATGGTCGCGCAGCGTATTCATCAGCGCCGGGATGCCGGCATCGGCGGGGACGGCGATGCCCAGCTCCTCGCAGATCGTCAGCAGCAGCTCCCGCGGGGTGACGGTCGGGTTCAGCACCAGCGCGGTGTCGACCGTGTCTGGCAGCTGCTCCAGCAGGGCACGGGTCAGCGTGGTCTTGCCGATGCCCACCACGCCGGTCAGCTGGACGAACCCGCCCCGCTCCCGGACTCCGTAGAGCAGGTGCGCCAGCGCCTCCCGGTAGCGCTGGCTCAGGAACAGGAAGCGGGGATTGGGAGCGATGGAGAACGGCCGCTCATGCAGGCCGAAGTGCGACTCGTACATGGCGCTCGGGGCTTGGGCTTGATTGTTCTGAAGCGCTCTTGATTCGCATCAGGGCATGCCCGGCCTGTCAGCTCCTAGAATGCGTGGCTGTAGGGATGAGACCGCCCGGCACCGTTTGCGGGCCCGCGGCGCGTACTCTCAAGAATACAACGCATCTGCCGTTAAAGCTCTCAGATCCTGAGTCCAACGGTGTCGGGTAACGGGCCTATGTTCAATTTCATCTTCAGCAGCATTCGCAACAAGCTACTCGCCATTACCGGCTTCGGCACGGCGCTGGTGCTGGCCGCTTCCGTCTTCGGGCTCTGGCAGGGCTGGCAGGCCATCCTGAGCTACGAGCGGCTCATCGCCGGTGACGTGCGGCTCCAGGAACAGGTCAGCGCCTTGATGCTGCAGACGCGGGAGCAGAGCCGGGAGTGGACCACCATGCTGCTGCGCGGCGCCAACGAAGCCGACCATGCCCGTCACTGGGAGGCGGTCAACGCGCTGCAGGAAGACATCCTGCGCAATGCCGCCGCGCTGATCTCGGCCGTGCGGCAGAACGACGTGCGGGAGCTGCTGCAGCGCTTCCAGACGGCGCAGGAGCGGGCGATCGGCGCCCTGCGCGAAGCGCGCCAGTACTACTTGCAATTCCAGAGCGCGGAAACTGCCGACGCCATGGTCATGACGGTGCTGGAGCAAAACGCCAATCTGCTGCAGCAGGCGGTCGATCTGCTGGGCGCGCACACCGCCAGGGAAAGCAACCTGGTCGCCGAATCGGCGCGGCGGCTGATGACGTTGAGCGTGGCGGCGCTGGTTGTCTCGGTGCTACTGGCCTTCGCCCTGTTCCTGGTGCTGATCAACCGCGGCATCATCGGTCCGGCCGCCCATCTGGCCGAGGACCTGGAGCGGATGGCACAGGGGGATTTCACCCAGCCCATCGTCAGCTCGACCCGGGATGAGCTGGGCCGGATCGCGCTCAGCGCCCAGCATTTACAACGCGAGCTCGGCACGATTCTGGGCCAGCTGACGGCGGCAGTGGCCCGGATGACGGCGGCCTCGAACGAAGTGGCCAAGATCGCCGAGCGCACCAACCAGGCAGTCGATCGGCAGCGGCGCGAAACCGACCAGATCGCCACGGCCATGAACGAGATGGCGGCAACGGTGCAGGAAGTGGCCCGCAGCGCTTCGGAAGCGGCCCGTTCGGCGGAGCAGGCCGACGATGCCACCCGCGGCGGCGCCGAGGTGGTGCGTTCGGCGGTGACGGCGGTGCAGGACGTCGCGGCCGGCGTCGAGCAGGCGGCCGTGGCTCTGGATCGGCTGGAAGGCGACAGCAAGGCCATCGGCACCGTGCTGGACGTGATCCGCGGCGTGGCCGAGCAGACCAACCTGCTGGCCCTGAACGCCGCCATCGAGGCAGCGCGGGCCGGCGAGCAGGGCCGCGGCTTCGCCGTGGTGGCCGACGAAGTGCGCAACCTGGCGCTGCGCGTGCAGCAGTCGACCCAGGAGATTCAGGACATCGTCGAGCGCATCCAGGCCGGTACGGCGGAAACGGTGCAGGTGATGCACAACAGCCGCGAGCAGGCGCGCGGGGCGGTGGAGGAAGCCGAGGAAGCCGGCCGGGCGCTGCAAATCATCGCCAGCGCGGTGGCGACCATTCGCGACATGAACGCCCAGATCGCCAGCGCTGCCGAGCAGCAGAGCGCGGTGGCGGAGGAGATGAACCGCAACATCACCACCATCGCCAGCGCCGCCGAGCAGACGGCGGCGGACGTCAGCCACAACACCCGGGCCGGCGAGGATCTGGCGCGGTTGGCGCGCGAGCTGGAGCAGCTGGTCACCCGTTTCAAGATCGCGTCTTGAGCGAGCGGGCGCGGGTCGACAGGTACAGCCCGATCAGGATGAGCGCCGCCCCCAGCGCATGCCGCGGGTAGAGGCGCTCGTCCAGCAGCACCCAGGCCATCACGGCGGTGAAGACCGGCACCAGGTAGATGAACATCCCGGCGCGGTTGGGGCCCACGGTGCTGACTCCGTAGTTCCAGAACAGATACGACAGCACGGAGGGGAACAGGCCGACGTAGCACATGGCCAGGAGGGCGTCGGCGTCCAGCGTCAGGCCTCCCCGCGCGCCCAGCTCCCAGAGATAGAACGGCAGGATGCAGGGCAGCCCGAGCATGATCAGCACCAGCAGGACGGTCAGCTGGTGCAGTGGCAGCGGTCGCCAGCGCAGCAGCACCGAATACACGCCCCAGCTGACGACAGCGAGTAGGATGATGAGGTCGCCGGGATTGACGCCGCCGGTGCCACCGCCAAGCAGCACGATGATGGCAACACCGCTCAGCGCCAGCACGATGCCGCCCCACTGCGCCCATTGCAGGCGCGAGCCCAGCACCAGGCGCGCCATCAGCGCGATCATGATGGGCATGGTGGCGCTGATGAGGGTGATGTTGACGGCCGTGGTGGTCTGCGCGGCCAGATAAAGCAGGGTGTTGTAGGCGGCGACGCTGAGAATCGACAGCCCGAGCAGGTGCCGCCAGTTGGCGCGCACCGTGGCCCACTCCCGGCGCAGGTGCGGCAGAGCGAAAGGCAGCAGAACCAGCAGCGCGATGACCCAGCGCCAGAAGGACATGGCCAGTGGCGGGATGTGGCCGACGGCATCCCTGGCGACGACGGCATTGCCAGCCCAGAAGAAAGCGGCGGCGGCTAGCCCGGCATAGGCCAGCCCCGGTCCTCTGCGTTCAGACAACGGATGCTCTCCGATTGGTTGCGGTAATGGCTTGGATAGCGGTTCTGCGCCGAGCTTCGACGGCGCCGGACGGCCCAGCAGCGATTTCTACCGCTGCCGGGCGCCGGAGTCCAGTCCGCCGTCAGCCGGGAGGACGGACCTGCAGCTGGTTGTGCACTCGGTGCACCCCGGGTACGTACCAGCAATCGTAGGCCGCCAGCTTGCGCTTGACGTCGCTGCCGACGACGCCCTTGAGGGTGATTTCCTGGTCGCGGGCGATGACCTGGATGGCGCTGGCGTCCAGCGTCGGGTCCTTATCGAGGACCAGGCGGATGATCTCGGACAGCTCTTCGTCGTTGTCCTGGCGCGGCGGGTGCACCCGGATCCGGTTCTCGACGTCGGCCGTGCCCGGCACCCACCAGGCGATCACTTCCGCCAGCCGCCGGTGCGAGGGACTGTTGGCCCGTCCATGCAGTCTGACCCGGCTTGCGCTCACTTCCACGGCGATGCCGTACCTTTCTTCCCCGTCATCCGGCGGCCCGTCTGCTCGTTCGCCGACAGCGTAGTCGCGAAAGGCCGGCTCGGTCATCAGCGCCTCGAGCACCGCCTGGCGCAGCTGGTCGTCACCACGCCGGGTTTCCACTCGCAGCATGAGCCTGTCCTCGACCGGGGTCGACCCGGCGATGGCTTGGGCGATCTGGCGGGCGCGGCGCTTGACGGCGATGTTGTCGACCTCGCCCTCCAGTCGTATCACCTCGCCGACCTGTAGCTCGATGCGGTTATGATGCAAGTCCACGTCCTCGGCCTGTTCCAGGGCGGCTCGAATCCTGCGGGCAATGGGAGAGTCGGGCATGGCGGCAACGCCTCCTTTTTCATCAGTCGGTTCTTACATTGGAGTGAGTCGAGGGTGACTCAAGCATGGTCAATGGCTTGCCGCTGCCCGCTCGCCGCCCCCACTTGAGAGGTGGCCAGCCCGGCAAGCTGGGTCCCGGTTGGGCCAAGCAATGGAGACGATGTGGCGAAGCGGCGTGCGTTGGTCATGATCAACCGGCATTGCCGGCAAGGGGAGACAGGCCTCGAGCAGGTGCTGGAGCGCTTCGCCGAGCGGGGCATCGCGGTCGCGCAGATCCAGGCCGAAGGGGCGCAGCAGGCTGCGGCGGAGATCCGAAAACGGGCGGCGGAGTTCGACCTGTTGGTGATCGGCGGCGGCGACGGCACGTTGCGCTCGGCCGCCGCTGCTGTGGTCGACAGCGGGCTGCCGGTGGGCATCTTGCCGCTCGGCACGGCCAACGACCTGGCGCGGGCGCTCGGGATTCCTGCCGACCCGCTGACGGCGGTGGACATCATCGCCGCCGGCGAGACGCACCGTATCGACGTCGGCCGAGTCAACGGCCACTATTTCTTCAACGCCGCCCACATCGGGCTAGGCGCGACCGTCACCGACCACGTCAGCAGCGACCGCAAGCGCTCCTGGGGTGTGCTGGGCTACGCCCGCAGCCTGCTCGAGGCCTGGCGCAGCGCGCGGCCGTTCATTGCCGAGCTGGACTGCGACGGTGAGATCCATTACCTGCGCACCCTGCAGATCACGGTGGGCAACGGCCGCTTTTTCGGCGGCGGCATGACCGTGCACGAAGAGGCGCTGCTCGACGATCAGCTGTTGGATGTCTATTCCATCCGTCCGCAGAGCCTGTGGCAGATCGCCGCCATGCTGCCGGCGCTGCGCGCCGGCAAGCACCGGCAGCTCGACGAGGTGGCCAGCTTTCGCGGCCGGCGCATCGTCATTCGTACCCGCAAGCCCAGGCCGGTGACCGCCGACGAGGAACCGATCACGCAGACGCCGGCCGTGTTCGAGGTGGTGCCGGCGGCGGTGACGGTCTACGTCGGGCAGCGGGAGGCGCGGCAGGCGGAAGGGCTGGATCGTGCTGCGCAGTGAAAGGCAGGTCGCCTTACACGACGTGTTGGAAGCGCTGGCCGTTGCGGCTGGTCGCTACGAGGATGCGGCCACCGCGCTCGGGCAGGATGCCGCTGCCACGCTGTGCCGTCGGTTGGCGCGCCGGCGGGCGGCGCTGGCCGCGCGCATGGAGGCCGCGCTGCGGCAGGCCGGGGACTTGCCGAGCGAGCCCGACGCCGATCGGGAGACCCTGGGACGGCTCGGTAGCCGACTGCGGGCCCTGCTGTCGGACGCGGAAAGGCCACTGCTCATCAGGGAGCGGCTGGCAGCGGAGGAAGAGCTGCTACGCCTGGCCGAGCACGCCGCCGGGCTGGCGCTGGAGCCGGCCTGGCAGGGCCTGCTGGAGCAGGTGCGGCAGGAAGCGGCGCGCGCCGTCCGGCAGCTGCGGGAATTCGCGGCTAGTCCGTGACGGGCTTGCATCGGCGGCAGGAGTCGGCAAAATGCACAGCCCGTGCTGACAACGGAGAATTCCATGACCCCGGCGATGAGCAATGCCAATGAGACCGTGCAGCGCGCCCAGCGGTTTTTCGAATTCATTCCTCACGGTCGCCAGCTCGGTCTGGAAGTGATCAGCTGGCAGCCGCGCTCGCTGCTGGCCAAGCTGCCGTACCGATCGGAAATCGTCGGCAACCCCTACACCGGCTACATTCACAGCGGCGCGTTGACGGTCCTGGTGGACCAGACCAGCGGCACTGCCGCCATTCTGGAGCTGGGCGCTGCCGAGACGGTGGCGACCCTGGATTTGCGTATCGACCATCTACGCCCGGCCAAGCCCGGCCTGCCGCTGTACGCGCTGGCTGAGTGTTACCGCATGACCCGCGACGTCGCTTTCGTGCGCTGCGTCTGCTACGACGAAGACCCGGCCGATCCGGTCGCCACTAGCATGAGCACCTTCATGCGCGTGCGCAGCCGGCAGGCGAACGAGACAGAGGAGGGCAAGGCGTGATGGAGTCGGCGAACAGGACCGGGCTGGTGGAGCTGATCGCGCAGGCGCGGGCCGAGAAGGATTACGACCGGCTGGCGGAGTTCGTTCCCTACGCCAAGCTGCTCGGCATCCGCTTCAGGGAAGACGAGGCCGGGCAGCTGCTGTTCTGGCTGGACTACAAGCCGGAGAACATCGGAAATGCTCTGATGCCGGCGCTGCATGGTGGCGTGATCGCGGCTTTCATGGAGCATGCCGCGACGCTGCAAATTCTCTGGCAGCGCGAGACGGTGACCCTGCCCAAGATCATCGACTTCTCCATCGATTACCTGCGCCCCGGCCGGCCGGAGACGCTGTATGCCCGCTGCAGCCTGGTGCGGCAAGGGCAGCGCATCGCCAACGTCGCGGTCAGCGCCTGGCAGGGTGACCCCGAGCGCATGGTCGCGACCGCGCGCATGCACTTCCTGCTGTCGCGGCCTTCCTGAAGGCCGTTCCAGCCCGGCGGCGCGGATATTCCCTAGGGCCTTGGGCGGGTCAATGGCACCGCGGCGCCGTATAATTCGACAAACAAAGACAAGCAGGCGGCGCCCGCTCGGGCTGCCTTCCTGCAAAAAACGAGCGTTTCTGGATATTTGCGTATCCCAGGGTAGGGAGCAGACAATGACAACTCTCAGCAGCCGCCTGACGGCAGAGGAGCGCGCCTTCCTGCAGCAGCTGTTCCGTGCCTCTGCCGAGGCCAGCCAGGCGGCATCCGAATTCGGTGGCGACGTCGAGCTGGTCGCCGTCGATAACGCGGGGCGACGCCTGTTGGAGCTCCTGGGCAGCATGGATGCCGTGATACTGGCGGAGGATGCCGAGCAGCAGCTGCGCTTCCGGCTCCGGGTCGAGCCGTGTCCCTTTGGCGGCCCCGGCCGTCTGCGCGTCTCGGCGCCGCTGATCAGCCAGCGTTATCGCCGGTCCCAGCAAAAGGCGACTGGCGCGACCAAACGCTGAAGGTGTGGCCTGACGGGCGCAAGCCGAGGCGGAAATGCGAGCAGGCTGTCGCGGGGTCCGCGGACGGCCAGGAGCGCGACATGTCCTTCCGCACGCCGCACCGCAGGCCTGTCCGCTGCGTCGAAATCCGCGCACCATCGCGGAAAGCCATGTATGCTTGACCTGCACGCCAATGCGGCATGCATGTGCTGGAAGGAGACATCGTGGAATCGCAAATCCCGGATCAGGACGTGATCGCCGAATTCGTCGCGGCAGCGCTCGCACAGCGGCAAGTCTGGAGTCTGCGGGACGAGGAGGGTTGGGCGCTGGCGGTTTCGGAGGAGGACGACGACCGGCTGGTCATGCCTTTCTGGTCCAGCGCCGAAGCGGCGGCAGATTGCGCTCGGGACGAATGGGCGGGTTTCGAGGTGGCCGCCATTCCGCTGGATTCGTTCACGGAAGACTGGCTGCCGGGCATGGCCGATGATGGCTATGCTGTGGGCCTGGATTGGGAGGCCGACGCCAGCGGCGCGGCGGTCGAGCCCGAGCTGCTGCTGGCTGCCTTCGACGAGTTCCTGGACGAAGAAGAATAACGGCTGCCGGCCGTGCGTCGGCAGCCGCTCTGCGCTGCCGGCATGCCGACGGCGGAGGCACTGGCGGCGATCGCGCCTTGCTCGCCCTTGCCTCGCGGGGCGAAATGGGCCACAACCTCGGGAAAGAACTCCAGAAAGTCCTGCTCCAGCCCGTGATAGTGCCGCTCCAGGTCGGCAAGCACATCGGCCAGCAGCCCCGGCCGGCTGAGCCGGCGGCCGATTCGCTCCAGTGCCAGGGCCACGTTTTCCAGCCGCGCGTACGAACCCAGCCAGTCGTCCCGCACCATGTGCGGCAGCATGGCCTGCAGCCTGGGCGGGAAGGCGTGGCGACGCGCCAGCAGGCGCCGATAGCTGCGGGCGCAGAATGCCGGCAGCGGCTCCGAGGCGAACTGCGGCCAGCGCACGGCGAGGAAGTGATCGTAGGCCAGATCGACGATGACCCCGGCGACCAGGCGCCGGTGTCGCAGGCGCGCGCAGCTGCGCCGCACCACCGGGTGCTGGTCGGTGAAGCTGTCGATCGCCCGGTGCAGACGAATGCCTGCGATGACGCCGGACGGAAGCGGCTGGCGCTCCAGCCAGCCTTTGACGAAATCGCCGAGCAAGGCGCCGGCGGCAAGATCGTCATCGTCGCCGGCGAGATAGAGATGCGCAAGGTAATTCACGCGCTCACCATAGCAGGCTTGCGGCCATCGCCTCAATCGACCGGTCCAGTTTTTGCGGATTCAGTCGGCGTTGCCGCGGCGCGTTGGCTTGGCGGGCGAGCCCCGCGGACGGGGCTCCCGCGCCTCAGCTTGGCTCCGTGGGAGGAGTCTGCCCGGCGCCGTTGTGGCGGGGTCGGCTGCGGGAGCTGCCGCGGCCGCCGCGCCCCCGCCGCTGGGTCCGCTTGGGCGGCTGTAGCTCGGGCAGGGTCGAGGGATCGACGATCTCGGTGGGGATTTTCTCGCCGATGTAGGCCTCGATGTCGGGCAGCGAGTAGACGTATTCCTCACACGCGAAGCTGATGGCGTCGCCGCTGGCGCCGGCCCGGGCGGTGCGGCCGATGCGGTGCACGTAGTCTTCGGGGTCCTGTGGCAGGTCGAAGTTGATCACATGGGTGACGTCGGGGATGTGCAAGCCGCGCGCCGCCACGTCGGTGGCCACTAGAATCGGCACCTCGCCGTCCTGGAAGCGCTTGAGCATGCGCTCCCGCCGGCTTTGCGGAATGTCCCCGGAGAGCACCTCGGCCTCGAAGCCGTTGCCCACCAGATAGCCCTGGACCTCGTCCGCGCCACGCTTGGTGTTGACGAAGACGATGGTGCGGTGCGGGTCGTGCTGGCGCAGGGTGGCGATCAGCAGCTTCATCTTGTCGTCCTTGGAGACGTGATAAAGCAGCTGGCGGACTTTCTCCGCAGTTACTTGCTCGGGCTCGATGCGCACCACCTCGGGCTGGTTCATGTGCTCGTAGGCCAGCTCCATCACCCGGTGCGAGAGGGTAGCCGAGAACAGCATGTTGAGGCGCTTTTCCGCTGGTGGCATGCGCCGCAGCAGATAGCGGATGTCGCTGATGAAGCCGAGGTCGAACATGCGGTCGGCCTCGTCGAGGACCACCACCTCGATGTTGTTCAGCGGCAGCACGCCCTGCTTATAGAAGTCGATGATGCGTCCCGGCGTGCCGATGACGATGTCCACCCCGAGCTCCAGCTCGCGCCGTTGCGCCTCGTAGCCGGTGCCGCCGTAGACCGCAACGCCGTACAGGCCGGTGTACTTGCCGAGCAGCTGAAAGTCCTTGTGGATTTGCAGCGCCAGCTCCCGGGTCGGTGCCAGCACGATGGCCCAGGGACCGTAGCGGCCTTCCTCGACCGGGTTTTCCAGCAGGTAGTGCATGGTCGCAAGCAGGAAGGCGGCGGTCTTGCCGGTGCCGGTTTGCGCCTGGCCGGCAACGTCGCGCTTGGCCAGGGCAAGCGGCAAGGTGCCTGCCTGGATGGGGGTGCAGTGGGTGAAGCCAGCGTCCTCCAGCCCGCGCAGCAGCGCCGGAGTGAGGCCAAGGGAAGTAAAGGTTACGTCGGTCAGGTGATTGTTAGCCATAAGCTGCGTAGCGTACCCGATTTGTCCGTCCGATAGGAGAGGGCGGCACGATCGGCAGCCTTGCGGTTGCGCGTCGAGCGGCAAATGGTACGCCTCAGGCCGGCTCAGTGATAGCCCTCGCCTTCACGCACCTTGCCGCGGAACACGAAGTAGGCATAGCCGGTGTAAAACAGGATGAAGGGCAGCAGGAACAGGGTCCCTACCAGCAGGAACAGCTGTGAGCTAGGGTCGGAGGCGGCGTCCCAGATGGTGATGCTGGGCGGGGCCGCGTAGGGCCAGAGGCTGATGCCGAGGCCAAGGTAGCACAGCAGGAACAGAGCCAGGGACAGCACGAAGGGCTGTACTTCCCGCCGCCGCCGCAGGGCCCGCAGCAGCAGCAGGGCGACCAACGCGGTGACGATCGGCACCGGCGAGAGGTAGAGCAGGTTGGGCCAGCTGAACCAGCGCTCGGCGATGGCCGGGTGCTTGAGCGGTGTCCAAACGCTGACGGCGACGATGAACAGCACCACTCCCAGCAGCAGTGGCCGCGCCAGACGGTAGAAGCGCTCCTGCAGCTCGCCCTCCGTCTTGATGATCAGCCAGGTGGCGCCGAGCAGGGCGTAGCCGCAGATCAGGGCGAGGCCGACGAACACGGTGAACGGCGACAGCCAGTCGAACGGGCCGCCGGCGAAATCGCGCCCCGCCACCTCGAAGCCCTGCAGGAAGCCGCCCAGGACCAGGCCTTGCGAGAAGGTGGCGACGACCGAGCCGAGGTTGAAGGAATGATCCCACAGCCAGCGCCGCCGCGGCGGCGCCTTGAAGCGGAACTCGAAGGCCACGCCGCGGAAGATCAGGGCGATGAGCATCAGCAGCACCGGAAAGTAGAGTGCCGGCATGATGACGGCATAGGCCAGCGGAAAGACTGCTAGCAGCCCGCCGCCACCCAGCACCAGCCAGGTCTCGTTGCCGTCCCAGACCGGGGCCACCGAGTTCATCATGACGTCGCGCTCGGCGTCGGTTTCCCCTAGGGGGAACAGGATGCCGACACCGAGGTCGAAGCCGTCCAGCAGCACGTACATGAACACGCCAAGGGCCAGAATGGAGGCCCAGACGAGCGGCAGGTCTAGGCTCATGACGCTTCTCCCTCGTCCAGCGGCAGGTCCGCCCCGCTCAGCGGCCGGCGCGCCGTGGCACCGGCCGGTGCCGGCTCGCCGACGGTCGGGCCCCGCCTGGCGATGCGAATCAGGTAGTAGATGCCGGTGCCGAAGATCACGCAGTAGGCGGCCACGTAAATCAGCAGCGAGCCCAGCACCTGCGCTCCCGTCAGCGACGGCGACAGCGAATCGCTGCGATGCAGCTGGCCGTAGATGGTCCAGGGCTGACGGCCGATTTCAGTGACGAACCAGCCGGCGAGGATGGCGACAAAGCCGATCGGCGTGCACCAGACGCACAGGCGCAGGAACCAGTCCGTGTCGTAGAGTCGGCCGCGCCAGCGCAACCACAGTCCCGCCAGGCCGACGAAGATCATCAACAGCCCCAGTCCCACCATCAGCCGGAAGGCGAAGAAGACGATGGTCACTGGCGGGCGTTCCTCCGGCGGCCAGTCGCGGAGCCCGGCCACCTCACCCATGGAATCGTGGGTGAGGATGAGGCTGCCCAGCTTGGGGATAGCCAGCTCAAGGCGATTCCTTTCGGCTGCCTGGTCCGGGATGGCGAACAGCAGCAGCGGCGCGCCTTGCTGCGTTTCCCAGTGGCCTTCCATGGCGGCGATCTTGGCCGGCTGGTGCCGCAGCGTGTTGAGCCCGTGCAGGTCGCCGATGACCAGCTGCGCCGGCGCCAGGATGGCGATCAGCCCCAGCCCCATGGCGAAGGCTTTGTGGGAATGCTCTGGGAAGCGTTTGTTGCGGATGGCCCAGGCGCTGGCGCCGACCACGGCGAAGGCGGTGGTCAGGTAGCAGGCCGTCACCATGTGGGCGAATCGATAGGGAAACGACGGATTGAAAATGGCGGCGATCCAGTCGACGGGATAAAAGCGGCCGTCGCGAAACTCGGCTCCGGCCGGCGTCTGCATCCAGCTATTGGCGGAAAGAATCCAGAACGCCGACAGCAGCGTGCCAAGCGCGACCACGTAGGCGGAAGCGATGTGCAGTCCTGGGGAAACCCGGTTGCGGCCGAACAGCAAAATGCCCAGAAACGTCGCCTCCAGGAAAAAGGCGCTCAGCACCTCGTAGCCCAGCAACGGACCGATGATGGGGGCGCTGGCGTCGGACAGCCGGCTCCAGTTGGTCCCGAACTGGTAGGTCATGACGATGCCGGAGACTACGCCCATGGCGAAGGAAACGGCGAAGATCTTGGTCCAGAACTGCGACAGCTCGATGTAAAGATCCCGCTTGGTCCAGCCCCAAAGCGTTTCCAGCACGGCGATATAGGACGCCAGGCCGATGGTGAAAGTGGGGAACAAAATGTGGAACGAAACGACGAACGCGAACTGGATTCGCGACAGCAGTTCCGGATCGAGCGCCACCGGCATTCTCCAAGCATAACCGCCGACCTGTCGAAGCTGTGGGTAGGGCGGCGTCAGTTCAAGCGGGCGCTGCCGGAACGTCAGGACAGCAGGGTTGGGCCGTCCGGATGGTCCATCTGCAGCAGGACGATGTCGGAGCCGGTGAGGCGTATCCAGCCGTGCCGGCGCTCGTGGCCGTCCAGGCTGAACTCGAAGCGGTAGCGGCGATCGATGGCGAGATGCCCCTGACCGTCGCGCCCGAGCCGCAGCCTATCCAGCACCACGGTCTCGTCCAGCAGCTGGGCTCCCATCTCACGGCAAGCGCGGCGGCAGGCCGCCAGGGTGCGCTCACGGGCGCGCATGGCATCGTGCCACAGCCAGGCAGCCGCTGCGGCGATCAGCGCGAACATCAGCTCCGGCACGGCGCATCCTCCTGGCGGCTGTGATAGTCTTCGGCTGATGGCAGCCATCGACCTCCATTCGCATTCTACCGCTTCCGACGGCGCGCTGGCGCCGGCCGAGCTGGTGAGCCGAGCCCATGCCCAGGCGGTACGGGTCCTGGCGCTGACCGACCACGACACCACCGCGGGCCTGGCCGAGGCGGCGCAGGCGGCGGCCCGGCACGGTATTGCCCTGGTGCCCGGGATAGAGCTTTCGGCCCAGTGGAAGGGCCGCGAGCTGCACGTGGTCGGCCTCGGCATCGATCCGGAGGCGCAACCGCTGCAGGCGCTCATTGCGGAGTTGGCGGCGCTGCGCGCGGACAGGGCGGAACGCATGGCGGCCAGCCTGGCTCGGGTCGGCTACGACGACGCCCTGGAGGGCGCCTATGCCCAGGCCGACGGTGGCGTGCCGACGCGCACGCACTTTGCCCGCTATCTGGTGGAACGGGGGGCGGCGGAACACGTGGGGGCGGTGTTCAAGCGCTTCCTAGTGCGCGGCCGGCCCGGCTACGCCAACACCGAATGGCCGGATCTAGAGCGCGCCGTCGCCGCGCTGCGCGCCGCCGGCGGGCTGGCGGTGCTGGCTCACCCGCATGCCTACAAGTGGACCGGCGCCTGGGCGCGGCGCATCATCGAAGCCTTCGTCGCCGCCGGCGGCGAAGGCATTGAGGTGGCATGCGGCACCAGCACTCCGCAAAGCATCCAGCAGTGGTCCGGCTATGTCCGCCGCTACGGTCTGCTGGCATCCGTGGGCTCGGACTTCCATGCGCCAGGCCAGTTCGTGGAGCTGGGCCGCATGCCTGCGCTGCCGCAGGAGTTGCCGCCCATCTGGCCGCGGCTGGGTATCGAACTCGCTTGATCCCTGGCGCGTCCCGGGCAGGCAGTTCTCTCCGCGATGGGCCTCAGCGTCGCTCGCGCCGGCGCACCACCCGGTATTCGCCCTCGATGATGCTGTGCCCCGAGTCCTGCCACCCGCTTTCCTGGCGGGCCCGCTGCGTGCGCCGCACCAGTCGCCGGCGCACCCAGTAGAGGCGGACGTAGAATACGATCAGAGTAATGGCGGCCAGGCCCAGCAGCACCAGGAAGATGGCGAAGCCGACTGTCATGCTGACCGCTAGCACGATGACGGCGATCAGGGCGCCGACGATGCGCGTCAGCAGTGAAGGGGAAGAGGAACGATAGGGAATTTGCTGCATGATGTGGCCTGACACTCGATGTTGTTCCGTTGGACTCCGCACGCCGGGGCAAGTTCGCCGCCGGGCGCGGCGCGACAGCATGGCGCCTGCGCGGCATGCCGGCTCGCCGGGCTTTAACCCTACGTTATCAAACACAACGGACCGAACAAGTGGAGCGGGCGATTTCCCCTGTGTCCGACCATAGCAAGGAGACCGGCACCAGGCCGCCGCCCGGACATGGCTTGAGCCGGCTGGAGCGGCTGTGGCTGTGCGAGGCCGTGCGGCTGCGCGAGGAGCAGGCCGGGCCGCTGGAGGACGGCGAGGCGGTGCGCCGGGCGCGCCTGGCCGGTGCCACCCTGGCCCAGCGGCTGGAGGCGCGGGCGCTGTGGCTGGCCGAGCGGGACGGGCAGCTGCAGGCGCTGCGGCATTGGCGCCAGGGAGCGGGCTTGGCGCTGGCACTGCTGCTGGTCGCGGCAGTCTTCACCGGCGTCGGCCTGGCGTTCGCGGCGCTGGGCGACGGCCGCGGTCCGGTCAACGTGTTCTGGGCACTGGGCAGCCTGCTGGGACTGAACCTGCTGATGCTGCTGCTCTGGCTGCTGAGCCTGCCGGTCATGCAAGGCAGCGGCGGTGCGCTGGGCCGGATCTGGCTCTGGCTGAGCGCCAAGCTGGCCCGCGATGCCGGCGCGGCGCAGCTGGCCCCGGCGCTGCTGGTGCTGCTGCAGCGGGGGCGGCTGAGTCAGTGGGGGCTCGGAATGCTCTCGCATGGGCTCTGGCTGCTTGCGCTGGCCAGCGCGCTCGTGATGCTGCTGCTGTTGCTGGCGACCCGGCGCTACGACTTTGTCTGGGAGACCACCCTGCTGAGCGCAGACGCCTTCGTCGCCCTAACCCGCGGCCTCGGCGCGTTGCCGGCCACGCTGGGCTTCCCCGTGCCGACCCTAGAGATCATCCGCGCCAGTGGGGAAGGCGCCGTCGCCGCCGAGGCGGCGCGGCGGGCCTGGTCCGGTTGGCTGCTGGGCGTGCTGGTGCTCTACGGCCTGCTCCCTCGGCTGCTGCTGAGTGTCTTGTGCTGGTGGCGCTGGCGGCGCGGGCTGGCCGGGCTCGTCCTGGATCCCGAGCTGCCGGGCTACAGCCTGCTGCGGGAGCGGCTGCTGCCGAGCAGCGAGCGCCTCGCGCTGGACCAGGCGCCGCCGGTGCCGGCGCCCGTTTCCCCGGCGCGTCCGCTCGCCGCAGCCGCCGGCGGCGCCGTGGTGGTGGGGATAGAGATCGACGACCGCTATCCCTGGCCGCCGCCGCTGCCGGCCTCGGTCCTTAATGCCGGCGTGGTCGACAGCCGCGAGCAGCGCCGCGCGCTGCTGGATGCGCTTGCCATGCACCCGCCGGCGCGGCTGCTCATCGCTTGCGACCCGCGACGCTCTCCCGACCGCGGCACGTTGAACCTGCTGGCCGAGCTGGCCCGGACGGCGGCCGCCGTCAAGGTCTGGCTGCTGCCGGTCGACGCAGGGCTGGAGCCGGCGCGGCTGGAAGCCTGGCAGGAGGCGCTGGGGCGGCTGCAGCTGCCGCTGGCCGAGACGCTGCCGCAGCAATGGCTGGAGGAAGGAGAGGGATCGTGAGCAAGCCGCTCGTCTTGGCCGTGGTCGGCCATACCAATGTCGGTAAGACCTCGCTGCTGCGGACCCTGCTGCGCGATCCCGAGTTCGGGGAGGTGTCGCCGCGGCCGAGCACCACTCGCCGCGTGGAAGGGGCGCGGCTGTCGGTCGACGGCGAGCCGCTGATCGAGCTCTACGACACGCCCGGGCTGGAAGCCGCCATCGGGCTGCTGGAGTACCTGGAAAGGCTGCCCAAGCCGGGCGAGCGGCCGGATCCGCCCGAGCTGCTGGCGCGTTTCTTGGCGACCGGCGAAGCACGCCTGCGCTTCGAGCAGGAAGTGCGGGTGCTGCGTCAGCTGCTGCTCTCCGATGCGGGACTGTATGTGATCGACGCCCGCGAGCCGGTGCTGGCTAAATACCGCGACGAGCTGGCGGTGCTGGCCATGTGCGGCAAGCCCTTGCTGCCGGTGCTCAACTTCGTCGCCAGCGAGGGGCACCGGGCAGAGGAATGGCGGACGGCGCTGGCTCGCATCGGCCTGCATGCGCTGGTGCGCTTCGATACCGTGGCGCCGCCGGTGGACGGCGAGCGTCGGCTGTACGAGAGCCTGACCCTGCTGATGGAGGAGGCGTCGCCGCGGCTGCAGCGACTGATCGCGGATCTGGAAGCCAAGGCCCGGGCGCGGCGGCGGGCGGCGGCGCAGCTCATCGCTGGCCTGCTGATCGACGTGGCGGCCTGTCGCCGCAGCGTGCCGGCGCAGCCGGAGCTGGAGCGGCAGGCCGCGCAGGAGCTGCGGGAGGCGGTACGGGCGCGGGATCAGCGCTGCGTCGACGACCTGCTGCGGCTGTACGCCTTCCGTCCCGGCGATGCCGAATACGACGAGCTGCCGCTCCTGGATGGCCGCTGGGAGCATGATTTGTTCAACCCGGAGACGCTGCGCCAGCTGGGCATCAAGGTAGGCGGCGGTATGGCCGCCGGGGCGGCGGCCGGGGCTACCATCGATTTGCTGCTGGGTGGGGCTAGCCTGGGTGGGGCCGCCCTGCTGGGCGCGCTGGCCGGTGGCACGGCGCAGACGGCGCGCAACTACGGCCAGCGGCTGCTGGGGCGGTTTCGCGGCCAGCGCGAGCTGACGGTGGAGGATCCCGTGCTACGCTTGCTGGCCCTGCGCCAGCTGCAGCTGGTCAGGGCTCTGGAGGCGCGCGGCCATGCCGCCTCGGAGAGGCTGCGGCTCGCCCTGCCGGAGCGGAGTGGCTGGCAGGGCGGGGAGCTGCCGGGAGCGGTGCTGCGGGCGCGGGCCCATCCGGAATGGTCGGCGCTCAATCCGGGAGCGCGTCTCGATCTGGCCGAGCGCCAGCTTTGGCAACAGCGGCTGGCGGAGCTGCTGTTGGCCGAGATCGACCCGGCTGCGGCAGATTCCCGGTGAGCGCTACGTTGGGGGAGGCTTGCGGTGACCTTGACGATTCCTTGCGGCGGCGCGCGGCCGCCTGAACGCAGGCGGCGCCAGCTATTGCAGCTGCTGGGGTTGGCGCCCTGGTTGTGGCCGATGCTGACCGGCGCGGCCGAGCGCAGGCTCGCGCTGGCCTTTGGCGCGCTGCCGCCGGCAGGCTCGGTGCAGCGTGTGCTTGCGGCCGGCTATCCCGCCGCCGTGCTGTTGTACTGCCTGGCGCCGCAGAAGCTGCTGGGCTGGCCGGTGCCGCTGCCGCAAGGCGCCAGGGAGCTGCTGGCTCCGGCCCAGAGCGATCTTCCGCTGCTGGGCCGTCTGGCCGGTCGCGGCAGCACCATGACCCTGGAGCAGCTGGTGCTGCTTGCTCCTGATCTGGTGATCGACGCCGGCTCGGTCACCGCCACTTACCGCTCCATGGCCGAGCGAGTCGCCCAGCAGACCGGCATTCCTTACCTGCTGGTGGACGGGCGGCTGGAGGAATCGGCCCAACAGCTGCGGGAGGTCGGGCGGTTGCTGGGCGTGGCGGAACGGGCCGAGCAGCTGGCGCGCTATGCCGAGCAGACCTTCGCGCTGGCGGCGCGGCTGCGCGCCGGCGGCCGGACGCGCCCGCGCGTGTACCTGGCGCGGGCTGCCGATGGCCTGGAGACCGGGCTGGGCGGCGCCATCCATGCCGAGGCGGTGGAGCTTGCCGGCGGCTACAACGTGGCCAGCGGCCTGGGGCGCGGCGGTCTGGCGCGGGTATCGCTGGAGCAAGTGCTGGACTGGAATCCGGATTTCATCCTGACCCACAACCAGAACTTCTACGCCGCTGCCCGGCGGTCGCCGCTGTGGCGGCAGCTGCCGGCGGTGCGGGAGGGCCGCCTGTACCTGGTGCCCCATCTGCCGTTCGGCTGGCTGGACAGCCCGCCGGGCATCAACCGGCTGCTGGGAGTGCGCTGGCTGCTGGCCCTGTTCCATGCCGATGCGGGCATCGATGTGCTGGCGACGGCGCGGGCGTTCTTCCAGCTGTTCTACTCCTCCAGCCCCAGCGAGGAAACCCTGCGCGGCCTGATTGAGCCAGCCTGACGGCGGTGCAAATCCGGCGGGGCGGGGCTAGAGTACGCTGATCATGACCAGGCCAGTTCTGCACAATCAGCGCCAGCGGCAACCCTGTTGCCGGCAGTCGGCAACCGCGCCCGCCGCTTGCGGGCGGGGGAGTGGGCGCCATGGTTGAGCGCTCTGCTGTCGCGGCCAGCCGCAGCGGTCCGGCGCTGCTGGCTGGTCCCTGGATCTGGCCGCTGCTGCTGGCCCTGCTTTTGATCGCCGGAGCGATCGCGCTGTTGGCCGGCAAGTTCCCGATCGGACCGCAGGATTTGCTGCGCTCGCTGCTGGCGCGGCTGGGGCTAGCGACGCCACCGGCGCCGGCGGTCGATACCGTGCTCTGGCAGTTGCGGCTGCCGCGCATCTTGGCAGCGCTGCTGGTGGGCGCCGCACTGGCGGCGGCCGGCGCCGCCTACCAGAACATGTTCCGCAATCCGCTGGTCTCGCCGGACATCCTCGGAGTGTCCGCCGGCGCCGGTTTGGGCGCGGTGCTGGGGATATTCCTCGCCCTGCCCATGGCCATGGTGCAGGGACTGGCTTTTGCCGGCGGGCTGGTGGCGGTGGGGGCCGTGTATGCCATCGCCGGCATGGTGCGCCGGCACGATCCGGTGTTGGTGCTGGTGCTGGCCGGAGTGGCGCTGGGCACGCTGCTGGGGGCCGGCATCTCGTTGCTGAAGATCCTGGCCGATCCCTATACCCAGCTGCCCACCATTACCTTCTGGCTGTTGGGAGGACTCAATGCCATCACCCTGACCGACCTGGGCTATGCCGCGCCGCTGATACTGCTCGGGCTGCTGCCCATGGTGCTGCTGCGCTGGCGTATTAACCTGCTCAGCCTCAGCGACGAGGAGTCGGCGGCGCTGGGGCTTCATGTCGGCCGCACCCGGTTGTTGCTGATCGTCGCGGCGACGCTGATGACGGCGAGCGCGGTGTCGTTTACCGGCATCATCGGCTGGGTGGGGCTGGTCATCCCCCATGTGGCCCGGTTGTTGGTCGGTCCCGGCTTTTCCCGGCTGTTACCGGCCTCGCTGCTGCTGGGCGCTAGCTTCCTGCTGCTCACCGACACGCTGGCCCGCACCGTGGCCAGCATCGAGCTGCCGCTGGGCGTGCTTACCGCGCTGGTGGGGGCGCCGTTCTTTCTGTACCTGTTGGCGCGTGGAGGCAAGACTGCATGAACGCGCCGGGCCATGTACTGGAGGCGCGCGACCTCAGCATCGGCTACCCGGGCCGCCTGGTCGGCAGCGGGATTTCACTGCAGCTCGAGGCCGGAGAAATTCTCTGCCTGCTTGGGCCCAACGGCAGCGGCAAGTCGACTCTGTTCCGGACCCTGCTGGGGCTGATTCCGGCCCTGGCGGGCGAGGTGCGCCTGGGGGGACAGCCGACCCGCCGCTGGAGCCGGGTCCAGTTCGCCCGCTATGTCGGCTATGTGCCGCAGGGCCATGTCAGCATGTTTCCCTTCACGGTCGAGGAGGTGGTGCTGATGGGGCGCAGCGCGCGCATCGGCCGCTTCGCTACGCCGTCGGCGCGCGACCGGCAAGTCGCCGCGGCGTGTCTGGAAAGCCTCGGCATCGCCCACCTGCGGGAGCGCGTCTATACCGAGATCAGCGGCGGCGAGCGGCAATTGGCGCTGATCGCTCGCGCTCTGGCCCAGGAGCCGGCCCTGCTGGTCATGGATGAGCCGACCGCCAGCCTCGACTTTGGCAACCAGCTCCGGGTCCTGGCTCGCATCCAGCAGCTGCGCGACCAGGGCATGGGAATATTGCTGTGTACCCACCAGCCCGAGCACGCCTTGCAGGTGGCCGATCGCATTGCACTGCTCAAGAATGGCGAGCTGCGCCATTGCGGGCCGGCGCTGGAAGTGGCGACGGCAGAGCGTCTGGCCTGGCTGTACGACCTGGATCCGGACGTGGTGCGTGCCAGCCTGCCCGGGCTTTTCGATCACCGGCGGAGGAAGATCAAGCATGAGACTGAGTGACGTCGATTTCGCCCAGCTCTACCGGGAACAGATGGCCCGCAGCGGGCGCGCGCGCAAGCCAGCCAGCGCCTGGGACGAGCGCGCCCGCAAGCTGCGCGGCAGAATGACGTCAGGCACTTACGCCGCCGACTTCATCGCTCGCATGGACCTGGAGGGGGTGGAGACGCTGCTCGACGTCGGCTGCGGGCCGGGTACCATCGGCGTGCCGTTGGCGCGGCGGCTGCGCCGCGTCTACGGGCTGGACTACAGCCCGATGATGCTGGAGGTGCTGATGGAGAACGCAGCCGCCCACGGAGTGGATAACGTGGTTCCGGTGCTGCGCGCCTGGGAAGATGATTGGTCGGACCTGCCGCGTTGCGACATCGCGGTGGCCTCGCGCTCCACTGCGGTTGAGGACATGGCTGCCGCCATCGAGAAGCTCAACGCCCATGCCCGCAAGCGGGTCTACATGACCACCCTGGTTGGGGGCCAGTTCGTCGATCCCGAGATCGCGGCGCTGCTGGGGCGTCGCCAGGAACCGTTCCCGGATTACATCTACGTCGTCAACATCCTCTACAGCATGGGCATCCACCCTCGATTGGACTACATCGAGCTGCCCAGTCGCCTGGCCGGCACTCGCGATTTCGCCGAGTTCGCGGAACGGGTCGCCTGGTCCTTCGGCGAGCTGCAACCAGAGGAGCTGGAGCGGCTGCGGCAATGGTACGCGGCAGACCCCGAGCGCAGCCGGCGGGGCGGGGCGCCCATGCGCTGGGCCTTGATTGACTGGGAACCGCCGCCATGACCTGACTGCTTGGTTGGACAGTCAGGGAGCAGGGGATGAAAAGCAGCGCCCGCAACAGCTTTCCCGGCAAGGTCGTCGACGTGCGGCGCGGCGCCGTGAACGATGAGGTGGAGGTGGAAATCGCCGGCGGTCAGCGGCTGCTGGCTGTGGTGACGCACGAAAGTGCGCAACGGCTCGGACTGCGACTAGGGCGGGAAGTGTTCGCCCTGGTCAAGGCCTCTTCCGTCATCCTCAATACCGAGGAAGAGGGCATCCTGTTCTCGGCCCGCAATCATCTCACCGGTAAGGTGGCCAGGCTGCGCCGCGGGGCCGTCAATTGCGACGTGGTGGTGGAGCTGGATGGCGGCGGGCAGATCAGCGCCCTCATCACCAACGAGAGCTGCGATGCCCTGGCGATGGCCGAGGGCAGCCCGGTCAGCGCGATTTTCAAGGCATCCAGCGTGATCCTGGCAGCGCGGGTCTGAGCCGCGGCTGCCGTTCGAAGGGGCGCGCCTTAGGCGTCCTGCAACTCCCCGGTCGCTTCCGGCGCCGCCAGAAGCTCGTTGTCGTGTCGGTGCTGCAGGGCGACCACCTGGCCTTCCTCGCGCACCCGACTTTCGCCGATGAACTGGCCGCCCGGCTCGATCACTAGCTCGCCGCAGACCACCTCGCCGTAGACCTTGCCGCTGGCGACGATCTCCAGCCGCTCGCAGTCCACCTTGCCGTGCAGGTAGCCACTG
>JAAYIK010000002.1 GCA_012523465.1 Lysobacteraceae bacterium | reverse complement strand
CCGCTGGACATCCGCATCCGCGAGCAGGCCGATGGTGGCAAGCCGACGGTGGTGGCCGAGCCGGATGGGCGGCTGGCGCAGATCTACCGCGAGATCGCCCGCAAGGCCGCCGCCAGGCTGTCGCTGCAGGCGCGCGATTACAGCAGCCGCTTCCCCAAGATCACCATCAGCAACAGCTGAGCGTGGCCGGGGCGGGGCTCAGGCCTCGCCCCAGAGCTTCAGCTTGCGCTCCAGGGTCTTGCGGGAGATGCCGAGCCGCCGCGCCGCCTCCGATTTGTTGCCGCCGGCGGCCTGCAGGACTTTCAGGCTGTGCAGGCGCTCTACCTCGGCCATGGGCATGTCATCCGGGTAGCCATTCCAGCTGCCGCCGCCAGGGCTTGCCGTCGCCGGGGTGGCATCCAGGCACTCCGACGGCGGCAGCCCGAGCAGCATGGCACGCTCGATCACGTTGCGCAGCTCGCGCACGTTGCCCGGCCAGGGATAGGCCAGCAGCCGCTGCAGCTCCGCCTCGTCCAGCTCCAGCGGGGGGACGTCCAGGCTTTGCGCGAACTGCCGGGAAAAGAGCGCGATCAGGTGCGGGATGTCGGAAGGGCGTTCGCGAAGCGGCGGCAGGCGCAGCACGATGACGTTGAGCCGATAATAGAGATCTTCCCGGAACCGGCCCCGGGCCACTTCCTCGGCGATGTCGCGGTTGGTCGCGGCAATGATGCGGACGTCGATGGGCTCTTCTTGCTCTTGGCCGACCGGGCGGATGGTCCGGTCTTCCAGCACTCGCAGCAGCTTGGCCTGCATGGCCAGGGGCAGCTCGCCGATTTCGTCCAGGAACAGCGTGCCGCCGTTGGCGTAGCTGAACAGCCCCTGGCGCGCCTGGGTGGCGCCGGTGAAGGCGCCGCGGGTGTGGCCGAACAGCTCGCTTTCGATCAGCTCGGGTGCGATGGCGCTGCAGTTAACCGGCACGAACAGCCCATCCCGGCCGCTGAAATGGTGCAGGCAGCGGGCGGCGACTTCCTTGCCGCTCCCGCTCTCGCCTTGCAGCAGCACCGTAGTGTTGCGGGTGGCGACCACCTGGATGGTGGCCAGGATGTTTTGCATCGCCTCGCTGTGGCTGACGATGCCGGGCATGTGGGTATGGGGGAGCCGAGTCTTGGAGGTGATGCCGCGCGCCGCAGGCCCGTCGCCGGCGAGCGCCCGCTCTACCGCGTCCACGACGTGTTCAAGGGCGAACGGCTTGGCGAGCACCGTCGCGCCGCCAGCGGGCGGCGGTGTGTCGTCGTCGCTCAGCAGGATGAGCGGCAGCTCGTGGCCGTCTTCCTGCAGCGTGTCCAGCCAGGTGCCGATGCCCGGCAAGCCGCCGTCGACGATGGCCACGTCGAAGCGATAGCGCTTCAGCAGTAGCTCGGCCTTTTCGGTGGTGGAGACGACTTCCACCAGGGCGCAGCGCTTGGACAGCGCAAAGCGCAGAAATTCGGCCGCGCCGGCGTCGCCGACGACCACCAGGGCAGCGGTCGGCCTGGCGGTCAGTCTGTCCTCGATTGTGCGGCGGCCCACGGGCTCATCGAGCAGAGAATTCACGATCGCTCTCCACTCCACGCTGGCGCCGCGGACGACGAGCGTGTGCGTTCCGGAAACAGGCCCGGCCATAGCGAAAAATAGTCCAGGCAATCTTCGTCCAGCCAGCCATAAACACCCCCGCTTGTACGGCTGGTGAGACAAATTGTACCAGACAGGTATATCACGCCGGAGACCGAAAATCCTGCGGGCTTTCCCCTGCCCCGGGCGACTCCCGCTGGCGGACGCGCGTGCGAGGCTGGTGAGTCGCGGCGCTCGACCGCAGCGGCGCCCTGGCATAGGCTCTACGGTCTGGAGCGCGCCATGTCTGTCAGAGGAGAACAGCCAGTGAGCCAAGTCAGCCAGGATGCGGTGACCGGCGTCGTGCTTGCCGGAGGGCGGGCCAGCCGCATGGGGGGCATCGACAAGGGGCTGGTGCCGTTGGCCGGCCGGCCCATGGTCGAGCACATCATCGAGCGCCTGCGGCCGCAGACGGCGGCACTCATCATCAATGCCAACCGGAGCCACGACTGCTACCGCCGCTACGGGGTTCCCGTCGTCGCCGACCGCGTGGGCGATTACGCCGGCCCGCTGGCCGGCATGGCCAGCGGCCTGGCAGCCAGCGGGACGGAATGGATCGTCACCGTGCCCTGCGACTCGCCGTTGGTGCCGCCCGACCTGGTGCAGCGGCTCTGCCAGGCACTGGCGCGGGAACGGGCTGAGCTGGCCGTGGCCGAAGGAGCAGGGCGGCTGCAGCCGGTCTTCGCGCTGCTGCCGCGGCGCCTGCTACCCAGCCTGGAAGCCTTTCTGGCGGCCGGCGAGCGCAAGATCGACCGCTGGTACGCGCAGCATCGGATGGCGCTGGCCGATTTCGCCGACGTGCCGGAGGCCTTTCTCAATGTCAACACCCCCGCCGACCGCGAGGCCCTGGAGGCTCGCCTGCAAGGCAGCGGCCCGGCGGCTGCAGGAAGCCGCGATGATGAATGAACAGCCGGATTTGACCGCCCTGGCCCAGGCCGATCAACAGAGCTTTGGTCGGTGGCTGGGCGAGATGAGCGCAGCGGCCAAGGGGCTGCGCCAGCGCCTCACTCAGCATTGCGCGCGGCGCGGGCTGCCGCTGGTGTTGGAAGCCGCCGCGCCGGGGGCTGCGGCGGCAGCGCTGGATCACTGGGCGCGCCGCTATGCCGTCGCCCATGCCGACGCCCTGGTGCTAGTGCATCACCTCGGCTGCACCCGGGAAAGCCGGCAGCTGAACCATCTGCTGTTTCGGCTGCTGAGCGGGCTGCGCCAGGGGCGCGGGCTGCGGGAAGCGCTGCCGGTGACCTTGGAGGGCCGGATCGAGGTTCTGCCGAACTGGCTGGCACGCGCCGCGGCCACGGGCAAGGTCGTGCTCGTGCTCACCGGTCTGGAGAGTCTGGAGGGCGGCGCGGCCGACGAGGACATGGCCTGGCTGCCGCGCTACCTGCCGCCCGGGGCGCGGCTCATCGTCAGCGTGGCGCCCGGCGCCGCCTGCGAGGTGCTGCGTCGCCGCGGCTGGCAGCACGAGACGCTCGCGCTCGCCCCGTTGCCGCTGGATGTGGCCGAGCTGAGGGATCTGGCCGCCGAGGAGTCGGCCTTGCTGCGCTTGCTGTGGGGCGCGCGGCGCGGCGTGCCGGAGCTGCTGCTGCGGCAGGCTGGCCTGGAGACGGCGGCGCTGGCGGGGCTGGCTCGGCGCGGCCTGGTTTACCAGGGGGCCAATGGCTGGGCGCTGGCCGGCGCCCGCAGCCAGGATTTGGTACGGCGCCAGCTGCTGCGGGAAGGCGTCGAGCAGCAGGCTGTGTACCTGGAGCTGTCCCGCCTGTATGCGGCCACGCCGCAAGCGCTGGATGCCTTGCCGTGGCTGCTGCCGGCAGCCGCGCACTGGCAGGCACTGGCGGACTGGCTGGGCGACTGCCGGGTCCTGCAGGCGCTGCTGCAGCCAGGCCGCCGCGACGATTTGCTGGGCTGCTGGCAGGCCTGGGGCCTGGGCGAAGGCCTGATCGAGTTCTATTGCAGCCGGCTGGACGACTGGCGTGCGCGGCTGTCGCCGCCCGATTTCGGCGCCCTGGTCGTGGAGCTGAGCCTGGCCCTGCGGGATTTGCTGGAGCAGCCGAATCTGGAGCCGCTGTTCGCGCGGGCGAGGGAGCGCGCGGGCGAGCTGCCACCGATGGCGCAGGCTGCCCTGGATGCCGCTTGCGGCGCTTGGCTGAACGACGTCGAGCGGCTCGCCGAGGCCGAGCCGCTGCTACGCCGGGCCCTGGCGGCGCGGGAGCAGCTGCTGGGCGACGATCACCCCGACTCCCATGCCGTCCGTCACCAGCTGGCGATGCTGCTGGAGAAGCGCGGCGAGCTTGACCAGGCCGCGGTGCTCTACCAGACCACGCTCAGGCTGCGCGAGCAGGCGCTGGGGGAGCGGCACGTCGATCTGATCCCCCATCTCGCCAACCTGGCGGCGGTGCGCAAGGCGGCGCAGGATTTCGCCGGCGCCCGACCGCTGCTGGAGCGCGCGCTGGCTCTGGCTGAGCGGCATTGCGGCAACGGCCATCCGACCACTGCCGCTTGCCTGGACAGCCTGGCCGGTCTGCTCTATGCCGGGCATGACCACGAGCAGGCGGAAACGCTTTATCAGCGTGCGCTGGGCGTGGTGGAGACCGCCTTCGGTCCAGCGCATCCGGCGACGGCGGCCAGCCTGCACAATCTGGCGACCTTGCTGGATGTCCGCGAGCAGTACCGCACGGCTGAACAGCTGTTCGCCCGCGCCCTGGCCATTCGCCAGGAAGTCTACGGCGAGGAACACGTCGATACCGCATCGACTCTACACAACCTGGCCGGAGTGCTGGATGCCATGGGCGACAGCGCGCAGGCCGAGCCCATGTACCGGCGCGCCATCGCGGTCTGGGAGAAGCTGGTCGGCGTCGAGCATCCGGCCACGGCCACCAGCATCAACAATCTGGCCGACCTGCTGCGGGAAAAGGGCGAATACGCGGAGGCCGAGCAGCTTTATCGACGCAATCTGGCCACCTGGAGCAAGCTACTGGGCGAGGAGCACCCTCATGCCATCATGACCCGCGCCGAGTTGGCTGCCCTGTATGCCGAGCAAGACCAGTTCGAGCTGGCCGAGCCGCTGTTGCGGCAGGCCTGCGAGCAGACCGCGCGGGTGATGGGGGAGGACAGCATGCTGCACATCAACAGCGTGATCCGGCTCAGCGTCCTGCTGCGCGACAGCGGACGTCGCCCCGAGGCGCTGCAGCTGCTGCGCGATGCCGTGGCCCGGGCGGAAGGCAGGATGAGTCCGCTGTCCCCGCGGCTGCAAAAGCTGCGGCGCCATCTGGAAGCGATGGAAAAGAATCCCACCACGCTGCATTGAGCGCTCCTGGCGGATCGCGGCTGCCGCGCCGGAAAATGAAAACGGCCCGCGGTGGGCGGGCCGTTCGCCGGGGCCGGAAGGCGGGTCAGGTGCCGATCACGCCGCCGTCGTCCTTGGTGATGACCACGGTGGCCGAGCGGGGCCGCGCGCCGCCGCCGGTGATCTCCGGCCACTGCGATTTCGGCCAGCTGCCGCCGGGGTGCTGGATGTTGACGAACATGGTGCGCTGGTCCGGGGTCCAGGCGATGCCGGTCACCTCGCAGCCCTTGGGGCCGTACAGGAAGCGGCGGATCTCGCCGGTGGCCGGGTCGGCGGCCAGCATCTGGTTGTTGCCCTGGCCGGCGAAATCGCCCGCGTCGCTGTCGTCGCCATCGGTCTGGATCCAGAGCCGGCCATCGGCGTCGAAGGCAAGCCCGTCGGGGCTGTTGAAGGCGTTGTCCCTGGTCACGTTGGCGCTGCCGGCACGGGGGTGGTTCGGCGGATAGACGTTGAGGTTGCCCGCCAGCACGAACAAATCCCACTCGAACTCCAGCGCGGCGGCATCGTCACCGGCTTCGCGCCAGCGAATGATATGGCCGTAAATGTTGCTGGCGCGCGGGTTGACCCCATCGACCTCGCTTTCCGTGCGGCCCTTGTTGTTGGTCAGGGTGCAGTAGACCTCGCCGGTCTTGGGGTGGACGGCGATCCACTCGGGCCTATCCATCGGGGTGGCGCCGACGGCGTCCGCGGCCAGACGGGTCTTCACCAGCACTGCGGCCTGATCGGGGAAGTCGTGGTCGTTCTGCCTGAGGTGCTCGTTCTCGTTCTTATCCAGCAGGATCCAGCGTCCCGTCCCCAGCATGCCTTCGCCGCGGGGCGCTCTGTCCTCGAAGCGGGCGACGTAGAGCTTGCCCTCCTTCAGCAGCTCGCGGTTGCCGATGGGGTTGTTGGGGTCATAGTAGCCGTCGGAGACGAATTTGTAGATGTACTCGCCGGCCTGGTCATCGCCGCTGTAGACCACCACCCGGTTGTCGCGCGACAGCGTCATGGCGCAGTTCTCGTGCTTGAAGCGGCCCAGGGCGGTGCGCTTCAGCGGGGGCGAGTCGGGATCGAAAGGATCGATTTCGACGATCCAGCCGAAGCGGTTGGGTTCGTTGGGCTCCTTCATGTAGTCGAAGCGGTCGTCGAAGCGTTCCCAGCGGTAGGTGCCGCCGCTCGCCGCGCGGTTGATGCCGTAGCGGCGCAGCAGCGCGTCGCGCGGGTCGTTGCCGTCGGCGGCTTCCGGCGAGGTGGTGCCGAAATACTGGTTGAAGTTCTCCTCGCAGGTCAGGTAGGTGCCCCAGAGGGTATGGCCGTTGCCGCAATTGTTGAGCGTGCCGAGCACCGTCTTGCCCAGCGGGTCGGCGCTGGTTACGACCAGATCGTCGCCGGCGACCGGCCCGGTCAGCTTTGTCTCGGTGTTGCCGTGGATGCGGCGGTTGTATCTGGAGTCGACCACCACTTCCCAGCGGTCCTGAGCGTTCTTCTTGATGTGCAGCACCGAGACGCCGTGGGCATGCTGCGATTTGCGGCAATCGTCGAGCGTCTTCGGCTCGCGGTCGGCATACATGGTCCGTTCGTGATACTCGTGGTTGATCACCAGCAGCCCTTCCTCGCTGCCGTTGATCGGGAAGTAATGCATGCCGTCGTGGTTATCTCCTACCTGCTCAGCCTGATCGGCGGCGCTGTTGCTGTCGTCGTCCCGGTAAGCGGCAGTGGAGCCGAACAGCGGGGTGCCCCACGGAGCCAGCACCGACACGCTGTAGCCTTCCGGCATCACGACCTGGTCGCCGGTGTATTTTTCCACCGGCTTGAAGCCCAGCAGGGACGAGGCGGAGGCGGGATTGCTGCCGGAGGAGCTGCCGCCGCAGGCACTCAGCATGCCGCCCAGAAAGGCGGCGGCGCTGGCGCCGGCGCCCAGCTTGAGAAAGCCGCGGCGGCTGATCACGCGCTCGACGATGGAATGGAAATGCTCGTTGTCGGAGAGATTGGTGGGGAGATCTTCCAGGTCGAACTGACTCATGACATTCCCTCATGGCAGGTGGCGAATCCGGTGACGCCTGCCATTGTCATGAGTGGTTGTTGCGGCTTTGCGAAGCTTTTGTGTCGAAAACGAGAAAGCGCGTCGGCCGCAAGCGGCGCGCTTTCTACAGCACCGCCACCAGGAAGCCGGGGCGGCGCAGGCTGGGCAGGACGAAGCGGTCAAAGCGCGGGCTGGCTGCCAGGGTCAGGCGGGCGACCTCGCGCCCGGCCTGCTCCAGCTCCGCCGTGTCCACCATGTTCAGCACTGGGATCACCCGGCTGCCCGCGGTCCCCTGCAGCAGGCCCTGGGGGTGGCTGTAAATGGCGGCCAGGTCGGCCGGCGTGATGGGCTCGCCTAGGGCGCGCCCGGTCACGGCGGCCACCCGCTCCGGACGATGCGCGATCTTGTCGCTGAGCGGCTTGCCCAGCGCCAGGGCGGACAGGATCAGGAGGGTCGTACTGGTGCTCGGCGGCAGGCTGGGCTCGTGCTCGGCCGGGCATTTGATGCGGCGCATGCGGGCGCCGTCGGCCTTGACCAGGGTCAGGTCGAAGCCGCCCCGGGCGTGGATGGTGGCCACCCGCTCCGGCACCAGGCCGGCCATACGGCCCGGCTTCTCGGACGGTTGCGCATAGGCGATGCGCCGTGCCGGCAGGGCTGGCACCCGTGCCTCCAGTTCCGCCTCGGGGGCCACCAGCCGTGCGGCCGCCAGCTCGTCGGGGAACACGGTCATGAAGGCGGTTGCGGTCAGGCCGACCCGCCCGGGATGGGCTGCGAACAGCCGGTACAGCACTGTCTTCTTGCCGCCGGCGCCGACGGCGCAGAGGATGCCGGACTCGGCCCCGAGGGCTTGCAGCAGGACGTCACTCATGGTCAGGGATCACCGCGGCCTTGACGCTGAGAATGCGGGGCAGGAAGGCGGCAAGGCAATCCCAATGCTGGCCGTAGTCGCGGCTGGCGAACAGGTGGCCGCTGGTGGTGCCGAAGTACACCCCGCAGGAGGGCAGGTCGTCCACATCCATGGCCTCGCGCAGCACGCTCACGTAGGCATGGGACTGCGGCAAGCCTGCGGTCAGGGCCTGCCAGCTGTTGCCGCCGTCGGCGGAGCGGAAAACCCGCATGCGCCCCTCCGGCATGGTCCGCATGTGGTTGCTGGCGATCGGCAGGACATAGACGACGTCGGGGTCGGCCGCTTCGGTGACGATGGCATAGCCGAAGTCGCTGGGCAGCCCGGCGGAGATTTCCACCCAGTTCAGGCCGCCGTCGTCGCTACGGTACATGCCGTTGTAACACTGGCGGTAGAGCCGATCCGGCTGCCTGGGGTGGACCACCAGGCGGTGGATGTTGTGGCCGCTTTCGACGAACCGCTGCGGCTTGTTCTCGGCCCGGACGTTGCGGTTGATGGGATACCAGCTGGCGCCGCCGTCATCACTGCGGTAGGCGCCGCCGGCCGACACGGCGGCGTACATCCGCTGCGGCAGCCGTTCGCACTGGTGGATGGAATGGATGGAGAAGCCGCCTTTGGCCGGCTCCCAGGTGGTGCGGGTCGGGTGGTCGTTAAGGCCCGCCATGGGCTCCCAGCTCTCGCCGCGGTCGCGGCTGACGAACAGGCCAGCGGGATCAATGCCGGCATAAATCGTGTCCGGTTCGCTGGCGAGTCCTGGCGCCAGATACCAGATCGCACGCAGGCTTTCCTCGTGCTTCCCGACCTCGTGTTGGGGGGCGGCGCTGAGGGACTCCCAGGTCTTGCCGGCATCCTCGCTGCGATAAACGTGGGCGCCCCAGATCAGGTGGCGCACCGCGGCATAGGCCGTTTGTGGCCGGCGCGGGTCTATCCAGGCGTGCAGGATCTCGTGTCCCTCGATCAGCGGTCCGTCGATGCTCCATTGCTCGCGGCGGTGGTCGCTGACCAGGCGGAACAGCCCCTTTTCGGTGCCGACCAGCAAAACCACGCGGCCGTGGCAGTTGTCAGTCATGTTGGCTCCTGATGATTGAGGTTCGGATTGGGCGGCCCTTGCGGCCAGAATGGCAAGGATTCTATTACACTCCGGCGCGGTGCAGGTGCGACCTTCTCGCAGCCGGTTCCGAAATCGCGCTACACTGCTGGGCATGAGTGAGCTGACGATTGCCGCGGCCGCCAGAGCCCGGCTGCTGGAGCTGGCGCAAGCGGCCTATCCCGAGGAAGGCTGCGGCCTGCTGCTGGGCGTCGGTGCTAGGGTGGAGCAGGTCTGGGCGCTGGCCAACGCGGCAGCGGACCGGCGTCGGCACTACCGCCTCGATCCGATCGAGTACATGCGGGCGGAGCAGCGCGCCGATGCCGCCGGGCTGCGGGTGCTCGGCATCTGGCACAGCCACCCGGATGCCGAGCCGGTGCCTTCGGCCCAGGACCTGGCCGATGCTTGGCCGGGCTGGTCCTACGTGATCGTCGGCACCAGCGCCGCTGGCGTGACGGGACTGCGTTCCTGGCGGCTGCGGGACGGCGAATTTCTGGAAGAGGTGATTTCCCCGTGAGTTCAGTGATCGTGCGGATCCCGACGCCGCTGCGACCATACGCGGACGGCGCCAGCGAGGTGGAAGTGGTCGCGGCGACCGTAGGCGAAGCGCTGCAGACGCTGGCCGAACGGCACGACGGGCTGGGGCGGCGGATCTTTACCCCGGAAGGGCGGGTGCGCCCCTACGTCAACGTCTTCGTCGGCAGCGACGACATCAACAGCCGGCAGGGGCTGGAGACGCCGGTCAAGAGCGGCGACGTCATCGCTATCATCCCTTCGGTGGCGGGCGGGTCGCCGCGGGGGCGCGAGCGCCGCCTGGCGGCGCTGCGCGAGCAGGTCCCGGAGGTGGAGCCGCGCCAGGCGTTCGCGATGCAGGCCGAAGGCGCTGTCCTGATCGACGTGCGCGAGCAGGAGGAAATCGCTGCTGGCAGCCCGAAGGAGGCGTTGCGGCTGAGCCGCAGCTTTCTGGAGCTGCAGATCGAGGATCGGGTGCCGGATCTGGAGCGGCCGCTGTTGGTGATGTGCAGCCACGGCGCCCGTTCCTTGTTCGCCGCCGAGGAGCTGATGCGGCTGGGCTACAAGCGGGTATGGTCGGTGGCCGGCGGCTTCAACCGCTGGAAGAACGAGGGGCTGCCGTTCGAGCTGCCGCGCATGCTGGATGCCGCAGCCCGCGAGCGCTACTCCCGTCATCTGCTGATGCCGGAAGTCGGCGTGAGCGGCCAGCTCAAGCTGCTGGAGAGCCGGGTGCTGCTGGTGGGCGCCGGCGGGCTAGGGTCGCCGGCGGCGCTGTATCTGGCGGCGGCGGGGGTCGGCACCATCGGCATCGTCGACCACGACGTGGTCGACCGCAGCAACCTGCAGCGCCAGGTAATCCACACCGAGGGAAGGATAGGTCGGCCCAAGGTGGAATCGGCGCGGGAGGCGATCCAGGCCCTGAATCCGGACGTGCAGGTCGTGCTGCATCAGGAGCGGCTGGACAGCAGCAATGTCGACGAGATCTTCGCCGGCTACCAGGTGGTGGTGGACGGCACCGACAACTTCGCTGCCCGCTATTTGATCAACGATGCTTGCATCAAGCACCGCTTGCCCAATGTCCACGGCGCGGTGTTCCGCTTCGACGGCCAGGTCAGCGTGTTCTGGCCGGGCCGGCCCGGCGCCCCGGGGCCGTGCTATCGCTGCCTGTTCCCCGCGCCGCCGCCGCCGGAGTTGGCGCCGTCCTGCGCCGAGGCAGGCGTGCTGGGCGTGATGCCCGGCGTCATCGGCCTGCTGCAGGCGGTGGAAACGGTCAAGCTACTGCTCGGCCTGGGCGATCCCCTGGTCGGCCGGCTGCTGCACTACGACGCGCTCGCTGGCCGCTTCCAGGAGCTGCGCTTCGCCCGTGATCCGGACTGCGCCTACTGCGGCGACGGCAAGGCGTTCCCGGGCTATGTCGACTACGAGGCATTCTGCCGCGGCTAGCTGGCGGCCTTACCAGCCCATGATGCCCTCGAAGGGCTGCACGTCGACCATCTCGCCCGCTTTCACCGGACCGCGGTCGTGCGGCAGCACGATGAAGCAGTTAGCCATGCTGACGGAGCGCAGGATGCCGGAGCCCTGCGGGCCGGTGCTGCGCACCACCAGCTCGCCGCTGGCGTCGCGCTCGAGTATCCCGCGCTGGATCTCGGTCCGGCCCGGGCGCTTGCGCAGATCGGACACGGTGCGCACGCGGAAGCTGAGCGGCGGCTCCAGGCGCTGGCCCATCAGGCGGCGCAGGGCCGGCTGCACGAACTGATACCAGGTCGCCACCACCGAGACCGGGTTGCCGGGCATGCCGAAGAAGTAGGCGCGGCCAATGGTGCCGAACGCCAGCGGCCGGCCCGGACGGATGGCGATTTGCCAAAAGTTGACCCGGCCCAGGCGGGCGAGGATTTGCTTGACGTGGTCGGCCTCGCCCACCGAGACGCCGCCCGAGCTGATGATGGCATCGGCGAAACTGGCGGCGTCGGTGAAGGCCCGCTCCAGGGCGGCGGGATCGTCGGCAATCACCCCCATGTCAGTCAGCTCGACGCCCAGTCGCTGCAGCATGGCGTAGAGGGTGTAGCGGTTGCTGTCGTAGACCTGGCCCGCGGCCAGCGGGCTGCCGGCACTGCGCAGCTCGTCGCCGGTGGAGAAAAAGGCCACTCGCAGCCGCCGCCAGACAGCCACTTCCACCAGCCCGAGCGAGCCCAGCAGGCCCAGCTCGGCCGGTCCGATGCGCTGGCCGGCTTCCAGCACCACCTGCCCTTCGGCCAGGTCCTCGCCCGCACGGCGCACGTTCTGGCCTGGCTGCTCGCCACCGGGGACCTGCACGCTGTCGCCGTCGCGGCGCACCCGCTCCTGGATAACCACGGTGTCGGCGCCGGCCGGGATAGGCGCGCCGGTCATGATTTGCACGCACTCGCCGGGCCCGACCTGACCCGCGAACGGGTGGCCGGCGAAGGCCGCCCCCACCAGGCGGAACGCCCGCTCGCCGTGCTCCGGCAGGTCGGCGGCGCGGAGCGCGTAGCCGTCCATGGCGGAGTTGTCGTGGGCCGGGACGTTCAGGGGTGAGCGGATCGGCTCGGCCAGGACGCGGCCCAGGGCCTGGCGCATGCTGACGCGTTCCACGCCCTGGAGCGGCCGGATGTCGGTGACGATGCGCTGCCAGGCGATGTCCAGGGGCAGCGCGCTGGAGTCATGGTCGCTGCAGCTGGCAGGCTGCTGTATTGCTGGCTTTTTTTCGGTCATGATGTGTGCTTCGCAAGGCGCTGATGCGCTTACTCTACCATCCATCGCGCCCGGCAACGGGCCTGACTAAGGAGCGAGAGCATGAACCAGGAAGAGCTCAACATGCAGGTGCGCAAGTTCCTCAAGCAGGTGGGCGTGACCTCGCAGCGCGAGATCGAGCGCGCCGTCAACGCGGCACTGGAGTCCGGCAAGCTGACCGGCAGCGAGCGGCTGCCGATGCGCATGACGCTGACCATCGAAGGCCTCGACCTGACCCACACCATCGACGGAGAACTGGACCTGTCCAAATAAGGGCTAAGCGGTCCAGACGACACGGCCGACTTCGCTCAGGTCGTAGCCGCCGAGCCGCTCGGCCAGCGCCCGGCTGTCCTCGCTTTCGAGGATTTGCAGCAGCTGATGGAACAGCTTGCGGAAGTAGACTCCCCGGTAGAGGGCGAAGTCAAAGCATTCCCAGCCCACGGGGACGAAGGCCAAGCCGAACTCGGTGGCGCAGCCGCGGGTGCCGGGGGCGACGTCGGCCAGCCGCATGGCGACCTGCGAGGCGGCGTCCCGTTGCGAATGGGCGACCGCGACCGTGCGTTCCTGCAGCGCCACCAGGCCGCGCTTGTGGCGGGCCAGGGTCTCCTGCAGAAAACGCTGCGTGCCGGAGCCGTCCTGCCGTTGCACCCAGCGCAGGTCGGCCTGCAGCAAGTCTTCCAGGCGGCCGGCGTGCTCCGGCCGCACCATCAGGCCCTGCTCGCGGCGGAAAGCGCGCACCAGCAGCCAGTCGCGGTGCTGTGGATACTGATTGAGCAGGGCGGTGTGCCGCATTTGGCTTTCTTCGGCTGGGCCCCAGTGCAAGGTGCAGATCTCCGCGCGCTGCCTGGCCAGCAGCGACAGGCCCAGCTTGACGCCGGTGCCGCTGAAACTGACGTTGGCCTGCGCCTGGACCTTGTCCATCAGCCTGGCCAGCACGCGCTGCAGCAGCGGGTCGTCGCCGCCGGCCAGGGCCATGCGGTCGGTCAAGACGCCGCCGTGGCTGGATTCAAGCAGCCAGCGGTCGATCAGCTCGCGCGGGAACAGCCATTTGCCAGTGACCTTGGTCGCGGGGATATTGCTCTCGTTGACCAGCGCGTAGATCTTCTTTTCGTTCAGTTGCAGGTAATCGGCCACCTGCCGCACGTTCATGAAACGTGGATAACGGACTTCCTCGCTCAGGGGAACGGAAGAAGAAGCCAGCTTTTCCATGGCAGCCTCTTGTTTCCTCTTGCAGCGGCGGGTCAGCCGCCGGTGACACTCATGTGACGGAACAGGATCGGTTTTTCGTTCAGCTTGAAGTCATGCCCTTTGGGCTTGAGTTCCATGGCGGCGACGATGGCCTGCTTGAGCCGCTCCAGGTCGCCCGGGTGCGCCCGCAGCACCCGCTTCAGATCCATGGAATGTTCCTGGCCCAGGCAGAGCAGCAGCCGGCCTTCGGTGGTCACCCGCACCCGGTTGCAGGCATCACAGAAGTTGTGGCTGTGGGGCGAGATGAAGCCGACTTTGGTAGCGGTGCCAGGAATCAGCCAGTAACGCGCAGGGCCGCCGGTGCTGACGTTGCTGGGAACCAGCTCGAAGCGGCTGGCGATGCGCGCGCGCACCTCGTCGCTGGACATGTAGGTTTCGGCTCGGTCGTGCTCGGTGATGAGACCCAGCGGCATCTCCTCGATGAAGCTGATGTCCATGCCGCGTTCCACCACGAACTGCACGAGGTCGAGGATTTCGTCGTCGTTGCGATTCTTCATCGCAACCGTATTGATCTTGATCTTGTCGAAGCCGGCTGCCTGGGCGGCGGCGATGCCGGCCAGCACCTTGTCGAGGCTGCCGACCCGGGTGATGGCGCGAAAGCGGTCCGGATCGAGGCTGTCCAGGCTGACGTTGATGCGGCGCACGCCGGCCTGGCGTAGCGCCGTGGCGTAGCGCTGCAGCTGCGAGCCGTTGGTGGTGAGGGTGAGCTCCTTGAGGCCGGGCAGGGAGCCCAGCGCTTGGAACAGCCAGATGACGTTCTTGCGCACCAGCGGCTCGCCGCCGGTGATCCGAATCTTGGTGACCCCGAGTTCGGTGAAGGCACGGCCGAGCAGGGCCATTTCCTCGAGCGTCAGAAGCTGCGCCCGCGGTAGGAAGGACATCTCCTCGCTCATGCAGTAGACGCAGCGAAAGTCGCAACGGTCCGTCACTGACAGGCGCACATAGGTGACGTGCCTGCCAAAGCGATCGATCAGACGCGGCTGCTCATGGCTGTGGCTGTCCATGTGCTCCTCTTCGGTAGACCCAAGCCGTCGCTGTCCGCTCCGGATACCGTCTCGCTCATACAAGTTTCGTGCCTAAACCGGCTCCGGCACTGCCGCCGCCATCCACGGCGAGACAATCCATAGCCGTCGCCCGGGAAGAACGGGAGAAGGGGGTCGCGATTGGCACATTTTGGCCTGTGGTGGCGGACAGAATGCACCAGTTTGCGGCTGGGCGTTGCCGGTTTTTCGGCCCGCTTCTCGGCGTGCAAGCCTCGATTTCCTTGGCATGGAAGTTGCTAAACCCAATGTCAGCAATGCAGATCCAGTGCAATGGAGGAAAGCGTGATGGAGTCCGGCTTCGGACAGGATGAATGGGGTGACGATTCGGTGCTGCCCGTGTCGGTCATCGTCGCGCGCTTTGCCGGGCTGCCGGAAGGGGAGCGGTGGCAGGTGCAGGGCGTCGTTGTGGGGCAGCGCTTCGCCAGCGACGAGGTTCGCAAGCTGCAGATGCGCTCCGGCCCGGAAGGCGATCTCTACATGTGGATGGGATTCCATCTGCGGCTGCATAAGGCCAGCATCGACGGCTACGCCTACAACGTGAACTCTGCTGCCCCCACCGTGTTCGTGGTCGCCCGCCAGGATGGCGGGGAGTTGCGGCCGTTGCAGGTCACGGTGAGCCTCGACGATGCCCAGAACCTCGATGCCACCAACCTGCGCGATGCCGAGGAGACGGTCCATCGCGTGCCGATGCCGCCCGAGGTCTACCACTGGGTGGAGCGTTTCGTGGTCAACAACTACGTGCCACGCAAGCGCAAGTTCAGTAACCGGCGGACCAACAAGAGCATTTTTGATGCTGAAGTGAACAAGTGAGCGGGGGAGGTGCGATGAGCGAGAAGGTGACCCAACGGAGCGAGTTGGCGGAGGAGGGCGAAGGCTTTCTGTCCCGCTGGTCGCGCCGCAGCCTCCAGGCTCGGCGCGGCGAGCTCGAGTCGGAACTCGAGCCGGCGCCGGCGGTCGAGCCCGTGGCCGAGGCCTCGCCGCAGCAGGAGGAGCCGGCGGTTCGTATCGATCCGCGCACCGGCAAGCCCTACGACGAGCTGACCGATGAGGATATGCCGCCGATTGAGAGCCTGGATGCCAACTCCGACCTGAGCGTGTTCTTCGCCAAAAACGTCTCAGCTGCGCTGCGGATGAAGGCGCTGAGCAAGGTGTTCCACTCGCCGGCCTACAACCGCTACTGCCTGTGCGCCGAATATGCTGACGACTACACGCAGTTCGCGCCGCTGGGCGAGGTCGTGCCGCATGACCTGAAGGCGGCCATCGCGCGCGAGGCCCGGGCCTTGCGCGAGCGGCTGCTGGCGCGAGGCAAGGAGATCACCCTGGAGGAGGCCGAGGCGCGGGTGCGGGCCGAGCGCGAAGCGGAGCTGCCTTACATCACCTTGACCGAGGAGGAGAAGGCGCTGGCGCGAAAGGCGGCGGAAGCCGAGGCGGAGCGGGGCGTGGCGGAGGCCGACGCCGGGGAGCGGGCGGAGCAGGACGCCTGAGTTCTTGTATCGACAGGTCTGTTCTGTCGTTTCGCTCCGTAATTGTCGCTTTTTTCTGGCCCCTTCTTTGCACTCCTATTGCAGGCACGGCGCGCCGCGGGGGGATTGGCGCGCCGCCAGAGAGCCGATCAGGCTGAGGTACTATGTCTGAGCTTTTGAACGTTTATGCGGACATGGCGCTCCAGGCTCGCAGCGTGGCGGGCCTGGCGCGCGACGCTGCGCTGCAGGCAAGCGCCGCCGTCGAGGTGGAGGCCACCTCGCTGGTGGAGTATCGCTCGGCCGGCAACCTGCTCATCATCGGCAGCGCCGACGTGGCGCTTTCCGCTGCCCAAAGGCTGGCCGACTGCGGCTTGCAGCGCACCGTGGTCATTACCGACGACATCACCGCCGAAGCGCTGCCGGCGCTGAGCGAGGAGGCTGCCAAGGCCAAGGACGATCCGACGGTGGTCATCGTCTACGGCCGGGTGGACAAGTTGTCCGGTCATTTGGGTCATTACTCTGCAACGCTCGCTACGCCCAAGGGCGAAGCGCTGAATCTCTCTGAGTTGGCCGGCACCCAGTATCCCTACTTCGATCTGGTGCTGGACCTGAAGCCCGAGCCGCTGCTCGGCTACGAGCTGCCGCCCTTCGGTTACTACCCGGCTGGCCGGGATGCTGCGCGCCTGGAGCGGGCGCTGGCCGAGATCCCGGAGATGACCGGTGAGTTCGAGAAGCCCAAGTTCTTCAACTACAACCCGGACATCTGTGCCCACGGCGACAGCGGGCTTACTGGTTGCACCCGCTGCCTGGAAGCCTGTCCGGCCGGCGCGATCAGCTCCGCCGGCAACCTCATCGAGGTCAATCCGTTCCTCTGCCAGGGCGGCGGCAGCTGCACCGCGGCCTGCCCGACCGGGGCCATCATCTACGCCTACCCGGGGCCGAAGGATCAGATCGCTCGCATTCGGGCTATGCTGGAGGCCTACCGTGCCGCCGGCGGCACCCACCCGATCCTGCTGTTCCACGACGTCGGTCGCGGCACGGAGCGGCTGCGTGAGAGCGCGGCCGACCTGCCGGAGCGGGTGATCCCCGTGCTGGTGGAGGAGATCGGCGCGGTCGGCATGGACATCTGGTTGAGCGCGCTGGCCTATGGCGCCAGCGAGGTGGTGCTGCTGGACACCGAGGAGGTGCCGGAATCGACGCGGCGCGAGCTGGATGCCCAGCTGAGCTATGCCGGCGCGCTGCTGCGGGCTATGGGCTACGAGCCGAGCCGGCTGCATCGGCTGGCGGTGGACGCCGGCCGAGCCGCCGACTGGCTGGTCGCGCGGCCGCAAATCGAGCCGGTGGCGCCGGCCAGCTTCGAGACCTTTAACGAGAAGCGGGGCACGCTGCGCCTGGCGCTGGACCATCTCTACGAGCAGTCCGGCGCCGCCGTCGAGGTGGCCGATCTGCCGCAAGGGGCGCCGTTCGGGCAGGTGCTGGCGGCGGCGGACAAGTGCACCCTGTGCATGTCCTGCGTCCAGGTCTGCCCGACCAAGGCGCTGCGCGACGGCGGCGACAGTCCGCAGCTGAAGTTCGTCGAAGACCTGTGCGTGCAGTGCGGCCTGTGCGAGACGGCCTGCCCGGAAGACGCCATCAGCCTGGACGCACGCTACCTGTTCGACTGGGAGCGGCGGCGCGAGGCCCGCGTGCTTCACGAAGAGGAGCCCTACTGCTGCCCGAGCTGCGGCAAGCCGTTCGCCACCGTCAGCGTGATTGAGCGCATGACCGAGCGGCTGAAGGGGCATGCCATGTTCCAGAACGAATCGGCGCTGCGGCGCCTGCGGCTGTGCGGCGACTGCCGGGTCATCGACGCTATGCGTGAGGAGCTGGGCGAGCCGCGCAAGCCGAAGGTGTATGGGCTATGACGGCGTCGATCGAGATGGAACCGGTGGTGACTGCAGAAGAGCAGGACCGCCTGCGGGCAGGAGTCTGGAACCTGCTGGGCACCCTGTTGGCGGCTGCGCCGAGCCGGGAGCTGCTGGACATGCTGAGCCGGATCGAGGACCCGGCCGACGGGGTCAAGGACGCCATCGGCGAAGCCTGGCTCACGCTGCGCATGGCGGCGCAGCGGGCTCAGCCAGAGGCGCTGGCGGCGGAATATCAGGACGTGTTTATCGGGCTTGGCGGCGGCGAGGTCACGCCCTATGCGTCCTGGTATCTCACCGGCTCGCTGATGGAGCGGCCGCTGGTCGAGCTGCGCCAGGAGCTCAAGCAGCTAGGCGTGGAGCGCGAGGAGGGCGTGAGCGAGCCGGAAGACCACGCCGGGATGGTCTGCCAGATCATGGCGCTGGTGCTGGCCGATCCGGAATACGACTTCCCGCGCCAGCAGGAGTTTTTTCAGCGTCACATCGAGCCTTGGCTCGGACGCTTATTCAAGGATCTGCAGGAGGCGCCGTCGGCGAGCTTCTACCGTGCCGTCGGCGTGCTCGGCGAGGAATTCCTCCGGCTCGAGCAGCACTACTACTCGATGCTGGGGTGACAGTTGGCTGCTGTCGCGGCCTGGCCACGACAGCCGAATCGCATCTGACGATCAGGAGGGGATGGGCATGAAAGAAACCGATCGCAAGATTGACGGTGTTACCTCCCGTCGCACGTTTCTGAAGACGCTGGCTGCCACCGGGGGCGGTATCGCTGCCCTGGTGGCGAGCGGCCAGGCGGCCGCCGACGTCGAAGTGCCGACGCCGGATGCTGCCAAGGAGCGGCTGGGTTACCGCGTGACTCAGCACATCCAGGATTACTACGCCAGGGCTGATTTCTAAGCCGGCCCAAGCCAGGCGCCGTCTGAGAGGAGACATCTCATGAAATTAATCAAGAAGAGCGGGACCACCGCGACCAGCAGCCGCCCCGGCATATTGGGTCGGGCCATTGGCCGCCGCGCCTTCTTGCAAGGCACCGGGCTTGCCGTCGGTGCTGCTGCGGTCGCCGGTGCCCTGCCGACCACCATGGTCAAGAAGGCCAAGGCGGCTCGCAGCATCGATCCGAAGGCCGAAATCAAGCGCGTCAAGACCGTTTGCACCCACTGCTCGGTGGGCTGCAGCACCTACGCCGAAGTGCAGAACGGCGTCTGGATCGGTCAGGAGCCGGCTTTCGACAGCCCCATCAACCTGGGCGCTCACTGCGCCAAGGGCGCCTCGCTGCGCAACCACGGCCACAGCACGCGCCGCACCAAGTATCCGATGAAGCTAGTCAACGGCCGCTGGCAGCGCATCAGCTGGGAGCAGGCCATCGAGGAGATCGGTGACAAGCTGCTGAAGATCCGCGAAGAATCGGGTCCGGATGCACTCTGGTTCGCCGGCTCGTCCAAGGCTAGCAATGAGGGCGCCTACCTGCAGCGCAAGTTCGCAGCCTTCTGGGGCTCCAACAACTGCGACCACCAGGCCCGCATCTGCCACTCCACCACCGTGGCTGGCGTGGCCAATACCTGGGGTTATGGGGCGCAGACCAACTCCTACAACGATATCAACAAGTCCAAGTGCATCGTGATGTGCGGCTCCAACGCCGCCGAGGCGCATCCGGTGGCGATGCAGATGATCCTGCGCGCCAAGGAAAACGGCGCCAAACTGGTGGTCATGGACCCGCGCTTCACCCGCACCGCGGCCCACTCCGACGTCTACGTGCGGTTCCGTTCCGGCACTGACGTGGCGCTGATCTGGGGCATTCTCTGGCACGTGCTGGAGAACGGCTGGGAGGACAAGGAGTACCTCCGCAAGCGGGTGTTCGGCTTCGACAAGGTCCGCGAGGAAGTCGCCAAGTGGACCCCGGAGCGGGTCGAGCAAGTTACCGGCGTGCCGCGCGAGGGCCTCTACGAAGTCGCCAAGATCATGGCCGAGAACCGGCCGGGCACCTTCGTCTGGTGCATGGGCGGCACCCAGCACACCATCGGCAGCAACTACGTCCGCGCCTACAACTGCCTGCAGCTGGCGCTGGGTAACATCGGCGTCGAGGGCGGCGGGGCCAACATCTTCCGTGGCCATGACAACGTGCAGGGTGCGACCGACGTCGGCCCCAACCCGGACAACCTGCCCGGCTACTACCCGCTGTCGGAAGACGGCTGGCGCCACTGGGCGGCGGTCTGGGACGTCGACTTCGACTGGCTGGCGGGCCGCTTCGACCAGAACGAGTACGACGACGGCAAGGGCGGCAAGGTCAAGCCGATGTTCAGCCCCGGCATCACCGTCTCCCGCTGGATCGACGGCGTGCTAGAGGACAAGGCCAACATCGCCCAGCGCGACAACATCCGCGCCGTGATGATGTGGGGTCACGCGCCGAACTCGCAGACCCGCGGCCCGGAAATGAAGCGGGCCATGGAGAAGCTGGACCTGCTGGTGGTCATCGACCCGTATCCGACGGTCACCGCCGTGCTGCACGACCGCAAGGACAACACCTACCTCTTGCCGGCGGCGACGCAGTTCGAGCAATCGGGTTCGGCGACCGCCTCCAACCGCTCCCTGCAGTGGCGCGAGAAGGTGATCGACCCGCTCTACGAGCACAAGACCGACGGCGAGATCGCCTACCTGCTCGCCAAGAAGCTCGGCTTCGCCGACCAGATGTTCAAGAACATCAAGGTGGTGAACAACGTGCCTGAGCCCGAGAGCGTGCTGCGTGAGATCAACCGCGGCGCCTGGTCGATCGGCTACACCGGTCAGAGCCCGGAGCGGCTGAAGGCGCACATGAAGCATGCGGGGCACTTCGACGTGGTCAGCCTCAAGGCCCAGGGCGGTCCGCTGGACGGCGAGTACTACGGCCTGCCCTGGCCCTGCTACGGCACGCCGGAGCTCAAGCACCCGGGCACGCACATTCTCTATGACACCAGCAAGCACGTCATGGAGGGTGGCGGCAACTTCCGCGCCGCGTTCGGCACCGAGTACAACGGCGAGAGCCTGCTGGCGGAGGACTCCTGGTCCAAGGGCGCCGAGATCCAGGGCGGCTACCCGCAGTTCGACCACAAGCTGCTCAAGCAGCTGGGCTGGTGGGACGAGCTGACGCCGGAGGAGAAGGAGCTGGCCGAGGGCAAGTCGTGGACCACCGACCGCTCGGGCGGCATCATCCGGGTCGCCATGAAGCATGGCTGCCATCCGTTCGGCAACGCCAAGGCGCGCGCCTTCGTGTGGAACTTCCCGGACCCGGTGCCGGTGCACCGCGAGCCGCTCTACACGCCGCGCTACGACCTGGTCAAGGACTTCCCGACCTACGAGGACCGCAAGCTGTTCTACCGCTTGCCGACCCGCTGGCGTTCGGTGCAGGCCCGCGACTACTCCAAGGAGTTCCCGCTCATCCACACCAGCGGCCGTCTGGTCATGTTCGAGGGCGGCGGCGAGGAGACCCGCTCCAACCCCTGGCTGGCCGAGCTCAAGCAGGAGATGTTCGTCGAGATCAACCCGGCGGACGCCAACGATGCCGGCATCAAGGACGGTCAGTGGGTCTGGCTGGAGGGTCCGGAAGGCGGGCGCATCAAGGTCAAGGCCTGGGTCACCAATCGCGTCGGCCGCGGCACCGTGTTCACCCCGTTCCACTTCGGCGGTCACTTCCAGGGCGAGGACCTGCTGCACAAGTACCCCGAAGGGGCGGCGCCGTACGTCCGTGGTGATTCCACCAACACCGCGACCACGTACGGCTATGACGCCGTGACCATGATGCAGGAGACCAAGACCACGCTGTGCCGCGTGCGTCCGGCCTGACCAAGAACATAGAGGAGAGCCGCAATGGCGAGAATGAAATTCCTATGCGACGTAGAGCGCTGCATCGAATGTCACGCCTGCGTCACTGCCTGCAAGAACGAGCATGAGGTGCCCTGGGGAGTGAACCGGCGGCGGGTCATCGTCATGGACGATGGCCAGCCGGGCGAGAAGGCGATTTCCGTCGCCTGCATGCACTGCTCCGACGCCCCCTGCGCGGCGGTCTGCCCGGTGGACTGCTTCTACCAGACGGCCGATGGCATCGTGCTGCACGACAAGGACCTGTGCATCGGCTGCGGCTACTGCTTCTACGCCTGCCCCTTCGGTGCGCCGCAGTATCCGCAGCAGACGGCCTTCGGCGTGCGGGGCAAGATGGACAAGTGCACCTTCTGCGCTGGCGGGCCGGAGGAGCCGCACTCGGAGGCCGAGCTCACTAAGTACGGCACCAACCGCATCGCGGAGGGCAAGCTGCCGCTTTGCGCGGAAATGTGCGCCACCAAGGCCCTGCTGGCCGGTGACGGTGATGTCATCGCCAACATCTACCGCAAGCGGGTCATGCGTCGTGGCGGTCGTCCGCAGTCCTGGGGGTGGCAGGCGGCGTACGGTCAGAACGTCTGACGACAGCGTGGCCGCCCTTCGGGGCGGCCGCGCATCTGGACCGTGCACCGTTGAATTCCCGAGGGAGGACTGACGCCATGACTGTGAAGCCAATTTCGCGGCTGGGGGCGGCTTTCGCGTTCGCCGTCCTGTTGAGCGCCTGCGACATGGGCGTGGTGGTCTACGAGCCGGGCGTCTACAAAGGCGATCCGGATCCGATCGCTAGCCAGCAGGCTGCCGCTGAACGTAGCGATGCCTTGGCTGACCGCGCCGGGTCCGCCTTCGCGGATCGGTGATTGCGGGGAGGCTAGATCATGACCTTTTCAGACAAGACCGTCGCCAAACGCCGCTGGCGCGCCATGCTGTACAGCCTGCTGGCCATCATTGCGCTGGCGATGATTCTGCCGTCGCTGGGATACGTGGCGGCCTGGGCTCAGAGCGGACCGATGGTCATCGGCTATGAGTCGCGGGATAGCAACCCGCGCGCCGACATGTGGCGCGACGCCCGCCAGAGCGTGGCCGGCACCACCGATCAGTCGGGACCGTACACCACCAATGTGCTGATCAACAACAGCGGCGAGATCTGGCGGGAGATTCGCTCCGGTCGCGAGGGCGTGCCGAGTCCGCTCAAGCGCTTCGGCGGCTGGATCATGCTGCTGTCGCTGGCGGCGATCGCGGTGTTCTTCGCCGTCTTCGGTCGCAACAAGATCGAGGGTGGCCGCGAGGGCCTGACCGTGCCGCGCTGGACCATGTACGAGCGGGTGCTGCACTGGTTCGTAGCCATCACCTTCATCGTGCTGGGCATCACCGGGCTTAGTCTGCTGTTCGGCCGGACGGTGCTGATCCCCGTCCTGGGAGCGAGGGGCTTTGCCGCCTACGCCCAGGTGGCCATGACCGTCCATAACTTTGTTGGACCGGCCTTCGGTGTCGCCCTGGTCCTGATGATCATCAGCTGGCTGGGAGTCAACATTCCCAAGCGGGTGGACCTGGAGTGGCTGAAGACCTTCGGCGGCTATTTCGGCGGCGGTCACGCGCCGTCGGAGAAGCTGAACGGCGGCGAGAAGCTCTGGTATTGGATCGGCGTGGTTGGCCTGGGGCTGGCGGTGGTCATCACCGGCTTCATCCTGGACTTCCCCAACTTCGGCCAGGATCGGGCCACCATGGCACTGGCCCATGTCATCCACGCCGGGGCGGCCATGTTCTGGATCGCGCTCTTCTTCGGCCATGCCTACATGGGCACCCTGGGCACGGAAGGCGCGCTGGAAGGCATGACCACGGGCCGGGTCGATACCGCCTGGGCCAAGCAGCATCACAACCTGTGGTATGCCCAGCTGCTGGAGCAGGGCGTCAAGCCCATGCCGGCCGAGCCGCCCAGGGGCGGTCCGCCGCCATCGGCCAAATCCGTGACCGGCTCCAGCACCTAGCGTGCCGGCGCCGGACGGGAACGGCAGCGTCCACGGACGCTGCCGTTTTTCTTGAGGGGAGTAGCAAGCCATGAAATTCCTGCGCGTTGCCCGGCTCGATGACACCGACGAACGGGTTTACCCCCTGGCGGCCCGGGTCGGCGAGCTGGCCGTTCCCGGCACCTTCGTGTTCACCTTCTCGGACCAGGATCCGGCGCTGCTGCAGGGCAAGGAGCGGCAGGCCTTCCGCCATGGCTTCCTGGGCACCAGCAGCTTCGGCTGGTCGACGCTGGCTGTCATCAGCGAGATCAGCGAAGCCGAGTTCAAGGGCGTGATCGAAGCCCTGGCGCATCATTTCGTCGAGTTTTACGGCGCGCCGAGCCTGGAGGAGGCGCTGCCCTACGCCCGCGCCGAGGCCGAATACGCCGCCGGCCTCTGCGAGCACGAAGTGAACACGCTCATCGCTGTCGAACGCACGGCAGACGCCGAAGGCATCCATGAAAGCTTCAAGGTCGTCACCCAGACGGTCGATTGGGAGGCGGCCAACAGCAGCATTTGGCAGTTGGTGGCGGAGGAAAACGACGAGCTCGGGTGACGCGCCGAACGCCTCGGCCAGCTCGGCTGGACGCTTCAAAGCGGCGCCGATGCTGCTAAACTTTCGCTTTTCACTGGGCCGAGGAGTGTCATGAGCGAGCAGCCGTTAGTCGGCGTCATCATGGGCAGCAAGTCCGACTGGGAGACCATGCGGAATGCTGCCGAAGTCCTGTCAGAGTTCGGCGTACCCCATGAGTGCCGCATCGTCTCCGCGCATCGCACGCCGGAATTGATGCGCGACTATGCGCGCACGGCCGAGGAGCGCGGACTGGAGGTTGTCATCGCCGGCGCCGGCGGCGCCGCTCACCTGCCGGGCATGGTGGCCTCGCAGACGGTGCTGCCGGTCATTGGCGTGCCGATCCAGACCAGGGCGCTGCAGGGCATGGACTCGTTGCTGTCCATCCTGCAGATGCCGGCCGGCATTCCCGTCGCCACCATGGCCATCGGCGTGGCCGGCGCCCGCAACGCAGCGCTGCTGGCGATTTCCATCCTCGCCGGCAGCCGTCCCGACTTGCGCTGCAAGCTGCACGAGTTCCGCACCGCGCAGGCCCAGCGAGTCCTGGAGGACAAACTGAGTTGAGCAAGATCATCGCGCCTGGTGCCGTTCTCGGGATTCTGGGCAGCGGCCAGCTGGGCCGCATGTTCGCCCTGGCGGCAAAGCGTATGGGCTACCGGGTCCATACCTACTCGCCGGATCGGGACACCCCGACCGGTCAAGTCGCCGACAAGGAAGTGCAGGCCCCTTACGAGGATCTCGACGCGTTGGCCGCCTTCAGCAAGGAAGTCGACGTGGTCAGCTTCGAGTTCGAGAACGTGCCCTCGCTGGCCAGCGAATGCGCCGCCCGCTACGTGCCGGTGCGGCCCCGCGGCGAGGTACTGCACATCATCCAGAATCGCCTGCGGGAGAAGACTTTCATCAGCAGCCGGGGCTTTCCGCTGGCGCCATTCCACCCCGTGCGCAGCGAGGCCGAGCTGGAGGCGGCGGTCGCCGCCATTGGCGTGCCGGCCGTGCTCAAGACCGCAGGCTTCGGTTACGACGGTAAGGGCCAAGTGGTGATACGCCGTCCGCAGGAGGCCAGGGCCGCCTGGCAGCAGCTGGGTGAGGTCGAGGCGGTGCTCGAGGGCTTCGTCGATTTCAAGAGCGAGCTGTCGGTGGTGGCGGCGCGCGGACTCGACGGCGAGTTCGCCCACTACGGGGTGATTGAGAACTTGCACAGCAACCACATCCTCGACCTGTCCATACCGGATGCGCCGATCGAGCCGCGTCTGCGACAGGAGGCGATCGACATCGCCCGCGGACTGATGGAGGCGCTGGACGTGGTCGGCGTGCTGTGCGTGGAGATGTTCCTGACCCAGGACGATCGCCTGCTGGTCAACGAGCTGGCGCCGCGGCCGCACAACTCCGGCCACTACACCTTCGATGCCTGCCTGACCGATCAGTTCGAGCAGCAAGTGCGGGCCATCTGCGGCCTGCCGCTGGGAGCGACCGATCAGCAGCGCCCTGCCGTCATGGCCAATTTGCTCGGCGACCTGTGGGAGCAGGGTGAGCCGAACTGGGCCGCGGCCCTGGCCGATCCGCAGGTCAAGCTGCATCTGTACGGCAAGGCCGAGCCGCGGCCCGGCCGCAAGATGGGTCATCTGGTCGCCTTCGGGAGCGACCGCGAGGATGCCCGCCAGCGGGCGCTGGCGGCGCGGGCGGCGCTGCTCAAGCGCTGATCCGCTTCCCCGACTGCTCCCGCCGCCCTGCCGCCCGCGCCGGTGGCAGGGCCTTCCACCCACACGCCAACAACAGGTAACCATCGATGTGGTTCAAGAACCTCTGTCCCTACCGGCTGATGGAGCCCTTCGAGCTCAGCGCGGAACAGCTGGAGGAGCGGCTGGCCGCCTTCGCCTACACCCCCTGCGGCAGCCTCGACATGCAAAGCCGCGGCTGGGTGCCGCCCCTGGGCAAGCACGGCGAGCAGCTGGTGCATGCCGCCAACGGCGCCTATCTGATCTGCCTGCAGCAGGAGAACAAGCTTCTGCCGGCTAGCGTAGTGCGGGAGGAGCTTGAGCAGCGCATCGCCGAGCGCGAGGCGCGGGAGCTGCGCAAGGTCCGCAAGCGCGAGCGCGAGCAGCTCAAGGAGGAAATCGTCTTCGAACTGCTGCCGCGGGCCTTCTCCCGCAGCAAGCAGGTCTACGGCTACATCGACACCGTCGGCGGCTGGCTGGTGGTGGACTGCGGCAGCTGGCGGCAGGCGGAGGACTTTACCGAGTTCCTGCGCGAGTGCCTGGATACGCTGCCGATCGCCCCGCCGGCGACCACCAGCGCGCCCCAGGCCATCATGACCGACTGGCTGGCCAGCGATCGCATTCCGAGCGACCTGGAGCTGGGCGAGGAGGCCGTGCTCGAGGATCCGGCCACCGAGGGCTGCGAGATCCGCTGTAAGCGACAGGACTTGCAGGCCGAGGAGATCAAGGCCCATCTCGCCTCCGGCAAGCGCATCCGCCGCCTGGCCCTGAGCTGGAACGAGCGGCTCAGCTGCATCGTCGATGCGGATTACTCCATCAAGCGGTTGAAATTCTCGGACCTGGTGAAGGAGTCGGGCGGCGACTACGTGCCCGAGACCTTCGCCGAGCAGTTCGACGCCGATTTCAACCTGCAGCTGCTGGAATTCCGCAATTTCCTGCCGCGGCTGCTGGAGCTGTTCGGCGGCGAGGCGCGCGACCGGGCAGCCTGATGGCCGCGCTCGCGCACCCCTTCAGGAGCCGGCCTTGCCCAGCAGCGGTTCCAGCACGGCCCAGATCTGCTCCAGGATGAGCGGCTGAGCCTTGGCGGTGGGGTGCAGGCCGTCGCTCTGGATTAGGCCCGGCTGAGCGAAGGCGTCGGCCAGCGACAGCACCGTCAGCGGCAGCTGGTAGCTGCGGGCCAGCTCCTGGTAGATGGTGCTGAAGCGCTGGTTGAACGCGGCCCCGTAGTTGGCCGGTAGCTGCACGCCGACCAGGATCACCTGGCTGCCGCTAGCACGAAGCCGCTCGATGATGGTCTGCAGGTTGCGCCGGGTTTCCGCCGGTAGGATGCCGCGCAGGCCGTCGTTGCCGCCCAGCTCGACCACGGTCAGCATCGGGGAGTGGCGCTGCAGCACCGCCGGCAGGCGGGCCAGGCCGCCCTGGGTGGTGTCACCGCTGATGCTGGCATTGATCACCCGATGCGGATAGCCTGCTGCAGCGAGCCGCTGCTGCAGCAGGGCCGTCCAGCCCTCCTCCCGCGCCATGCCGTAGGCGGCGCTGAGGCTATCGCCGAGGATGAGAATGGTCGGCTCGGCAGCGGCCGGCGCCGACGGCAGCGAGATTGCAAACAGCAGGCACAGGAAGCGTTTCAGCATGGCGGATCCAAAGCCCATTCTGGTGGCCGAGCGACTTGGCATGCGGTTTCATGGCCCCGATGGCGAAATCATCCTATTCGATAATCTACACCTGGACGTGCGTGCCGGCGAAAGCGTCGCCATCCTGGGGGCATCGGGCTCCGGCAAATCGACCTTGCTGGGCCTGCTGGCCGGCCTGGACCTGCCGACCGAGGGCCGCATCCTGCTCGACGGCCACGATCTTAGCGCCATGAGCGAGGATGCGCGCGCCCGGCTGCGCGGGGAGCTGCTGGGCTTCGTGTTCCAGTCCTTTCATCTGCTGCCGGGATTGACCGCCATCGAGAACGTGATGCTGCCGGCCGAGCTGGCCGGCGACCCGGAGGCTGCCGCCAAGGCCGCAGCGGCGCTCAAGGAGGTGGGACTGGGCAACCGGCTGCGCCACTACCCGGCGCAGCTGTCCGGCGGCGAGCAGCAGCGGGTGGCCATCGCCCGCGCCTTCATCATGGCGCCCAAGCTGCTGCTGGCCGACGAGCCGACCGGGAATCTCGACCATCACACCGGCCAGCGGATTGCCGACATGCTGTTCCGCCTGAACCATGACCGTGGTACCACGCTGGTCCTGGTGACCCACGACCAGGCGCTGGCCGAGCGCTGCCAGCACGTTTACCGGCTGCAGGACGGCAATCTGGTGGCGGCATGAGGCGGGCGGGGCTGGCATGGCGACTGCTGCGGCGCGACTGGCGCGCCGGTGAGCTGCGGCTGCTGGCGGCTGCGCTGGTGACGGCGGTGGCCGCCGTCTGCGCGGTGTCCTGGCTGGCCGAGCGGGTGGCTGCGGCCAGCGGCTACCGGGCGGCGGAGCTGCTGGCGGCCGACCGGGCCGTGCAAGGCAGCGAGCCCTTCCCCGCCGATTGGCTGGATCGGGCGCGGGAGCTGGGCTTGACGGTGGCCCGCACCGCGGAGTTTCCCAGCGTGGTGCTGGCCGGTGACAGGCCGCAGCTGGTGGCGGTGAAGGCGGTGCAGGCGCCCTATCCGTTGCGCGGGGCGCTGCAGCTGCAGCCGACGCCGGCTGCCCCGGCCGAAGCCGTGCAGGCGGTCCCAGCGCCCGGCACCGCCTGGGTGGAGCCGCGCCTGCTCGATTTGCTGGCAATCGCGGTGGGCGAGTCCATCGCACTGGGCGAGCAGCGTTTCGGCATTGCCGGGCTGCTGGTGCTGGAGCCGGACCGCGGCAGCTTTCTCACCGGACTGGCGCCGCGGGTGATGATCAACTACGCCGATTTGCCCGCCACCGGCTTGATCCAGCCCGGCAGCCGGGTGCGCTACCAGCTGTTGCTGGCCGGGCCGGAGGCGGCCTTGCAGCGCTTCCGGGATTGGCTGCCGCTGGACCGGCCCGGCCTGGAGTGGCGCACCCCGGCCGACAGCAGCTTCGGAGTGCGCAACGTGCTGGAGCGGGCCCAGCGCTTTCTCGGCCTGGCCTCGCTGCTGACGGTGGTGATCGCCGGCGTCGCCATCCTGCTGACCATACGGCATTACGCCCAGCGTCAGGTCGACCGGGTCGCCATCATGCGCTGCCTGGGCGCCACCGCCGCCGACGTGACGGCCCTGATGGCCTGGAAGCTGGTCTGGCTGGCGCTGCTGTGCGGCGCGCGCGGCATCGTGCTGGGCTATTGGCTGCACCTGGCCATGCTGGCCCTGGTCGCCCAGCTGCTGCCGCCGCAGATTCCGCCGGCTGGTCCCTATCCGGCCGTGGTGGGGCTAGGCATCGCGCTGACTGCCATGCTGGGGTTCGCCTTGCCGACGGTGCTGCGGTTGCGGCAGGTGCCGCCGTTGCGGGTGCTGCGGCGGGAGCTGGGACAGGGGGTTTTTCGCGGCAGTGCGCTCTATCTCGCCGCGCTGGCGGCTGTCTTCCTGCTGATGTGGTGGCAGGCCCGCGACCTGCCGCTGGCGGTGCTGGTCTTCGCCGCCGTACTTGCCACGCTGTCGCTGCTGGCGGCCCTGGCCTGGCTGCTGCTGCGCCTGCTGGTGCGGCTGCGTGGCAGGCGGCGGCGCCTGCTGTGGCTGTTCGGCATCACCCGCCGGCCGCTTAGTACCAGCCTGCAGATCATGGCCATCGGCGTGGGGCTGATGGCGCTGCTCATGCTGACCATCGTGCGCCAGGACCTGCTGGCCGCCTGGGAGGACAGCGTGCCCCAGGATGCGCCCAATCTGTTCCTGGTCAACGTCCAGCCGAGCCAGGTCGAGGCCGTGCGCGAGCTGTTGCAGGCGCATGGCGTGAGCGCCGACTTCTACCCCATGCTCCGCGGTCGCCTGATCGGCATCAACGACCGCACCGTCAGCCCCGAGCACTATCAGGACCGAGCGCAGCAGCTGGTGGCGCGGGAGTTCAACCTCTCCTACGGCAGGGAGCCGGCGGCGCACAACCGCATCGTTGCCGGTCGCTGGTGGGCGGAGGCTGAGCCGAGGCCGGACCAGTTTTCGGTGGAAATTGGCATGGCCAGGGATCTGGGCATCCAGGTGGGCGACCGGCTGCGCTTCGCCGTCGGCGGCGAGGAAGTCAGCGGCACGGTGACCAGCGTGCGTGAAGTACAGTGGGACAGCTTCCAGGTCAACTTCTTCGTCATCGCCCCACCGGGCCTGCTGGAGGCGTATCCGACCACCTTCATCACCAGCTTTTACCTGCCGTCCGCGCAGCGCGGGCTGCTGAGCGAGTTGGTGCGGCGCTTTCCCAGCGTGACGGTGTTTGACATCGACGCCATCCTGGGCACGGTGCGCGACATCATCGCCCAGGGCTCCAGGGTGGTGGAGCTGATGACCAGCATGACGCTGATCGCTGGACTCATCGTGCTGCTGGCCGCCCTGCAGCCCACCGGCGAAGAGCGGCGCTTCGAGAGCGCGCTGCTGCGGACGCTGGGCGCCGAGCGCCGGCACGTGCGGCGGCTGGCGCGGGCCGAGTTCTGGCTCATCGGCGCTGCCGCGGGAGCGCTGGGTGGCGCCTGCGCCGCCACCGCCGGGCTGGTCATTGCCCGCCGGCTGTTTCAGCTAGACTATGGCTTCGACGTAACCGCGCTGCTGGTCGGCGTGCTGGCGGGACCGTTGCTGGTCTGGCTGGCGGGAGCGCTGGCGACCTGGCGCTTCTATCGCGCTTCGCCCATGCGGCTGCTGCGCAGCGGCAGCGATTGAGACGGGACGCGCCCCGCCGCGGGCGCTGGCAAGGCTTATTGAGATTCGAGCAGGAAACGCCCATGAGTGAACAGCTGTATTACTTCGAGGACATGCAGGAGGGCATGGAGGCCAGCTTCAGCAAGACTGTTACCGAGGCCGACATCGTGCAGTTCGCTGGCGTCACCGGCGACTTCAATCCCGTGCACGTGAACGCCGAGTTCGCCGCCACCACCATGTTCAAGCAGCGCATCGCTCATGGCATGCTGTCGGCCGGCTTCATTTCCACCGTGCTCGGCATGCGGCTGCCCGGTCCCGGCTGCATCTACGTCAGCCAGAGCCTGCGCTTTCGTGCCCCGGTGTTCATCGGCGACACTGTCACCGCGCGGGTGAAGGTTACGGGGCTCAAGCCGGAGCGCAACATGGTCACGCTGGAGACGGTTTGCAGCGTGGGCGACAAAGAGGTGATCACCGGCGAGGCCGTGGTGATGGTGCCGCGGCGGGAGCAGGCCTGAGCGCCTGCGCGAGGGCAAGCGCCGGAGGCAAGGAGGAGCCATGCCAGCGCGTATCGAAGGGATACTCTCCTTCTGGTTCGAGGACAGCCGCAGCGACCCTGAGCGGGCGCTGGCGATGATGGCGCGCTGGTTCGAGCCCGATCCCACCTTCGACGCCGAGATCCGCGATCGCTTCGGCAGCCTGTACCAGGAGGCTGTGGCCGGCGAGCTGAGCGGCTGGGAGCAGACCGCCCGCGGCAGCCTGGCCCTGATCATCTTGCTGGATCAGTTCTCCCGCAACATCCACCGCGGCCGGCCGCAGGCCTTCGCCCAGGATGCCGCGGCGCAGCGGCTGTGCCTGGACGGCATCGAGCAAAACCTGGACGAGATGCTGAGCCCGGTGGAGCGCGGGTTTTTCTACCTGCCCTTGCAGCATGCCGAGAATGCGCACCTGCAGGACGTCTCGGTGCAGCAGTACGAGCGGCTGCTGCAGCAGTGCCAGTCGGCCTGGCGGCCGCTGGCGCAGGGCATGCTCGACTACGCCCGCGAGCACCGCGACATCATCCGACGCTTCGGGCGCTTTCCCCACCGCAACGCCATTCTCGGTCGGCAGTCGCCGCCTGCCGAGCAGGAGTTCCTGGCCCGGGGCGGGCCAGATTACGGGCAAAGCGGGACCGACTAGCCGGTCCGGCAGGACGGCGGGCGCTAAGCCGGGCCGACGTGCAGGCTTGCCGTCCCGCTTAAAACCTGCGCGCGAAGACCAGTTCCGCCCCCTGGCGGGCGCCGGCCTCGAGGCGCAGGCTGACGCTGCCGGTCCAGTCGACCCAGAAGTCAAGCTGGGCGAAGCCGCCGTAGTGCCGCTCGGCCTCCAGGCTGCTGCTGCGGGTGAGGTCGCCGGAGACGGTCTCGTCGCCGTCGACGTGCAGGCCGTAGCCGCCCAGGCGCAACTGCACCGATTGCAGGCGCAGCACGGCAGCCAGCTCGGCCGTGGCCTCGTGCCAGTCGAGCCTGGCCTTGCGCGTCTCGAGCTCGTCGTCGACTTCCTGATAGTTGTAGCGGACGGCGGCCATCAGGCCGAGCGGCTGCTGGCGGAACCACTCGGCCTGGGCGCCTAGCCCGAGGTGGTAGCCGGTGAAGTCCATGCCGGCGGTCGCCGAATTGCCGCTTTGGGTCAGCAGCACCGGGCCGCCGCGCAGTTGCAGCCGCAGCCAGGGGCGGACCTCCTCGGCCAGCTGCAGGACCAGCCGGGTGCTGCGGGCCTCGGCGCCGGAGTCGAGCTCGAGATGGGAGCGCTCCACGCTGAGGCCGACCGTCAGGCCTTCCTCCCAGGCGGCCACGGGCGCCGCCAGCCCGAGCAGCAGGGCTGCTGCCAGCAGGCGCTCAGCGGGTTTCGCCATGGATTCCCTCCAGCAGGCTGGACCAGTCGTAATGGGGGTCGCCGAACACCACGAAATCAGGGTTGAGTAGCGACGGCTTGGTGTTGTAGCGCAGCGGCGCCAGCGCCAGATCCACCACCCGGCCGCCGGCCTGCTCCACCACGCACTGGGCCGCCGCGGTGTCCCACTCCGACGTCGGACCGAAGCGTGGGTAGAAGTCGGCGCTGCCGTCGGCGATCAGGCAGAACTTGAGCGAGCTGCCGATCGACAGGGTTTGCGCCTGGGCAAGCCGTGCCAGCAGGACGTCCACTGCCGGGCTGCGGTGGGAGCGGCTGGCCATGGCGATCAGCGGCGGTCGGGCGGGGCGGGTGCGTATGGCCTGGGTTCGTCCTTCGCTGCGCCGGAAGGCTCCGATCCCGGCGGCGGCATACCAGCTGGCGTCTCGGGCCGGAGCGTGCACCACCCCCAGCACCGGCGCGCCGTCCTCGATCAGCGCGATGTTGACGGTAAACTCGCCGTTGCGCTTGATGAATTCCTTGGTGCCGTCCAGCGGGTCGATCAACCAGTAGCGCTGCCACTGGCGGCGCTCGGTAAAATCTGGGATGCGGCCTTCTTCGGACAGGACGGGCACACGGGGGGCGAGCTGGGCCAGTCCCTGCACGATGGTGCGGTGAGCGGCCTGATCGGCGGCGGTCAGCGGGGAGTCGTCGTTCTTGTGCCAGACCTCGAAGCCGGCCTGGTAGATTTCCATGATGCGGCGGCCGGCCTCTTCCGCCAGCGCGGCCACCGCCGGCAGCAGCCGCTGCAGCTGGCGCGCGCTCATCGGCGGCCGCCCCGCTCCCGCAGCAGGTCGCGCACCATGTAGAGTGCGGCGATGCTGCGGGCTTCGCTGAAGTACTCGAGGGCCAGCAACCGGGGCAGCTCCTCCAGGCGCCAGGGGACGACCTCGATGGGCTCGGGCTCGTCGCCTTGCAGGCGCTGCGGATAAAGATCCTCTGCCAGGATGACGTGAGTCAGGTGCTGCATGTAGCCGGGGGCAATGCTGAGCTGGCGCAGAGGGGTGAGCTTGCGGGCGGCGTAGCCGACTTCTTCCTGCAGCTCGCGGTTGGCGGCTTCCAGTAGGTCTTCGCCCGGCTCGGCCAGGCCCTTGGGCAGCGCCAGCTCGTAGCGCTCGGTGCCGGCGGCGTACTCGCGGATTAACAGCACCGTGTCGTTGTCCAGCAGGGGAACGATCATGACCGCGCCCGAGGTCGAGCTGGTCAGGCGCTCGTACTTGACCTCGACGCCGTTGCTAAAGCGCAGGTCGAGCGCCTCGACCCGGAACAGGCGGGAGCGGGCGACGATCTCACGGTGCAGGGTTTCAGGCTTTTTATCCATGCCGCATTCTCGAATGGGGACAAGTGGTATTGTACATGCGCATTGCCTGCGGCCGATGCCAGGGCGGCCGCTACGTCAAGGGGAGTTCCAAATGATCGATTGGGACCAGGTCGACACGGTGCTGCTCGACATGGACGGCACCTTGCTGGACCTGCGCTTCGACAATCACTTCTGGCTAGAGTATCTGCCCCGGCGTTATGCGCAAGTCCGCCGGCTTAGCGTCGAGGCGGCGCGGGCGGAGCTGCTGCCGCACATGCGCCGCTTGGAGGGCAGCATGCAGTGGTATTGCCTGGATTACTGGAGCCGGGCGCTGGAGCTGGACATCCCGGCACTCAAGCGGGAGGTCGGGCACTTGATCGGCTTTCGCCCGCGGGCGGTGGAATTCCTCCAGGCGCTGGAGCGGGCCGGCAAGAGACGGGTGCTGGTGACCAATGCCCACCGCGCCGCACTGGCCCTCAAGTGCGAGCGTACCGAGCTTGCTGCCCATCTCGACGTTATGATTTCCTCCCACGATTTCGGCCACCCCAAGGAGCAGGCCGGCTTCTGGCGGGCCTTGCAGCAGGCGGTGCCCTTCGACCCTGCTCGCACCCTGCTGCTGGACGATACCGTGAGCGTGCTGCGCGCCGCCCGCGACCACGGCATCCGCTGGCTGCTCGGCATCGCCCAGCCCGACAGCGGCCAGGGGCGGCGTCAGCAGGGTGAGTTCGCGCTGCTGGAGGATTTCGCCCAGATCATGCCGGCGGCGGCTGGCTGTTCCGCCTGAGCGGCATCACCCCTCCAGCGGCTCCAGCCGCAATCCGCTGCCGTCCAGATTGCCGCTGAGGCGGCCCCTGACCGGGCTGCCGTCGGTGGGGATGCCGAGCAGCTGCAAGGCGGGGACGACGTCCTGGTCGACGGCGTCCCGGGCTCGGGTGGTCAGATCCAGCACGAAGCGGCCATCCTGGCCGATCTGCAGCGTGCCGCTGAGATCGACGGCGCCGCCCTGGTTCACCAGGGTGCCGCCGGTGGCGCCGTCCGCCGTCGGTTCCAGGCGCAGCGCCAGATCGCCAAGAGGCAGCGCCAGGCTGCCGAAGCGGACGTTGGCGGCATGCCAGTTGACCAGGCCGTCGGCTTGCTCCAGACGCTGGTCGACCAGGACCAGCTCGCGCATCAGCACGTCGAAGCGGCCGGCGAGCTGCACCGGCAGTCGGCCGGCCAAGCCGGCCCACTGCACCAGCTCTGCCGCTGGCATGTCCAGCCGCAGCTGCCGCGCCGTGACGCGGCCGGTCGGGGTGGCGACGACCTCGCTGCGCAGCCGTCCATCCGGCAGCCGGGCCTGGATGTCGGCGCCCAGCCGGCCGGTCAACAGGCTGGCGGGCCGCAGTTCCCATTGCACGGCTTCTAGCCGGCGCTGCTCCTGCAGCACCACGGCGGCTTGGCCGTTCCAGAGCGTGCCGCTCAGGCCATAGGCCTGGGCCGGCATGTGCCTGCTCAGTAGGCTCCAGGCATGAGCTGCCGGCAGCGAGGAGAGTAGGAACAGCGCATAGGCGAGCAGGCCGAGCAGGACCAACCCAAGCAAACGCAGCTTCATGGCGCCGAGGACTCCAGGATGAGCTGGGCATCGACCAGGCCGGGCGAATCGCCGCGGCGTACCGCAAACGTTCCGGCGTCGATGCCGTGACGGGTTTTCAGCGTCACCAGCCAGTGGATTAGCTGGTCGAAGTTGGCCTGCTGCAGGGTGACCCGCACCCGCTGCTCGCCGTTCGGCTCCACCTGCCGCAGCGCATTGCCGAGACCGGCCTCGCGGGCGCTTTGATCGACGAAGGAAAACAGCGCCTGGTTGCCGATGCCGACCAGCTCGCTGCCGCCAGCTGCCCGCAGGCCTTGCGCCTCGCTGGCCATCTGTTGCATCCAGGCTAGCAGGGCGCGCTGCTCGGCCAGCTGCTGCGCCAGGCGATCGGCTTCCCGGTGCGCCGGCAGCCAGACGAACTGGATGAAGAAGAACACCGCCAGCACCACGGCGCCGATGATCAGGGTACGGCGCTCGCGCGCTTCCAGCTCATGCCACCACTGCTGCAGGCTCATGATGAAATCTCCAGGCGCAGCCTACCCTGGGCGCGGTCGCCCTCGGCGCGGGCGGAGACCACTTCCACGCCCAGGCCGGGCGCGCCGTCGAGGCGCTGCTTGAGCTGGTCGATGCCCTGCAGGCTGGCGGCCGAGACTTCCAGCTCTAGCCCGTTGCCGCGGTAGGTGAGGTTGACGACCTGCAGCTCGGGGTCGGCCGTCAGCAGCGGGCCGGCCGTGTGCAGCAGGTGCAGCAGCCCGCTGTCGCTGCCGCCGCTGCGGCGCAGCGCGGCCAGGCGGCTCTCGACCTGCTGGCGCGGGTTGTAGCGGTTCAGCTGGCCGCCGTCGGGGAAGGCCCGGCGATAGACCTGCGCCTGCGCTGCCTCCACGGCTTGCAGCTCCTGACGCAGCTGCCATTGCTGCAAATAGGCGCCGCCGGTGTCGGCCAGCGCCCAGGCCAGCAGCAGGCTGGCGGCCAGCCGCCAGCGCTGCCATTGCGCCGACCAGCCGCGGCGGCGGGCGAACGGGCCGGTGCGCAGCGGGATGGCCTCACGCTCGCGCAGATGCCGGGCCAGCAAGGTCAGGACGTCGTCCAGGGGATGCTGCTCCACCGCCAGCTCGCCCAGCGCGAGTTCTGCGGGCAGGCCGGCGCCGTAGACCAGCAGCCGCTGCGGCGGTTGTTCCGCCTCCTCCAGGGCCGCCGGCAGCAGCACCGGCAGGTTGTCGACATCGCCGCCGAAACCGCTTTGCCGGCCGGTGCGCAGCAGGAATTGGTCGTTTTCCAGCAGCAGCGTCCAGCAGCCGGGCTCATGAGGCAGGGCCAGCAGCTCGGGATAGATCTGCTCGACTTCCAGCCCGGCTTCGGCGAACGCGTCCAGCCAGGCCTGCATCTGGGCCTTGGCCACCACGGCCACGGCCAGCTCGCCTCTGGCATTGCGCTGGCCCAGGGCGAAGTGCAGGTCCTCGACGTCCTCCACCAGCTGGTCTTCGAGCGCATACGGGACGGCGCGGGCTGCCCGCTGCCGGCTCAGCCGCGGCAGCGGCGTGCTGAACAGGGCCACATCGGCGGCCGGCGCCAGCACGACCAGTGGCCGGCGCAGCCTGGCGGCGTCACTCAAGCTGCCTTCGGTCACCGGGCCGTCGGGGCGGCCATCGCTTCCTATCGGCAGCCATCGGTACTGGCCGTCCGAGGCGCCCTGAAGGCGGAGCACGAGTCGTTGCGACATGAGCGTTGTTCTCTATCCTCGAGCAGGCTCATTCTGCTTGGATTACTGCTGAGTTTACAGGCTAAGCCGCCAGGCTGCCGGGCCAGAGGGCTTGCCCTATAGCGTGCCGCGGGCGCGCCAGAGCACCTGCAGGCCATCGGCGCGACTTATCAGACTATGTAGCTGACTGCGCGCCGGGCCAAGCATGACGTCGCCGCGAAAGGCGAAGTACTGGCTGCTGACGTCGAGGCCCTCGGCGCGAAAATCGGTGCTCGACAGTTCGGCTGCCTTCAGAAACATCTCCAGCGATTCCCAGGGTTCCTCGAAACGCTGCTGCTCCAGCCGCTCGGCAAGGCTTTCGCTGATGCGCCGATCGAGGCTGCGCAGCACCTCGCGGGTGGCGGTGTTGACGTTGATGTTGGTGCCGGCCTGGGGCAGCGCGGTCACGTGCGGCAGCAGGACGTTGACCAGCTCCGGAGTGAAGCCCTTCACCAGCATCAGTTCGGTGGGGCTGACCAGCAGCTGGTTAGCGGCCCGGCGCGGGATGTCCAGCGCCAGGTAATAGCTGTCCTCGGCCCCGAAGGGGCGGGCCTGGAGATCCGGGTCCAGCCAGTCGGCCAGCGACTCGATCAGCTCCTGCGGGTTGATCTCCAGGCCGTGCTGCTGGGCGAGGTTCTCCAGCAGCAGATGGAAGCGCTGGTAATGGATGTCGTTGACGGCCTGCTGCGGGTCCTGCGGCAGGTTGGCCAGGTTGTTCAGATTGAAGCGCCCCTGCAGGTCCTCGATGCGCATGTTGAGGATGGCACCCTCGAAGGGCGGCAGCAGGATGGGCTGCGCCCAGTTGTCCTGCATCCCGTCCCATTCGTTGCCTTCCTCCAGGTCAGCGCGCAGGATGTCCAGCGCCCAGCTTTCCGCCGCCAGCGCCAGATCGTAGGCCTGGTCGCCGGCGATCAGGTTCTGGGTGCGGCGGATGTCGAGCCGCTCGCGGGAGGCCATCTCCACCGCCAGCAGGGTGGCGATGGCGACCACCAGGAGCGCCGTGATCAAGGCGATGCCACGCTGACGTCGACTGCAGGCGATGGTCTTCATGGTCAATAGGGCAACACGATGATGCGGTTGATGACGCCGAGATCCTCCAGCTCGAGGATGACGTCGACGGCGTGCGGCAGCTCGGCGTCGGGGGAGACCGAATTCGGCGGCGGCCACTGGTCCACCCACTGCTTGTCCGTCCCAAGGAAGCGGAAGCTCAGGGAGAGCACACCCTGGAGCAGCGGCAGCTCCTCGATCAGCGGGTCGGACGGCTGGTCCAGCGCCAGCCAGCGGCTGCGCACCAGGGTGTCTTCCCGCAGGCCGTAGCCCAGCCGCTCCAGGCTGCTGCGCTCCAGACCCAGCGGATTGCTGCGGCCAGCGCGGGTGAAGGCGATACCGTCCAGGGTCTGCTGGAAGGCGTTCTTGGGATCGAAATCGCCCATCTGGTCGCGCACCGCCCGCGGCACCGCCTGCTCCAGGTCCTGGCGCAATATATTGAAGGCCCGCTGCAGCTCGATCAGGCGGTCGGCATGCAGGTCGGTGCGGTCGCGGCTGGCGAAGCTGGCTTGCAGGCCGGTGAAGACGATGACCGAGACGAGGGCGAAGATGGACAGCGCGACCAGCAGCTCCAGCAGGGTGAAGCCGTCGTGGCGGGCTCTCATTGCTGCTCCTCCTCGCCGTCGTCGGGCTGGATGGGCACGAACGGCTGGCGCACGGCTGGGTCGAGCAGGAAGCCGTTGAGGGTGCTGATGGGATTGGCGCGATCCTCGTCGGCGGCCACCCGGATCACCACCCGCCGCAGCCGCCGGGCCGGTGTCGGCAGGGTTTCCACTTCCCAGTACCAGGTGCGGCCGGCCAGCTCGCTGCGTCCGGTCTGCTTGCCTTCGCGCCATTCGTTCATGGCCCGCATTTCGGCCAGCCGGTTCTCCGCCACCCAGTGCGCCAGGGTGCGGTCGCGCAGATGGGTGATGTTGACTCCGCGTTCGACGGTTTTGTCGACCACCGCTGCCAGGGCGATGGCCAGCACCGCTAGGGCCACCATGACCTCCAGCAGGGTGAAGCCGCTACTCTTCCGTGTGCAGCTCGATCGTGCCATCGATGCGCGCCTCCAGGCGGTAGGCCCGCTCCAGGTCGGGGTGTCGCAGGATTAGCTCGAAGGCCGGGTACAGCTCGCCGGTGGCGAAGAAATAGGCGTGCGGCGTGTCCTTGGCGTCGCCGCCGAGGCTGCCGGCGCGTACTACCCGGGCATCGGTCAGCAGGGTCAGCTCCAGCGGCGGCGGCAGCTGCCGGGGCGCGAACTCGCGCTCGTGCTCCAGCAACAGCCAGGCCATGTTGTCGTCGAGGATGAAAAAGCGGTAGCCGTCGGCGTCGAAGCGCACCCCCAGCTCGCGGCTCTTGACGATAGCCTCCTCAGCCGCCAAGGTCAGCACCGCCTGCAGCCGGCGCGCTTCCCGCTGCAGCTCCTCGGCCCGGTTGTCGCCGAAGGAGAGGGCGGCAAGGCTGACGATCACGCCGATGATCATCAGCACCACCAGCACCTCGATCAGGGTGAAGCCGCGGGAGGGGCGGTGCACACTTACGGCAGGGTCAGGTTGCTGATATCGGCGTTGAGTCCATCGCCGCCGGGCCGGCCGTCGGCCCCCAGAGAGATGATCTGGATGCGGCCGTTGCCGTCCTCGGGGCCGATGTAGATGTAATCATTGCCCCAGGGATCCTTGGGGATGCTCTTCATGTAGCCGCCGGGCTTCCAGTTGCGCGGCTCAGGGCTGCCGCTGGGCCGTTCCACCAGCGCCCGCAGGCCCTGCGCGGTGCTGGGGTAGTGGAAGTTGTCCAGCTTGTACATCTCCAGGGCGCTCTCGAGGGTGCGGATGTCGTGCTGGGCCTTGGTCACCCGCGCCTTGTCGGGATTGTCGATGATGTTGGTGATGGCGAAGGTGCCGAGGATGGCCAGGATGACCACCACCACCATGATCTCAATCAGGGTGAAGCCCGCCTGCCGGCGGACGGGATGGCGTCTAAGCATTGTTGGATCTCTCTCCAAACCTCGATGTCTGTTGCGACAGTGCGCGCGGCGGCAAGTGCCGCCGGATCTTCATTTTTGAGAACTGTATCAGATTGAGTCTCTGCTGCAGAGTGCCGGCGCGCGCCTACCCGACCAGCTGATTCAGCTGGAAGATCGGCATCAGTATGGCCAGCACGATGGTGAGCACCATGCCGCCCATCACCAGGATCAGCAGCGGCTCGAATACCGCCAGCAAGGAAGCGATGGTGGCCTCGGTCTCGCGCTCCTGGTTGATGGCTGCCCGCTCCAGCATCTGCTCCAGCTGGCCGCTCAGCTCGCCGCTGCCGATCAGGTGCAGCAGCATGGGTGGGAATTGCCCGCTGCGCTCCAGGGCGCGGCTGATGCTGGTGCCCTCGCGCACCCGGGAGGCGGCCTCCTGGACCGCTTCCCGCATGGGCAGGTTGGAGATGACCTGGGAGGCGATGCGCAAGGCGTCCAGAACCGGCACGCCGCTGCCGGTCAGGATGGCGAAGGTGCGGGCGAAGCGGCCGGCGTTGATGCCGCGGTTGAGCTTGCCGACCAGCGGCAGGCGCAGGATGAGGGCATGCACCCGGCGGCGGAAGCCTGGGCGGCGCAGCGCGTAGCTGAACGCCAGCGCCAGCCCGGCCAGCGCCAGCAGCAGCAGGATGCCGTGGTGCTGCAGGAACTCGCTCAGGGCGATCATGGCCCGGGTTAGCCCCGGCAGCTCCTGGCCCACGTCGCTGAACACTTCCACCACCTTGGGGACCACATAGGTCAGCAGCAGCACGACCACGCTGACCGCCACGATCACGAGCCCAATCGGATAGAACAACGCCAGCTGCACCTTCTGCCGCATGTGCTGGCGGCTTTCGGTGTAATCGGCCAGGCGCTCCAGCACCAGGTCCAAATGGCCGGTCTGCTCGCCGGCGGCAACCGTGGCGCGGTACATCTCCGAGAACACGCGGGGGAAGGCGGCCAGACCATCGGCCAGCGAGTGGCCTTCCATCACCTTGGAGCGCACGGCCGTCATCATGCGCCGCAGGCGCGGCTTCTCGGCCTGCTGGGCTACCGCCTGCAGCGCTTCCTCCAGCGGCAGGCCGGAGCCGACCAGCGTGGCCAGCTGGCGGGTGATGAGGGCGACCTCCTGCGCGCTGGCGCCGCCGCCCAGCGCGAACAGGCGCTGCCGCGAGGGTTCCTGGCGGGCGATCTCGGCCACATCCAGCGGAATCCAGCCCTGCTCGCGCAGCTTCTGCCGCACCTGGCGGGCGGTATCGCCTTCCAGCACCCCGCGCCGCCGCTTGCCGGTGCTGTCCAGTGCCTGATATTCGAAAGCGCCCATCGGATCCTACGTTTCCCAAGTCATGGCGATGTTTGCTTCAAGGCCTGGATAAGACGCCGCGCTCCTGCCCGGGAGTCTTGCCCGGTAGGGCCGCGGTTCGCAAGGCTGCCGCTAGCTCTGGGCGTCTTCGCTGCTTACCCGCAGCACTTCTTCCAGGGAGGTTTGCCCGGCCAGCACCCGCTGCATGCCGTCCTGCCGCAGGCTGGGGGTCTTCAGGCGAGCCTGGGCCTCCAGCGCTTGCTCGGAGGCGCCGTCGTGGATCATGGCGCGCATGCGCTCGTCCACCAGCACCAGCTCGAAGATGCCGCCGCGGCCGATGTAGCCGGTCTGCCGGCAGCGCTCGCAGCCGCGCGGGCCGTAGATGACCGGCGGCTCGGCCGGATCGACGCCCAGCAGCCGGCAGTCGCTGGGGCTGGCCTGCTGGGGCTGCTTGCAGTGCGGGCAGAGCAGCCGCACCAGACGCTGCGCCAGCACGCCGATCAGGCTGGAGGAGAGCAGGAACGGCTCCACGCCCATGTCGCGCAGCCGGGTGACGGCGCCGACCGCGGTGTTGGTGTGCAGGGTGGACAGCACCAGGTGCCCGGTCAGCGACGCCTGCACGGCGATCTCGGCGGTCTCCAGGTCGCGGATCTCGCCCACCATCACCACGTCCGGGTCCTGGCGCAGGATGGCGCGCAGGCCGCGGGCGAAGCTCATGTCCACCTTGGGGTTGACCTGGGTTTGGCCGATGCCGTCGATGTAGTACTCAATGGGGTCCTCGACCGTGAGGATGCTGCGGGTGGCGTTGTTGAGCCGCGAGAGCGCCGCGTACAGCGTGGTGGTCTTGCCGGAGCCGGTCGGGCCGGTGACCAGGATGATGCCGTGCGGGCGGTGAATCAGCTCGTCGACGTACTGGCGCAGCTGTGCCGGCATGCCCAGCTGCTCCAGGTCCAGCCGGCCGGCCTGCTTGTCCAGCAGTCGCATGACCACTCGCTCGCCGTGCCCCGAGGGCAGGGTAGAGACGCGCACGTCGACCGCGCGGCCGGCGATGCGCAGCGAGATGCGGCCGTCCTGCGGCAGGCGCTTCTCGGCGATGTCCAGCTTGGCCATGACCTTGATGCGCGAGACCAGCAGCGGGGCCATGGCGCGCGGCGGCTGCAGCACCTCGCGCAGCACGCCGTCGACGCGGAAGCGCACCAGCATGCGGTTCTCGAACGGCTCGATGTGGATATCGGAGGCGTTCTGCTTGATCGCCTCGGTCAGCAGGACATTGATGAGCCGGATGATGGGGGCATCGTCCTGGCTCTCGAGCAGGTCCTCCGGCTCCGGCAGCTCCAGCTCGGCCAGATCGAGGCCCTCGCCGAGGTCGTCGATCATCTGCATGGCGTCGCCGCTGGCCTCATAGGCCTGCTGCAGCAGCCGCTCGAAGGTCTCCTCGTCGACGGTCTCTAGCCGCAATGGGCGCTTCAGGCTGCGGCGCAGCTCGGCCAGGCTCGCCGGACGCACGCCGCGGCGGCAAACCACCCTGGCGTGGTCGGCGGCGATGTCCTGGACCAGCAGGCCGTGGCGGCGGGCGAAGCCGAAGGACGGCCGCGCGCCGGTCTCTTGGTCGCGGGCGTCGTGCTCGAGCAATGGGTCGATGCTGCTCACCGGATGACCCCCGATGCAGTCGGCGCGAAGGGCGCCGGAATGTGCGGGCGCGGTCGCTCGGGGAGGACCGGCACGCTCTCGCCAGGCATTAGAGCGATTCCCCGCTGGTTTTGTTCCAGCTGCCGGGCGCGCATGAAGCTGTACTTGCGGCTCGAGTAGGCGCTGGCGGTGGCCTCGTCGCGCAGGATGGTCGGCTGCAGGAACAGCATCAGGTTGCGCTGCTCCTTGGACGAGGTGCGCGCCTTGAACAGATTCCCCAGCAGCGGAATGTCCCCTAGCAGCGGCACCTTCTGCTCCGACTGCTTGACCGTCTCGTCGATCAAGCCGCCCAGCGCTACCAGCTGGCCGTCCTCCACCAGGACGCTGGTGGTGATGGAGCGCTTGTTGGTGATCAGGTCCGAAGCTTGCACCGTGGTGGCTGATTCCAGGCTGGAGACCTCCTGCGAGATCTCCAGCATCACACTGTTGCCTTCGTTGATCTGCGGCTTGATCTTGAGGATCAGGCCGACGTCTTCGCGAGTGATGGTCTGGAACGGGTTGGTGATGTTCTGGCCCTGGTTGGTGTACTGGCCGGTGACGAAGGGGACATTGCGGGCCACCCGGATTTCGGCCTCGTGGTTGTCCAGGGTCAGCAGCGACGGCGTGGAGAGCAGGTTGGCCTGGGTGCTGCTGGCCAGAGCCCGCAGCAGGATGCCGAACTTGTAGCGATGGCTCAGGTCGCCCAGCGCCACCGTCACGCCCGAGCCGAGGCCGGCCGGATTGAAGAAGGCCTCGCCCGAATTGGAAATGCCGAGCAGATCGCGCACCGCGCCGGGCAAGGTGCCGAACAGGCTGCTGAAGGCCGGCGAATCGCCGCTGGGGTCGAGCCCCACCGCCTCGACTCCGAAGCTGCGGCCCTGGCTGTCGGAGATTTCCGCGATGGCCGCCTCCACCAGCACCTGGGCGCGGCGGATGTCGAGCTGGCGGATCACCGACAGCAGCGAGCGCTGCACGTTGGGCGAGGCGGTGATCACCAGGGCGTTGGTGGCTTCGTGCGCCTCGATGCTGATGTCGGTACGGCCGCCGGTGCCGGCGGCCGCGCCCTGGCCCCCTCCCTGCTGCGCCTCGGCCTCCTGCAGCTTTTCGCTGATTCCGGTCAGCACCGGCACCAGGTCGGCGGCCTTGGCGTAGCGCAGATAGACCACCTGGGTCTCGCCGCCCGACTCGACCGGCGTATCCAGGTGGGCCACCAGGGCGCGGATGCGCAGCCGCTCGGACTTGTCGCCGCTCAGCAGCAGGCTGTTGGTACGCTCGTCGGCGGCGATGTTAATCTGCGCGCCGGGGCCGAGGTTGGGATCGACGCCCTGGCGCAGCGCGCTCACCAGCCGCACCAGCTCGGCCACCGAGGCATGCTGCAGCGGGATGACTTCGATCTCGTCGTCGCCGGCCTGGTCGACCCGGGCCACGATCTCGGTCAGGCGGCGCACGTTGGAAGCGCGGTCGGAGATGATCAGCGCGTTGCTGGCCGGGTAGGCCGCCAGGTGGCCCTGCTGGGGCACCAGCGGGCGGAGGATGGGCACCAGCTGCGCGGCGGAGACGTTGCGCACCGCGATGACGCTGGTCACCATCTCGTCGCCCGGGCCGGCCGCATCCTGGGCGATGGTCGGCACCGCCATCTGCTTGGCGGTGATCTCCGGCACGATCTTGATCACGTCGCCGCTTTCCACCGCACTGAAGCCGTGCACCTGCAGCACGGAGAGGAATACCTTGTACAGCTCATCGGCGGGCAGGGGCTTTTGCGATATCACCGTCACCCGGGCCTTGACGCGGGGGTCGACGATGAAGTTCTTGCCGGTCACCTCGGCCACCGCCCGGATCAGAGCGCCGATGTCCATGTCCTTGAAATTCAGCGTGATCTGCTGCTCGTCGTCCGCCGTCTGCACCGCCTGCTGCTGCGGCGCCTGCGCCCGCGCATTGGGGACGAGCGCGGCCATGGCGAGCAAGGTAGCCGCTGCGAGCGTGCTCCAAGTCCGCCGAGTCGCGAAATTGCTGGTCGAGGTCATGACGGCCTGCCTTGGTTATTCTTGAATCCTCAGTCCTGCAGTTGTATCTGCAGCGTGTGCTCCGCTCCATCACGCAACACGGTCACGGTCACGCTGTTGGCCGAGGACAGCTGGGCCAGCGCCTCGGCCGCCTTGTCCAGGCCATCCAGCTGGATGCCGTTGACGTTGGTGATGATGTCTCCTTCGCGCAGATCGGATTGCTCGAACAGGGCTCGGTTCTGCCCGGCGAACACGCGGAAACCGACGATGCCGCCGCCGGCCCGGTTGACTGGCTCGCCTTGTATATAAGTGGCTACGTTTTGCGGATTGGCAACGATTTGCTGGCGGATGGCCGCAAGGTCATTGTCGGCTGCCGGCGCCTGCCGCGGTTGCCTGCGGGAGGCACTGGCGGCGCGCTGCGGGGCGGCCTGGCTCTCCTCCGGCAGGCGCAGGGCTTCGTAGCGGCCGTTGCGCAGCAGGATGACCCGGTCCGGATAGATTTGCTCGATCCTGGCGCCGCCGGGCAGTTGGGCGCCGGGGCGGTAGATTTCGTCGGCACGGCCGGAGGTGGCGATAATGGCGCGGGCAAGCTCGGGCTGGGGGCTGTAGACGATGCCGCGCAGGGTGAGATTGAGCTGGGTTTCCGGCGCGTCCAGGGGGGCGCCGCCGCCTCCGCCGGCCGCGATGGCGGGCGTGGCCGATTCGGCGCGGCCGAACAGGTGCAGCGCCGCGATCTGGCGGTAGACCTGCTGCGGGCCGGGGGCAGTCGTTGCGCCCGGCGCCGGGGGCGGCGGCAGGCCCTGCTCGGGAGCGGGCAGCAGCAGCCAGGTCAGCTGAGCCAGCGCGTGCGCGAGCAACACCACCAGCAGCAGGCTGACCAGGTAGGCAAGTCGGTCCCAAGCCTTGGGGTTCAGGTGTTGAACAAGGCGTGCAAGGTGGTCTGTCACGTGGAGAACCAGTTGCGGCGAGCCTTTGCCTGCCAACGCCAACCAACAGGGTCTAGATGGGCGGCATTGCGTCTGCAGCCAAGCTTAAATAAGTCGGGCGAAGAGTTGCAAGATGAGTCGGTTTCGGTGACGGTCTTGCCCGGCTCGGGGCGTGGCGGCGGCCGGTGCCAAGCTCGTGCTTGCATCCACGCAGGCATGGGGATAATCTTTTGCTAAATCCGAGGCGGGCATCGAGTTGATGGCATGGTCCGCCGCCGCTGATTATGCTGAAGCTGCGCCTGGCGCCGCGCCAGCTGCCCTTCCTGCGTGTACCCTCTTCCGTTCAAGACGAATCAAACGCATCTACGAGTCAACAAGCAAGTTTGCTCCAGATCCTGCGGAGACCTATCATCGTGACCGACAAAATCGTCCACGTCACCGACGACACATTCGAAAGCGAAGTCCTGAAAAGTTCTGAACCGGTTCTGGTGGACTTCTGGGCGGAGTGGTGCGGCCCGTGCAAGATGATCGCCCCGATTCTGGACGAGGTGGCGCGGGAGTACGCGGGCAGGCTGAAGGTCGTCAAGCTGAACATCGACGACAATCCGGAGACCCCGCCGAAGTACAACATCCGCGGCATTCCGACGCTGATGCTGTTCAAGAACGGCGGCGTTGAGGCGACCAAGGTCGGCGCGATGTCCAAGTCGCAGCTGGCCGCTTTCATCGACAGCAACCTTTAAAATTCCGGCGAGCGGCCACACAAGAATAGAGCCGCTCCCGCTTCTGCTTTCGCAAGGCCGTCCCGGCACCCGACCATTCAGCAGTCACTAGCGGTAAATCTGATCACGACCCTGTTGCAAAGGCACACCGAACTCGGCGTGCCTGCTGACCCCCCATCCTGATGACTACAACCATGAACCTGACGGAACTGAAAAAGAAACCAGCCAACGAGCTGATCGCGATGGCGGAAGCCTTCGGCATCGAAGGGATGGCGCGCTCCCGCAAGCCGGACCTGATCTTCGCGATTCTCAAGGCGCACGCCAAGAACGGCGAAGACATCTACGGTGATGGGGTGCTCGAAATCCTGCAGGACGGCTTCGGCTTCCTGCGCTCGGCCGACAGCTCCTATCTCGCGGGGCCGGACGACATCTACGTCTCGCCCAGCCAGATCCGCCGCTTCAGCCTGCGCACCGGCGACACCGTCTCCGGCAAGATTCGTCCGCCCAAGGAAGGCGAGCGCTATTTCGCGCTGCTGAAGGTCAACGAGATCAACTACGAGAAGCCGGAGGCGGCGCGCAACAAGGTCGTCTTCGAGAACCTGACCCCGCTGCACGCGACCGAAAGGCTCACCCTGGAGCGCGGCAACGGCAGCACCGAGGACATCACCGCGCGGGTGGTGGACCTGATCGCCCCCATCGGCAAGGGGCAGCGCGGCCTCATCGTCTCGCCGCCCAAGGCCGGCAAGACCATGCTGCTGCAGAACATCGCCCAGAGCATCGCGGCCAACCATCCCGAGGTCTATCTGATGGTGCTGCTCATCGACGAGCGGCCGGAGGAGGTGACCGAGATGGCCCGCACAGTGCGCGGCGAGGTGGTGTCCTCCACCTTCGACGAGCCGGCCAGCCGCCACGTACAGGTGGCCGAGATGGTGATCGAGAAGGCCAAGCGCCTGGTCGAGCACAAGCGCGACGTGGTCATCCTGCTCGACTCCATTACCCGGTTGGCCCGCGCCTACAACACCGTAATCCCGTCCTCCGGCAAGGTGTTGACCGGCGGCGTGGACGCCAACGCCCTGCATCGGCCCAAGCGCTTCTTCGGCGCCGCGCGCAACATCGAGGAAGGCGGCTCGCTGACCATCATCGCCACCGCCCTCATCGATACCGGCTCGCGCATGGACGACGTGATCTACGAAGAGTTCAAGGGCACCGGCAACATGGAGATCCACCTGGATCGCCGCATTGCCGAGAAGCGCATCTTCCCCGCCATCAACATCAACCGCTCCGGCACCCGCCGCGAAGAGCTGCTGATGGATGCCGACGACCTGCAAAAGGTCTGGATCCTGCGCAAGCTCCTGCATCCCATGGACGAGCTGGCCGCCATCGAGTTCCTGCTCAGCAAGCTCAAGGACACCAAGACCAACGCCGAGTTCTTTGAGTCCATGAAGCGCTGAGCGGCGCCCGCCGTGGCGGCGACCGCCGCCACGGCGGGGGAGAGAGCCTGTAGAGGATTCTGCACCGTCTCCCGGAGCCGCTGCGGCATCAACCGGTCCGCTCGCACTCGGTTCCCGGCAAGCTTTCAATAAAGAGACCGGCAGCCATGTCGACTGCCGGTCGCGGCGTGGCAGTTTTCCGCAAGGCGGTCAGCGCTGCGGCAGCAGCGGATCGGTCGCTGTTGGCGGCTCGCCTTCGATCAGCTCGGCGACGGCGTAGTCTTGGCCGAATAGCGCCGTGACCCGAACCGCACCCTTGCGCGGCCCCGGAATCCAGCCGGCCAGGCCGCCGGTGGGAGCGGCGATGGCGCGGCCGGGGCCGTGCACGGCCAGCACCATGCCGGGCGCGAGGCCGGAGCGCTCACCGGCGGCGAGGAAAATGTCGTTGCCTTCCCGGTTGAAAGCCCGCGTGGACCAAGGTGCGGCTCTGGCGGCGGACAGGGTCGCCGCCAGCGTCTCTTCGGCCAGCGCCAGCAGCGCCTGCGGCTCGACCCGGTCCTGCCGGGCCGGCAGCTCCACGGTGGCCGCCTCTTGGCTCAGGCCGTGTGCGGCGTCGTGCAGCTGCAGGGGCAGGCCGATGCGGCCGGGCGAGCTCTTGGCCGCGGTGATGGCGATCAGCTGCTGGACGCCAGGATAGCGGGCCAGCTGCTCGAGGCAGCGCCGGGCCGTGCCGGCGGCGCAGCCGTAGGCGCCCATCTGTTTCGCCATCTCGGCGCCGTCGATCAGCACGATGGGATGCCCGGCCGACGCCTCCGCGAAAGCCCGGGCCAGCTCCTGCGCCAGCGCGTCGCCCGCCTCCGGCGAGATGGCTAGGCCGACCTTGACCGCCAGCGTGTCGGCCGCAGCTGCTGCCGCGGCGGGCGCCGGCGCGGCCGCGCCGCGCTCCCGGGCGCGCTCGGCCTGCAGCTGCCGCTCCAGTTGGGCCAGGCGCGCCTCGGTTTCCTCGAGCCTGGCACGCTGCTCCTCGCGGTCGCCGGTCAGTAGCCGCTGCAGCGGACCGGGGTTGTCGAAGTCGGCATGCTGGGGCAGGAAGGTCTGCTGCAGCAGCGGGTCTTCGGCGATCTCCTTGGGGTCGGTGGTGGCGCAGGCGCTCAGCGCGACGGCGAGCGCGGCGGCAAGCAATGGCTGTTGTCGACGCATGTGGTTCTGCCCGTTGGCTTGTCGTTGTCTGGCTGGATGAGAGCATTTACCTGCTGAACGAGCAGGATAGCAGGCTGCAACAAAAAAGGGGCGCGGTTGCGCCCCTTTATGACATCTGCACCGTGCCGATTAGAACGTGGTGCGGACGTTCAGGCTCAGACCGGTGAGGTCGGTGTCCGAACCCGAGGCCCGATCGACGTTGACCCGACCCGCGGTCGCCCAGATCAGGGTGGACGGGGTCACCTGATAGTGCGCCTGCAGGTCGAAGAAGGTCAGCTTAACATCGCGGCCCCTGTAACCGCGTTCGACAGCGTCGCCGTCGTCGTAGACACCGGCGGCAGCGACCAGCTTGAGCTGCTCGGTGACGTTGCCATAGACGCGAGCGGCGAAGCCGATGGTGTCGGCGCCGATGTTGGTGACCGAAAGCGCGCTGTTCTTGTTCTCCGGGCTGTTGTTGATCATGCTGGAGAAGCTGTCGAAGCCCTGGTTGGGAGCATAGCCGTCGGTCCAGACCAGCTGGCCTTCGACCTTGGCCACACCGAAGTCGTAGCCGGCGCGGAGGTAGGCGCCCAGACGATCATCCATGCTGACCTGGCCGGGATCCATGTTCTGATAGGCGAAGGTACCGGACAGGTCGATGCCGGCGACCTTGGTCTGGAAGTACGGGCTGACCAGAGTGACGGTGCCATCGCCCATGGGGGGAGGGAAGTTGTCGTCGTAACGCACGTGGTAGATCAGGAGGCCGGCGACGACAGGACCCAGCTGGCCGACGGCAAAACCGTAGTAACCGGTCTGGTCGTCATCTGTATTGGGCCCGGGGCCGAACTGGCCTTCGACACGCTTGTCGTAACCCAGGCCGATGTTGGTTCCGCCGAGCCGGGTGACGTACTGGATGCGGTCGCGGCGGTCGTCGCAAGAGACGAAGCAGTTGCCCCAGTTGGACTCCTGGCGGCCGATGCGCAGAATGCCCGGGCCTAGCGGCAGCTGCAGGTAGCCGAGATCCAGGGTGACGTTGTCAGCGGCATCGGGGCTATAAGCACCGTTGATGGCGGGCCGGGACCGGTCGCCACTCCATTCCCGGTTGGAGAGGTTCATGCGGGTGACGATCTGCACGCCATCGTCCAGCTTGATGTTGGCGCCCAGGCGCAGCAGTTGAAGAATCCCGCGGCCATCTTCTTGGCCGGGCGCATCATTATCGAGGTTGACAGCGTTGGCTTCGAACTCGCCGTTGAAGTCAACGGCCACAGCGGAGTGCGCGGCCGGAGCGGCAAGCAGAGCCGCGATGGCCAGGGCAGAAGCATGCTTCTTCATTGTGAGTATCCCCTACATCCAAGGAATCGTTTGGTGTTGTCATTGCTCTTGGATGGGAGGCGCGGTTCCCCTCCGGTTACCGGTCTCCCCCAAGCCGGTGGCGGCAGTGCCGCCTGTTCTTGTTGTTGCCATGCAACATGCGGGTTGAGACGCGTTGTTTTCCCGCACGCTCACACTTTCTACACCAGCCCGGCACGCAAAGCAACACTTCGGTGACATTTTTATGAAAACTGCTGTTGTAAAAAAGCAGCAATGGCTTTCCGGCGTGCCGGCTGGCGAGCAAATCACCAAGTCAGAATAGTCCAAAGCGCTGCTCTTGCAAGCCGCAAGGCGCGGCTTCCCTGCCGTCGGGGTTCCCGCGCCCGGGCACTGGCGCTGCGGCTTGAGATGTCCGCCGCCCAGGCCCAGGTTGGCAAGGATTTAGAGCGTGGACGGTTGGAGGTAGCAATGGCGGCAGCAACGGAGCACCCGCGCAAGCGCTTGACGCCGGAGATCGAGGCCGCCTGGCGGGAGTTCGGTCGGGCGGTTTTCAAGGCCGGGGCGCTGGATGCCAAGACTAAGCAGCTGATCGCGGTGGCGGTGGCGCACGTGACGCAGTGTCCTTACTGCATACCGCCACACCCGCGGAGCGCAGCGGGAAGGGGCGACGCGGCAGGGGCTGATGGAGGCGATCTGGGTGGCGGCCGAGATGCGCGCCGGCGGCGCGGTGGCGCATTCCCAGCTGGCCTTCGAGGCCTGGGCGGACGACGCCGGGCGTTGAGCCCGGGCGCTGCCAGCGCGGCGCTTGCCTTGCCCGCCGGGCCGTTGCCAGCGGCAGTGAACCGGCTCTCAGCGAAAATTTCACGCAGGGCTTATAATCTTTGACGCTCTGTGTCAAGCTCTCCTGGCCGGTCGGCAACCCGTCGCCATTGCGCGCCGTTCCGCAGCCGGCTGTTGCGACCGAAGTCCACGTCTCCTTCAGGGCGTCGTTCCCTCGAGGCCGTCCTTCCTCGCCGCAATGGCTCCGACCTGCCAGGACGCTAGGCGCGGGTCATTGCGTTTTCCTTAACGTTCGAGGTGCACTGCGTTGAGCGAAGCTGGTTCCCGGTTCGCATCGTTTCCCATTGCAACCGCACTGCGCGAGGCATTGCGGGAAGGTTATGGTCGGCAGCAGCTCATCGCCGACATCCTGGCCGGCATCGTGGTCGGCATCATCGCCCTGCCGCTGGCCATGGCGCTCGCCATCGGCGCCGGGGTGCCGCCGCAGCACGGGCTGTACACGGCCATCGTCGCCGGCTTCCTGATCGCGCTGTTCGGCGGCTCGCGCGGCAGCGTCTCCGGGCCGACCGCCGCCTTCATCGTCATCCTCAACCCCATCACCGCCCAGTACGGCATCGCTGGCCTGCTGCTGGCGACGGTCATGGCCGGCATCATCCTGATCGTGATGGGCGTGGCCCGGCTCGGGCGGCTCATCGAATACATTCCCCACCCAGTGACCACCGGCTTCACCCTGGGCATCGCGGTGGTGATCGCCCTGCTGCAGGTCGACGGCTTCCTGGGCCTGGAGCTGGAGGGCAATCCGGCCAACTTCTTCGAGCGCATGCGGATGCTGGCAGCAGCGCTGCCCACCGCCAACTGGGGCGACATCCTGGTCGGCGGCGTGGCGCTGGCGATCATGATCCTGTGGCCGCGGCTGAAGACGCCCGTCCCGGCGCATCTGGTGGCGGTCACGGTAGCGGCGCTGCTGGCTTACTTCGGCGTCAAGCTGGTGCCGGACTTCGCCGTGGCCACCATCGGCTCGCAGTTTAGCTACGTCACCGCCGACGGCCAGGTCATGCCGGGCATTCCGTCGACGCCGCCGACGCTGTCTTGGCCCTGGAGCTGGCCGGGGCCGGATGGCGAGCCCTTCGTGCTGAGCTTTGAGACGCTGCGCAGTCTGATCGGGCCGGCCTTCGCCATCGCTATGCTCGGCGCCATCGAATCGCTGCTGTGCGCGGTGGTGGTGGACAACTTCCTGCGCACCCGGCACAACCCCAACGCCGAGCTGATTGGCCAGGGCATCGGCAACGTGGTGGCGCCGTTCTTCGGCGGGATCACCGCCACCGCCGCCATCGCCCGGTCCGCCGCCGGGGTGCGGGCCGGCGCCCGCTCGCCGGTGTCAGCCATCGTGCATGCCTTGGTGGTGCTGCTGGCGGTGGTTAGCCTGGCCCAGCTGCTGGCCTACGTGCCCATGAGCGCCCTGGCCGCACTGCTGCTGATGACGGCCTGGAACATGAGCGACCTGCAGCACGTGCGCAACGTGCTGCGCATCGGCCCCAACAGCGACCGGGTGGTGCTGCTGACCTGCTTCGCCCTGACCGTGATCTTCGACATGGTGGTGGCGGTCGGCGTCGGCACGGTGCTGGCGGCGCTACTGTTCATGCACCGGGTGGGCGAGGTCTCCGGCGGCCGCTGGATGCCGGAGGCGCAGATGCCGGAGCTCAAGGGCAAACTGCCCGCCGACACCCGGCTGTACATGCTGGAGGGGCCGCTGTTCTTCGGCGCGGCCGAGAAGGCCATGACCACGCTAAAGCGCTACGAGCCGGACGTGCGGACCCTGATCCTGTGGATGGGCAACGTACCCATTATCGACGCCACCGGCCTGATCGCGCTGAGCTCGGCGCTCGAGCACATGCGCGAGCGCGGCATCTTCGTGGTCTTCGCCGGCACCCGGCCAACCACGCGGCGGCTGCTGCGCGGCGCCGGCATCCGCACCAGCGAGGGCATCGTTTTCGTCCCGACGCTGGAGCGCGCGGTGGCCTTCGCCCAGCGCCGCAGCGCCCGGCTGCAGCAGGCCGCCGCCAGCGAGGCGGAAGCCCCCGTGGCCACGTGAGGGCCGCCGGCGCTGCCTTGCAGGCGTCAGCGCCGGCCTCCATACAATGAGCCGAGGGCCGCCGCTAGGCGGCGCTGCGGCCCTGCCTGCCGCGCGGGCCCAGGGACGGGCGGCGGTGCGCCAGACAACAATAGCAAGCGAGGGATTGCATGCTCGTGCAGAAGAAGCTCCTGCATTTGCCGGAGCCTTTCGTCACCGAATCCGGTGTGGCCCTGAAGCGGCCGCAAATCGTCTATGACGACGGCGGCAATCCGGACGGGCCGGTGATCCTCATCACCCACGGCGGCTTCGCCGACCAGCACGTCGCTGGGCGCTACTGCGCGGAAGACCCCACCCCGGGCTGGTGGGACGGCCTGATCGGGCCGGGTAAGGCGATAGACACCGACACATTCCGGGTGCTGTGCATGAACGCGCTGGGCAGTATGTACGGCAGCACCAGCCCGCTGACCATGAACCCCGACACCGGCTGCCGCTACGGCCCGCATTTCCCGCCCATCACCCTGATCGACATGGCGCGCTACCAGAAGGCCTTCCTGGATGCCATCGGGGTGGAGGAGCTGCACCTGGTGGCCGGGCCTGCCATGGGGGCCATGACCGCGCTGCAGCTGGCGGCCCTCTACCCCGAGCTGATCGGCGCGGCGGTAGCGGTGGCTGGCTGCGGCCGCACCCCGCCGGCGGCGCTGGCTGCCAATCAGTTCATCATCAACGTGCTGACCATGGACCCGGCGTTCCAGGGCGGCTGGTATGACCTGGTGCGGCCGCTGGCGGCCATGAAGACCGTGCATCAGTTCCTGCGCATCATGTCGGTGCACGAGGATTTGCTCAAGACGGCGGTGTGGGACGCCGTCCACGAGGGGGTGCAGGCACAGGCCGAACGCGGCCGCGCCATCTCGCGCTATCTCACCGCCACCCTGGACATCGACGTCCGCGACCGCGACCCCAACTGCTACATCACGCTGCTCGGCGCCATCAATTCCTACGACCTGGGGCGGGACGTCGGTGACTACGAGGCCGGCGTGCTGCGCATCCAGTGTCCGGTGCTGCTGCTGAGCGTGGACACCGACACCGTCTATCGGCTGGAGTGGGCGGAGGAGGTGGCCGACATCCTCAATACCCGCATGGCGGGGCAAGCCAGGATAGGCCTGATCGACTCGCCCTGGGGCCATCTCGGCAGCATCAAGGAAACCGAGCAGCTGTGCGACTTCATCGCCAGCTTCGTGGCGGCGTTGTGAGCCGCCTGCCGGTCAGGGCAGGTCGGTGACGATGGCCTCGACCGGGCGGCGGGTGGAGTCCGGGGTCTCGGCCGGGTAGCCGTACCAGAGCAGGCCGACCACGACCTCCTGCAGCGGGTCCACCCAGATCAGGTCGTAGAAGCGGCTGTCGCGGGTGACGTCGCCGGTGGTCCACTTGGTGCCTATGCCCATGTCCCACAGATGCAGCATGAGGTTCTGGACCGCGCAGCAGGTGGCAGCGTAGTTCTCCCGCTCGTACAGCGGGTTGGGGTCGAGGTCGCAGGTGACGACCAGAAAGCCCGGCATGCGCGACCAGCGCTCGCGCTTGCGCTCGGCGGCCTCGTCACCGCTCTTGGCGCGGGTAATCTCGGCGTTGAGGTCGATGATGGCGCGGCGGGTTTCCGGGCCGCAGAGGTAGAAGTGCCACGGCTCGGTCAGCCGGTGGTTGGGCGCCCAGCGGGCGCTGTCGATGGCCGCCAGAATGTTTTCGCGCGGTGGCAGTTCCGGCCGGAAGCTATCGATGCTGCGGCGGTTGCGGATGACCTCGGCGATCGATTGGGAACGTACGATATCCTGCATGGAAGCGAAACCAGTCCTCGAATTGGGAGTCGCGAATGCCGGCCCGCTCGCGGGGCCATGGCGCGGAGACGCTGCAAGCGCCCGCCCTGGCGAGCCCCGCCAGTATAGGCGATCCGCCCACCCCTGCGCAGGCGGCGGCCGGCCTCACTCGAGGCTGGCGTGCTGGATGGGCGACCGCTCGCGTTCGAAAGCGGCCACCTGCCCCTCGGTGATGGGCGCGGCGACCAGGCGGGACTCGGCCGAGCGCGGGCTTTCCAGGCCCTCGCGGTCAACGGTGCTGATGGCCACGTGATACCTGTGGCCGGGCTTGAGGCCGCGCAGCAGCACCCGGGTCTGCTGCGGGTCATCGATGGCGATGACGCGGCCGGTGTGGCCCGGCCGGTTGCCGATGTAGATGCGGTAGCCGGCGATGTCGGAGCTTGACAGCGGGGTTCCGTCGAGCCGCTCCCTAGGAAGCTGCCATTCCAGCGCAATGGCGCCTTCCTGGCTGGCGACCTCGACCCGCTCGTCGGCTGGCGCCGCGGCGGTGGTAGCGGCGGGTTGCATGGCGCAGCCGGAGGCCAGCGCGGTCAAGGCGACGAGGAGCAGCATCGGTCTCATGGCGGCCACCCTAGTATTGTATGAGCAACATGCCGAAGCGGCATGTTGCTCATATGGGTGCCGCGTCGGCCGGGACAAAGCGGCCGGATCTGGTGGGTTGCCGAGGTCGCCCGCGCCCGGCGCGGCCTTCAGGCGACGGTGACCGGGATGTTGCCAATCCTGGCCCGCCATTCAGCCGGGCCACTTGCATGCACGGAGACGCCGCGGCTGTCGACGGCCACCGTCACCGGCATGTCCTCGACCACGAACTCGTGGATGGCCTCCATACCGAGATCCTCGAAGGCCACCACCCGCGCCTTGCGGATGGCCTTGGACACCAGGTAGGCCGCCCCGCCGACCGCGATCAGGTAGACGGCCTTGTGCTTCTTGATCGCCTCGATGGCGGCCGGGCCGCGTTCACCCTTGCCGATCATGCCCAGCAGGCCGGTCTTCTCCAGCATCATGTCGGTGAACTTGTCCATGCGGGTGGCGGTGGTGGGACCGGCTGGACCGACCACCTCGTCGCGCACCGGATCCACCGGGCCGACGTAGTAGATGAACTTGCCGCGCAGGTCCACCGGCAGCGGCTCGCCGCGCTCCAGCATGTCCTGCATGCGCTTGTGGGCGGCGTCGCGGCCAGTGAGCACGGTGCCGGACAGCAGCAGGGTCTCGCCCGGCCGCCAGCTCTGTACCTCTTCCGGGGTGACGGTGTCGAGATTGACCCGCCGCGCCTCTTTGACGCCGTAGTCGATTTGCGGCCAGTCCTCCAGCCGCGGTGGTGCGAGGCGAGCCGGGCCCGAGCCGTCCAGCACGAAGCCGACGTGGCGGGTGGCGGCGCAGTTGGGGATGATGGCCACCGGCAGGTTGGCGGCGTGGGTCGGGTAGTCCTTGATCTTGACGTCCAGCACCGTGGTGAGGCCGCCCAGGCCCTGGGCGCCGATGCCGAGTCGGTTGATCTTGTCGTAGAGCTCCAGTCGCAGCTCCTCAATGCGGCTGCTGGGACCGCGCGCCTGCAGCTCGTGGATGTCGATGCGCTCCATGCAGGCTTCCTTGGCGAGCTGCATGGCCTTCTCCGCGGTGCCGCCGATGCCGATGCCGAGAATGCCCGGCGGGCACCAGCCGGCGCCCATGGTGGGCACCATCTCGAGTACCCAGTCGACGATGGAGTCGGACGGGTTGAGCATGGCGAACTTGCTCTTGGCTTCCGAGCCGCCGCCCTTGGCCGCCACCTCGACCTCGACCTTGTCGCCCGGGACCACGCTCATGTGGATCACGGCGGGCGTGTTGTCGCGGGTGTTCTTGCGGGCGCCAGCCGGATCGGCCAGCACCGAGGCGCGCAGGACGTTGTCCGGGTGCAGGTAGGCCCGCCGCACGCCTTCGTTGACCATGTCCTCGACGCTCATGGTGGCATCCCAGCGCACGTTCATGCCGATCTTGAGGAAGACGGTGACGATGCCGGTGTCCTGGCAGATCGGCCGTCGGCCTTCGGCGCACATGCGGGAGTTGATCAGGATCTGCGCCAGGGCGTCCCTGGCCGCCGGCGATTGCTCGCGTCGATAAGCGGCATGGACGGCGTCGATGAAATCCTTGGGGTGATAATAAGAGATGTACTGCAGCGCATCGGCGATGCTTTGGATGAAATCGTCCTGGCGAATGATCGACATGGCGAGGCCAACCTCTGCTGTTATTGCTGGGACAAGCGGGGGTGTTGAACGCGCGCCGGCGGGCGAGGCGCCCGCCGCCGGCCCTGACCAGGCCGAACTGGCGTAGGAAAGCGCTATCTTATACCAGGAAATGCCAATTGACCGCCTGCAAGGAGGGCAAAATGGAATACCTGCACACCATGGTGCGAATTTCCGACATCGAGGAATCGCTGAATTTTTACTGCAAGGCGCTGGGGCTGGTGGAAATCCGCCGCTACGAAAGCGAGCAGGGGCGCTATACGCTGATCTTCCTGGCAGCGCCCAAGGACGTGGAGCGGGCCCGTGCCAATCAGGCGCCGATGCTGGAGCTGACCTACAACTGGGATTCAGAGGAGTACGGCAGCGCACGCAATTTCGGCCACATCGCGTTCCGGGTCGACAACATCTACGAGACCTGCCGTCGGCTGCAGGAGCACGGCGTCACCATCAACCGGCCGCCGCGCGACGGGCGCATGGCCTTCGTCCGCTCGCCCGACAACATTTCCATCGAGCTGCTGCAGGCCGGGGATCCGCTGCCGGTGGAGGAGCCGTGGGCATCGATGCCCAACGTCGGGACCTGGTGAGCGCAGATTGATAGACTTGGCCTATCATAACGATCAGGTCGATTGACTTGATCTGTTAATGAGAGTCCTTATCATTTGCATAAAGCATGGAGGTAAGGACGATGGTCAAGACACTCAGTTTCGCCGGTGTGCACTTCACGGTCGCGCTCACCGTCGGCTACCTGATCAGCGGGAGCTGGGCGGTGGGCGGGGCCATCGCTGTGATCGAGCCGTTGTGCAACACGGTCGCCTACTTCTTCCACGAGAAGGCGTGGGAGCGCAGGCAGCGGCGGGCGGCTGGCCAGCCGGCCCGGAGCGGGTGGCGGCTGCCGCGCCGGATCCTCCCTCGCACCGGTGACGCCGTCACCGTCTAGTATTGCTTTTCCCTCAGCGCGCCGCTATTCCCCGTTAGCACCAGGCACGGCAGTAGGCCATTCAGGGAGGAAAGGCCATGAAAGGGGAGCGAATGCAGGGAGAGCAGGCGGAACAGGGCTACGCCGACTGGCGCAACGTCGGCGACAACGAGCGGCGGCTGTCATTGCTTGGCGGCGCCCTGGCCAGCATCCTGGGACTGCGCCGCGGCGGGCCCTTGGGCATGCTGATGGCCGGGTTGGGCGCGGTGTTCATGTACCGGGGCGCGACCGGGCACTGCGCGCTGTACCAGCGTCTGGGGCGCAGCACCGCCACCCCGCACGATAAGGGTCTGCTTGGCCGCGCCAGCGGCGCGGCGCTACGGCTGCGCGCTTCCGTCACCATCAACCGCGACCGCGGCGAGGTCTACGCCTACTGGCGCGACTTCAGCAACCTGGTGCGTTTCATGCGCTTCATCGAGGAGGTGCGGCCGGCGCCGGACGGCCGTTCCCACTGGGTGGCCGAGGTGCCCATGGCGGGCCGTCTGGAGTGGGAATCCGAGATCACCGCCGACGAGCCGGACCAGCGCATCGCCTGGCGCTCGGTCGAAGGCTCGGAAATCGAGACCAGCGGCGAGGTTCGCTTCCGCTCCAGCCCCTATGGGACCGAGGTCGAGGTGGAGATGAGCTACCAGCCGCCCGGGACGGCCGGAGCCATCGCCGCCCGGCTGGCGCGCTCGCTGACCCAGGCCATGCTGCGCGAGGATTTGCGCCGCTTCAAGCGGCTGATGGAGTCGGGCGAGCTGCCGTCGGCGGCGATCAGCCAATAGCTGCGCGGACGTTCGCGAGCAGCGTGTCTTTCCAGGGTCGGCTGCGGGAGGCGGTATGAAGGCAGTGGTCTGGCATGGCAAGGGCGATGTGCGGGTGGAGCGGGTGCCGGACCCGGAAGTGATCAACCCGCGCGACATCATCGTGCGCGTCACCTCGACCGCGATTTGCGGCTCTGACTTGCACCTTTACGACGACGTCATTCCGACCATGCGTGCCGGCGACGTGTTGGGGCACGAGTTCATGGGCGAGGTGGTCGAGACGGGGCCGGCGGTCGCCAACCTACAGCTGGGCGACAGGGTGGTGGTGCCTTTCCCCATCGCCTGCGGCGGCTGCTATTTCTGCGAACGCGGGCTCTGGTCGCTGTGCGACAACTCCAACCCCAACGCTTTCATGGCGGAGCAGGCCTGGGGCCAGTCGCCGGCCGGCATATTCGGCTATTCGCATCTGCTGGGCGGCTATGCCGGCGGCCAGGCCGAGTACGTGTGGGTGCCTTATGGCGACGTGGGGCCGCTAAAGGTGCCGGAGTCGCTCAGCGACGAGCAGGCGCTGTTTCCGTCCGACGTGTTCCCGACCGGCTACCAGGCCGCCGAGGCCTGCGGCATCCAGCCCGGCGACACGGTGGCGGTATGGGGCTGCGGCCCGGTGGGGCAGTTCGCCATTATCAGCGCGCGGCTGCTGGGGGCGGAGCGCATCATCGCCATCGACGACGTCAGCGAGCGGCTGGAGATGGCCATGCACCAGCCGGGCGTGGAGCCGCTGCGGCCTAGCGAAATCGGCAACTCGCTGGAAATCGCGGAGGCGCTGCGCGAGCTGACCGCTGGGCGCGGTCCGGACGCCTGCATCGACGCGGTCGGCATGGAAGCCCATGGCATCGGGCTCGAGGGCTGGTACGACCGGCTCAAGCAAGCGACGTGGCTGGAGACGGAGCGGCCGGTGGCCCTGCGCCAGGCCATCATGGCCTGCCGCAAGGGTGGCACCGTGTCCGTGCCCGGGGTCTACGCCGGTGTGGCGGACAAGATTCCCTTGGGTGCCTTGATGAACAAGGGGCTGACGCTGAAGACGGGGCAGACCCACGTCCACCGCTATCTGCGTCCGCTGCTGCAGCGCATCGAGCAGGGCGAGGTAGACCCCAGTGTCATCGTCACCCATCGCCTGCCGCTGGAGCAGGCGCCGGAGGCCTATGCGATGTTTCGCGACAAGCGCGACGGCTGCGTCAAGGTGGTCCTCAAGCCTGGGACGGCGCTGCACTAGGCGCCCGGGGCGGGGCGAGTCGGGCGAACTGGTGCATTGGCGGCGCCGTGCTATGTTGAAACTGATGCTTGCAGTCAACCGCCTTTGGTCTGGAGGGTCGCCGTGCAGCCACGCCAGCCGCTTACCCAGCTTGCCACCCATGAGGTGTTCAACCAGCCGCCCCCGCTCGGCGACTACAACGCCTTCGACACCGACATTCCGCTGCGGGAGGCCGTGGCGCGGGAGGCGCCGGCCTGGGTCAGTGAATACTGCCGGCGCTTCGGCGCCGTGGTTGGCAGCGAGCGGGTGCAGGAGCTGGGCTTCCAGGCCAACCGCCATCCGCCGGAGCTGCGCGCTTTCGACCGCTATGGCCGGCGCATCGACGAGGTCGAGTTCCATCCGGCCTACCACGAGCTGATGGCGCTGGCCATCGAGCACGACTGTCACGGCATCGCCTGGCGCCTTCAGGGCGAAGGTGGCGCCGTGGCCCACGTCGCGCTCATGTATCTGCTGACCCAGCCGGAGCAGGGCGTGTGCTGCCCGATCACCATGACCCATGCCGTGGTGCCGGCCCTGCGGCATCAGCCCGAGCTGGCGCTGGAGTGGGAACCACGCGTGCTGTCGCGGCATTACGATCCGCGCTGCATCCCGGCGGCCGAGAAGGCCGGCGTCACCTTCGGCATGGCCATGACCGAGAAGCAGGGCGGCTCGGACGTGCGCGCCAACACCACCACGGCTATGCCGCTGGGTCAGCCCGGCCCGGGCCAAGCGTACGAGATCACCGGCCACAAATGGTTCTGTTCGGCACCCATGTCGGACGCTTTCCTGACGCTGGCGCGCACGCCGGAAGGACTGTCCTGCTTTCTGGTGCCGCGCTGGCGGCCGGATGGCAGCCGCAATCCCTTCTTCATCCAGCGCCTCAAGGACAAGCTGGGCAACCGCTCCAACGCGTCGGCGGAAATCGAATACGCCGGCACCTACGGCGTCATGGTGGGCGAGCCGGGGCGCGGCGTGCCCACCATCATCGAGATGGTGCATCAGACTCGCCTGGACGCGGCGACGGCGCCGGTGGGCATGATGCGCCAGGCCCTGGTGCAGGCCCTGCACCACTGCCGCCACCGCCAGGCGTTTGGCAAGCCGCTGATCGAGCAGCCGCTGATGCGCAACGTGCTGGCGGACCTGGCGCTGGAGGTAGAGGCAGGCACGGCTCTGGTCATGCGGGTGGCGCGGGCGTTCGACGAGAGCCACCGGAATCCTACGGCCCGCGCCTTCGCCCGCATCGCCACCGCCGTGACCAAGTTCTGGACTAATAAGCGGGCGCCGGAATTCATCTACGAGGCCATGGAGTGCCTGGGCGGGGCCGGCTATATCGAGGAGTCTATCCTGCCGCGGCTGTTCCGGGAGTCGCCGCTGAACAGCATCTGGGAAGGTTCGGGCAACGTGATGTGCCTGGACGTGCTGCGGGCCATACAGCGCGATCCGTTGACGCTGGAATGCTTCCTGACCGAGCTGGCCCAGGCGCGCGGCGCCAACCGCGACCTGGACGCCGCCATGGAGCGCCTGCAGCGGGAGCTGCGCACGGCGGAGCAGGCGGAGCTGCGGGCACGCCGGCTGGTGGAGCTGATGGCGCTTACGCTGCAGGGCAGTCTGCTCGTGCGGCATGCGCCGCCGGAGGTGGCGGACGCCTTCTGCGCCAGCCGCCTGGCCGCGGAAGGCTGGCACGTCTACGGCGCGCTGCCGTCGGCGACGGCAGCGGACGCGCTGCTTGAGCGGGCCGGCCAGATCTAAAATCCGCCGGCCGCGCGCGCCCGCGGCCGTCCCACACCCTCCTTTCGACCGGGCCGGTCGGCCTGGTCCTCGTCATCCTCTCGCGCTGGCGCCACCGGCCGCTTGCCTTCCGCCGCGCGTGAAAACGGAATCGGCCGGAAGTAGGAGGTTGAAAAAAGCCGATTCCGCTACCAAGGCTAATAATGCCTCGAAGCGATAATCATCAATGGAAACAACGATAAGGGAAGGCGAGCGGTGGAAATCAGCATACGTTTCAGTTGGGAAAATGTCAGACAGCTTTTTTTCTGGCTGATCGGCTTCGAACTTTTTCTACTTGTGGCTTATTTGCTCGAATCGGCGCTCGGCAGTCCGGTTTGGACCATAGAGCGCCTGCTGGATCTCGACGGCGAGCTGAGCATCGCGGTGTGGTTTTCCACCGTGCAGCTGGCGGCCATCGGCATTTTGTTTTTGATCAAGGCCGCCAAAGCACGGCCAAACGACCAGGTGCCGCGCTGGTTCTTGGCGCTGGGCTGTGCCGGCTTTTTGTTCCTGTCGTTGGACGAGCATCTGCAGCTGCACGAAACCATTACCAAGCTCACGGTGCACCTCGACTGGGTGCCGCGCTTCAGCGGCGACCATGGTGTCTGGATCTTCGCCTACCTCGGCCTTGGCTGCCTGCTGCTGCTGCCGTCGTTGCGTCCCATCGTCGCCCTCTGGCGGTTCCATCGCTACTCCTTCTCGCTGATGGCCGCCGGGGTGGGCGTGTTCCTGCTCGGCGCGGTGGGCATGGAAGTCATCGGCTATGAATTCCTGCGCGAAGCGCCGCGGCTGTACCAGGTGCTGGAGATCGCGACGGAGGAATTCCTGGAGATGCTGGGCGCCAGCGCCATACTCTGCGGCGCGGCGTTCTATGCGCTGGAGGCGGAAGCGGTTCGGGCGGCGGTGACGGAAGACATCCAGCAGCCGGAGCTGACGGCGGCCGTGGGCACCGCGTCCTGATCATGGGCAGGCGCGCGCAGCCGGGCTAGGCGGACTTCCAGTTGGCGACGTAGTCCGCGAACTGTTCCGCCGGCAGGGGTGGGCTGAAGTAGTAGCCCTGCGCGATGTTGCAGCCGATCTGCCGCAGAAAGGCCAGCTGGGCGGGCGTCTCCACGCCTTCGGCGACCACGTCCAGCTGCAGGCGGTGGGCCAGCTCTACCAGGCCGCTGACCACCTTGGCCGCCTCGGCGCTTTCGCTGACGGCGAGGATGAAGGCGCGGTCGATCTTGAGGCGGCTGACCGGCAGCTGGGTGAGATAGGCGAAGGACGAGTAGCCGGTGCCGAAATCATCGATGGCGAAGCGCACCCCCAGCGGCTTGAGCGCCTGCATGCGCTCGACCGCGGTGTCGATGTCTTCCACCAGCGAGCTTTCGGTCAGCTCCAGAATCAGCTGACTGCCGGCCAGTCCTGACTCGCCCAGGATGTCGGCTACCAGCTTCACCAGGTCGGGGCGGTAGAGCTGGGTGGCGGTGAGGTTGACCGCGACCTCGAGACGACGGCCGCAAACCTCGCGCCAGCGCGCGGCCTGCTGGCAGGCAGTGCGCAGCACGTGCTCGCCCAGAAGATGGGTGACGTTGGTCTGCTCGGCAGTGGCGGTGGCTTCATCAGGCGGCACCTGACCCAGCTCGGGGTCGTGCCAGCGCAGCAACGCCTCTGCGCCGACCAGGCAGCCGCTGGCGATCTCCACTTCCGGCTGGAAGGCCAGCGTGAGCTGACCGACGGCGATGGCCCGGCGCAGGCGGCGTAGCACGTGGTAGTAGCGCACCCGGTTGCGCTCCAGCGCGGGGGTATAGAGCCGGAAGCTGCTTTCCGTCGCCGGCGGATTGGCGCGCATGGCCATGATGGCGTGCTGGATCAAATCATGGCTGTTCTGGGCATCGTCTGGATAGCAGCTGACGCCGATTTTGGCGCCGACGTGCAGCATCTTGTCGTCCACTCGGAAGGGCCGCCCTATGCAGCGGACCAGGCGCTCGCCCAGCGCCTCCATCGACAGGTCGTTCTGGAACACGATCAGCATGAACTGGTCGTCGCGCCAGCGGCCGACCACGGTGGGAGGCGGAAACTCCTGCGTCAAACGCTCGGCGATGGCGCGCAGCAGGGCGTCGCCGGCTGCCCGGCCGAAGCTCTTGTTGAAGGTGGAGAAGTTGTTGAGGTCGAAGATGGCCACCAAGATGCGCTGCTGCTGCTCGCTGGCCAGCTCCAGGGCGAAATCCAGCCGATCGCTCAGCAGGCGGCGGTTGGGCAGCGAGGTCAGCGCATCGAAATAGGCGCTGCGCTCGATCTCCGCCCGCAGCTGGTCGATGTGGCGCTGCCGCTGCAGCTCGCTCTCCACCAGGGCCGCCAGCTGCTTGAGCAGCGCCAGCTCGTGCTGGGCCAGGTGCCGCGGCTGATGGTCGATCAGGCAGAGCGTGCCGACCGGCTGGCCAGCGGCTCCATGCAACGGGACACCGGCATAGAAGCGGATCTGCGGTGCGCACTGCACCAGCGGATTGCCAGCAAAGCGCGGGTCGCGCAGGGCGTCCTCGATGACCAGGATTTCATCGGCGGCGACCACGTGCCCGCACAGGGAGATAGTGCGGTCGGTTTCCCGCAGGTCGGTGCCGACGGCGGACTTGAACCACTGCCGCTCCGCGTCCACCAGCGACACCAGCGCGATCGGCACCTGGAACAGATCGGCCGCCAGCTGGGTGTAGCGGTCGAAACGCTCTTCCGCCTCCGTATCGAGAATCTGCAGCGCTTTCAGATCGGTCAGGCGCTGCGCCTCGAAGCGCGGCATAGGAGCGGGCTTGAAACGGTTGGGAGGCTGGTGGTTGTTCATCTGTCGTCATTGCAGCAAAGGTGAAGGCATATGCATCACATGTTTGGGGCTGATGACGACTGGTGGAAGCTTGGAGTGGGGGCAGGCAACCACAAGGCCTCCTGACCTTAGTTCAGTGCCATTAGCCTTGACCTGCCTTGCAGGTCGGTTGTCGGGGCTGAAATGAAGCGCAGTAACAGCCGCTAGGTTGGCCCGAAGGGCGAGCGCAGCGAGTAAGCCCCTCCCACAGCCTTGTTCACAGCTTGATGGATGAACTACTCCCGCCAAGCCTTTCAGGCTATGGCGTGAGTTTCGCGCTTCGCCGGACGTGCCGGTTCACCCGGAAGGTTTGCCGGTCTTACAGTCCTCCACGCATCGGCCGGTTCCCGACCGGAT
>JAAYIK010000011.1 GCA_012523465.1 Lysobacteraceae bacterium | reverse complement strand
CGGCTTATGCAGCAGCGTCTGAAACAGCGACTCGTCGGCGCCGTGGTGCTGGTCGCCCTGGCAGTGATCTTCATCCCCATGTTGCTGCAGGGGCCAGTGGAGCGGGAAGCGACCTCGCTCCCCATCGAGATTCCGCCGCGGCCGCAGGTCAGTGTGCAACGGCCTGGGCCGTTGCTGCTGCCGCGCGCGGAGCCGGCGGCCGAATCGATCGTGCAGGCGGAGCCAGTGCCAGCAGCAGGGCCGGCGTCGGCGGCGCAGCCGACACCGCCTGAGGCCGCGCCGCCAACACCGTTTCGAGAGCAGCCCGCGCCGGCGTCGCGCACGCCGAGCGAGCTGGCGGCCTGGGCGGTGCAGGTCGGCAGCTTTGGCGCCGAAAGCAATGCGCTCAGGCTGCGCGACAGCCTGCGGGCGAAGGGGTATAACGCGTATACTGAGCGGGTGCGCAGCGAGGGACAGACGTTCTACCGGGTGCGGGTCGGGCCGGTGTTGGAACGCGCCGAGGCGGAGCGGCTGCAGCAGACGTTGGCCGGCAAGGAGTCCCTGCAAGGCTTGGTCGTGCCGCATCCTTGAGGTCAGTCAATCGGCGCCGCTTTCCTTCCCCGCACGCTGCTCTGTTACCATCGCGTTCCATTCCACACGCACCTCGATGCACATGAACTGGGCGGACTATTTGATTCTTGCCATCATCGCGATCTCGGCGCTGATCAGCCTGGTTCGCGGTTTCGTGCGCGAGGTGATTTCCATCGTCACCTGGATCGCCGCCTTCTGGCTGGCCATCGTTTTCGCGCGGCCATTTGCCGGCGTCCTGGCGCGGTACATCGATTCCCCCCTCTTGCAGCTGATCACGGCTTTTGCCCTGATTTTCGTTGCAACCCTGCTGGCAGGCGCCATCATTGGCTATCTGGCCGGCCAGCTGGTCGGCAAGACGGGGCTTACCGGGACGGATCGGGCCGTTGGCATGCTGTTCGGCGCCGGGCGGGGGCTGATTCTGGTGGCGCTGCTGATCTTGGCCCTGGGCCTGACCCGGCTGCCGCAGGAGCAATGGTGGCGGCAATCGCTGGTGATCGGCCAGCTGCAGCCCTGGGTTTGCGAGGTTGCCGCCAGTGAATGGATGCGCGGCCTGACTGTCTATGCTCCAGTCTCCCCGCAAGGCGTGCCCATGGCGGTTGGTCGGTCGGCAGCCGATTACTGGAGCGATTTCTGCGATTCCGCGGGCGATCAGTGACTTTAGGGTAGGTAGAGAAAACGCTATGTGCGGCATAATCGGCATCGTCGGCAAGAGTCCCGTCAACCAGGCGCTGTATGACGGGCTCACCGTTCTGCAGCATCGCGGTCAGGATGCCGCCGGCATCATGACCTGTGACCGAGGCCGCTTTTATCTGCGCAAGGACAACGGGCTGGTGCGGGACGTCTTCCATACCCGCCATATGCGTCGCCTGCTCGGCAACATGGGCATCGGCCATGTCCGCTATCCGACCGCCGGCAGCTCCTCGTCCGCCGAATCGCAGCCTTTCTACGTCAATTCCCCTTTCGGCATCAGCCTGGTGCACAACGGCAACCTCATCAACGCGGCGCAGCTCGAGCGCGATGTGTTCGTCCAGGACCTGCGTCACATCAATACCGAATCCGACTCCGAGGTCCTGCTCAACGTCTTCGCGCACGAGCTGCAACGCCAGAACAAGCTCAAGATCGGTCCGGAAGAGATCTTCCAGGCCGTCGCCAATCTGCACCGGCGCTGCAAGGGCGCCTACGCCGCGATCGCCATGATCAACAACTACGGCATCGTTGGCTTCCGGGACCCATACGGCATTCGCCCGATCTGCATCGGCCAGCGGGAAACCGAGGAAGGGATGGAGTATTGCATCGCCTCCGAGAGCGTGGCGTTGGACGTGATGGGGTTCGAGCTGATGCGCGATATCGCGCCGGGCGAGGCCATCTACATCGACAAGGACGGCAACGTGCATGCCCGCCAGTGCGCCGAGAATCCCGTCCTCTCACCCTGCATCTTCGAGTTCGTTTACCTGGCCCGCCCTGACTCCATCATCGACGACATCGCCGTCTACAAATCCCGCTTGCGCATGGGTGAGAAGCTAGCGGAGAAGCTGCTGCGGGTGTGGCCGGATCACGACATCGATGTGGTCATCCCGGTGCCGGACACCAGCCGCACTGCCGCGCTGCAGATGGCGTATCGGCTCAACGTGCCCTATCGCGAAGGCTTTATCAAGAACCGCTATATCGCCCGAACCTTCATCATGCCCGGGCAGAAGCAGCGGACCAAATCGGTGCGCTACAAGCTCAACCCCATCGAGCTCGAGTTCCGTGGCAAGAACGTGTTGCTGGTGGACGACTCCATCGTTCGTGGCACGACCTCAAAGCAGATCGTGCAAATGGCCCGTGACATGGGAGCGAAGAAAGTTTATCTGGCGTCGGCCGCGCCGCCGGTGCGTTATCCCAACGTCTACGGCATCGATATGCCGGATGCCAGCGAGCTGATCGCCCACGGCCGCAGCGAGGAGCAGGTGCGCGAATACATTGGCTGCGATCGTCTGATTTACCAGGACCTGGAGGACTTGATCGCTGCCGTCCGGCAGGGCAACAAGTCCATAACCCAGTTTGACTGCTCCTGTTTCGATGGCAAGTACGTCACCGGAGGCGTGACCGAGGAACTGCTGGAGCAGCTGCGGTTGCGCCGCGTCGGGGCGCTGGCCGACGAGGCGGTGATCAACGACAGCGTGGTCACTCCGCTGCCGACCCAGCCTTGACCGCCGCTGCCGCCACGGACGGTTATGTGCTTATTCCCAACCCATGGCAGCGGGGTTGGCGCTGCTGTGATGAAATACCCCTTCGGGTTTTTGTTGAACAGATACGGAGAATTCGATGCACCAGGAAGACGATTGCAGCTGGAGTTTGGCAACACGGGCGATTCGTTCCGGCCAGCAGCGCACCGACGAGGCCGAGCACAACGAGCCCATCTTTATGACCTCCAGCTTCGTCTTCAAGAGCGCGGCCGAGGCGGCGGCGCGCTTTGCCGATGAATTGCCGGGAAACATCTACTCGCGCTTCACCAACCCCAGCGTACGCTTGTTCCAGGAGCGGCTGGCCGCCCTGGAAGGCGGCGAGTGCTGCGTCGCCACGGCGTCCGGCATGAGCGCTATCCTGGCCACCTGCATGTCATTGCTGCGCGCCGGCGACCACATCGTCTGCTCGTCCTCGGTATTCGGCAGCACGGTGTCGCTGTTCGACAAGGTTCTGCCGCGCTTCGGCGTCGAGACCACCTTCGTGCCGTTGAGCGACGGCGCGGCCTGGGAAGCGGCCATCCGTCCCAACACGCGCATGCTGTTTGTCGAGACGCCGTCCAACCCGTTGATGGAGCTGGGCGACATCCGCCAGCTGGCAGCGGTGGCCAAGGCGCACGACTGTCTGCTAGTGGTCGACAATTGCTTCTGCACGCCGATTCTGCAGCGCCCACTGGAGCTGGGGGCGGATATCGTCATCCATTCCGCGACCAAATATCTCGACGGCCAGGGGCGCTGCGTCGGCGGTGCCGTGGTCGGCGACCGCGAGCGGGTGGGTAAGGAGATCTTCGGCTTTCTGCGCACCGCCGGGCCGAGCATGAGCCCATTCAACGCCTGGGTGTTTGCCAAGGGGCTGGAGACGTTGCCGTTGCGCATGCGGCTGCACTGCGAGAATGCCATGGTGCTGGCGCAGTGGCTCAAGGCGCAGCCCCAGGTGCTGAAGGTTCACTACCCAGGGTTGCCGGAGCATCCTCAGCATGAACTGGCGCGGCGCCAGCAGTCCGGCTTCGGCGGCGTGCTCTCGTTCGAAATCGCGGGGGGGCGGGAAGCTGCCTGGCGGCTGATCGACGCGCTGGAGCTGATCTCCATCACCGCTAACCTGGGGGATGTCAAGACCACCATCACCCATCCGGCCACCACCACCCACGGCCGCATCGCGCCCGAACAGCGTGCCGCGGCTGGGATCACCGAAGGCCTATTGCGCGTTTCGGTGGGGCTGGAAGACGTGCGCGACCTGCAGCGGGATCTGGCCCGCGGTCTGCAGGCGAGCGCTTGAGGACTGGACCATGAGCCCGCGCCGGCAACTGCTTCGCATTTACCGCAGCGGCCTTGACGCCGTCAGCGGCCGCCGCAGCGTGCGCGAGGCACTGGCCCGGCGGGATTTCGCCGGGCCAGTGCACCTGATCGCGTTGGGAAAGGCCGCGCAAGCGATGGCGGAAGGCGCCTTCGACCAGCTGGAGGAGCGCATTGTTCGCGGGCTCATCGTCACCAAGCACGGCCACGCCGATCCCGCCGTCTGGCGCCAGCGGCCGGTGCAGCTGCTGGAGGCGGCGCATCCTGTCCCTGCCGAGAGCAGTCTGGCTGCTGGCGCTGCATTGCTGGAGTTCATCGCTGCCACGCCCGCGGATGCGCAGTGCCTCCTGCTGTTGTCCGGCGGTGCGTCCAGTTTGGTGGAGGTGCTGCCATCCGGGGCCACGGTTGACGATCTGCAACGTCTCAACCACCACCTGCTGGCTTCGGGCCTGGACATCCGGGCCATCAACCGGCTGCGGCGGGCCTGCTCGCTTATCAAGGGGGGGCGGCTGGCGCAGTGGTTGGCCCCGCGACCGGTGCTGGCCTTGCTGATCTCGGACGTGGAGGGCGACGATCCGGCGGTCATCGGCTCGGGGCCGGTGACGGCGAGCAGTGATGCGCCGGTCGCGCCCGAGGAGCTGCCTGCCGAGCTGCGGCACCTGCTGGTGACAGAACCGGCTCCGCGGCCGGATGATCCCGTCTTCGGCAGGATCGAGCTGGAAATCGTCGCTCGCAATGCCGATGCCTTACGCGCCGCGGCGGAGCGGGCCCGCGCGTTGGGGTTACCGGTGTACCAGCACCCCGAGTTTCTGCGCGGCGAGGCGGCGGAGCTGGGCGTCTTGCTGGCGCAGCAGCTGCTGGCCGGGCCGCCGGGCGTCCACCTGTGGGGCGGCGAGCCGACGGTGACGCTGCCGGCGCGACCAGGCCGCGGCGGTCGCATGCAGGCCCTGGCCTTGGCGGCGGCGCAGGTGCTCGCTGGGCGCCAGGACGCGTTGCTGCTGGCTGCCGGTACCGACGGCAGCGACGGGCCGACTGAAGACGCCGGCGCCCTCGTGGACGGCGGTACCATCGACCGCTGTCGCGCCGCAGGCCACGATCCGGTGCAGGCGCTGGCCGCTGCCGATGCGGGCACGGCGTTGGCGGCCAGCGGCGATTTGATCGCCACTGGGCCGACTGGCACCAACGTGATGGACTTGGTGATCGGCTGGCGGCAGTAGCGGCCGCATTATCGACAAGAGGAGCCCGAGCATGAAGAACCGATCAGACCTATTCGGCCGCGTCCTGGAAGCGCTCGCCGCCGCCGATCCGGAGCACAAGATCGAGCTCACGTGCGTGCTGCGCGCCGATTGGCTGGCTGGCCGGCTGCGGCTGGATCTGGCTGCGGCAGGCCCCGAGCCGATCGCCGCGCCCGGCCGGCCGCCGCGACCGCAGCTGGTGGCGCCGCGGGAGCTGGTGCAGCGGCGCCTGACCACGCTGCAGGGGCGTGCGGCGATGATCCATGCCATCGCTCACATCGAATTCAACGCCATCAACCTGGCGCTGGATGCCGTTTATCGCTTCCGCGGGTTGCCGGCCTGGTATTACGGCGACTGGCTGCGGGTGGCAGAAGAGGAGGGGCGGCATTTCCGTATGCTACGCGACCGGCTACGCGCCCTTGGCTACGACTATGGTGACTTCCCCGCTCACAACGGACTCTGGGAGATGGCCGAGCAGACCGCCCATGACTACCTGGTGCGCATGGCGCTGGTGCCGCGGGTACTGGAGGCCCGCGGCCTGGACGTGACCCCAGGCATGCTGGAGCGGCTGCGCGCCGTCGGCGACCTCGAGACGGTTGGGCTGCTGGAGATCATTCTGGAAGAGGAGGTGGGCCACGTCGCCATCGGCTCGCGCTGGTTCAAGTACGCCTGCGCCCAGCGTGGGCTCGATCCCGAGCCGACCTTCCGCGAGCTGCTGAGCCGCTATATGCGGGGGCGCCTGCGGGGTCCCTTCAACACGGACGCCCGCTTGGCGGCTGGCTTTTCCGCCGAAGAGCTGGCCGCACTGGAACAGCTGGAGGCCTAGCACGGGGCAAGCGCCGGCAGCCTGGGGCCGTGCTACCGCAAGTCCTACCGATGCTGCAAGTCACGCCTACCATTGCCATTTCCGAAGTCGAGCTGGAGGAGCGCTTCGTGTGCGCCTCGGGGCCAGGCGGGCAGAACGTCAACAAGGTGGCCAGCGCGGTCCAGCTGCGCTTTGACGTGGCCGCCAGCCCCAGCCTGCCGTCCGCGGTCAAGCAGCGGCTGATTCGGCTGGCGGGCCGGCGGATCAGCGCCAACGGCGTGCTGCTGATCGAGGCCAGCCGCTTTCGCAGCCAGGAACGCAATCGCGACGATGCCCGGGCGCGGCTGATCGCTCTCATCGCCTCCGCGGCAACGGCACCCAAGCCGCGCCGTCCGACCAAGCCCACGCGGGCGGCCAAGTTGCGTCGGCTGCAGGCCAAGCGCCGGCGCAGCGCCCTCAAGGCCAGCCGCGGCCGGCCCGTTCTCGACGACTAGCGAGCCGGTTAGCGACCTTCTGCCGGGGCGGTAGCCTGGTCCGACCCTGCTCCATAGTAAATTCATTGTCTTAGAACATTCGGACCTTGCGGCCCTCTGTCCCTGTCCCCAGTTAGGCAAGATGCGCGGCGCATGCGTCGATCGTCCGGTTCGTCTCGGCACGACCGACGGTGCCGGCGTCTGCGTGCAAGGCCAATGAACAGGGAGGGAGGACGATGCCAGATACGCCAGAGCGACGGACGACCGGCGCAACGCCGCCAGCGGCGGCCAGTCCTGGCGGGGCCATGCAAGGAAGCCAGAGCGGGTCCGGCAGCGCACGGCCGTCGGGAGAGCAATCCGCAGGACTTGGCGCACAAATCGGTAGTTTGACCGAGGAGGCCAGGAGCCGCAGCCGCCAGCTGCTGCAGGAGCGTACCCGCAGCGCGGCGGAGCAGTTGGCTGGCATTGCCCGCGCCCTGAAACAGTCGGCCGAGCAGTGCAGGCAGCAGGAAGGCCAACAGGCCGCAGGACGCGTGCTGGAGCAGGCGGCGACGGGGCTGGAGCAGCTGTCAGACATGCTACGCCAGCGCGACGTTGACAGCCTGTTCGACCAGGCCGGCAGCCTGTTGCGCCGGCAGCCGGCGCTGTTCGTCGGCGGTGCCGTCGCGGTCGGCTTTCTGCTGTCGCGCTTCTTCAAGAGCTCCGGCGTTCGCCAGCGTGACCGGGGCGAGTACGACGAGGCCTACGAAGGAATGGCAGCCACGCCCGAGGAGGAGGCATCGCGGCGCTATGTCACCGGCGCCCATGCCGACCCGGATGAGGTCGCTGCCGGCGACCGAGCGGCCGATTCGGCCATGCCTGGCGGGAGGGATTTCTGATGGCTGTGCACGATATTCGCCGCGAGCATGCCCGCCGGGGCGAGAGCGATCAGCCGCCGCTGCGCGCCTTGTTTGGCGAGCTAACCGCCCAGCTCTCCATGCTGTTTCGCCAGGAGGTGGCGCTGGCGCGGGCGGAGACGTCCGAGAAGATCGCTCAGGCCCGCAGCGGGGTGACGTGGCTGGTTGCCGGCGGCGTCATCGCCTTCGCATCGCTGTTCGTCTTGCTGATGGCGGGGGTGTACGGGCTGTCCGAACTGATGCATCCGGGCTGGGCCGCCCTGATCGTGGGTGGCGCAGCGCTGCTGGTGGGGCTGCTGGCAATGGCGGCCGGCCGCAGCCGGCTCAAGGCGCGCAACATGATGCCGCAGCGCACGTTCGAGTCGCTGCGCCGAGATGCGGACGTGGCAGCGAGGAGAGTGCAATGAGCAACGGAGTCAATGGCGGATCCAAGGTGGCCGCTGGCACGGACCCGGCTGGGCGCAGCGCGGAACAAATCCAGCTCGATATCCGCCACACCCGCTCGCAGCTGGATCATACCCTGGAAGCGATTCTGCAGCGCTTGTCGCCGGGCGGTCTGGTGGACGAGGCGCTGGATTATCTGCGTCATAGTGGCGGTCGCGAGTTCGCTCACAACCTGAACGAGGCGGTCAAGCGCAACCCGGTGCCCATCACGTTGATGGGGATAGGCCTGGCCTGGCTGATGCTGTCGGGCCGGGAAGGACGCTATGCGCCGGATCGGGCGGCCGACAGCCGTCTCGGCGAGCGCATGAGCGATATGGCTGGGACGCTGGGTGGCATGGTGGCGGCCAGCCGCGAGCAGTTGAGCAGGGCGGGGGAAAGCATAGGCAGCGCTGGCAGCAGCATGCGCGAGCGTTTCGACCGTGCTTCGGACCGGGCCACTCAGGGGACGGCTGCTGCCGGCAGCAGCCTGCATGAGCGGACCGACCGGCTGCGCCACACGGCCCGCGAGCGGGCGGCCCGGCTCAGCGACAGCGCCCGCCACGGGATGCAGCGCGCCCGCGGCAACTTCGACGCCCTGCTGCAGGAGCAGCCGCTGCTGGTGGGAGCGCTGGGCATCGCCGTCGGCGCCACTCTCGGTTCCTTGTTGCCGCCGACGCGGCAGGAAGACGAGGCCATGGGGGCAGCCCGCGACCGCCTGACCGGTGAGGTCGAGCGGCAGGCGCGGCTGCAGCTGCGCAAGGGCAAGCGTATCGCCCAGGCAGCGGGAGATGCGGCCCGGCAGGCCGGCGAGGAAGAGCTGGGACAGTCGGCGGCCGAAGCCGAGGGACAGCCGAGCGAGACAGCGCATGCGGCGGCAGCCGAGGCCCGCCAGTCGGGCTCGCAGCCGCAGCCAGGCTTGTGATGGCCGCAGGCGGGCAGACGCATGCGACGGGACGGGGCGGCAGATGGCGAAACGCATCAGCATCGAGGAGCGTCGCAGAGGACGCCTGGCGCGCAGCCCCGGCGAGATCCCGCGTGCCGGCTGGAAGGACATCCTGCTGCGCACCAGACGGGAAGCGGAGCGGGATTCCATCAGCCTGGTTGCGGCCGGGGTGGGATTCTATTCCTTGCTGGCGATCTTTCCCGCCCTGGCCGCGCTGATCTCGATTTATGGTCTGGTCGCAGACCCGGCTGCCATTGAGCGCCAGGTCCAGGCCGTCATCCACATCATCCCGGCCGAGGCCGCCGGCGTTTTGCAGCAGCAGCTGCAAAGCCTGGCCAGCCAGCCGCGCGGCGGGCTGAGCCTGGGCGTGGCGGCAGGCATCCTGCTGGCCCTGTGGAGCGCCTCTGCCGGCGTCAAGGCGCTGATCCAAGGGCTGAACATCGCCTACGGCGAAGCCGAGCAGCGCGGCTTCATCAAGCTCAACGCCATCGCGCTGCTGCTGACGCTGGGCGGCGTCCTGTTCATGATTTTCGCGCTGGGGCTGATCGCCGTACTGCCGGCAGCGATACGTCTGTTTGGCCTGGACGGCTTGCCGGCAGCCATCGCTTCGCTGGCCAGCTGGCCGTTGCTGCTGGCCATGATCGTTGTCGGGCTGGCGGTAGTCTACCGTTTCGGTCCCAGCCGCAACGAGCCGCGCTGGCGCTGGGTGAGCTGGGGGGCGGGCGTGGCCACGGCGCTGTGGTTGGCCGGCTCCGTGCTGTTCTCGGTTTACGTGGCCAACTTCGGCAACTACGGCAAGACCTACGGCTCGGTCGGCGCCATTGTCATTCTGATGATGTGGTTTTATCTGACCGCCTATTCGGTGCTACTGGGTGCCGAGCTCAACGCCGAGATCGAGCACCAGACCGCGCTTGATACCACCGAAGTGACCGACAAGCCGCGCGGCCGGCGCGGCGCCCATGTTGCCGATACCGTCGGCGAGCAACAGCGGTAGGGCCGGCCATGAAACTCTCCGGGCGCGAAACGGAATGTTGGCTGGCCGGGTGCGGTCCCGGGGGCGTGGCGTTCTTTGCTGGCGAGCAGGTCATGGTGCATACCCGCGACAACCGGGTGTGCGCCGGCACCATCGTGCTGCTGACCGAGCTGGAGCCGGAGCCGCGCTATCTGATCGAAATCGGCCGCGGTCACTTCCTGCAGGCGGCGCAGTCGGCCTTGGCGAAAGCGTGACCGTCGGGTATCTGCTTCACAGACATTGAGCGTAAATTTTTCTTATAATCTCAATACATTGAATCACTGTCGCGCTCCGCGACAAGGAACGTCTGTGAACCTATTGCAACCCCGCCGCGTCGAGGCCAATGCGCCCTGGCGCTGGGTCCGCGAAGCCTTCGCCCTGATCGGGCGCCGACCAGCCGCATTCGGCTTGACCAGCCTGGTTATGCTGGCGCTGTTCTTTGCCGCGCTCGAGGTGGAGCAGACGCAGCTGCGCTTTCTAATTGCGCTGCTGTTACCGCCTTTCGGCATTGGCAGCTGCTTGCGCCTAGCGGAGGCCGCCGATCGATCGCGCCCCGTGACGCCCCTGGAGTTGCTGCCGACCAATCGCGAGGTCGTGCAGATCCTGGGGATCATGGTGCTGGGGTACGGTTTCGTCTTCGCGCTGATCGTGGCGGCGAGCGCCGGCGGCTGGGCGCTGGAACCGGGCACGCTGGCCGATGAGCGCTGGCGCAACTACGTCGATGCCGCGGCGACGATGCTGGGGTTGCCGGTGGCGCTGGCGGTAAAGGGAGTGCTGTTCGGAATCTCGCTGGCGGCATTTGCCTGTATCCTGCTGGTGGCCTTTGCCTGGTTCGCTCTTCCGCTGAGCCAGCTGTGCGGGCTGCCGACGCTGCCGGCGCTGCGACTGAGCTTCTCGGCGTATCGGCTCAACGCTCATCGCATCGGATTGGCCAGCGTGGCGACGCTGGCCGCCATGGCAGCACTGGTTTTGCTTAGTCTGGGACTAGCCGCCGTGCTGGCGGCGCCTTTTCTCGGGGCAATGCTCTACGTCTCCTATCGAGAGGTGTTCTTAGGTCAAGCCGAAAATAGCCCGGCTCGAGCGACGGCTGGGCTCGGCGTGGCCGAAGCAGCCACCTGAGTCAGCCGCTACGGTCGCACCGATCAGAACGTCTGCTCCTGAGCCGCCATTCTGTTTCTGATGGCAGGACGGAGAAATCCGCCCGTCACAACCACAGGAGGTAGGATGCAACGCATTTTCGAATCGGAGCGGATGGCAGACGAAGAGCGGGCACGGTATGCCCAGGCCGACTTCTTCGATTCCAACCGGCGCTTTCTGGCGCATTTCCAGGAGAAGTTTCCGGATTTCTGCCGCGGCCTGGTGCTCGACGTCGGCTGCGGTCCAGGCGACGTTCCGTTGCGCTTCGCCCGTCGCTACGCCGAGGCGACCGTGCATGGGCTGGACAGCTCCGCGGCTATGCTGCGCTATGCGCAAAATGCACTGGCGCGGGCGCCGGATCTGCGTAGCCGGGTGCGTTTCGTGCAGGGGAGGCTGCCGGAGGCAGTGCTGCCACGGCGAAGCTACGATGCCATCATCAGCAACAGCCTGCTGCACCGGTTACCGGAAACCGCCTCACTCTGGCAGGCGCTGAGCGAGCTGGGCCGGCCCGGCGCTTGCGTCTGCATGATGGACCTGCACCGCCCCGGCTCGGAAGCGCAAGCCCGGGAGCTCGTCGAACGCCATGCCGGCGACAAGCCCGAGCCAGTCAAGCGTGACTTTCTCCAATCCCTGCGGGCCGCATTCAAGGTCGAGGAGATACGCCAGCAGCTGACCGAGGCCAAGCTGCTGCTGTCGGTCGAAACCTGCGACGACCATCATCTGCTGATCTGGGGCGCGCTGCCCGCCTGATTCTGCCAGCTTCTCTGCCTTGGCGTGGTTGCGGCCCGAGGGAGCCGCAACCAACCCCTTGCTTCGTTCCCGCCTGCCCGTTTCGCCGGTCGCCGGATGCCAAAAATCGGCTCCGGATCGTTGATCAATGAGCAAGCCTCACCGACCGGGCGTAAAAAAGTCACTTGTCACTGTCGGTGCCCGGGGGCAGCATCCGACTTGCAGAAACAACCCAAAAAAATCGCCTTTCTTCAGCCGAAAGCATAGTGAAAAGGCTGAAAGCATGGAGGAGAGATTTGTGGTGAAGCCGCTAATAAGCTTGATCCTGAAGGCTGTTGTCGCAGCAGCCGTCGGCATGGCTGGTCCGGCTGCGCTGGCAGCGGTCGTCAACTTCGGGCATGGGTTCATGCCGGACTCGCCGCATCATCGAGCTGCGCTGGGCTTCAAGGAGGAGGTCGAGAAAAGAACCGAGGGCCGGGTAAGAGTCAACATTTTCCACTCTGGCCAGCTGGGTAGCGCCCGTGAAATGTTCGAGGGGCTGCAGCTGGGCAGCTTGCAGATCACCATGGTTCCGGGGGCCCGCATCAGCGGGTTTGCGCCGCAAATGCAGATTCTGGATTTGCCGTTTCTTTTCCCGGACGTTGCAACCGTCGAACGGGTATTGGACGGGCCCATCGGCCAGGATTTGCTCAAGACCATGGAGCCGCAGGGTGTTACGGGTGTGGGCTTTTACATCGACGGCTTCAAGCAGCTGACGGCCAACAAGCCGCTGCGCCAGCCGGAGGATTTTCGCGGTCTCAAGTTCCGCACCATGGAAAGCGACATCATCATGGCCCAGTACCGAGCCCTTGGTGCGGATCCGGTCGCGCTGGACTATGCCGAGGTCTACAACGCGTTGCAGATGCGGGTGGTGGACGGCCATGAGAATCCGATCATCCTTATCCACGACATGAAGTTCTATGAGGTCCAGAAGTATCTGATGGTCTCCGACCATGCCGTGCTGGGCGGCGTGCTGCTGTATGGCACGTCCTGGTTCCAGGGGCTGTCGGAAAGAGATCGCCAGATCCTGCTCGAAGCCGGACGCAAGCTGCTGCAAGAGCAGCGTAAAGGTGCGCGCGAGGTCGAGGCGGCCAATCTGAAGGCCATCGAAGACTCCGGAATCAACGTCGTCCGGTTGACGACGGAGGAGAAGCAAACGCTGCGAACCGCCATGCTGAAGGCCCACGAAGTGTATGCCCAGAAGTATGGCGATCAGATCCTGCGGCGGATCTATCAAGAGGTTGAATAAGTCCGCGCACCTGGCAGGGCCGGCAGCGTTTCCGTTGCCGGCATTCTGCTTGCCCACCGGAGCTGCCTGCCTACTGGCAGGCGGTCGATCCAGGTTGAAGTCATGCGTTTTCTAGGCAAGCTGCTCGACCGCGTCGAACAGATTTTCGTCGGCCTCGCTTTGCTGGCGATCACGTCGCTGCTTTTCATCAATGTCATCCTGCGCTACTTCTTTTCCTCGACCTTAAGCTGGGCCGAGGAGGCGTCGCGCTATGGGGTGGTGTGGATCGTTTTCATCGGTGCCAGCATCTGTGTTTGTAAAGGGTCGCATATTGTCGTCGATGCCTTGACCGCCAAGCTGAGCGCCCGCTGGCAACGTCCTTTTGCCCTTGGCGTCACCTTCTTCAGCATTCTCTTTTGCTGTGTCTTCACCATCCTGTCATTGCGGCTGACGCTACGCATCGCCGAGTTCGGTCAAATGAGCACCACGCTTGGCATTCCGATGCTCTACGTCTATGGCGCCATGCCGGTTGGCGGTGCCCTGATGACGCTGCGATATGCCCAGCAGGCGTGGCGTTTACTGCGCGGCAAGGAAACGCTGACATGATCAGTATTCTTTTGTTTATCTTAATTTTTTTGATTTTGCTCAGCGTGCCGCTTTACATCGCTTTCATGGCGGCGACGCTGATTTTTATGTACGCGTTTACCGCCATTCCGCTGGACGTGGTGGTTCAGCGGGTTTTCTCGGGCATCGACAAATTCCCTCTGCTGGCTGTGCCGTTGTTTATCCTCGGCGCAAACGTCATGCGTAGCGGGGGATTGTCGAAACGCATCATCAATCTTGCCCGCTCCTTGGTTGGGCATCTGCCCGGCGGGCTGTCGCTGGCGACGGTGGTGTCATGCATGCTGTTCGGGGCCGTCTCCGGCTCCAGTCCGGCGACAGTGGTTGCGGTTGGCTCCATCATGCTGCCTGCGCTGCAGGAGTCGCGCTATCCCAGAAAATTCGCGGTCGGCCTGATTACCTCCAGCGCCGCTTTGGCGGCCATCATTCCGCCCAGCATCGGGATGATCGTCTATGGCACCGTGGTCGGCGCCTCGGTGAGCAAGCTGTTCATCGCTGGCATTATCCCCGGCGTCCTGTTCGGGCTGGCATTCATGGCATACGCCTATCACTACGGTCGCAAGCACGGCCTGATGAGCGCGGAACGATCGACTTTGCGGCAAACCTTGGCGGCCGCACGCGAAGCCGGTTGGGCGCTTGGAATACCTGTGCTTATCCTGGGCGGCATCTATGGAGGCATCTTCACTCCAACGGAGGCCGCGGCAGTGGCGGCCGTGTATGCCATTCTGGTGACCATGCTGGTCTATCGGGAAATGAGCATGAAGCAGCTGTTGGACGTGTCCGTCGAGTCTGCCGTCAGCACGGCTCAGATCATGATTTTGATCGGGGCGGCATCGGCGCTGTCCTGGCTGCTGACCATGCAGCAGGTGCCGCTTCTGGTTGGCGAAGCCCTGACCGCACTTGCCGACAGCAAGGCCGGCATTCTGCTTGTTTTTACGATCATCTTGATCGTTGCCGGAATGTTTTTGGACCCCACCTCGGTGACGATGATATTTGCGCCTTTGTTCATGCCCCTGGCCTTGAAGTTTGGAATCGACCCGATCCATCTTGGTCTCATTATCGTGGTCAATGGCGCGCTGGGAATGTTCACGCCACCTTTCGGGTTCAATCTGTTCGTCGCTTCTGGCGTGGCCAACATGCCCATCAACCGTATCGTGCCAGGGTTGATGCCATTCGTCTGGATAAGCGTTTTGATTGTTTTGCTCGTCACTTATGTGTCCTGGCTTAGCATGGCCTTGGTTGATCTCTTGCACTGATCAGAAAGGCCTTTCGATTCAAGGGGGCGAAGACTGAGGAGAGGGGAGGATGCTGAATCGAAAAGCGTCATCGGCAGATTACAAGGGGCCGCCCATTCGCTGGACGCTAGCGGAGCAGGTATCGCCAGGGGCTGCCGCGGTGCTGATCGTCGACATGCAGGTCGATTTCGTGGCCGACGACGGTGTGCTCGGTCGTCGGGGCGTGAACATGGCTGCGGCGCGGCAGGTCATTCCCCGGGTCAACGCCCTGGTTGACGAGGCGCGAGCCGCTGGCATTCCGGTGATCTGGATTCGCACCACGCACCGCCTGAGTGATTCGCCCCCTCCCTACCTGGCGATGTACATGCCTGCTGGCCGGGAAGGCCGGTGGGACGAAGGCGAGCTGCCGGCCTGCGAGGGAAGTCCGGGCGCCGAGCCACATCCGGAGGTGGTGCCAGCGCGTGAGGACGAGCTGGTGGTGGTCAAGCGCACCTATTCCGCCTTCTACGGCACGCCGCTGGCGCAGATTCTAACGGCGCTGGGACTTGAGACCATCATCCTGGCAGGGGTCAATACGAACGTATGCATTCATGCCACGGCGGCGGACGCTTTTTTCCAGGGTTGGTACCCCGTGCTTTGCAGCGACGCCTGCGCTACGGCCGAACCGGCCATTCAGGATGCCTTTCTCGCCACTCACGAACGGTTTTACGGGCTGACGGCTACAGTGGAAGAGCTCGCCAGGGTTTGGAGGTCGGTTGAGGCGCCGGTGGCCAGTTAGTTCGGAATCAAGCTTTTGCGCCTCTAAAACTGGCGTGACATATGACTGTAAATCAAGCAAAAGCTGTAAAATGATCGTTTGTCCGCCTCCTTGCCATCTGTCATGCTGCTCATATGAATTGCAGCAATGAAAGATGGTTGTAGGAGCCAGAATTGAGGTCAAGAAAAGCAGTTGAATTGCGAGTCGCGTTGGCGGGTTATGGCGCGATTGGAAAAAGGGTCGCGTCGCTGCTGGATCAGGGAATCGAAGGACTGCGTCTCGTGGCCGTTTCGGCCAATAACGCAGCGCGCGCAGAACAGCATGTCGCGACCTTAAGGCAGCCGGTTCCGGTGCTGCCTTTGGCGCAGCTTGCGGAGGTCGCTGATGTCGTCGTCGAATGCGCCCCTGCCCATTTGTTGCCGGAAATCGCCACGCCCGTGCTCCGCGCGGGAAAGGTGTTGGTTACCGTCAGCGTCGGTGCCCTGCTGAAGGCGCCGGAGCTGGTGGATCTGGCTAGGGAGCACGGCGGACGAATCCATGTACCATCCGGCGCCTTGCTGGGGCTGGATGCAGTCCAGGCTGCCGCGCTTGGCGAAATCTATGAAGTCACCATGGAGACCCGCAAGCCCTTGCGCGGCCTCGCAGGGGCTCCCTATGTCGAAGGCCGGCAAATCGATCTCAGCCAGGTCGAGGAACCGCTGAAGTTGTTCGAAGGGAGTGCGGCGGAAGCCATCGAGGGCTTTCCGGCTAACCTGAACGTGGCGGTCGCCCTGGGACTGGCGGGGGTGGGGCCGGAGAACACGCGGCTGCAAGTCTGGGCAGATCCTTCGGTAGATCGCAATACCCACATCATCAATGTCCGCTCGGACAGCGCCGACTTGCATCTAGTGATCCGCAACATTCCGACCGACGAGAATCCAAAAACCGGTCGGATCACCGCTCTCAGCATCGTCGCGACGCTGCGCAAGATGGCGGTTCCCCTGGTTATCGGCACCTGACGGCGTGGCGGCGGCTCGACAGGTTGGGCGATGGCCCTGGGTTCTGCCGAGCCGCCGTGGCCCTAGGCGCTATTTGCCTGGTCTTTGGCGATTTCCTCGAGCAGCCACTCGCGGAAAGCGCGCACCTTGGGCATGTCCCAGTGGTGGTGGCGGCACAAGAAGTAATAGGCGCCGCTGCTTTTAACCTTGTGATCAATGGCGATCGCCAGCCGTCGGGCAGCCAGATCCTGTTCAGCCAGGATGCGCGGGACCAGAGCGATGCCATGCCCCTGCGAGGCAGCGTCCAGGACCATGAAGAAGTGGCCGAAAGATGGCCCCTTGCGTGGTTCGGGCACTGACCAGCCGATTGCATCGAGGAAGTCCGGCCAGGCGTTGGGGCGAGTCGCCATGTGGAGCAGCGTAAATTCACCCAATTCTTCGGCCGACCGTACAGGCCGACCGCCCGGCAGCATGTGCGGGGCACAGACCGCCACCAGATCATCGCTGGTCAGTTGCTCGGCGCGTATGCCTTCCCAGCTTTCCACCATGCTCAGATCAATGCGCGGACCGCTCTTGCCGCTGCCAGCACCGACCGGCTGGCCAACCCGGATGCCGACGTCGATTTGATCCCGAGCGAAATCGACTGGGCGGATGCTGCTGACCAGATGCACCTCGATCTCGGGATGCTGCTCGGAAAAGGAGACCAGGCGGGGAACCAGCCATTTGATGGCAAGGGTCGGCAATGTGCTGACCGTGAGGATGCCGCCGCCCCTGCGCGCCATGATTCGGTTGACGGCCTGCTCGATCTGGTCCAGGGCGTCGCGCACCGGCCCCAGCAGCGCCATGCCGTGCTCGGTGAGCTCGACGGCCCGGGTAAGGCGGTTGAAGAGCTGCACGCCCAGGTAATCCTCCAGCGCCTTGATCTGGCGAGAGACGGCCCCCTGGGTGACGAACAGCTCTTCCGCTGCCAGGCGAAAGCTCAGGTTGCGCGCCGCGGCTTCGAAGGTCCTGAGCGCGTTCAACGAAGGTAGTCGACGAGACATCGGTATCCGGGGATTTGTCACTGGTGAATCATTTTGCTTGAGCTTACCTCATGCATCCCGGCTGTAAAGATCGTTTGTAAGCGGCTCGTTCTCTTTCTAAGGTTGAGCTGGATTGGCCGCTTATGGCGCATCCGACGCTCTTATCAGCGGTGCTGGCAGCTCCGCCGGGCAGCGGCAAGCAAGATACGGCCGAGGTCGTTGGGCTACAGAACGCTTGAGAATTCTTGAACAGACGAAGGAAGGCGATATGGATCTCGGGTTGAGCGGGCGCGTAGCGTTGGTGCTGGGAGCCGGCGGCGGCATTGGCGGTGCCGTGGCGATCACCCTGGCTCGCGAAGGGGCAAAGGTCGCGATTGCCGATATCGATGTCGACGCGCTAGAGGCAACGGCGCAACGCATTGCCGATGCGGGCGGCACGGTGCAGAAGCTGATTTGGAACTTAGCAGACATCGAGTCGATCGACGCACAGATTGCGGCAATCGAGGCGGAGCTCGGCAGGGTCGACATTCTCGTGAACAATACCGGCGGGCCGCCGCCTTCTCCGATCGTTGGGGTCCCTGCGGAAGACTGGCGCCGTCATTTCGACGCCATGGTGCTGTCGGTGATCAAGATTACCGACCGGGTGCTTCCAGGCATGCGGGAGCGGGGCTGGGGGCGAGTGATTACCAGTGCTTCCTCGGGGGTGATCGCGCCGATTCCGTATTTGGGTCTGTCCAACGCCTTACGCGCCAGCCTGGTGGGATGGTCGAAAACGCTTGCCCGCGAAGTTGCCGCCGACGGCATTACCGTCAACGTCATCGTTCCTGGCCGGATCGGCACCGCTCGCATCAGGGCGCTGGATGAAGCCAAGGCCAAGCGCGAAAACCGCTCGCTGGAAAGCGTGGTGGCGGAAAGCACGGGGTCCATACCGGTAGGTCGCTACGGCACCCCGCAAGAGTATGCCGACGCCGTTGCCTTCCTGGCCAGCGCCAAAGCCGCCTACATCACTGGCTCGATTGTTCGGGTGGACGGCGGTTACATCTCCAGCATCTGAAGGAGTTCGATTATGGACCAGGCCAAGAAAGACAGCATTCGCCAGCGTTTCGCTGTGCTCGATACGGCCAACGTTTCCGACGTTCTTGACACGCTGGGCTATCACCATCAGGGACTGCACCCGGATTTTGCCCCTTTCCCGCCTGACAACGGTCGTCTGGCTGGCTGGGCTTATACGATCCGAGGCCAGATGACGCCTTATAAGCACGGCAGCGGTGATCCGGAGAAAATGCAGGCCTGTGCGGGCGTTTCTCCTGGCGAGGTGACGGTTTGGTCGGGTGACGGCGAGGGAGTCTGCTACATCGGAGAGCTGATCGCTGTCGGCCTCAAGGAGCGCGGCTGCGTGGGGGCCCTGATCGACGGCGGGGTGCGCGACGTGCGTTGGCTCAAGCACCACAGTTTCTCGGTCTATGCCCGTTATCGCTCTCCCGTGCAGTCCATTGGCCGCTGGAAAGTCAATGGCTATCAGGTTCCGGTCGCCATTCGCGGAGCGACGACGAAATATGTCGAGGTCAAGCCCGGCGACTTCATCCTGGCCGACGAGGATGGTGCGATCGTCATTCCAGCTCACCTGGTCGAGGAGGTCCTGGAGAAGACGGAAGCCCTTACCCGGCAGGAGGAACAGATTCGCAAGGAGCTGTCGAACGGGCTTACGTTGGCGGATGCTCTGGCCAAGTACGGCAATGTTTGATGACGGCCCTGGCTTCCGCAATACCCTTCGAGAGACTACATCGTTTTTTGGTTATTTGTGACATTAATCGACAGAGATTTTGGGGCCGGGTCTGGTCTTGTTTAGTCCTGTCCTTAGGGATGGCCGGCAAGGTAATATCCTTGCCGGCTTCTTTTTTTAAAAAAATCAGCATGCCTCAATCAGACGGCTACGATACTGTTGCTGATAAGGCCGATTCCGCTGATTTCGCATTCCACCACGTCGCCCGCAGATAGAAACTCTGGCGGCTGCCGGGCAAAGCCGACACCCTCGGGCGTGCCGGTGGAGATGATGTCGCCCGGCTCCAGCGTCATGATTTGCGACAGCAGGGCGATGGTGCGCGCCACTGGGAAGATCTGCTGGCTGGTATGGCCATCCTGCTTGAGCACGCCGTTGACCCAGCAGCGCACATTGAGGTTTTGCGGGTCGGGAACCTCGTCGGCGGTGACGATCCAGGGCCCCATGGGGCAGCTGTCGTCCAGGCTTTTGCCCAGGAAGAACTGCTTGTGACGGCGCTGCAGATCACGGGCGGTAAGATCGTTGAGCACCATGTAGCCGAAGACGTGCTGCAGGGCTTCAGCCTCGGGAATGTCGCGGCCGCCGCGGCCGATTACCACGGCCAGCTCCGCTTCCCAGTCGAGTTCCCGGGTGACCTGGCTGCGCAGCGGGATGTCGGCATAGGGGCCGGTGATGGTGGTCGTGCTCTTGGTGAAGACAACCGGGTGCTCCGGCATTTCCACTGCCAGCCCTTTCGTCTGCAGTGATTCACGCGCGTGCTCGGCGTAGTTCAAGCCGAGGCAGATGACGTTCTTGCGTGGTCGTGGAATCGGCGCCAACAGCTCTGCTTCGTTCAGCGGGACGCTGGTAGCGTCGGGGTCGGCCTGCAGCCGTGACAAAATGTCCATCGGCGCATCTTGCTCCAACAGCTGAAGCACCGTCGCCGGATAGCCGTCGCCGGCGACCCTGATTCGGTCTTCGCTGACGATTCCCCAGTCAGTCTTGCCGTTCTGACGAAATGATACGACTCGCATAATAGCCCCTCGAATGTATGCGAAAGGACCGTCATTATATCATTTATTGCGGCGGTCATAAATGGGGAATCAAGACTTTTGAGGCTTTCGATATTTTCTTGTGGGTGCGGTAAATATCAGTTGTCGAGCAGCCTGGATTGCTCTTTATTGTTACGCCATTGGTCCGCCTATGAGGGCTTTGCCTGCGGCCGCTTCTCTCGCTGTTTCGGCGGCGGTTCTTCCGGCAGCTGCTGCTCCGGCACGTGCACGTCGGGATGGTCGGGTGGCGCATAGGGCTCCAGCTCGGGGCGCCGTTTCTGCTCGGGGTGTTTGCGTTTGGAGGTCATGTCGCTCGCTTCCGCGGTTCCCAGGACTCAGGGGCAGATGACGGCGGCGGGGCCGACAAACAAGGTGGTCGCTGGAGCTTTGGCGGCGGCTTGCCTATCTTTGGCACGGCCGTGCGCAAGGCGCGGCTTGCAAGCATTGGGGGGAGGCAATGCGCAAGAACGTTCTCATCACCGGTGCTAGCTCGGGGCTGGGCGCAGGCATGGCGCGCGCCTATGCCGAGCGTGGCCACGATCTGGCGCTGTGCGCCCGGCGCCGTGAGCAGCTGCAGGCGCTGCGCGACGAATTGCTTGCCCGGCATCCCGAACGCCGCATTGTGGTGCGCCAGCTGGACGTGAACGACCATGCCCAGGTGTTCGAGGTATTCGCCGATTGCACAGCCGAGCTGGGCGGACTGGACCGGGTCATCGTCAACGCCGGCATCGGCAGTGGGCGTCCCATCGGCTGCGGCGGCTTCACCGACAACCTGGCAACGTTGCAGACTAATCTGATCGCCGCGCTGGCGCAGTGCGAGGCGGCGGTGGAGATCTTCCGTCGCCAGAACCGCGGCCATTTGGTGGTGGTCTCTTCAGTGGCCGCCTTGCGCGGCTTTCCCGGCGGCATGACCGCCTATTCGGCCAGCAAGGCCGGCCTAGCTACCCTGGCGGAAGGCATTCGGGCCGAGCTACTGGGTACGCCCATCAAGGTCACCACTCTTTATCCTGGTTACATCCGCACGCCGCTCAATGCCGGCGCCGAGCGGCTGCCGTTCGCCGTGGACCTGGAAACCGGCGTGCGGGCGTTGGTCGCAGCCATCGAGCGCGAGCCCGCCGCCGTTTTCGTTCCTGCCTGGCCGTGGCGTCTGGTCGGGTTTCTGCTGCAGCGGCTGCCGCTACGCCTGCTGCCGCGCTGACCTCGCGAGCCCGGGTGCGCTGCCTTGCAGGCGCTCTATGGCCTGGTTGTAGAGCAGCCAGCTGATCGCCCCGGCAGCCAGATTGCCGGCCAGGGCGCCGGCGTACAGGCCGGGCATGCCGCCCAGCCTGGCGCCTAGCCACAATCCCGGCAGGTAGCAGACGAATAGCCGGATGAAGGAGATCAGCACCGCCCGTGCTGGCAGGCCCAAGGCGTTGCAGACCGAGACCATGATCATGCACACCCCCAGCGGGCCATAGCTGAGCGGCACCAGCAGCAGATAGGCATGCAGCAGCTCGGCCACCTCGGGCTCCGGCGCCAGCAGGCCGGGCAGCATTCCGCTGCCGGCCATCCAGGCCAGGGCGATGATCAGCTGCAGGCCGAGCACGAAACGGGCGGCGATCTTGATCAAGGAACGTATCCGCTTCAGCTGGCCGGCGCCCAGGAAGCGCCCGACCATCGGTGGCAGCGACATGGTGAGCGCCAGTACGGTGACGATGGAGAAATACTCCAGCCGCGTCCCCAGCGCCCAGGCTGCCACTGCCCCGGCGCCGAAGCCGGCCACCAGATTGGTGGCCAGCAGGGCGGACACGGCCGGCATCAGTTGGCTCACCATGGCCGGCAGGCTGATGCCAGCGAGCTGGCGCAGGGCCGGCAGCGGCGGCAGGCCGTGGGGGTCGAGGCGCAGCCAGGCGCGCCGTTGCAGCCGCATGAAGGTCACTGCCGCGCCCAGGCCGAAGGCAGTCAGGGTCGCCAGCGCAGCGCCCGGCAGCCCCCAGCCGAAAACGAAGATGAACAGCGGATCCAGCGCCAGGTTGAGCAAGCTGGTGACTACCATCATTAAGCCTGGCAAGCGGGTGTCGCCGTTGGCGCGGCAGATGCTGTAAGCGAAATACAGCATGGCGCCTACCCAGGCACTGCCTAGCCAGGGGAGCCAGTATTGGCCGATCATTGGCAGCAGTGCGGGATCGGCTCCCAGCGCGGTCAGCAGCGGTCGGCGCACGACCCAGACCAGGACGCATAGGGTCAGCATGGCTACCCCGCCGATCGCGATCACCAGCCCGCCGAGGCGCTTGGCCCGCTCCGGATTGCCGGCACCGAGAGCGCGGGAGATCAGCGCGGTGGCAGCGATGCCGATGCCGACCTGGATGGCGATGAACAGCTGGTTGACGGGGACGGTGAAGCCCAAGGCGGCTAGCGGTTCCACGCCCAGCATGCTGATGAAGATGCTGTCGACCAGCTGGAAGCTCATCAGCGAAACGACGCCGAAGATCATGGGCCAGGTCATGTCGAACAGCGCCCGGCCCAGGCTGCCGCGTTGCCTTGATGATGTCATGAAAGCCTGAAGGTCGATGGGTGGACGGGCCATGGTAGCCCGTCGGAGGCGTTCGTGCTTGACGGCAGTGGCTCCACGCCCTGCTTGGGTAAAATGAGCGTGCTCGCCCGGTGTCGCTGCTGCCAGCTATGTCACGAAAGATCATACATATTGACATGGACGCATTCTATGCCGCGGTGGAGCAGCGCGATAACCCCGAGCTGCGTGGCAAGCCGCTGGTGGTGGGCGGCTCGCCGGACGGCCGCGGCGTGGTGGCGACCGCCAGCTATGAGGCGCGCCGCTACGGCATTCGCTCGGCCATGCCGTCTGCCCATGCGCGTCGCCTTTGCCCGCATGCCATCTTTCTGCGGCCCCGGTTCGACGTCTATCGCGCCGAGTCGCAGCGGATCCGGGCCATCTTCCGCCGCTATACGCCGCTAGTCGAGCCGCTGTCACTGGACGAAGCCTACCTGGACGTGACCGATAGCAGGGCCTGCCGGGGCGCGGCCACCTTGATCGCCCGCCAGATCAAGCGCGAGATCTTCGAGGAGACGGGACTGACCGCCTCGGCCGGCGTCTCCTACAACAAGTTCCTGGCCAAGCTGGCTTCCGAGGTCAACAAGCCCGACGGGTTGTACGTGATCACGCCGGAGGAAGGGCCGGCATTCGTGGCCGGGCTCGAGATAGGCCGCTTTCACGGCGTCGGGCCCGCCACCGAAGCCAGGATGCACGAGCTCGGCATCCGCACCGGCGCCGATCTGGCGCGCTGGAGCTTGCCGGAGCTGCAGGCGGTCTTCGGCAAGAGCGGCGAGTTCTTCTACAACATCGCCCGCGGCATCGACGAGCGGCCGGTGCGACCCAGCCGCGAGCGCAAGTCGTACGGCACCGAGACCACCTTCGAGCGCGATCTGAGCGACCCCAAGGACATGCTGGCGGCGCTGCGACCGCTGGCCGAGGAAGTTCTGTCGGGGCTGGCGTCGCTCCGGCTCACGGCCAGCACCTGGACGCTCAAGGTCCGCTACCACGATTTCCAGCTCATCACCCGCAGCCATACCACGCTCCATCCCATCACCGAGCTGGCCGACCTCATGCAGCTGCTGGAAACCCTGCTGGCCCGCACCGAGGCGGCCACCCGCCCGGTACGCTTGCTCGGCGTGACCGGCTCGGGCCTGCAGCCGGCCCAGCAGGTCGAGCGCCAACTCGCGCTGTTTTGAGCGTAAAGGCTCCGGTTTGACATTTCGCGGCCTGCTTCTATGTTTTAAGTGAAAACCGAATCGGTATTCGAATTTGATCGACGGGCAGCGGGGAGCAGGCGGCATGAGCGCGGTCCGGCCCAAGACGATGCGCGGCAAGCGCACCCGGCGCCGCATCCTCAAGGCGGCGGAAGAGACTTTCGGCCGGCTCGGCTTCCATGGTGCCGGCATCGTTGATATCACGCGTGCCGCTGGCATCGCGCAGGGCACGTTTTATTTCCACTTTTCCAGCAAGGAAGAGGCGCTGCGTGAGCTGGTGCGCCAGCTGGGCCGCGATCTGCGCCTGTACGTCGCCGAGCGGGTGGCCGGCAGCAAGGACCGGCTGGAGGCGGAGCAGCGGGGGCTGCTGGCCTTCCTGCATTTCGTCCGCGAGAACCAGAGCCTGTACCGCATCCTGCAGGAAGCGCTGTTCGTCGACGAGTCGATTTATCGCGAGTACTACCAAACCTTCGCAGCGGCCTACGAGCGGCTGTTGCGCCAGGCGCAGAGCAAGGGCGAGATCGCGGCTGGCGATAACCAAGTGCGGGCCTGGGCCCTGATGGGGATCGGCCATTTTCTGGGCATGCGCTACGCCCTGTGGGATCAGGACGCGCCGTTCGAGCAGGTGGTGGCGGCCGCGGCCGACCTGATTCGCAACGGCATGCAAAAAAGGCTGGGCTGAGCGGCGGCCGGCAAGGCCGGCCCGCCGACCGACCCGGCGGCGAAGAAGCACCGAGGAGGAGAAGTCATGAAAAGAAGGACGCTGTCCCTGCTGGCGGCTCTAGGGCTGGGCACCAGCCTCTTGGCCCAGGCGCAGGAGCCCGTAATCATCACCCACGTCAACACCCTCACCGGCGCGCTGCGGGCCTATGGCGAGCAACTGCACATCGGGCTGCGCATGGGCTTCGAGTACGCCACCGACGGCACCATGACGGTGGAAGGCCGTCCGATCAAGCTGATCGAGAAGGATGACCAGATGAACCCGGCGCGGGCCAGGGCGCTGGTCGAGGCGGCATTCGCCGAGGACGATTCCCACATCGTGATCGGCACCATCTCCTCTGGGGTGGCGTTGGCGGTGCTGCCGCTGGCGGAGGAATTACGAGCGCATCATCATCGCCCAGGGTGTGGCCGACAGCATCACCGGCGCCGACTGGAACCGCTACGTCTTCCGCATCGGCCGCAACTCGTCGCAGGACGCCGTCTCCAATGCCGTCGCCATCGGCAAGCCCGGCGTTTGCGTCGCGACCATCGCCCAGGACTACGCCTTCGGCCGCGACGGCGTGGCGGCGTTCAAGGAGGCCTTGCAGGAGCAGGGCGGTAAGGTGGTGCACGAGGAATACCTGCCGATGGATGCTACCGACTTCACCGCCGCTGGCCAGCGCCTGCTCGACGTGCTCAAGGACCGCAGCGACTGCGGTGCCGGCAAGTTCATCTTCGGCATCTGGGCCGGGGCCAATAACCCCTTCGGCCGCATCCAGGACATGCAGCCTGAGCGTTACGGGATCAAGCTGGCCACGGGGGGCAACATCCTCTCCGCACTGGTCGGCTACAAGGCTTTCCCGGGCATGGAGGGGGCCGGCTATTACTACTACGAAAACCCCAACAACCCCATCAACGATTGGTTCGTCGAGGAGCATCTCAAGCGCCACGGCACGCCGCCGGATTTCTTCACCGCGCAGGGTTTCGCCGAGGCCGTCGCCATCGTCGAGGCCATTCGCCGCGCCGGCGGCTCCACCGATACGGAGGACCTGATCGCCGCTTTCGAAGGCCTGGAATTCGACACCCCCAAGGGCCGCATGCGCATCCGCGAGCAGGACCACCAGGCGATGCAGTCCATGTACCACTTCCGCATCAAGGTCGATCCCGACGTGGAATGGGCCATCCCCGAGCTGGTGCGGGAGATCAAGCCGGAAGAGATGAACATCCCCATTCGCAACCAGCGCTGAGACGATCGGCCCGCTTCCCACGGCGGGAGGCGGGCCGGCGAGAGGGCACGAGCGGATGCGTACCACCACTGATTCCAGGCGCGTGCTGCTGGAGACGCGCGATCTGACCATCAATTTCGGCGGTCATGTGGCGGTCAACAAGGTCTCCTGCGCTTTCGAGCGCGGCACGCTGACTTCCATCGTCGGTCCCAACGGCGCCGGTAAGACCACGTACTTCAACCTGATCTCCGGACAGCTGCGGGCCACTGGCGGCAGCGTCATCCTGGCAGGCGAAGACATCACCCATCTGAGCGTGCCGGCCCGGGCCGACAAGGGGCTGAGACGCGCCTTCCAGCTGACCAACCTGTTCCCCGGCCTGAGCGTACTGGAGAACGTCCGGCTCGCCGTCGCCGCCCGCCACCGGGTTGGCTACAACTTTTGGCAGCGCGCCTCCAGGCGGCGCGACATCACCGAGCGAGCCATGTACTATCTGGAGCGGGTGCGGTTGGCGCACCGGGCGGACGTGCCGGCGGCGGCGCTGCCGCACGGCGACCAGCGCAAGCTGGAAGTGGGGTTGCTGCTGGCGCTGGAGCCCAAGGTGTTCATGTTCGACGAGCCGACCGCCGGCATGAGCCTGGACGATGCGACGGTGATTCTCGAGCTGATCGCCGAGATCAAGCAGCAGAAGGACAAGGTGATCCTGCTGGTGGAGCACAAGATGGACATCGTGCGCACGCTGTCCGACCGCATCATCGTGCTGCACAACGGCGAGCTGCTGGAGGACGGTGAGCCGGAGACAGTGATCGCTTCCACTGTGGTGCAGGAAGCCTATCTGGGCGCAGCGCCGGCGGCGCCCTGAAGCGACAGTCGGCGCGGGGAGGAGGGCATGATGGAACCACTGCTGGACATTCGAGGGCTGCACAGCAACATCGGCCAGTACCACATCCTGCACGGAGTCGATCTGCAGGTGCCGGCCGGCGGGCTGACCGTGCTGCTGGGGCGCAACGGTGCAGGCAAGAGCACCACCCTGCGCACCATCATGGGGTTGTGCCGGATCACCGCCGGTTGCATTCGTTTTAAGGGCGAGGAGCTGGGGCGGCTGCGCACGCCCGCCATCGCTCGCCGGGGCATCGCCTTTGTGCCCGAGCACATGGGCATCTTCAGCCTGCTCAGTGTGCGCGAGAACATGGAGCTGGCCGCCACCGGCGGTCCTATGCGGGAGGACCGGCTGGAGTGGATTTTTCAGCTGTTCCCGGCCCTGAAGAAATTCTGGAACAGCCCGGCCGGCGCCCTGTCCGGCGGGTAGAAGCAGATGCTGGCCGTGGCCCGGGCGATCATCGAGCCGCGCGAGCTGCTGCTGATCGACGAGCCCACCAAGGGGCTGGCGCCAGCCATCGTCAACCACATGCGGGATGCCTTCCTGCAGCTGAAGCAAACCCGCACCACCATCCTGCTGGTGGAGCAGAACTTCAATTTCGCCAGTTCCTTGGGCGACAGCGTGGCAGTGATGGATAGCGGGCGCATCGTGTACACCGGCAGCATGGCCGAGCTGGCTGCCGACCTGGCGCTGCAGACGCGTCTGCTGGGGTTGAGCCTGGAGCAGTGAGGCGGCGACCATGACGGCACCGAATCAAGATATCCAACCCAAGCGCAATCTGGCAGCGCGCCTGCTGCAGGGACTGCAGCGCTTGCAGCAGCGGCAGCCGCATTATTTCCTGCTGCTACTGATCACCCTCGTGCCGCTGCTGTTCATCCGGCCCGACATCTGGCTGATGCTGACCATCAGCGGCGCCGCCATGGGACTTTTGATCTTCATCATGGCCTCCGGCATGACCCTGACCTTCGGCCTGATGAGCGTGCTTAACCTCGGTCACGGCGCCTTCATCGCCGTGGGCGCCTACCTGGGCGCAGCAGTGCTGGCCTTCTTCGGCGGCAAGGCGGCCGCGGCTAGCCTCGTCGCCAACCTCGGCGCCATCGTGCCCGCCCTGCTCGCGGCGCTGCTGGTGGCCGGCGCCCTTGGGCTGGTGTTCGAGCGCCTCATCATCCGCCCGGTCTATGACAGCCACCCCAAGCAGATCCTGGTCACCGTCGGCGGCGCCATCATCATCGAGCAGCTGATCCAGGTGATCTGGGGCGCCAGCCCGCTCCCGGTGATACGTCCCCAAGGCCTGGCCGGCGCCATCGTCATCGGCGACATGACCATCGAGCGTTTTCGGCTGCTGGCGGTGGTGCTGGGCCTAGCGATCTACTGGGTCATGCTGCGGGTCATCCATCACACCAAGGTCGGCATCCTGATTCGCGCCGGGGTCGAGAGTACGGAGATGGTGGAGGTGCTCGGTTACCGGATCCGCTTGCTGTTCATGGCGGTGTTCGTGGTCGGGTCGGCGCTGGCTGCCTTCGGCGGCGTGTTGTGGGGCATGTACCAGGAGCTGATCACCGCCCAGATCGGGGCACAACTGATGGTGCTGGTGATCGTGGTCATCATCATCGGCGGGCTGGGCTCGGTGACCGGCTGCTTCTTCGCATCCATCTGCGTCGGCCTGCTTAACCTGTACGTCGGCTACCTGATCCCGCCGCTGGCCGGCGTTGCTGCCGTCGGCCTGCTGGTGGCGGTGCTGATGTGGCGGCCGCAAGGCCTGATTCCGGTGATCCGGGTCTAGGAGCAGCACCATGTTGCGAGCGCTACTTTCTGACGACTTGCCGCGCAGCCGCCTGCTGGCGGCGATCCTGCTGGCGATACTCATCGGCCTGGCCGGCGGGCCCTTCCTGTTCGAAGGCTCGGTCGCCTTCCGCACCATGTCGATGATTTGCATCTTCATCATCGTGGTCGCGTCCTATGACATGCTGATCGGCTACACTGCCGTGGTGTCGTTCGCCCACATGATGTTCTTCGGCCTGGGCGCGTATTCCATGGCCATCCTGCTGCGGGAGCTGGGGCCGACCTGGCCGGCGGCGGCCGCGGGGCTGCTGGTCGGGCAGGCGCTGAGCTTGCTGCTCGCCCTGCTGCTGGGACTGCTGTCGCTGCGGGTGCGGGCAATTTTCTTCGCCCTCGTCACCCTAGCCGTCGCCTACAGCTTTTTGCAGCTGCTGACCCAGTTCTACCACTTCACCGGCGGCGAGGATGGGGTGCGGGTGCGTACCCCGGCCGAGCTCGGTCCGGCCTTCCGGCTGGCGGAGTCCCCCTGGCAGGGCTTCAACCTGTTCGGCTTCATTGGCAAGGTGCTGAGCGGCGAGCCGGTTGACGAGGCCTGGGAGCAATCCTTCTTTACCGTGCGCCTTACCGGGCGGCTGCTGATGTACTACCTGCTGTTCGGCTCCTCCTTGCTGTTGTTCTTGCTCATGCTGAGGATGATGAACTCGCCCTTCGGGCGGATCCTCCAGGCCATCCGTGAGAATGAGTTCCGAGTCGAGGCGCTGGGCTATCGGACGGTGCTCTACCGTACCGCCAGCGTGGTCTTCGCCGCTTGTTTCACCGCCTTCGCTGGCGCCTTGTTTGCCCTGTCGACCCGCTACGTGAACCCGGAAACCACGGTCAGCTTCGACCTGATGGTGTTCGTGCTGCTGATGACGGTCATTGGCGGCATGGGAACCTTGTATGGCGCCGTGATCGGCGCAAGCCTCTTCCTGATCGCGGAGAATTATCTGCAGGATCTGCTGCGGCTGTTGAGTGGCTGGGCCGAAGGCCTGCCGCTGTTGGCGGCGCTGTTCCATCCCAGCCATTGGCTGCTGTGGTTCGGGCTGCTGTTCGTCGCCAGCGTGTATTTCTTTCCCCAGGGCGTGGTCGGCCAGCTGCGGCTATGGGCCGCCAGGCGACATCGGCGCCGCGCCGCCGGCGCCTACCGCCAGGCCATGGACGGCAGCAACTGAGGCCGTGACTGGCGCGCCGGCGCCGACTTGACTAAGCCTTTAGGAGGAAGATCCAGGCGACGATGGGAGGCGGAGGCATGGCTGACTCAAGAGAACAGGCGCAGGACGGCGGCATCGGAAGCGGTCGGCTGGCAAATATCCTGCGGCCGCATGGGGACTGGCGCCATGCGTTTTCCTACCATCCCATGGATGTGGTCCTGGAGCGGGCAGACGGCATTTACCTCTACGATCGCGATGGGCGGCGCTATATCGATGCCTCCGGCGGTCCCTTTGTGATGAACCTGCTACACAACCATCCCCGCATGAAGGCGGCGATCACCAGGCAGCTGGAACGCTTCGCCTATCCTCATCCGACGCTGGCCAACCCCGAGCGGGCCGAGTACGGTCGCATGCTGGCGGAAATCCTGCCTGGCAGCCTGAACGTTTCCTATCTGGTCTCGGGCGGCTCGGAAGCGGTGGAGACGGCCTTCAAGCTGGCGCGCCAGGCGCAGCTCGTGCGCGGCAACCGCGACAAGTACAAGATCATCAGCGTCCGCGACAGCTATCACGGTATGACGCTGGCCGCGCTGGGCGCATCCCACAATCCCGTCTCCCAGCGCCACTTCGTACCCATGATCCCGCAGTGGCCGCATATCCGCCAATACAGCGATTTCGACCGCCCTGCCGGCGTCAGCCGGGAAGAGTGGGGCGTGCACTGCGCCCAGGCACTGGAGACCGCCATTCACTACGAAGGCCCGCAGACGGTGGCGGCCTTCATCGCCACTCCGCATGGCTGCGGGCCGGATTACGGGGTGGTGCCCCCCGTCAGCTACTGGCAGACCATCCGCGAGATTTGTGATCGTTACGAGGTGCTGCTGATAGCCGACGAGGTGGTGACCGGCTTCGGCCGCACCGGTCGCTGGTTCGGCATGGAGCACTTCGGCGTCGTTCCCGACATCATGGTGCTGGGCAAGGGGATCTCCAGCGGCTACGTGCCCCTTGCCGCGGTGGCCGTCAGCGACGAGATCAACGAGGCCTTTCTCCAAAGCCGCGCCCATTTCGTCCATGGTTTCACCATGGGCGGTCACGGACTGGCCTGTGCGGCCGGTAAGGAAGTGATCAGCATCATCCGCGACGAGGGGTTGCTGGAGAACTGCCGGCGTCAAAGCGAGCGGCTGTTTAGCTACCGGGAGCGCTTGCTGCAGCGGCGCACCGTGGCTGACGTGCGCGGCTGGGGACTGTTCCTGGTAGCGGAGGTGGTGCGCGACAAGCGCACCATGGAGTTCTTCGAGCCCGAGCAGCAGGCCGAGCGACTGTTCCAGTCGCTGGCGCTCAAGAACGGCTTGGTGCTCTACGGCACGCTCTACGGGCCGCGGCGGCAGCCGGCCTTCCGGCGCGGCTTGCCGATCTGGATCTCGCCACCGTTGTCGGTGACCGGCGAGCAGGTGGACGAGATCATGCAGCGCCTGGAGGCAACCTTTGAGGAGTGGGAGGCGGCGCTGTTCTAGCCGTCCGCGGCAGCGCGAGACTCGCCTAGTAATGGCGGGCTTTCAGCTCTGCCAGCGGATAGGCCGTGCCGCGCCACATCACCGCGCCGTGGTAGAGTGCCAGCGCTGCCGAGCGCCAGCACATGTAGAGGCTGAGCAACGTGCCCAGGGGGGCCAGCAACAGGATCCAGCGCGGCCAATCGGTCTGGCGCAGCAGCACGTACAGCGTCGCCGCACCCAGCCCCAGTGTGGCGGCACTGGCCAGCTGGCCTGGCAGCGTGCCCAGGAACAGTCCCACCGGCGGCCAGCACGCCACCAGCCCGATCAGGACGGTGGCGGCCAGCAGCTTGCTCAGCCGGTAGTCGAAGGCGGCGAAGCCGTTCTTGGCCAGGCCGTCGATCATGGCGCGGGTCGACGGGTACCAGTCCACCATCACGCAGCCGTTGCCGAGCAGGGCGTCCGTCTTGGCACCGGCCTGCTTGAGCCGCTTGCCGAGCAGGGTGTCGTCCAGAGGCGTCATGGCCACCGCCTGGTGGCCGCCGATGGCCTGATAGGCGCTGCGCCGCACCAGGTTGAAGGCGCCGACGCCGACGTAGCGTCGCCGGGAGCGGCGCACCCGCCAGGGGCGGAAGATCAGCAGGAAGCCGGCGAGGAACTGTATCAGCAGCATCCGCAGCAGCGCCGCTTTCGCCTGCAGCTCCGGCAGCACCACCAGATGGTCTAGTTCGTGCGCCGCTGCATAGGCTAGCGCCCGCCGCAGGGACTGCGGCGCGAAGTGTACGTCGGCGTCGGTGAACAGCAAATACTCGCCGCTAGCCTGTCGGGTGCCCAGGTGCAGGGCATGGGACTTGCCCATCCAGCCGGGCGGTAGGGCCTCGACGTGCAGGACCTTGAGCCGCGCATCCTCGCCGGCCAGACGGTCGAGAAGCGCGCCGGTGCCATCGGTCGAGCGGTCGTTCACCGCAATTACCTCCAGCGCAGGGTAATCGGCCGCCAGCAAGCTGCGCAGGGCGGGTTCGATGGTGGCTGCTTCGTTGCGGGCCGGAATGATCACCGACAGGGCGGGGTAGGCTCCCCGTGCCGGTTGATCCTGCAGCTGACCCAGCCGCAGCAGGCCGCAGAGCAGCTCAAGCGCCAACGGCAGGGCCGCGACCAGCGCCAGCAGCGACAGCCAGGATGCAAGGTTCATTTCCGAGACTCGCCTGCGAGCTTGAAGTCCAGCGACGGCAAGACCATGCACTAGCATAGCCTGGCGCCTCCGCCTGGGACGAGGGGCTTGTCCGCCATTTTCCCCGCTTGGCATGCGCGCGTCGTTGGCAGGCCTTGCATCAGCACCCATTTATAGAACGCAAAGCAAGCGGGATGGAGAGGAACATGCCAGACATTGCGCCTCAGCGCACGCAACGGCTGCGCATCGAGGGGATGACCTGCCTGGCCTGCAAGGACAAGGTGGAGCAGGCTTTGCGCGGACTGGCTGGGGTGGACGCGGTCGAGGTGGACCTGGATCGCGGGATTGCCACCGTCGCTGGCGAGGTGCAGCCGGAAGACCTGATCAACGCGTTGTCGTCTACCAACTACCAGGCCCGGCCATTGACCGCGGACGGAGAGCTGTGATCACGGCTGGCGAGAAGTAGCTGTCAAGCGGGTTTAGCACCGGTTATGCTTGCAGCGTGAGCCGGGAACGTCCCCGGCGGAGCTGTTGAGAGAATAAGGACGGAGAAGACACTGATGCGCCGCCTGCTTGTCATCTTCCTGGCAGTCGCCGTCGCAGCCGCCTGTGCCACGTCACCCACGGGGCGCCGCCAGCTGCAGTTGTTTCCCGAATCGCAGATGAACGAAATGGGAGCGGCCGCCTTCCTGCAAATCCAGGAGCAGGTGCCGGTGGACAAGAGTCCGGTCGTCAACAGCTACGTGCAGTGTGTCGCCGATGCGCTGCTCGCCACGCTGCCGGAGCAGCGCGACTGGGAGGTGCGGGTGTTCAATGACGGGACTGCCAATGCCTTTGCGCTTCCCGGCGGCAAGATCGGCGTCCATACCGGTCTGCTTGCTGTGGCGGAAACGCCGGGGCAGCTCGCTGCCGTCATCGGCCACGAGATTGGGCACGTGCTGGCTCAGCACTCCAACGAGCGAGTCTCTACCGCCTTTGCGACCAATACCGGCCTGCAGCTGCTCCAGATCCTGGCCGGCAGCGGTACCCAGCAGCAGCAAACCATGCTGGCCTTGCTGGGACTGGGGGCGCAGGTCGGCATCATCCTGCCCTTCAGTCGCACCCAGGAAGCGGAAGCGGACGTCATCGGCCTGCAGCTGATGGCCAAGGCTGGTTTCGATCCGCGCGAAGCCATCGCCCTTTGGGAGAACATGGAGCGGGCGGCCCAGGGTCAGCCGCCGGAGTTCCTCTCCACCCACCCGTCGCATGGCAGCCGCATCGGCAATTTGCAAAAAGAGATGCCGGGAGCCATGAAACTTTATGAGCAGGCCAGGGCCGCGGGCCGGGCGCCCAGGTGCTCCCCGCCCGGCTAGCGAGTCTGCGGTAGCCGTGACCTTGACAAGGAGTGCGACCGTGGCAGTAGCAAGACGCGAGCAGCGCGAGGTAATCAACCGGTACCTGCGGGTATTCGACCGCAACACCAATCAGTTCATCGGCTACCTGGTCGATATCACGCCGCTTGGTGCCATGCTGCAGAGCCGCGAGCAGATCGAGCCGGAGCGGCGCATGCTGCTGCGGGTGGAGCTGCCGGAGGAGCTGGATCCCAGTCGCGAGCTGGTCATCGAAGCCGCCAGCGTGTGGGACAAGAAAGAGGAAAATGCCCTGTTTCACCATACCGGCTTCCGTTTCGAGAACGTGACGCCGGTCGCGCAGGGCAAAATCCGCCGCATGATCGAGATGTACCGGCTGGAAGGCCTTGGCGGCTGAGCCGGCGGGACGGTTACTGACAGGGCGGTATCGCGATCACGGCCAGCCCGAGCCAAACCACGGCGGTAAGGGACAGCACGGCCAGCCCTGCGCTGACGACGGCCATGAACCGCTGTTGCGAGCCGCCGCTGCGACCACGGTGGGCACGCCAGGCGTGCGCCAGTAGCACCAGCAGAATGGCCGCCGCCAGCGTCGTCAGCGCCAGCAGGAGCGCGCGAATCGTATCCAGCCCGAGGAAGCTGGCTGCTTGCCAGCCGGCGGCGCAGCCGATCGACAGCAGGCCGTAGCAGAGCACGAAATGGACGGCCCATAGCAGGGGGGCGGCGACGATGAGCGTAGGGGATGGATTCGGTGTCGTCGCTGCCATGATCGCTCCCTCACAGCAGCCGCGGAAACAGCAGGAGCGCACCCCCCATGAGCACGCCCTGCAAGGTGGTGTAATGCCAGAGCAGGGCGGCGATCTGCCACTCGCTGCGCCGCTCCGGGCCGGTCGGGCGCAGTAGCAGGATCAGGCCGACGCTCAGGCAGACCGTCAGATGCAGGCCCTGCCAGGCGGCGCAGGCGGTGACGATGGCGTCATAGGCATGGCGGGTCGGCGCCAGTTCGTCCCCGGCCAGCACGATCCCCAGGATGGCGGTCGAGGCCAGCAGGGCAAGCAAGGCCGCCAGCAGCGTGCTGCGAGTGCCGCCGCGGGTTTCCCCGAGCCGGATCAGAACCGCGCTTGCCGCCAGTAGCGCAAGCCCGCTCAGACCGAGCGGGAGGTCGCCGAGCCAAGGTCGCGGCGGCGGCCACTGCGGCGCCACCGTCCAGTAGAAGAAGTAGCCGAACAGGAGGGAGACGGCGATGGTGACATCGGCTGCCAGCGTCGCCAGCAGCCCCCACCAGCCGGGGCGCTGTGGATGCCTTGGGTGCAGCGGCAGCTCCAGGCCCGGTGCTGCTTGCATCGCCGCTGGCAGCCGCTGGCTGCTCCAGGCCCAGTGCAGCCCCAGCGCCAGCACGCCCATGGCAGCGGCAGCCGACAGCCAGTAACGCTGCGCCAGCAGGCCGACGAACACGGCGGCCGTGACCAGGGCGTAGAGCAAGGGTAGCCAGCTGTTGCCCGGCACCACGATGACCTGCTCCGGTTCCGCGTCCACCAGCGAGGTACCGAGGATCTCCCGACGTGTCGCCCGCGGGTGGGCCAGGTAGCCTCGGCCTTGCCGTATGGCTTCCGCCAGCTGCGGCTGATCCCACAGCGGATTGCGTGAGCGCACCTCCGGTATTGCGGCGAAATTGTAGACCGGTGGCGGCGTCGGCATGGCCCATTCCAGGCTGTCCGCCTGCCAGGGGTTTGGCGGCGCCCGGCGACCGTAGCGGAAGTGTAGCAGGATGTCGGTGAAGAACGCGGCTGTGCCGATGGCGAGCAGAAAGCTGCCCAACGACGAGATGAGATTGGGCCATTCCCAGCCCAAACCGGCCTGGTAGGTGTAGACCCGCCGCGGCATGCCCAGCATGCCGGTCAGGTGCATGACCAGAAAGGTCAGGTTGAAGCCGACGAACATCAGCCAGAAGGCGGCCTTGCCCAGCCAGTCCGAGGGCAGTCGGCCGCTGGCGTGCGGCAGCCAGTAGTGCAGCGCGCCGAACAGCGGGAAGACCATGCCGCCGATCAGTACGTAGTGCAGGTGGGCGACCACGAAGTGGGTGTCGTGGACCTGCCAGTCGAACGGTGCCAGCGCCACCATCACCCCGGTGAGGCCGCCCAGCGTGAACACGAAGAAGAAGCCGAACACGTACAGCGCCGGCACCGTGAGCCGTGGCCGGGCCGGCCACAGCGTGGCGATCCAAGTGAACACCTGCAGTCCCGTCGGGATGGCCACCGCCATGCTGGCGGCGGAGAAGAAGGCCAGTGCGAGCTGCGGGATGCCCACCGTGTACATGTGGTGCACCCACAGCCCGAAGCTAAGAAAGCCCACCGCTACCAGCGCCACCACGATCGCCGTGTAGCTTGCCAGCGGTCGGCCTGCGAGCACCGGAATCATGGTCGACAGCAGGCCAGCCGCGGGCAGGAAGATGATGTACACCTCGGGGTGGCCGAACAGCCAGAACAGGTGCTGCCAGAGTAGCGGGTCGCCGCCGCGGGCGGCATCGAAGAAGGCCCAGCCGAAGGCGCGCTCTAGCTCCAGTAACAGGCTGGCCAGGATCAGCGGCGGGAAGCCGAACAGGATCATGAAGGCCACCACCAGCATGGCCCAGGCGAAGATGGGCATGCGGTGCAGCGCCATGCCCGGCGCCCGGGTCTTGAGGATGGAGACCACCAGCTCCACGGCGGCGGAGACGGCGGAGACTTCCGCCAGCGTGATGCCCAGCAGCCAGAAGTCAGGCCCCTTGCCGGGCGTGAATACCGGGCCAGTGAGCGGCGGGTACATGAACCAGCCGCCGTCCGGCACGGCGTTGAACAGCAGGCTCGAGTACAGGATCAGGCCGCCCAGCAGGTAGCACCAGTAGCCATAGGCGGACAGGCGCGGAAACACCATGTCGCGGGTACCGAGCAGCTTGGGAACAAGATACATCGCCACCCCTTCCAGCGTTGGCACCGCGAACAGAAACATCATGGTGGTGCCGTGCAGGGTGAAGAGCTGGTTGTAGACGGAGGGGCCGACGAAGTCGTTGCCGGGGTAGGCCAGCTGGGTGCGGATGGCCATCGCCAGGAGTCCGCCGACGACGAAAAACACCAGTCCGGTGACGATGAAGCGCAGGCCGACCGTCGTGTGGTTGACGGCGCTGAGTGCCCCCAGTCCCGGGCGGTTGCGCCAGATCGCGTGCAGCCGGGCGTGCAGCTGCTCGGCGGTCATTGCTGCTCCTCGCGCGGACTCGGGTCGGCACTCTCAGCTCCCGCGGCCAGCCGCCGCTGGTGCGCCAGCCAGGCCTCGAAGTCCGCCCTGGGTTCGGCGATGACCGTCAGCGCCATGTGGGCATGGCCAGTGCCGCAGAATTCGGCGCATTGGCCGCGGTAGACGCCGGGCCGGTCGGCCTGCAGCCAGGTGGTGTTGACCCGGCCAGGGATCAGGTCCAGCTTGCCGGCCAGCCGCGGCACCCAGAAGCTGTGGATGACGTCCTCCGTACGCAGGGCGAGCGCGACCGGCTCGCCCGCTGGAATCCGCAGCAAGCCGACGCCGGCCACCGGCGGCTCGCCGGGATAGCGAATCTCCCACCAGAACTGGCGGCCCACCACCTCGATCTCGAGTCGGGTCGGCGCCGGGGCCGACAGCAGCGCGCCGACCCGAAAGCCGTCGAGCAGCAGGGCGCTGAGCACCACCAGCGGCAGCAGCAGGCCGCCGCCCAGGACGAACAGACGGTCGCGAGCCTGGGCGCGCCGACGGCGCCACCAGAGCACGTAGACCGCCAGCCCGACCACCAGCACCTGAATGAGCAGGCTGCCCCAGAACATCAGCCACCAGGTCTCGGCAATGACGGTGGCGCGGGGGCCGGCAGGGGCCAGCATGGATTGCGGCTGCGCGCAGCCGGCGCTGGCGGCGAGCGCAAGCACGCCCCCGCACGGCAGGCAGCTGGGATGACGGCAGGGTAATTGCAACGCAAGCATGTCCTTCCGGCCGGCGCGACGGGCTGGCTTGCGCTGGAGGCAAGCGGCTCCCATTGGACATGGAGTGGCAGTTCGGCGGAGTCAAGAGCGAAGGAGTGCGCCATGCGCAATCTTCCCGGCGGCGGCGCCGAGAGCGTGATGACCCTGTTCGGCCATCCCATCCATCCCATGCTGGTGACCTTTCCGATTGCCTTCTTCAGCGCCGTGCCGCTGACTGATCTGGCGTTCTGCTGGTTGGCCGATCCCTTCTGGGCCCGGATGTCGTTCTGGCTGCTGGCCGCTGGCGTGGCCATGGGCGGGCTGGCGGCGCTGGTGGGGGCGGCGGATTTCAGCCTGGTGCGGGATATCCGCAGATACCTAAGCAGCTGGAACCATTTTCTCGCCGCCATCGTCACCATGGCGCTGGGGGCAGTGAACCTGCTGCAGCGCTTGGGCGACCACCAGATCGCCGTCTTGCCCTGGGGGCTGGCATTGTCGGCGCTGACGGTGATCATGCTGGGTATGGCCGGCTGGCTGGGCGGCAAGATGGTGTTCGAGCACAATCTGGGGCCTGGCCAGCCGGAGCGTGCCGCCCCGGAAGCGCGCGGCAAGGTCGGCTGACCAGCGGCTTAGAACGGCTTCCCAAGCACCAGGTAGAGGATGGGCAGCGAGACCAGGAGAGGGCCGCCGGCGGCGGCGAGATAATGCCAGGGCGAGCGGATGACGCCGTCGCGCAGCTGGGCCAGCAGCCGGCCCGCGTAGACATGCAGCCAGGTGAGCAGCACCACGAAGAACAGCTTGACTTGCAGCCAACCGCCGGTGAAGCCGCGGGCGTAGGCTAGCCAGGTGCCAGACAGCACGGCCAGCACCGCGCCCAGCGTCGCGGCCCAGGCGAACAGGCCTAGTGCGAGGCGCAGCTTCAGATCGTCGGACTGGCGTTTACGGGCGATCTCGGCGCACAGGCTGCCCAGAAGCAGCAGGCCGCCCACCCAGACGGCGATGAAGGCCGAGTGCAGCAGGACGGCGTACGGCATGGGGCGGCTGCTGCGGCAGCGCTGGGCCAGCGCTGCCGTCCTCAGTAGGCTGGCGGGTCGCTGGCCGGGAAGGATTCCCTGGAGCCTTCCTCGACTGCCTTGTCATCGGGGCGCGCGTCGCGGGTGGGCGGCGGGGCTGCAGTTGCCGCTCCTGCGGGGATGGCCGGCTGCCTGCCGCCCAGCAGGTGTCGAATCACGTAGTGCAGGATGCCGCCGTTGAGGTAGTAGAGGATCTCCTGGGGGGTGTCGAGGCGGATCACGGCCTCGAACTCTCTGGCGCTGCCATCCTCGCGCTCGGCCCGCACCGTCACCGTGCGGCCGTCCTGCAGCCGGTTTTTGATCCGCTCCGCGAGCCCGGTGACAGCCAGGATTTCGGTGCCATCCAGTCCCAGAGCGTCGGCGTTCTCGCCGGCCTTGAACTGCAGCGGCAGTATGCCCATGCCGATCAGGTTGGAGCGGTGGATGCGCTCGTAGCTCTCGGCGATGACGAAGCGGATGCCCTGCAGATACGGCCCCTTGGCCGCCCAATCGCGGGAGGAGCCAGAGCCGTACTCCTTGCCGGTCAGCACGTACAGCGGCGTGCCCTCCTCGCGGTAGCGCATGGCGGCGTCATAAATCGACAGTACCTCGCCGCTCGGCATGTGCCTGGTGAAACCGCCTTCGATCTCCGGCACGAGCTGATTGCGGATGCGCACATTGGCGAAGGTGCCGCGCACCATCACCTCGTGGTTGCCGCGGCGGGAGCCGTAGGAGTTGAAGTCCTGGGGTGCGACACCGTGCTCGATCAGGTACTTGCCGGCCGGCGAGTCGGCCTTGATGGTGCCGGCGGGGGAGATGTGGTCGGTGGTGATGCTGTCGCCGAGCTTGGCGAGGCAGCGCGCGCCTTCGATGTCCGCGACCGTGGTCGGCGCTTTCTTGCTCATGCCGTCGAAGAAAGTGGGACGGCGGATGTAGGTCGAGCGCGGATCCCAGTGGAAGCGCTCGTCGGCGGGTGCTTGCAGCTGCTGCCAGCGGGCGTCGCCCTTGAAGATGTCGCGGTAGGTGTTGGCGAACATCTCCGCACCCACCGCCTGCTGGGTAGCTTGTTGGATTTCCTCTTGGCTAGGCCAGATGTCCCTGAGATAGACCGGTTTGCCTTCACTGTCGCTGCCGAGGGGTTCGTTGCGCAGGTCGATGTCGATGCGTCCCGCCAGGGCGAAGGCGACCACCAACGGCGGCGACATCAGATAATTGGCTCGCACCAGCGGGTTGATGCGGCCTTCGAAGTTGCGGTTGCCGGAGAGCACGGCGGCGGCCACCAGGCCGTGCCGCTCGATGGCTTCCGACATTTCCGCCGGCAGCGGGCCGGAGTTGCCGATGCAGGTGGTACAGCCGTAGCCCACGGTATGAAATCCGAGTTTCTGCAGAAAAGGGGTGAGACCGGCTTTCTCGTAGTAGTCGGTCACCACCCGCGAGCCGGGCGCGAGCGAGGTCTTCACCCAGGGTTTGCGGCTCAGTCCCTTTTCCACCGCCTTCTTAGCCAGCAGGCCGGCGGCCAGCATCACCGAGGGGTTGGAGGTGTTGGTGCAGCTGGTGATGGCGGCCAGCGCAATGGCACCGTGGCCGAGCTGGTGGACTTCCGTGCCGATCCGGCAGGCGGCCGTGGCCGTGGCGGCGGCCGGCGCGGAGGGCGGCAGCAGGCTGGGCAGCGCCTGCTGAAATGCCTGGCGCGCCTGTGACAGGGGGATACGGTCCTGCGGCCGCCGCGGGCCGGCGATGCTTGGCTCCACGGTGCCGAGATCGAGCTCCAGCGTGTCGCTGTACTCCGGCTCGGGGGCGTCGGCAGTATGGAACAGCCCCTGCTCCTTCATATAGGCCTCGACCAGCTTTATCCGTGCCTCCGGGCGTCCGGTCAGGCGCAGGTAGTCCAGCGTGACCTGGTCGACCGGGAAGATGGAGCAGGTGGCGCCGTACTCCGGCGACATGTTGCCGATGGTGGCGCGGTCCGCCAGCGCCAGGTTGCTGACCCCGGGGCCGTAGAACTCGACGAAGTGCCCGACCACGCCCTTCTTGCGCAGCATCTCGGTGATGGTTAGCACCAGGTCGGTGGCGGTGGCACCCTCCGGCAGCTTGCCGGTGAGACGGAAGCCGATGACGCGCGGGATCAGCATGGAGATCGGCTGTCCCAGCATGGCCGCCTCGGCCTCGATGCCGCCCACGCCCCAGCCCAGTACGCCCAGGCCGTTGATCATGGGGGTGTGGGAGTCGGTGCCGACCAGGGTATCGGGGTAGGCCTGCACCAGGCCGCTCGTGCCCCTTTTGTCGTGACCGTCGCCGAAGACCACCCGGGCCAGATACTCCAGATTGACTTGGTGGCAGATGCCGGCGTTGGGCGGTGTGGCGACGAAGTTGTCGAAGGCCTGCGCGCCCCATTTGATGAAGGCGTAGCGCTCGCCGTTGCGCTGGTAATCGAGACGCTCGTTGATGTCGAACGCTTGCTCGGAGGCGAAGGCGTCGACCTGGACCGAGTGGTCGATGACCAGCTCCACCGGTTGCTGGGGATTGATCTTGCGGGGATCGCCGCCCAGCGCTGCCATGGCGTCGCGCATGGCGGCCAGGTCGACGATGGCCGGGACGCCGGTGAAATCCTGCAGCAGCACGCGAGCCGGCATGAAGGAGATTTCTCGGCTCGGCTCTGCCTTGGGATCCCAGTTGGCAAGGGCGAGGATGTCGTCCGCGCGCACGGCCACATCGTCTTCGTGGCGCAGCAGGTTTTCCAGCAGGATGCGCAGGGAGTAGGGCAGGCGGGCGAGCTCGACTCCCTCCTTCTCGAGCGCCTGCAGACGGAAGATTTCGTAGTCACGGTCCTCCACACGGAGGACTGAGCGAGCGCCGAAGCTGTCCATGTCCACTCCTTGGATCGTGGCGTGCCTGCCCTGTCTGCGGAGCCAGGCAGGGCGGGGCGTTAAAGGACTGCTTCATACATGCGTCCCCCGTTTTGCGAGAGCAACCGTGCGGCGAGGAACGCCGGCTCAGTGCCGGCGGGGAGCGTCGAGCTGCTGCACCGCTTTGGTGGCGCCCATGGCACGCGCCAGGCTCAGCGCGTCGATGCCCATCCGGTCGCTGAGCTCGGCCCGGGCGCCATGCTCTAGCAGCAGCGCGACGATATCGGTGCGGTCGAACATGGCGGCGTACATCAGCGGCGTGCGACCGTCGCTGCAGCGGCCGTCGACCTCGGCGCCGTGCGCCAGCAGCACCCGCACGACGTCCACATCGCCCTTGAAGGCGGCGCCGGCCAGCGGCGTCTGGCCGCGATCGTTGCGCAACTCGGGGTCGGCGCCGTGTACGAGCAGCAGGCGGCAGGTTTCTGCATGGCCGTGGTAGGCGGCCAGCATCTGTAGGCTATCGCCGCGGTCGTTGCACATGTTGGCAGGGAGCCCATGCGCCAGCAGCGTGGCGAGGGTTTCGGCATCGCCGTTTCGCGCCAGGTCAAAGACCTGCTGGGCCAGGGCAAGGAGCTCTTCGTCGATGACAAGGGGGGTGTTCGGCATGGCTGTTCTCCAGGCCGCGGTGCGGTGCCGGCGGCCAGCAAGGGTGTGCTTATTAGCGGTATGCCCCGATTTCCCGCAGCGCCGCGAGGACGCCCTCGGCATAGGCCGGGTCGGCCTTGCGGAAGTGCTCCAGCTGCAGCTCGATGATCTCGCGCGGGATGCCGGCCATGCTGCGAGCGATGTTGCCGAACAGCCGCCGCTTCTGAGCGTCGCTGAACAGCCGGAACAGCGCGCCGGGCTGGCTGTAGTAGTCGTCGTCCTCGCGGTGGTCGTAATGATCCACGAAGGCGCCGGCTTCAAGCCGTGGCTCCAGCACGGCGGGGTTCTCGGCGTAGCGGCCGAAGCGGTTGGGCTGGTAGTTGGGGCCGCCGCCGCCGTTGCCGTCCACCCGCATGGCGCCGTCCCGGTGATAGGGGTTGTAGGTCGGGCTGCGCGGCGCGTTCACCGGTATCAGGTGATGGTTGACGCCCAGCCGGTAGCGCTGGGTATCGCCGTAGGAAAACAGCCGGCCCTGCAGCATGCGGTCGGGCGAGAAGCCGATGCCGGGCACGATGTTGGCGGGCGTGAAGGCGGCCTGTTCGACTTCGGCGAAGTAGTTGTCAGGATTGCGGTTAAGCTCGAGGACGCCGATCTCGATCAGCGGATAGTCGGCGTGCGGCCAGACCTTGGTCACGTCGAACGGGTTGATCCGGTAGGTCCTGGCGTCGGCCTCCGGCATGATCTGCACGCACAGCCGCCAGCTCGGGAAGTTGCCGGCCTCGATGCTTTCGTAGAGGTCGCGCTGCGAGCTCTCGCGGTCGCGCCCGATCACCTCGGCCGCCTCCGCGTCGGTATAGAAGGCGATGCCCTGGTTGGACTTAAAGTGAAACTTCACCCAGAAGCGCTCGCCCTCGGCATTGATGAACGAGAAGGTGTGCGAGCCGTAGCCGTGCATCTGTCGGTAGTTGCGCGGCAGGCCACGGTCGCTCATGAGGATGGTCACCTGGTGCAGCGATTCCGGGCTCTGCGACCAGAAATCCCAGGCCGCGGCGTTGTCGCGCATGTTGGTGCGCGGATCCCGCTTCTGGGTGTGGATGAAGTCGGGGAACTTCAGCGGGTCGCGAATGAAAAAGACCGGTGTGTTGTTGCCCACTAGATCCCAGTTGCCTTCCTCGGTATAGAACTTCACCGCGAATCCGCGCACGTCGCGTTCGGCGTCGGCTGCGCCGCGTTCGCCGGCCACGGTGGAGAAGCGCACGAACACCGGCGTCTCTGTGCCGGGGGCGAATACCTTGGCCTTGGTGTAGCGCGAGATGTCGCGGGTCGGCCGGAACACCCCGTAGGCGCCCGAGCCCTTGGCATGCACCACCCGCTCCGGGATGCGCTCGCGATCGAAGTGGGCCAGCTTCTCGAGCAGCCAGACGTCCTGCAGCAGGACCGGGCCGCGCCGACCGGCCGTCATCGAGTTCTGGTTGTCGCCCACCGGAGCGCCGGCGACGGTGGTGAGGATCTTGGTATCGTTCATGGCATCGTTCCTTCTTTTGCTGCTTGCCTTGGCAAGCGTTGCTCAGGCTGACCAAAAGTCGGCTGAGATCATTTTTAGAGACTATCTAAGACTCTGGCTCGATAGCTTTCATGCATGAATCTTGGCGGAGGTTGGCCTATTTGGGAAATTGATTGTTTTTGTTGCTTTGATAGGCGGCAGCTATAGGCGCTTGCCATGCGCGCGACGCCCGTCGCATGCATGACAGTCCTGGGCTGGGCGGGAAAGGAAGAAATAAAAAAGGGCCTGCGGATAACCGCAGGCCCTTTCGATGAAGATGGTCGGGGTGAGAGGATTTGAACCTCCGGCCCCTGCCTCCCGAAGACAGTGCTCTACCAAGCTGAGCTACACCCCGATTGTCAGGATTGGCGCTCGACGGCGAAGTTGGCCAGCGCCAGCAAGGCCGCCTTGTGCGCGCTGTCCGGGATACAGCGCAACGACGCGATGGCGCGATCGGCCTCTTGCCTTGCGAGGCGGCGAGTATAAGAGATTGCGCCGGTATTTTCAACGGCCGCATGCACCTCGGCAATGCGGTCCAGGCCACCCTGCTCGATGACTTCGCGGATCAGTTGCCGCTGCTCGGCGGTGCCGGCTTGCATGGCCTGGATTAGGGGCAGCGTCGGCTTGCCTTCGGCCAGGTCGTCGCCGATGTTCTTGCCGATTTCTTCGCTGTCGCCGGTGTAATCCAGGACGTCGTCGATGAGCTGATAGGCAGTGCCCAGATGGCGGCCGTAGGCGGCCATCGCTTCCTGGCATTCCTCGCTGCTGCCGGCAAGAAAGGCCGCCAGGCGGCAGCCGGCCTCGAACAGGACGCCGGTCTTGCGATAGATGATCTCGAAATAGACCTCTTCGGTGACGTCCGGGTCATGGCAGTTCATGAGCTGCATGACCTCGCCGGCGGCGATCTCGCTGGTGGCCTTGGACATGACCTCCATGACGCGCATCTCGTTGATCTCGACCATCAGCTCGAATGCGCGGCTGTACAGAAAGTCGCCGACCAGGACGCTTGCTTCATTGCCCCAGATGCTGTTAGCTGTCTCCCTTCCGCGGCGCATGTCGGAGTCGTCGACCACGTCGTCGTGCAGCAGGGTGGCGGTGTGAATGAATTCGATCACGGCCGCCATCAGGGCGTGCGCCTGCGGATTGAAGCCGTTGGCACGGCCGGTAAGCAGCACGAGCATGGGACGCAGACGCTTGCCGCCGCTGTTGATGATGTAGCCGGCAAGCTGGTTGATCAGCACGACATCGGAACGCAGGCGTGCTTGGATCAACGCGTTGACGGCCTTGAGGTCGTCCGCGATGAGGGATTGTATGGCGTTGAAATCCATGGGCTAGGGAGGTCCACAGGATGGTCGCAGCATCCTAGAAAGCGCTCCGGCGGGTGTCAAGCTAGGCTGGCTCCAGTCGTGCTAAGATGGGGGCGTGGCGCGGTCTCGGTCGCATCAGCGGATGCCGTTTGACCGCATCTTTCGGAAAGGATAAAATCTCGCGCCTTACTGAATTCGCGTATGCGTTGGGAGTAACGGAATATGTACGCCGTCATCAAGACCGGTGGCAAGCAGTACCGCGTGGCCGAGGGCGATACCCTGCGCGTCGAAAAGCTGGACGTCGAGCAGGGGACGACCGTCGATTTTGACCAGGTGCTCATGGTCAATAATGGCGGTGAGGTCAAGATCGGCACGCCTGTTGTCGCCGGCGCCAGCGTGACCGCCGAAGTGGTGGCTCACGGCAAGTCCAAGAAGGTCACTGCGGTGAAGTTCCGTCGGCGCAAGAACTATCGGCGTGAGTTTGGCCATCGCCAGCAGTTCACCGAGATCAAGATCACCGGCATCAGCGCCGGCTGAGAGGTATAGGCCATGGCACAGAAAAAAGCAGGCGGTAGCACTCGAAACGGCCGCGACTCGCATAGCAAACGACTTGGCGTCAAGCGTTTCGGCGGTGAGGTCGTGCGGGCCGGCAACATCATCGTGCGTCAGCGCGGTACCCGCTTCCACCCGGGCGAGAACGTCGGCATTGGCAAGGATCACACCCTGTTTGCGCTGGTCGACGGCCAGGTCGAGTTCCGGGTCAAGGGACCGCGTCAGCGCAAGTACGTGAACGTTGTTCCGCTCGCGTCCTGAACCGTATGAACGCTAGCCTGCTGGGGCAGGCGCCGTTCGAAAAGCCCCGCCCCGCGCGGGGCTTTTTTGTGGAACCCTCTCCAGGCTCCCAGCGCCACCATCATCTCCTGGGATTCGCATGAAATTCATAGACGAAGCGGTGATCAAGGTCGTTGCCGGCGACGGCGGCAACGGCGCGGTGAGCTTCCGCCGCGAGAAATACGTGCCGCGCGGCGGTCCCGACGGCGGCGATGGCGGCGATGGCGGCAGCGTCTGGCTGGAGGCCGACGAGGGCATCAACACCCTCGCTGATTTTCGCCACCAGCGCATCTTTCGAGCCGAGCGGGGCGAGAACGGTAAGGGCCGCCAAATGTATGGCAGGAGCGGCGAAAGCATCACCATCAAGGTCCCGGTCGGCACCGTCGTGACTGATCTCACCACCGGCGAGCAGCTTGGGGACCTGACCGCGCATGGCCAGCGGCTGCTGGTGGCCCGAGGGGGCAAGGGCGGGCTCGGCAATGTCCATTTCAAGAGCTCGGTCAACCGCGCGCCGCGCCAGGCGACCCCGGGCACCCCCGGTGAGCGACGCGAGCTCAAGCTCGAGCTGCGGGTGCTGGCCGATGTCGGCTTGCTGGGCATGCCCAATGCTGGCAAGTCCACCTTCATCCGCGCGGTCTCCGGTGCTCGTCCCAAGGTGGCGGATTATCCCTTTACCACGCTGCACCCCAACCTGGGCGTGGTCAGCGCCGGCCAGCATCGCAGCTTTGTGCTTGCCGACATTCCCGGTTTGATCGAGGGGGCTGCCGAAGGTGCCGGCCTTGGCATCCAGTTCCTTAAACATTTGCTGCGTACCCGCCTGTTGCTGCACCTGGTGGATGCGGTGCCGCTTGATCCCGAGCACGATCCGGCCGAGGACGTGCGCGTGCTGGAGCGCGAGCTTGCCAGCTTCAGCCCCGAGCTGGCGGCGCGGGAGCGCTGGCTGGTGCTCAACAAGCTGGATTTGCTGCCGGAGGACGAGCACGATGCCCATGCGGCGGCGCTGGTGGAGCGGCTTGGCTGGACGGGACCGGTGTTCAAGATCTCTGCGCTGACCGGCGAGGGCACGCAGCCGCTGGTCCAGCAGGTCATGACGGCGTTGGAGCGCATATGGGAGCAGGAAGCAGAGCAGAAACCGAACGAGCAGGGGCAGCGCGGCCATGAGTGAGAAGCGGCGGCAAGTCCTGACCAGCGCCCGGCGCTGGGTCGTGAAGGTGGGCAGCGCACTGGTCACCAACGAGGGGCGCGGCCTGGACAAGCAGCAGATAGGGCGCTGGGTGGAACAGATCGCGGCGTTGCGCCAGGAGGGCATCGAGGTGGTGCTGGTGTCGTCCGGCGCGGTCGCGGAAGGCGTCAAGCGGCTCGGCTGGGCGCGCCGTCCCAGGGCGTTGTACGAGCTGCAGGCGGCCGCTGCGGTCGGCCAGATGGGGTTGATCGAGGCCTACGAGTCCGAGTTCCAGCGCCACGGGCTGCGTACCGCCCAGGTGCTGCTGACCCACGAGGACATGGCCAACCGGGTGCGCTACCTGAACGCTCACAACACCCTGCGCGCCCTGCTGCAGCTGGGTGTGGTGCCGGTGGTGAATGAAAACGATACCGTCGCCACCGAGGAGATCCGTTTCGGCGACAACGATACCCTGGCGGCTATGGTGACCAGCCTGGTCGGCGCCGATCTGCTGGTGATCCTGACCGACCAGGAGGGCCTGTTCGACAAGGATCCGCGTGACAATCCCGACGCCAGGCTGGTCAGCGAAGGCCGGGCGGGAGACAAGGCCCTGGAGGCGATGTGTTCCCCCAAACCCGGCGTCCTGGGGCGCGGTGGCATGCTGACCAAGGTGCAGGCTGCCGCTCGCGCTGGTCGGGCCGGTGCGGCTACCCTGATCGCTTCCGGGCGGCGGGACGACGTGCTGTTGCGCATCCGGCGCGGGGAGGAGCTGGGCACCTTGCTGTTGCCGGCGCGGGAACGCATGGCGGCGCGCAAGCAGTGGCTGGCCAATCAGCTCAAGGTGCGGGGGCGGCTGCACATCGATGCCGGTGCGGTCCAGGTGCTGCGCGAGGCTTCCCGCAGCCTGTTGCCGGTTGGCGTGGTGGCTGTCGATGGTAATTTCGCCCGCGGGGATCTGGTGGCCTGCATCGGCCCCGATGGGCGCGAAGTGGCGCGCGGTCTGATCAACTACAGCGCGGCCGAGGTCGCCGTTATCCGCGGCCAGCCGACCAGCAAGATCGAGGAGCTGCTCGGCTACGTGGACAAGCCCGAGCTGATCCACCGTGACAATCTGGTGCTGATGAGCTAGCGATCCGGCAACGCGGGCAGGGTGCTTGCTGCCCGCCTGTCAGCAAAAGGAAAAGCCGGCAGAAGCCGGCTTTTCTCGTGCTCGTCTAAGCCGTTGCCTTTAGGCGGAAGCCTGCATCTGCTTGATGCGAGCGTTCAGGCGGCTCTTGTGTCGGCTAGCCTTGTTCTTGTGGATCAGGCCCTTGCAAGCCATCCGGTCAATGATGGGAACCGCCGCCTTGTACGCCGCTTCCGCTTGCGCCTTGTCGCCGCTTTCGATGGCGCGCACCACCTTCTTGATGTAAGTGCGCAGCATGGAGCGGCGCGCTTTATTGTGCAAACGGCGCTTCTCGGCTTGGCGAGCGCGCTTCTTTGCGGACGCGATATTGGCCAAGGGTGAACTCCTGGAAATGCCCAAGCTGATCGAAAGGCCAGACAATATCCTGATTCCGGCGGCGTTTGTCAATATGGGGTGTCAGCCAGGCGTGCGATCATTATGATTGGCGCTCGGCCAAGCAAGCGAATCAACAACGGGCAGCGTCTGGCGATGAAGAAAACAGGTCTGGCTCGAGCAATCACGACCTTCGGCTCGCTGACGCTGCTGTCGCGCATCCTGGGGTTGGCGCGGGACGTCATCATCGGCGCCACCTTCGGTTCGGGCGCTGCCACCGACGCCTTCTTCGTCGCCTTCAAGATTCCCAACTTCATGCGCCGCCTGTTCGCGGAAGGCGCCTTCTCGCAGGCGTTCGTGCCAGTCGTCACCGAGTATAAGGAGACTCGCGAGCCGGCCGACGTGAGGCGCTTAGTCGCCGCCGCCTCGGGATCGTTGGGGCTGGTGCTGCTGGTTATCACCGCGCTGGGCATCGTGTTCGCGCCCCATGTCGTGGGCCTGTTCGCGCCGGGCTTCCTCGACGATCCCGTGCGCTTCGAGCTGGCCTCGACCATGCTGCGCTGGACCTTTTCGTATCTGCTGTTCATATCGCTTGCAGCCTGCGCTGCGGGCGTGCTGAACAGCTACGGCATTTTCGGGCCGCCGGCTTTCGCGCCGGTGCTGCTCAATCTGACGCTGATCGCTGCCGCCCTGTGGGGAGCGCAGCATGCGAGCCGGCCCATCGTAGCGCTGGCGATAGGGGTTTTCGTCGCCGGTGCGCTGCAGCTGGCGTTGATGCTGCCTTATCTGGCCCGCCTGCGCATGCTGTGCTGGCCACGGCCGAGCTGGTCCGATGCCGGCGTGCGACGCATACTTCAGCTGATGGGGCCGGCCGTCTTCGGTTCCTCGGTGGCCCAGATCAATCTGCTGGTCGACACCGTGCTGGCCTCCTTCCTCGTCACCGGCAGCGTCAGCTGGCTGTATTTTTCCGACCGGCTGGTGGAGTTTCCCCTCGGCATCTTCGGGGTGGCGCTGGGGACGGTGATACTGCCTCGGCTGGCGAGCGAGCATGCCAAGGCCAGTCCCGAGCGTTTCACCCAGACCCTCGATTGGGCCCTGCGCTGGGTGCTGCTGATCTCGGTACCGGCCACGGTTGGACTGGTGATGCTGGCTCAGCCCATGCTGGCGACCTTGTTCCTGTACGGCGAGTTTCAGCAGCTGGACGTGTTGGCGGCCAGCATGAGCTTGTCCACCTATGCGTTGGGGCTGACCGGGTTTATCCTGGTGAAAGTACTGGCGCCAGGTTATTTCGCCCGCCAGGACACGCGCACGCCGGTGCGCTTTGCGGTCATCAGCATGGCGCTCAACATGGTGCTGAGCGCGCTTGCGGTGCTTGCGCTGCGCCATACCGGGGTCGGGCATGCTGCGCTGGCGCTGGTGACGGCCATTGCCGCCTGGGTCAATGCCCTGATGCTGCTCGCCGGGCTAAGGCGGCTGGGGGTTTATCGGCCTGGTGCGGGGTGGCGGCGGTTGCGTCAGCTGGTGGCCATTGCCACGTTGCTAATGGCGCTGGCATTGTACTGGCCGGCCACGCAGGCCGACTTGTGGCTGGAGGGTTCGCTGTGGTTGCGGGTCGGGGCGCTGCTGCTGACCGTGGGTGTCGGCGTATTGGTTTACTTTGCTGTGCTGACGCTGCTGGGACTGCGCTGGCATTCGCTGCGGGAGCCGTAAAACGGCGACTGCAACCATGCAATCCGATGCAACTGCCTTATAATTGATCGCTTTTAGGATTTTGGCGGCTGAATGGAACTGATTCGCGGCTGGCACAATCTCCGGGCGCACCATCATGGTTGCGTGGCCACCATCGGCAACTTCGATGGGGTCCACCGCGGCCACCGCGCCGTTCTGGCCCGCCTGGAACAGGAAGGGCGCAGCCGCCGGCTGCCGGTCACGGTTGTCATCTTCGAACCGCAACCGCTGGAGTATTTCCAGCCGCAGAGCGCGCCGGCGCGCCTGACTGAGCTGCGCGACAAGCTCAACGCCCTGGCAGGGACCGGCATCGACCGGGCGCTATGCCTGCGCTTCGGGCCGCGGCTGGCGCAAATGTCGGCCGAGGCCTTCATCAATGAGCTGCTGGTGGCGCGGCTCGGTGTGCGCTTCTTGATGGTGGGGGACGATTTTCGCTTCGGCCATGGGCGCCGCGGTGATTTTGCCATGCTGCAGGCTGCCGGCGAGCGCCACGGCTTCACCGTGGCACGAATGCCGACCGTTGCCGATGGCGGGGAGCGCGTCAGCAGCACCCGGATCCGGCAGGCGCTGGCAGCGGGCGACCTCGACTTGGCGGCCCGGCTGTTGGGGCGGCCGTACGGCATTTGTGGTCGCGTGATTCGCGGCCAGGCCCTGGGGCGCAACCTCGGCTACCCGACGGCCAATATCGCCTTCCGGCACCGCCCGCCCCTGCAGGGAATCTTCGTGGTTCAGGCGCGGCTGGATGGGGAGGAGCGGTTCCGGCCTGCCGTGGCCAGCCTGGGGACGCGCCCCACGGTCAACGGCACCCGGGTGCTGCTGGAGGTGCATTTGTTCGACTTCAGCGGAGATCTGTACGGCAAGCGGCTGGAAGTCCAGTTTTTACGGTTTTTGCGCGGCGAGGAGCGATTCGACTCGCTGGACGCTTTACGGCGACAAATGGATCGGGACGCGGCGGCTGCCCGCGCGTATTTTTCGGCTCGGCCCTAGCGGAGTTCCGGCAGGGCGCAAGAGGGTTTCGCAGAGCACGGCTTGCGAGACCTCAGAAGGACGGAATAGCAAGGTGACTGACTACAAGCATACCCTCAACCTGCCCCAGACCGACTTCCCAATGCGGGCCAATCTGGCCAAGCGCGAGCCGGAATGGCTGGCACATTGGGAGAAGCTCGACATCTATCGCAAGCAGCGCCAGGCGCGCGCCGGCCGAAAGCGGTTCACGCTCCACGATGGGCCGCCCTACGCCAACGGCGACATCCATATCGGTCACGCCGTTAACAAGATCCTTAAGGACATCATCGTCAAGAGCCGCAACATGGCCGGCTATGACGCGCTGTACATCCCGGGCTGGGATTGCCACGGCCTACCCATCGAGCTGATGGTGGAAAAGCAGGTCGGCAAGGTCGGCGACAAGGTGACCGCCAAGGAGTTCCGCGCCGCTTGTCGGGCATTTGCCGAGAAGCAAATCGAAGGGCAGCGGCGGGACTTCATTCGCATGGGCGTGTTCGGGGACTGGGAGCGGCCGTACCTGACCATGGATCCTAAGATCGAGGCCGGCATCCTGCGCGCCCTGGGTCGGATCTATGAGCGTGGCCACGTGACGCGCGGCTTCAAGCCGGTGCACTGGTGCATCGACTGCGGCTCGGCCCTGGCCGAAGCTGAGGTCGAGTACGAGCAGCGCACCTCGCCCGCCATCGATGTGCGCTTCCCGGTGACGGACGTCGCGGAGGCGTTGCGGCGCATGAACGCCGCTGCCGAGCTGCAGCGCATCTCGGTGGTGATCTGGACCACCACGCCCTGGACGCTGCCGGCCAACCAGGCGGTCGCGCTGCATCCGGAGCTGGAGTACGTGCTGGTCGCTGCTGGCGACGGCGAAGGCCTGGTGCTGGCGGAAGCCCTGCGCGAGGAGGCGCTGAGCCGCTACGGCTTGGCGCAGGCGCCGGTGCTGGCCCGCTTCAGCGGCAGCGCCCTTGAGCACCTCAAGCTGCAGCATCCGTTCTACGAGCGGCAGGTACCGGTGGTGCTGGGCGAGCACGTCACCACCGACAGCGGCACCGGCGCCGTCCACACTGCGCCTGGCCACGGTCTTGAGGACTACATCGTCGGCCAGCGCTATGGGCTGCTGACTGAGAACCCGGTCGGCGGCGACGGCCGCTTCCTGCCGGACACGCCGCTGTTTGCCGGCATGCCGGTGTTCAAGGCCAACGACGAGATCATCCGGGTGCTGCGCGAGCGCGGCATGCTGCTGCACAACGAGGATTACCAGCACAGCTACCCGAACTGCTGGCGTCACAAGACCCCTATCATCTTCCGCGCCACCCCACAGTGGTTCATCAGCATGGACAAAGAAGGGCTGCGGGAGCAGGCCCTGAGCGCCATCGAGCGGGTCCGGTTCACGCCCAGCTGGGGGCGGGCGCGCATCGACGGCATGGTGCGTAACCGTCCCGACTGGTGCATCTCGCGGCAACGCTACTGGGGCGTGCCGATTGCCTTCTTTGTCGACAAGAAGACCGGCGAACCACATCCTGAGACGCCGCGGCTGATCGAGGAGGTGGCGCAGCGCATCGAGCGCGACGGGCTTGACGCCTGGGACGACCTGGATCCGCGTGAGCTGCTGGGTGACGAGGCCGATCGCTACGAGAAGGTCACCGACATCCTCGACGTCTGGTTCGACTCCGGCACCACCCATGCTACCGTGCTGGAGCATCGAGAAGGGCACAGCGTGCCGGCTGACCTATATCTGGAAGGTTCGGACCAGCACCGCGGCTGGTTCCAGTCCTCGCTGCTGACCGCGGTGGCCATGCGGGGCGATGCCCCGTACCGAGGCGTGCTCACCCACGGCTTCACGGTGGATGCCGAAGGCCGCAAGATGTCGAAATCGTTGGGCAACGTGATCGCCCCGCAGAAGGTCATGGATACCCTCGGCGCCGACATTCTGCGGCTGTGGGTGGCGTCGGTGGACTACAGCGGCGAGATCCCGGTCTCCGATGAGATCCTCAAGCGGCTGGCCGATTCCTACCGCCGCATCCGCAACACGGCGCGCTTCCTACTGGCTAACCTGCACGGCTTCGACCCGGCCCAACATCTGGTGCCGGCGAAGCAGATGCTGCCGCTGGATCGCTGGGCGGTGGACAGGACCCGGCAGTTGCAGGCGCACATTGAGCGCGCCTATGAAGACTACGAATTCCATGTCATCTACCAGAAGATCCACAACTTCTGCGTGGTCGACATGGGCAGCTTTTATCTCAGCATCATCAAGGACCGCCAGTACACCACCCAGGCGGCAAGCCTGGCCCGCCGCTCGGCGCAGACCGCGATGTACCATATCATCGAGGCGCTGGTGCGCTGGCTGGCTCCAATCCTGAGCTTCACCGCCGACGAGATATGGCGGCATATTCCCGGCCAGCGCTCCGAGTCGGTCTTCCTCGAGACTTGGTACGAGAACCTGGCTGAGCTGCCAGAAGGCGGCATGGACAGGGCATTCTGGGATCAGGTGATTGAGGTGCGAGAGTGCGTGGCGCGGCAGATTGAGAAGGCCCGCAACGCGGGGCTCATCGGCAGCGAGCTGGAGGCGTCCGTCGATCTCTATTGCCCGCCGGCGCTCAAGCAGACCCTGGACAAGCTGGAAGACGAGCTGCGCTTCGTGCTGATCACCTCCTACGCCCAGGTACATGCACTGGAGGACAGGCCCGATGACGCGGCCCAGGAGACGACCGACAGCGGCGTCGAGCTCTATGTCCGTGTGACGCCGCTGGAGTACGCCAAGTGCGTGCGCTGTTGGCACCGGCGTGAGGACGTGGGGTCGAACCCGCAGCATCCCCAGCTGTGCGGCCGCTGCATCGAGAACGTCGACGGTGCCGGCGAGGTGCGGAAGTACGCTTGATGGTGCGCGGCTGGGCGGCGAAATGGCTGAGCGTGGCCGGCTTGGTGGTGATCGTCGATCAGCTGACCAAGCTGGCCGCCGAGCGTTGGCTGGAGCTGCATGCGCTGGTGCCGGTGCTGCCGGGTTTCAACCTGACGCTCAGCTACAACCGCGGCGCTGCCTTCAGCTTTCTGGCCGCTCATGGCGGCTGGCAACGCTGGTTTTTCAGCCTGCTGGCGGTGGCCGTGAGCGTATTCCTCATCCGCTGGCTGCGCCAAATCAACGACCGCGATCGCTGGCTTTCGCTGTCCATTGCGTTGATACTGGGCGGAGCGGTCGGCAACCTGATCGACCGGCTGCTGTACGGCCACGTCATCGATTTCATTTGGCTGTACTATGACCGCTGGAGCTGGCCAGTCTTCAACGTCGCCGACAGCGCCATCACGGTTGGCGTCGTCGTCATGATCGCCCATATGTTCCTGGTCAAGCCGGAACAGCAACGGAGTTGACAATGCAGCAGACCATCCTGCTCGCCAGCCCGCGCGGATTCTGCGCCGGCGTCGATCGCGCCATCAGTATCGTCGAACGGGCACTGGAACTATTCGGCGCGCCCATCTACGTGCGCCACGAGGTCGTGCACAATCGCTTCGTGGTTGATGGGCTGCGCAAGAAGGGGGCGATCTTCGTGGCTGAGCTGGACGAGGTGCCGGACGGCGCCACCGTGATCTTCTCCGCCCACGGCGTGTCGCGTGCCGTCCAGGACGAGGCTCGCCGCCGCGGCCTGCGGGTGTTCGACGCCACTTGCCCGCTGGTGACCAAGGTCCACATCGAGGTGCGCAAGCACGCCCAGGAGGGACGCGAAGTCATCCTCATCGGCCACAGCGGCCATCCCGAGGTCGAGGGCACCATCGGCCAGTATGTCGGCGAGGGTGCCAGCCGCGGGGCGATTTATCTGGTGGAAACGCTGGAAGACGTGGAAAGGCTGGAGGTCAAGAACCCCGACGACCTGGCCTATTCCAGCCAGACCACGCTGTCCATGGACGACACCGCCAAGATCATCGAGGCCTTGCGCAAGCGCTTTCCCAAGCTGCGCGGTCCGCGCAAGGACGACATCTGCTACGCCACCCAGAACCGTCAGGACGCCGTCAAGGAGCTGGTCCGGAAGGTCAACGTGCTGCTGGTGGTCGGTTCCCGCAACAGCTCCAACTCCAATCGCCTGCGTGAGCTGGCCGAGCGCGGTGGCGTGCCCGCTTACTTGATCGACGGCGCCGACGACATTCGGCGCGAGTGGGTGCAGGAGGCCAAGGCCATCGGCGTCACCGCCGGCGCCTCTGCTCCCGAGGTGCTGGTGCAGGAGGTCGTGGCCCGGCTGCAGGGCTGGGGCGCGGTGCTGGGCGAGCCGATGCGCGGGCGCGAGGAGCATATCACCTTTTCCCTGCCGCGCGAATTGGTGCGCCTGGCGCGGGGGCAGCAGGTGGCGGGCTAGTCCGGCCGGCTGCCCTCACCGGTCGCAGCGGTGGTTGTCGCCCTCCTGGGACGGGCGGATCCTGCCCAGCATCGACACCACCAGCCCGCGCGGCGGGTGGCGGCCGGTCAGGTCGCATAGAGAAAAGGTGGTGGCATGACCCGGGGCCAGGCCGGACGGTTCGAAACGGATCCGGTAGCGCGGATACTGACCCGAAGCCACTAGCCGCAAGCGCCACCGCTGTATTCCCTCGCCTTGCAGGACAATGCGGCCGCCATCGTCGTCGCAGCGCCCGTCGCCATCGGCATCGATGCAGTTGCCGTCGCGATTGCGATCCTCAAACGCCAGCCAGCCCTGGTCCCAGTCGCCGCTTTGGGTGCAGCGGCGGCCGTCGGCCGATTTGCAAATGACCGTGGACTGGCCGGAGCGGATGGCATGGCTGCGGCTTAGCTCCAGTGCGCCGTGAAAATCGTTGAGGGCGGCAGCCATGCGCGCGTCCTGGGTCAGCCGCCCGAGTCCGCCGACGGCAAGCGGTGCGAGAATCGCAAGCAAGGCGATGACGACGAGCAGCTCGATTAGGGAGAAAGCGAGTTGAGCGTCTCGGCGCATGTGCGAGGCCTCCCTGCCTTCGCTAGTCCGGCTTCGACTCCTTTTTTGTCGCGATTGCTTGAGAAATAGGGCGGCAAGCGAGCCTGCAGGGTCAGCAGGATTTCTCCCAGCATTTCTCGTCGGCGTCGATTTTTCCGTTGTTGTTGCGATCCCAGCCGCGCTCGCCGGTCGAGCTGAGCTGCAGGAAGCCGTCGCCCACCTGGGGGCCGGTGGGGATGGCCCGAATGATGAAGTGCGAATCGTCGGCGGCAACGATCTGCAGATCGTAGGACTTGGTGCCGCCGTCGACCGGCACCTGGGAGGCGTAGATGGCAGGGGTGCCGGTATCGGCGTTGCCGACGGCATTGCCTTTGTAGGTGAACTTGGTGGTGTACTGCCGCTCGAGTGCGCTGGCCAGCCCCATCAGGGCGCCGGCGGCATCGGCCCGGCGGGTTTTCTTCACGTGCTCGTTGTAGCTGGGATAGGCGATGGCGGCAAGCAGGCCAATGATGGCGACCACCACGATCAGCTCGAGCAGGGTCACGCCCCGGTGTCTTGTTTGCATTGTCGGATGCCTCGCGATCATTGTGGGAGCAACCAGCCCTCTCGGATCTCGCCAGCGTAGCCGCTGCCTTGGGACAGCGGCACGGCGCGGTAGCGCAGCAGGCTGCCGGCTTCGATCGCGCGGACGGCGCCCAGGCCGTGCAGCCTGTCGTCGCCGATGTGGAGCACGAAGTTGGCCGACAGCCGGTACGGCGTGTCTCCGATGCTGATCTCGTACCTCTGTGGGTCGATTGCCTTGACCTGGCCTGACGGGTGGTGGTCGGATGCCGCTTGAGCGGTGGAGAGAACCGCACTCAGCAGCAGGCTTAGCAATACGGACGTGCGCATCATGGCTATATCCTCACTGCAGCTGGCGCCAGGACAGGCGACCGTCGGTGGTATCGGCCCTTTCCACGGTCACGATGATGTTGCCGCTGGTGCCGCTTTGATACTTGAACTCCTTCTCGCTGTCCGGATCGTCGTCTTCCAGGATTTGCGGCCGGCTGACGATCTCATCGAACTTGACCCCGCTGTAGTCATCCATGACCCCGTCGCCGTCGAGGTCGAGCACGGGGTGCACCACGCGGGCGCCGGTGAAGACATCGAGCTCCATCAGCCAGCTGCTGCCGCCGAACGAGCAGGGGTCCTCGGTCGGGATCAGGGTAGTGAAGATCACCCGCCTGGAGTGAAGGGTCGGCTCCGAGACCACTCGCTCGCCCTGGTAGCCGTTGTTGTAACTATCGTTCGGCCAGAGCAGATCGAGGTACCAGCCCTTGTGCTGGTTGTTCATCTGGTGGTTGGAGACCCGCCGCGCCTCGCGGACGATGGTGCCCGACGCGGTCTCAAAAGTGACCTGTCCCTCGAAGATGATCTCCTGCCTGAGTAGCTGCTGCCGCCCCGTGACCCGCACACCCTGGTCGAGGATGGCATAGAAGCTGTTGCGGGCATCGTTCTGTCGATCGACGACCTTGTCGCTGGTCCGGAAGTAGGTGCCGGTACCGAAAAAGACCATGTAGCCGCCGTCAGGGTGCTTGGACACGGCCGGCCTGGAGCTAATGGGCTGCGCCTTGCCGCCACCATCGACGGCCCGGAACAGCGGCTGCGGATCGTCGCTGCTGCCGTAGGCGACCTTCCACTGATCGATGCTGTTGCTCGAGAGGTCGAACTTCCACAGGTTGCCTTGCAGGTCGCCGGCGTAGACCACGTCGGTAATGCGGTCGCCATTGACGTCGACCGGCACCGGCGTGCTGAGTCCGTTCGGCGCGTTGGCGCTCCCGAACCTGGTGTCTATCGTCTTCAGCAGCTCGCCGGTGGCGAGGTCGATGATGAACAGTACGGCCTTCTTGTTGGCGCTGTTCGGTCCGTTGCCGAACATGGCAACCCAGTGGCCAGAGTTCAGGCGGGCGATGACCGCTTCTCCCAGCACGGTGCCGAGGTCGGCATCGTAACTGGCAGTTTCTCCGGCCGGGTTGGGCGGGAATTCCCACATGACGTTGCCGGCCGAAAAGCTGGTGGGGTTGGTGACGTCCAGGGCAAACACGCCGCGGCCACCGGCTCCCAGGGTGCCTACTAGCACGGTCTTCCAGCTGCCATTGATATAGGCGTCGCTGATGCGCGGCGTGCCGTCAACGAAGTAGCGATGCTCGTAATCCGGCTTGGTCAGTTCGTGCAGGTTGGGAAACACCGCGTTGGGCACATAGGCAAAGCGCTCGACCAACGTCTCGGCATCAAAGGCATGCAGCATGCCGTCGTTGGCGCCAACGTAAATCATCTTCGGGCGCTTGCTGGTAGTGTTGCGGATGAAATTCCGGTAGCTGTTGCCTTCGGAGCCCGGCAGCAGGTAGAAGCCGAAGTTCTCGTCGCCGGCGAAGGCGGGGTTGGAGTTGACGATATCGCCCAGCACGCTCGCGCGCTCGCGGAACGGGTTGCTGGCCGCCGACTCCCGCGAGCGATCGCCGCGCAGGTAGGCGAGCCGCTCGGGACCGAGGCCGTCTTCGACGTTAAGGTCGTTTTGCTGGACGGGAGACAGGTTGTCCCAAGCGAATTCCACGCCCTGGCCTTTCTGATCGCCCGCTCCCGGACGCCAGGTGAAGATGCGCCGGTTGTTGGGGCTCGGAATCCTGTCGGCGGCATCGCCATCGGGCGGCAGCACGCTGCCGTCCTCGGCCAGGGGGTAGGACAGTAGCTGGCCGGACCAGGTCAGAGTGTTGAAACGGGCCTGGTAGAGGCGGGTGCTGCTCTGCAGCCGGGTGGAGTTGGTGGCCACCGCGGCCGCTGAGGTGGAGGCGGCGATGACCTCCGAGATGGCGCTGGTCAAGGCCTGCGAGAGCTGGTCGGCGTCGTCGGCGGTGTAGTAACGGCCGTGGCCGTATTCCGCGGCGTCTTCCAGCATTTGGTTGCTGATGGCAAAGCCAATCGTGTAGGTGCGCAGGTTTTGCTTGGGGAAGCGAGGGTCGTCGTAGCTCTTGCCGGCGGCGTCATAGCCTCCCTTGCGCATGTCGATGTCGTAGCCGAACTTGGCGAGGTCGTCGAGGTAAAGCGTGTCGCCTTCGCCTGCGCCACTGCCGCTGTAGGGTTGATTGCCGTCGGAGTAGGGCTGGCCGAAAGGCGCATGCCTCCCGTCCCAATCCGGCAGGCGGCCGTCCGGGTCATCGGGATCGTTGCTCGGGAAGGTTTTGTCGTAGGTCGGCAGGCCGTCGGTGATGACGACCACGAAGTTCTTCTGGCAGCGGTATTGTATCGGCGACTGGTAGTTGCCCCGGCCGCTGCCGTGGTAACGGGACAGGCCCCGGAAGTAGCGGGTGATCTCGTAGTAGGTCTCGGCCAGCGGCGTATTGGTGGAGGCGGTGAGATCGTTGATCTCCCGGATGATGTCCGAAGGGGCGCTGCCGCAGCTGGCTAGGATGCTGCCGCCAGGGCCGCTGTCGCTAGTAGTCGGGGGGTTGAATGCCGCGAGGCCAAACCGCACGCCCGTGGTGTTTCTTACCAGTTCGGTCGCCACGTCGCGGGCGACGTTCATTCGGTAGTCGTTGGGGATCGTTTTGCCGTCGGTCAGATCGGCGCCGTTGTCGAAATTTTCGAACAGGTAGTTGAGGTAGTTGCCGTTATAGCGCGTGCTGTTGCCGCGGGGAGTTGGCAGCTTGAGGCACTTCGTGGTGCTGCCGCGGCGGCCGCGGACGTAGTTGCGGTAGTTGCCGCTGCACTTGGTCAGCGAGGAATACTGATAGTTGCCGTTGGTGCTGTCGAACCCCCAGTCAGGGTAGGTTTTGGTCGGATCGTAGCCGGAGTGCCAGATGACGTTGTCCATGCTGCCGGAGTTGTCGATCAGCAGCATGACATTGGGTTCGGCGCCGGCGCTGACGAACAGCGGTGATTGCGCGATCTCGGCGGCGGCCATGCCGCTGGCCGAGGACAGCGAGAAGGCGGCGAGGAAAGCGAGCGCGCGGGCTTTGATCTTATCGTTCATGACTGTCCTCGCTCCAGATTAACGCATGTACGTCGATTGCAGAATGACCTCGGACGCATCCGAGCCGCCGCGCGCCCAGGCCGTCACGCGGTAGATGGTCATCTCCGGCAGGGGTTCGTCGGCGGCGGCGCTCTGCCCTGGCAGCGTGACCGTCGGCAGCTCCTCGATCACGTAGCGAGGCGGCGTGGATACGCCGTTCAGGGTGCCCTCGTAGACCCGGGCCTTGGTCAGGTGCCAGTTGGGATCTTTCCATACCGGATCCGGGTTGGTGGGATCGGTCGGATCGTAGACATACAGACCGTTGCTGTTGGTAAATTCGGGCAGGCTGGCGGACCCCAGGAAACGCTCAGCTTCCCGGAGCGCGGCTTCGGCAGCCTGGAAGGCCAAATGGGCGTCGTGCAAATTGCCGGCCATTCGTTCCTGCAGCCCGGAGGTGCGCATGCTGCTGATGCCGAGGATGGTCAGGACCAGCAGCAGGACGAGGCTGACGATCAGGGCCGTGCCCCGCTGCGCGCGTCTCGGTGAGCGAAGCTGTCTCATCATCACTTGAGTCTGTTGCGTATGCTGATGGTGCTGGTGAAGGTCTGCCGCAGGCGGCGGTCGGTCACTTGGGCGCCATCGTAGCTGACGGTGTCGGGCTCCGCAGTGACATTGTCTTCGCGGCTGCGTACGCGCAGGGTCACCTGCAGGCTGACCACGTCGTCCCAGGACACCACCTCGTCGGCCGGCTTGTACTCGTCGGCAGCGCCGTCGGCGTTGGTGTCGATGCCGTACAGCACGAACAGGTCGTCGACGCCTTCCACCAGCTCCTCCGCCGGGTTGTTGCCTATCCGGCGCCAGAGGGCGGGCTCGCCGGCGACGTTCTCGCGGATGAAGTAGGTCGTGGTGGCGATCCGCATCAGCTCGGCATCGCCGCGATAGGCCTTGCCGAGATTCTGGCCGTGCACGAGCGCGCCGGCGCCGTCGATCTGGTTGATCCTGAAGGCTGCCGCCATCTCGCAGTCGCTGAGAACGACGGTGTCGCCCACGGCCAGGTCATGGACGGTCCTGGGGACCACGTTGTCGGTGGCGCTGTTCATGGGATCGATGAGTATCGTGTTGCCGTCGGCGGCGCGGACGGTGACGACATCGGTGCCTTTGACGACGTTGGAGAGGCCGCTGGGCAGCGCCGGCTGCCAGTTGCCCGTCCCGTTCTCGTCACGGTGTCCGACCAGATAGGTCTCGAAATCGTAGAGGTAGTTCGAGCTGCCGAGGGTGTTGCGCAGCCCGAAGTCTCGCGTGCAGCCAATGTGACCGGCCATGCGCAGGTCGCGGCTCAGGAACATCATGGCGAAGCGGCCGTTTTCCTGCACCCGCGCCAGCGCCTCGCTGATGCGGTGGCTGGTGCGGTTGCTTTGGAAGATCTGGAACAACCCGGCGAGGAGGATCAGGCCGATGACCAGCGCGACCATGATTTCCACCAGCCCGATGCCCCGTTGACGCCGATTAAGACAAGTAATGCCGTTCATAGCCGCGTTTCATAGGTAAAGGAGTCCTTGGAGTCGTCCGCGTCCTCGCTGCGCCTGGTCTGCCACTGGATGGTGACCACCACCCGCTCGGCGCTGGTCTGGACGGCTCCCGTGCCGCCGGGAAGGGTGTCGCTGATGCGATTGCGCCATTCAGTCAAGTCCCGCGCGCTGCGCGAGCTGCCGGCGGCGGGGGTGTCGTTCAGCCCGATGTCGTAATTGCCAGAGCGGGCTTCCTGCCGGTTGGCGCGCATGCGCTCGATGATGTCCGCGGCCAGAATGCTGGCCTGGGAGCGCAGATAGGCGTCCTGACTGTCACGCAGGCTTTTCAGCTGCAGGCCCGCGATGCCCAGCAGTCCGATGGAAAGCACCAGCAATGCCACCAGGACTTCGATCAGGGTGAAGCCGCGGGCGCGCTGTCTTGGCCTCAAGATCCGCTGCATCCTTCCCCCCTGTTGATGAAGGCTCGGCCCGTGCGGCCCAGGCAGATCGTGCGTGCCTCGTTACTTCTGGTCAGGACGAAGGCGATGTCGGTGGGATTGCCGCTGCCGTCCTTGGGCATGTTTTGTGCCTTGATGTCCACCAGGCCGAGGGCGGTGATGGTGATCCGGGTGTTGTTGAAGTTGGTCGTGAAGATGCTGCTCGGAATCTGTCTTGCCGCGCGGATCAGGGTGGCGCTGGCGTTGCAGCTGTCGCCTTCCCGCACTTCGAATCCCACCGAGCCCGATCCAACCGTGACCCGGCAGAGACTGACATGCGTGCCGCGGCGGATCGCCTCGCTGCGGGCGTAGGTAATGGTGGAGAGCAGATCGTTGGCTTCGCTGGTGAGGCGATTGCTGGTGATCAGGCGGTTGAAGCCGGGGACGGCGACCGTCGCCAGAATCGCCACCAGGGCCAGCGCGACCAGCAGCTCGACGAGTGTAAATCCATGATTCTTCCGCATGCCTTCACTCATAAAAGGGAGGTTCTGCGAGGGCAAGGGTCAGCTGACGAGCGTTGCCGACCCGCCGACGAGCGGCAGCTGTGCGAAACCTTAGGGAGATCCCCGGGAGGCGGGGCCGGCGGCATTGTCCGCGGCGCGGCGATTATATATACTCCCCCAGCCATTGCGCCGGAGTAGCTCAGTTGGTAGAGCAACTGATTCGTAATCAGTAGGTCGGGGGTTCGAGTCCCTTCTCCGGCACCAGATAAATCAAGGGCTTAGGTATCCGCCTAAGCCCTTTTTCTTTTCTTGTCACCGGATTTGTCACGGTTCTGACCGCCCTGCTGGGAACGCTGCCTCAACGGACTTGGTCGGCAAACGCCGGTCGAGGGCGATCTCGATCTCTACGAGCTCGCTGGCGGCGAGCGCGCGATATTCGCCCGCTGGCGCTAGCCGTGCGGCGGTGCACTTGCCGCCTCGGCGAGTAAGGTGGCGGACCCGATCGGCGCAAACGGCTACGTGACGCGAAACGGCGAGACCCTGCGGGAGCAGCACGCGCAGATGATGGCGGCCTTGCGGGGTCCGCAGTACACCAAGGCGCTGCGCGAAGCCGAAGAAGAGCTGATGGCCACAACGGTCGATCCCGGTAAAGCGCATACGCTGTACGGAACCGGGCAGCAGTATGCGGACTATCTCGCATCGGCCACCAAAGCAACGGCCGGATTCCTCGCCAACCGGGCACAAGGCGGATTCGACGCCGCCGTGCAGGACTTTGCCGCACGGCGCGAGATGACCCCGGAGGAGCGGGCGGAGAATGCCGGGCTCTTCACCCGGGGCTGGGCTTCAGTCAAGGGCGGTATCGCCGCGGCAGCCGCGAGCCTTCAGGCCCTATACCAGGGGGTGACCGGCGAGGGTGAGAACGCGATGTCGGTCTCCGAGGCCGTGCGCGCGACGATCGATGCGGCCAAGGCCCGCTATGACGCCGTGCGTGGCGATGTCCTGACCCAGGACCACATCGCCGCTATAGCGGACGATGCGATCTCCGCGGTGGCCGCCGGGGTGGGTGTCGCGGCCTCGGGCAAGACGCTCGATGGGGAGCAGTTAGAGACGCTCGGGGATGTCGCGAAGGAGATTCGCGAGCAGGTGGTCAGCGACTATCGGCAGCAGCTCATCGCCAAGGGCATGTCCGAGGAGGAGGCGGAGCTTGCGGCGACCGCCTACCGCCTTGCGTTCGATGAGAAGATGCGCGACGCGCTGTCCATGGTCGCTGGCGGTGCTGTCGCCCGGGAAGGGGCCGATTTCGTGATGGAGCGGCTCGGGTTCGAAACCCACGACGATCGCGTCGCGCGCTTCCGTGAGGACGTGCAGGATTACTACGCGCAGTACGTCTCCAAGGAAGAGGGCGATGGCAAGCCGCTGACCCAGGAGCAAGCCGACCGGATCTCCCGCCGAGCCTCCGATCTGATGCTCGAGAGCGGCCGGGCGGGGGAGCAGGGCGATAACTACTTGCTGCCGGTGATCAACTTCAACAAACAGCTCCGGGGATGAGCGCTCCAAGCGGCGCGGCAGCGGAACCGCCGCGCTGCTTGGAGCCAGCCTAAGTTTACAGTAGATCCGGGTAATAGTCGGGGTTCCGCGGATCGGAATAATCGCTGCGGATTGCGATGTTCAAAATCCCATCATCCCAAGGGTTGTCTTCGGTCTCCGCGGCCGCCGCGCGCTCGACGCGGCGGGAGGCCTGCACCTTAGCGCGGGCGAGGGGGACCTTCGGCTGCGCGCGGCGCCGGAAGAGTCGCGCCAGCAGCCAGTGCCGCTCCCCCCGCTCCCGCAGACGCTCCGCCAACACGGCAGCGCGCCCGAGAATCACGAGCGCCAGGATTACCCCGATTAACTCGGCGATACCGATATCGGCGGAGAGGCCCAACGCGCCCTTGACAGCGGGCGTGACAATGAACAGCGCGTACACCGCCCCGAGCCAGCCCAGGAGCCACGGGAAGCGCTTCATCGCCTTGTGGGCGAACCAGGCGATCACGGCGTTGATCAGCAAAAAGATGTTAGCGCCGATGTAAAACTGGCTCTCCCGCAATTTAGGTGCAGTTTTGAAGCGTGAAGGCCGCTTCGAAACTCGGTTCCCTCACTTGCGCTGCTATCGGGACGCCGAGACGCAGGGAAGAGGCTTCTTCCTCCCGTCTCTCAACGTCCCATCGCCAGGAATCGTCGTCTCAGCAGCTCGATTCCGGCCCGTCCGTACATCTGCCGTTTCAATAGTTTCAACTTGTTGATGTAGCCTTCGACCCGCCCGTTGCTCCATGGGTACGTCAGCGCATTCATCACCGCGTCCATGTCCTGCTCCAGGCTCCTGGCAAAGCCTCTTAGCGGAGCCAACGAAGACCGGGCGGCCTGTTCAAGCCACGACCTTAGCGCATTGGCTCTTCTCTCCGTGAGAATTCTTCTGAACTCTTGCAGGAGGGAGTACGCCTCTCGCGCAGACGGTGACGCCTCTAGGACCATGTCGAGAAAACGGCGTTCGTTCTCGCCAAGCTTCTCCGGCGGACAGGTGAACCATCGGCGAAATCGCCTGGGTCCCAGGCGCACGCGGCGGACGACAGGTTCGGCTGGCGTACCACGCCGCAGCGCGGCGACAAAGTCCTTGACGATGGTTCTCGACCCCGGATAGCCTCGCTGGACGATCTCACGGTACAACTGCGCCGCGTTGTGGCAGCCTTCCGCCCAACGGGCCAGGATGTAGTCGCGGTAGGGGTCGAGAATGCTCGGCCGTCCGCCTCGTGGTTTGGGCTGTGGGCATTCAGGGGCATTGAGGTACTTGCGCACGGTCCGGCGATCGATGCCCAGACGGTCAGCCACTGCCCGGATGGACTTTGTCTTTGCATAGAGGTCGTGGATCTCGTCATAGAGGGCTTGCCGCCGCTGCTGCCGTTGCCGCCGCTCGGCGTCCTTGCGGGTTTCGCGCTCTTTGGGCTTCGTCGCCAGGGGT
>JAAYIK010000010.1 GCA_012523465.1 Lysobacteraceae bacterium | reverse complement strand
GTGGAGCTTCTCCTCCACCGCCGCCGGCATGGCCGCCCCGCCACCGCCGATGGCCATCAGGCTGGAGAGGTCGTACTTGCCAATCTCGGGATCGGCCAGGAAGTCGATCACCATGGTGGCGATGTTGGTCCAGGCGGTGACCTTGTAACGCTCAATGAGTCTGGCCGCAGTGCGCCTGTCCCAGCGCGTCATCAGCACCACGGTGCTGCCGATGAAGATGGGCGTGTTCATGCAGGCCTGCATGCCTGTGACATGGAACATCGGCAGCGTGCCCAGGACTACCGAGCCGGCGCTGGACGGCAGCCAGACGGCGCCCCCGACCAGGGTGGCCATGACCGTGCGGTGAGAGTGCATGCAGCCCTTGGGCGCGCCGGTGGTGCCGGAGCTGTAAGGTAGCACGGCTAAATCGTCCGGCTGGCTAAGGTGCGGTCCCGGCTTCTTGGCGGCGGCGAGCACCTCGCTCCACAGATGCACGCCAGGCTGCCGGATGTCCTGCCGCGCCATGGCGACGGCTTCGGGCAAGTCGAGCTCGGTAGGCTGTTCGATGTAGTCCCGGTAAGCCGCCACGACGAGGTGCTCCAGCAGGCCGGATTCGAGATGCGGAGCGATCGCCTGGAACAACTCCTGTCCGCACAGCGCGACCTTGGCATCGGTATCGCGCAAGTAGTGCTCCAGCTCCGCCACGCGGTTCATGGGGTTGACCGGCACCACCACGGCGTCGGCCCGCAGGATGCCGTAGTAGCCAATGATGAACTGCGGGCTGTTCTGCATGAACAGCAGCACCCGGTCGCCTTTTTTCACGCCCAGATGCTGCAGGTAGCCGGCCACGGCCTCGGCGTCCTGTTTCAGCCTGGCGTAGCTAATGGGAGTGTCGTAGTAAATCAGGGCAGGCTGACTGCCGTAGCGCAGCGCCGATACTTCCAGGTTGGTGAACAGGCTGGTCTCGGGCAACCGCAGCTGCTTGGGCGCAAACCGCGGCCATGCCTTGAAATGACGATCGAACATCCGCCTTCTCCTCCTAACGCGGGTCTTCCCGCTTGTTGTTTGTCACGTGCTCATGCCGACGACCATGCCAACAGCCGCTCGCGCATGCGGTTCTACGCTACACGAGCGCGGCTTGGTCCAACAAGACCGCCCACGGCAACACCACCAGCAACTTAACCGGACGCACTGCAGCGCCGTACTTCTTAACTCAGGAGTGCCGGTCTTCGTGGCTGCCTAGCATCCCACGGCACTTCTGTGTCAGGCTCGCAGCGACGGCGACGGCGCCGTCAGGCGGGGCTGGGATGCGGACGTCGCCATGACGGTCGATTGATTCAGCCATCACGGCACGCACCGGAAAAATTCAACGATGAGGAGGAGCGATCCATGAGGCTCGATGCTATGTTCTTGAAGAAATTGCGCGCTTTGACCGCTGCCGCCCTGGCTACCGCCCTGCTGGCGCCGGCCCAGGTGATGGCGCAGAAGGACGTCACCGTCTGGCGGGTGCAGTCGCACTGGCCGGCGGCCAGCAGCTCCTTTACCGACAGCCTGGTATTTTTGAAAAACCGACTGGAGGAACGGACCGGCGGCCGACTCAAGCTGGAACTCTACGAAGCCAACACGTTGTTCAGTGCCACCGATAGCTTCAACGCCGTGCGCCGGGGCGTGATTCAAATGGCCACCATCTCGCCGGCCTACATCATCGACCAGGTGCCGCTGGCCGGCGTCGCCTCCGGGCTGCCGTTC
>JAAYIK010000009.1 GCA_012523465.1 Lysobacteraceae bacterium | reverse complement strand
TGCCCGCGCAAGGTCGAGCGGCTGCTGCGCAAGGCCCGTGCAGGCCAGACGCTGGGAGTGAGGGACAACATGGCCTTCGTCGGCATTCTGACGACCCAGCTTTGGCATCACGTCTTCATCGACGGCTGGGGGGCTGAAGAAAGACGGCGAGACCGCGGCCCGGATCGACAGCAAAGGATTGCTGGAGCGTGACAATGACAATCGAACAAAGGCTCAGGACTTACATTCTCGACAGCTTCTTATTCACCGACGACGAATCGGTCCTGGACAACGACGATTCCTTTCTCGAGAAAGGAATCATCGACTCCACGGGCATCATGGAAATGGTTTCTTTTCTCGAGCAGGAATTCGGCATCCAGGTCGACGACGAAGACATGGTGCCGGAGAACCTGGATTCGGTGAGCCGGATCATCGCCTTCGTCAGCCGCAAGCGCGCGCTCGTGTGACCACCATGGCGACCACCCTGCTCGACTTGTTGGCGAGCTCGCTGCGGCGGCGGCCCCATGCCGAGGCACTGGTGTGCGGCCAGCGACGCGTCAGCTATCTCGCGCTCTGGAATGCCTCCATGACGGTGGCCGCCTGCTTGCGTCGGCGCGGGCTACAGCCGGGCGATCGCGTCGCCCTGCTGCTGGAGCCTTCGCCGGAATACGTGGCGGGCTACTACGGCGTGCTGGCCGCCGGCGGCATGGCGGTGGCCCTCAATCCCCTCGCCAAGGAGTGGGAGCTGGCGGCCTGGCTGCGGCATAGCGGGGCCCGTTGGCTGCTCTGCGCTGGCCGGACGAGGCAGTGCGAGGCGCTTGCCGGCGAGTGCCCGCAGCTTGACATGACCGAGCTCGGCTTGTGGCGGCGCGCAGACACCGCCCTTTCTCGGCCGCCGACGACGGCGGAGCCGGATGCGCCGGCGGCCATCATCTACACTTCCGGGACCACGGGCGCGCCCAAAGGCGTCACCCTGAGCCATCGCAACCTGGTCAGCAATGTCACGGCGGTAATGCGCTACCTGCAGCTGACGCCGGCTGACCGGGTCATGCACGTGCTGCCGTTCTGCTACTCCTACGGCAACTCGGTGCTGCACACCCACCTGGCCGCGGGTGCCACCGTCATCATCGAGCCTGGTCTGATGTATCCGCACCGGCTACTGGAGCGCATGGCGGAGGAGCGGGCAACGGGCTTCTCCGGAGTGCCAGCGACCTATGCCCTGCTGCTAGCCCGTACCCGTCTCGACGCCTATCCGCTGGACTCCTTGCGCTATCTGACCCAGGCCGGCGGACCGATGCCCCTGCGCGACATCCTGCTGGTGCGGGAGCAGCTGCCCTGGGCGGCGTTTTACGTCATGTACGGCCAGACGGAGGCGACGGCGCGACTGAGTTATTTGCCGCCGGCGCTGCTGCTGGAGAAGCCGGGTTCGGTGGGCGTGGCCATCGCCGACACCGAGCTGGCCGTGTGCGATCCCGACGGCCGCCGGCTGCCGCCGGGCGAGGAGGGACAGGTCTGCGCCCGCGGACCCGGCGTGATGCTGGGCTATTGGCAGGATCCGGAGGCTACCCGCCAGGTGCTGCACAACGGCTGGCTGTGGACGGGGGACTTAGGGCACATGGACGAGCAAGGGTTCCTCTACCTGCACGGCCGCGCCAGCGAGCTGATCAAGGTCGGCGCCTACCGGATCAACCCGGCGGAAATCGAGGAGGTCCTGCTGGCCATGGAAGGCGTTGCTGAGGTGGCCGCCGCGGGAGTGCCGGATCCTCTACTCGGCCAGGCGATCAAGGTCTGGCTGGTGCCGCAGCCGCAGGCACGGCTGCAGGCGCAGCAGGTGCTGGCTTACTGCCGGCGTCACCTTCCCATCTACAAGCTGCCCAGGCAGGTCGTCTTTACCGATGCCTTGCCCAGGACCGCCTCCGGCAAGTTGCGGCGGCATGCCCTGATGGAAGCGGGAACGGCGGGTCTGGAGGATTGAACCATGACGATAACGACGCTTGCTCCGTTGAGCCCGGCCGTGCTGGAGCTGGATGCCGAGGCCGAGGTCGCAGTTATTGCCGCTCGGCTGCGTCAGGCGCTGGCAGGCGAGCTGCACCGACGCGGGCTGGTGGTGGCGATTTCCGGCGGCATCGACAGCTCGGTATCGGCGGCGCTGGCAGTGGAGGCGGTGGGGCCGGAGCGGGTATTCGGGTTGCTGCTGCCGGAGCGGGATTCGTCCTCTGCCAGCCTGGAGCGCGGCCTGCTGCTGGTCCGGCATTTGGGGATCCGCCATGTGGTACAGGACATCTCTCCGGTGCTGGAGGCCATCGGCTGTTACCGCTGGCGTGACGAAGCGATCCGCGCGGTCTTCCCGCAATACGGACCGGGCTGGAAGAACAAGATCGTCATCGCTGGCGGTGCGCAGGGGCGGTTTAACCATTTCCTGCTGGTGGTGCAGGATCCCGACGGGCGGCAGTACCAGCAACGGCTGCGGCTCAACCAGTATCTGCAAATCGTCGCGGCCACCAACTTCAAGCAGCGGATCCGCAAGACCCTCGAGTACTTCCATGCCGACCGGCTCAACTATGCCGTGGTGGGAACGCCCAATCGGCTGGAATTCGATCAGGGCTTTTTCGTCAAGAACGGCGACGGCGCCGCCGATGTCAAGCCCATCGCCCATTTGTACAAGTCGCAGGTCTATGCGCTCGCCCACCACCTAGGATTGCCGCCAGCGATCTGCGCGGCGACGCCGACCACCGATACCTACAGCCTGGTGCAAGGACAGGACGAGTTCTACTTCGCTCTGCCGTATCAGCAGATGGACCTGGCGCTGTGGGCCTACAACCACGGCGTGCCGGCGGAGCAGCTGGCAGCAGCCCTCGCCGTGACGGCCGAACAGGCACGGCTGATTTATCACGACATCGAAGCCAAGCGGCGCGCCACCCGCTATCTGCAACTGCCGCCGCTCTTGCTGCGTCCGGTGCCGGAGATCCCGCATGCCTTGTCGCTGCCGGCCCAGGCCTGACGAACGGTGGGGCGATGACGCAATGGAGCAATGCAGCAATGTGCGGAGAAGCTTGGCGATCAACCGCTCTGGCCGCCAGGTCACCGCTGCGCATCGAGCAGGGAACGGCTGATGCGGCATCGGATGCCTATGCCGCTGTCCATCCTGACGGCACGCTTTATCACCTGTCGGTCTGGAACCGACTCATCGAGGAGCTGTTCGACCATCCCCAATATTGCTGGCGTGCCTGGCGCGACGGGCGGCTGGTCGGCGTGCTGCCGCTGACCCGGCTGCGCAGCCGCTTGTTCGGAGACTATCTGGTATCACTGCCGTTCGTGAACTATGGCGGGGCACTTGCCGACGAGCCTGCCATCGCCGAGCGGCTGATGCGGGCGGCGGCCGAGGCAGCGGCTCGACTCGGCTGCCGCCACATCGAGTTCCGTGACACCTGTGCGCGTGCCGATGGGGCCTGGCCAGTGCGCACCGACAAGGTGGCTATGCTGCTGCCGCTGCCGGCGGAGGCCGAAGCGCTGTGGCAGGCGCTGGGCTCCAAGCTCCGCGCACAGGTGCGGCGGCCGCTCAAGGAAGGCGGCATGGAAGTGGTCCGCGGCGGACCGGAGTTGGCGCGGCCCTTCTACCAGGTCTTCAGCCGCAACATGCGCGACCTTGGCACGCCAGTGTATCCCCTGGCCATGTTCCGCCGCATCCTGGAGACGCTGCCGGATCAGGCCAGCATCGTCTTGGTGCGGCATCGACGGCGGCCGGTGGCGGCCGGGTTTCTGCTGCGCGATCGCGACCGCATGGAGATCCCCTGGGCTTCCTCGCTGCAGGAATACAACCGGCTGGGAGTCAACATGCTGCTGTACTGGCACGCGCTGCAGGCAGCGGTCGAGGCCGGCTGTCGGGTCTTCGACTTCGGACGCTCCTCGGTCGACAGCGGCACCTATCGCTTCAAAAAGCAGTGGGGGGCGCAGCCGCGCCAGCTGTACTGGCATTACTGGCTCGCCGCCGGGCAGGCGCTGCCCAATCTGACTCCGACCAATCCCCGCTACCGGCTCGCCATCCAGGCCTGGCAGCGCCTGCCCGTGACCGTCGCCAACTGGCTGGGGCCACGCATCGTCAGGAACCTGCCATGATGGCCGCCGGCCGTACTAGGGGAAGGGGGAGCTGATGGGCTCGCCCGTGCTGCGCCGAAGTATTTTTTCCGGCTTCGCCTGGCAGGGGGCGACCAAGCTGGTCGTGCAGCTGACTTCCTGGGCGGCAACACTGTTCGTGGCCCGCATCATCGCACCGTCCGACTACGGAATCGTCGCCGCTGCCGGTGTCAGCGTGGAGCTTATTGTCCTGGTCACCGACATGGGGTTGGCGCAGGGCTTGATTCAGAAGGCGCAGACCTCCACCCAAGAAGAAGACGGGGTGTTCTACGTCAGCCTGGCACTGGGCATCGCCGGCTACCTGCTGCTGTACCTGGCGGCGCCGATGATCGCCGGCTTCTATCGGATGCCGGTGCTGAGCGAGCTGTTGCGGCTGATCGGGCTTGGCATCGTCCTCGGTAGCTTGAAGACGGTGCCACTGGCGATCGCCATGCGGCGGATGAATTTCCGCTACCGCTCGCTGGTGGAAATGGGTGCCAGCCTGGCCATGACGCTGACGGTGGTAGCGTTGGCGCTGACGGGCTTCGGGGTCTGGAGCTTGGCCTGGGGGCCGGTCGTGTTGCACGCCGTCATGGCGGTAGGCTTTCTGCCCCTGCTGGGACGCTGGCCGAAGCCCGTTTTCTCCATCGGCGATGTAATGACAACAATAGGGTTCGGTATCAAGTTCATGGGCTCGACACTGCTCTACTACGGCTGGAGCCGGGCGGACGTCATGGTGATCGGCAAGATGCTCGGCGAGCGTCTGCTAGGTTACTACTCCATGGCGTTCCAGCTGGCGGTGCTGCCGCTGGACAAGATCGCCACCATCTTCAACCAGGTGATGTTCCCGGCCCTGTCCCGGCTGCAGGAAGATCGGCTGGAGTCCAGCGCCCTGTTCCTGCAGATGCATCGCTATCTGCTGCTGATCAGTTTTCCCCTTTTGTTCGGCCTGGCAGTGGTGGCCGAAGAGGCCATCCTGCTGCTGCTGACGGCCAAGTGGCTGCCCATCGTGCCGCTGTTCCGGGCCCTGTGCCTGGTCAGCAGCTTGCGCCTCAGCGCCACCCTCATGCCGCCGGTGCTTTATGCTCGCGGCAAGCCAGAGTTGGTGCTGCGCTACAACGCGTTGGCACTGCTCGGACTGCCGGTGGCGTTTCTGCTGGGCGCGCGCTTCGGCCTCGGCGGCGTGATCGGCGCCTGGCTGCTGGCGTACCCACTGCTGTACGTCTATCTCGGTCGGCAATGCCTGCAGGAGCTGAAGCTTGGCTGGCATGATCTGGCTTGGTCCGCGTTGCCTGCCGTGCTCGCCGCTGCAGTCATGGTCGGCGCCGTTCTGGTCTTCCGCCAGCTGGTTGCCGACGCGGGTCCCTGGTGGCGCCTTGCCGGCAGCATCGCCGTCGGTGCTGCCGCTTACCTGGGCGTGCTCATTCTGCTTTTCCGCCGGCATGTCACGGCACTCAAGAGCCAGTTGCTGCAGCTGCGGCGGGGGGAGGCTTTCAACGGATGATCAGCAATGCCCTCGATGCCTCGATCCCACGGGAAGCCCGCTCGGCGTTGCCGGCCTTCGATTGGTTCGACATCGCTGCCGACGCCGCTGGCTGGGATTATTTGGCTGCCGGCCAGCCGCACTCCCTGTTCAACAGCAGCGCGATGCTGCAGGCACACGCAGGCCGGGGCAGCCGGCCGCTGGGCATCGTGCTGCCTCGCAGCGACGGCAGCGTGCTGGCGCTGGGCGGCGTGGCCTGCCTCGACCGGAAGAGGCGCAGCTGGAGCTGTCTGGCGTTCCCGCCGCTGGCCGCCACCGACGATCCCGACCTGGTCAAGACCTTGATTGCCTGGCTGCAGGCGCGGGGCATCCGGCGGATCAAGCTCGGTTCCTACACCAGCGGCGTGGATGGCTACCACTTGCCGACCGGCGATGCCGTCGCGCACCAGCGGCTGGAATTCATCTGGTCGCTCGAGACCACGCCTGAGGCGCGGTTCAAAGCGCTGCGCAGCAACCACAAGCGCAAGCTGCAGCGGCTGCGCAAGCAGCCGTTCCAGCTGCGCAAGCTGCGCCGTTGGCAGGCGGTGCACATGACCCGGCTGCGGCTGCAATGGGGCCAGCGGCGCGCATTGAACTGCGGGATTGTCCAGCTGATGGACATTTACTTGCATTACCGCCAGCTGCAGCGCTGCCTGACCCGGGCCGGCATTGGCCACTTGTACGGGCTCTACGACGAGCAGCAGCGGCTGCTGTCGCTGGCCTACATGCTGGAAGCGGGGGACATGGCCTTTTACATGATCGGCGCGAGCTCCGCCGCCGGTTACCGCCACAATGCCTCGCTGCGCTTGTTCTGGGATCTGGCCGAACAGTATCAGGCCCGCGGGTTTCGCTGCCTGCACCTGGGCGGGGTACCGGCCGCGGCGCGTTCGGCGGCACACGAGGAGCACGGTGTGCAGAGATTCAAGGCCGGTTTCGGTATCGAGCCGATCGGTCGGACATCCCTGTTGATCGGGCAGTGAGGATAAGAAAATGGGCGTGCTGATCCACTCGGTAAGCGATTTCCTGCGACTCAGGCGCACCAGGCCACAGCCGGCGGACGTGCATCTGGAGGCGGTAATGGGCTGGCTGTGCCGAGCCCAGGACGCCACTCCCGACGGCGGGGTGGCCCGGATGTATCACATCAAGACCGGCTGGGGCGCTTCCTATCCGGAGACCACGGGCTACATCATTCCGACCTTCATCGAATTCTCCCGCATGGTCGAGCGGCCGGCATTCCTGCAGCGGGCACTACGCATGGCCGACTGGGAAATTGAGGTGCAGATGCCGAGCGGCGCGGTGCAAGGTGGCACGGTCGCGGATCCGCCGTCGCCGGCGATATTCAACACGGGACAGGTCATCTTCGGCTGGCTGGCGGCCCATCGCGCCAGCGGCGACAGACGGTATCTGGAGGCGGCTGTGCGAGCGGGAAACTTCCTGCTCGCACAGCAGGACCCGGACGGTGCTTGGCGGCGCAATCTGAGTGCCTTCTGCTCGCCGGTGCCCAAACCCGATTCCTACATCTACAACATCCGTACCGCCTGGGCGCTGATGCTGCTGGCCCAAGCCACCGGCGACGACCACTACCGCGAAGCCGGCGAGGCCAACCTGACCCATGTGCTAGCGCGCGCCCGCCCCAACGGGTGGTTGCCCGACAATTGCCTCAACGACCCCATCCGGCCACTGCTGCACACTATTGCCTACACCACCCAGGGCATGCTCGAGGCCGGCCGCTTGAGCGGCAGCGCCGAGGCGCAGGAAGTCGTGGTGCGGGCCAACGAGCACTTGGCTGCCTGCTTCGAACGCTATGGTCAAATGCACGGCCGCTACGACGAGCGCTGGACACCCAGCGCGCGCTGGCGCTGTCTGACCGGCGAGGCGCAAACCGCCGTGGTGTGGTTCCGGCTGGCCCAGCTGACGGGGGAGCGGCGCTGGTTCCAGCGCGCCGTGGCTTTGACCGAGCAGGTCAAGCGCACCCAGGCATTGAGTGGCGACCCGAACATTGTCGGCGGCATCAAAGGCTCGCAGCCCATCTACGGTTGGTACGGCAAGTACCAGTATCTCAACTGGGCGGCCAAGTTCTATGCCGATGCGCTGATGCTGGAAGCGGGGCACGCTGCGGCCGGCACCAGCGGCTGAGCTGCCGCGGCACCACGCCAGCGATGCCGGGGCAGGGATGCAAGGACGAGGCAGCCGGGTTCCAGGGAATGGCAAGACGAATCCTGATCGTATCGCACCACTTTTATCCGGAAGCCCAGGTTGGCGCCAAACGCATGTCGGAGCTGGCGCGCCACCTGTGCGACGACGGCGACGAGGTCGTGGTGATCACTGCTAGGGCGCCCGCGGCCGCCTGCGACCAGTCGCTGCAGTTGCGCCTGCCGGGATTGCGGCAGATCCGCATTCCGCTACCGCCGAAGCTGCTGCCCTTTCTGCTGCCGCGGCTGCGGCGCCTGCGCGGCGAAAATGGCCGTGCCAATGCGACGGCAGCGCCGGCGGTGCCGGGCAGCGCCAAATCCGGTCGCGAGAGTCTGCTGGCTAAGGCCAAGCGGTTTTATTTTTCCCTGGAGTGGCTGATCGACGACAAGAAGCTCTGGTCGTTCCTGGTCACGCTCCGGCTCTATGGTTTCTTGTTCGCCAAGCCCTTCGATGCGGTGATCTCCTCGGGGCCGCCCATGAGTGCGCACCTGGCGGTGCTGCTGGGCAGGCCGATACTGCGGGGGCGCTGGGTGCTGGACCTGCGCGATCCGTGGTGCGACCAGAGCGAGCGCAGCCACGTCGAGTCGCGTTTCAGCCGCTGGTGCAATCGCCGCCTAGAGGCGCGGGTGATCGCGGCTGCCGACGCCGTGACGGTCACCACGCCCAGCTATCGCGATCTGCTGCGGCAGCGCTATCCCCGCCAGAGCAGCAAGATTTGGCTCATCCTCAACGGCTACGATCGGCCGCCGACGCATGGTCCGGCGAGCACGGGGCGGCTGCAGCTGCTATACGCCGGCACCTTGTACTACAACCGCGATCCCTTCCCCCTGCTGCGGGCGGTGCGTGAGCTGGTCGATGATCCCGAGGTCGATCGCAGCAAGGTGGCGGTGCGGCTGGTAGGGGATTGCGACCGCTGGAACGACATCAGCCTTACCGACTGGATAGAGGCCAATCGGCTGCAGGACTGCGTCCACGTCGAGCCTTGGGCAGCGCCCGATACGGTCGCGCAGCTGATGGCGGAAGCCAATGTCCTGATCGCTTTCGCCCAGGGTCAGCCGCTGCAGATCCCGGCCAAAATGTTCGACTACCTGGCCGCGCGCCGCGAGATTCTCCTGATTGCCGAGCCGGACAGTGACGCCGCCTGGCTGGCGCGCCAGTCGGACAGTGCCCGCATTGTCGCGCCTGGCGACGAGGCTGCGATGGGCGCCGCGTTGAGAGCGTTGTATCGCGACTATGTGACCGCGCCGCGGCGGCCGCAGCGGTTAGCCGCCCCTCTGGACGCTTTCAGCCGGCGGGCCCAGAACGCGCATTTCCTCGATCTGCTGCGCGAGGGTGCGGTGATCGAGCAGGAGGTGGAATCATGAATGTGCCTGATCGAAGCCTGGAACAAGGGGCCGGGGATTGCAAGGTGAAGCTGGAGTCCCGCGGGGTTGGCTGGCCGGCGCGATTCGCCAGCAAGGTCAGGGCGCGGGAGACCCCGCTTTATGACTGGCTGTATCGGACCGCGCGGCGGCTGCGCGGGACCACGTTGCCCAGCTCCCGACTGCTCGGGATGCTGTTGCTCAGCGAGCGCACCGCCCGGCGCGGCGCCTGGATGTGGCTGCGCAACCAATACGCTAACCAGATCATGAAATACCGCTGCACCTCGGTGGGGAAGCACGTGTATTGGGGCGGCGACGTGCCGCTGGTATACGGCGCCGGTGAAATCCACATTGGCAGCCATGTCAGCATCGGCAACAACCAGACCTGGGTGGTGGGGGTCAAGTCCGCCGGAACGGCACGGCTGGTCATCGGCGACTACACCACCATCAACTACCGTACCACCATCAGCGTGGTGCAGTCGGTGACCATCGGCAGTCATTGCCTGCTGGCGGGGGAGATCAAGATCTTCGACAACAACAGTCATCCGCTCGATTACCGGGAGCGACGCAAGCCCCACGTGCTGGGCCCGGCCGAAGTGGCGCCGGTGGTGATCGAGGATGACGTCTGGATAGGCAACAACTGCATCATCCTCAAAGGGGTGCGCATCGGGCGCGGTGCGGTGGTGGCGGCGGGCAGCATCGTCACCAAGGACGTGCCGCCGTTCACCCTGGTGGGCGGCAACCCGGCGCGGGTGCTGAAACGGCTGGCGGAAGGATGACCGGTATGGAGGCGGCTTCCGGGACCTTCGCGACCAAGGGTGGCAGGGAGGCGGCGCGGCGCGAGCAGCTGGGCGCCGCCTTCTGGCTGCTGGTGGTTTACTTCGCGTTCGAATACCTGCGTCTGCAGACCATCATCGCGCCGCTGGGCCCGCTGCGGATTCCGTTGCTGCTGACGCTGCTGCTGCCCATCGTTTGGTTCTTCGTCGCCGACAAGAGCGTTCTCAAGGACGGTCTGATCGTCCTGCACGCAACGTTCATTGGATTGATTGCCGCCAGCGTCACCTGGGCGGCGAATCAGTACTGGGTGTTCCAGACCTTCAAGCTGATGGTAGCCTACCTCATCGCGGCGACCCTGCCGCTGGCGTCGTTTCTGGTTACCCGCCGCCGCCTGACGGTTTTCTTCAACATCTGGATCGTCTTCCACGTCCTGATCGCGCTTTGGGCCGTTACCCACGAAGGGCGCGGCACCGGCAGCTTCCTGGATGACGAAAACGATCTCTCGCTAGCCCTCAACATGGCGATTCCCTACGCCTATTACCTGCTGCAGCGGCCGGGGCAGTCTTGGCTGCTGCGCCTGTTTTACATCGGTGCGGTCGCCGTCATGGTGGCAGGCATCGTGGCCAGCGGTTCGCGGGGCGGCTTCCTGGGTCTGATGGCGGTCTTTCTCGGCATCATCCTGTTTTCGCGCAACCGCATCCGCAATCTCATCGTGGTGGCCTGCATTGGCCTCATCGGTCTGGCGGTGGTGTCCGAGCAGTACATCGAGGAGATGCACACCATCACCGACAGCCAGGACCTGACTCGCATCGACCGGTTTTACTCCTGGCGGCGCGGCTGGGAGATGTTCCTGGACCATCCCCTGGTGGGGGTCGGAGCCTCCAACTACCCGTGGCGGGTGGTGGAATACGAAGTGCGCTCGCCCGAGTATCGCCCGGGGAGAGTGCGCCTGCATGGCGGCCGAGTCGCGCATTCGCTGTATTTCACGGTGATCCCCGAGTTCGGCCTAGCAGGCATCGCTTTGTTCAGCGCCATTGTCTGGATCCTGTTCCGGCGCTTGTTCGCCCTGGTGCGGCTCGATTCCAGGCAGCCGGAGCGATTCGCCGAGGCGGTCGAGCTGCCGTTGTTAGCGCGGGCAATGATCGTATCCCTGTTTGGCTTTCTGGTCAGTGGGGCATTCATATCCGTGCTTTATTACCCGCACCTGTGGGTGCTGATCGGCTTCGCCATCGGCCTGATCACCACGGTGTCCGCATTGCCTGCTGGAGTGCAGTCAGCCCAGCGGGACGGGGCACAAGCGGGGTTTTTCGAGAGACACCGTCAGCAGTGGCAGCAAAAGCCTCAGACGAGAGGACGCTGAGCCTTGCTGAGGCGGCTATGGAGGGGCTTCGGCGGCTGTCGGTCCCGGCTGGCCCAGTTCTGGCAGGGCCGGCAGGGCACGTGGCGGCGGACGGGGGCAAATCAACCAACCAACGCGTGGCAAATCGATGCGGGAACGAATCTGGCTCACCTGGGAGCGGCAGCGCCGCAACCGGACCTTGAGCGTGGCCTTGGACGCGGAACTGTACGAGCTGCATTATTCGCTGCCACGACTGCGGCGCTGGACCGCAGCTATCAGCGGCACCCTGCGCATACTCTGGCGCGAGCGGCCGCAGGTGGTCTTCGCCCAGAACCCCTCCCTGATCCTGGCGCTGCTGGCGGCCTGGTATGGTCGGCTTTGTGGGCGGATCACCGTCATCGATGCCCACAACGCTGGCGTGTATCCGTTCTTCGAGCGCAAGAGCTGGCATGCCCGCCTGCTACGGCCACTCATGCAGCGGCTGGTGCATCATGTCATGCGTACGGCGGACCTTACCCTGGTCAGTAATGCCTCGCTGCAGGCCTATGTCGAGAGCGTCGGCGGCCGGGCGTTCGTGCTACCGGATCCGCTGCCGCGCTTTCCGGGGTTCGCCAGGCCAGCAAGCGTAGAAGGCGACGGTTGCCGGGTGCTGTTCATCTGCACCTGGGCAGCAGACGAGCCGTACCTCGAGGTGATCGCGGCGGCGGTCCGCCTTGACCCCGGAATCCAAGTGCTGATCACGGGCAACAGCAAGGGGCGGGAGCAGGCCTACGGCCAGCCTTTACCGCCCAATGTGACGCTGACCGGCTATCTGCCAGAGGACGAGTTCGTGCACCTGCTGCACGCGGTCGATGTGGTGATGGACCTCACCATTTTGCAGGATTGCCTGGTCTGCGGAGCTTACGAGGCCGTGGCGGCCGGAACGCCCCTGATCCTCTCCGACACCCGGGCGCTGCGGGAGTACTTCCGGCGCGGCGTGGTGTTCACGGCCAACCGGGCCGAGGCCATTGCCGCAGCCATTGAGAGGGCGCTGGCCGAGCGTCAGCGGCTGGCGGCGGAAATCGCCGCCCTGAAGCTGGAGCTGGAGGATGGTTGGCAGCGCCAGCGGGAACAGCTGGAAGCCTGGATCGGCGCACAGGCGGCGCGCGTGGTGACCGCGGCAGACCGCAAGCTTTGAGCACGGGCTGGCCTCTTATTCAGCACGCAGCATGGTGGGGCTGCTGGGCGGAGATAGCCTGGCGGACGAGCCGATTCGCGCCCGGCTGACGATGATGTCGTCATACAGTACGTACTGCTCCGGATGGGTCGACTGGCCGCCGCCGCCGAAGTAGGTGGACAGCCAGACGCCGTCGAAGCTGTTGGGGTCGTTGGCTTTGCGGACGCTGACATTGTCGGTGTAGTCGGCCATTAGCTTGCCGTCGATCCAGAACTGCAGCCGGCCGCCGAAGGCCTGGCCGCGGGGATTGGGAGTGACGCGCATCTCGATCTCGTACCAGCGCCCGCCGACGATGCGAAAGTCCTCGGTGCCGGGCTGGTTGGGAAAATAGCGCACGTCGCTCTCGCCCACCTGCGATTGCCAGGAACCCGGTGCCAGCTCGACCTGATGTTTGTAGACGTGGATGTAGGGCACTGCCACTTGCGGGTCGCCTCCCTTGACCGGCGGGCGCACGAAGAAGCCCACCCGATAGGTGCCGCCGCCGCCGCTATTGCTGCGGGCGTTGCTGAGCAGGTAGAAGTGTTTGGTGTTCTGGTAGTTGAAGTGAAAGTTGGGCGACCAGTAGGCGCGCCAGCGCACGTACAGGGTCTCGTTGGGGCCGACCTGCTCGTTGAAGGGGGCGCGGGGGTAAATGGCGTCAGGAGCATCCTGCGGGATCACCAGCGCCACAGCCTTGCTGTTGTTGTAGCCCGGATAGGGCAGCAGGCAGCTGCCGTCGGCGCAGCTCAAGCCGCCGCGGTAGCCGCCCCTGTTGAGCGAATCGCCGGCGTTGTAATCCTTCCAGCCGACCCAGTCGCCGTCTTCCCAGTTCTCGCAGAAGATGACGGCCTCGTTGCGGCAGGCCGGCTCGGCTTTTGAGCGGTCGGTGTTCTCGGCCTGCGCCGGGCCGTTCCAGCCGAGGCTGGCGAGCAAGCCGAGGAATGAGACTGCGGCGAGCGCGCGATGTTTCATGGAAAACCCCGAGAATGGCTGATGTTGTGTTGCTGTCTGCGGCATGGCAGGCACCCATGGCTGCGGTTGTGACTGTGCCGAGCCGAATGCTGTGAAACCTCGGGCGGGCTTCTGCCCGGCCCGGGCTGTCGCTTCGTCTCCGTACCCGTCATGGAGGCATCACTGGCTCTCGACGGCGGCATCATTCCTCGGTTGGGCTGTCTGCGGTTCCAATTGGGAGACGACGGCACGGAACTTTCCTGCAGCGGTGCGCGGGATGCGGTCGAGCAAGACCAGCTCGACTTGCATGTCGGCGCCGACCCTGCGCTTGAGCGCTGCGGTCAAAGCCTCGCCCACCCGGGACGAGTAGTCGTTGCCTGGCACCAGATTGACGCGGATGCGATCCAGCGCCACCTGCACGATTTGCGCCTCCTCGATGCCGCGCAATCCCTTGAACAATGGGTCCAGGCGGCCGATGCGGCGGCCGTCGGCGGTAACGATGACATCGTCCAACCGTCCCAAAATGGAGCCGATGACCGGCCATGCAAGCCCGCAGCTACAGGTGCGGTCATCGGCGACGGCCATGTCGCCGATGCGGTAGCGAATCATTGGCATGGCCTCATTGACGAAACCGGTGCAGATCAGGTCGCCGGCTTCACCTGGGCGGGCCGGAGTGCCGTCAGACTTGACGATCTCGACGATGCCGTAGTCGGGATTGACGTGGTAGGAACCGCGCTCGCACTGCGTGATGCAGGCAGCCATCTCGGCGCTGCCGTACTGATCGTAGACCCGGCACTGGAAGGCCTGCTCGATGGCCTCTCGCTGGTGCTCGAGCAAGGTTTCCGAGGAAGTGACGATGGCCTTGGGGCGAATTCCCCAGTCCTCTCCGCTGGTCAGGACATGCTGGGCGAGCTGGTAGATGGCCGACGGGTAGGCGTCGATGTAGAGCGGCTGGTAGCGGGCGATGCGCCGCAGGTACGCGGACGCGGTGTCGGGCGCGATGTGATAGCTGGAGCAGAGTAAGGTGTTCATGGTCAGATTGCGCCGCCAGTACGGCGCTCCCTTTTGCCGCGGAGGCAGCAGCAGACGGCCGGCGAAAGTGATGCTGCGGTCCCGGCTGCCGACCCCGATCTGGCGCAGAAAGCGCTCGAAGAAGGCGTAGTTGGTCTGCAGGGCGGCCCGGCTGGCCTTGATCACCAGGGGGCTACCGGTGGTGCCGCTGGTATTGAGGGTCTGCAGCGAGCGCGCCGGCAGGTTCTCGGCAACGAACAGTTCGCTGTGGGCCTTGAGCTCGCGCTTGTCGAGTATGGGAAGCTGCTGCAAGCTGTTGAGGTCGATTTCCTGCGGCTGGATTCCGAGCTCCGCGAAGCGCCGCCGATACCAGGGAACGTTGCGCTGCGCGTGCGTGAGTAGGCGCTGCAGCTCCTCGTTCTGCAGCGCTGCCAGCTCCGCCACGGAATACGCCTGGATCCGTTCCAGCCGCGCAAGTTGCTGGTGAAACACGCCGCCGTAGCGAAGTCGATACAGCTTGTAGCCATAGGCCGAGATCAGCAGGTCCTGGAGCCAGACCGGGCTGGCGTTGTAGATGGCTTTCGCGAGTCGGCTTTCCATCGCCGTCTGGTCCTCGTCTTAGCTTTGCGTTTCTGGGCCGGCCCCGAGTGGGGCGGTGTCGTGCAGGTATACATAGCCGCGGCGCAGCAGCGGCGCGTCGAGCCGGTAGCGCAGGATGAGGCCGTAGGGGGTCCAGCCAGTGCGCTCGGCCCAACGATGTGCGGCCGCGTTGCGCTCGTGGATGTGGGTGATGAGCCAGGTCATGCCCCGGCTGGCGGCGAGATGGAACATGGCCTGCGCGAATGGGGTCGCGGCGCCGCCCGGGTAGCGCAGTCCCGCCGGCAAACTGAGCAGATTCTCGACCTGGCCCCAGTCCGGGGGCAGCGGCGGATACATACCGGCCCATTCCGGCAGCGTCCGCAGCTGCGGATTGTCCTCGTGGCTGAACAGCCACTGCAGGCAGAGCGGCTTGCCCTGCCGCAGCCAGACATAGCCGCCGCGCAGGCCGTGCTGCCACAGCCGCTGCGTCGAGCGGATCTGCGGGTGCTGCCCCCAGGCGCCGCGGGCAAGCTCCTCGATAAGCTCCCAGGTGATGGGGGTCAGCTCCACTGCGGCGGCGCTGGATGCCGAGGCCCAGGGTCTGAGATCGAGCCGATAGCGCACCCAGACCTCCCACTGCAGCCGTCGGCTTGGCACCTGCCGCAGCAGCCGCGCCAAGAGGCGGACGCAGGACAGGGCCGGCGGTCCCAGGCCGAGGTGATAGCGGTTGGTGCTGAGCCAGGCAGCATCGGGTATGGCAGCCGGCCTCTCCCTGGCCGGCGACACCGAAACGTGGTCCATGTCGCTCCTGCACAGTGCGTGTCGGTCGTCCCTGTTAAGGGCAGCGTCCTTGCCGCCCGTAGCGTCCGTCTCTGTCAGCGGTCGCGGCCGACGGCCGCACCGAAAGGCGTCGCCGACAGCCGGTAAAGCCGCAAATAGCCGTTCAGCATCGTCTCCAGCGAGAACCGGGCGGCGACGCGACGTCGCCCGGCCTGTCCCAGCCGCTGCCTCAGCTTGGGCTCCCGCGCCAAGGCCAGCAGCCGCGCGTATAACCCGGCAGCGTCGCCGGGTGCGATCAGAAATCCCGTCTTGCCGTCGACGACCAGCTCCGGATTGCCGCCCACGGCGGTGGCCACCACGGGCAGCCCGACGCTCATGGCCTCCAATATGCTGCAGGATAAGCCTTCGGTATCCGAGACCAGAGCGAAGATATCACTGCTCGTCAGCAGTTCTGGCACGTCGGTGCGGCGACCGAGCAAATGCACTCGGGCCGCGATCCCCAGTTCCCCTGCCCACTGCCGCAGCTGCGCTTCCATGGGGCCGTCGCCGATCAGCAGCAGGTGCGGCGACAGTGCTACGGGCAGGCGGCTGAAAGCCTGCAGCAGCAAGCGATGGTTCTTGAGTCCGACCAGGCGGCCGACGCAAGCGATGACCAAATCGTCTGCTTGCAGACCGAGCGCGGGGCGCAGGCGGCCGGTCGGCACCGGCGGCATGAGCGACACGCCGTTGTAAATCACCTGCAGCGCTTGCCTGCCAAACCGGGCTCGTTGGCGATAAAAGCGCTCCATGTGGCGAGAGACGCAGACCAGGCGTGTGCCGAGCAGGGAAGCCGCCTGTAGCAGGCGGATGCGCGCCGGCTTTTCGGCGACGACGTAGACGTCGTGGAGGGTGCCGACATGGGGGATGCCGGCCAGCAGGCAGGCCGGGGCCGCTGTGGTAATGGGATCGAACAGGTGCGAGTGCAGCACGTCGATGCGCTGCAGCTGCAGGAAGCGGCGAAATTGCCAAATGAACCGGGGCAGGGTGGCAGCCGACTTGTAGTCAGCCTTGCCCGGCACGATTCGCTGCTCGATGCCCCATGCGGCCGCGCGTTCTGATAGGTGGGCGCTGCCGAAGTGCAGCAGCACCGGTTCCATGTCCTGCGCCTGCAGCAGCCGACAAAGCTCCAGCACCACTGTCTCGGCGCCGCCGGTCGACTCGGTGTCGATGAACTGGCCGATGCGCATTCGTCGGTGCTCCTATCCGCGGGCAGCCAGCGGCTGCGCCGCATGCTGCAGACGCTCGTAAAGCTGGCAGTACTGGCGCGCCATCTCCCGAGCCGAAAAACGATTCGCAATGCGGACGGCGGCGGCCTTGCCGAGTTCCTGTCGTAGCTCAGGCGAGCTGCACAGCAGCGCCAAGCCCTTGACCAGCGCATCGAGGCGCCCAGGCGGCACCAGGATGCCGCGTACGCCGTCTTCGATGACCGCCGGGACGTCACCGACCTGGCTGGCCACCGCCGGCAGGCCCGCTGCCATCGCTTCCAGCAGCGCCATCGGCAGGCCTTCGGTGAGGGAGGGCAGTATAAAGGCGTCGAGGGCGCGCAGGATGTCGGGGATGTCCTGGCGCTGGCCGCAGAAGACCACGTGCTGGCCCAGATCCAGCCGCAAGACCACTTCCTGCAGGTCGGCCAGCAGCGGGCCATCGCCCACGATCACCAGTACCAGTTGCGGAAAGCGGGCGCGCAGGGCGGCGACGGCCTGCAGGGCCAGGTTGTGCCCCTTTTCGCTGCCCAGGCGGCCGACCATGCCCACCGCCAGCCGGCCCGGGCCGACGCCAAGGCCGGCTCGCACGGCGGCCCGCTCGGTTGGCAGTAGCGGCTGCTGGAAGGGGATCACATCGAGGCCGTTGGCGATTCGGCTGATGCGGTCGGCGGGCACGCCGGCGGCCAGCAGTTCCTGCCGTATCGGCTCGGAGACCGCCACGACATGGTCGAAGTGACGGCTGACGCGGCCGTCCAGCCAGCAGTAAAAGCGCAGGGCGGGGGTGGTGCGCTTCCAAAGATGGTTGGTGGCGACGCAGGGCAGGCCACCGCGTCCCAGCAGCCCGTAGAAATTTTCCTTGTAGCCGTGGCAGTGCAACAGATCGGCCTGCAGCCGCCGCAGGAGCTTGCGCAGGCGGGCGAAGACGGCCGGGTCGAAGCGCCCATGGCAGGGCAGGACCTCAGTGCGTATTCCGGTGGCCCGGGCTTGCCGCAGCAGCTCCGGCTCAGCGGCCGAGGGCGCTTGCAGAGCGACGATCACAGACTCGTAGCCGAACTCCCCGGTTCGGCGGGAGAGCTCCAGGATGACCCGCTCCGCTCCCAGCATGGCGTTCGAGCCACGCAGATGGACAACTCGCTTCGGCATGTATGCGCCCCGGTGTTCTTGCTTGCGGCTTCTCGGCAGCGGACGTGCTGGCTGCGCGCCAGTCATTCCCCATTTCGCATTACGTCCCGCCGTCCCCATTTGATATGGGCGCCCCCGGACAATAAGCAAAAGGTTCGCTGCAGTATGAAGGTCTTGTTTTGGATTGGCCTGTTTGGCGCGCTGTACAGCTACTTTTTGTATCCGCTGCTGCTTATGCCGCTGTCGCGGCGCCGGCGGCGGCCGCTGCAGCCGCCGGCTGAGCTGCCCACCATCAGCCTGATTGTGACCGCGCACAACGAAGCGGCGCGCATAAAGGACAAGCTCGAGAACTGCCTGCTGCTGGATTACCCCCGGCAGCGCTTGGAAATCCTGGTTGCCTCCGATGCTTCAAGCGACGGCACCGACGAGCTTGTCGCCGGCTATGCCGAGCGGGGCGTGCGTTTGATCCGGGCCCCTGAGCGACGCGGCAAGGAATGGGCCCAGTTGCTGGCAGTGCAGGCGGCCAGGGGCGAGATACTGGTGTTTTCCGACGTCGCCACCACGATTCCCGGCGACGGCTTGCGGCGGCTGGCGGCGTGCTTCGCCGATCCCCAGGTCGGTGCCGTGTCCAGCGAAGACCGCTTCGTTGCCCCAGACGGCGAGCTGCTGGGGGAAGGCTTGTACGTGCGCTACGAGATGTGGCTGCGGCGCTTGGAGTCCGGTGCGGCCGGCCTGGTCGGCTTGAGCGGCTCCTTCTTCGCCGCTCGCCGGGAAGTCTGCCTGGACTGGGACGTGCTGGTGCCCAGCGATTTCAACGCTGCCCTCAATTGCGTACGCCACGGCTACATCGCCGTCACCGAGCCGACGCTGCTCGGCTTTTATCCGGCGATCCAGGACGAGGACCAGGAATACCAGCGCAAGCTGCGCACCGTGCTGCGTGGCATCACAGGCCTGATGCGGCGACTCGACGTGCTCAATCCGCTGCGCTATGGCCTGTTCTCCTTTCAGGTGTTCAGCCACAAGCTGATGCGCTGGCTGGTGCCCTGGTTCTTGCTGTTGCTCCTGGTCGCCTCTGCTCGCCTGGCGAGAGAGCACGCCATTTATGCCCTGGCTCTGGCCGGCCAGCTCGCCTTTTATCTGCTGGTGCTGGGAGGGACGCTCTCGGAGCGCCTGCGCCGGCTTAGCTGGGTAAAAGTGCCGTATTTCTTCGTCACGGCAAATCTGGCCGTAGCCCAGGCCGGCATCGATTTCCTGCGCGGCAAGCGGGTTACCGCCTGGCAGCCGTCAAAACGGTGAGGGCCGGCATGCTGCCCCCTGCCGGCGAACCCTGCTACATCGGCACCGACCCCGCTGCTACCGAACGGCTGTTGCAGCAATGGCGGCCGTATCAAGCCGGCTTTTATGCTTCCGGCACTGCCGCCCTGGCCGCTGCCGTGAGCGCCGCCTTGGCGGTGCGCCCCGGCCGTCGGCGGGTGTTGCTGCCCGGCTACGGCTGTCCGGCGCTGGTCAGCGCCGTGCTCCACGCCGGCGGCAAGCCGATGCTGGTCGATTTGGAACCGGAGCGGCCCTGGATGCAGCGCGCCGAGCTGCACGCCAGGCTCGACGGCGGCGTCGCTGCCGTGGTGGCCGTGAATTTCCTCGGCATTCCGGAGCGGTTGCAAGAGTTGGCTGTGGCAGCCGAGGCCGCCGGCGCGCTGCTGATTGAGGATAGCGCCCAGTGCTTCCCCCCAGCCGGTCTGGCGGCCGGGGTGGCCGACTGCATCGTACTTAGCTTCGGTCGCGGCAAGCCAGTCAGCCTGCTGGGCGGCGGCGCTGTGCTGTGCCGCGATCCGGCGCTGGCAGCGGCGCTGCCGCAGCCACGCCCAGCCGGTGGTCGCCAGCGGCTGCGCCTCAAGGCCGCTGCCTACAATCTGCTGCGCCGTCCCGGGCTGTATTGGATTCCCCAGCTGCTGCCGCTGGGCCTTGGAAAAACCCGCTTTGAGCCGCTGGCCGGCATCGTCGCGTTGGACGAGTCGCGGCGGCAGGCGGTGGGAAAGGCGGCTGCCGACTTTCTGCGCCAGCAGCCGCACGGGCAGCGGTTGGTCGCCCAAGGGCCGGCGCGCGTCGCTGGTCTGACCGATGTGGCCGCCGTGTGCGGCGGCGCGTCGCGCCTGCTGCGCTACCCGTTGCTGGCCCCCGATGCGGCCACGCGCCAGGAGCTGCTGGTCGCCTTGCGACAGGCCGGGTTGGGAGCCAGCGCCCTGTACGAGCACGTATTGCCGGAAGTAGACGCGATGCCGTGTGCGCCGCTGGTGCACGGCGAGCTCGCCCAGGCCCGCGACTTCGCCGCCCGGCTGCTGACCTTGCCGGTGCACTCGGGGGTGCGGCCGCGCCACGTGCGGCGGATGCAACAAGTCATCGAAACGGTGCTGGCGGCGTCGCTGCCGCGCTGGCAAGGCGAGCGAAAGGAGAAACCGGGATGAAAATCATGCATGTGGTGGGTGCACGACCGAACTTCATGAAAATCGCTCCCATCATGGAAGCCTTCGATCGCTACAACCGGCAGCAGGAGGCGCCCTTGCGGGTGGAGCAAGTGCTGGTCCATACCGGCCAGCACTATGATCGGGCAATGTCGGAGTTGTTCTTCGAGCAGCTTGGCATGCCGCGTCCGGACATCAACCTCAACGTCGGTTCCGGCTCCCACGGACGGCAGACCGGGCGCATCATGGAAGCCTTCGAGCAGGTGCTCCTGGCGCAGCGCCCGGACTTGGTGCTGGTGGTCGGCGATGTCAACTCCACGCTGGCCTGCGCCATCGACGCCAAGAAGCTGAGCATTCCTGTGGCCCATGTGGAAGCCGGCCTGCGCAGCGGCGACATGAGCATGCCGGAAGAGATCAATCGGGTGGTTACCGATGCTATCTCCGACTTGCTGTTCACCACCGATTGTATTGCCAACGCTGCCTTGCAGCAGGAAGGGGTGGCAGCCGAGCGCATCCATTTCGTCGGCAACGTCATGATTGATACCCTGCTCAAGCATCGCGACCGGGCGTTGCAGCAGCCCACCCTGCAGTGCCTGGGGCTGGCTCGACCGAACGGACAGGCGCTCGACTATGCCGTGGTCACGCTGCATAGGCCGGGCAATGTGGACGACCCGACGGTGCTGCGCGAGATCGTCGAGGCTCTGGCCATTCTGGGGCGGCGGATGCCGGTGATCTTTCCAGTCCACCCGCGCTCGCGGGCGCGGCTTCGGGAATTCGGCCTGGAACCCTTGTTGGCCGCGAGCGGCGACATCCGGCTGTTGGAACCGCTGGGTTATCTCGACTTCGTCAACCTGACGGCCAATTGCCGGCTGATTCTCACCGACAGCGGCGGCATCCAGGAGGAGAGCACCATCCTGGGGGTGCCGTGCCTGACGCTGCGACCCAACACCGAACGGCCCATCACCATCAGCCAAGGCACCAATAGGCTGGTCGGCAATCGGCGGGAGGAAATCCTCGCCGCGATCGAGGCGGTGCTGGCGGCCCCGCCCGCCGCGCCGCCGCGGCCGGAGCTGTGGGACGGTCGGGCGGCCGAGCGTATCGTTGAGGTGCTGGTGCCCTGGCTGTGGCGCGGGCGCCAGGTTGCCAGCGCACCGGTTTTAGTCGGAGGCGGCGACGGTGCGGCGCTCGGCCAGTTTGCGCTCCCAGGCCAGCGAAGTGCGCACGATCGCGCGTAAATCGTCGTAACGGGGCTGCCAGCCCAACACCTCGCGAATGCGCTCGGCGGCGGCGATGAGGGTGGGCGGATCGCCGGGCCGGCGCGGCTCCTCGCGTATGTTCAAAGGAGCGCCGTTGACCTCCTCCACCATGCGCAGCACTTCCCGCACGCTATAGCCATGCCCATAGCCGCAGTTGAGGGTGATGGACTCGCCGCCGGCGCGCAGGTAGTCGAGAGCCTTGAGGTGGGCGTCGGCTAGGTCCTCGACATGGATGTAGTCGCGCACGCCGGTGCCGTCGGGGGTGGGATAGTCGGTGCCATAAATTGCGACATAAGGCCGCCGGCCGACCGCCGCCTCGGCAGCCACCTTGACCAGCAGCGTGGCCCGCTCGGTCGACTGGCCGATGAGCCCTTGCGGGTCGCTGCCGGCGACGTTGAAGTAGCGCAGCACCACGTGGCGCAACGGCGTCACTGCGCTAAGGTCGCGCAGCATCCATTCGCTCATCAGCTTGGACCAGCCGTAGGGGTTGATCGGCTGGGTCGGGGAGTCCTCGCGGGCGATGCCTTGGGGTGGGATGCCGTAGACGGCGGCGGTGGAGGAGAAGATGAAATGCCTGACCCCGGCCTCCTGGCAGCACTGTAGCAGGTTGAGGGTGCCGGCGGTATTGTTGCGATAGTACTTAAGCGGATCGCTGACTGACTCCGGCACGACGGTATGGGCAGCGAAGTGCATCACCGTGTCGATTCCGTACTCGCGCAGCAAGCGCGAGACCAGTGCCCTGTCGCCAGTATCGCCGACCACGAGGGAGCCGTGTAGCACGGCGGCGGCGAAACCGGTGGAAAGACTGTCCAGCACGACGACGGTTTCGCCCCGCTCGCCCAGTTGCTTGACCACATGGCTGCCGATGTAGCCGGCGCCCCCGGTGACCAGTATGGCTTTGCTGCTCAATTGGTGCTCCTTGGCCTTAGTTTCGCGGAACCGATGTGTCAGGGCGGCAATCATGGCCCTGGGCGCCCATCCTGCCAAGTGGCGTCCATTCTGCTACAGTGCGCATCGCAGGCGCAGCTTTCAACGCGGCGGGAAGTGCTCGCCAAACGCAAAACATCCCGCTATAATTGCGCTCCGCTCCGGACTGGTGTATCTCCCTGTCCGTGACAGTTGACAGCGGCGGCATCTGTCATGAAACTATGCCGCTTCTCGTGGAGGGATTCCCGAGCGGTCAAAGGGGGCAGACTGTAAATCTGCTGGCTCAGCCTTCGGAGGTTCGAATCCTCCTCCCTCCACCAAACGAATCGCTGGCTCTGGCGGCGTCGAGATGGCCGCCAGGCAACGGTTGCGGAGCCCGCACGCAGCGGTCTCCGTGTGGTGCGGCAGGATGCGGTGCGTCTGGCGATGTGAGGTGAAACGGCGCCGGTGCCGAGTCATGCGGGTGTAGTTCAATGGTAGAACCTCAGCCTTCCAAGCTGATGGTGTGGGTTCGATTCCCATCACCCGCTCCAATCACTGTTGCAGCGATTAGAGGTATTTAGGCCCACGTAGCTCAGTCGGTAGAGCGCGTCCTTGGTAAGGACGAGGTCACCAGTTCGATTCTGGTCGTGGGCTCCATGCTTTTTTCAGCACTCACGTAGCGTTCCAGCATAGTTTTAGGCACCAGAGAAGGTATTCGGGGAGAAGTTGCCGTGTCCAAGGGTAAGTTTGAGCGTACGAAGCCGCACGTGAACGTCGGTACGATTGGTCATGTTGACCATGGCAAGACGACGCTGACGGCGGCTTTGACGAAGATTGGTGCGGAGCGGTTTGGCGG
>JAAYIK010000008.1 GCA_012523465.1 Lysobacteraceae bacterium | reverse complement strand
TGTTGTGTCTTGGATGATTGATTACGCGTTTATGGAACAATTCGGGGTGTGATCGTTGCCACCGTTTCATGGCCTCGATAGGACTGACATGCCCCAAAGCCTTCTGTGGTAGATGATGGTTGTACAACCAGACATAGCGCAAGAGTGTCGCCTCCAGTTCTTCACCGGAACGGAAGTGGTGCGTGCGCAGGATATCGGCGATGCGCCCATTGAAGCGCTCCACCATGCCGTTGGTCTGAGGTCGCTTGGGCCGCGTCAGCCGATGCTCGATGCCCAACTCCGTGCAGAGCTGGTCGAACTGATGCTGACCTGTGGGCGTACGTTCGCCTCGGGTGATGAAGCGATCGGTGAATTCCTTGCCGTTGTCGGTGAGGATGGTCCGCACCTTGAAGGGGGCGGCTTGGTGCAAGGCGCTCAGAAAACGTCGGGCATTGGCCGCGCTCTTGCTGGCATAGACACGCACGAACACCCAGCGGGTCGCGCGATCGATGGCCACGAACAGGTAGCGCCGCGTGGTCTCGTCCGCCATCTGCGGCAGGTACTTCACATCGATGTGGACAAAGCCGGGCTCGTAGGCCTTGAACGGCTTGGTCTTGGGGCGATCCACACGCGCCGCCTCGCGGGATGAAACCCCGTGGCGCTTGAGCATGCGGTGCAAGGCGGCGCGTGTGATGGTCGGGTGGATGAATTCGCGTACCACGGCCAAAAGATCATCCAGCGAAAGGCCCAGGCTCCTGCGCAAGACGAGCACGACGGCCTCCTGGGCTGGCGTCAGCGTGGTTTGCAGGCGATGGGGCGTATGCGAGGCATCTTCAACCGAAGCGCGCTTCTTCCAGCGCGCGATGGTCGAGACACTCACACCAAAGCGCTGCGCCAGGACCGTCATCGGTTCGTTGCTCGCCTGGATCTCGGCACGAATTCGGGGGGTGGTGGTCGCATTCTTGTGCAGTCTCAGATGCATCGCTTCAGCTCCAGCAAAACCTCTCGGGCCAAGAGTAAACCACGACGTGAACCAATTAACCAATCATCCGGGACACGACACTAACGCTCGTTTTGCTCGCGCAAGCGCAGGGCCAGCTCATACAGCTGGTTGCGCGGCAGCCCGGTCAGCTCGGCCGCCAGCCGTGCCGCCTGCCGCAACGGCAGCTCGGCCATGAGCACCCGCAGGGTCTGCTCGGCGCCCTGCTGCCCGTCCTGCGCGTCTTCACCGCGCCAGCCAGCCACCAGCAACACGAACTCGCCGCGCTGCTGCTCGGGATGCGCCTGCAGCCAGTCCAGCAGCTCGCCCAAGGAACCTTGTCGGATCGTCTCGAACGCCTTGGGCAGCTCACGCGCCATCGCTGCCGGCCTGTCGACGCCGAAGGCCGCCGCCATGTCGGCCAGGGCATCCAGCACCCGCCGCGGCGACTCAAAGAAGACCAGCGTGCGCGGCTCTCGCGCCAGCGCCGCCAGCGCTTTCTGGCGCGCCGCCTGCTTGGCCGGCAGAAAGCCCTCGAAGGCGAACCGGTCGGTCGGCAGACCGGCGACGGACAGCGCCGCGATCACGCTGCTCGGGCCCGGCACAGGCGACACCGGCACGCCCCTGGCATGCGCCGCTTGCACCAGGCGGTAGCCGGGATCGCTGACCAGCGGCGTCCCGGCGTCGCTGATCAAGGCCACGCTCCGCCCCTGCTCCAGTTCCGCCAAGACGCGCTCCACCTGCTGCTGCTCGTTGTGCTCGTGCAGGCTGATCATGGGACAGTGGATGCCGAGGTGGCGCAGCAGATTGCCGCTATGGCGCGTATCCTCGGCGGCGATCAAGTCGACCTGGTTCAACAAACGCACCGCGCGCTGGCTGATATCCTCCAGATTGCCGATCGGCGTGGCGATGACGTACAAAATACCTGTCACGTGACTGCTGCTCATTCGAATCTTGCCGCTGCGCTTTCCGCTATAGTGGCAGGCCCCGAGTCAGCAAAGCTAGATGGACCTGTAAAGCCGTGCGAGCGATTTCACTCATTGCCTTGCTTACCCTGCTGCTGACCGCCTGCGCGCCGCCGCAGCCCGGCGTCCGTCCAACGCCGCCGGAAACCCCGGCGGTGCCCGCCGCCCCCGTCGCTGAGCGCCTGGCGGCAGGCGATCTGGCGGGTGCCGCCGATCTGCTCGAGCAGCGCGCGCGCGATGCCGCTGCCGAGGAGCGCCAGCAGTTGCTGCTGCGGGCGGCGGAGCTGCGCCTGGACCTGGGACAGGCGACGCAGGCACGCAGCCTGCTACGCCAGATCAGCGAGGTCCTGCTGCCCAGCCAGGCCCGCTATCGCAAGGCGCTGCTGGAAATCCGACTGCTGCTCGCCGACGGTCACACGGGTGCGGCGGAAAACCGCCTCGGACTGCTGCCGCCGCCCCCGCAGGAGCTGCGTCCGGCTTGGCTCAAGGCACGTGCCGAAGCCGCCATGGCCACCGGCAAGCCGCTGGATGCGGTGGAGGCGCTAGTGGAGCTGGATGGCCTGCTGACCGAGCCAGCACTGCAAGAGCAGAATCGGCGCGCGATCTGGACCGCGCTGTCGGCCGTCCCCATGGATCAGCTGCGCGCGCTCATGCCGCCCCCGCCCAGCCAGCTGGGTGCCTGGCTGGAGCTGGCCTTTCTTGCCCGCAGCCACCGCCTCGAGCCAACCAACCTGCAGTCCGTGCTGCTGCAGTGGCGGCAGCGCTACCCCGATCACCCGGCCGGAGCCACCCTGCTGGACGAGCTGATCGCGGATTATACGGCCGCTGCCTGGCAGCCGGAGAAGGTCGCCCTGCTGCTGCCGCTGAGCGGCCAGATCGCGGCCGCCGGACAGGCCGTTCTGGACGGCTTCATGGCCGCTTACTACGCCGATCCTGACGCCAAGCCGCAAGTCAGGATCTACGACGTCGGCGACGAACCCGTCCGGGCATTGAACGCGTACAAGGAAGCCATTGATGCCGGCAGCGATTTCGTGGTCGGCCCGCTGACCAAGGAAGCGCTGATCATCCTGGCCAGCCAGGGCGAGCTGCCCGCGCCGCTGCTCGCCCTCAACACACTGCCGGGCGAAGAGCGGCCGCTGCCGGGCATGTACCAATTCGCCCTGGCGCCGGAGGACGAGGCCATCGCCGCCGCCGACTACGCCATCGCTCAGGGCCTGTCGCGCGCGCTGGTCATGGTGCCGGACGGCGACTGGGGCGAGCGGGTGGCGGCGGCCTTCGGCGAGGCGCTGACCCGCCGCGGCGGCCGCGTCCTCGAGACCGTGACCTACGACCCGCAAGGCACCGACTTCAGTGCCGCCATCAGCGCCCTGCTGAATCTGGACGCCAGCCACCGCCGCGGCCGCCAGCTGCGCTCGACCTTGCGCCGCGCCATCCAGGTCGAGCCGCGGCGCCGGCAGGACGTCGACTTCATCTTCGTCGGCGCCTTCCCGCGCGAAGCCCGTCTGATTCGCCCGCAGTTGCGCTTCTTCGATGCCATCGACGTGCCGGTGGTCATGACCTCGCATGCCTATGGCGGCGTCGACGATCCGGCCGACGACGATCTCAACGGCGTGCGCTTCGTCGACATGCCCTGGCTGCTGCATCCCGAACGGGGCCAGGCCGTCAACCGCCTGGAGCTGCAGCAGCTGCGGGAACAGGCGCTGCAGCAGCCGCGGTTGTATGCCTTCGGCATCGACGCCTACTGGCTGCTCCGCCATCTGCCGCAGCTGGCTCAGGAACCCGGCATGACGCTGGAAGGTCACACCGGCGTCATCAGCGTCGACGCTTCGGGCAAGGTACGCAGGCAACTCTACGCCGCCCGCTTCCGCGGCGGCGTGGCCGTCCCGGATAAAAACGACCTGCGCACCTATGGCTTTTCGACGCTGGACGCCCTGCCGGCGCTCGACGCCGCCAGCGAAGCCGAGGACAATGCTGCGGCCTGGTGAGTCGGCGGAGCGGCGAGCCGAGCGCTACCTGCGCGCGCAGGGCTTGCGGCTGCTCGACCGCAATTACCGCTCGCCGCACGGCGAGATCGATCTGATCATGCAGGACGGCGCCACCCTGGTGTTCGTCGAGGTCCGGCTACGCAGCAACCCGCGCTTCGGCAGCGGCGCCGACAGCATCGATCACCGCAAGCGGCAGCGGCTGCTGCGCACCGCCGAGCATTACCTGCAGCGACAACGACGCATCCCGGCCTGTCGGTTCGACGTCGTCAGTCTCGACGGCACGGGCAAGATTCACTGGATCCCGGACGCCTTTGGCGCCGAGTAACGCAGAGGAAAACCATGGTTCCCCACGACAGAGTGGTACAGCACTTTCACGAAAGCATCCACGCCAAGCAGATGGCGATGGACGCCCTGCCCTCACTCATCGTCCAGGCCGGCCAGCTGATGGCCTCCTGCCTACAGGACGGGCACAAAATCCTCAGCTGCGGTAACGGTGGCTCGGCGGCCGACGCCCAGCATTTCTCCTCCGAGCTGCTGAACCGCTTCGAGATGGAGCGTCCCGGGCTGCCGGCCGTGGCGCTGACCACGGACAGCTCGACCCTGACCTCGATCGCCAACGACTATGCCTACCGTGAGGTGTTCTCCAAGCAGGTGCGGGCGCTCGGCCAAAGCGGCGACGTACTGCTCGCCATCAGCACCAGCGGCAACTCGGAGAACGTGGTAGCCGCCATCGAAGCGGCTCATGAGCGCGACATGCGGGTGGTGGCCCTGACCGGGCGCGACGGCGGTGCCATAGCCGCCATCCTGCAGCCGGGAGACATCGAGATCCGGGTTCCCTCCCAGGCCACCGCTCGCATCCAGGAAGTGCACCTGCTGGTGATCCATTGCTTGTGCGATTTGATCGACCAGCACTTGTTCGGCGTCATGGGGGCCTGACGATGAAGCGTCTTGCAGCCGCCGGCCTGGTCCTCGCCAGCCTGCTGATCCTGCAAGGCTGCGTGCCCCTGGTGGCTTGCGGCGCGGCCACGGGAGTGATGGTCGCGCACGACAGGCGCAGCGCCGGCACCATTCTTGGTGACCAGAAAATCGAGCTGTCCATCCGCGAGCGTATCCTCGGCGAGGAGCGGCTGAAGGGCAGCCACATCAACGTCACCAGCTATAATCACATCGTCCTCCTGAGCGGCGAGGTTCCCAGTCGTGAAGCGGGCCTGCTGGCCGAGCGCATCGCCCGGGAAACCGCCAATGTCAGGCGTATCTACAACGAGCTGGTCATCGCCGAGCCCAGCTCGCTGACGGCGCGGGCCAATGACAGCCTGATCACCACCGGCGTCAAGGCCATGCTGCTGAAAATCGATCTGCCGGGCTTCGATCCGACCCGGGTCAAGGTCGTGACCGAACGCCGGGTGGTCTATCTGATGGGCCTGGTGACGCCGCAGGAAGCCGATGCGGCCAGCGAGCAGGCGCGTCAGGTCTCCGGCGTCGCCAAGGTCGTGCGGCTGTTCGAAATCATCCGCTGATCTCGGGCTCGGCTGGCGGCCATGTTGCGGCCGCCAGCCGAGAGACAGGCCAACAAACAACCAAGAACAGAGAGAGGAGAGCCACTGTGAGTCTGCAAGGCAAGGCGGCAGTCATTACCGGTTCCACCAGCGGCATTGGCCTGGCGATTGCGGAGGCGCTGGCCGCAGCGGGAGCGAATGTGCTCGTCAACGGCTTGGTCGCCTCTCCGGCCGATGACGAGGCCATCGCCGATTCGCTGGCGCGCAAGCACGGCGTGAAGGCCATCTTCCACGGCGCCGACATGCGCCAGCCGGCGCAGATCGCCGCCATGATCGACCAGGCCGTCGAGACCTTCGGCAGCGTCGACATCCTGGTCAACAACGCCGGCATCCAGCACACTGCGCCCACCGAGGAATTCCCCCTCGAGCAGTGGGACGCCATCATCGCCATCAACCTCTCGGCCGCCTTCCACGCTAGCCGTGCCGCCCTGCCTCACATGCAGCGCCGCGGCTGGGGCCGCATCATCAACACCGCCTCGGTGCACGGGCTGGTCGCCTCGGTGCACAAGGCCGCCTATGTAGCCGCCAAGCACGGTCTGGTCGGCCTCACCAAGGTGATCGCACTGGAGAACGCCGACAAGGGGGTGACCTGCAACGCCATCTGCCCCGGCTGGGTGGACACCCCCCTGATCCAGCAGCAGATCAAGGACCTGGCCACCCGCGAGAATATTTCGCTGGACGAAGGCCGACGGCGCCTGGTCGGCGCCAAGCAGCCCTCGCAGTCCTTCGTCCAGCCCGAGCAGATCGGCGCTCTGGCCGTCTTTCTCTGCTCCGAGGCAGCCTCGCAGCTGACCGGCGCCGCCCTCCCCATCGACGGCGGCTGGACCGCCCAGTGACGGCGCCGCAACGAGAAAGGGGGTTGAGCCAAGGCTCAACCCCCTTTTCGCTTGCCTGGTGGCTACGGGTGGATTCGAACCACCGACACCAGCATTATGAGTGCTGTGCTCTGACCAACTGAGCTACGTAGCCGTCGCTGTTGAGGTCGCAGATTTTCGTATGACTGCAGGCGACTGTCAACTCCCTGCCCCGGTGCTGTCTTCAGCGTAGCAGGGCCGGGGTGGCGAGCAGCGGCCGGTAGTCCGGGTGCGTGCCGGTGATCTCGGACCAAAGCGTGGCCAGGCGCAGGTCGCGCTGGACACTGCGGTCCACCCATTCGGTCACCTGCGCCGCCCCCGGATGGAAGCGGATACCCCAGACCGGCTCGAAGGCGTCGGTCCGCAACGAGTAACGTACGTCGCCGATCACCTCCGGCTCGCTCGGTGTGCGCGCCACCCAGCCGTCGCTGAACCAGCTGAAACGGCGGAAATCCTGCCGCACCCGCGGATCCGCCGGCGCCGCCGCCAGCAGTTCGTCCTCGCTCAAGCGCACCACGCTGCTGCCCGGAGTCCATTGCGGCGCTCCCAGCCAGGGCACCCGGATGCGATCGACATAAAACCTGTCGCCGGCCTGATAGAGCGAACGCCAGACCAGCTGGTTGCCCAGGGTCGGAAAGACCCTGCCGCGCTCGATCGCGTGGCCGCGGACGGCGGCGATCTGCGCCTGCACCTCCAGAGCTCGCTCGCGCTGCTGCCAGCCCGCACCCAGGTAGAGCAGGCAGAACAGCAGCGCCACGGCCGCCGCCCGGCCCGTGCCGCGCAGCGCCGCCCAAAGCACGCCCAGCAGCAAAACCAGGGTGAAGATGGGATCGATGATGGCGATCACGTCCCAGGCGATGCGTTGGGTGGAAAAGGGCCACAATAGCAACGTGCCGTAGCTGGTGCAGGCATCGAGCAGGCCGTGGGTGGCATAGCCAAGGATACTGGCGGCCACCACCGTTCGCCAGCGCCGGCGGTGGCGCCGCCACAGCAGCCAGGGCGCGGCGGCGATCAACCCGCCGACGGGAATGAACGCCAGCGCATGCGTGAAATGACGGTGGTACTCGATCGCCAGCAGCGGATCGGCGGTGCTGCGAATGAGCACGTCCAGATCCGGAATCAGCCCGCCGACGGCGCCCGCCAGCCAGGCATGGCGCCAGCGGCGCCCGCAGGCGGCCTGCGCGGCAGCCGCTCCCAGCAAGCCTTGCGTCACCGGGTCCATGCCGTCTCACCTAGCGCTGGGATTTCACCAGTGCCTGGTCGATATCCCAGAGAATGTCATCAATGGTCTCCAGGCCGACCGAGATGCGCACCATGTCGGGCGTGACCCCGGCCTTCTCCAAGGCCTCGTCGGACAGCTGCCGGTGGGTGGTGGAAGCCGGGTGGATGACCAGAGTCTTGGCGTCGCCGATATTGGCCAGGTGCGAAAGGAACTGCACCGATTCGATGAACTTGGCCCCGGCCGCGCGGCCGCCCTTGATGCCGAAGGTGAACACTGCGCCGGCGCCCCTGGGCAGGTATTTCTGCGCCAGCTCGTAGTAACGGTCTCCCGGCAGGCCGGCGTAGCGCACCCAGGACACCAGGGAATGGTCCTTGAGGAACTCCGCCACCTTGCGCGCGTTCTCCACATGCCGCTCCATGCGCAGCGGCAGCGTCTCCAGCCCCTGCAGGAACAGGAAGGCGTGCATGGGCGCCAGCGTCGGTCCAAGCGTGCGCAGCGGTTCGCAGCGCGCCTTCATGGTGAAGCCGAAGTCGCCAAAGGTCTCGTAGAAGCGGACCCCATGATAGCCGGCCGAGGGCTCCACCATGGTAGGGAATTTACCGTTGTCCCAGGGGAACTTGCCGGACTCGATCACCACCCCGCCGAGCGCGGTGCCGTGCCCGCCGATGAACTTGGTCGCCGAGTGCACCACGATGTCGGCCCCGTGCTGGATGGGCCGGCACAGATAGGGCGTGGCCATAGTGTTGTCGATGAACAGCGGCAGGCCGGCGTCGTGAGCGATCGCGGCCACCGCCTCGATATCGAGCACGTTGCCGGCCGGGTTGCCGATGGTTTCGGCGTAGATCGCCTTGGTCTTCGGCGTCAGCGCGCGGCGGAAATTCTCCGGGTCGTCGGGATCGACGAAGGTGGTGTTGATGCCCATCTTGCGGAACTGCACGTCCAGCTGGCTGAACGTGCCGCCGTAAAGGGTGCTGGCGGCAACGATCTCGTGGCCCTGCTCCAGGATGGTCAGCAAGGCCACCATTTGCGCTGCCATGCCGGAAGCGGTCGCCACCGCAGCCCGTCCGCCCTCCAACGCCGCCATGCGCTCCTCGAACACCGCCGTGGTCGGGTTCATCATGCGGCTGTAGATGTTGCCGAAGGTGGACAGGTTGAACAGGTTCGCCGCGTGCTCGGTAGAGTCGAAGACGTAGGACGTGGTCTGGTAAATCGGCACGGCGCGGGCGCCGGTGGCGATGTCGGGAATCTGCCCAGCGTGCAGGCAGAGCGTCTCGAAACCGAATTCGCGATCAGCCATGTCAGTAAACCTGTAAGCGCGGCCGTTTGGATGAAATGACCTTGGTGTTGACGCCGACGAAATTGAGTCCGCCGAACAGGCGGGCGTACTCGATCTTGACGCAGCGGTCCATGACCACCTCCAGCCCGGCCGCCTCGGCCCGGGCCGCCGCCTCGTGATTGATCACCCCGATCTGCAGCCACAACACCTTGGCGCCGATGGCGATGGCGTCCTCGACGATGGGGGGAACGTCCTCGGGACGGCGAAAGACATCGACGATGTCGACCGGCTCGGGGATGTCGCGCAGGCTCGGATAGCAGCGCTGCCCCAGCACCTCCTCGTAGGCGGGATTCACCGGGATGACCCTGTAGCCGTGGTCCAGCATGTATTTGGCGGCGAAATGGCTGGGCCGATACCAATTGGCCGACAGCCCAACCATTGCGATCGTCTTATATCTGTTGAGTATCCGGCGAATGCCCTCGATATCTTCAACCGGCATGGCGCGCTCCAATCTGGCCAGGTGACGGGAAAACCGCCGGCCGCCCCGCGGCGACGGCCGGCATTGTAGCGCGAGGCGAGAACCATCGCCGGCGCCCGCCCGCTCGCTTGAATTCGCTCCCGAAAACGATTTAGTTATTTCGCGATCATACCAACGAACAAGGAGCTTCTTCATGCAGATCCGGACACGCTTCAATCGCTGGCTTGCGGCCATAGCCGGCAGCGTCCTGCTTAGCGCCAGCCTCGGCCTTCCCGTGGCCCAGGCCGGCATGATCGGCACCCACGTCGTGGTCGAGCAGGAACTGCTGCAGCAGCAGCGCGACACGCTCAAGCAGTTCATGGCCAGGGAGGAGATCCGCGAGCAACTGATCGCCTGGGGCGTCGCCCCGGAGGCCGCCCAGGCCCGCGTCGACAGCCTGAGCCCGGCCGAGGTCGCGCAGATGTCGGCCCGCATGCAGGAACTGCCGGCCGGCGGCGACGTCGTCGGCGCCGTGGTCTTCGTGTTCCTGGTGCTGCTGGTGACCGACATTCTCGGCTTCACCGATCTCTTCCCCTTCGTCCGCAGCATCCACGACAACGAGTGAGCCCGATCCGAGCGGCGGCCGGCTGGCTGGCGCTTCTGCTGCTGGTCGGCGGCTGCAGTGTCACCGGCCCGGCGCTGCCGCCAGCCGAGCTGGCCGGCTATGATGCGGTGGAGCTCACCGAGGTCCCCTTTTATCCGCAGCAGCGCTACCAGTGCGGCCCGGCTGCGCTGGCCATGGTTCTGGACTGGAGTGGCGTCGGCATCGGCCCGGAGGCGCTGACCGAGCTGCTCTACATCCCGGCGCGGCGTGGCAGCCTGCAGCCTGAGCTGATGGCGCAAGCACGCCGCCAGCAGCGCCTGGCCTACCGCATCCCGGGCCAGCCCCAGGCGCTGCTGGACGAGCTCGCCGCCGGCCACCCGGTGCTGGTGCTGCAAAACCTAGGATTGAGCTGGTGGCCGGTCTGGCACTACGCCGTGGTCATCGGCTACCAGCCCGCCGCCGATGCCCTGCTGCTGCGTTCGGGCACCACCGCCCGGCACCGAGTGGCGCTGGCCACCTTCCTGCGCACCTGGCAGCGGGGCGGTAACTGGGGCATGGTCGTGCTGCCGCCCGGGCGCGTGCCCGCCAGCGCGGAACCGGGACCTTATCTGGTCGCGGCCTACGATCTCGAAGCAACCGGCCTGCTGGAGCAGGCACAGCTCGCCTATACCGCCGGCGTCGAGCGCTGGCCCGCCCAGGCGGGACTACGGCTGGCGCTCGCAAATGCCCACTACGCCCAGGGTCGGCTCGAGCAAGCGATAGCGGTCCTGGAGGAAGGAATCGCCGCCGGCGCCATTGCCGCGGCCAACTACAACAACCTCGCGCTGCTGCTGGCCGAGCGGCAGCGCTGGGACGCCGCCGAGGCGGCAGCGCGGGAAGCGGTGAAGCTGGGCGGCCCGGATATGGAGACCTACCGGAAGACGCACGCCGACATTTGCCGGCGGCGACCGGGAGGCTGTGCGGGGGCGGACCGAAGCCCACTCGCCATCCCGCACCCTCCCGATTCGTGAGTCGGCTCAGAAACCGAGGCGGACGCCGATGAAGGCGCTATCGTCGACTTCGTAGTCGCGGCTCAGGGTCTCGAGGTCGACCTTGAGCTGGCGATAGCCGACGAAGAAGGCGGCATGGGGCGAGATGTGCGCCTCGACGCGGGCCGACCATTCCTTGATCTTGTCGGTGTCGCCGAAGGAAAGCACGCCCGGCGCGACCCAGCCTTCCAGCACCAGGAACAGCGGCACCTGCGCCGCCAGGCCGATGCCGACATTGCCGCCGACCGCGCTCCCGCCCATGGTCTCGTCGGGGCGGTCGAGGTCACCGAGATAGCCCTGCAGTCCCACGCCCAGGCGCAGCGACGGGCTGACGCGGTTGGTGGACATCAGGCGCAGGCTGCCGATCAGGTCGTCGTCATCGTTGAACAGCACGCCGACGCCGAACTCGGCATTGTGCACCCCGAAGGGGCGGGTTTGGGTGGTGACCAGGAACTGGGCCACGTCGTCGTTTAGGCTGAGCTCCAGGCTGCGCGCATGGGCGGCGACCGGAACCAGTGACGCGGCGAGTACGAAAGCAAACAGCAATCGGCGCATGACCGTCCTCGTTGGTTTTTTATTGGCTCGCAAACGGCAAAAATCCTAGCAACTCTGCCCGGGGGTTGCGACTCCAAGGTCTTGTCGCAAGGCGTTCGTCGCCTAAACTTGTCGGATGTCTACAGGACGAAGGGCCGCACCATGATCAACTCCCCTCTGCTACCGCATCTGCAAGGTTACATCGCCGGCCGTTGGACCGCCGGCTCCGCCAAAGGTGAAATCGTCGTCATAAATCCGGCCGACGGCAGTGAACTGGCTCGCATTCCGGCCATGGGCGCCGCCGAGACCGAGGATGCCGTGGCCGCCGCCAACCAGGCGCTCAATCAACCCATCGATTTGGAAACCCGGCGCCGCTGGCTCAAGCGCATCGCCGAAGTCCTGCTCGAGAACAAGGAAGAGCTCGGCCGCATCCTCACCCTGGAGCACGGCAAACCCTGGCCTGAGGCGCAGGTCGAGGTGGAGTACTCGGCCGGCTTTTTCTCCTACGCCGCCGAAGCGCTGGACGTCCTCAAGCCGCGCGTGCTCGCGCAGCGCCCGCGCAACATGACCTGGACCGTGTACTACCGCCCGGTCGGCGTATCCGCCCTGATCACGCCCTGGAACTTCCCGCTCGGCATGATCGCCAAGAAGCTGGCCGCCAGCCTGGCCGGCGGCAGCCCGGCCGTCATCAAGCCGTCCTCCAAGACCCCACTCACCATGATCGCGCTGTTCACCCTGCTGGAGCGCGAGCTGGATCTGCCGCGCGGCATGGTGAACCTGGTGATCGGGCCGGCCGGGGAGATCGGCAACGCGCTGTGCGATCATCCGGGCGTGCACATGATTAGCTTCACCGGCTCCACCGAGACCGGCCGCGAGCTCATGGCTCGCTGCGCGGCGCAGGTGAAGAAGGTGGCGCTGGAGCTGGGCGGCAACGCGCCCTTCATCGTTTTCGCCGATGCCGACCTGGACCTGGCCGCCGATCAGCTCATGGCCAACAAGTTCCGCGGCGCCGGCCAGACCTGCGTCTGCGCCAACCGCATCCTGGTGCAGCGCGATGTGCTGGACGCCTTCGGCGAAAAGGTGGCCGAGCGGGTACGCCGCCTTAAGGTCGGCGACGGGATGCAGCCGGGGGTGGACATCGGCCCGCTGATCGACCGCAACGGGTTCAACAAGGTGCGGCGCCATGTCGAGGACGCGCTGAACAAGGGCGCCCGGCTGCTGGCGGGCGAGCTGCCGGCGCCGGCCGAGCAGGACTGGGGTTGCTTCTATCCACCCAGCGTGCTCACCGGCGTACAGCCGGGCATGCTGGTGCAGCGGGAGGAGACCTTCGGTCCGCTGGTGCCGCTCATGCCCTTCGACGACGAGGCCGACGCGGTGCGCATTGCCAACGACACCGAGTTCGGTTTGGCGGCTTATGTGTTCACGGCAGACGACGAGCTGGCCCAGCGCGTGATCGCCCGACTGCGCTTCGGCCATGTCGGCTACAACACCGGCACCGGCCCTACCCCGGAGGCGCCCTTCGGCGGCATGAAACAGTCCGGCATCGGCCGCGAAGGCGGCATCGAGGGGCTGTTTGAGTTCGTAGAGCCGCAGACCGTGCCCAAGCCATGACGGCCGTGCGACATGGCATGAAGGCACCCACCGAGCGCTTCTCCGACCGGGTCGCCGACTACGTCAAATACCGTCCCGGCTACCCCGCCGAAGCCCTTGACCTGCTGAGCCGGGAATGCGGCCTGGGCCCGGCGCTGACGGTGGCGGACGTCGGCGCCGGAACCGGGATTTTCAGCCGGCTGCTGCTACAGCGCGGGGCCCGGGTCTATGCCGTCGAGCCCAACGCCCCGATGCGGGAAGCTGCCGAGCGGCTGCTCGCCAACCAGCCCGGCTTCGTCAGCATCGCCGGCAGCGCCGAAGCCACCGGCCTGCCGGACGCCTCGGTCGACATGATCACCGCCGCCCAGGCCTTCCACTGGTTCGACCGCGTCAAGGCGCGCCAGGAGTTCTTGCGCATCCTCAAGCCGGGCGGCTGGCTGGTGCTGGTGTGGAACGAACGCGAGGTCGACACCACGCCGTTTCTGCAAGCCTACGAGCAGCTGCGCAAGGACTACGCCCCAGAGTACGGCGTGGTCGACCACCGCAACATCCGGCCCGAGCACATCGCCGAGATCTTCCGCCCGGCCGCGATGCGGATGCGCACCTTCCGCTACCACCAGCGCTTCGACTACCAGGGCCTGCAGGGGCGGCTGCTGTCCTCGTCCTACGCGCCGGTCCCCGGCCATCCCAACCACGCGCCCATGCTGCGCAAGCTGCGGGAGCTGTTCGAGCGCCATCAGCAGGCAGGCCACGTCGACTGGTACTATCAGACCCGGCTGTTCTACGGCCGCCTGCGGCCGGCCTGAGGCGCGGGAGCGGCGCTCCCGCGCCGCCCCGGGCGCCTATTCCACGATCTCCCAGTTGCCGCTGGCGGTGCGGCAAGCCACCCCGGCGACCTCCTCGTCCTCGTCCTCCACCTCCATGACGAAGCGGCGGCAGGGCCGACCATCACGGGAGAAGGTCTCGGTCGGCGTGACCTCGTAGTTGCGGCCCGTATCGGGGTTGGTCCAGGCCCTGCTCTCGCCGGTCTGCTGCCGCTCCAGCGCCTCCGCCACCTCGCCGCGATCGCGCTCGTCCAGGTACTTGCCCACCTCTCGGCCCAGGAAAGCGCCGCCCAAGGCGCCGATGATGGTTCCCGTGGTGCCGCCCAGCTCACTACCGATGATGGCCCCTGCCGCGCCCCCGGCGATGGTCCCGGTATCCCGCTTGGTCTCGCAGGCGCTGACGGCGACACTGAGCAGCACCACCAGCACGATCCATCCTAGCCGTTTCATCTCCTCGCTCCTTCCAATGGGCCCAGCCCCTTGCGATTGCCGATAAGTGGTGACTGCGACGGGAAAAATCATCGCTGCCCCCAACTGGCGGCGTTCAGGCTCCATTAAGCCGGCCTTGCCTAGGCTGCCATCGTCGGTTGCAAGCCAGTCGGAGGGACGTCATGAAAACCAAATCGCTCGTAATCGCTTCCCTGGTCGCTGCCAGCCTGATGGCGGGCGGGACGGCAGCGGCGGCCAAGCACCACGGGCCGCAGAACGGAGCTTACTACGACTACGCCAAGGTGGTCCGGGTGACTCCGGTAACCCGCATCGTCGAAACCTCCCGCCCCGAGCGGGAATGCTGGCACGAGGAAGTGGTCCGCCAGGCGCGCAGCGATGCCAACCTGGGCGGGCTGGTGCTGGGCGGCGTGGTCGGCGGGGTGATCGGCAACCGCTTCGGCGGCGGCAACGGCAAGAAGATCGCCACAGTCGCCGGCTCCATCGCCGGTGCGGCGCTGGGCCAGGAGATGACCCGCAGGCCCGGCCACAGCTACACCACGTATGAGGAGCGCTGCCGCACCTACCGCGTCAGCCACACGGAAGAACGCGTGATCGGCTACGATGTGGTCTATCGGTACAATGGCCAGGAATACGTGACGCGCACCGACCGCGATCCCGGCTCTCGCATCAGGGTACGGGTCTCCGTTACCCCGGCCGGCTAAGCAGCACCTGGGGCGCGTCCAGCTACGAGGATGACGATGTCGCCGCGACGCGCCCTGATCGCGCTTTGCACGCTTCTCCTGCTGCTGCCGGCCGCCGCGCCGCAGGCTGCCGCGGCCGCCGCGCCGCTGCAGGTCGCCCAGCAGCAGCGGTCCCTCACGCTCGACCAAGCGGCCAGGCTGGTGCAGGAGCGCACCGGCGGCCGGGTGCTGGCGGCCGAGGTGGTGCGGGACGAGGAGCGCACCTACTACCTGATCCGGGTGCTGGTGCGCAAGGGGCAAGTCAAGGCGTACCGGGTCGATCCCCGCAGCGGGCGGATTTTCTGAGGCGGACATGCGTATCCTGATCGTGGAAGACGAGCCCACCCTGCGCCGGCAGCTGCAGGACCGGTTGCAGACCGCCGGCCATGTGGTCGACGTCGCCGCCGACGGCACGGAAGGGCTCTACATGGGGCAGGAGTACCCGGTCGATCTCGCCATCGTCGACCTGGGACTGCCCAAGCTGGCGGGACTGGATCTGATCCGCCGGCTGCGCGCCGGCGGACGCGCTTTCCCCATTCTCATCCTCACCGCCCGCGACCGCTGGCAGGACAAGGTGGAAGGGCTGGAAGCCGGCGCCGACGACTACCTGGTCAAGCCGTTCCAGATGGAGGAGCTGCTGGCCCGGGTCAACGCCCTGCTGCGGCGAGCCGGCGGCTGGACCCGGCCGGTGCTGGAAGCCGGCCCCGTCCGCCTCGACACCCGCAGCCAGGAGGTTAGCGTCGCCGGCCGCCCGGTCGAGCTCACTGCCTTCGAATACCGCCTCCTCGAGTACCTCATGTTCGAGGCCGGCAAGGTGGTCTCCAAGAGCGACATCGCCGAGCGGCTCTACCACGACGACGAGGAGCGCGACAGCAACACCGTCGAGGTCTTCATCGGCCGCCTGCGCCGCAAGCTGGATCCCGACAACAGCCTGCAGCCCATCGAGACGCTGCGCGGCCGCGGCTACCGGTTTACCCTGCGATGATCTCCCTGCGCCGCCGGCTGCTGTCGCTGGCCGGGCTCGTGGTTCTCTTCTTTATCGGCCTCACCGGTACGGTGCTGGACCAGGCCTTCCGGCAAAGCCTGGACCGCGCCCAGATGGAGCGGCTGCAGGGCGCGGTCTACACCCTGCTCGCCGCCGCCCACCTCAGCGACGACGCCCAGCTGCTGCCCCAGACTCTGCCCGATGCCCGCCTGAGCACGCCGGGCTCCGGCCTGTACGCCGTGATCCTGGGCCGCACCGGGCCGGTCTGGCGCTCACCCTCGCTGCTGACCCTGGACTGGGAGCCCGAGGCCTTCCTGCCCGCCGGGGAAAGCCGCAGCTACCGTCACGAGAGCAACGGCATGGCGCTCTACGCGCTGGCTTATGGCCTGTCCTGGGAAGAAGCTAGCGGCCGGCAGGCCGAGTTCACCCTGCATGTGGCGGAGGACACCGCTGCCTATCAGGCCCAGCTGGCCGCCTTCCGCGCCAGCCTGTGGGGCTGGCTGGCGGTGGCGGCCATCGCGCTGCTGCTGACCCAGCTGCTGGTGCTGTACTGGAGCCTGCAGCCGCTCAGTGCGGTCGCCCGCGATCTGCGGGACATCGAGTGCGGCCGGGCCACCATGCTGCAAGGCCGCTATCCGCTGGAAATCACCGGACTGGTCCGGAGCCTGAACCGGCTGCTGCAGAGCGAGCGCCGCCGCACCATCCACTACCGCGACACCCTGGCCAATCTCGCCCACAGTCTCAAAACTCCGCTGACGGTGCTGCGTAATGCGCTGGAAAGCGGCCAGCTGGAGCCGGCGGAAGCCCTCGAGCAGATCGACCGCATCGACGCCAGCATCCAATATCAGCTGCGGCGCGCAGCCGCCAGCCACCACCATTTGCTGCTGAGCGCGCCGCAGCCGGTAGCGCCAGTGCTGGAGCGGGTCCTGCGCGCGCTGGCCAAAGCCTACGCCGACAAGCCCATGCGAGTGGACAGCGCGGTGGCCGCCGAGGCGAGCTTCCCCGGCAGCGAGGGCGATTTGATGGAAGTGCTGGGCAACTTGCTCGACAACGCCTACAAGTGGGGACGGCGGCACATCCGCATCGAGGCCAGACCGCTGACGGCGCAGGGCGGGCTGCTGCTGATCGTGGAGGACGACGGCCCCGGCATCGATCCGGCGGCAGCGCGGGCCGTGCTCGAGCGCGGCGTGCGCGCCGACGAGCAAGTGCCAGGGCAAGGCATCGGCCTGGCGGTCGTCGCCGAGCTGGCCGCCAACGTCAACGGGCAGGTGCAGATCGAGCGCAGCGAGCTGGGCGGCGCCCGTTTCCGGCTGGAGCTGCCCGGCTGGTGAGGCCGGCGCTAGTGCAGCGTCGGCGGCGGCTCGGGTGGCCCATCCGCGGCGCGCAGCAGCTGCTCCACGTCCACGGCGTCGAAGCGATAGCCCTGGTTGCAGAAATCGCAGTGGACCTCGACCTGCCCCTGCTCCTGTAAGATCCCCTTCACCTCTTCCGGCCCCAGCGAGCGCAGCATGGCGCCGACCCGCTCGCGGGAGCAAGTGCACTGGAAGCGCAGCGGGCTCGGGTCGAACAGGCGGATGTCCTCTTCGTGGAACAGCCGGTGGATGATGGTCGGCGGGCTGAGCTGCAGCAGCTCCTCGGCGGTGATGGTGGCCGCCAGCGCTTCGGCGCGGGGCCAGGCGTCCTCGTCCCGGACTTCGCCAGGCAGACGCTGGATCAACATGCCCGCCGCCCGCTCGCCGTCGGCCGCCAGCCACACCCGTGTGGCCAGCTGCTCGGAGTTCTCGAAATAATTGTCCAGCGCCTGCGCCAGGCTGCCACCATCGAGGGCGACGATGCCCTGGTAACGCTCGCCTTCGTCCGGCTCGATGGTAATGGCCAGATAGCTGTCAGGGCACAGCTGGCCCAGGGTGGCCTCTGCCGGCAGCTCGCCCTGCCAGCGGGCCAGCGCGCGCAGACCGCCGCCGCTGGTCGCTTGCACCACCAGCAACGTCAGCCCCTGTTCACCCTGCCCCTGCACCTGCAGGGTAAGCGAGCCGCGAAACTTGATGATGGAGCCGAGCAGCGCGGCCGCCGCCATGGCCTGGCCGACCAGGTCGCGCAGCACCGGCGAATAAGCGCGCCGCCGGATCACCTCCTGATAGGCGGCCTCCAGCTGCACGATCTGGCCGCGCACGTCGGCGCGCTCGAACAGAAAGCGGTACAAACGATCGGGTATGCTCATGTGAACTACCGACACTGGGCTCCGGCCAGGGTTCCTGGCCGGGGCAGCCGACAGGCCCGCCGGCGCTATTCGCCGGCCGACCCCAGCTTCTGCCGCAGCAACTGATTGAGCTGCGCCGGGTTGGCCTTGCCGCCGCTGAGCTTCATCACCTGGCCGACGAAGTAGCCCAGCAGCTTGGCCTGGCCGCTCTTGTACTGCTCAACCTGCTTGGGATGGGCGGCGAGTACCTCGTCGATCATGGCCTCGATGGCGGCCACGTCAGTGATCTGCTTCAGGCCGCGCTTCTCGATGATCTCGTCGGCGCTGCCCTCGCCCTCCCACATGGCTTCGAACACTTCTTTGGCGATGCGACCGGAAATGGTGTTGTCGGCGATGCGCTGCAGCAGCTGGGCCAGCATCTCGGCGCTCACCGGGGAAGCGGTGATGTCGATGCCATCCCGGTTCAACGCTCCGGACAGCTCGCCCATGACCCAGTTGGCGGCCGGCTTGGCCTGATCCTGGCCGGCGGCCCGCACCACCGCCTCGTAGTAGTCGGCCAGCTCGCGGGTGCTGGTCAGCACATCGGCATCGTAGCGGGACAGGCCGTACTGCTCCATGAAGCGGTCGCGCTTGGCGTCAGGCAGCTCCGGCAGGGTTTTGCGCACCGACTCGATGAATTCGCTGGTGATAACCACCGGCAGCAGGTCGGGATCCGGGAAGTAGCGGTAGTCGGTGGCTTCTTCTTTGGTCCGCATGGAGCGGGTCTCGTTGCGGTCGGCGTCGTACAGGCGGGTCTCCTGCACCACCTGGCCGCCTGACTCCAGCAGGTCGATCTGGCGCTCGACCTCATAGTTGATCGCTCGCTCGACGAAGCGAAAGGAGTTGATGTTCTTCAGCTCCACCCGGGTCCCGAAGCAGGGGTCGCCCTTGCGCCGCACCGAGACGTTGGCATCGCAGCGGAAGCTGCCCTCCTGCATGTTGCCGTCGCAGATCTCAAGATAGGTGACCAGGCTGTGCAGCTTCTTGAGATAGGCGACGGCCTCCTTGGCGCTGCGCAGATCCGGCGCGGAGACGATCTCCAGCAGCGGTGTGCCGGCCCGGTGCAGGTCAATGCCGGTCAGGCCGTGGAAGTCCTCGTGCAGCGACTTGCCGGCGTCCTCCTCCAGATGCGCCCGGATGATGCCGATGCGCTTGGTGGTGCCGTCCTCGAGATCGATCTCGATGTAGCCATTGGCGACCACCGGCTGGTCGTGCTGGGAGATTTGGTAGCCCTTGGGCAGGTCCGGATAGAAGTAATTCTTGCGCGCAAACACGGAGCGGTCGGGAATCTCTGCGCCGATAGCCAGCCCGAACTTGACCGCCATGCGCAGCGCCTCTTCGTTCAGCACCGGCAGAGTGCCGGGCATGGCCAGGTCCACCGCGCAAGCCTGGGTGTTGGGCGCTGCGCCGTATGCAGTCGAGGCGCCGGAGAAGATCTTGCTCCGGGTCATCAGCTGAGCGTGGACCTCAAGGCCAATGACTGTTTCCCATTCCATCGTAGGCACCTTACTCGAAATTCTGCGGACGGACGGTGTGCCAGTCGGTTGCTTGCTGGAAGCGGTGGGCGAGATTGAGCAGCCGCGCCTCGTCGAAGTGGCGGCCGATCAGCTGCATGCCGACCGGCAGCCCGTCCACCTGCCCGGCCGGGAGCGACAGCGCCGGCAGGCCCGCCAGGTTGGCGGCAATGGTGAAGACGTCGGTCAGGTACATCTGCACCGGATCCGCGCTCTTCTCGCCCAACCGGAAGGCGGGGGCGCCGGTGGTCGGTCCCAGCAGCACATCGACCTGCTTGAACGCCTCGATGAAATCGTTATGGATCAGGCGGCGGATCTTCTGCGCCTTGAGGAAGGCGTCCTGGTAGTACTCCGCCAGCAGCGCGCGCGTGCCGATCAGCAGCCGCCGCTTGACCTCGGTGCCGAACCCCTCGCCCCGGGAGCGCATGTAGAGATCTTCCAGGTCGCGCGGGTTCTCGCAGCGGTAGCCGTAGCGCACGCCATCAAAACGGGCCAGGTTAGAGGATGCCTCGGCCGGCGCGATCACATGGTAGGCCGCCACCGCCAGCGCGTTGTGCGGCAGCGACACCTCCTTGATCTCGGCGCCCAGCCGTCGGTACTCCTCGACCGCGGCCTCGATCACCTTCGCCAGCTCCGGCTCCACGCCGTCCTGGAAATACTCCCTGGGCAAGCCGATCCTGACGCCGTCCAGCGGCTGTTCCAGGCCGGCGCGGTAATCCGGCACCGCCAGGTCGACGCAGGTGGAGTCGCGCTCGTCGAAACCGGCCATGGCCTGGAGCAGCAGCGCCAGATCCTCGGCGCTGCGCGCGATCACCGACGCCTGATCGAGGCTGGAAGCGAAGGCCACAATGCCGTAGCGCGACACCCGCCCGTAGGTGGGCTTGAGTCCGGAGACGCCGCAGAAGGCGGCCGGCTGGCGCACCGAGCCGCCAGTGTCGGTGGCGGTGGCGCCGGGCACCAGGCCAGCGGCGACCGCCGCCGCCGACCCGCCCGAGGAGCCTCCCGGCACCCGCTCGGTATCCCAAGGATTCTTGACCGGGCCGTAGTAGCTGGTTTCGTTGGACGAGCCCATGGCGAACTCGTCCATGTTGGTCTTGCCCAGCATGACCACGCCGGCCTCTTCCAGCCGGGCTACCACAGTGGCGTCATAGGGCGGGACGAAGTTGTGCAGCATGCGCGAGGCGCAGGTGGTGAGCACCCCGGCGGTGCAGAAGTTGTCCTTGTGGGCGATGGGGATGCCCGTCAGCGCACCCGCCTCGCCTTTGGCGATGCGCTCATCGGCCCGCCGCGCCTGCTCCAGCGCCTGCTCCGCCGTCACCGTGATGAAGGCGTTGAGCGTCCCATTATGGGCTTCGATACGATCCAGCAGGGCCTGGGTCAGCTCCACCGCGGACAGCTCGCGCGCCGCCAGCGCGGCGGACAGTTCAGCAATCGTTTTGTCGTGCATGGATGTTCCCGAACAGGCAGGACGTCACTCGATGACGCGCGGCACCAGATAGAGACCGTCTTCCACTGCCGGTGCAATGGCCAGAAACGCTTCGCGCTGGTCGCCCTCAGTCACGACATCCGGGCGCAAGCGCTGCACCGCTTCGAGCGGATTGACCATGGGCTCGACGCCGTCGGTATTCACCGTGTTCATCTTCTCGACCAGCGCGAGAATCGCCGACAGATCGCGCGCGTACTCAGGAATGAGAGATTGGTCAATGGAGAGCCGCGCCAAATGCGCGATAGTCTCGACCTCGTCAGGCCTCAAAGGCATGCCATCGCTCCAGTGTTTGCAGCTCGACACAAGCGGCAGACAATAGCACAGTTGCTGGCTTGCCCAAAACCCAGGCCATTGCTAGATTACAGCGTCTCTCGATTCAGGAATTCAACAGAATGTTCAAGGGCATCCGCGGGCTCTTCTCCAACGACCTTTCCATCGATCTCGGCACCGCCAACACGCTCATTTACGCGCGCGGCCAGGGCATCGTCCTCAACGAGCCCTCCGTCGTGGCCATACGCCAGGATCGCAATGGCGGTCCCAAGAGCATCGCTGCCGTCGGCGCCGAGGCCAAGGCCATGCTGGGGCGCACCCCGGGCAACATCCGCGCCATCCGGCCGATGAAGGACGGCGTGATCGCCGACTTCACCGTCACCGAGAAGATGCTGCAGCACTTCATCAAGAAGGTGCACGAATCGCGCTTCTTAAAGCCCAGCCCGAGGGTTCTCATCAGCGTCCCCTGCGGCTCGACCCAGGTCGAGCGGCGGGCGATCAAGGAATCCGCCATCGGCGCCGGGGCGCGCGAGGTCTATCTGATCGAAGAGCCGATGTCGGCCGCCATCGGCGCCAACATGCCGGTACATGAGGCGCGCGGCTCCATGGTGCTGGACATCGGTGGCGGCACCTCCGAGGTGGCGGTCCTGTCGCTCAACGGCATCGTCTACTCGGCTTCGGTGCGCATCGGTGGCGATCGCTTCGATGAGGCCATCGTCAACTACGTGCGCCGCAACTATGGCATCCTGATCGGCGAGGCCACGGCCGAGCGCATCAAGCACGAGATAGGCACCGCCTTCCCGGACAGCGAGGTGCACGAGATCGAGGTCAAGGGGCGCAACCTGGCCCAGGGCGTTCCGCGCAGCTTCACCCTGAACAGCAACGAGATCCTCGAAGCGCTGCAGGAGCCGCTCTCGGGCATCGTCGGCGCGGTCAAGACCGCGCTCGAGCAAACCCCGCCCGAGCTGGGCGCCGACGTCGCCGAGCGCGGCATCGTGCTCACCGGCGGCAGCGCCCTGCTGCGCAACCTGGATCGCTTGCTGATGGAGGAAACCGGGTTGCCCGTGGTCGTCGCGGATGACCCGATGTCGGCCGTCGCGCGCGGCGGCGGCCGGGCGCTGGAGCTCATGGATGAAAAAGGCGCCGACCTGTTCGTAGTGGATTAGGCGCTGCACCTCCGACCAGGGACGTCGCAAGCCATCGCCCTGAATCGTCCGCCGGCCGGCGGGCAGCCAGGTGGCCTTGCGACGCCCTTGCTGGCGGCGCCGGGCCACCGTGGCTTGGACAATGAATTCAGGGCAGCACCATCAAACCGCTATTTCAACGGCGACCATCGCTGGCGACGCGCATTCTGATACTGACGATCCTGTCGCTGGCACTGATGTTTCTTGACCACCGGCGCCAGCTGGCGCAGCCGGTGCGGGACGCTCTTTCGTTGCTCGCCTACCCGGTCCAGGCAGCGGTGGACCTGCCCTTCGGCCTGGGTGCCCAGCTCAAGGAACAGTTCTCCAGCCGCCGCCAGCTGCTTGAGCAAATCGCCCAGCTGCAGGCCCAGCAGTTGCTGTACGAGGCCCGCCTGCAGCGGCTGGACGCGCTGGAGCGCGAGAACATCGCCCTGCGCGAGCTGCTGCAATCGTCCTACCAGGTCACCGAATCCGTGCTCGCCGCCAGCCTGATGCGGGTCGACCTCGACCCGGCCGCCCACCTGGTCCAGATCAACAAGGGCAGCCGCACCGGCGTCTACGTCGGCCAGCCAGTCCTGGATGCGCGCGGCGTCATGGGGCAGGTCGACCAGGTCGGCCCATTGTCGGCCGTGGTGCGGCTGATCACCGACCCCAGCCACGCCATCCCGGTGCAGGTCAACCGCAGCGGCGTCCGCGCCATCGCCCAAGGCACCGGCGACACCAGCCGCCTGGAGCTGGTGCACGTACCCAACAACGCCGACATCGAGCCCGGCGATCTGCTGGTGACCTCCGGCTTCGGCGGGCGCTTCCCGCCCGGCTATCCGGTCGGTCGCGTGACCAGCGTGGTGATTGAACCCGGCCAGCCGTTCGCCCGCATCAGCGTGGAGCCGGCCGCAGCACTGGATCGCAGCCGCCAGGTCCTGCTGGTGCGCCCCAGCAACCAAGCCATTGAAACCACGGCCGCGGAGGCCGAAACGGAGCCTACGGCAGGACGACCATGACCGAGACGCGCCATCAGGGCGGCTGGTTCATCGTCGCCAGCTTTCTGCTCGCTTATGTCCTGACCATCGTGCCGCTGCCGCCGTGGCTGACCTACGCGCGTCCGGACTGGGTGGCGCTGGTGCTAGTGTACTGGTGCTTTGCCCTGCCGGAGCGGGTCGGGGTCGGCGTCGGCTGGCTATGCGGCCTGCTGCAGGACGTCCTGCAGAGCAGCCTGCTGGGACAGCATGCGCTGGCCTACGCGCTGCTGGCCTTCCTGACGCTGAAGCTGCACCAGCAAGTGCGGGTCTTTCCATTGTGGCAACAGGCGCTCAGCGTCATGCTGCTACTGCTGGCGGTGCGCCTGCTGGTGCTGTGGAGCAACAGCTTTGTCGGCCGGCCGCTGCCGGTCACAAGCTACTGGCTGGGTGCGCTGACCGGCGCCGTGCTGTGGCCGGCGGTGTTCTTCCTCATGCGGGAGCTGCGACACCGCTTCGGGGTGCGGTGAGGGAATGCACGACCAGCTCAAGGACCAACAAGCGGAGCGACAGCTGCTGTTCCGGCGCTGCCTGATCGCCGGCGCGGGCATGATCGTGCTGATCCTGATCCTGATCCTGCGGCTGGGCTATCTGCAGATCGCCAGCTACCAGCACTACAGCATGCTGTCGCAGGAGAACCGGATCAAGCTGGTCGCCCTGCCGCCGCCGCGAGGCCTGATCTACGACCGCAACGGCGTCGTGCTGGCCGAGAACCGCCCCTCGTTCCGCCTGGTACTCACGCCGGAGGAAGTGCGCGACATCGATGACACCTTGCGGCGCCTGGGCGAGATCATCGAGATCAGCGAATCGGACCTGAGCCGCTTCCGCGAGCTGCTGGGCCGTTCCCGCCGCTTCGAGGAGATTCCGCTCAAGGTGCGGCTCAGCGAAGAGGAAGTGGCCCGCTTCGCCATCGATCGCCACCACTTCCCGGGCGTGGAAGTGCAAGCCCAGCCGACCCGCTACTATCCCCTCGGCCCCGTCGCCTCCCACGCCATCGGCTATGTCAGCCGGATCAACGCCGAAGAGCTGCGCCAGCTGAGCGCCCAGGGCCGCGCCGCCGACTACAGCGGCTCCAGCCACATCGGCAAGCTCGGCATCGAGCGCTACTACGAGCACCTGCTGCACGGCAGCGTCGGCGTCAAGAAGGTGGAGACCAATGCCCTGGGCCGCGTCATTCGCTCCCTGGAGACCACGCCCCCCATCCCGGGCAAGGATTTATATCTCACCCTCGACATCCGCCTGCAGCAGCGCGCCGAAGAGGCGCTGGGCGAGCATACCGGCGCCATCGTCATGATCGAGCCCAAGACCGGCGAGGTCCTGGCCTTCGTCAGCAAGCCGACCTACGACCTCAACCTGTTCGTCAACGGCATCGACATCGAGACCTACCGCGCGCTGCAGCAGGATCCCTACACGCCGCTGTTCAACCGCGCCCTGCGCGGCCAGTACCCACCCGGCTCGGTGATCAAGCCGCTGGTGGCCCTGGCGGCGCTAGAGCACGGCGTGGTCAGGGCCGACGACCACATTTTCTGCACCGGCTACTACACCCTGCCCGGCATCGACCACCGCTACCGCGACTGGAAACGCTACGGGCATGGACGCATGAACCTGATCGAGTCGATCGCGCAATCCTGCGACGTCTACTATTACGATGTCGCCTACCGGCTGGGCATCGACGATCTCAGCAGCTTCATGCTGGATTTCGGCCTGGGCCAGCGCACCGGCATCGATCTCACCGGCGAGCTGCCGGGCCTGGTGCCGACCCGCGCCTGGAAGCGGGCCCACCGCAACGAGCCCTGGTTCCACGGCGAGACCCTGATTACCGGCATCGGCCAAGGCTTCATGTTGACCACGCCGCTACAGCTGGCGGACATGACCGCTACCATCGCCAACCGGGGCGTGCGCGTGCGGCCGCACCTGCTGCGCCAGATCGGCAGCAACGGCAATCTGAGTCCGCCACTGGTCGAGCCGCCCAGCAAGGTAATCAAGCTCAAGCAGGAGCAGTACTGGGACGACGTGATCGAGGCCATGCGGCGAGTGGCGCACAGCACCACCGGCACCGCTCGGGCGGTGGGCCGCAACCTGGACTATCAGATGGCGAGCAAGAGCGGCACGGCGCAGGTGTTCAGCCTCTCCCAGGACGACCGCGACTACGCCGCCAGCGAGCTGGCCCGGGAGCTGCGCGACCACGCTCTGTTCATCGCCTTCGCCCCCGTCGATGACCCTGCGATCGCGGTGGCGGTGGTGGTCGAGCACGGCAACAGCGGCAGCAGCGTCGCCGCCCCCATCGCCGCCCAGGTCATCGACGCCTATCTGGAGCTGAAACGACTTGATGCTGACCGACAGTCAACGGCTGAGTAACGGCCTGCAACGACAAACCTGGCTGCAGCGCGTCCTGCATCTGGACAGCGTGCTGCTGGTCGGCCTGCTACTGATCGCCGGCATCGGCCTGGCCGTCCTCTACAGCGCTTTCGGCCAGGATCTGAACGCCGTCCGCAAGCAGGTGGTGCGCCTCATCGTCGCCTTCGCCGCCATGCTGGTGGTCGCCCAGCTGCCGCCGTACCAGCTGCGACGCTGGAGCCCGTGGATATACGCTGGCGGGGTGGCGCTGCTGGCGGCAGTCCTGGTGCTGGGCGACGCCGGCAAGGGCGCCCAGCGCTGGCTCGATCTGGGCTTGGTCCGTTTCCAGCCGTCGGAGCTCATGAAGCTGGCCCTGCCCATGATGGCGGCCTGGTACTTGGATCGCACCCAAATGCCGCCCCGCTGGCCGCAGGTGCTGACGGTGCTGGCGCTGGTCGCCGTTCCCACCGCGCTGGTCGTGGTCCAGCCCGACCTCGGCACCGCCATCCTGATCGCCACGGCCGGCCTGTTCGTGCTGTATCTGGCCGGGCTGCGCTGGCGGCTGATCATCGGCACCCTGATCGCCGCCGTACCGCTGGCGCTGCTGATGTGGCACTTCGGCATGCACAACTACCAGAAGCAGCGGGTGCTGATCTTCCTCGACCCGACCCGTGATCCCCTCGGCGCCGGCTATCACACCATCCAGTCCGCCATCGCTCTCGGCTCGGGCGGCCTGCTCGGCAAGGGTTGGCTGCACGGCACCCAATCGCATCTGGAGTTTCTGCCGGAGCGCCACACCGACTTCATCTTCGCCGTGTTTGGCGAGGAGTTCGGTCTGCTCGGCGCGGTGGTTCTGATCACGCTCTACTTCGCCGTGATCCTGCGTGGCCTCTACATCGCTCTCAATGCCCAGGACACCTACAGCCGCCTCCTGGCCGGCAGCATCAGCCTGACCTTCTTCGTGTACGTCTTCGTCAACATGGGCATGGTGGCCGGCCTGCTGCCGGTGGTCGGCGTGCCGCTGCCGCTGATGAGCTACGGCGGCACGTCCATGGTGACCCTCCTGACCGGCTTCGGTATCCTGATGTCAATACAAACGCACCGTAAGCTCTGGCCCAGCTGAACAACGGGAGCCAGGCGCCCGCGCTTCGCGGTGCCAGCACGTCCACTTGAGGTCCACATGCGATCGTTGCTGCTTACCGGAATCGCCGCCGGCCTGCTCGTTTGTGCTTCGCCTGCCTTCGCCCAGCCGCGCTTCGGCCAGGCGGACGAGCTGGAGGAATTCATCCAGGCCGTCGCCAGCCGGCACGACTTCGAGGCGGCCGAGCTGCGCCGCCTGCTCGAACAGGCCGAGCCGCGCCAGGACATCATCGACGCGATCAGCAACCCGGCCGAGCGTCTGCCCTGGCACCGCTATCGACCGATTTTCCTGCGCTCGGAGCGCATCGAGCACGGCGTCGCCTTCTGGAACAAGCACGCCGATCTGCTGCAGCGAATCAGTGCCGAATACGGCGTGCCACCCGAGATCCTGGTCGCCATCGTCGGCGTGGAAACCTTTTACGGCCGCTACAAGGGCCGGCACCGCGTGCTGGATGCGCTGGCCACCCTGGGCTTCAACTATCCGCCGCGGGCAGAGTTCTTCCGCCGCGAGCTGGAGCAGTTCCTGCTGCTGGTGCGGGAGGAAGGACTGGATCCGCTGCAGCTGACCGGCTCCTACGCCGGCGCCATGGGCATGCCGCAGTTCATTCCCAGCAGCTACCGCAATTACGCTGCTGACGGCGACGGCGACGGCCGCCGTGACCTGTTCAACAGCACTGCCGACATCCTGGCCAGCGTCGCCAATTATTTCCGCCGTCACCACTGGGAGACCGGCGGGCCAATCGCCGTGCCGGCCAAGGTGCGCGGTAGCAGCTGGCGCGAGGTCGGCGACGCCGACCTCAAGCCGCAGCGCCGCCTGTCCGAGCTGCGCGCCGCTGGCGTCCTCCCCCAGGCGACGGTCGCCGGCGACCCCGTGGCGCGACTGCTTACCCTAGAGGCGGCAGACGGTGACGAGCATTGGGTGACGTTCAATAATTTCTACGTCATTACCCGCTACAATCACAGTCCGCTTTACGCCATGGCGGTCTTCCAGCTGGCAGAAGAGATCAAACGACAGCGCTCCCGATAATGAGAACGACGCTCATCCTGTTCCTGCTCGCCGTCGGGCTGGCCGCCTGCGCCCGGCATCCGTCTCCGCCGCTGGTCGACGGCCCGCCCCGCCAGCCCCGCGACGTCAGCAACATCCCGGATGCCGTTCCCCGCCCCGAGCCGCGCAGCCGCTACGGCAATCCGCCCTTCTACGAAGTTCTCGGCCAGCGCTATTACGTGCTCGACAGCGCCGAGAACTTCGTCGAGCGCGGCATCGCCTCCTGGTACGGTGAGAAATTCCATGGCCGCCGCACCTCCAGCGGCGAGCCGTACGACATGTACGCCATGACGGCCGCCCACCGGCACCTACCGCTGCCGACCTATGTCGAGGTGACCAACCTCAACAACGGCCGCAAGGTCATCGTACGCGTCAACGACCGCGGCCCCTTCGTCAAGAACCGCGTCATTGATCTCTCCTACGCCGCCGCCAAGCGCCTCGGCATGCTGGAGGCAGGCACCGCGCCGGTGGAGATTCGCGCCATCACGCCAGGACGAACTCCCCAGGTCGTGACCACGTCCACGGACCGATCGGCTACAATCACGTATTACTTACAAGCCGGCGCATTTTCCGATCGCGCCAACGCCAATCGGCTGCGCAGCCGCCTCGAGTCCTACGGCCTGGGCGTCCCGACCCGACTGGAAGCGGTCAACATCCGCGGCAGCACGCTGCACCGGGTACAGCTGGGACCGCTCTACTCCGTCAGCGAGATCGACCGGTTGAGCGCCATTCTGGCCAGATATGGCCTGCAGGACACCCAGGTCGTCGTCCTCGACTGAGCGGCCGCCGTCATTCACCGCATCCGTGCGAATCTGGAAAGTCAGAATACGACCATGAAGATACGCAAGCTCATCGCCCGTCTCGCCCTGCTGGGCTGCCTTGCGCTGCCGTTGGCTACCAACGCCCAGCCGCCTGCGCCCAGCGTCCAGCGCCAGCCCGTTCCCGTGCCGGCCGCGCCGGAGCTGGCCTCCCCCAGCTACATCCTGATCGACTTCCACAGCGGCGCGGTGCTTGCGGCCAAGAATCCCGACGAGCGCCGCGAGCCGGCCAGCCTGACCAAGATGATGACCGAGTACATCGTCTTCAGCGAGCTCAAGGCCGGCAACCTCAAGCTCGATGACGAAGTCACCATCAGCGAACGGGCCTGGCGCGCCGAGGGCTCCCGCACCTTCCTCGAAGTCGGTGACCGGGTACCGGTAGAAGTCCTGCTCAAGGGCCTGATCATCCAGTCCGGCAACGACGCCAGCATCGCCCTGGCCGAGCACATCGCCGGCAGCGAGCAGACCTTCGCCCAGCTGATGAACCAGTATGCGTTCCAGCTGGGCATGCATGACACGCATTTCGTCAACTCCACCGGCCTGCCGCATCCCGACCACTACTCCACGGCCCGGGACATGGCCACGCTCGCCATCGCCCTGATCCGCGACTTCCCCGAGTACTACAAGTGGCATAGCGAGAAGCAGTTCACCTGGAACGGCATCACCCAGTACAACCGCAACCGCATGCTCTGGCGCGACAGCAGCGTCGACGGCCTCAAGACTGGTCACACCAACGCCGCCGGCTACTGTCTCGCCAGCTCGGCCCTGCGCGACGGGATGCGGCTGGTCAGCGTGGTGCTCGGCGCGCAAAGCGAAAAGGTCCGCACCGACCATACCCAAGCCCTGCTCAACTATGGCTTCCGTTTCTACGAGACCCATCGTCTCTACGAGGCGCGCACCCCGCTGACGCAGCCGCGCATCTGGAAAGGCAAGACCGAGCTGCTGCCGCTGGGCATCACCAGCGACCTGTGGGTCACCATCCCACGCCAGCAGTACGACAATCTGGAAGCCAGCATGACGGTGGAAAGCCTGATCTCGGCGCCGGTGGCAGCCGGCACGCAGCTGGGCCGGGTCGTGGTCCGGCTGGGCGATGAGATCGTCACCGAAGCGCCGCTGGTCGCCCTCAGCAGCGTCGAGGAAGGCGGCTTCCTGCGCCGGCTGATCGACTCCGTGCTGCTGCGCTTCCAGTAGCAAACGCGCGCAGATCGCCCCAAAATGGGCTGCCGAAGGGCGGCATCCGCAATGGATGCCGCCCGCGGCATTCTTCGGGTCTTCCGCAGCGAGCAAGCCATGGCATCCAAGCAGCAGTCGCCCCTCCTGAAATTCCCCTGCCGTTTCCCCATCAAGGTCATGGGCCGCACCAACTCGGCCCTGGTTCAGCAAGTCGAGGAGCTGGTGCGTCGTCACGCTCCCGACCTCAAGCCCGAGGATGTCACCACCCGCGCCAGCGCCAGCGGCACCTACGTCGCCATCACGCTCACCATCACGGCTACCAGCAAGGAGCAGCTGGACGCGATCTACCTCGACCTGAATGCCCACGAGAACGTGGTGATGACGCTATGACCTGACTGGGCCGGCTCCCACCCGCGGCAGATCGCTCCAGCGCGTGGTGTAGGCCGGCGAGCGCCAGGCCGCGCGTCCCTGCCACCCCTGTCGCAACCGCTCGGCGGCAAACCCCACCGTGCCGCGCCCCATCTTGCGGTTGATCGCATCCAGCGTCCGCATCAACGCCTCCGAAGTCGGCGCCGCCTCGGCGAACAGCACGCCCTGGCCACGCTCGGCCGGACTCAGCTCCAGCAGCATCACCCCGACCCGCTTGTAGCGGAATCCCGGCCGATACAGCCTGCGCAGCTGGGCCGTCGCGACCCTAATCAGATGCCGGCTGTCCTGGCTGGGCATGGCCAGGGTGTAAACGCTGGAGCGCGCGTACTGCGGCTCGCCCCGACGGAAATGGTCGGTCTGCACGAACACCCCCAGCGCATTGGCAACGCTGCTCTGCCGGCGCAGCTTCTCCGCCGCCCGGACTGTGTATGCCACCAGCGCACTGCGCAGGGCTGCTTCCGTACTCTGCAGCTCGGCGAAGCTGCGCGAGACCACGATACCCTGTCGAGGCTCCGGTGCCACTTCCAGCTCCAGGCAGGGAACGCCGCGCAGTTCCAGCACGGTACGCTTCAACCCGACGCCGAACCGGCGCTGCACCCAGGCCGGATCGGCTTCCCGCAGCGCCAGCGCCGTATCGATGCCGAGCGCCTGCAGCCGCGGCGCCAGCTTGCGGCCCACGCCCCAGACCTCGCCCACCGGCATTTGCGCCAGCAGCATCGTCTGCAGCGCGGGATCCGCGAAGACGCCGACACCGTTGCGGGCCGGCGCGATGCCGCGCTTGGCTCCCCAGTTGGCGGCCTTAGCTAGGGTCTTGGTGGGCGCGATGCCGAGACAGACCGGCAACCCCAACCAGCGATGCACCTTGTCGCGGATGGCCTCGCCTTCCGCCTGCAGGCTAGCGGCATCGCCCTGCAGACCGAGAAAGGCCTCGTCGATGCTGTAGACCTCAAGCTGCGGAGTGTGGTCGGCCAGCAGCGCCATCAGCCGCGCCGACATGTCGCCGTAGAGCGCGTAGTTGGAGGACAGGACCACGATGCCATGGCGGCGGATGAGGTCCTGCAGCCGGAACAGCGGCGCTCCCATCTTCACCCCCAGCGCCTTGGCTTCCTCCGAGCGCGCCACGGCGCAGCCGTCGTTGTTGGAGAGCACGATCACCGGCCGGCCGACGAGCTTGGGATTGAACACCCGCTCGCAGGAGACGTAGCAGTTGTTGACGTCCAATAGGGCGAACATGCGGCGCGCTACCTGGCAACGCCCTTGGCCAATCCCTGGCGCACCAGCGCCGTCACCACGCCCCAGCCCTCGAGCTGCTGCCCCTCGGCCAGCACGATGTCCGGATAGCGCGGATTGGCTGCCAGCAGGCGCACCTGGCCGCCGCGCCGACTCAAGATCTTAACCGTCATCTCGCCGTCGACCACGGCGATGACGATGTGGCCGTGGGTCGGCTGCAGCGAGCGGTCCACGACCAGGATGTCGCCGTCGTGCACGCCGATCCCGAGCAAGGAATCGCCGACGACACGGACGAAGAACGTCGCCGCCGGCCGCTCCACCAGCAGCTCGTGCAAATCAAGGGTGTCGCCCAGATGGTCCTCGGCCGGCGATGGGAATCCGGCCGGCACGCGACTGGAGTACAGCGGCAGCCGGCGCGACTGCTCCTGGCGGCAAGACTCGGAAGCCGACATGGCCGCGGCAAGCAGCATCGGCATTGCGAGAGACTCCGGTTCTGATTGTCTGTATATTTATACAGTATATAATCAGGCCCGAATCGCTTGTAAAGGGCCCACGCTGCCGATCAGTTTTTGCGCAGCTCCGGCCAAGCCTTGTGGCAACACGCCGACCGTCTTCCATCCACAAGCTTATCCACAGATTTTGTGGATAAGTGGCCGCCGGACGGCGTAAGATCTTCCGCGCAAGCTCCATGCTCCCGAACGAACCCGAGATGAGCGATCCCGTCTACATCCTCGGCGGCGGCAGCATCGGTCTGCTGCTGGCGACGCGCCTGGCGCCAGTGACCGACATCGTGCTGATCCGCCGTCCAGGACAGCATCCGCCGCGATGCCAACTGACCCTGCAGGAAGGCGAGCTCACCCGCCAAATCGCGGTCGCCCAGGTCGGCGCCGATGCCCTGGCAGAACCGGCTCGACGCCTTATCGTCTGCACCAAGGCCTATGATGCCCTGGCGGCCCTGCGGCAGCTGGGCGCCCGGCTCCCGGCCGACGCCAGCTTGCTGCTGATGCAGAACGGCATGAGCAGCCAGGAGGAAATCCTGGCCGCCTTCCCGCAGGCTCACATCCACGCCGCCAGCTCGACCGAAGGCGCCTACCGACCGGCACCGAACCGGGTGGTTCACGCCGGCCGCGGCATCACCCGCATCGGCCGGCTGCAGGGCCAGGAGCAGGATTGGGCCAAGCTGCTGTGCCAGGGCGGTCTTGCCAGTGAAACCGTCGAGCCCATCCGCTGGCACCTGGCCAACAAGCTGCGCGTCAACGCCCTGATCAATCCGCTGACTGTGCTGCACGATTGCCGCAACGGCGAGCTGCTGGAGCAACCGGCAGCCCGCGCCGCCATGCAGCGGCTGGGCGAGGAAGCGGACGCGGTGCTGGCCGCCGCCGGCTATCGCTTCGCCGACAGCGCCTTCGACCAGGCCTGCGCGGTCGCCGCCCGCACCGCCGACAACATCTCCTCCATGCTGCAGGACGCCCGCGCCGGGCGGCGCCTGGAGCTCGACGCCATCACCGGCTACCTGCTGCAGCTGGCGGAGCGGCACGGCGTGGCGGCGCCGACGCACCGAGCGCTCTACCAGCGGCTGGCGGCACGGGCTTGACGAAAAGGCGGGAAACGGAAACGCGCGGCAGGTCAGCGATTCAAGCGCAGCCGGCCCACTCGGCTTCCGGGTCCGGCATGTCCACTCGGTGCACGCCTTCCGGGAAAGCCGCTTGCAGCTGCTCGTACTGCTCGCGCAAATCCTTCAGCGGATGCTGCCAGTCGTGCAGGTAGTAGATGGCCTTGATCTTGGCCTGCAGCATGGCCTTGGTGCAGTCGAAGCAAGGCCGCAGCGTGGAGTAGACCACGGAGTCCTCCACCGCGTTGCCGAAGCGCGCCGCCGACAGCAGCGCATTCTGCTCGGCATGGACGCAGATGCAAACGTCGTAGCCGACGCTGGCGCTGTAGGTTTCCTTGCGCTGGCAGCGGATGCAACCGCCGTCCAGGCAATTGGGCAAGCCTTCCGGCGTGCCGTTGTAGCCGGTGGAGATGATGCGGTTTTCCTTCACCAGCACCGCCCCCACCCGGCGGCCCAGGCAGTTCGCTTTCTTGCGCACCGCCATGGCGATGTTCATGTAGTAATGATGCCTGTCCATCGACTCCTCTACGCCAATCCGCAACCGATAGCGAACAGTGGACCAACTTGGCACGCCCGCGCAAGGGCTGAAGAGCGATGCGCAAGCTGCCGGGAGACGGCGGCTGCAGCCGCTTGCGGCAAGCGAGCGCTGCGGCAATTACTCAGGATATTCTCAGCGGATCGAATTGAAAGAAAAATGCACTTGATTTCAACCGCAAATCAAGCACAAATACGCCTTGAAAACGCTGTGTATTTTCGATGACGGCCAGCCTTATTTTTGCCAGAGCCCGGCTTGCCAGGGCCGTGGATCAGCGGCAATTCGGCCTGGGCGCCCAGGCCGACGCGCTCGATGCTAGCCGCCGAACATCCAGCTGGTCGGCTCGGCGATCGGGCGACGCTTGCTCAACAGGGCTAGGCCCTTGGCGCAACGCACGATGGTCCAGATCACCCAGAACAGGTAAATCAGATAGCCGATCAGCACGATCATCAGAATGGCGCCCAGCACCAACATGCCGAGGCCGATCCAGAAGGTCCTGATCTGGAACGTGTAATGGCTTTGCAGCCACGCGGAGGCATCAGAGCGGTTGACGTAAGCCAGCACCAGGCCGACCAGAGCGGTAATGCCGGCCAAAAACCCAACGAGGTACAGGATGTAGACGGCCATCGGGATGGTCGTCTTTTCTTCGGTGACCGGCGCTTGGGTGACGGTAGAGTCGACAGACATGACATTCCCCCCACTGTTGGACCATGTTCCGCCGCCGCACTCCGGCTTCCTTTAAGGCAGCCCATTCTTGTTATTTGCATCCTGCCTTGCTAGCCGCCCCGTTCACGACAAAGCCGCAAGCGGAAGTGACTAACTTAACGACGAAGTTATAAATAAAACCTTTCGCCTTTTGCAAGCAGGCGCCGGTCGCCACGGGCCCGATTCAAGGCAGCAATTTCCAGCCCCACGCCTTCTGCCGCAGGAATGATGGAAAAAGCGCGCCGCCAGATACATGGGCCAGGCACGGCGCCTGAGGGCGCTGAAAGCGGCTTCTCCGCTCGCGCTCGCCGCCCGCCGCCATTATCCTATTGCGCGTATGAGCTCGCCCGATGCAGCAGCCAACACATCCACGCAACATGGCCGCCGCGGCGCTGCCGACGGCGACCCCGGCTACTGCGGTCGCTTCGCGCCCAGCCCAACCGGTCCGCTGCACTTCGGCTCCCTGGTGACCGCCGTAGGCAGCTACCTGCAGGCGCGCAGCAACCGCGGCCGGTGGCTGGTCCGCATCGAAGACATCGACCCACCCCGCGAGCAGCCAGGAGCCGCCGCCGACATCCTGCGCACGCTGGAGCTGTTCGGCTTTGCCTGGGACGGCGAGGTGGTCTATCAAAGCAGGCGCGGCGAGGCCTACCTGGCCGCGCTGGAGCGCCTGGCCGCTGCCGGCATGCTGTACGCCTGCACCTGCAGCCGCAAGGAAATCGCCGCGGTGGCCTCCCTTGGGCCGGTGGGACACGTCTACCCCGGCCGCTGCCGCGGCCGTCCGCTGGCGGAGCGGCAGGCCTGGCGCGTGCTGACCGCCGGCAGCCGAATTCGCTTCCGGGACCTGCTGCAGGGCGAGTCGGAATGGGATCTGGAGGCGTCCTACGGGGACTTCGTCGTCCGGCGCGCCGACGGCCTCTTCGCCTACCATCTGGCCTCGGTGGTCGACGACGCCGCGGCGGGGGTCACTGAAGTCGTCCGTGGCCACGATCTGCTGGCCTGCACCCCGCCGCAAATCCATCTGCAGCGCCTGCTCGGCCATTCCACGCCACGCTACATGCACCTACCCATCGCGCTGAACGCCCAAGGACAGAAGCTGAGCAAGCAGAACCACGCCCGTCCCCTCGACCCCAGGCGGGCGCCGCAACAGCTCGCTGCGGCGCTGCGCTTTCTCGGCCAGCCGGTGCCGGCCGGGCTGGAGCAGGCCTCGGTCGCCGAGCTCTGGCAGTGGGCGGTCGCGCACTGGTCGGCGGACGCCATCCCTCGCGCCGCCGCCCTACCGGTCGATCGCTGAGCTGCGCATCAGCTGGCCAGCTTCAGGCCGACGATGCCGACCAGGATGCACAGCAGCGAAAGCAACCGGCCGGCTGTGGCCGGATCGCCAAAGCAGACGATGCCGACCACGGCCGTGCCGAGCGCGCCTATGCCGGTCCAGACGGCATAGGCCGTGCCGACTGGCAGGTCCCGCATCGCCAGCCCCAGTAGAAGCAGGCTGATGATCATCGCCGCCAACGTGCCCAGCGTCGGCCACAGGCGGGTGAAACCGGCGGTGGTCTTGAGCCCGACCGCCCAAAGAACCTCGAACAGGCCAGCGAGAAACAGAATGATCCAGGACATCTCGCCCGTGTGGCAAAACCGGGGCCGTCCCCGAGGAAGATGTGGAGCGGTGAGGTCGTCCTCACGTCCTGCGTTCGGCCGGGCATGGTAACACGACCGGCGACGGATTGCGATTGGCTCGCGATTGCGGCCTAGTGTCCCGCGGCGGCCGCCAGCGGCGGCGCCGGCAGCGGGCTGGCCGCGTCGCCGTCCACCATCCGTCTCGCCAGCAGAAAGGTAGCAGCGTTCCAGCTCTGCCCAGCCATGCCCATGGGCTCCAGGTTCCGGCCGTGGAACCACTCGGTGAAGCGCCACTCGTCCAGGCTGTTGACGTAGACCAGCTTCAGCAGCTCATGGCGGGCCCGCTCGCGCTTGCCGAGCATGGCCAGCACCATGACCCAGAAGCTGCCGATGAAGGGCCAGATCCCGCCGTTATGATACTGGTGCTCGTGGTTTTGCTGATGGCGCGCCATGTACGGCCGCCAGAGCGGATGGTCCTGGGCAATCGGCTGGCACACCGCCCGTATCGGATACGGTTCGGCCACCTGCGCCCGGTCCAGGGCGGCGATGATGCGCTGGGCACGCGAGTCCCCGGCCAGGCCGTTGAGGATGGCCAACAGGTTGCCGAACACATCGCCCTCTTCGCCAAAGAAGGACAGGTTGACGAAGCTCAGATACAAATCCTGGGGACGGCCGCGCTGGCGAACGTAATGCTGCAGCAGGCGCACCCTGCGATCGTCGGGAAGCCGCGCCGAGAACGGATGAAACAGGTGATTGAACTGGGCGCGGGTGACGTCCAGGTGCGGCAAGTCATAGAGCTGCTTGACCCGATACCACAGGGCGTTGGTGTAAAGCACGAAACCGGAGCGCGGCATGATGTCGGCCCAATCGCTGGCCTCGTTCTGCTGTAGCAGGTAGAAGCGTTGATGCTCCTGGCACAGCAGCCAGTTGAGCGCGCGCTCCTCGGCACGCCGCCAGCGGTTGATGAGGCCGGGATCACACGCCTTGGCCTCGTTCACGGCCAGCAGCCACCACAAGGTGGCATCGATGCAGCCCAGATACCAGAAATCCACTTCCGCGCCGTGGGGATCCACGTATTTGGGGATCTGCCCATTGACGGCCTGCCGGCGCGCCAGCGCATCCAGGCTGGCCACTGCCCCCTCCTTCAGCAAGGGGCTGCCGCTGCCCAGCATCCCGAGTGCGCAGATGGCCGCATCGCGGCCGAAGATGCGGGTATAGGCACGCGCTTCGGCCTGCGGTGTCGGGCTGGCGGCGAGGATGCCGTCGCTGACCAGATTGCGCTCCAGCAGACGGATAGACTCCTGGGTGCAGGCGTCGATCAAATCGCTCTGCAGCTCACCCCAGCTGCCGCTGATCACATGGTCCCGATACATGTGCGTTCCCCGGGCGGGTCTCGACGCACGCTGCCCTGGTCAGCACTGCCCGATGAGCAAGGCCACTGGGAAGTCGGCCAGTGCTTCGTGCGCCAAAATGAATCGCTTACCCGCCTCTGCTTCCACGGCGACCGCGGCGCCGGTGAAGCTATTGTTGAGCTCGTCAACCCCGGCCAGTGCGTCCAGTTCGATCCGCGTATCGCCCCAGACTTCTGCGCCGATTGGAAGTTGCTGTTCGCCGAGCAGTCGCGCGTACAGGCGCGGCGCCAGCACAACGGCCGTCTGCCGGCGATGGCGGCGCGCGAATGCGACCAGGTGTTCGGCTTGCTGTCCCCAGGTTGCCAGCGGCAGGTAAGCCCCGTCGCGGAACAAGGTCTCATGTCGCCGTCGCGCTGACAAAACGTGCCGTATCACCGCCAGCTTGCTCCGCCCATCCGCCAGCGCTGCCAGCAAGGCGCGGGCCTGCTGCCGCGAAGGAGGGGCCAGCTCGGCCAGGAATGCCATGCGGCGGGCATAGTCGACGGGCCGGCGGTTATCTGGGTCGACCAGGCTGAAGTCCCAAAGTTCATTGCCTTGGTAAATATCCGGCACCCCGGGCGCGGTGAGCTTGAGCAGGGTTTGCGACAGGCCGTTGAACAGCCCCAGGCGGGCGCAGCGCTGCTGGAACGGCAGGAACTGCGCCAGGAAGCGGGAGTCGGTCAGCAGGGCACGGACAAAGCCGGAGACGGCCTGCTCATAGGCCGGGTCCGGGTTGACCCAGCTGGTGTGCTGCTTGGCCTCGCGCACGGCCTTAAGTAGGTAGGCCTCGACCCGCGCCGCCAACGCTTCCGCCTCGGCGGCGCCCGGCGGCGCTAGCGGCCAGACGCCGAGCAAGGTCTGATAGAGCAGATATTCGTCGTTACGCGACGGCGCCAACGCCCCGTTCACTCTCCGCTTGGCCGGCTCGGCCAGGGCGGCCCAGGCCAGCACCTGCCGCTGCCATTCCTCGCCCAGCTCCGACAACACGTTGAGACGAGCGCGCACATCTTCGCTGCGCTTGTTGTCGTGGGACGAGGTGGCCAGCATAGTGTGCGGCCACTGCCGCTGGCGCTCCCGGTTGCTCCGGTGGAACTGCGCGACGGAGACGCCAAAGCGGCTCGGCGTGCCGCCGACCTCGTTCAGGGCAAGCAGCGGGACATGGCGGTAAAAGGCAGTATCCTCCAGCCCCTTCGCCATCACCGCGCCGGTATACTGCTGCAGCTTCATGACGAAGCGATCGGCGCGCGCCCGCATGTCCTCGCTCAGCCCGTCCCGCAGCAGCACGCTGCGCAAGAAGCGGTAGACCTCGACCTCCTCGTTGCGAGCCTGCCTGGCGGCCTGCTCCAGCGCCTGCTCGATATAGCGGCGATCCCGCGCCAGGATCTCGCCGCCGCGCTGATAGGTTCGGTACACCGGCAACCAGGCGATCATCTCCAGCAGCGCCTGGCGCAGGCGGTTCAAGGTGAAGTCGCGGGTGTGCCGGTCGGCCTCGGACATGCGATTGAGCTCGAACGCCAGCATCTGCAGCTCGCTGGCGAGCGCGTACTTCATGATCAGACGCTTGCACTGGTACACCAGCAGCGCGAACTCCGTCCGCTCGCCAGTGAATTCCTGGTAGAAGCGGCGCAGCGCCTCGCCGGCGCTGGCATCGACCTGCAGCCCGTTGACCAGGGCGAGGAAGTCGTAGCCGGTGGTCCCATGCACCGGCCAACCCTGCGGCAGCGCCTCGTCGGGCGCCAGGATCTTCTCCACCACCAGGTAGAGCGGCTTATCCTCGGGCGGGACCGACTCGCCGCCGGCGCGCTCCTGCAGGCGCAGGAAATAGGCGTGCGGGTCGTACAGCCCGTCCGGGTGGTCGATGCGCAAGCCGGTCACCTTGCCTTCCCGGACCAGCCGCAGCGTCAGCTGATGGGTGGACTCGAACACCCGCGGCTCCTCCATGCGCAGCGCGGCCAGGTCATGGATGTCGAAGAAGCGGCGGTAATTGATCTCGTCGGCTGCGGTCTGCCAGTGCGCCAGCCGATAGGCCTGTTGCTCCAGCAGCGCGTGCAAGCGATCGAAGGATTCCGGTTCGCCCGGGCGGCCGTTGTAGCCGGCAGCCACCTCCTGCAGATGCTGGGCGATCGCCGGCGTTGCGGCGCAAAGCCGGGCCAGGCGCTGCTTGTGCAGCCGGACGTCGCGCTGGCGCTCCAGCAGGCTGTCGGCATCGCGCTCGCCGCGGCCGGGCAGGTGTTGGAAGGCGCTGGCCAGGCTGCGCAGCTCCTGCAGCTCGGCCTGCTGCACGTCCGCCCGCAGCTCGAGCGCATCCAGACCGGTCAGCAGCAACGCTGGGTAGCTCTCCGGGGCGATGGGAAAACGATGCTCGTAGTAGTGCACGCTGAAGGCCCCCTCGGCGGCGGCGAAGCGCAGCGCCAGCTCGCCCCGCTCCAGCACATCGCCATAGGCGCCGCCCAGCACCGGCAGCAGCAGCCTGTCGCGCAGCTCCGCCTTGGCCGGCCGCCAGTCGATGTCGAAGTAAGGGGCGTAGAGCGAAGCCGGCCCGTTTTCCAGCACGTCCAACCACCAGGCGTTGTCGGCGTACATCACGCCCATGTGGTTGGGCACCACGTCCATGATCAGGCCCATGTCATGCGCCGCCAGGGCCTGGCACAGCCGCTCGAAGTCCTCCTCGGTGCCGATTTCCGGATTGAGCGCGTTGTGGTCGGTGATGTCGTAGCCGTGGCGGCTGCCGGCGCGGGCGCGCAGAAACGGCGAGCAGTAGACATGGCTGATGCCCAGCTCGGCCAGATACGGTACCAGCGCGGCGGCATCGCGGAACGTGAAGTCGGCGTTGAGCTGCAGCCGGTAGGTCGCCCGCGGAACGACGGCGGCAGGGCCCGGGCGGCGCTGTGCCGCCGACGTGGCGGCTGGCGTGCGCGCCGCGCGCAAGGCAGCGGTCAACCGAAGAAAGTCGGCATGCTCGGGCCACTGCTCCAGCGCCAGCCCCAGCTTGCGTCGCCAATTAGGGTACGCCTCCTCTCGGCTGCCGGGCAGGTTGGCCTGCTCCAGCTGGCCCAGCACGTCTTCGGGCTGCACCAACAGCAGCCAGGCCGGCGCCCGGGCCAGGTAAACATGCACGCTGCGACACAGCTCGGGGCGCATTTCCGGCACCGACTGCGGATCGACACCCATGCCCTCCGGCAGCAGGCCCTCGCGCTCCAGCGCCAGCAGCAACCGGGAGCGGTCGCGGGCGCGGCCGAGCAGCGCTTCGGCTCGCGCTTCCTCGCTGCCGAACAGCCCCAGAGCGTCCCGCTGCACGATATCCTGCCCCTGCCAATAACCGCTCAGCGTCGGCAGGTCGTGGGTGCTCACTGTGGCCAGCGCCGCCGCCGGATAGGCGGCCGGCGGCTTGAAGCCATGCTCGTCTTGCTCGAAGTACAGCACCCGGTACGACAGCATGCCCACCCGCTGCATGCCGGCCCGCACCTCCGGCGGCACCGTGCCCAGATCCTCGCCGATCACCAGGCAGCGGTTGCGCTGGCTCTCCAGCGCCACGATGCCGAGCAGATCCTCGAAGGGATAGAGCACGTAGGCGCCCTCAGCAGCGCTGCGCCCGTGCGGTATCCAGAACAGCCGCATCAGCCCCATCACATGGTCGATGCGCAGCGCACCAGCCCAGCTCATGTTCTCGCGCAGTGCGCCGATGAAGGCGCCGTAGCCGGAGGCGCGCAGCCGCAGCGGATTGAGCGGCGGCAGTCCCCAGTCCTGTCCCAGGTGGTTGAAGTCGTCGGGCGGAGCGCCAATGCTCACGCCGCTGGCGTACAGACCCTGGTTGCGCCAGCAATCAGCCCCGCCGCGGGCCACCGACACCGCCAGGTCCAGGTACAACCCGACCTCCATGCCCCGCTCCCGCAGCGCCTCGGCGGCTGCCGCCAGCTGCAGCTCGGTCTGCCATTGCAGATATTCGAAGAATTCGATCCGCTCCGCGTTGGTCTCAGCGAAGGCGGCCACGCCGGGCCCGTCCGGCTGCCGATACGGCTCCGGCCACTGCTGCCAGCCCCAGGCATCCGGCGCCTGGGCGCGAACCGCGGCGTAGAGCGCCTCGAACAGCGCATAGCAACGCAGGGCCTTGCCCTGGCTGCGCTGATAGTCCCGGAACTGCCGCCCCCGCTCGCTGTCGCCCTCAAGGTGCCGGGTCCGGAAATGCCGGAACAGCTGCTCCAGCACGCCGAGCTTGAGGCTCGCCACCGCCGGGTAGTCGACCAGCGCGGCGTCCCGCAGCCTCTGCAGCCGGGCCTGGAACTCGGCGCCACGCACCAGCTCGCGCACCAGCTCGCGCACCGGCTCGCACTCGTCGAAATCGGCGATGGCCTCGACGTCCAGGTACAGCGGATTGAGGAAGCGGCGGCTGGAAGGGCTGTAGGGGCTGGCATGGGCCGGATTGCCGAGAAAGAGCGCATGCAGGGGGTTGAGGCCAACGAGATCGGCCCCCTGCTCCCGCCACAGCTCGCCGCAGCGGCGCAGATCAGTGAAATCCCCAATGCCCCAGTTGCGCTCCGAGCGCAGCGCGTACAGCTGCAGCGCCGGCCCCCAGAGCCGGCCGCCCTCGCGCAGCGCGGGCGGCTGGTAGCAGCGCCGGGGGGCAACGATGAGGGTGGTGGCGCCGCGCGGCCGAGCGTCGACCAGCAACCGCAGCCGGTGGTAGCCGGGCGGCGGCAGCGGCGGCAGCGGCCAGTGCAGCTCGTGGTACAGTGCGCCGTCGAGACGCCTCTGCCCGCCCCACCGGCAGCCGGCAAGCTCGATCGCGCCAGCCTGCCGGCTGCCGTCCTCCCGCACCAGCTCCCAGTCCAGACGCTGCTCCAGCCAGTCCTGTGGCAGCATCAGTCGCAGGGTCGGCTCGCTGCGTTCCCAGACGACCTGCACCGGCGACAAGATCTCGCGGGCCCGCGCACCTTGCCAGGCCGCCAGCGCCGCCGCGGCGTCGGCGCCCGGCTCCGGCAGCACCTCCAGGGCCGTCAGCAGCTCGCGCAGAACCTCCGCCGAGGGTTCGCGGCGCCGGCCGAAGACGTCGTGATAGGCCAGCGCAATGCCGGCCTCGGCGGCCAGCTGCCGCAGCGGCGCATCCGGGCTCATCTTCACTCCTCCAGCGCCCACACCACCGACCAGGGCGGCAGCCATCCCGGCGCAATGCCCGGGCTGGCGTAAATCCATTGCCCACTGGGCAGGGAAGCTTGCAAAGGCTGGTCACTCAAATTGGCCATCAGGTCGTAGCGCTCGCCACGGGAGAGCACCCAGCGCACCCGCAGCCCCCGCTCGGCGACGATGCCAAACTCGGCGCTGTTGCCGGGGATGTCGGCCAAACGCGGCACCAGTTCGCGCCGCCGCAGGGCCAGCAGGTGCCGGTAGTAGGCCAGCCAGTCGGCATGCTCCGGCTGCGCCAGCTCCTCCCAGTCGAGCCTGGCCGACGCAAAGGTAGCCGGGTCGCCGGGATCGGGAATGGCCGCACGCGCCTTGGGGTCGCGAAAGCGGGCAAAGCGGGCGAACTCGCGCCGGCGGCCAGCGGTCACCGCCTGCGCCAGCTCCGGCTCGAAGTCGCAAAAGTAGGGAAAACGCCGCCGGCTACCCCACTCCTCGCCCATGAACAGCAGCGGCGGGCCGGGAGCCAGCAGCAGAATGGCGACGGCCGCCCGCAGCGCCTGCGGCTCGGCCAGCTCGGTCAGCCGCTCGCCGAAGGCACGGTTGCCGATCTGATCGTGATTCTGCAGGAAACCGATGAAGCGGGTCGGCGGCAAATGGGCGCTGGAGCGGCCGCGCCGCTCGCCGCCCCGGTAGCCCGACTGGCGGTCCGGGAAGGCGAAGCCTTCCGCCAGGCAGCGGCCCAGCAGCAGCAGTGGCTCCTGCGCATAGTCGCGATAGTAGCCGTCGCTCTCCCCAGTCAGCAGGACGTGAAAGCAGTGGTGGATGTCATCATTCCATTGCGCCGCGTAGCCCCAGTCGAGATAGCGGACATCGTTGTGCTCGTTCTCTAGCACCAGGTGGATGTGGCGCTCGCGGCCCAGGCCGTCGCGCACGCGCTCCTCCAGCTCCGCCAGGATGTGCTGGGGAGAGTCGTCCCGGATGGCATGCACCGCGTCTAGGCGCAGACCGTCCAGGTGGTACTCCTCCAGCCAGTACAGCGCGTTGTGGATGAAGAACTCCCGCACCGTCTCGCTGCCCAGGCCGTCGAAGTTGATCGCCGCGCCCCAAGGCGTCTGGTGCCTGGCGCTGAAGAAAGGCTGGGCGTAGGCATGCAGGTAGTTGCCGTCCGGACCGAAATGGTTGTAGACAACGTCCAGCAGCACCATGAGGCCGCGGCGGTGGGCGGCCTGCACCAGCCGCTTGAGATCCTCCGGCCGGCCGTAGCTGGCGTCGGGCGCGAACGGCAGCACGCCGTCGTAGCCCCAGCCGCGCTGCCCGGGAAAGTCCGCCACCGGCATCAGCTCGATGGCGGTCACGCCGAGCGCTACCAGGTAATCCAGCTTGGCCTCGACGCCGGCGAAATCGCCCTGGGGCGAGAAGCTGCCCACGTGCAGCTCGTAGACCACCGCCTCGTGCCAGGGGCGGCCGTACCAGTCCTCGTCCTGCCAGACGAAGGCTCCGGGATCGATCACCTCGCTGGCGCCGTGGACGTCGTCGGGATTGAAGCGCGAGGCCGGATCCGGCACCAGCAGTCTGCCGTCGATGCGGTAGCGATAGCGGCTGCCGGCCGCGGCCCGGTCCGTCTCCAGCTCATACCAGCCGTCGCCGATTGCCGGCATGGGCAAAGTCTCACCGCCGTCCAGGCACAGCTCTACGCTGACGGCATCCGGCGCCCACAGCCGGAAACGGACACCGCGCTCGGTCACGGCGGCGCCGAAAGGCATGCGGTGGACACGCTGCATCAGCCTTCCTCCCGCCGCTCCACCAGCAGCGCCAAGGAGCGCCCGGCCAGCGGATACGTCGTCCCGCCGGCGAAGAACCCGCGTGGCTCGAGGCCGTCGGCGTGGCTGGTATCAAATAGGACATGCCAGCCATGCTCGGCATGGAAGCGCCGCAGCACGAACGAGATCGGCTCGTGGTAGGCGTTCACCAGTAGCAGGAAGTTTTCGTCCACCAGCGGCCGGCCGCGGCGATCGCACTCGTCCAAGGCATCCCCCGCGAAATACACGCCCAGACACCTGGCAAATGCCGTGTTCCACTCCTCGTCGGTCATTTCCTCGCCATCCGGCGTCATCCAGAAGATGTCCTTGGCAGCGCCACCGCGGATGTCGCGGCCGTGGAAGAAATTGCGGCGCGAGAACACCGCGTGCTGCCGCCGCAGGGCGATCAGGCGGCGCACAAACTCGAGCAGCCGCTGGTCGTCGGCGGTCGGCTCCCAGGACAGCCAGGAAAGCTCGTTGTCCTGGCAGTAGGCGTTGTTGTTGCCGTGCTGGGTGCGGCCCATCTCGTCGCCGGCCAGGAGCATCGGCACCCCTTGGGAGAGGAACAGGGTAGCGAGGAAGTTGCGCTTTTGCTGCTGGCGCACGGCGTTGATTTCCGGATCGTCGGTCGGCCCCTCGACGCCGTAGTTGTAAGACAGGTTGTTGTCGGTGCCGTCGCGGTTGTCTTCCTGGTTGGCTTCGTTGTGCTTGGCGTTGTAGCTGACCAGATCCTGCAGACAGAAACCGTCGTGGGAGCAGATGTAGTTGATGCTGGCGTGGGGCCGCCGCCCGGAGCGCTGGTAGAGGTCGCTGGAGCCGGTGAGACGGCAGGCGAACTCGCCGATCAGGCCGCCATCGCCCTTCCAGAAGGCGCGCATGGTGTCACGGTAGCGGTCGTTCCATTCCGCCCAGCCGGGCGGGAAATTGCCGACCTGGTAGCCGCCCTCGCCCAGATCCCAGGGCTCGGCGATCAGCTTCACCCGTGACAGCACCGGATCCTGCTGGATGGTGTCGAAGAAGGCGCCCAGCCGATCCACCTCGTACAGCTCCCGCGCCAGGGCAGGCGCGAGATCGAAGCGGAAACCATCGACGTGCATCTCCTCCACCCAGTAGCGCAACGAGTCGGTGATCAGCTGTAGCACGCGCGGATGCTGCATGTTGAGGGTGTTGCCGCAGCCGGTGAAGTCCATGTAGTAGCGCGGGTCGTCCGGCATCAGCCGGTAGTAGGCGGAGTTGTCGATGCCGCGCAGCGACAGCGTCGGCCCCAGCTCGTTGCCCTCGGCGGTGTGGTTGTAGACCACGTCCAGCAGCACCTCGATGCCGGCCGAGTGCAGCGTCTTCACCATGGTCTTGAACTCGCCGATGTTGCCGGTCGACAGATAGCGCTGCTCGGCGGCGAAGTAGGCAATGGAGTTGTAGCCCCAGTAGTTGCGCAGACCTTTCTCCACCAGATAGCGGTCGTCGATGAAGGCATGCACCGGCATCAGTTCGACCGCCGTCACCCCCAGGCGCTGCAATTGCTCGATAACCGGCGCGGTGGCCAGCCCGGCGAAGGTGCCGCGCAGGCTGGGCGGCACCTCGGGATGGTTCATGGTGAAGCCGCGCACGTGCAGCTCGTAGATGATGGTGTCGTCCCAGGGAATGCGCGGCGGCCGATCATCGCCCCAGGTAAAGGCAGGATCAACCACCCGGCACTTGGGCATGCAAGCGGCGTTGTCGCGGCTGTCGAAGAACAAGTCCGCCTTCTTGTGCCCGACCCGGTAGCCGAAGTGAGCGTCAGTCCAGCGCAGCTCGCCGGACAGCGCCTTAGTGTAGGGGTCGATCAGCAACTTGTGGGGATTGAAGCGTAGCCCCTGCTCGGGCCGGTACGGCCCGTGAACGCGGTAGCCATAGAGCAGCCCCGGTCGCGCCTCCGGCAGGTAGCAGTGCCAGACCTGATTGGTCTGCTCCGCCATCCGGATGCGCTGCAGTTCATGCCGGCCGCTGGCGTCGAACAGGCATAGCTCCACCCGCTCGGCATGCTCAGCGAAGAGGGCGAAATTGACGCCCTCGCCATCCCAGGTCGCCCCCAGCGGATACGGTTCCCCAATCCAGACATTCGTAATACGATCAGCCATCCTGTTCCCTCGTTGGCTTGCTGAATATGTGGGGGCAGTGGCTGAATCGCGACAGGCAGCGTTGGCCGGCGGCAAGGCCCGGCAAAACGCCCGAGCCGTCTCAGCCCGCGCTAGCAGTTGCGGGCAGGTCTGCCACAATTAAAGGCGTCCGAAAGCAATCAGAACAACGCGCATGGAAACCGACTCGACAGCCCTGGATATCGCCGCCATCCGCAACGACATCATTGAGCTACTGGCAGCAAACCGCATCATCATCCCCGGCATCCCCGAAGTCGCGCAGCAGGTCCGCCAAGCCGCCACCGACCCGCGGCCGAGCCTCGCCGAAATCGCCCGCATCGCCGAACAGGACCCGGCGCTGGCCGCGCATCTGATCAAGCTCAGCAACGTGGTCGCTCTGCGTCGCGGCGAGGAGATCCGCAACCTGCTCAACGCCGTCACCCGCCTGGGCGCCCGCCTGATCGCCGTTGCCGCCACCAATTTCGCCATCATGCAAATGGTGGCCCAGCTGCCGCGCCATGCCGCCCGCCTGCGAGCGCTCTATCAGCAAAGCCTGGAGATCGGCGAGCGCTGCTACGCGCTGGCCTTGCGCCATCCACATCTGGTTCCCGAGGAGGCCCTGCTGACGGGCCTGGTGCATGCCATCGGCGTGCCGGTGATCCTGCAGTACACGCGGCTGCGACCGCGGCTGCAGGCGACGGCCGCGCTCGAGGCGCTGCTTCAGGAGCTGCAGGCGCCCATCGGCGCCGAGCTGCTGCGACGGTGGTGCTTCCCGGACCACATCGCCACCGCCGTCGAGGTCCACGAGGATTTGTACCGAGGCACGGCACAGGATTTGCCGGATTACGGCGATGTGTTGATCGCCGCCCGGCTGGGCCTGTCCCGCGAGAGCGAGCAGTCATTCACCCCCAATCTGCCGCCGTCGCTGGCCCGCCTCAGCCTGGGACCGGCCCGGCCGACTTCACTGGAACTCTCGTCACCCGAAACGTCGGATTACGACATCCACGAGTTCTGCCTGGCCCTGCGCGCTTCTTGAGCGGGCGGTCAGGCCGGCGCCTCCGCCCGCGCCACGGCCGGGCTCGTAGCATCGCTGGGCGTCAGCCGCAGAAACCGGCTCAGCCCGTCGCGCTGTCGCATGGCGTCCTGATAACCCAGCTCGATCAAGGCCCGGCAAAAACCCGCCTCGAACAGCAGATAGCTCAACAGTGTCGCGCCGGCTGAGCCGTCCGCGCCGCTGCCGCGCAGGAAAAAGCGCATGCTGCGCGGCAGCTCGTGCGCATGCTCGAGGGCGATCTCGTCCAGCGGCCGGCTGGGCATGATGGTCATCACCTCGATGTAGCGCGGCACCTCGCCCTGCCGCTGTACCTCAGGCGGCAGCAGCAGGGCGAGCCGATTGTCACGCTCCAGGCGCTCCAGATCGACGTCCAGCGCATCCAAGAAGGCGGCATTCAGGAGGTGCCCGGCAATTTGCGCCAACGACGGATAGCCGCGGGAGCGGACTCGCGCCCGCAGCTCTTGCGCGCCGCTGACGCCGACCACCAGCACCCGGTCCGCGCCCAGGTGCAGCGCCGGGCTGAGCGGCGCCAGCTGGCGCACCGAGCCGTCGCCGAAATACTCGTGCTGCAGGCGCACCGCCGGAAACACCGCCGGAATGGCGGCGGAGGCCAGCAGGCGCCTGACGCCCAGCCGGGTGCGCCGGCCCATGCGGCGGTTGCGGCGCCAGTTGCGCACCTCGGCCGCGGCTTCGAAGAAGGTCACCGACATGCCGTCGCCGTAGGCCGAGCAGGTCACCCCGACAGCGTGCAAGTCCCCCTGCGCGATGGCCTGCTGGATACGGTCGAAGCGCAGCAGGCGCTCCAGCAAGTCCGCCAGGGGCGCGTTGTCGAGCAGAGAAACCGGCCGGCGCACGCCCAGGCCGCTCAGGAACAGCGCGCTCAGCCAGGCCGCCCCGCGCCGCGCCAAGGACAGGAACTCGGTGCGGTACACCTGCCCCGAGCGGAAGTGGCCCCACACCGCCTCCAGCGCATGCACGCCCAGCGTGAAGCGGCTGGCGAAGGTGGCGAGAGCAGCCGCGTTGATAGCGCCAGCCGAGGTGCCGCAGATGATGGGGAACGGGTTGCGCGCCGGCCGCGGCAGTAGCTCGGCCACCGCCTTCAGCACGCCGACCTGGTAGGCGGCGCGGGCGCCGCCGCCCGAGAGCAGCAGCGCCGCGCGGGACGACCCGCCGAGCCGGCCTGGCGCATTATCATTTTTCAACGCCATGCCAAAAGCTTATGGCATCGGCATGGCGCCTGCCAGACGCTCTCGGCCGCACCCGGCGTACGGCTCAGCCCGCTTCCGGTATCACGCCGCAGGCCACCCGCGCGCCACCGCCGCCGAGCGGTTCCGGCTCGTCCGCGTAGTTGTCGCCGCCGGCATGCACCATGAGGGCACGGCCGGCCATCTGCTCCGGCTTGATCCGTGGCGCCAGCACCGGATCGGTGGCCCGACCTTCGGCATTGACGTACAGCACCGGCAAATCGCCCAGATGACCGTCGCCGTAAGGTCCGGCGTGGCGGCCGGTGCCGTCCGGGTCGTAGTGGCCGCCGGCAGCGCCGGCCGCCACCGGTTTGCCGTCCACTTCCTTGGGCTCGCAGCTGCCGTGCTCATGGACATGGAAGCCGTGCGCGCCCGGCGTCAAGCCACTGAGGTCGGGCGTGAGTCGGCTGCCTTGCCCGTCCGCCTCAATGGTCACCGTGCCGATCTTCTCCCCTATCCCGTCAGCGGTCACGGCATGCATGTCCACCGTCAAGGCGGCTGCGCTCAGGGGCAACGACAGCGCTGCCGCAAACGATGCGAGTCGTCTCATGCGCTTTTCCTCTTGTGGTTGGTCGCTCGAAAGCGCTGCGCGTCATGCGCTCATTCAGTCATCCAAGGTAAAGCCGATCTTGAGCGTGACCTGGAAATGCGCCACGTCGCCGTCCTTGATGTAGCCGCGAACCTCGACGACCTGGAACCACTGCAGGTTGTGCAGCGTCTTGGCGGCCTTCTTCACCGCGTTGCGGATGGCGTCATCGATGCTGGTCGGCGACGAGCCGGTGAGCTCGATTTGCTTGTAGACGTGGTTGCTCATCAGGGCCTCCTGGGCGGACATTGTGAGAATGGTGACGAGAGCAAGCGCCGGCCCCCGAGCGCCGGCGCTTACATCACACATGCGGCCTTTGCCGTGGCTCACAATCCCCGGCGCTCGCTGCCGCGCCCTTGCGCCCCTGCATGGCAACGGAGAAAATCTCAGTGACAGACTAGCGTGGCGGGATGGCGTGACTTCCAAACTATCGCTGCAAGATCTTTACATCGTTCTAGTCGAAGGCTCGCTGCCCCAATCGCGCATCATCGTCGATCGCCTGCACCAGGTCGGTGTCTATCAGGTCGAGGTCGCCGCCAACGGCCGCATGGCGCTGGAGCTGATGCGGGAGCACAAGCCCGATCTGGTCCTCAGCGCCATGTACTTCGACGACATGACTGGGGCCGAGCTGATCGAAGCCATGCGCAACGACAGCGAGCTGGCCGACGTGCCGTTCATGCTGGTTTCCAGCGAGAACCGGCCGCGCAACCTGGAGCCGATCCGCCAAGCGGGCGTGCTGGCCATCCTGCCCAAGCCGTTCGCCATCGAGGAGCTGCGCACCGCGCTCTACGCCAGCCTGGACTACATCGAGCCGGAGCAGCTGGTGCTCGACAACCGGGACACCGAGGAGCTGCAGGTGCTGGTGGTGGACGACAGCCGCTTCGCCTTGAACCACATGGTGCAGCTGCTGCGCGGCATGGGATTCAGGCACATCCACTGCGCCCGCAATGGCCGCGAGGCGGCCGAGCTGATCCGCGACCAGCGGTTCGACCTGGTGATCACCGATTTCCACATGCCGGAGATGGACGGCGAGCAGCTCATCAACTACATCCGCCATCTCAGCGAGCAGCCGGATGTGCCCATCCTGATGATCACCGTCGAGCAGGACGAGGCGCGGCTGGCCTCGGTGCAGCAGGCAGGGGGCTCGGCGCTGCTGGACAAGCCCTTCACCGCCGCCACGGTGCGCCAGATCCTGCAGCGGCTGCTCAGCAAATGAGGCGGGAGCCGGGGTGCGGCGGCCAGCGCCACGCCGACCGCGTCAAAGCTGCTCGTGCAGGCCGCACTCGCGCTTGAGTCCGAAGAAGCGCGTCTCTTCCTCCAGCATGCCCGGCTCCAGTGGCCGGCTGGTGTGCCAGTCGCCTACCGAGACGTAATTCTTGTACCACAAGGGGTGGTAGGGCAGATCGTGCCGGCGCAGGTAGTGGTGCACGTCCCGATTGGTCCAGTCGACGATGGGATGGATGCGCCAGCGGCCATCCTTGCCGCGCTCCAGAATCTCCCGCTGCTGGCGACTGCGAGCCTGCTCGCGGCGCAGCCCGGAGAACCAGGCCCGCACGCCCAGCTCCTCCAGCGCCCGGCGCATCGGCTCGACTTTGTTCATCTGGTTATAGCGCTCGATACCTTCCAGTCCCTGCTCCCACAAGCGGCCGTAGCGCGCTTCCTGCCAGGCCGGGCTGAGCTCGGCCCGATAGACCTTGAGGTTCAGCTTCAGCCGCTCGACCAGCTCGTCGATAAAGCGGTAGGTCTCCGGGAACAAATAGCCGGTGTCGATCAGAATCACCGGGATATCGGGCTGCTGGCTGGTCACCATGTGCAAGGACACGGCGGCCTGAATGCCGAAGCTGGAGGAGAGCGCGATCCTACCGCGGAATTGCCCCAAGGCCCAGGCGACTCGCTGTTCGGCGCTGCAGCGCCCGAGCACCTGGTTGCAGTGGCGCAGCGACTCTTCATCGCAGCTTGCGGAATCGGGATCGAAAGTCAGCTCACGAAGATCGAGATTGTCACCTGCCATGCAGCCACCATGCCCTGAACGCTTTGTTGCGGCGAGACTGTAGCAGGAGCCGGAACGATTTCTGAAGGAAACGATTTTTCTATTGTTATGCAGGGCTTACATATGCAGGGCAAGGCTCCTGCCGGCGCGGGCTTGCGGCGAGCGGCCGGCAGGATCGCGCCGCCCCTTCAGTAAGGCTTGTGCCGCTCTGCCGATTTGTCCAACCCTCGGCCCGCCGCGGAGACGTCTTCGCCAACGCCCTCCATGGTATTGCACGCCGTCAGGGCGAACATCAGGACCAGCAGCGCCGCCGGCGCAGACAGCCAGTGAAGAATCTTGCTTCTCATCGATAACTCCTCGAATTCACTCAAGAGGCAGCTATCGAATTGGGGGAAAGAAAGCATATTAACAACTGGCAAAGACCAAGACGTCGGCAATCGGCGACAGGAAATTCGCCCTTTTTGCCTCTTGCGCCGATGGCAGCCGCGCCCGAATATGAAAACCCGCGCCCAGACCGCACAACGCAGCTGGAGGGCGGCTGGCAGCCCATTACCAATCAACGACGAGTCATGCCCTTTATGATGGAATGGATCGCCGATCCGCAGGCCTGGATCGCTCTTCTTACGCTCACCGCGCTGGAGATCGTCCTCGGCATCGACAACATCATTTTCATCTCCATCCTGGTCGGACGGCTGCCGCCTGAGCAGCGCCAGAAAGGCCGCATCATCGGCCTTGGGCTGGCCATGGGCACTCGCATCCTGCTGTTGCTCTCGCTGGCCTGGGTGATGTCGCTCACCGCGCCGCTGTTCAGCATCCTCGGCTTCGAGGTCTCCGGGCGCAGCCTGATCCTGCTCGGTGGCGGGCTGTTCCTGCTGGCCAAAGCCACGACCGAAATCCACGCCAATCTGGAAGGCGGTGGCGAGCACGAGGCGGAGCCCAAGGTCGCTTCCTTCGGCGCCGTCCTCGCTCAGATCGCCCTGATCGACATCGTGTTCTCGCTGGATTCGGTGATCACCGCCGTCGGCATGGCCGACCACATCCCGGTCATGGTGCTGGCCATCATGGCCGCGGTGCTGACCATGATGTTCGCCGCCCGCGGCATCGGCGAGTTCGTCGACCGCCACCCAACCGTGAAAATGCTGGCCTTGAGCTTCCTCATCCTGGTCGGGGTCAGCCTGATCGCCGAGAGCTTCGACCTGCACATTCCCAAGGGCTACATTTATTTCGCCATGGCCTTTTCGGTCGGTGTGGAAATGCTCAACCTGCGGATGCGGGCCAAGTCGCGGCAGCGGGCAGTCCGGCTGCGCCGGCCATCCGGGAGAGAAGTAGCACGACGGCCGCATCGCGTCAGCCGACCCGCTCGGCCACCCGCAGCTTGGCGGCGATGAAGGCGTTGTGCGGCACGTAGAGCAAATCAGCGATGCGGCGGATGAGGTGTTCTTCGTACTTGTCGAGCTCGCCGTCGGCGTAGGCGACCTCCCACATCATCTCCACCAGCCGCTGCTTGTCAGCCTGATCGTAGTGATCGTTGATGAGGCGGGTAAGCGGGAAATCGGAAGTGGACTCCCGCACGTGCTCGCGCGCCAGCGCCAGCAGCCGGGCAAGCTCGTCCGGCGGCAGCCGGAAACAACGCTGGATGGCCTGCTCGACCGCGCTCAGCTCCAGCTGGTGCATCTCCTGATCGGCCCGCGCCACTTCCAGCAGCAGCGCTGCCGTCGCCAGCCGTAGACGATGCTCGGCATCCTCGGCGGCTGCCTCCGCGGCCAGTCGGTCGGTGAAGAATCGCTTGATCGCATCCAGCATGTGCGGCTCCCGGAAATTCGGCTCGATCGGCGCCGCGCCCTCTGGAGCGCGGCCGTGGAATATCATACGCTTGCCGCCGGCAGCATGCGCGAACCGTGTCGGATCTGCACGCCCTGCCTCGCGCGCCGCTGCCGCGGCCCGCGACGAGCCGTCCCCATCTGAACCTTCTCGCGATCATCACCAAGAACATATGAGCATCGTTCTCAAGACCGTTCTGCTGCTCACGCTGTCCAATCTCTTCATGACCATCGCCTGGTACGGCCACCTGCGCAACCTCAGCGACAAGCCGTGGTGGATCGCAGCGCTGGTCAGCTGGAGCATCGCCCTCTTCGAGTACCTGCTGCAGGTTCCCGCCAACCGCATCGGCTTCACCGCGCTCACCCTGCCCCAGCTGAAGATGCTGCAGGAGGTGATCACGCTGACTGTCTTCGTGCCCTTTGCCGTGTTCTACATGCGTCAGCCACTCAACTGGAATTATTTGTGGGCGGGGCTGTGCCTGCTAGGCGCGGTGTACTTCATCTTCAAGAACTGACGTAGCCCAGGCCGCCGGTGCGCAGCCGGATGACGACACCGGCCAGGCCACGGCTGCCAAGCAGCGCCGCCAGCCCCAGCGCGAGCTTCAGACCGGCGGCGGCCAGCTCCACCGTGCGGACGAAACCGAGCGCCTGCAGCTCCCGCGCCCGTTGCCAGGCCTCGGCCGCCAGCACCAGCAAGGGCGGCAGGGCATGGAGGCTGACCAGCAGCCCGACGGCGGCGAACGCCAGCGCATACCAGTCGTGGAGGCTGCCGGCCGGGTGTGGCGGGATGGCGGTGCGCTGCGGCAGCATGCGGCTGGCGACCTGCCCGGCACCAAGCCAGAACAGCACGCCCAACAGCAGCGGCGCCAGCCGCCCGACCAGCACGGGCCAATCCTCCTGCCCGGCCGGCTGAGCCGCCGCCGGCAGCCCGGTCAAGCCTTGCAGGAAGAAATAGAGCGCCAGCAGGCGCACCCCGAGCACCGCAGCTCCCCGATTGCTCATTGCCGCTTCCTCCCTTTCTCGTTATTGCTGGGCTGCCGGGCGCAAGGACGCGGCAGCACGTTGCGGGATCTCGTCTGCTAGGGACAATGGAGGCGGACTTGGCGGGATAAAGCTAGGAGAAACCCAGCTCTCCAAACGCATCGGGGCGCCGACCGAGGCGCCCCGATGCAACGACGAGCGGACGACGCGCTCAGGCGTCACCCAGGCCCAGCACTTGCTGCTTGCGCTGGGCGGCGAAATCCAGCATGCGGCCCAGCGACACCCGCGCCCGTTCAGCGATCTGCGGATCGACGAAGATCTCGTTGGCGCCGGTCTCCAGCACGTGCACCAGGCTGCGCAGCCCGTTCAAGGCCATCCACGGGCAGTGGGCGCAGCTGCTGCAGGTCGCGCCCCTGCCGGCGGTCGGCGCCGGCAGCAGCAGCTTGCCGGGGTTGGCCTGCTGCATCTTGTAAAAGATGCCCTGATCGGTGGCGACGATGAACTTGTCGGCGTCCATGGTGGCCACGGCTTCCAGCAGCCTGGAAGTGGAACCGACCACGTCGGCCTGCTCGATCACGCCCATCGGCGACTCAGGATGCACCAGCACCACGGCGTCGGGATGCTGCTTCCGCAGCTCGGCCAGCTCGCGCGCCTTGAACTCCTCGTGGACGATGCAGCTGCCGTCCCAGAGCACCATGTCGGCGCCCGTCTCGCGCTGGATGTACTCGCCCAGGTGCTTGTCTGGTGCCCAGAGAATCTTCTCCCCGCGCTCGGCCAGATGGCGCACCACATCGACTGCGATGCTGGAAGTCACCACCCAGTCTGCCCGCGCCTTCACGGCGGCGCTGGTATTGGCGTAGACCACCACGGTGCGGTCCGGGTGCTGGTCGCACCAGCGGGCAAACTCGTCGGCCGGGCACCCCACGTCCAGCGAGCAGGTGGCTTCCAGATCGGGCATCAGCACCCGCTTTTCCGGCGACAGGATCTTGGCCGTCTCGCCCATAAAGCGGACGCCGGCAACGACCAGCGTCTTGGCCGGATGCTCCTTGCCGAAGCGTGCCATGTCCAAGGAATCGGACACATACCCGCCGGTCTCGTCCGCCAGCTGCTGCAAATCGGCCGCGGTGTAGTAATGGGCCACCAGGACCGTGTCGGTCGATCTCAGCAGTTCTCTGGCGCGCTCCATCAACGCTTCGCGCTCGCCTGGCGCCAGCTCCTCGGCTGCACTGTAAGCCTCTTCACGGAAGAACACCGGCTGGGCCGGCCCGTCGATTCGCTGCGGCTTGCTCATGGCTACCTCTGTGGCCTGCGGCCCTCTCTAACGTTCACTTGAAGATCTCCACCCGGCCCGGCCGCTTGATGCGGTACAGCCTGGCCGGCCTGTGCTTACCTGCCCGGTGGAGCTCGTCCGTGGGCTCCAGACAGCCAAGCCCTTGCAGACGCCGGCGGAAATTGCGCTTGTCCAGCTCCTCGCCGAGGATCTGCTCGTACACCGCTTGCAGTTCGCTGAGCGTGAACTTTTCCGGCATCAGCTGCAACGCAATGGTCGAGTACTCCAGCTTCGACGCCAGCCGCCGCCGCGCCATGGCGACGATCTCGGCGTGATCGAACGCCAGCTCGGGCAGCGCCTCGACCTCGTGCCAGCGGATGTCGGGCCGCTCGGGTATCAGCGGCGCCCGATCTGCGGCCACCAGCGCATAGTAGGCGACCGAGATCACCCGTCCCCGCGGGTCGCGCTCGATGCCGCCAAATGTATACAGTTGCTCCAGGTACACGCCAGTGATGCCTGTCTTGGCGGCCAGCATGCGCCTGGCGGCGGCATCCAAAGTCTCCTCTCGCCCTATCCTGCCGCCCGGCAGGCTCCAGTAGTTGGCGAAGGGCTCCTTGTCACGCTGGATCAGCAGCACGCACAAACGCTCGTTCCGGACCGTGAAAAACACCACATCGGTGCTGATTTCCGTCAGAACGTGTCGTTCCTCCCGTTGCTGTATCACCACGCGCCTCCTGCTTGCGGAATTTGAACCTTAGTGTTCAATCAACACTATGTCAAATGTTTTTCAGCACATTCCAAGTTGACGCTATACTGCGGCGACCGCTGGCCGCCCAACCAGGCGGCGACGAGCGCCAGGGGTAGCCCCATGGAAGCCAGCCGCATCGTGGAAAGAGGGATGCAATGATTCCGCAGCAGCCGCCAAGCCACCTGCCCAGCCTGCCGCAGGTCCTGGCCCATATCCTTGACGCCGTTTTCAACGAAGAAATGGATTTTCAGCAGCTGGCCGAGATCCTGCACCAGGATCCCGCCATCACTGCCCGCGTGCTGACCATCGCCAACTCCACCACCCACGCCCCGACGCACCGCTGCCATACGGTGGAGCGCGCGCTGCTGGTGCTGGGCCTCGACATGGTCAAGACCATCGTCATCACGGCGGCCACGCGCCAGTTCTTCAACAGCTTCGGCCGTCACCATCAGGGCTTTCTAAAAGCCTTCTGGCAGCGCTCGCTGACCATGGCCAGCCTGGCGCAACGGCTGGCGCGGCTGATCGGCTATCGCAACCCCGATCAGGCCTATCTCGGCGGTCTGCTGGCCGACCTGGGCCAGCTGATCCTGTTGCAGCACTACGGCCAGGCCTATCTGGATTGCTATTTCGGCGCCCGCGGCGACGACCAGTTGCTGGCCGCCGAGCAGGCGGCGTTCAGTACCACGCACAGCGCGGTCGGCGCCGCCCTCGTCAACCGCTGGCAAATCGACCCCATCTTGGCCGACGCCCTCGCCCAGCACCACGACGACGTCCGGCGGATCACGGCCGCGCCCGTGCTGGTCAAGCTGGTCAATCTGGCCAGCCGGCTCAGTCTGCCGCAGCAGGGCGTGCAACATGCCGGCCAGCTGCTCGGACTCAACGAAGAGCTGGTGGAAAACATCCGGACCGAAGCCTGGCAGCAGGTGCGACAGCTGGCGCAGGTGCTCGACATCGACACCGACAACGCCCTCTCGCCTTCCGACCAGGACGGCTACGAGCGCCTGGGGCAGCGCCTGAGCGAAATTTGGCAGCTGCAGCAGACGCGCAGCACGCTGAGCCAGCCACAAAACCGGGAGCAGCTGCACGAGGCGGTGCAGCGCGTGGCCAGCCTCATGACCGGCGTCGAGCAGCCACTCCTGCTGCTGCCCACCGCCGATGGGGCCGCGCTGCAGCCGGTCGGCACCTTCCCGTCCGCGCTGGCCGACGTCTCGCTGCCGCTCGAGCCGAACCACGGCTGCAGCAGCGACGCCTTCCTGCAGCAGCGCACCGTCGACTGCGATATCGCCGCCATCGGCGGCCTCGGCAACAGCGAACGGGAGCTGTTGCACAGTCTGGGTAAAAAGCGACTGCTGTGCCTGCCGCTGCTGCACGACGGGCAAAGCCTGGGCGTCCTGGCGTTCGCCCTCGACGACCCGCTGCCGATGTCGGACTCCCTGCTGCAGGCGCTGGCGCAGGAAATCGCCCGCGCCCTGGCCGAGGCTCCCCCTGCCGACGAACCGGAGCAGGACCAGCAGCGCATCGCCGAAGCGGTGCACGAGGCCAGCAACCCGCTGACCATCATCAATAACTACCTGGAGGTGCTGCGCCTCAAATTGCGCGCGAGCGATCAGCTGAGCGACGAGATCAGCCTGCTCCAGGAAGAGATCAAGCGCGTCGGCGACATTCTGCTGCGCCTCAAGACGCCCCAACAGGACGGCGGCGAGCCGGCCGCGACGGTGGCGCTCAACCCGCTCACCGAGCAGCTGGTGCGCATCCTGGACCGCTCCCTGTTCGCCGTCCGCGGCCTGCGCCTGGAACTGCAGCTGGACCCTAGGCAGCCGGTGGTCCGCGCGCCGGCCGGCTCGATCAAGCAGATCCTGATCAATTTGCTGAAAAACGCTGCCGAGGCCCTGTCGGAAGGCGGCGTTGTCAAGGTCGCGACCAGCGCCAACGTCCTCGTCGACGGACTACGCTTTGCTGTCATAACCGTCGAGGACAATGGTACGGGTATTCCCTTGGAGGTGATGAATCAGTTATTTTCATCACCGATAACTACAAAAGGCGAAGGACACGCCGGACTTGGGCTAAGCATTTGCAAACGGTTGGTCGACGCCCTCTCTGGGAAAATCGTTTGCGAGAGCGGTTCGTGGGGGACGCGGTTCCAAGTCCTAATTCCGCAGTAAAACTGCCGTCAGGCTGGGAGGCCGGCGACAACGAGCTACCTTTAGCAACGCCTAACTGGCAGACGACCTGACACGACTTTTATGCCTCTAGATGTCCTCGACAACGAAGACGCGCAGCCGGCACGCATTCTCCTGGTCGATGACGACAAGCGCCTTCTTGACAGCCTGAATGCCCTGCTCACGGCCTACGGCTATCAAATCGACACCGCCGACACCGGCGCGGCAGCCCTCGACCGGCTCCAGCGCGAGCGCTACGACGTCATGCTGCTCGACCTGCACATGCCCGGCATGTCGGGTCACGAGGTGATGCGCCAGGTCATCCAGCGCCGCATCGACATTACCATCGTCGTCGTCAGCGGCGAGTCCTCTCTGGCCGACATCTCCTATGCGCTGCGCAACGGCGCCTACGACTACATCAAGAAGCCCTACGTGCCGGAGGAGCTGATCGCCACCATCAACAACGCGGTTCGCAAGCGGCGGCTGGAAAACTACAGCCGACTGATGCAGAGCAGGCTGGATCGCTCCGAAAACCTGCACCGCTTCATCGTCAACAACTCCCCGGACCTGATTTATATCCTCGACGAAGAGGGCAACTTCAGTTTCGTCAACCGGCAGGTGCAAACCCTGCTCGGCTACGAGCCCGAGGAGCTGTTGGGCCGCCACATCAGCACCATCATCGCGCCGGAGGACCGGGAACGCATCCGCCGCATCCTCTCGCTGCCGGCGCCGCTTGAGGGCCGTCGGCGCGCGGTCAACATCGCCTTCAACAGCCGCCACCCCAATCAGGAGCGGCGCCATTTCGAAGTCTCGATGTGGCCGATCGCGGACACCGAGGAGCTGTATACGGTCGGCAAGCGCTACCGCACCTACGGCATGGCCCGGGACATCACCGAGCGGGTGCAGGCCGAGGCGATGATCAGCTTCCAGACCTACCACGACCTGCTCACCCAGCTGCCCAACCGGGCGCTGTTCCAGGACCGCCTCACCATGGCGATCAACCAGGCGGCCAACGGCGGCCAGCGGCCGGCGGTGATGTTCATCGACCTGGCACGCTTCAAGGTGGTCAACGATTCCCTGGGCCACAGCGTCGGCGATCGCCTGCTGCAAGCGGTCAGTGAGCGGCTGGCCGGCTGCATAGGCAGCGGCGATACCCTGTCCCGATTCGGCGGCGACGAGTTCAACGTCCTGCTGGCGGACTCCCGCGGGCTGCACCACGTGCAGCGGGTCGCCGACAACATCCTGGCCAACCTGCGCCGCCCCTTCTACATCGACGGCCACGAGCTGCACGTGGATGCCTCCATCGGCGTGGCGATCTACCCCGAGGGCGGTGAAACCAGCGAAGCCCTGATCAAGAACGCCGGCATCGCCATGTACCACGCCAAGACCTCGGGCCGCTCCGGGCTTCAGATCTTCGAGCCGGAGATGAATCAGACCACCAACCAGCGGCTGCTGCTGGAACAGGAACTGCGGCGGGGTCTGGAGCAAGATCAGTTCGAAATCTATTACCAGCCGCAACTGGACAGCATGACCGAGCAGCTGGTCGGACTGGAAGCGCTGATCCGCTGGAAGCACCCGACCCTGGGGCAAGTCTCCCCGGCCGTCTTCATCCCGGTAGCGGAGCACAGCCGCCTGATCCTGGAGCTGGACCGCCGCACCCTGCGCCGCGCCTGCCGCGAGATCGCGGCCCTGCACCGTCAAGGCTGGCAACGGTTGCTGCTGTCGGTCAATCTGTCGCCGCTCCTAGTCCGCAGCGAGAACTTCGTCGAAGACGTGCTGAACACGCTGCAAGAGGAAGGCTTCCCGCCCGACTGCCTGGAGCTGGAGATCACCGAGAACCTGCTCCTCAGCGACCACCCCGACGTGGTCAAGAAGCTGCAGCGGCTGAACGACGCCGGGGTCCGCCTCGCTATCGACGACTTCGGCACCGGCTATTCTTCGCTGAGCTATCTGCAGAAATTCCCGATCTCAACCCTGAAGATCGACCGCAGTTTCATTCACAGCATCGCCAACAGCAACGAGGCCTGCATCGTCAACGCCATCGTCGCCATGGCCCATGGACTGAAGCTGCGGGTGGTGGCGGAGGGCGTGGAGCGCGCGGCCCAGCTGGACTACCTGCGTGCCGTGCGCTGCCCCGTGGTGCAGGGATTCCTGTTCGCGCCGCCGCGGCCGCTGGCGGAACTGACCGCCCGCTACGGCCCGCAGATGGTATGGCCCGCCAAGCTGGACGCCTGAGCCTGCCGTCCGCAGCCCGCTGCGGACGGCAGCCCGTCTCAACGGCCGGGCGCACCCTGGCGCAGCATCACCGGATACCAGCGAAAGCCGCGGCCGCTCACCTGCGCCTGCAGCTCCTGCATGGCCTTGGCGACCAGCGCCGGCGCACCGCGGAAGCCCAGCTCCAGCTCAAAGCGGTCCACTTCCTGGTGCGGCAGGCAAGACATGCGTAGCTGCGGATAGCGGGCCACGAACTCTTCCATCAGGTCGACGATTTGGCTCTCCCGACAGTCCTCCACCAGGATCACTCGCTCGGTGATGGTGCCTGGCGCATGCAAGTGGGCGTAACGGCTGTCCAGCACCCACTCGACCATGGGCCAGGCCATGCTGGGAAAACCGGGCACGAAATGGTGGTCACCAATGCTGAAGCCCGGCACTCTGTTGACCGGGTTGGGAATGAGCTCCGCCCCTTCCGGGAACTCGATCATCCGCAGCCGCATTGGCGTCAGCTCCGCGTCCGAGAAGCGCTTGCGCAGCTCTTCCAGCCCCTGCGGATGCACCACCAGCCTGCGACCGGTGGCCGCGGCGGCGGCTTGACGGGTGCGGTCGTCGGGCGTCCCGCCGATGCCGCCGAAGCTGAAGACGATGTCACCGCTGGCGAAGGTCTGACGATAGGTCTCGACCAAGACCTCGTCCTCGTCGCCCACGTAGCGCGCCCAGGACAGCTCGAGGCCGCGTGCGGCCAGCAGGTTGATGGCCCGATGGAAATGCTTGTCCAGCCGTTTGCCGGTGAGGATTTCATCGCCGACGACGACGATGCCGAAGCGTGTCTTCTCTGTCATGACGACTCCAGAGCGGTTGGCTTGCGCCAACATCAATACTCGAAGGGCTGATGCAAGTACACCTGCCGCTGCACGTAAGCATGGGGATGCCGCTCGCAATGCTGTCGCAGCAGGGTCAGCGGGACGGTGCGCGGCACCAGACCACGACGATAGTCATCGATGGCCGCCGCCAGCTCGGCCCTGCTGCGCCCATCCAGCCGCTGCTTGAGAAAGCCTTGCAGGTGCTGCAGCGCATCGGCGTGGCGCTCGCGCGTGCTCGGCAGCGCCAGCGCCTGCATCAGCAGCTCACCATACTGCCGCACGGTCTCAGCCAGGGTTGGCACAGCGGCCGCGGCCGCCAGCTGCCCCAGCCGGTCCAAGTGCACGCGGCTGCGGGCAAGCAGCACGAGCTTGTGCGCGGCATGGAAATCCTGCAACAGACGCGGCGTCGGTCCCAAGCTTAGCAACGCCTGCCAGCGATGGTAGGCGAACACCGCAGTCAGGAAATCCTCCCGGCTGGACTCGGTCGCCAAATCCCCCTCTTCCGCCACCGGCAACAGCGGAAAGGCGCGGCGGATCGCGGCGGCATACAGGCCGCTGCCGTCCTGGTACTCCTGCCCCTTGGCATAGCGTTTGACGTTGCGCAGACCGCAGCTCGGCGATTTGCTCTTGAAGACATAGCCGCACAGATTCGGATGCCGCGCCGCCGTCTCCCGTCCGAACGCCTCAAGCCGCTCGGTCACGTCCAGGCTGCGCTCGACCACGCCGACCACCCGCACGGCGCCCGGCTCGCCTTCGAGCCGTATCGGCGGGCGCGGCACGCCCAGACCGATGGCTACCTCCGGACAGAGCGGCAGCAGGCGAACAAAGCGGGGCAGCACGTCGGCAACGACGTCATCGCGCTTGTCCCGGCCATCGTAGCGCACGGCCTCGCCGCACAGGCAGGAGCTGACCCCTACCAGGGGCGCGTCGGCTCGCCTGGGATCGGGATCAGGAGCTTGCATCATCGGCGCAGGGCACGGCCAGCGGGGGCTGCAGCACGCGCTCCAAGGCCGCCAGCGTGGGCAGCTCGATGCAGTCGGGTCGAGGCAGCTCCGCCGGCCACTGCAGGCGGTGGCGGTTGAGCCACACCGCCACCATACCGTAGCCGGCGGCGCCAATGACATCGGCTTCAGGGTCGTCGCCGATATGCACGATTTCGCCCGGCTCGAAGCCGGCCCGGTTGCAGGCTGCCTCGAAGATCAAGCGGTCCGGCTTGGCGGCGCCGACCTCCATGGGCGAGAGGGTGAAATCGAAATAACCACCAAGCCCCAGCCGCCTCACGTCGGCATTGCCGTTGGTGATCACGCCCAGCACGTAGCGACCGTGCAGCCGCTCCAGCAGCGGCACGGTATCGTCGTACAGCTTGACATCATGGCGCGCGTCCAGAAACACCTGGAAGGCCTGCTTCACCAGGCTCTCGTCGTAGCCGCACTCGATGGCAACGGTGCGCAAGGCCTCCTGGCGCAGTAGGGTCACGTTGTAGCGCAAGTCGGGCCGCTGCTCGTGCAGCCGGAAGCGCAGCGCCTGAAAGGCCTCGGCGCTGTAGCGCCGACCCACTTCCGGGTAGTGCTGGCAGAGAAACTGGTATTGCAGCATCTCAGCCCGGTGGATGACGCCCTCCAGGTCCCAGAGCGTGAAATCCAGGTCGAAGGTAATGGCCCGCACCGGCCCGGTCGCTTGCAGGTCCGTCATTGCTCTTCCATTGCCGCTCGGTCGAACTGGTGCCACAGGCAAGCACCGCCGGCCGCCTTGTCCAGGCGTTCCACCCATTTGCGGTGGGCCGCCAACTCCTCGGCGGAGGCCCGCACCACTTTCAGCCGCGGTCGATCGGCAGCCAGGCGGCGCACGCCGCTGCTGGTCAGCTGCTCGATACCGGCGCCGCCGCCGCTGTCCAAGCTCAGGGTCGCCTGACCGCCGGTCATAGCGAGATAGACATCCGCCAGGATGCGGGCGTCCAGCAGCGCACCATGCAGCTCGCGCTCGGAGTTGTCGATGCCGTAGCGGCGGCAGAGCGCATCCAGACTGTTGCGCTGCCCGGGGTGCATGCGCCGGGCCAGCAGCAGCGTATCCAGCACGCTGCAGAAACTCTCCACCGGCTCGCTGTCAGGCCTCCACAGCTTCAGCTCGTGGTTGATGAAGCCGAGGTCGAAGGAGGCGTTGTGAATCACCAGCTCCGCGCCGCGAATGAAACCCAGGAATTCCTCGGCGATGTCGGCAAAGCGCGGCTTGTCCCGCAGGAACTCGTTGGTGATGCCATGGACCGAGAGTGCGCCTTCGTCGATCTCCCGGTCCGGCTGCAAATAGACGTGGAAGTAGTTCTCGGTCGGCCGCCGGTTGATCAGCTCCACGCAGCCGATCTCGATGATGCGATGGCCTTCGCTCGGCTCAAGGCCGGTGGTTTCGGTATCCAGTACGATTTGTCTCATTGCTGTCCCATCCTGGCGCCACGGGGCTCAGGTCGTAGCCTGCAGGGCGTCGATGGCTTCGTTGGCCAGTCGGTCAACCAGCTCGTTCTCGGGATGGCCGCTGTGGCCCTTGACCCAATGCCATTCCACCTCATGGCGACTGGCGGCCGCTTCCAGCCGTTGCCACAGATCGATATTCTTCACCGGTTTGCGGTCGGCCGTGCGCCAGCCACGCCGCTTCCACACCGGCAGCCATTCGGTAATCCCTTGCCGCAAATACTGGGAGTCCGTGGTCAGCCGGACCTTGCACGGCCGTTTCAAGGCTTCCAGGCCGCGGATGGCGGCCATCAGCTCCATGCGGTTGTTGGTGGTATGGGGCTCGGCCCCCGACAGCGTCTTTTCCTTGCCGCGATAGCGCAGGAGGACCCCCCAGCCGCCCGGCCCGGGATTGCCCCTGCAGGCGCCGTCGCTATAGATCTCGACCCATTGTGGCATCGGTTAGTTTCCTTGAGCTCGGCTGCGCCAGCCCGCCGACGATCAGCCGTGGCCGCCGGCGCCACACCGGGCGCAGCGGCCTCAAACCTGCAACGTGCTTTCTGGCCACCGTGAGATGCACCGCGCCGAGCTTTGGAACCACCCGCGGGGCCCAGTTCTCCAGCGGCAGCAGGCGCTCCTGCAGCCGGCTGCGGTTCAGCGGCGGGCGAAAGAAATGATGTTCGGCCGCAACCATCTCCAGATCCAGCAGCGTGAGCCAGTCGCGGACGCGGCGCTGGGTGAAGTATTGTCCGTTCCAGGGCGCGCCGCGCCGCTGCAGGGGACGCAGCACGTGCACCGCGCCCCACAGGCTGAACAGATTGAAGCCCAGCACCAGCAAATGGCCCTCCGGGGCCAGCACGCGCTCTGCCTCGCGCAACACGCGATGCGGATTGCTGCTGAAATCCAGGCTGTGGACCAGGACCACGATGTCGATGGTGCCGGACTGGAAAGGCAGCTGCTCCGGCCGCATCACGCAGTCGACCGGCTCGCCCTGGCCGCCGGCCAGCCATTGCCGGGAGGTGTTGGCCCGCAGCACCCGCTGCCCCGGGCCGAAGCTGCCGATCTGCAGCAGCGTGGCGCCGGCCCAGCGATCCAGATAGTTGTCCAGCGCCTGCCGTTCGACGTCGGCCAGCATTTGGCCAAGAGGTGTTTCGAACCAGCTCTGCAGCGTTCGCATGATGGCACACCTCCCTTACAAATAGTACCAAGGATAGCGGCCTGGCCATTGAGCCGCCATTCAATCCACAATAGCTGCCACGGCAAACGCTAAAGTAGTACTATAGTCCCATGGAGAACATCTTCGCGCTCAAGGCCTATCAGGATAATTACATCTGGGTGCTGCCGACGGCCGAGGGCAAGCGCGCCTATGTCGTCGATCCGGGCGAGGCGGACCCGGTGCGGGCCGGCTTGAAAGCTGCCGGCCTCGATCTGGCGGGCATTCTGGTCACCCATCATCATGGGGACCACGTCAACGGAATCAAGGAACTGGTAGCCGACAATCCCGTCCCCGTCATCGGCCCGGTGGACGAACGCCTGGCAGCGTTGATCACCCGGCAGGTACGCGATGGCGACGTGGTCGAGCTGGACGGGCTGCCGGTCCCGCTGCAGGTGCTGGAGATCCCCGGCCACACCAGCAGCCACATCGCCTTCTACGGCGGCGGCGCGCTGTTCTGCGGCGATACCTTGTTCGCCGGTGGCTGCGGCCGCATTTTCGAAGGAACCCCGGAGCAGATGTACAATTCGCTGCAGCGCCTCGCCAGCCTGCCCGGCGACACCCGCGTCTACTGCGCGCACGAATACACCGAATCCAATCTGCGCTTCGCGCTGCAGGTGGAGCCCGACAACCAGGCCCTGCGGGAGCGTCTGGCCAAGGTCTCGGCCCAACGGGCCCGCGACGAGATCACGCTGCCCAGCACCCTGGCCGAAGAGCTGGCGACCAACCCCTTCCTGCGCGCCGATCAGCGATCCGTGATCGAAAGCGCGGAACGCCACGCGGGCAGGCCGCTATCCTCGCCGGCCGAGGTCTTTGCCGCGGTGCGCGCGTGGAAAGACGCTGCATGATGACTTGCTGAGGCCGCGCCCACGGGCGCGGCGCGACCAACAATAACCGGAGAGAGCCAGGTGACCCAGCGCCACCTCATCCCTGCCGTTGCCCTGTTTCTGCTTGCTGCGGGCTGCGCCCACCTTCCTCGCCAACAGGCCGCGGCTCCCACCGACGAGGCTGAGGACGTGGCATTCGCCCTTAGCATGGACTACGAGACGCTGGAGCTGCCGCTGGAGACGGGCGCGCAGGACTCGGCTCCGGAGGCGGTCGAGCGGGATCTGTGGGACAGGATTCGCGACGGCCTGCGGCTGGAGCCGCGCGACGATCCACGCGTCGAGGCCGAGATCGCCGCCTACACCCGCACCCCCGACTTCATGCCCAGGGTCGCCAACCGGGCAGCCCCCTATCTGCACTACATCGTCGAGGAGCTGGAAAAGCGCGCCATGCCGACCGAGCTGGCGCTGCTTCCGGTGATCGAAAGCGCCTATCGGCCGTTCGCCTACTCGCCCGGCCGCGCTGCTGGCCTCTGGCAGTTCATCCCCTCCACTGGCCGCCACTACGGCCTCAAGCAGACTTGGTGGTATGACGGCCGCCGCGACGTGATCGCTTCCACCCAGGCAGCGCTGGATTATCTGCAGCGCCTGTATGACCGCTTCTCCGACTGGGAACTGGCGCTGGCTGCCTACAACGCCGGCGAAGGCACCATCATGCGGGCGATCCGCGCCAACCAGAGCCGCGGCCTGCCGACCGATTACTGGAGCCTGCAGCTGCCGCAGGAAACCCGCTCCTACGTGCCGCGACTGCTGGCCGTGCGGGCTCTGATCGCCGAACCGGAACGCTACGGCATTGCCCTGCCCAGCATTCCCGACGAGCCGTACCTAACCGTGGTCGAGATCGGCTCACAAATCGACCTAGCGCTGGCGGCGGAGCTAGCCGAAATGACCGTGGAAGAGCTGTACCGCCTCAATCCGGGCTTCAACCGCTGGGCCACCGATCCAGACGGCCCCCACCTGCTGGTGGTGCCCATCGAGGTGGCAGAGCGGTTCGAGATGGCCCTGAACGCCCTGCCGCCGCAGAAGCGGGTGCGCTGGGAACGGCACCAGATCCAGCCGGGCGACACCTTGATCACCATCGCCAAGCGCTATCACACCACGGTGGAAGTGCTGAAGCAGGTCAACGACTTGCGCAGCCATCACATTCGCGCCGGCCAGCATCTGATCGTGCCAGTCGCCGTGAAGTCGCCCGAGCATTACACGCTCAGCGTCAATCAGCGCCTGCACAGGATCCAGCAAACGCAGCGCAGCGGCGAAAGGCACGTGCACGTCGTGCAGCCCGGCGACACGCTCTGGGAGCTGGCACGCCGCTACCGGACCAGCACGCAGAAGATCGCTGCCTGGAATGGCATCTCGCCCCGCGATCCCATCCGTCCCGGCCAGCAGCTGGTGATCTGGCTCCAGTCGGAAGGCGCCAGCAAGGCCACCCTCGCCGGCCCGCCGGTCAAGCGGCAGCAGGTGCGCTATACCGTGCGCCAGGGCGACTCCCTGTATAGCATCGCCAGCCGCTTCGGCGTCACCGTCAACGACCTGGTGCGCTGGAACGGGCTTTCCAAGGACCGCTACCTGCAGCCCGGCCAGCAGCTGGTGGTGCACGTGGACGTTACGCGCGGCAGCATCTAGCGCGCCGCCTGGCGTATCGCCCCTCAACGGCCGCCGTTCTGATCAGGCAGGATGACATTCAGCTCCAGCACGTCGTAGTCGCCGTCGCGGTCGAGCTGGATGGTCACGGCATCCTGCTCGACCTCCACGTATTTGCGGACGACTTGCAGCAGGTCTTCTTTCAGCAGGGGGAGGTAGTCAGGGCCGCCGCGCGTGGCGCGTTCATGAGCGACGATGATCTGCAGCCGTTCCTTGGCGACCCGCGCCGTGTTTTTCTTCTGCGAGCGGAAGTAGTTCAGAAAGTTCATGGCCCTCAGCTCCCAAACAGGCGCCCGAAGAAGCCCTTTTTCTCGCTCAGGAAGCGATGCGGCCTGTCCTCGCCCAGGTAGCGGGCCACGGCGTCCTCGTAGGCCTGCCCGGCATCGCTCTCGGTATCCAGGATGACCGGGATGCCGGCATTCGACGCCGCCAGCACGGCCTTGGACTCCGGAATCACCCCGAGCAGCTCGATGGCCAGAATCTCGCAGATGTCGTCGACGCTCAGCATCTCCCCCTTCTGCACCCGGCTCGGGGCGTAGCGCGTCAACAGCAGCTTGAGGGCGACCGGCTCCTCGTTGCGCTCGGCGCGTCGAGTCTTGCTGCCGAGAATGCCGATGATGCGGTCCGAATCCCGCACCGACGAGACTTCCGGGTTGGCCACGATGATGGCGTCGTCGGCATAGTAGGCCGCCATCAGGGCGCCGCGCTCGATGCCGGCAGGAGAGTCGCAGATGATGTACTCGAAGCTCTCGGCCAGCTCCTCCAGCACCCGGCCAACGCCTTCCTGCGTCAAGGCCTCCTTGTCCCGGGTCTGCGACGCCGGCAGGATGTACAGGTTGTCGAGCCGCTTGTCCTTGATCAGGGCCTGGTTGAGGTTGGCGTCCCCATTGATGACGTTGACGAAGTCATAGACGACCCGGCGCTCGCATCCCATCACCAGATCGAGGTTGCGCAGGCCAACGTCGAAATCGATGACGACCGTCTTGTGCCCGGCCTTGGCCAAGCCAGCGGCAAAGGCCGCGCTGGTGGTGGTCTTCCCTACTCCTCCTTTGCCGGAGGTGACCACGATGATTCTTGCCACTGACGTTCTCTCCATGTGGTTTTTGAATCAAAAAAGCGGCCGCCGCGGGCGGCGTACCGCGACGGCTACAAAGACTGAACGCGCAATGCCTCGCCGTCGAGGAAGATTTGCACCGGACGCCCGCGCCCCGTCTCCTGGATATTCTCGCTGATCCGGTAGACGCCGGCGATAGAAATCAATTCGGCTTCCAGATTCTGGCAGAAGATGCGCGCATTGCTGTTGCCCTGCACCCCGGCCAGCGCCCGCCCCCGCAGCGTGCCGTACACGTGGATGTGACCATCCGCCAGCACCTCCGCGCCCGGGCTGACCGAGGCCAGCACCACCAGATCGCCGTCGCGGGCGTAGATTTGCTGGCCTGAGCGCACCGGCTGGGTGATCACCAGTCCGGCGTTGGGCGGCGGCTCGCGGGCCGGTTCCGGGCGCCGGGTCGGCTCGGCGCCGAGCTGGATCACGCCTAGCCCGGCCGCAACCGCAGCCGCTTCGTCGGCCTCGTCGCCAGCGCGCACCCCGACTGGAATCAGCCCCCGCTGTCGCAGGCAATCCACCAGCTCCGCCAGCGCCAGCGGCTGGCCGCGCACCGCCTCCAAATCCAGCACCACCGGCAGGTGCCGGAACAGCTCCGGCATGCTCGCCATTCTGGCGTCGAGTTGCGCTGCCAGTTGGTTGTGATCGGTGATCAGCGGACGCAGGACGGAGAGGGTCAGCATGCGCCCCTTGAGCTCGAAAGCCGGCGTGGCGTCCGCGATGGGTTGTGAGATGGAAGGCATTCGTTCTCAATGCGTTTGTCGTGGGGAAACGGCAGCTCGAGTCGGGCGCCCGAGACCCGCCCGGCCAAGGCCGGCGCGATGCCGCCACAGCCTTGACCTGTTATAACGAGCCGGCGGGCGGCGATCAAGCTTCGCTGAGCAAGCTGTTGACCCGCCGCACATAGGCGACCGGATCCTCCAGCTGACCGCCCTCCGCCAGCAGCGCCTGCTCGAACAGCACCAGCGCCCGGTCCCGGAAGCGCCCTTCGTCGGCTTCCTTCTGCAGCCGCCGGATCAGCACATGTTCCGGATTGATCTCCAGGATGGGCTTGCTCTCGATGATGGTCCGGCCGGATGCCTTGAGCATGCGCTGCAAACCGATGCCCATCTCGTGCGCCTCCACCACCAGACAGGCGGGCGAGTCCGTCAGGCGCTTGGTGAGCCGCACCTCGCGCACCTGCTCCTTGAGCAGCTCCCTGAGCCGCTCCAGCAACGGCTTGAGGTCGTCGGCAGCCTGCTCCAGCGCGCGCTTCTCTTCCTCGTCCTCCAGATCGCCCAGGTCCAGGTCGCCCTTGGCGATGGACTGCAGCGGCTTGCCGTCGAACTCGTGCAGGTGCGCCATCAGCCACTCGTCGACCGGATCGCCCAGCAGCAGCACCTCGATGCCCTTCTTACGGAACAACTCCAGATGCGGGCTGCTGGCCGCGGCCTTGAAGCTCTCGGCGGTCACGTAGTAGATGGCCTTCTGTCCTGCCTTCATGCGGCTCACGTAATCGGCCAGGGACACGTCAGCCTCTTCCTTGCATTCCAGCGTGGAGCTGAAGCGCAACAGCCTGGCGATACGCTCGCTGTTGCCCGGGTCCTCGGCCGGACCTTCCTTGAGCACGCGGCCGAAGGTCTTCCAGAACAGGGCGTATTTCTCCGGCTGCTGCTTGGCCAGGTCCTCCAGCAACCCCAGCACCCGCCGCACCGCCCCCGAGCGGATGCGGTCCAGCTGGCGGTTGTGCTGCAGGATCTCGCGCGAAACATTGAGTGGCAGGTCATCGGAATCGATCACCCCGCGCACGAAGCGCAAATAGCGCGGCATCAGCTCCTCGGCGGCGTCCATGATGAAGACGCGCCGCACGTAGAGCTTGACCCCGCGCGTCTGCTGCGGATCCCACAAATCAAAGGGCGCCCGCTGCGGGATGTAGAGCAGCGACGTGTAGGACGGATTGCCTTCGACCGTGTTGTGGGTGTAGGCCAGCGGCGGCTCCCAATCGTGCGCGATGTGCTTGTAGAACTCGTGGTACTCCTCCTCGGAGATCTCGCTCTTGGGCCGCTGCCACAAGGCCGAGGCGCGGTTGACCGTCTCCAGCTTGTCCTTGTCGTCCTCGGCAGGCATCTGGATGGGAATGGAGATGTGATCGGAATAAGTGCGGATGATGTGCCGCAGCCGGGCGCCGTTCAGATACTCGTCGGCGTCCTCGCGCAGATGCAGGATGATCTCGGTGCCGCGCTGCGGCCGCTCGATGGTCTCCAGATCGTAGCTGCCGGTTCCGTCCGACACCCAGCGCACGCCGTCCTTCGGCTCAGCATCAGCGCGGCGGGGCAGCAGCTCGACCTTCTCGGCCACCACGAAGGCCGAGTAGAAGCCGACGCCGAACTGGCCGATCAGCTGCGCATCCTTGGCCTGGTCACCGCTCAGCGATTGCAGGAATTCACGAGTGCCGGAACGGGCGATGGTGCCGATGTTGTCGATGACTTCCTGGCGCGACATGCCAATGCCATTGTCGGCCACCGTGATGGTGCGGGCGTCCTTGTCGTAGCTGACCGTGATCCGCAGCTCGGGATCATCGCCGTAAAGGGAGGGATTCTTGAGCGCTTCGAAGCGCAGCTTGTCGGCGGCGTCCGAGGCGTTGGACACCAGCTCGCGTAGGAAGATATCGCGGTTGCTGTAGAGGGAGTGGATCATCAATTGCAGCAGCTGCTGCACCTCGGCCTGGAATTGCAAAGTCTCCTTGTTGCGGTTGTCCGTCATGCCCTTGTGGCTCCTCGTTCAACCACGGCGCGCTGGGCGCCCTCCTTGCGTTGCACCGCGCAGGAGTCTACCAAACTGCGCCGCAGTGCTCCGCCTATAGCTGCGAAGCAGCTTAGGGGGTGGTGAAGCAGCGCATGGCGCACAGCGCCATAACTCGGGTGATTCCTGTTGCTCGATGTACTGCTTCAGCACCGAAAGCGGCGCACCGCCGACGGTAATGATGCAGTAGCTGCGGGACCAGAATACCGGCTTGCGCCAGTCGTAGCGCTGTAGGTGGTC
>JAAYIK010000007.1 GCA_012523465.1 Lysobacteraceae bacterium | reverse complement strand
GACCGTAGATGTCGGCGTCCAGCAGCCCCACCCGGGCGCCTTCGGCGGCCAGCGCTAGGGCCAAGTTCACCGCCGTGGTGGACTTGCCCACCCCGCCCTTGCCGGAAGACACCGCAATGATGTTCTTGATGCCGGGCAGCGGTTTCAGGGCAGGCTGGACCAGATGGCTGGCAATGCGCCAGCCGATCTCAACCTCCACCTCGGCGACGCCGGTCTGGTCACGTATCAGCGCAGCCAGCTGCTGTGCCAGCACGTCCCTGTAGCCGGCCGCCGGGAAGCCCAGCTCGACCTCAAGCACGACCTTGGCGTCCGCCACGCGGAGATCCCTGATCGCGTCGGCCGAGACCAGGTCCTTCTGCAAATGCGGTTCGCTCCATTGCTTGAGAGCGGCCTCGATGCTGTCTCGAGCTGGCTGCACCACCTTGCACCTCCCCAGACTCATGCGTTGCTGAGCAAGCAATTCTACTGCTACTGTCGACGTCGCGCTGGACCGAGCGGCAGCCAGCAGCTCGGCTTGCCTTGCGCTTGCACTGAAATAACGAATAAGCAGCCCAATTTCTTTGGGCAACGACGAACGGGATCGGTTCTCCCCGTTGTGATGGCCATCTCGATGGAGCTCGCTGGCATGAACGACATCGTACATATCGTCTGCCCGCACTGCCTGGCGATCAACCGGGTTCCGGCGCAGCGGCTGGGCGATGGCGGCAGTTGCGGTCGCTGCAAGCAGCGGCTGCTGGACGGTCGGGCCTTCGAGCTGACCGGGGCCAATGCCGAGCAGCACCTGCGAAGCAACGATCTGCCGGTCGTGGTCGATTTCTGGGCGCCCTGGTGCGGTCCCTGCCGCCTGTTCGCACCAATCTTCGATAAAGCGGCGGCCACGCTGGCGACACGGGCGCGCTTCGCTCGGCTGGAAACCGATGCCGAGCCCGAGCTGGCTGCCCGCTACGGCATCCGCAGCGTGCCGACCCTGATCGTCTTCCGGCACGGCCAGGAGCTGGCTCGCCAGAGCGGCGCGATGGACTACCGCAGCCTCACCCGCTGGCTGGATACGGTGCTGACGTGAGCGAACAGCGTCCGAGCAAGCGGGGTCCTTCGGCGCTGATCCGCAGCTTCACCTGGATCGGCCGGCACGAGCTGGCCCTGCTGCTGGCACTGCTAAGCCTGGCCGGCGGCACCCTGGTCTTCGCCCACCTTGCCGCCGCCTTGCTGGACGGCGCCCTCGCTCCCTTCGACGAGAGGCTGCTGCTCGCTTTGCGCAATCCCGCCGACCTCGACGACCCGCTCGGCCCGCGCTGGCTGGAGGAGACGGCGCGCGACTTCACCGCACTGGGCAGCACCGGCGTGCTCCTCCTCCTGGGCTGCAGCGTGCTGACCTTTCTGCTGCTGTCCGGCCGCGTCCGCACCGCCGTCTTCACCGTCTTTGCCCTCAGCAGCGGCTTTCTCCTCAGCACCTTGCTCAAGCAAGGCTTCGACCGCCCCCGCCCCGATCTGGTCCCGCATGCTGCCGAGGTGTTCACCTCCAGCTTTCCCAGCTGGCCATTCGATGATGGCGGCAGTAACCTACCTGACGCTTGCTGCCATGCTGGCCCGCGTGCAGCCCAGCTACCGGCTCAAGGCGTTTCTGCTGCTGCTTGCCATGCTGCTGACTGTGCTCATCGGTCTCAGCCGCGTCTATCTGGGCGTGCATTGGCCCAGCGACGTGCTGGCCGGCTGGAGCGCCGGCACCGCCTGGGCCGCGCTCAGCTGGCTGCTGGCTCGCCGCCTGCAACGCCGTGGTCGCCTGGAAACGGTGTCGGAAGAGCGCCGCCAAGACGGCTCGCTGGTGCCGGCGCCGGCAACGGTCCACAATCAAGCCGGCGAACAAACAAACAGAGAATCATGACAGCCAGAGGAGAAGCCGCTATGGAACAGAATCAGCGCATCATCCTGGTCGAACGCCCGCAAGGCATGCCGGACGAGCGCCATCTCAAGCTGGAAAGTGCTCCCATCCCGACGCCGGGCGAAGGCCAGGTGCTGCTGAAAACCATTTATCTGTCCCTCGACCCGTATATGCGCGGCCGCATGAGCGCCGCCCGCTCCTACGCCAAGCCGGTCGAGATCGGCGAAGTCATGGAAGGCGGCACGGTCAGCCAGGTCGTCGCCTCCCGCCACCCGGACTGGAAGGAAGGAGACATCGTGCTCGCCCGCAGCGGCTGGCAGCTCTATGCGCTGTCCGACGGCGAGGGGCTGCGCCGGCTGGATCCTGACCTCGCGCCCATCAGCACCGCCCTGGGCGTACTGGGCATGCCAGGCTTCACCGCCTACGTCGGCCTGCTGGAGCTGGGGCAACCCAAGGAAGGTGAAACCGTGGTGGTTTCGGCCGCGTCCGGTGCGGTCGGCAGCGTAGTCGGCCAGATCGCTAAGCTCAAGGGCTGTCGCGTGGTCGGCATCGCCGGCGCCGACGACAAGTGTGACTATGTGGTGGACGAGCTGGGCTTCGATGCCGCCGTCAACTACCGTGACGAGGATTTCGAAAGCAAGCTCAGGGCAGCCTGCCCCGATGGCATCGACATCTACTTCGAAAATGTCGGCGGCAAGGTGCTGAATGCGGTCATCGGCCTGCTCAACGACTTCTCCCGCATCCCCGTCTGCGGCCTGATCGCCCACTACAACGACACCGCTCTGCCGCCCGGGCCGGATCAGCTGCCGCGGCTGATGCGCGCCGTGCTGACCCACAGGGTCATGATCCGCGGCTTCATCCAGTTCGACTTCGCGCCGCGCTTCCCGGACTTTCTGCGCGACATGGGCGAGTGGGTACGCACCGGCAAGGTCAAGTACCGCGAAGACATCGTCGAGGGACTGGAAAACGCGGTCTCGGCCTTCCAGGGGCTGCTCACCGGCCGCAATCGCGGCAAACTGCTGGTGCGCGTCTCGCCGGACCCCACCCGCAGCTAGTCGCCCTGCCTGTCGGCAAGACACCCGGCGGTGTCTTGCGTCGCCCGCGGTCGGCTCCTGCGGGAGCCGGCCACGGGCTTGCTGCGACGAACTGCCCATCGTGACTCGTTGCGCTATGCTTGCGGTCATGTCAACAAGACCGATAGCCGAATGACGACGTCCGACGCGATTCTGCAGCCAAGCCTCGCCGCCGACCCGGAGCGCCCGGTTTTTCTGCTCGGCCGGGAGCGGCAACCGCTAGAGGATCTTGCCCTGGAGCTTCGCCACCACGGCTGGCGAACGCGCACCTTCCTGGATGCAAGCAAGCTGCGCAGCGCCGCCGAGGCAGAGCCGCCGCTGGCGGTGGTCGCCGACGTCAGCACCATGCCGCAGTTCTTCGCGCTGCCGCAATCCCCGCCGCTGCTGTGCTTCGGCTCCGCCGACTTCTCCGCCAGGCTGCAGGCGGTGCGCCTGGGAGCCAAGGGCTATTTCCCGTTGCCGATCAACCGCTCGGCGCTGCTGCATCGGCTGGCGGCCCTGGGTTCGCTGCCATCACCGCGGACCGGCCGCATCCTGCTGGTCGACGGCCCGCAGCAAAGCCTACGCCCGATCGCCCCCGCGCTGACGGCACAGGGCCTGCAGACCGACTACCTGGATCAACCCGAGCGCGTCCTGGAGCTGCTGCAGCAGGAAGACTTCGAGCTGCTGTTGATCCACGATACCTTGGCCCAGATGCGCGGCAGCGAGCTGCTGCAGATCGTGCGACTGAGCTGGCGCTTCCACGCCCTTCCGGCCATCCTGCTCACCTGGGCCGACAAGCGCTATCTGGATGCCGAGGCGACTGCCGCCGGTGCCGACGCCGTGCTCGGGCTGCCCATTGCGATGGCGGATCTCGCCGCCGTGGCGCGGGCACGGCTGACTCGCTCACGGCAGCTGCTTGCCATGTGCAGCTACAGCCTGCGCCGCGATCCGGACACCGGCCTGTTCAACCGCGACTATTTCCTGACCGCGCTGCGACAAGCCATGACCGAGGCCGATGCCGGCCACGGCCGCGCCACGCTGCTGTGGCTGGAGATCGCGCCGCGCCAGGGCGAGCGTCTCGATCCGACCGCGCTGATGGAGGTGGCCAGCATCCTGCAGCGGCAATTGCCGCCGCTGGCTCTGGCCGCGCATCTAGGCGCAAACGCCTTCGCCGTGCTGCTGCCGGCCATGCAGGGCGATGCGCTCGAGCAATTGACCGCGCTGCTGGGCGATACGCTGCGTCAGCGCCTGCAGGACGACTGCCTGCTCGGCATCAATGCGCTGGGCGGTCGCCAGCAAGGCACCGCCGAGGCGCTGGAGCAAGCCCGCCAGGCGGCCCTGCGCCATGGCGAGCCGCTGGCCGGCCAGCAGGCCGCTGACGGTCCGTGGGCAGCCATCGTCCGGGAAGCGCTACAGCAGAACCGCTTCCGCCTGGTCTACCAGCCCATCGCCAGCCTCAGCGGCCTGCCCAGCTCGTACTACGAAGTCTTCCTTCGCATGCTGGCGGAGGACGGCCGCGACATCCTGCCGCAGGAATTTCTGCCCACGGTGGAAAAAGCCGGCCTGTCGGCTGCGCTGGACCGCTGGGTGCTAGCCCGTACCGTGGACGTGCTGGCCTCGCAACGTCATTTGCGCGACCAGCCGGTGCTGTTCGTCAAGCTCCTCCCCGCCACCCTGGCGCAAGGCAGTGCCCTGGTCACTTGGCTGGCCGACAGGCTGCAGGCTGCTGCGCTGGAGCCTTCCCGGCTGGTCCTGCAGCTACGCCAGCAATGCGCAGAGACCCGCCCGGAGGAAACCCGGCAATTCGTGACGGCCGTCCGCCGCCTCGGCTGCGGCGTGGCGCTGGAGCATTTCAATGCCAGCGGTGAACGTGGCCGGCAGCTGCTGCAGGCCCTGCGTCCCGACTTCGTTCGCCTGGACGCCCAGCTCACTCGCGACATCGGCACAAACATCGAGCATCAGCGTCTGGTGGAGATGATCGCCAGCCAGTGCCGAACGGTGGGCGCCAAAACCATCGCCGCCCTGGTCCAGGATGCGGTGCACTTGTCCACGCTTTGGCGTTGCGGCCTTGAATACATTCAAGGCTACTTCATGCAGGAGCCTGCCGACGTCTTTGCCGCCGACGAGACTCTGCCACAACCCTAGATTTCGCTATAGTCAGAGTTTGACTCGGTTCCTGTTCAGTTCGCGACGGATCTCTTAATAGTCTGCTCGAAAGCTGCATACTAGGCCCTTGAATCCTATGAGAAGACGACCTCCGCCACGGACGAAGAAATAAACGAAAAGAACAAGACGCGCATGGCCACACCCAATCCGACAACACCCATTGGCGGCCTTCCTGGCCGCCTGGTCCGCGAAGGGCTGCTCACCGAGGAACAGGCAAGATCGGCAATCGAGGACGCGCGCAAGGCGCGCATGCCGCTAGTCAGCTACCTGGTCCAGAGTCGACTGGTCAGTGCCCGCGATGCCGCCCACGCGGCCGCCCGCGAATTCGGCATCCCGCTCATCGACCTCAACGCCATCACGCCGGAGCGCGAGGTGGTGATGCTGGTGCAGGAACGGCTGATTCGGCGCCACCAGGCCCTGCCCCTGTTCAAGCGCGGCAAGCGGCTGTTCGTCGCCATCGCCGACCCCACCAATCAGGAAGCCCTGGACGAGCTCAAGTTCCATACCGGGCTGGCCGTCGACGCCATCGTTGCCGAAGAAGACAAGCTGCTGCGCTTGATCGACCGCGTCCTGGAATCGGCCGATAGCACCATGGCCGACCTCGCACTGGACGAGGATCTGGAGAACCTCTCCATCACCGCAGCCGACGACGAGGGCCAGGGCGAGATCACAGAGAGTGATGCCGAAGACGCGCCCATCGTGCGCTTCGTCAACAAGATTCTGCTGGACGCCATCAAGCAGGGGGCGTCGGATATCCATTTCGAGCCGTACGAGAAGTTCTATCGCGTCCGCTTTCGCCAGGACGGCGTGCTGCGCGAGATCGCCAAGCCCCCCATCCAGCTGGCACCGCGCATCGCCGCACGCATCAAGGTCATGTCCCGGCTGGACATCGCCGAGCGCAGGGTTCCGCAAGATGGCCGCATCAAGATGAATCTGAGCAAGTCGCGCGCCATCGACTTCCGCGTCAACACCTGCCCCACCCTGTTCGGGGAAAAGATCGTGCTGCGCATCCTGGACCCGAGCAGCGCCCAACTCGGCATCGACCAGCTGGGCTACGAGGAAGAGCAGAAAAGACTGTTCCTCGAAGCCATCCACAAGCCTTACGGCATGGTGCTGGTCACCGGCCCCACCGGTAGCGGCAAGACGGTATCGCTCTACACTGCTCTGAACATCCTCAACACCGAGGACCGCAACATTTCCACCGTCGAGGATCCGGTGGAAATCAACGTCCCCGGCATCAACCAGGTCAACCTAAACCCCAAAGCAGGGCTCGATTTCGCCACCGTCCTGCGCGCCTTCCTGCGCCAGGACCCGGACGTCATCATGGTCGGCGAGATCCGCGACCTGGAAACCGCCGAAATCGCGATCAAGGCGGCGCAAACGGGCCACCTGGTGCTGTCCACCCTGCACACCAACGACGCGCCCCAGACCCTCACCCGTCTGGCCAACATGGGGGTGCCGCCCTACAACATCGCCTCGGCGGTGCACCTGATCATCGCCCAACGCCTGGCCCGCCGCCTCTGCAACAACTGCAAGGAACCCATCGAACTGCCCAAGGACGTGCTGCTGCAGGAGGGCTTCAGCGAGGAAGACCTGGACGACCTGGTGCTCTACGGGCCGAAAGGCTGCGAGCAATGCGCCGACGGCTACAAGGGCCGAGTCGGCATTTACCAGGTGATGCCGGTTTCGGAGCAGATGGGCCGGATCATCATGGAAGGCGGCAATGCCATGCAACTGGCCGATCAGGCCAAGAAGGAAGGCATCGCCGATTTGCGCACCTCCGGGCTGCGCAAGGTCAAGCAGGGGATCACCAGCCTCGCGGAGATCAACCGCGTTACCAGGGATTAGTTCATGGCAGAGAAGACGGTCAAGCTCTCCACCTTCGTCTGGGAAGGAACCGACAAGCGCGGCACCAAGCTCAAAGGCCAGCTGCAGGCGCCCAACGCCGCCGCCGCCAAGAACGAGCTGCGGCGGCAGGGCATTATCCCCAAGCGGGTGCAGAAGCAGCTTACCTTGTTCGGCGGCCGCGGGGGCAGGAAAATCACCACCGGCGACATCGCCGTCTTCAGCCGCCAGCTGGCCACCATGCTGGATTCCGGAGTGCCGCTGGTACAGGCCTTCGAGATCATCGGTCGCGGCCATGAGAAACCGGCGATGCAGGACCTGCTGCTCGGCATCAAAGCCGACATCGAAAGCGGCACCGCCCTGTCGGAGGCACTCGGCAAGCATCCCCTATACTTCGACGCGCTCTACTGTAACCTGGTCAAGGCCGGCGAACAGGCGGGCGTGCTCGACACCCTGCTCGACAAGATCGCCACCTACCAGGAAAAGACCGAATCGCTCAAGAAGAAGATCAAGAAGGCGCTGTTCTACCCGACGGCGGTGATCGTAGTCGCCTTCATCGTCACCGCCATCCTGCTGATCTTCGTGGTGCCACAGTTCGAGGCCCTATTCGTCGGCTTCGGTGCAGACTTGCCGATTTTCACCCGCTTCGTTCTGGATCTTTCCGCCGCGCTGCAGGAAAACGGGCTGTATTACTTCGCGGCGCTCGTCCTAGCCGTGGTGGGCTTCGTGCAGGCGAAGCAGCGCTCGCGCGCCTTCCAGGCCCTGCTGGATCGGTTCTCGTTGCGCCTGCCCATCATCGGCAACATCCTGACCAAAGCCGCCTACGCCCGCTACGCGCGCACCCTGTCGACCATGTTCGCCGCCGGCGTGCCGTTAGTGGAGGCGCTGGAGTCGGTGGCAGGCGCCACCGGCAACGTGGTGTTCGAAAAAGCGGTGCACACCATCCGCGAGGAGGTCGCCTCCGGCCAGCAACTGCAGCTGACCATGCGCAGCACCGAGCTGTTCCCCAACATGATGGTGCAGATGGTGGCCATCGGCGAGGAATCCGGCTCGCTCGACAGCATGCTGGCCAAGGTGGCCGACTTCTACGAGGAAGAGGTCGACAACGCCGTCGATGCCCTCAGCAGCCTGCTGGAGCCGCTGATCATGGCGGTGCTGGGAATTTTGATCGGCGGCCTGGTCATTGCCATGTACCTGCCGATCTTCAAGCTTGGCTCGGTCGTCTAAGCCCGGCTACTGCCAGCGACGGTTCCAGGCCCTATGATGGTTTTCGACTATTTGCAACAGACGCCGGCGGCCTTCCTGGCCGCTGTCGGCGTCCTCGGACTACTGATGGGTAGCTTTCTCAACGTCGTCATCCTGCGTCTGCCGCGCATGCTGGAGCGGGAATGGCGGTCCCAGTGCCAGGAGCTGCTCGGCGCCAGCGCTCCCGTGCCTGACCAGCACTTCGACCTGCTCTGGCCGCCTTCGGCCTGCCCCCACTGCCAGCGCCGCATCCGCCCCTGGGAGAACATCCCGCTGCTCAGTTACCTGCTGCTGCGCGGCCGCTGCCGTGGCTGCGGCGGGCGCATCTCGCTGCGTTACCCGCTGATCGAAGCACTGACGGCCGTGCTGTCGGTCTACGTCGCCTGGCATTTCGGCTTCGGCGCCCAGGCCCTGACGGCGCTGGCGTTGACCTGGGGACTGATTGCGCTCAGCGTGATCGATTTGGACCATCAGCTGCTGCCCGACAACCTGACCTTGCCGCTGCTGTGGCTGGGGTTGCTGCTGAGCCTGGGCGAGGTGTTCGTCGATCCGCGCGCCAGCATCATCGGCGCCGTTGCCGGCTATCTGAGCCTTTGGCTCGTCTACCACGGCTTTCGCCTGCTCACCGGGAAGGAAGGCATGGGCTACGGCGACTTCAAGCTGTTGGCCATGCTGGGAGCCTGGCTGGGCTGGCAGGCGTTGCCGGTCATCATCCTGCTCTCTTCGCTGGTCGGCGCGCTGGTGGGGATCGCCATGATCCTCTTGCTGGGCCGCGACCGTAACATTCCCATCCCCTTCGGCCCCTATCTCGCCGCTGCCGGCTGGCTGGCGCTGCTCTGGGGCGATAGACTGACGGACGCCTACTTGCGCATGACCGGCCTCTGAGCAGAGGCCGGCGCGTCTTCGCGGGCAGCTCTGCCCGCACCTGGCCGGTAACGGCGCCACGACGACTCGAAGGCGGAGCTCGCAACATGCTGATCATTGGACTGACTGGCGGTATCGCCAGCGGCAAGACCACCGTCGCCAACCTGTTCGCTGCCCGCGGTGTGCCGCATGTGGATGCCGATGTCTCGGCCCGTGCCGTGGTCGCGCCGGGCAGTCCGGGCCTGGCGGCCGTGGTCGAAGCCTTCGGCCCCACAGTGCTGACCGCCGAGGGAACACTCGACCGCCGAGCGCTGCGTCAGCGCGTCTTTACCGACCCGGCCGAGCGCAAGCGGCTGGAAAGCATACTGCACCCTTTGATCGGCCAGCACCTGCGGGACAGCCTGGCGGCACTGCGCGGACCCTATGCCCTGCTGGTCGCGCCGCTGCTGCTGGAAGGCCAGCTCAGCCGCACGGTCGATCGGGTGCTAGTGGTCGACGTGCCCGAGGAAGTGCAAATCCGCCGCGTGATGCAGCGCGATGGCAGCAGCCGGGAGGAGGCTGAAGCCATCCTGCGGGCGCAGATGCAACGGGCGGAGCGGCTGGCGCGGGCCGATGACGTAATCACCAACGACGGCGACCTGCAAGCGTTGGCGCACCAGGTCGAAAAGCTGCACCGGTTTTATCTAGACCTGGCGCGCGATTGAGCAATCCGGACGACTACGCGACAATGGGGCGGCGCTGACGTGAGAGGACGGACGTGTATGCCCGGCACCAAGCCCCACACTGCTTACGAGCAGCCGCTCAATGAGCGGATACGCATCCTGCTGCGGCTGGAGTTTCTGTTCCAGCAAGCGCTGCAGGGCTTGAATGGGGATAGCGAGTGGCATAGCCGCGCCGTCGTCGCCAGCCTGCTCGACATCATTTCGGTTCTGTCAGCGCGCGGCGACATCCGCGCCGAACTCATCCGCGAACTAGACCGCATCGTCCTTTGCTTCGATCGCCTGGCCGACAGCCCGGAGGTCGATCAGGCGCGCCTGGAGCCGCTGCTGGAGGAAGCCAGGCAGCTGGCGGAGCAGCTGAAAGCCGCACGCGGACTGCCGGCGGCGGCGCTGAAGCGGGACGAGCTGCTGCGCAGCGTGCTGCAGCGAGCCGGCATCCCGGGCGGTGCCTGTGGTTTCGACTTGCCAGCCTACCAATTTTGGCTGCAGCGGCCGGCGGAAGAGCGGCGCGCGCAGCTGGAGGCCTGGCTGCAACAGCTGGAGGATCTGCGGCGGGGCAATGCCTTGATCCTGCGAGTGCTGCGCGAGAGCGCCGAGCCGGTGCGGCTGACGGCGCCCAAGGGCGTCTACCAGCGCACCCCGGACAAAAAAGCACCGCAAGCACAGCTGATCCGCGTCCTGCTGCCGGCTAACTCGCCCTATTTTGCCGAAATCAGCGGCAGCAAGTATTTTTTCACCATCCGCTTCATGCAGCAGCACAGCACTTCCGAGCGCCCCGCCCAAACCGGCGAGGACGTCGAATTCCTGCTCTGCAGCTGCGGGTTCTGAAGCCCGATCAAGGCACGAGGCTGGCTAACGCTCGGCCTCGTCATTGTCCGGCAGACCGGGAGCGCCAAACTCCCCCTGCGAGTCCGGCAGCTCCTCACCCGGGATGCGGTGACTGCCGTCCAGCCACCCCCCCAGGTCGATGAGCTTGCAGCGCTTGCTGCAGAAAGGCCGGTAGGGAGACTGCGGACCCCATTCCACAGGGGCAGAACATGTCGGGCATTTGACCGTCGTCATCAGTCGTTGCGACCCTTGCAATCCGCTCAGGTTCCCGCTGCGCAGCCGTCGGCGGCTAGCCCCACAGGGCGCGGATGGCGGCGACGCCTTGCGCCCGCGCCGCCAGCGCTCGCGGCAAATCGTTCGGTCCGAGACCGCCCAGCGCATACACCGGCAGCGGCAAGTCCCAAACTAGTTCCTGGAAACGCTGCCAGCCTAAAGGGCTAGCGCCAGGATGACTGGCCGTCGGCTGCACTGGCGACAGTACGGCAAAGTCCAGTCCCAGTACGCAGGCTTGTCGCAGCTGCATCGCGTCATGACAGGAGGCGGCGCACCAGAACCGCGCTGGTAAGGGACGCTGCTCAAGCGCCTGCAGTCGCCGGCCGTTCAGATGTACGCCGTCGGCGCCCAGCTCGAGCGCCAGCTCCGGTGCGCCGTTGATCAGCACCGCCGCATCGTGGTCGCGGCAGCGCCGGATCACTTCCTTGGCCAGCCGCTTGAACTCGGCCTGCGGCAGGCTGGGCGCCCGCACCTGCACCAGCCGTATGCCACGCGCCAGCGCCTTTTCCAGCGTCCCAAAATAGGACTCGGAAGGTCCACAATCGGGCGTAATCAGGTAGAGTTGGGGCAAGCGGGCCGCGGCGACGATGGGCCGGTTGGCGGCCGGAAAGGCATGGTCGGGCAACGCATCCGGCGCGACCCAGCGGAGCGGCTGGCCCTGGCGGCCATGTGGATCACCGCTGAATGCTTCCACCAGCCAGACGTCGAGCAGCACCGAGCGCTCGGGATAGCGATGGGGAATGCGGATGAGGCGGCGACTTTGCGTCGGCACGATGCCAAGCTCTTCCTCGAGCTCGCGCCGCAGGGCCTGCCCGGGGCTCTCCCCCGGCTCCACCTTGCCGCCCGGGAACTCCCACAGTCCGCCCTGATGGACGTGCTCGGGGCGGCGGGCGATGAGGATGCGTCCGGCGGTATCGCGAATCACCGCCGCCACCACCTGCAGCATATCGGCAGGAGCCGCCGGCTCAGGTGCGATAGTCGGCGTTGATGCGGACATAATCATAGGAGAAGTCGCAAGTCCACACGGTGGCTGTCGCGCTTCCCCGACCCAGGCATACGCCGATGGTGATTTCCTCCTTCGCCATGCGGGCCGCGGCCTCTTCTTCGCGGTAGCCAGCAACTCGCCCGCCCTGCTCGGCGATCAGCAGATCGTCCAAGTACAGCCGCACCTTGGTGACGTCGAGGTCGTCGATGCCGGCCCGGCCAACAGCGGCGAGGATTCGTCCCCAGTTGGGATCGCTGGCGAAAAAGGCGGTCTTGACCAGAGGCGACTCGGCGATAGCGTAGGCCACCTGCTCGCACTCTTGCTCGCTGGCCCCCTCGCTGACGGCGACGGTAATCAGCTTGGTTGCGCCCTCGCCGTCGCGCACGATGGCCTGGGCCAGCTCCAGACAGACCGCCTGCAAGGCCTCACGGAACGCGGCGAAACCCTCATGTGCCGCCGCCAGCGTCTCGCCACCGGCCGCGCCAGTGGCGACCAGTACGCAGGCGTCGTTGGTGGAGGTATCGCCGTCCACGGTAATGCGGTTGAAGGACAGCCGGACCGCTTCGGCCAGCGCGTCCTGCAGGGCAGTCTGCTCGATCGGGGCATCGGTGGCGACGACCGCCAGCATGGTAGCCATGTTGGGCTTGATCATGCCGGCGCCCTTACTGATGCCGGTAAGGACGTAGTCCTTTCCCGCCACGCTGAAGCGCCGGCTGGCCCCCTTAGGCACAGTATCGGTGGTCATGATGGCTTCGGCGGCCAGGGCCCAGCCGTCAGCGCTCAGCGCCTGCAGGCACTGCGGCATCGCTGCGACGATGCGCTCGACCGGCAGAGGCTCCCCAATCACCCCGGTGGAGAACGGCAGCACCGCTGTCACCGGGACGCCGGTCCGTTCGGCCAGAGCCTGGCAGCAAGCCTCGGCCGCCAGCAGCCCGGCGGCGCCGGTGCCGGCGTTGGCATTGCCGGTGTTGATGAGCAGATAACGGGGCTCCGTGGTCTGCAAATGCCGCTTGGCCAACTGCACCGGCGCCGCGCAGAAGCGGTTGCGGGTGAACACCGCCGCCACCGCGCTACCGGGCGCCAGCTCGAACACCGTCAGATCACGTCGATCGGGCTTCTTGATGCCGGCCTTGCCGGTGCCAATCCGTACGCCGCGTACCGGATGCAACTCCGGCAACCCCTGCAGACCTACCGCCATCTTCTCGCCCCGCTCAGCTCAACCGACCATGGCAATGTTTGTACTTGCGCCCGGAACCGCAGGGACAGGGCTGATTGCGCCCGATCTTCGGCTGTTCGCGCACGAACGGCTGAGCCTCGGCGGCCTGCTGCACCGCCGCGGCCTCCTCGGCGGCGCCATAGCCGCCGACCGAGGCATGCTGGAACTGCATCTTGGACTCGTCCGGCCGCTGCCGCTCCTCGACCGCCGCCACGTCTTCCTGCGCCCGCACCTGAACCCGCGAGAGCACGGAGATAACCTCGCGCTTGAAGTTCTCCAGCATCTCCGAGAACATCTCGAAGGCTTCGCGCTTGAATTCCTGCTTGGGATTGCGCTGGGCGTAGCCGCGCAAATGGATGCCCTGGCGCAGGTAGTCCATGGCAGCCAGGTGATCCTTCCAGTGCGTATCGAGCACCTGCAGCATGACTGCCTTCTCGAACTGCCGCATCACCGGCGCGCCGGCCAGCGCTTCCTTCTCCTGATACTGCCGTACGGCCGCCTCCAGGATGCGCTGGCGCAGGCTCTCCTCGTGCAGCTCGTTGTCCTCGTCCAGCCAGCGCCGCAGCGGCAGTGACAGGCCCAGCTCCTTGTCCAGGGCCGCCTCCAACCCCGCCACGTCCCACTGCTCGTCGACGCTGCCGGGGGGAATGTATTCGCTGACGATGGTCTCGATTACATCCTCGCGCATGGCGGCGATGGTTTCGGACACGTCCTCGGCTTCGAGCAGCTCGTTGCGCTGCTGGTAAATCACCCGCCGCTGGTCGTTGGCAACGTCGTCGAAGTCCAGCAGGTGCTTGCGGATGTCGAAGTTGTGCGCTTCCACCTTGCGCTGGGCGTTCTCAATCACCCGCGAGACCAGGCCGCTTTCGATGGCCTCGCCCTCGCGCATGCCAAGGCGCTGCATCAGCCCCGCCACCCGGTCGGAAGCGAAGATGCGCAGCAGGCTGTCTTCCAGCGACAAATAGAAGCGGCTCGAGCCAGGGTCGCCCTGCCGACCGGCGCGACCGCGCAGCTGGTTGTCGATGCGACGAGACTCGTGGCGCTCGGTGCCAATCACGTGCAGGCCGCCGGCGGCCACCACCTGGTCGTGACGATTCTGCCACTCGGCGCGCACCCGCTCGCGCTCTTCCTCGCTGGCGTCCTCGCCCAATGCCGCCAGCTCCGCCTCCAGGCTGCCACCCAGCACGATGTCGGTACCGCGACCCGCCATATTGGTGGCGATGGTAACGGCGCCGGGACGGCCGGCCTGGGCGATGATCTGCGCCTCGCGCTCGTGGTGCTTGGCGTTGAGCACCTCGTGTTTGATACCTTTCTTGCGCAGCAGCTCGGACAGGTATTCAGAAGTCTCGATGGAGGTGGTACCGACCAGCACCGGCTGCTGGCGCCGCTGGCAGTCGAGGATGTCCTCGATGATGGCGTCGTATTTTTCCTTGGCGGTCAGGAAGACAAGGTCGTTGAGGTCCTTGCGAATCATGGGCCGGTGGGTCGGGATCACCACCACCTCCAGCCCGTAGATCTGCTGGAACTCGTAAGCCTCGGTGTCGGCTGTGCCGGTCATCCCGGCCAGCTTTTCGTACATTCGGAAGTAGTTCTGGAAGGTGATCGAGGCCAGCGTCTGGTTTTCATTCTGGATGGGCAGCCCTTCCTTGGCCTCGATCGCTTGGTGCAGGCCTTCCGACCAGCGCCGCCCGGGCATGGCCCGGCCGGTGAATTCGTCGACGATGACCACCTGTCGATCGCGGACGATGTAGTGCACGTCGCGCTGGAACAGCGCATGGGCACGCAGCGCCGCGTACAGGTGATGCACCAGCATGATGTTGCGGGCATCGTAGAGGCCATCGTTCTCGCCTAGCAGGCCGGCCTGGCGCAGCAGCTGCTCGGCACGCTCCTGCCCGCTCTCGGTCAGATAGACCTGGCGCGCCTTTTCGTCGACATAGTAGTCACCCCTGTCCTGCTCGCCCTCCTCGGTGGGCCTGTCCTGCCGCACCAGCTTGGGTGCAATCTCGTTCATGCGCAGGTAGAGGTCGCTGCTGTCCTCGGCCGGGCCGGAAATGATCAACGGCGTGCGCGCCTCGTCGATCAGGATGGAGTCAACCTCGTCGACGATGGCGTAGTAGAGCGGGCGCTGCACACGGTCCTCCTTGCGGAAGGCCATGTTGTCGCGCAGGTAGTCGAAGCCAAACTCGTTGTTAGTGCCGTAGGTGATGTCGGCATTGTAGGCAGCGCGCTTTTCCTCGGGCGTCATGCCAGCCACCACCACACCGGTGGTCATGCCGAGGAATTCGTACAACTGCCCCATCCAGGCGGCGTCGCGGCGGGCCAGGTAGTCGTTGACAGTAACCACGTGCACGCCCTTGCCGGGGAGGGCATTGAGATAGGCCGCCAAGGTCGCGACCAGGGTCTTGCCCTCGCCGGTCTTCATTTCGGCGATTTTGCCCTGGTGCAAAACCATGCCGCCGATTAGCTGGACGTCGAAGTGGCGCATGCCCAGCACCCGCCGTCCCGCCTCGCGCACCACCGCGAAGGCTTCTGGCAGCAGCGAGTCGAGATCCGCACCGTCCTTCAGTCGGGCGCGGAATTCATCAGTCTTGTCCCGCAGCTCGACATCGGAAAGAGCTTGCACAGCCGGCTCCAGGGCGTTGATCTTGTCCGCTACCTTGCGCAGACGCGCGATGATACGGTCATTGCGACTGCCAAAGACCTTCTTTGCGATAGCACCGAGCATATGAACTCCCAGAGAATCCGGCGCCAGCCCTGGACGCCCATTCTGTCTGTCATGAAAGGGGCTTACTATAGCCTATCGAACGACAGTTTTGAGTGCGTGCCGCCAATGCACAAGTCGAATGGGCAATAAGACAGCAAAATCAAATTTGGAGTTCAAGCAGCCATTGGGGCTCCCCGGGACCCGCCGGTTGCTCGCGCATGCCCGGCACCTGGAAGCGGTCCGCGAGGCGATCGCCCGCCAGCTTCCCGGCGATCTCGCCGAAGGCTGGCAGCTGGCCCGCTGTGGCGCTGACGCGCTGGTGCTCACCACCGACTCCGCCGCCCGCGCCACTCGCCTGCGCTACTCGCGCAAACGGCTGCTGGATGCCATGGAGCAGGCGCTGGGAATGCGGGCGCAGCGCCTGACCGTCAAGATCCTGCCGCCGGCGCCGCTGCGCCAGGATCCACCGCGCCGGGCACAGCTTTCGCCTGCCGCCGCGGAGGTCTTGCGGCAGACAGCACAGACCATGGAGGACGGCGCGCTGCGCCGGGCGCTGGTCAGGCTGGCCCAGCGGGCACGCAACGATGCGAACGATTGACGCGAAAAGCCGCAGACAGTCGCGCCTGTCTGCGGCCGGTGCAAATCTCGCTACCAGAGGCGCCGGGGCAGGCCCGACTCAGCCACTGACCGCAATCGGCTGATCGAAGCTGATCGGCGCGATCTCGCCGTCCTCAAACACCACCTCTTCCCACGCCTCGGCGTCGGCTAGCAGGGCACGCAGCAGCCGGTTGTTGAGGGCATGGCCGGACTTGTAGCCGGTGAAGGCGCCGATCAGGCTGTGTCCCAGCAGATAGAGATCGCCAATGGCGTCGAGGATCTTATGCCTGACGAACTCGTCGCGATAGCGCAGCCCGTCCTCGTTCAGTACGCGGTAGTCGTCGATGACCACGGCGTTGTCCAGGCTGCCGCCCAGCGCCAGCTTCTGGCTCTGCATCCACTCGATATCACGCAGAAACCCGAACGTGCGGGCGCGACTGACCTCCTTAACAAAGGAGGTGGTGGAAAAGTCGATCTCGGCGTGCTGATCCAGGGTCTTGAACAGCGGATGGTCGAAATCGATGGTGAAGGATACCTTGAAGCCGTCATAAGGCTCGAAGCCACACCACTTGTCGCCTTCCTCCACCCGGATCGGCTTTTTGATGCGGATGAAGCGCTTGAGCGCGTTCTGCTCTTCGATGCCGGCGGAACGGATCAAAAACACGAACGGCCCGGCGCTGCCGTCCATGATAGGCACTTCGGGCGCGCTGACGTCGACGTAGCAGTTGTCGATGCCGAGGCCGGCCAAGGCCGAGAGCAGATGCTCTACGGTCGATACCCGCACGCCGTCCTTGATTAGGCAGCTGGAGAGCTGGGTATCCCCCACGCTGTAGGGGTGGGCCTTGATTTCCGGGCACCCCGGGAGATCGGTGCGGCGGAACACGATGCCGGTATTCGGCGCAGCCGGCCTCAGCGTCAAGTAGACTTTCTCGCCGGTGTGCAAGCCTACGCCGGTTGCTCGGATGCTGTTTTTGAGGGTGCGCTGCCGCATCTTGCTTCCCGTTCCACTTTTCAATGTTCCGCTGCCGCCCGGCAGCCTGGAGCACGATTTTTTTAATTATGCCTTCCGCGATGCAACAATCTTAGACCAATTTCACGCTGTTGTAAAAAAGAGTCGCATCGTTGCAAAAAAGCGACAGGCAGAACCTGCCTGTCGCGACAGTCGTCCGATCGATGGAGGCAGCTAACTCAGTCGGCCTGGCGCCGCAGGAACGCCGGGATGTCCAGGTAGTCCAGGTCGCCCTCCATGGGTCCCGGATAGCGCTCGTCGACGTTCCGCTTGCGGATCACCGTCGGTCGATCCAGCTTACCGTAATCGATTTCGCCGCTGGCCTTCTTCACCGGGATGGCCTGCAGCGGCGACGCCGTCTGCTGCTGCGGCTTCGGACGTCCGAGGCCGGTGGCCACCACGGTCACCCTTAGCTCGTCCTCGAGCTCCGGATCGATCACGGTGCCGACCACCACCGTCGCGTCGTCGGACGCGAATTCTCGAACAGCATTGCCCACTTCGTCAAATTCGCCGATGGACAGGTCAAGCCCGGCAGTGACGTTGCCCAGGATGCCCCTGGCGCCGGCGATATCGATGTCTTCCAGCAGCGGGCAGGCAATGGCTCGTTCGGCCGCCTCCCGGGCCCGTCCTTCGCCGCGAGCGGACCCCGAGCCCATCACGGCCATCCCCATTTCCGACATGACCGTGCGCACGTCGGCGAAGTCGACGTTGATGAGACCCGGGCGGGTGATCAGCTCGGCAATGCCGCGCACCGCATCCAACAGCACGTCGTTGGCTGCCTTGAAGGCATCCAGCAAGGTCACATTCTTGCCGAGCACGGACAGCAGGCGCTCGTTGGGGATGGTAATGAGCGAGTCCACGTACTTGGACAGCTCCGCAATGCCTTCGTTCGCCACCCGCATGCGGCGGTTGCCTTCGAAAGGGAATGGCTTGGTGACCACGGCCACGGTTAGAATGCCCAGCTCCTTGGCCACCTCGGCCACCACCGGCGCGGCGCCCGTGCCGGTGCCGCCCCCCATGCCGGCGGTGATGAACACCATGTCGGCCCCAGACAGCGCCTCGGCGATGCGCTCCCTGTCCTCCATCGCCGCCTCGCGGCCGATCTCGGGATTGGCGCCGGCCCCCAGGCCCTTGGTGATCGAAGCACCCAGCTGCAGCGTGGTGCGGGCCGTCATGTTGCGCAGCGCCTGTGCGTCGGTGTTGGCACAGATGAAGTCCACCCCCTCGACCTGCGCTTCCACCATGTGCTGCACCGCGTTGCCACCGCCGCCGCCGACGCCGATCACCTTGATGACCGCGTCTTGGCTGTACGAATCCATCAGCTCGAACATATCGTTGCCTCCATTACATCTCGATCGGACCGATCTCAGACGTCCTTTCCCTCAAAAGTTTCCCTGGAACCACCCTTTCATCCGGGCCCACAAGCCGGACAACCCCGTCTCCCCGTAGAATTCCTGCACCTGGTGCCGGCGGTTGAGTGAGCCGAAATGCAGCAGCCCTACCCCGGTCGAATAAATCGGATTGCGGACCACGTCGGCCAGGCCTGATACGTTTTGCGGTACCCCGAGCCGGACCGGCATGTGGAAGACTTCCTCGGCCAACTCCAGCACCCCTTCCATCTTCGCCGAGCCGCCGGTCAGAACGATGCCGGCGGCGATCAGATCCTCGAAGCCGCTGCGGCGCAGCTCGGCCTGGACCAGACTGAACAGCTCCTCGTAGCGTGGCTCCACCACCTCAGCCAAGGTCTGCCGCGACAGCCGGCGCGGCGGCCGGTCGCCGACCGAGGGCACCTCGATGGTCTCCTCGGCCGAGGCCAGCTGAGACAGCGCGCAGGCATACTTGATCTTGATCTCCTCGGCATGCTGGGCCGGCGTGCGCAAGGCTACCGCGATGTCGTTGGTGATCTGATCGCCCGCAATCGGGATGACGGCCGTATGCCGGATGGCGCCCTCGGTGAACACGGCCACGTCACTGGTCCCGCCGCCCACGTCGATCAGGCAGACGCCCAGCTCCTTCTCGTCCTCGGTTAGCACTGCGTAGCTTGCCGCCAGCTGCTCCAGGATGATGTCGTTGACCGCGAGGCCGCAGCGGCGCACGCACTTGATGATGTTCTGGGCAGCGCTAACGGCGCCGGTCACCATGTGCACCCTGGCTTCCAGCCTCACCCCCGACATTCCGACCGGCTCTTTGATCCCTTCCTGGGCATCGATGATGAATTCTTGCGGCAGGACGTGCAGGATCTCCTGGTCGGCCGGGATGGCCACAGCCCGCGCGGCGTCGATGACCCGCTCGACATCCGCCGGGGTCACCTCGCGATCCCGGATGGCGACGATGCCGTGCGAGTTGAGGCTGCGGATGTGGCTGCCGGCGATGCCGGCATACACCGAGTTGATCTGGCAGCCCGCCATCAGCTCGGCTTCCTCCACTGCCCGCTGGATGGACTGCACGGTGGACTCGATGTTGACCACCACGCCTTTCTTCATCCCCCGCGACGGATGCGAGCCGATCCCGACCACCTCCACCACCCCGCCGGAGGTAACCTCGCCCACGATGGCGACAACCTTGGAGGTGCCGATGTCGAGCCCGACAAGCAGGTTGCGCTCCGATTTCTTGCTCATGTTCTATTCTCTAGGACTCTGCGGCGCCGCGCTTGCCCAAGCCAGCGCGAAACCGTTCGGGTAACGCAGATCGACGCGAACCAAGCGGGTTTCGGCAGCCGCACCTATACGCGGCAATGCCCGCAGGAAACGCTCGACAGCCAGGTCCATCTCGTCGATCCCCAACTTGACGATCACTCCGTCGGCCAGCTCGGCTGTCCAGGCCCGCCGCTCGTCCACATACAGCCGCCGGAGCTCCAGCCCAGCCTGGCCGAACAGCGCATTCAGCTTCTGAAACCGCGCCCAGACCAACGGCAAGCTGTCCGGTGGACCCTGCAGCAGCGGCAAATCCGGCGGGATAGTCTCCTCCCGGGGCTGAAACAGCTGGCCTGCGCTGTCCATCACGCCGGCGTTCCAGCGGGCGACGGCCACGCGCTCCCGGATTTCGACCACCAGGGTGTCCGGCCACTGCCGCCGCACCGCCGCCTCGGCGACCCAGGGCAAGGCCGCCACTGCCTGCCGAATACGCTCGATGTCCAGCCCCAGCATGCCCCTGTCGAGGTAGGGCAGGATGGCGGCGCGCAGTTCCTCCTCGGCGACCTTCTCCAACCGTCCGTCCAGGCGTACCGTTGCCAGCGGGAAGCGCTCCGGTGCCGCCAGCCACTGCCAGCCGGCCGCCGCGCCCGTTCCCAGCGCTGCCAGCACCAGCACCGCCAGCAGCCGCCCCAGCCAGCGCGTAGCCGACTGCGGCGTGCGCTCCGGTCCGCGCTCCATCGTCGCCATCAGCACCACCTCTCCCTTTCACTGGTGAGCAGAATCCGCCAGACCAGCTCCTCGAAGCTCAAGCCGGCGGCACGAGCCGCCATGGGCACCAGCGAGTGCTCCGTCATGCCCGGCACCGTGTTGACCTCCAGCAACCAAGGCTGGCCACTGCCGTCGCACATCAGATCTACCCGCCCCCAGCCATAACCGCCGACGGCGCGGAATGCTTCCAGCGCCAGCTCCTGCAGCTCTGCTTCCGCCGCCGCCGACAGCCCGCAGGGGCAGTGATAGCGGGTGGTGTCGGCGCGATATTTGGCGTCGTAGTCATAGAAGCTGTGCGGCGTCTCCAGCCGGATCACCGGCAACGCCTGCTGGTCCAGGATCCCGACCGTGTATTCCGCGCCGCTGATCCAGCGCTCGGCTATGACCTGCGAGTCGTACTCGACAGCGGTCCGATAGGCCCGCTCCAGCTCGGCAGCGGACTCGACCTTGGCCATGCCGATGCTGGAGCCTTCGCGGCTGGGCTTGACCATTAGGGGTAGGCCCAGCTCGGCCACGACGGTTTCCCAATCGCTGTCAGGCCGTAGCTGGACGAAATCCGGGGTCGGCAAACCGGCGCCGCGCCAGACCAGCTTGGTGCGCAGCTTGTCCATGCCTAGCGCCGAGCCGAGCACGCCGGTGCCGGTGTATGGCACCCCCAGCATTTCCAGCGTCGCCTGCAGCACGCCATCCTCGCCGCCGCGGCCGTGGACGATGATGAAGGCGCGATCGAACCCGGCCAGCTTGGTGATGCCGTCGTCGCGCGGATCGACCGGGGTGACGTCCACGCCCAGGCTGCGCAGCGCGGCGAGCACCCGCGCGCCGCTGTTGAGGGAGACTTCCCGCTCCGCTGCCCAGCCACCCTGCACCAGCGCGACCTTCCCCATGGCTTTCACCTGTTCCGTGCTGATCCGGCTCATGTCGGCAGCCTCTCCCCGATAATGTGAACCTCTGGCTGCAGCAAGACGCCCTGCCGCGCATAAACCTCGCGCTGCACCGTCTCGATCAGTGCCTCGATGTCGGCGGCGCTGGCCGTGCCAGTGTTGAGAATGAAATTGGCGTGCTTGTCCGAGACCTGCGCACCGCCCCGGCGCAACCCCTTCAGGCCACTGGCCTCGATCAGGCGCGCCGCATGGTCGCCGGGCGGATTGCGGAACACCGAGCCGGCACTCGGCTTGCCGATGGGCTGGGCCGCCGAGCGCCGGGCCAGCAGGGCCTTGGCCCGCTCCTCGACGGCGGCAGCATCGTCCGGCTGCAGCAGCAGCGTGCAGGCAACGAACCATTCTCCCGGCGGCCCTTTCACTTTCCGGTAGCCGACCTCGAAATCGCCGGGCAGCCGCCGCCGCACCTCGCCGCGACGATCGATGGTCTCGACCTCCACCACCCGTTCCCAGGTCTCACTGCCGAAGGCGCCGGCATTCATGGCGAGCGCCCCGCCGATGGTGCCCGGGATGCCGATCAGGAACTCGGCTCCGGCCAACCCCAGCTGGCTGCAGAACTTGCTGACCCGGGCGCAGTGCACGCCGGCCTCGGCTCGCACCTGCTGCGGTCCGACCTGAGCTAGGCCCTGCAGGCCTTGCGCAGTCAGAATCACCGTGCCGCGAATGCCGCCGTCGCGCACCAGCAGATTGCTGCCCAATCCGCACCAGGTCAGGGGCTCGTCCTCCGGCAGCTGGGACAAGAACAGCTGCAGGTCCGTCAGATCGGCCGGCCGATAGAGGCGATCCGCCTGGCCACCGGTGCGCCAGGTCGTATGCCGCGCCATCGACTCCTGCAGGCGCAGCTCGCCGCGCAGCCGTGCCGTCTGCAGCGCCGAGCTCATGCCTCGTCCTCCTTGCCGTAGCGTTGCTTGAGAGCGGGCCCCAGGCCGCCGATGCTGCCGGCCCCCATCGCCAGCACCAGGTCACCGTCCTGCACCACCCCCGGCAAGACCTCAATCAGCTCCTCAATGGAAGCGACGAAAACCGGGTTGACGTGGCCGCGGGCCCGGATGGCCCCGGCCAGGGCGCGGCTGTCGGCGCCGGCGATGGGTTGCTCGCCGGCCGGGTACACCTGGGTCAGCACCAGGGCATCGACCTCCGATAACGCCCGGGTGAAATCCTCGAACAAATCGCGCGTGCGGGTATAACGGTGCGGCTGGAAGGCCAGCAGCAAGCGCCTTTCGGGGTAGGCTGCCCGCGCCGCCTGGATGGTGGCCAAAATCTCGCGCGGATGGTGGCCGTAGTCGTCCACCAGCACGATGCGCTTGCCCTGCAGGTCGAATTCGCCGTAGACCTGGAAACGCCGCCCCACACCACGGAAGCCCGCCAAGGCCGACCTGATCGCCGCCTCCGACACGCCCAGCTCATGCCCCACGGCGATGGCGGCGAGCGCATTCAGCACGTTGTGCCGGCCCGGCAGGTTGAGCTCGATGTCCATTTCCAAGCCGAGATTGCCTTCGACCCGGAAGAAGGTGCGGATTCCTTCGTAGCGCACGTCCACCGCACGCAAATCGAGGCCGGCATCGAAGCCATAGGTCCGGACGGGGCGATTCACCGCCTGGGCCAGCTCACGCACCACCGGGTCGTCCAGGCACAGCACCGCCAGTCCATAGAAAGGCAGGTGGTGCAGAAATTTCAGAAAGGTGTCGCGCAAATGACCGAAATCGCCGCCGTAGGTGCCCAGGTGATCGGCATCTATGTTGGTCACTACCGCCATCATCGGCTGCAGGTAGAGGAAAGAGGCGTCACTTTCGTCGGCCTCTGCCACCAGAAAGCGACCCGTCCCCAGCCGGGCGTTGCTGTTGGCGCTGTTGAGCCGACCGCCGATGACGAAGGTCGGATCCATGTCGCCTTCGGCCAGCACGCTAGCCACCAGACTGGTGGTGGTGGTCTTGCCATGGGTGCCGGCCACCGCGATGCCGTAGCGGAAGCGCATCAGTTCGGCCAGCATCTGCGCCCGCGGCACCACCGGTACTCGCGCCGCCCGCGCCGCCACCACTTCCGGGTTGTCCGGCCCCACGGCACTGGAAATGACCACGGCGTCAGCCCCAGCCACGTGCTCCGGCCGGTGGCCGTAGACGATGCGGGCGCCGAGGCTGGCCAGCCGCCGGGTCATAGCGTTTTCACGCAGATCCGAGCCGCTCACGCTGTACCCCAGATTGAGCAAAACCTCGGCGATACCGCCCATGCCGGTGCCGCCGATCCCGACGAAATGCAGGTGTCGAACCCGCCCCATGGCGCCGGGATGGTTATGACGTTGTTGTGACTTGACGGGCGCGTTCATCGTGCGGCCTCCAGGCATCGTTGCGCGACCTGCGCTGCGGCGTCGGGCAGTCCCATGGCGCGGGCGTTGGCGGCCATGGTCCGCAAGTGCTGCGGATCGCCCAGCAGCTCTGCCAGCACCGCCGTCAGCCGCTCGGTGGTCAGGTGCTCCTGCGGGAACAACACGCCGGCATCACGTGCCACCAGATGGCGGGCGTTGGCGGTCTGGTGGTCGTCGGTCGCATAAGGAAAGGGAATCAACACCGCCGGCACGCCGGCAACGGCAAGCTCGGCGACGGTCAAGGCGCCGGCCCGGCACAGCGCCAGATCGGCCCAAGCATAGGCAGCCGCTATGTCGTCGATGAACGGCTCGACCCGCGCTTCCAGACCCAGCTCCCGGTAGCGCGCCACCGTAGCGTCGACATCGGCCGCTCCCGTCTGGTGCCAAACTTCAGGCCGCAGCCGGGGCTCCAGGCCGAGCAATGCCGCAGGCACGACCTGGTTGATGGCCGCGGCACCCTGGCTGCCGCCGAGCACCAGCAGCCGCAGCCGCCGCCCCTCTGCCGCGCGTTGAATGGTCGTATCGGCAGCCAGACGGGCGATTTCAGCGCGCACCGGATTGCCAGTGTGCACCGCCTTAGCGTACTGCTCGAAGACACCGGCAAAGCCGGTCATGATGCAGCTTGCCAGCGGCGCCAGCTTGCGGTTGGTGAAGCCGGGAATGGCGTTCTGCTCATGGATCAGCAGCGGGATCCCCAGCAGCCGCGCCGCCAGCACGCCCGGCCCCGAGACGTATCCGCCCATACCCAGCACCGCGCGCGGCCGGTGCCGCCGCATGATGCGCAACGCCTGCAACGTGCTGCGCGCCACCATCCAAGGCGCAGCCAGCCAGCCGCGCAGGCCGCGCCGACGCAGCCCGCGCACGGTCAGCCACGCGACCGGGATGCCGGCCGCAGGCACCAGCCGCGCTTCCAGCCCATGTCGGGTTCCCAGCCACACCACCGGGACGCCGCGCCGCCGCAGCTCCTCGGCCACCGCCAAGCCGGGGAACACATGCCCCCCGGTACCGCCGGCGACGATCATCAGCGGACGCGTGGCTTGGCTCATGTCCGCCTCCTTGCCACGGGCTGGGCGCTGACCGTGGCCAGCCGCAGCTCGATGCCGGCGCGGAGCAGCAGCGCCAGGGACACCAGGGTGCAGATCAGGCTGCTGCCGCCGTAGCTCATCAAGGGCAGGGTCAGCCCCTTGGTCGGCAGCAGCCCCATGTTGACGCCGATGTTGATGAACGCCTGCATGCCGAACCAAAGGCCGATGCCATAGGCCAGATAGCCGCCGAATTGCAGGCCCAGGCGGATGCTGTGCAAGCCGATACGGAAGGCCCGGGCGACGATGAGGCCGTACAGACCAATGAGGACGATGACGCCGAGCAGCCCGAGCTCTTCGGCGAACACCGCGAACACGAAATCGGTGTGCGCCTCGGGCAGGTAAAACAGCTTTTGCACACTGGCCCCCAAGCCCACCCCCAGCCATTCGCCCCGACCGATGGCAATCAGCGACTGGGTCAGCTGGAAGCCGGACGCGAACGGATCCTGCCAGGGGTCGACGAAGGCGGTCAGGCGCGCCCAACGGTAGGGTGACATAATCACCAGCAGCCAGCCGGCCAGCACCACCGGGGCGGCCAGCACGACGAACCACGGCAAGGGCGCGCCGGCGATGAACAGCATGCCCATGGCGGTGGCGAAGATGACCACCGCTGTGCCGAAATCCGGCTCCATCAGCAACAGCAATCCAACGACGGCCAGCGCGAGCAGCGGCGGGATGAAGGCCGAAACCCGATGCCGAATGGCCTCGCCGCAACGCGCCAGATAGGCAGCCACGTAGATGAGGATCAGCGGCTTGGCGGCTTCGGAGGCCTGCAGATTGAACACCCCCAACGGTATCCAGCGCGCCGCCCCATTGACCTCGCGCCCGATTCCTGGGATCAACACCAGGGGCAGCAGCAGAACCGCCAGGCCGAGCAACACCACGTTACTCTTTTGCCAGCTGGCCAGCGGCAGGTGCAGAACGACGAAGGCCAGCCCCGTCCCCAAGCAGAAATAAGCCAGCTGCCGCTTGAAGTAATAGAAGGCGTCACCGGTATCCCGCTCGGCAATGGAGACCGAGCTGGACAGCACCATCACCAGCCCCAACAGGGCCAGGACGGCGATCGCGCCCAGCAGGGAACGGTCGACATTTGGCCAGAGTGCCGGCGCGCGGCTCCGGCGCTGCTCGACGGCTTCGGTCATGGCAAGGCTCATAGCACCCACCTCCGCACCGCCGCCCGGAACGCTTCGCCACGCTGCTCGTAGCCGGCGAACATGTCGTAACTGGCGCAAGCCGGCGACAGCAGCACGGCGTCTCCCGGCCGTGCCAAGCGCGCCGCTTCCCGCACCGCCGTATCCATGTCGGCCGCGCGCACCACCGGCAGCACCGTGCCAACCGCACGCTCGATCAGATCGGCGTCACGCCCGATCAGTACCAACGCTCGCGCCTTCCGCTCCAGCACCGGCGCCAGCACGCTGAAATCCTGGCCCTTGCCTTCGCCGCCAGCGATCAGTACCAGGGGCCGGTCGAGTCCGTCGATTGCAGCGAGGGTGGCGCCGACGTTGGTGCCCTTAGAATCGTTGTACCAGGCCACGCCGCCGGCCTCGCCCACCCACTCGGTCCGGTGCGGCAACCCGGTGAATTGTCGCAGCGCGGTCAGCATGGCCGGCAGCGGGAGGTCGAGCACCGCGCCCAGAGCCAGCGCCGCCAGCGCGTTGGCGAGGTTGTGCCGCCCGGCAATGCGTAGCTCATCCGCGCGCAGCAGCGGCTCCTCGCCACGCAGCAGGCAGGCGACGCCGTCTCGCTCGCCGAGGCGCCAGTCGGCGCCAGAGCTCGGCCGCACGCTGAAGCTCACGCGCCGGCCGCCGAGCTTCATCTCCGCCACCACCGGATCGTCAGCATTGACGATGCACCACTCGGCACGCGCGAAAACCTTTTCCTTGGCCGCCGCGTAGGCAGCAAGCGAGCCATGCCAGTCTAGGTGATCGGGGCTCACGTTGAGCACCGTGGCCGCCGCCGGCGCCAGGCTGCGGGTGGTCTCCAGCTGGAAGCTGGACAGCTCCAGCACGTACAGCTCGACCGCCGGATCCAGCAGCTCCAGCGCCGGCACACCCAGATTGCCGCCGGCTGCCACGCGCTTGCCGGCGGCTGCCGCCATGCGCTGCAGCAACGTGGTCACAGTGCTTTTGCCGTTGGAGCCGGTGATGGCCGCCACCGGCGCCCGGGCTGCGCGCGCGAACAGCTCAATCTCGCTCAGCAGCGGGATGCCCCGCTCGGCTGCGGCCGCGATGACCGGTTCGGCCGGCGACACCCCAGGGCTGACCACGATGCGCTCGGCGCGGGCCAGCAGCTCGACATCGAAACCTCCCAATGCCAGCGGCACGTCCGGCAGCTGAGCCCGCGCCTGCGGCAGGCAAGGCGGCTCACTGCGGCTGTCGGTCACCGCCACGGCGGCACCCTGGGCGCGCAGGAAGCGGGCGCAGGCGAGCCCGGTCTTGCCGAGCCCGACCACCACCGTCAAGCCATGATATGCCCGTGCCGCCATGTCGTTGTTACCTTATCTTCAGGCTGGCCAGGCCAATCAGCACCAGGATCACGGTAATGATCCAGAAGCGCACGATCACCCGCGGTTCCGGCCAGCCCTTCAGCTCGAAGTGATGATGGATGGGCGCCATGCGAAAGATCCGCTTGCCGGTGAGCTTGTAAGAGCCGACCTGCAGGATCACCGACACCGTCTCCAGCACGAAAACGCCACCCATGATGAACAGCACCAGCTCCTGTCGCGCCAGCACCGCCAACACACCCAGGGCAGCTCCCAGCGCCAGCGCGCCGACATCACCCATGAACACCTGCGCCGGATAGGCGTTGAACCAGAGAAAGCCCAGCCCGGCGCCGACCAGGGCGCCGCAGAAAACCACCACCTCGCCCACGCCCTGCACGTAAGGGACGCCCAAATAGTTCGCGAAAACCTTGTGCCCGGCGGCGTAGACGAACACGCCCAAGGCGCCGGCGACCAGCACCGTGGGCAGGATGGCAAGGCCGTCCAGACCGTCGGTCAGATTGACGGCATTGGATGCGCCGACGATCACGAAATAGACAAAGGGTATGAACAGCAACCCCAGGGGCAGAGCCAGGTCCTTGGCGTAGGGAATCAGCAGCGCCGTTTCCGCCGGCGTCTGCGCCATCAAATAAAGCGCCACCGCGGCAGCCAGGCCGAACACCGACTGCCAGAAGTACTTGGCCCGTGCCGACAAACCCTTGCTGTTCTTGCGCACTAGCTTCTTGTAGTCATCGACGAAGCCGATGCCGCCGAACGCCAGGGTGACGGCCAGAACCAGCCACACATAGTGATTGCTCAGGTCTGCCCAAGTCAGGGTACCGACAGCAACCGCAACCAGGATCAGCGTGCCGCCCATGGTAGGCGTGCCGGCCTTGGACAGATGACTTTGCGGCCCGTCGCTGCGGACCTGCTGGCCGATTTGGTGCAGAGTCAGGCGGCGAATCAGCACCGGTCCAACCAGCAGGGCGATGGCGAGCGCGGTCAGCGTGCTCAGAATCGCCCGGAAGGTCAGATACTGGAACACGTTGAAGGCGCTGACGTACTCGCCCAGCGATTTCAGCAGATAAAACAGCATGCTCAGTTTCCTAGCGATACCTGTCGCGGGGGCTGCGCCGCCAGCAAGGCCTCAACGACCTGCTCCATGCCGCTCGAACGCGATCCCTTCACCAAAAGCGTCACCCCTGGCTGCAACAACTCCGTCAAGCGGGCAATCAAATCCGTCTTGTTCTCGAAATGCTCGCCGCCGCTGCCGAACTGCTCCGCCGCCGACGCCGCCAGCGGCCCGACCGCGAACAGCCGGTGGACTCCCAGCCGCCGGGCCAGCTGGCCCGCCTCGGCATGCAGCCGCGCGGCCTGCGGCCCCAGCTCCGCCATGTCGCCCAGCACCAGCCAGCGCTCGCTGGATTCGGCCGCCAGCACTTCCAGCCCGGCCCGCAGCGAACTCGGATTGGCGTTGTAGGTGTCGTCCAGCAGCCAGGCACCGTGCGCGGCCTGGCGCCGCAGCAACCGCCCGGGAACGGCCGCGACCTTTTCTAGGCCAGCCACGATCAGCTCCAGCGAGGCGTCCAGCGCCAGCGCCGCGGCGGCGGCAGCGAGGGCATTGAGCACGTTGTGCCGGCCCGGCAGGGGCAGCCTAACCCAGGCCTTGCCTTTCGGCGTGCAGAGGACGAACCGGCCGCCATCGATCTGCTCGGCGCGGACCGCGGCCGGCCGTTCGATACCGAAATCCAGCACGCGGCGCTGCCCGGCGAAGCCGAGCCAGAGCGGAGCGAAGGCATCGTCGGCGTTGATCACCGCCGTCGCCGTCGGCGGCAGCGCCTGCAGCAGCTCGCCCTTGGCGCGCGCCACCCCTTCCAGCGAGCCAAAGCCCTGCAAATGGGCCGGACCGGCATTGGTGATCACGCCGACGTTGGGCTGGGCCAGTCCCGCCAGGTAGGCGATTTCTCCTGCCGCACTGGCCCCCATCTCCACGACCACGTTCTCATGTACCCGACCCAGGCGCAGCAGCGTAAGCGGCAAACCGATGTCGTTGTTCAGATTGCCTTCGGTGCTCAAGGTCGGACCGCAGTGGGCCAGGATTGCGGCCGTCATTTCCTTGGTGGTGGTCTTGCCGTTGCTGCCGGTGATCGCCACCACTGGCAACCCCAAGCGGCGCCGCCAGGCCGCAGCCAGCTGCCCCAGCGCGCGCCGGGTATCCTCCACCAGCAGATACGGCAGCCCCCAATCGCCGGGGCGGTCCACCATCGCCGCCACCGCGCCGGCCTCGCGGGCGGCGGGGAGGAAATCATGGCCGTCGAAGCGCGCACCGCGCAGGGCGACGAACAGCGCATTGCGCGGCAGCTTGCGGCTGTCGCTGGCGACGGCATCGACCAGCACGTCGGCGCCGACCAGAGGGCAACCCAGCATCTCGGCAAGCTCGCTCAGCATCAGTCGATCCATGCCGCACGCTCCTGCAGGACAGCGACCGCCACCGCAGCGTCATTGAATGCCAGCCTGCGCTCACCGACCAGTTGGTAGTCCTCGTGCCCCTTGCCGGCGATCAGCACCGTATCGCCGGCCTCGGCTTGCTCCAGCGCCAGCCTGATCGCGGCGGCCCGGTCATGCACCAGCTGCGGCCGCTGCCGCTGCACGCCGGCAAGTATGTCGGCGAAGATGGCCTCGGGATCCTCGCGACGCGGGTTGTCATCGGTGATGACGATGACGTCGGCCTTGGCGTCGGCCACCGCCCCCATGGCAGCACGCTTGCCGGCGTCGCGCTCGCCGCCGCAGCCGAACACGCACCAGACCCGACCTTCGGTGTGCTCGCGCACGGCATCCAGGGCAGCCGCCAAGGCCGCCGGCGTATGGGCATAGTCGATCACCACCTGCGGCTGCCCGCCGCCGCCGAGCCGCTGCATGCGTCCAGCCACCGGCCGCAGCCGCTGCAGCCGCCGGACCGCTTCCGGCAGCGGGACCTCGAGCGCCAGCAGTGCACCGAGCGCCGCCAGCGCATTGGCGGCGTTGAAGCGTCCCAGCAGCGGCAGAGACAGCTCGGCGCCGCCAAAAGGCGTGCGCAACCGCAGCTCCAAGCCATTGGGACGAGCATGCAATTTCTGGCAGACCAGATCGGCGCCGGCCGCCGGCGACAAGGAATAGGTCAGCGCCCGCACCCCGTCCGGCAGCGAGGCCAGCAGCCGGCGCCCGAATTCGTCGTCGGCGTTGAGGATGGCGTGCTCCAGGCCAGGCATGGCGAACAGTCGGGCCTTGGCGGCGGCGTAGGCTTCCTGGCTGCCGTGGTAATCGAGATGATCGCGGCTAAGGTTGGTCAGCACCGCCACGCGGAAGCGCAAGGCAGCCACCCGCCCCTGGTCGAGCGCGTGCGAGGAAACTTCCATCGCCACATAGCGGATGCCGCTGCCCCGCATGTCGTTCAGAAGCTGCTGCAGCCGGATCGCGTCCGGGGTAGTGTGGGAGGCAGGCTCCAGGCTGCCGAGCTGCCCGTAACCCAGGGTACCGATCACCCCGCAGGGCGCAGTTTCGCTCAAGGCCTGGACGATGAACTGGCTGACCGAGGTCTTGCCGTCGGTACCGGTCACGCCCAGTAGCGTCAGGCCCCGGCTGGGATGATCGAAAAAGCGCCCGGCGATGAGGCTCAGGCTCTGTCCCAGTCCCGGCACCGCCAGCAGCGGCACCCCGGCGGCGGCACAGGCACGCTCGGCCGCCGCCGCATTCGCCCGCGAATCCGGCTCATAGACGACCGCAGCGGCCCCGCGCTGGAGCGCCTGCGCGACGAACTCCAGCCCGTGCCGCTGGCTGCCAGCGACCGCGGCGAACAGGCTGCCTGGCCGCACTTGTCGGCTGTCCAGGGCCAGGCCGGTGACGGAACGCTGCTGTGCCGGCGCCACCTGGACCAGGCCAGCCAGCAGGTCCGCGAGGTTGTGTCCAATCGGCAAGGCTGGCGCCGTCATTGTCTCACCCCCCCGATGCTGGCGACGTAGCTGCCCAGTCCGGGCAGATCGTCCGGCGGCACGTTGAGCAGGCGCAGGGCGCCGCTCATCACCCGGCTGAAGACGGGGGCGGCTACGCGACCGCCGTAGTAGGAATGCGCGCTGGGCTCGTCCAGCACCACCACCATGGCCAGCCGCGGCTTGCTGGCCGGCGCGAAGCCGGCGAAATAGGCCAGGTGTGCCTTGTCGTCGTAACCGCCGGCGATGGCCTTGCGGGACGTGCCGGTCTTGCCGGCGACGCGATAGCCAGCCACCCGGGCCTGCGGCGCGGTACCCCCCTCCGCCACCACCATCTCCATCATGGCCCGCACCTGCCGGGCCACTTCCGGTGAGATCACCTGCTCGCCGGTCGGCGGCTCCGGCAAGGCCAGGAACGACACCGGCCGCCGAACGCCGTCGGCAGCGATGGTGGCATAGGCGCTAGCCAGCTGCAGCGGCGTGACCGACAGGCCATAGCCATAGGCCAAGGCTGCCCGCTCAGCGGGGCGCTGCGGCGGCCGCGGCGGCATCAGTCCCGAGGCTTCGCCTGGGAAACCGGTTCCCGGCGGCGAACCGAAGCCCAGCCTGACGTAGGTATCCCAGATCGTTTCCGGCTCCAGCTCCAGCGCCATCTTGGCCACGCCGATGTTGCTGGACTTCTGGATCAGGGTGCTGACATCGATCTTGCCGAAGGCACGGGTATCGTGAATGGTGTAATTGCCCACCCGCATGTAGCCCGGGCCGGTGTCGATGATGGTGTCGGGGCGGAACCGGCCCGACTCCAGCGCCGCCGCCACCGAGAACACCTTGATGGTGGAGCCCGGCTCGTAGGCATCGGTGACGGCGCGGTTGCGCACGACCTGGCCGCTCAGCTCGGCACGATTGTTGGGGTTGTAGCCGGGCTGGTTGACCATGGCCAGCACCTCCCCGGTGGTGACGTCGAGCAGCACCAGCGACGCCGCTCGCACCTGCTGCTCGAGGGCGGCCGCCTTCAGCTCGCGATAGGCCAGGTATTGCAGCCGGCGGTCGATGCTCAGCCGCAGTTCCTTGCCGGGGCGCGGCTCGCGCAGACTCTCCACGTCGCCGATGATACGGCCGTAGCGGTCCTTGACCACGCGCTTAGCCCCAGGCTCGCCCCGCAGCCATTGGTCATAAGCGAGCTCCATGCCCTCCTGGCCGCGGTCGTCGATGTCGGTGAATCCGACCACGTGCGCCGCCACTTCTCCAGTTGGATAGAAGCGCCGGTATTCACGCTCCAGCGATACCCCCGGCAGCTTCAGCGCCATGACCCGCTCGGCCAGATCAGGCGGAACGTGGCGCTTGACGTACAGGAACTCGCGATCGGCTCGCTCGCGGATGCGCCGCTCCAACAGACGCGGCTCCAGATCCAGCAGTCGCGCCAGCTCGTGGCTGTCCGCTCCGGCGGCAAGAAATTCCTTCGGGTTCACCCACACCGAATCGACCGGCGAGCTGCTCGCCAGCGGCTCGCCGTTGCGGTCAGTGATCGCGCCGCGATGCGCCGGAATCTCTACCACCCGCAGGTGCCTGGCGTCGCCCTGGGTCTGCAGGAACTGCTTGTCCAGCACCTGCAGATCCACCGCCCGCCCCAGCAGGATGCAGGCGCACAGACCGAAGCCGAGCAGCAGCGCGGCCGATCGCCAAGCAGGCGGCAGGCTGGATTTTTCCTGTTGAGCATCGCGCAGCATGTCTGCCTATCTCATTGTTTCAGTATCACGGCATCGGTCCGGCGCGGCATGCGCATCTGCAGCTTCTCCCGGGCGATCCGCTCGATCCGACCGTGCGCCGACCAGGCTGCCAGCTCCAGCTGCAGCATGTTCCACTCCACGTTCAGCCGGTCGGCCTCCCGCAGCAGCTCCTGCGACTCCGCGAACAGCCGGCGAGATTGGTGCTTGAAATGGATCACGCCGACCGCCGTGCTCATCAGTGCAGCCGCCAGCGCGACCAGGATCAGGCCCTGCCTCACGGCAACCGCTCCGCGACCCGCAGCACCGCGCTGCGCGCTCTCGGGTTGGCAGCGACCTCGGCCGCATTCGGCCGCACCGCACGGCCGACCAGCCTCAGCTTCGGCTTGAGCTGTTCAGGGATCACCGGCAGCTCCGGCGGCACCTGCGCCGTGCTGGAGCGCGCCCGCATGAAGCGTTTGACCAAGCGGTCCTCCAGCGAATGGAAACTGATCACCGCCAGGCGGCCGCGGGGTGCTAGCAAATCACAAGCGTCCTCCAGAATCCGAGACAAGTCTTCCAATTCGCCGTTCAGGTGTATCCGAATCGCCTGAAAGCTGCGGGTTGCCGGGTGCTTGTGGCGCTCGCGGACCGGCACGGCGCCGGCGATCAGCTCGGCCAGCTGGCCGGTGGTCTGCAGCGGCCCCTGCTGGTTGCGGTAGGCCACGATCGCCTGGGCGATGCGGCGGGCGAAGCGCTCTTCGCCATACTCGCGCAGCACCCGAGCAATCTCCTCGCCGTCCGCCGAGTTCAGCCATTGCGCCGCCGTCATGCCGCGCGAGCTATCCATGCGCATGTCCAGCGGCCCGTCTCGCATGAAGCTGAACCCGCGCTCGGCCGCATCCAGCTGCGGCGACGACACTCCCAGGTCCAGCAACAGACCGTCGATACTCCCCAGCGCCCCGTGGCGCTCCGCCAGCGCGCGCAGCTCGGCGAAGGAACCGTGGTGGATGAGACAGCGCGGATCAGCGCCGAAGCGGGCGCGCGCCTCGGCGATCGCTTCCGGATCCTTGTCGATCAGCCACAGCCGCCCACGGGGCCCAAGCCGGCGCTGGATCTCGCTGGCGTGGCCACCGCGCCCGAAGGTGCCGTCCACGTACAGCCCGTCGGGTCGGATCGCCAGCGCGGCGATCGCCTCCTCCCGCAGCACGGGACTGTGCACCGAACCGTCACTGTCGGCTCTTGTCATAGCGTCAAATCCGCCAGCTCGGCCACCGACTCCAGGTTCTGCGGCGCTTCTGCCAACCAGACTTCGGAGTTCTTGGTCCAACGTTCTTCGTCCCAGAGCTCGAACTTGTTGCCTTGGCCGGCGAGCACCACCTTGCGCTCCAGGTAGGCGAACTCGCGCAACGGCTGCGGCAGCAGCACGCGCCCATTAGCATCCATTTGCACGTCAGTGGCGTAGCCGATCAGAAGACGCTGCAGATTGCGCGTGGCCGGATTGAAGCTCGGCAGCCGCTGCAGCTTCTGCTGAATTTCTTCCCAGGCCGGAAGGGGATAGACGAGCAGGCAATGCTCGGGGTCGACCGTGATGACGAGATCACCACCACAGAGCTCCATCAGCCGATCCCGATAGCGGCTCGGGAACGACATGCGCCCTTTCTCGTCCAGACTAAGATGGCTGACCCCCCGAAACACGGCTCCCCCGCTTGGGCCCCGTTACGCCAACCGGGTTCCATTTTTTTCCACTTTATCCCACTTCGGCACACTATAGGGAGGCGGCGAGAAAGTTGTCAAGCATTCCTCTTCTGAAATCTTTCTTTATCAACAATAACTTACGAACGATAAGCAAACTCTGTCGAAGCTCCTCCGCAGAGCGAGACGATTTCGACAGACAAATCATTCGCTTAGAAAAAAATGCTAAAGACCGTTCAAAGGCCACGGCTAAGCGGGACGGGTGGTGGGGTCGGAAAGGGAGAAGCGAGGAAGGAAGGGCGGGAGTCGGCCTGTAAGCCGGGTTCTGTCGAGGACAGTCATTCATCTGGGACGCACGTCGCCGTGCGCCTCTAGCGACCTACCCGAGAGCGGTGCGGGCCACACCATAGCTCCCCTATTTGGTCTTGCTCCGGGTGGGGTTTACCGTGCCGCGGAGTGTTACCACCCGCGCGGTGCGCTCTTACCGCACCTTTTCACCCTTGCCTGTGCCCGAAGGCCATCGGCGGTCTGTTTTCTGTGGCACTTTCCGTCGGCTCACGCCGCCCAGGCGTTACCTGGCACCCTGCCCTGTGGAGCCCGGACTTTCCTCCGCGCCGAGACCGACGCAGCGACTGTCCGGCCGACTCCCGCAGACATTCTAACATCGCTGACCGCCGCCCGGGGCAGGAAGTTCCTCGACACGCGCCTAGCCTGCGATCTCGTCCAGAATGCTGGCCAGCGCCGCCATAGGATCGGGGGCGGCGGTGATCGGCCGGCCAATGACCAGATAATCCGAACCGGCCGCCAACGCCTCAGCCGGAGTCATGACGCGTCGCTGATCATCGGCCTGGGCGGCGGCGGGACGGATGCCCGGCGTGACCAAGCAGAAGCTGCTGCCCTCCCGAGCCCGCAGCAGGCTCGCCTCCTGGGCGGAGCAGACCACCCCGTCGAGCCCCGCCTGGCGCGCCAGGCGGGCCAGCTGCGGCACCAGCACGGCCGGCTCGGGCAAACCCAGCTCACGCAGGCTGGCGGCATCGTGGCTGGTCAGTACGGTAACCGCGATCAGCAAGGGCCGAGTCGAAACGGCGGCGACTGCCTCCTGCGCCGCCTGCATCATGGCGCTGCCGCCCAAGGCGTGCACGTTGACCATCCAGACGCCGAGCTCGGCCGCCGCCCGACAGGCAGCCGCCACCGTGTTGGGGATGTCATGGAACTTGAGGTCGAGGAAGATCTCGAAGCCGCGCGCCTGGAGGCGCTCGATCAGCTGCGGTCCGCCACGCACGAACAGTTCCTTGCCGATCTTGAGCCGGCAGGCGGTGGGCTCCAGCTTGGCCGCCAGCTCCTCGGCCTGGCGCACGGCGGGAAAATCCAGCGCCACGATCAGTCGCGGCCCCTGGCGCGTGTGTCGGTTGTCTCGTTGCTGCAATCGCTCACCCATCTCTCAAATCAGCAGCGGCTTCACGGTCCCCCACGAGCGGCAGCTGGGACACTGCCAATGCAGCGTGCGCCCGGAGAAGCCGCACTGGCGGCACTCGTAGTCGTTGTAGCCGGCTAAGACCTCGTCGAAGATTGCCCGTATGATTTGCAGCTCCTCGACATCGGCGGCCTGACCGCCGCGTTCAGCGATCAGCTCCAGTAAGCGCCCGATTCCGGTCAGTGTCGGCGCCCGCCGCAGCGTCGTCAGGAGGTAGCTCACCGCCGCCTGCACGCCCTGCCGTTCTCGTATCACCTCGGCCAGCGCCAAGGAGACCCCGGTTTCGGGATGGGCATCCGCCAGGCGCTCCAGCTCGCGTTGCATCTGGTCCGGCTGGCGCAGCGCAGTGTAGCACTCCTGCATCGGCTCCAAGACCTCCGGCAGAAACGCCGGATCCTGGCGCTCGACGTTGGCCAGCGAGCGCAGCGCCGCCCGGTGATTGCCCCGCTCCAGCTGCAGCAGGCCCAGCTGCAAGCTGGCACGGACGCAGCCGGGATCGCTGGCCAGCGCCTTTTTCAGCAGCTGCTGGGCGCGGCGGGCATCGCCGCGCTGCAGCGCCAGCTCGGCCTGCTCGCAGTAAAAATGGGCGATCAGGGGGCGCATCCCTGGCGCGCCATGCCCCTCCAGCCTCTTGGCGGTGGCAATGGCCTGCTCCCAGTCCCTGTGCCGCTGATGGATGATGAGCAGCTGATGCAGGGCCGGCACCACGTAGGCATCGAAATCGGCCACCTGCTGAAACAGCGCCTCGGCGCGGTCGAGCAGTCCGGCCTTCATGTAATCCAACCCCAGCTCCAGCAACGCGTAGGCGCGCTGCTCCCGGGTCATGGAAGGGCGGGCGATCAGGTTCTGGTGGATACGGATAGCCCGCTCCACCTCGCCGCGACGGCGAAACAGGCTGCCCAGCGCCAGGTGCAGCTCGGCGGTATCGCTGTCGACCTCGATCAGGCGGGTGAAGACCTCGATGGCCTTATCCTGCTGCTCGTTGAGGAGGTAGTTGAGGCCCTGCAGATACCCTCCCGGCAACCTGGAGGAGGATGCGCGGCCGCCACCGGAGCGCTCCCGGCGGCCCAGCAGCCAGCCGGACAGCGCAGCCACCGGCAACAGGAGCCAAAACAGTTGCAGCATCAGGCCACGTCTCTAAGCGGCAGTTTGCGCAATTCGCTCAGTTCCTTCTCGCGCTGCGCCAGCTGGCGTCGCAACTGAGCCGTCTCCCGTTTTTGCCGCACGAGCACCGCCGTCGCCGACAGCAACCCCAGCAGGGCCCCCAGAACCAGTGCCAACGTGAGCGCCAGCGACAAGGGCAGCTCGACGCTGCCAAAATAGAAGTCCAGCTGCGTCGTCCCGGCGTTCAAGAGAGCGAAGCTCAAGCCAAAGGCGACGATGAACAGAGCGATGATGAGGCGGATCAGTCGACGCATGGCAGCTCCTGTTATTCCCTGGCCTTTCGCATGAACTTCTCCGGCCAGCAATAGCCCCAGCATCTCGGCGCCACCACCCTTCGTCGCTGCCCGGTGGCGATTGGACGGCTGCGCCCGCGCGGGTCGGCATCGGCATGATGGAGTTCAGGCGCGACAGGAAATCATTATGACTGCTGACGGGACATTTCACTAGCGCGAAACGAGGCGGCCGCCCCGCTCAACGCGGCAAGACCGGCCGGCGCCGGACATGGGTCGCGAATTCCTGCAGGACGCGACGCAACTCGGGGTCGAGATAGGACAGGGCCCGTTCGGCGATGACTTCCGGCAGGCCGAACGCAGCCTCGGCGATGCCCCCCGCGATGCAGGCCAGGGTGTCGCTGTCGCCGCCGAGAGAGACAGCATTGCGCACGGCGTCTTCCCAGTCCTCGGCTTCGAGAAAGGCGCGGATGGCAGGTGGCACCGTGCCCTGGCAGGTCGCGTCAAAACGATAATGCGGCCGGAGGCGATCCAGCGGCGTGGACAGGTCGTAGCCGAAGCGATGCTCGATGTAGCGCTTGATGGCGGTCTTGGAACTGCCGTTTCTGGCCAGGAAAATGGCCGTGGCGGTTGCTTGGGCGCCCTTTATGCCTTCCGGATGGTTGTGGGTAATGACGGCCGACTCAGCGGCCTTGGCCAAGACGGTGTCCAAATCGTCGTAGGCGAAACCGATCGGGCTGACCCGCATGGCCGCGCCATTGCCCATGCTGTTGTAGGGCAGGTGTGGTCCTTCCTCGGCCCAGCGCCGGAACCTGTTGCTGTAGCCGACGTCGGGATAGCGCCGGTAGTACTTCAGCAGCAGGTCGCGATAGCTTTCCCCCGTCAGAATGCTCTCCGCCAGCGCCACTGTCTGCACCGTGTCGTCGGTGAAAGTCGCTTCCGGATGAAACAGCTCGAATACCTTGGACTTGATGCCGTCGAACTCGTAGATCGAACCAACGATGTCGCCTGCGATAGCTCCAAGCATACTCCTCTCATCCCTTCCAAAGGCTGGATCGTGATCAGGCCCAGGATTTGGAGGAGGATTATCCGCAGGCATGCGACAGACGGTGTCGCATGCCTGCAGCAGGTCGGCCTGCGTCCGGTTCAGGGCAGGCGATAGCCGGAAGCGCCGATGGTCAGCTGCGCCTGGCGCGGATCGTGGCTGAAATAAAGGCCGCCCTGCTGCTCGGAACCTGGTGGTATGTAGTCGATGCTGGCCTCGGCGGTTTCGATCTGCTCGCCGTCGCGCTCCAGCACACCGCGGACGATCACCTCGGCCGCTGTCTTGCCACCCTGGTTGCGGGCGCGGAAGCGGACCAGATGGGCGGCGCCACTGTCCATCACGTCTATCTGCTCGATCACGATGTCAGGCGGCGAATGGTCGCCCCAGATTCCCTGATAGAGCAGATACACGACCGAGGCCAGCACCAGCAGAGACCCCACCAGCGCTACCAGCCGCTCCCACAACGGCGGCTCGCCGACACCCTGTTTTCCCGCCACGGCTACAGCACCAGCCTTGAGACGGCGGCTCCGACTCCGGCCGGAAACGCCGTCACCACGACCGTCTGCACGGCCGCGAGCAATCCACAACCGCTCAGGTGCTCAAAGGTCCACAGCACGTACAAGCTGACCAGCCCGCCGATGGCGTAGCCGACCACGGTGAAATGCCGAAACATGCGCCAGAAGGTTGTCCCCTCCGGTGTTTGCCTTTGCCCGCGGAAACCGGCGGTATAAACGATGACGTGCATGACGGTGAGCGTGACCACGATCAACGCCAACGCATGCCAGGCCGTCATTTTGTAGGCGATCAGGATGATTGCTTCCGTAGGCGCGACGTTGAAAGCTAGCAGCAGCGCTCCCGCCATCATGATGAACAGCTCACCCGCGTAGCGGGCTTGCTGGAGCGCCCTTGCGTTGTTCTGAAGCTGCCCCAGCTGCTTGCTGGCCAAGATGGCCCCCATGCTGGCCGGAGCGGCCAGCAGAATGACGTTGCCGACGATGGCGTCTGGCGACATGCCGGTTTTGATGACCCCGAACAAGGTCAGAAACAGCGCCGCCATCGCCACACCAACCACAAACGCGACCAGGGCATCAATGACATCTTCCTTGAAGTCGAAGGTGTGACGAAAGCCGGCGTAATAGGACAGGCCAACCAGGACCGGCAGCAGGGCAATGACGAAAAGCGCCAGCTTGTAGCGCGCCAGATACAGCCCTAGCCACCACATTTCCATGGTCATGAGCAGGGGGAATGCGAAAATCAGCGCCCCGCCAAAGGCGCGCGCCATGTCTTGCCAGAATTCACTCCCAGCCCCGTCTTGCACCCTGCCTCTCCTTGCGCGCCGGCCGCGGTCGCCGGCGCACTCCCATAGACTTTGATCAGGCTTTGATATGGGGCGCCAGATGGGAGAGCGGGATTTGCCGCTGGGCACGCTGCGCTTGCCGCCTCTCCCCGGAGCGACAAAGCCCGCGGCAGGCGCAGCGTGCCCAGCGGGACGCCGCGCCTGCCACAGGCGGCTACGCTTGGATCACCATCGCATCCAGGCTGCGCAGCGACGCGTGGCATCGCAGCCGGCCTGCTAGATACCGGCGCGCTAGGCGCGTCCGGCGCCGTAGTCGTTGGCCGTATGGAAGTATTCGCTGCTGCGCGCTAGCTCCTCGACCAGCCGCTGCAGCTCCTGTAGCCGCAGTTCGGCCGTGGACAAGGGCGCGCAGTCCTGGCAGCCCGGATCGTCGCAGGGCTGACGCGTGTACAGCCAATACTGCACGGCGCCGGCAAGCAGGCCGTCGGCAATGTCCCAAAGATCGGCGCTCGGCTCGTTATCGGCGAGCTGATTGCCTAGGTCTACCGCACGGGACGCGGCCTGGTCGTACACAGAGAAGTCGTCGTTCATGGGGACTAAACTGCTGCATTCGCTGGGATCATTGGCTGGGACAAGCGAACAGGATTCTAGCTTGGAACGCGACAAAGGCACAGTCCATGCCGCGCCGGCGACGCGGCAGCCAGCCTTACCGCCCCGAGGAAGACAGCGACCGCGCTGGCGGCAGGCGCACCCGGAAGGTCATGCCTCCGTCCGGGTTGTTGTCGGCGCTCATGCGACCGCCATGAAACTCGACGATGGAGCGGCTGACCGGCAACCCCATGCCCAGCCCATGCGGCTTGGTGGTGAGAAACGGCGTGAACAGTTGGGGCAGCAGCTCGCCGGGCATGCCGACCCCGGTATCCCGCACCCGAATCTCGACCTGCTCGTCGACTTCGACCTCGATCTCCAGCAAGCGTCGCCGGGAGGCAGGAGCGCCACTGAGCGACTCGACGGCATTGTGGATCAGATTGATCAGCACTTGCTGCAGCTGAATCGGGTCGCCTTCGATCTCCGGCAGCTCCGGCGGCAGCCTGACCACCAGGTTGGCGCCGGCTTCGCGCACCACGCTGGCCATCAGCATGGCCGTTTCGTTGATCAGCTTGCGCAAATCCAGCCGCTCGTGCCGGGTGTCGCCTCGCCGCAGAAATTCCCGAAACTCCTGGATGATGTTGGACGCCCGCTTGGCCTGCACTCCCACCTGCTCCAGGGCGCGCTTGAGCTTGTCCGGCTCCGCCCGTCCCTGCGCCAGCAACTGGAGGGCACCACCGGCGTAGCTGCCCACGGCCGCCAGCGGCTGGTTGACCTCGTGGGCTAGGTTGCGGGCCAGCTCGCGCATGCTGGCAAGACGCCCGATGTGCAGCAGCTCCTGCTGCTGACGCAAGGCCTCCCGATGGCGCCGCTGGCGCATCAGCACATGGGCCAGCTGCTCGCCGATCTCCAGCAGCGTGTCCAGCAAGCCTGGCTCCTGCGGCACCGCTCCCGGTCCATACAGTTCGATGGCACCCTGCACCCGGCCCAAGTGGCGCACTGGCACCGCCACGCCGCTGCTCAGCCCTTCCAGGAAGTCGATGCTGGCAGCCACGCCGCGGTTCTCCTCCCAGGCGATCCGGGCCAGCGCGGGCCTCATCGGTCCTGCCGCCAGTAGCTGCTCGCCGGCCTGCCAGCCCGGGGGCAGCACTCCCGTGCCGGCGCATATCACCAGCCAGGGGCCTTCAGCGCTTTCGCCGTTGATACGCAGGAAGGCACGGCCGACGGTCCAGTGGCCAGTCTGACACAATTCGAGAATGATGTTCTTGGCCGCCGTATCGGTGCTGTCGGCGGCATTGGCGATGGAAGCGGCGCGATACAGCAGCTCGCTCGCCACCCAGGCTGCCGTGCGACACCTGCTGCGCCCCGTGGTTGCCAGTTGGCTGTCGGACTCCATGCGCCGGTTTCGAACCGCCCTCTCGCCGATGCGAGGGCTGAGCCATTCATTCATCAAATTCGATCACACTGCTGCAGAGGCTGGCACTTGCGCCTGTCGGCCCCGTAGCGCCGGCTGCTCGTTATGGAATCCCGTCGCCGCCGCGCGGGAAAGGCGACGGCACGCCCATGAGTATGGAAGCAGGCGGCAGCGGCCGACCACCCGGGTTTGCCCTGATGCATCCTAGGGAAGGGGCTCCATCCCCATCGCCTTCCTGCACTCGTCGATGCTCAGGCACATAGCAACCAGGCTGGGTATCGAGTCGGCGTGCATTTTCTTCATCAGATTGGATCGATGCAGCTCGACCGTCTTCTGGCTGATCGACAGGATCTCGGCGATTTCCCGATTGACCTTGCCTGCCACCACCAGATGAAGCACCTCCCGCTCGCGCGGCGTCAGCACGGCGTAACGGGCTCGCAACACCTCGGTCTGGCGCCGCTGTTTGCGCTGCTGGGCGTCCTGCTCGAGCGCGGCCTGCACACGCTCCAGCAGGAAGCGCTCGGAAAACGGCTTGGTGAGGAATTCCACCGCACCGGCCTGCATGGCGCGCACGGCCGTGGGCACATCGCCGTGGCCGGAGAGAAAGATGATGGGGATGTGGTGGCCTTCCCGAACCAGCCGCTCCTGCAGCTCCAGGCCGTTCAGACCAGGCATGCGCAGATCCAGCAGCAGGCACCCGGGGGCATTGGGATCCCACTCCCGCAGGAACTCGTCGGCGCTGGCAAAAGCCTTGGCTTTCAAGGAAACCGACGACAGCAGCCAGCACAGAGAATCCCGCATCGCCGCATCGTCGTCGACAACGTAGACAGTTGCTCGCTGTTCCATGACGTAGCTTCTTGCTGCCGAAGATACTGAAAGTATAGTGTTGGCTGAGCGTTGCGCCGTTCGCATTGTTACACCCACGTCGATCACCTCATCGGGCCAAGAGGGAGTCGGCAAAAAAACGGCGCGGCGGGAACCGCGCCGGATGGATGGCATAGATGCATTCCTGAACAACACCTTCTCTGGCTGACCCTGCCGCCTTGGGGGGGATGACGGCAGGAAGTCCTTGCACCAAAAACTCTAGCCACGGATGCCGGGTTGCGACACTAGGCTTGTCCCTAGTTCGCCTCTAGGAGAGCTCCTAAGCGTCGCCGGCTGGCGACAGGCGCAATGATGGCGGTCGCTACCGTTGCGCCTCGCGACTGCGAGCGGCAGGATTGGGAGCAGCAGGGATGTGCAACACCGGCCCACCAGCGGAGGGGCGGCCATCGCAAACAACGTTCACACTCGGCCCGAACCGGCGCGATTCTCCGTGCTGCCTGCGGAACAGCAGCTGCAGTGCAGCGGTGACTGGACCATCCTGGCGCTGCACGCGGTCGAGCCCGCGCTGCAGCGCCTCCAGCTGTCGCCCGGCCGCTGGCTGCTGAGCACGGCACCGGTCCAGCGCATGGATAGCGCCGGCGCCCTGCTGCTCAACCAGCTCATGCAACGACTGCAAAACGCCGGCGTAGAGCTGGTTCCACACCAGGTGCCGGCGGACCATCTCGCGCTGCTAGAGCTGACCCGCTCGCGGCCGGGCGGCTTGCCCGCTCCGCACCAACCGCCCGGCCCTTTAGTAAGGCTGGGCAGGCTCACGCTCGATTTACTGCGGCAGGGTTTCCAGCTGCTGGCCTTTCTCGGCCAGGGCACGCTGCAGGCACAGCCGCTGTTGCTGCAGCCGCAGCGGATCCGCTGGCGCCAGGTGGCCGCCGAGATCCAGCGTGCTGGCGCCGCCGCCGTGCCCATCATCGGGCTGCTGATGTTCCTGGTCGGCGTGGTTATCGCCTACCAGGGCGGACTTCCATTGCAGCGCTACGGCGCCAGCATTTTCATCGTCGAGCTGGTGGCGATGACCATCCTGCGCGAGATGGGGCCCCTGATCACCGCCATCATCGTCGCCGGCCGCACCGGCTCCAGCTACACGGCCGAAATAGGCACCATGCAGGTCACCGAGGAGGTGGCCGCCTTGCGCACCATGGGCATCGCACCGTTCGAGATCCTGGTGTTGCCCAAACTGATCGCGCTGCTGGTGGCGCTGCCGCTGCTGACCGTGTTCGCCGACTGCCTCGGCCTACTAGGCGGCATGCTGGCGGCCCAGTCACTGCTTGGCATCGGCATCCACACCTTTTTGGAACGCTTGCCGGCCCAGCTGCCAAACAGCACGCTCTGGGTCGGCATGGTCAAAACGCCAGTGTTCGCCGCCATCATCACGCTGGTCGGCTGCTTTCACGGTTTTCGGGTACGTGGCAGCGCCGAGGAGGTCGGGCGCGCGACCACCGCCAGCGTGGTTCTCAGCATTTTTCTGGTGATCGTGGCCGACGCCCTGTTCTCCATTGTCTTCAACATTTTCGAGCTATGAGCGCAGCGCCGATCGCAGTCCACGACCTGGAAACCCGCTACGGGACGAAGATCGTCCACCGCGGCCTGAACCTCGAGGTGCGCCGGGGCGAGATCCTGGCCATCGTCGGCGACAGCGGCAGCGGCAAGACGGCGCTGCTACGGCAAATCCTCATGCTGGAGCGGCCCGCCGGTGGCGAGATCGTGCTGTTCGGACAGCCTACGCGGCGCCTGTCGATGGCTGCGGCCCGCTTGCTGTGGCGGCGCATGGGCGTGATGTTCCAGCACGGCGCGCTATTCACCTCGCTGACGGTGCTGGAGAACATCGCCTTTCCGATCATGGAACACGCACGGCTGAGTCCGCGCCTGGTACGGGAGCTAGCCCTGCTTAAGCTGCGACTGGCGGGGCTGCCAGTGGAGGCTGCCGCGCGCTACCCCAGCGAGCTCAGCGGCGGCATGATCAAGCGTGCCGCGGTGGCCCGGGCCCTGGCGCTGGACCCGGAGCTGCTGTTTCTGGACGAGCCCACCTCCGGCCTCGACCCGGCCGGCGCCGCCGCTTTCGACAGGCTGATCCTGGAGCTTAAGCAGCTACTGGATCTCACCGTGGTCATGGTCACCCACGACCCGGACTCGCTCTGGCGCACCGCCGACCGAGTGGCTTTCCTCAGCGGAGGCAAAGTCCTGGCCACCGACACGGTTGCCGCTCTGGCCGCCAGCCCGCATCCGGAGATCCGGCGCTACTTCAGCGCATCGCGCATGCAGCAGGCACGGGAGCGAACATGGAAAGCCGAGTGAGCTACGCCGCCGTCGGCGTCTTCGTGATAGTACTCAGCGCTGCTCTGATCGGCCTGGGGCTGTGGCTGGGCTCGGATGTCGGACTGCAGCGCCAAACTCGCTATTCCATCTATTTTCAGGAATCGGTATCGGGCCTCTACCCCAATGCCCCGGTGACCTACCGCGGGGTGGTGGTTGGCCGCGTCGAGCGGCTGGAGCTGGTGGACCAAAACCCGGAGCGCGTGCATGTGCTCATTGCCGTGCAGGAAGGTACCCCCATCAAGACCGACACCCGGGCCAAGCTCGACCCGCAGGGCGTGACTGGCGTGGTCCACATCGAGCTGACCGGCGGCACGCTGCAGGCGCCGCCGTTGCTCAGTCAAGCCAGTCCCTATCCGGTCATTCCCAGCGAGCCTTCGCTGTTCAGCCGGCTCGATGAGGCCCTCAGCCGGGGACTGGATACCCTGGACCAGATGGCCGGGCAAGTGGCGGCCCTGTTGGACGAGGAAAATCAGGACAACCTGAAGCGCATCTTGGGCGGTCTGGCCGAGTTCTCCACCCTGCTCGCTGCCAACGGGGAGCGACTGGAGAGCACACTGCGAGCTGCCGAGCAGCTGCTGAACCGGAGCGCCGAGGCGGCGGCGCAGCTGCCTGAGGCGTTGTCCCAGGCGCAGGCCGCCGCCGCCCGTTGGCAGGAGCTGGCGGCGCAGCTGGAGCAGGTCGGCCAGCAGCTGCAGGGAGCAGTCGCGCAGAGTCGGCAGGAGCTGGCCCAGGTCGGCCGCACCACCATACCTGAGCTCAACGGGCTGCTCATCGAGCTGCAGGCGCTGACCGACAACCTGAACCGACTGGCGGAGGAACTGCGCGAAAATCCGCGCATGCTGCTGTTCGGCCGCCCACGGATGGAACCGGGACCGGGAGAATGACGTCGCCACGCGCCATCGTTCCGCTGCTGGCTGCTGGCCTGGCTTTGCTACTGGCCGGCTGCACCACCCTGTCGCCGCCGGCGCCAGTATCCTACCGGCTGGAGCTGGATCCGGCCACGGTGCCGACGCTGCCGCCCCAGGGCGGGGTGCTGCGCCTGGCGCGGCCGCAGGCCGAGGCCGGCGCCGATACCCGCGGCATCGCTTATCGTACCGCTCCGCATCAGATCCGCTACTATACCCGCAGCCGCTGGGCCGATACGCCGCCCCGCATGCTGGCGGCCGTTCTTGCCGCCGCGCTGGAGCGCTCAGGTCTGTTCGCGGCGGTGGTGGACGACGGCCGACTGGCTGCCGACTATTTGCTCACCACCCAGCTGCTGCGGCTGGAACAGATCGTGACCGAGGACGGTGCGGGGGCTTTTTTGCTCCGTCTCAGAATGCAGCTGATCCGTCTGCCGGAACGCAGCCTGCTAGGCTCCTGGCTGATCGAGACCCAGGCTCCCACGACCGCCGATGATGCCGCGGCCGGCGTCGCGGCGGCCAACCAGGCGCTCGCCCAGGCCGTCGTCGAGGCATTGCGGAGTATCGCCACCGCCGTAGGCGCGGCGCCAGGACCGGGGCGTTGAGCGCTGCGCCCCTACGTTTCTCCTGGCAGCACCAGGTCGAACAGTTCCGGCTGATACTCGAGCATCCGCTCCAGCTCATCCTGGTCGAAATCGGCCCAGACCTTGTCGGCCTGTGGCGTTAGCCGTTCCACCGGCACCAGGACGTGCTTTTTGTCCAGTCCCAGAAAGCCGGTGATGGCCACCACCGCATGCAGCACGGCAGCACCTTCGCGAGCGCGGGCGATCCCGCGCACCGTCCCCAGCGCGGCGCCGTCGCGCCCGGTCACGGCCTGCCCCAGCAGGCGGCGCGCCTGGGCCAGCTGCTCCTTCGGCGTCGGAACAGCGGCGCTTGGCGACGGTTCGGACAGCGCTCCGACGGCCAGGCCCTGCCCGGGCGTTGGCAGCACCGGCCGCACCACCGGCTCGCCATAGCTGCCGTAGCTGCTGCGCGTGCGCTCGCCATCCTGCCCCCAGGCCAGCCCGATCAAGCCGAGCCCCAGCAGCAAACCACCGCACAGCAATCAAGCGCTCCGCGCCGGAGTCCACGCCACCGTGAGCACCTCCTGTCGCCGGCCCGCGCCTCCCCGGCGCGGCTTGAGTTCATCAGCTGCACATGCCAAACATGGGATCGCGAAAGCCAAAGCAAAAACCAGATCCGGCCCGCTAACGAAGGAAACGCCATGCCCAGTGTCGGCCGCGCCAGCCCCGCCGCCAGCCTTGCACTCCTCGGACTCCTGCTCGCCACCTCCTGGCCGGCAACCGACTGCGCCGCGCAAGGGAAAATCCCGCTGCCGGCGCCGCTCACGCCCTACCGCGAGGCCGAGCTGAGCGTGCCTGCCGCCCGGCCCCAGGAGGCCCTGTCAGTGCACGAGCCGATGTACTTCCTGCTGGGCGATGGCAAGGAGTTCACTGCCCGTTTCCAGCTCAGCCTGAAATACCGGATCTTCGACCCCCGCAACCGCCTGGCGCAGTCCTTGCCGCCGCTGCAAGGGCTTTATTTCGGCTACACCCAGACTTCGCTGTGGAATCTCGGCGAGGAATCCCGTCCCTTCGAGGACACCAGCTACCGCCCCAGCTTTTTCTGGATGTACGACAGCGGCAAAACTGGCTGGATTCCCCGCGGCGTGCGCTTCGGCTACGAGCACGAATCCAACGGTCGCAGCGAGCAGGCCTCGCGCAGCATCGACACGCTGTTCGCGCAGCCGAGCTGGGAAACCGTGATCGACGGCAGAAGGCTGGTCCTGGCGCCGAAGCTGTACTTCTATCTCGACAAGGAGGACAACGCCGACATCCACCGCTACCGCGGCTACGGCGACTGGATACTACGCTACGGCTCGGAAAACAGCTGGATCTGGCGCCTGCAGTACCGCCACGGCGTAGGCGGCCGCAATACGCTGCAGCTGGACGTGTCGTACCCAGTGCGCGAGCCGCTGTTCGCCCGTACTGGCGCCTTCTTCTATTTCCAGCTGCTGCACGGCTACGGCGAGACCCTGCTCAACTATAAGGCGCAGACCGGGCTGCGAGCCTGGCTAGGGCTGGCGCTGGTACGCTAGCCGGCCACTGCCGGCTCAGCGCTCCAGTAAGCGCCGCAGCTCCGCCAGATGCGGCCGCACGGCCTCCATGTCCGAAGCCGGCGCCTGCGCCAAAGACTCCATGAACTGCATGCTGCTGCTCAACATGTGCTTGAGCTGCTCGCGCTGTTCAGGCGTCAGATGCGGATTCTGCTCGATCTCCCGCAACTGCTCTGCCGCTTGCGCCTGCAGTTGCGGCCTCTGCTGCTCCATTTCCAGCGCCAGAAAGGCCTTGAAGACCTTATCGCCGACCCGGGCCCAGTGCTCCAGGCCCGAAAACCCATGCTTGGCGGCCACGGCATCGAGTTGGCCATACATAGCGCGGCCCCGCAGGGCATGAATGCTCCCCGACAGCGGCCGCTCGAAATCGAGGCCGTCGGCCTCGTCCAGCCAACCCGCATCCTGCTCCTCGGCGGACAATTGCTCAATTTCCGGCAGGCTGGCAATGAAGCGCTGCACCTCGGCCTCGGACAATGGCGTAGAGGCGGCTACCGCAGCCATTGCCAGCATCGCCAGAATCGCACCCATTCGAGCCATCCATTTCACCATGGTCTTGTTTCCTTTTCGGTTGGTTTTCATGAAAAAGGCGCCCCTTGCGGGCGCCTTGGGCTGTAAGGGAGTTTCGTCCCTCAATTGGCGGCAAGGTCTCCAGAAATATAGCTGGACAAATGCCGAATGGTGCGTTCCTGCTGCATCACCATGGATTTCACCATGTCGCCTATCGAAACGAGGCCGACCAAGCGTCCGTCTTCCATCACCGGCAGATGACGAAAGCGGTTCTCGGTCATCAGGTTCATGACCTCTTCGACGGTATTAGACGGGCTGACCGTGTAGGGATTGGGCGTCATCAGCTGGGTGACCTTGACGTCTTTGGATACCAGCCCTTTCAACACCACTTTGCGGGCATAGTCGCGCTCGCTGAAAATGCCGAGCACGCGGTCGCCCTCCATGACCAGGACCGCGCCGACATCATGCTCGGCCATGACCTTCAGCGCATCGAGCACCGTCGCATCCGGCCCGACGGACCAAACCGCAGTGCCCTTTCGCTCGAGAACTTGCCGTACCGTTTCCATAACGTTTCCCTCCTCTGCCGCCGGTTATTTTGTTTTCCCTGCTGGCTGCTTTATGGCGGCATTGATCGCATTCTGTACGCCCATCGTTGCTGCTTGCAACCTGCGCGGCCAAATAGGCGCGGCAATCCCACGGCCGATTGCTGGCAAGCCAGCGGCACCCCTGGTCTCGAGCCGGCGCGAGCACTGGGCCGAAGGAATCGCTTGCCACCCGATTGGCGAAATAATGGCCGCGGGGGCGTTCCACAAGCGAGTCAGAAGGGAACGACGTTGCTCCTAGGGCAGCAGCGCGGGCTGCTCGCCGGGGGCGGCGATCGCGCGGCGGGCGAGCAGGCTGCCGTCGAGGCGGTATAGCGTGGTGAGGGCCTGCCGGTAGGCGATCACGGCGCCGACCTCGTCGATTTGCGCCGCCAGCAGATCGCGCTGGGCCTGCGCCACCGCCAGGCTAGTAGAACGCCCAGCCCGCAAGCGCGCCTGCTCGGCGGCCAGCACCGACTCCTGCAACGCCCGGGTGGCCCGGCTGGCCTCGATCTGCGCCGCGCTGCGCTGCACCTCCAGATAGGCCTGCTGCACTTCCAGCGCCACCAGCTGAGCCAGGTTGTCCAGGCTGGCCTGGGCCTGGGCCTGCTGCAGGCTGGCGATGCGATGCTCGGCGCGGGCGCGACGATTGCCCAGCGGCAGCTCGAAGCGCAACCCCGCCGACAAGTCATAGGTATCGCCATCGATGTTGCGAAAGGCGTCGCCGAAGGCATTAGCATAGCCGGTCTTGCCGAGGACGACGAACAGGTCGAGCCGTGGCAGCAGGCCATGCCGGGTCTGGATGACCTCCAGCCGGCCTTGCTGCAGTCGCAGCCTAGCCTCGTTGAGCTCGGCCCGCAGCCGCTGCGCCAAGGCGATGTGATCCTCGACGGGATCCAGCGCATCGGCCGCCGGCGCCTGCGGCTCGCTCAGCGGCTCGATGGACCGCCTCCAGCCAGCCACCGAGGGCGGACTCAGCAAGCGCAGCAAGGTCAGCCGCTGCCGGTCATGCTCAGCGCGGGCGTCGATCAGCTCTTGCCGCCGCCGTGCCACCTCAGCCCGCGCCGCCGCCCACTCGGCTTCCGGCAGCGCGCCGGCGCGGATGCGCTGCTCGGTCTCCCGCAGCTGGCGCTCGGCCAGCTGCAGGGAGCTTTCGAAAATGGCAAGCCGTTGCGACGCCAGCACGTAGTTCCAGTAAGCTTGCTCGACGTCGGCCACCAGGCTGGTGATGAAGCCGCGCAGCTCGTACTCCGAAGCCAGGGTATCCAGCTCGGCCTGGCGCAAGTCGATCAGGTTGGCGCGGCGGCTGGCGCCACGCAGCAGGGCCTGGGTTACGGACAGGTTGAACCCGGCCACGTGCTGGTCATCCAGCGTGCGGTTCGAGCTCTGCTGGCGATACTCCACGCCGCCCTCCACGGTGGTCCCGCTCGGCAGGGTAGCGCGGACGCCGGCCGTGCCGCTGACGCCGCGTGATTCGATGGAAAAGGTTTGGCGGATGTCGGGCGAGGCCCGCTCGCTGACGGAGCGGCTGAAACCCAGCTCGGCGAAGGCCGTCAGATCGAAAGCCGAGCGTTCGATGGCCTCGAAGGCGCCGGTAATCTGTGGCACCAACTGCTGTGCCGTGAGCGAGCGATTGTAGCGCAGGGCGGTGAGCACTGCTTCCTCCAGCGACAGTCTCAACGGCCCTTCCGCCTCCGGCCCCGGATCGCGGCTGGCGTCCGCCCGCAGGCGCAGCTCCTGCTGCAGCACGGTCGGGCCAGGCAGCGCCTCCGGCGGCAGCGCCGCTGCCGGCGGCAACGACAGCGCCACCGCGCAGGCGGCAACCGCGGCCCGAAGGCCATGCTGCCAGCAAGGCTGCAAGGTGTGAGTCCGTCGGATCATGCCGGCCGCTCCTTGTGAAACAGCGTATAGACGACCGGGATCACGACCAGCGTGATCAAGGTCGAGCTGGTCAGGCCGCCGATGACAACCCGGGCCATGGGCGCCTGGGTTTCCGCGCCTTCGCCGATGCCCAGCGCCAACGGCAGCAGCCCCAGCACGGTGGTAAGCGTGGTCATAAGAATCGGCCGCAGCCGACGGCGCCCGGCCTCCCGCACCGCCTCGGCCACTACGCGGCCTTCTTGTCGCAACCGGCCGGCCTGGTCGACGATGAGGATGGCATTGTTGACCACGATACCAACCAGCATGATGACGCCGATGGCCGACTGCATGTTGAAGGTGGTGCCGGTGAGGTACAGCGTGAGCACCACGCCGATGGCGGCCAACGGCACCGATAGCATGACGATGAGCGGATCCCGCAGCGACTCGTACAGGCTGGCCAGGATCATGTAGACTAGCCCCACGGCTAGGACCAGGCTCAGCATCAGCTCGCGGAACGCCTTTTGCTGCTCTTCGTAGTCGCCGGCCAGCGTCAGTTCGTAGTTGCGCGGGGTCGGGATGGCCGCCAGGCGCCGCTGCACGTCGCGTGCCACCGACAGCAGGTCGCGGCCGGCGACCTCGCCGGTCAGCATGATGACGCGCTGCTGGTTCTTGCGCTCGATCTGCACCGGACCGATCTCGGGCTCGACCTGGACCACCCGCCGCAGCGGGATCTGCCTTCCGTCGCTGGCGACCAGCGGCAGCTCCAGCACCTCCTCCAGGGTCATTCGTTCGGCGTCCTTGAGGCGCACCACGATGGGATATTCCTCGCCGGCGTCCCGATACTGGCCGGCGCTGCGGCCGGCGATGGCGGTCTGGACGGTGCGGGTGATCTGTGCCACCGACAACCCGAGGTCGGCGGCGCGCAGGCGATCGATGCGGAACACCTGCTCCGGCGCACCTTCGCTGCGGCTGACCATCAGGTCGGTGATGCCGGGCACGTCGCTGAGCGCCTGCCGCACCTCAGCCGCCAACTGCTCCAGCACCGGCAGTTCATGGCCACGGATCTCGATTGCCAAGCGATCGCTGCCGCCGGTGCCGATGCGCAACAGAAACAAGCCTTGCCCGGCCCGGGTGCGAATCACCACGCCGGGAATATCGGCCAGTAGCGGCCGCAACGCCGCGGCGATCTCGGCGCTGGAGCGGCTGCGCTCCTTGACCGGCACCAGCGACAGCCGGATCTCACCGGTTGCCGTCGATCCGTGGCGGAAGCCCGAGGCGCCTGCGCTCACCACCGCCGCCTGCATCTCCGGGACCGCGGCGTAGACGATGTCCTCCACCCGGCGCATGCGCTCGTCCAGCACCTCCAGCCGGGTGCCCGGCTCCATCTCTAGGCTGATGCGCACCTCGCCCTCGTCGCTGACGGGCATCAGCTCGCCGCCGACCCGGGGAATGAGCAGCAGGCTGCCGAGCAGCAGCAGGGTGGTAATGGCCAACACCGTCAGCCGATGCCTCAGCGAGGCAACCAGCAGACGATCGTACAGCTGCCCCAGGCGAAAGAAGCCGCGCCGGCTGGCCTCGGCCACCGCCGAGCGATCGCTGGCGCGCCGCCGCAGCCGCATCAGTTTGGAGGCCAGCATGGGCACCAGCGTCAGCGCCACCACCAGCGAGGCCAGGAGCGAAAAGCCGACCACCCAGGCGAACTGCTGGAATAGCTGCCCCGACATGTCGCGCATGAAGGCCATAGGCAGGAACACTGACAGCGTAGTGAGCGTGCTGGCGATGACCGCGGCAGTCACCTGCTCGGCGCCCTGCACGGCCGCGTCGCGCACCGCCGCCCCCTCCTCGTCGCGGATGCGGGTGATGTTCTCCAGCACCACGATGGCATTGTCGACCATCATACCGACGCCCAGCGCCAGCCCACCCAGCGTCATCAGGTTGAGGGTAAAGCCGCCGAAGTAGATCAGGCCGAAGGTGGCGATCACCGAGATCGGAATGGCGCTGGCCACCACTGCCGTGCTACGTACATCGCGCAGGAAGAACAGCAGCACGATCACCGCCAGGCTGCCGCCGTACAGCACCGAGCGGCTCAGGTTGTCGAGAGAGCGGCGGATATACTGGGCCGTGTCGATCACCGGCACCAGCTCGACCTGGGGGAACTCGGCATTGATGCGCGCCACCTCCCGCAGCACCGCGTCGGCCACGGCCACCGTGTTGCTGCCGGACTGCTTGCGCACGCCCAGGCGCACCCCGGGCTGGCCGTTGATGCGCACCAGTTGGGTCGGCTCGGCGTGAGTGTCGTAGACCTCGGCGACCTGATCCAGCCGTATCACCACCCCGTTGCGCTGCGCCACCACGGTGTGGCGCAGCTCGTCCAGGCTAGCGAAGCGCCCTGGCGCCCGCAGGGTGACGTCCGCTGTCCCCTCGACGATGCTGCCCGTGGGCAGGTTGAGGTTGGCGTCTCGCAGCGCCTGCACGATCTGGTCCAGCGGCAATCCCAGCGCCTGCAGCTGCTCGCGCCGCACCCGCACTTGGATCTCGCGCTGCAACCCACCCCAGATGTCGACCGCTGCCACCCCCGGCAGGCGCTCCAGCCGGTAGCTGAGCTGCTCATCGATCAGCCGTCGCAGCTCCAGCGGATCGAGCTGGCTGGCAACGCCAAGGATCAGAATGGGAAAGGCGGTGGGGTCGAACTTGCGCAGCTGCGGCCGGTCGGCCTCCTCCGGCAGGCTAGCGATCACGCCGTCGAGGCGGTCGCGGACGTCGTTGGCAGCGGCATCGAGATCGGTGCCCCAATCGAAGCGGATGCTGACCTGGCTACTGCCTTCGGCGGAGATGGACGTGATTTCCACCACCCCGGGTACCGCCGCCACCGCCCGCTCCAGCGGCCGCGTAATCAGCTCCTCCACGACCTCGGGGCTGGCATTCTCATAGCTAGCGGAAATGCTCAGGGTGGGATAGCTGACATCCGGCATCAGGTCGACCGGCAGCCGGGTGAGCGCCACCAGGCCGATGGCGATGGCAATCAGCATCAGCATGCTGGTGAACACCGGCCGGTCGACCGTGAGCTGGGCGATCTTCATTCGGAGTAGCCCACGCCTTCTTGCACCGCGGCTGGCACCGCGCGGATCGCCGCGCCGTCACGCAGCAGGTGCTGGCCCAAGGTAACCACCCAGCCGCTAAGCTCCGGCTCCAGGATCTGGGTACGGCCATCCTGGCTAATGCCAACGCGTACCGGTACGAAGCGCACAGTCTCGCGGGCGTCATCGGTGAGGAACACGCCCAGAACATCGCCGCGCCGGGTGAGTGCTGCCTGCGGCACCACCGTGGCTCCCTCCACCCGTGCCAGCTCAACCTGCACCTCGACGAACATGCCGGGCTTGAGAAGGTGGTCGGGATTGGCTACCGCCAGCTCGACCCGCGCCTGCCGGGTATCGGCCTCCAGCCGCGGTGCCAGCCGCACTACCTCGGCGGGGAAGCGGCGGGAACCGTACGCTGCTGCCGTCACCGTCGCCCGCTGCCCTGGCCGCAGCCGCACGTAATCGTGCTCGCCGACGTACACCACGACGATGACCGGATCCAGGTCCAGCACGGACACCACCGGCGTATTGGCAGCCAGCGTCGCACCGGGATCGACGAAGCGCTGCGCCACCAAGCGCTGCTCGCTGCCGCCGCTCCAGTTGGCGCGCACCAGGGTATAGCCCAGGCGCACCTCGGCAGCACGCAGCGCAGCTTGCCGCTGCGCGACCTGGGCCTGCGCCAGCTTCAGCCGTGCCTGAGCGGCGGCATAGTCGGCCCGCGCTCGCTCCAGCTCGGCTGCAGCGGCGATGCCCTGGCGGTGCAGCTCCTGCAGTCGCGCATGCTCGGCCTCCGCCAGCCGCATGGCGCTTTCCGCCTCGTCCACGGTGGCCTGCGCCACTGCCAGCTCGGCACGTGCCTGCTCGCGCTGCTGGACGTACTCATCATCGTCCAGCCGGGCGACCACCTGGTCCCGGCGCACCGTGTCACCGATCTGTACCGTCACTTCCTTCACCTGACCGCCGATCTTGGCGGCGACGTCGAAGGCGGCGCTAGCTTCCAGGCTGCCACTGAAGACGCGAACATCGCTCAGATCCGTCCTGGTGACAGGCATGATCTCGACCGCCACCGCGGCAACCGGCCGCGGTGGCGGCGGCGCAGCCTTGCGGCCGCGCTCCAGCCAAAACAGCCCGCCCAGCGCCAGCAGCACCAGTAGGATGGCTCCTACAACGCGTCCCGTTCGTCGTTCCAAGCTGCTTCCTTATTCTCAGCCCGCCTTCCCGGCACCAACGGCAGGGCGACCAAGCCCAGGCACCGCAGGCATCCAATCCCGGCAATGGTAGCCGCCCCACGGCGCCGGCGAAACCGTCTCGCACTCGCATGCCGACAAAGGGGCTTGCAGAAGCGGCTGCAGGCTGCTAGCTTGAAGCGCATGAACACTTTCAGCGGCTACTATTATTTCCGATTTACTTGGCCCCGGGGGTCCAGCAGGATCCGGGTGCATGGGATGTCCAGCCGCTAACTTCCTAGCTCTCTCTGGTCTCCACAAGCCGAACACCCGGATTCAAGCCTCGGGGCACTGACGATTCGGCTTAGGGCACAACCGGAAACCAGGAGAGAGTCACATGTCCAGCACCATCACCCTCAACGACCCCTGCAGTCAGCGCGCGCTGGCGCAACGCGATCTGACCGACCCGCAAGCCGGTCCTCATGCGCTGCAACAACTGATCACCGATGCCCATTCGGCGCTGGCCGAGAAGTGGCACTGCCGTCGGCAGCTGCAGCGCGGCAGCCACGCCATCCCCCGCAGCAAGGCGCCCGATCTGGTTCGACCGCTCCCATCCGGGCTCGGCTTGCGCCCCAACATGCGCGCCCTGCTGCCGGATTTACTTGCCGCGCACGCGCTGGACGCGCCCGAGGACCTGCTGCTGATCGCACCAGGCCAGGTTTACCGCCGCAGCCCCATCGCACCGCTGTACAGCAGCGAACCGCATCAGCTAGAGCTGTGGCGGCTGCGCCAGGGCCAGCTGAGCACCATCGACCTGGCCGAGATGCTGCGCACCGTCATGGCTACGTTGTTGCCCGGCCACCACTACCGGCTGCTGCCGGCGACCCGCCCCCACCTGGCACTCGGCATGCGCATCGATGTGCTCAGCGCCCAGGGCTGGTTGATGATCGGCCGCACCGGCCTGCTGGCGCCCGCCATGCTAGTCAGCGCCGGGCTCGACCCCGAGCGCTACTCCGTGATGGGCATGAGTCTCGGACTCGACCGCATTCTCATGCAGCGCAAAGGCATTCCCCATATCCAGTTGCTGCGCAGCGAGCTGCCCGACATCGTGGACCAGATGCTGAACCTGGACCCGTTCCAGCTTCCCGCCGGCGATGCGCCGATGCTGACCCGCGAGCTGCCCTTGACCAGCGCCAGGCCTTGCGATGCTGCCGAGCTGGCCGACCAGCTGCGGCTGGTGCTGCCCGAGCGGCTGGATCAGATCGCCGCGGCCGAGGTTCACGGCACCACCCTGCGCCTGCGGCTACACCATCCGCTGCGTCGCCTGACCGAGCATGAGGCCGACGCCATCGCTGCCGCCGTCGCTGCCGCCCTGCAGCTGCCGGAGACGTTGGAGCAAACCGCCTATGCTTGATGCTGTGCCGGCTTCGCACCATGTGTTGGGATTACGCACTGATCGGGAAGGGACGTGATGGCTGAACAGCAACTGGCAACCCTGGGCGGCGGCTGCTTCTGGTGCCTGGAGCCGGTCTTCGCCGAGCTCGTTGGGGTCAGCGACGTGGTTTGCGGCTATGCCGGCGGCAGTCTGCCCAATCCGAGCTACGCGCAGGTCTGCACCGGCACCACCGGCCATGCCGAGGTGGTGCAGGTGCGGTTCGATCCGGCGCAAATCACCTACCGCGATCTGCTGCAGGTCTTCTTCAGTGCCCACGATCCGACCCAACTCAATCGCCAAGGCAACGACGTCGGCACCCAATACCGTTCGGTGATCTTCTACCACTCGGCGGAACAGAAGGAGGCGGCAGAAGCGGTGATAGCCGAGCTGGAGGCTGCCGGCATCTGGCCGCAGCCCATCGTGACCGAACTCAACCCGCTGGATACCTTTTATCCGGCCGAGGACTACCACCAGGGCTATTTCTACAACAACCCCCAGCAGCCGTACTGCCAGATCGTGATCGCGCCCAAGCTGGCCGCGTTCCGCCGCCGCTTCGCCCGGCGCCTCAAGCGCCCGCCGCAGGTCTGAACCCCGCTACAGGCGCCCGTCCACCTGATCGGCCGGGAAGATGTACTTGCAGTCGAACAGCACGCCGCCCGGCTTGAGCAGCCGGCGTATGCGCTCCACGCCCAGGTCGCTGAACTGTCGGTGCCCGACCGCCACGATGACGGCATCGTATTGCTGGCCGTTGAGCTCGGCCAGGGGGTCGATCCCGTACTCTTCCCGCGCCGCGCGCGGATCGATCCAGGGGTCGTAGACGTCGGTTTCGGCGTGGTAGGTACGCAGCTCGTTGATGATGTCGACCACCCGGCTGTTGCGCAGGTCGGGACAGTTTTCCTTGAAAGTCAGCCCCATCACCAGCACCTTGGCGCCCACCACATGCAATTTGCGCTGGGTCATCAGCTTGGCCACCCGACCAGCGACGTAGCCACCCATGCGGTCGTTGATGCGCCGCCCGGCCAGGATCATCTCCGGGTGATAGCCAATCTGCTGCGCCTTGTGGGTGAGATAGTAGGGATCGACGCCGATGCAATGCCCGCCCACCAGGCCGGGCCGGAAAGGGAGGAAGTTCCACTTAGTGGCGGCGGCCTCCAGCACCTCGTCGGTGGGAATGCCCAGCCGGTGGAACAGCAGAGCCAGCTCGTTGACCAGGGCGATGTTGACGTCGCGCTGGGTGTTCTCGATGACCTTGGCGGCCTCCGCTACCCGGATGCTGGACACCCTGTAGGTTCCGGCTTCGACGATGCGTCCGTAGAGCTGGTCGACGAAATCGGCCGTCTCCGGCGTAGAGCCGGAGGTCACCTTGACGATGTTCACCAGACGGTGCTCCCTGTCGCCCGGATTGATGCGCTCGGGACTATAGCCGACGAAAAAATCCCGGTTGTAAACCAATCCCGACATCCGCTCCAGGATGGGAACGCAGACTTCTTCCGTCGCCCCTGGGTAGACGGTGGACTCGTAGATGACCACGTCATCCGGCTTGAGCACGCGCCCGACCGTCTCGCTAGCCTTCTCCAGCGGCCCCAGGTCCGGCCGCTTGGCGGCGTCGATGGGGGTAGGCACGGTGACGATGTAGACATTGCAATCGCGCAGCGCCTCGGTCTCCGAGGCGTAGCTGAGATGGACCGCCAGCGCCAGGTCCTCGGGCTCGACTTCCAGCGTGCTGTCCCGACCTGCCCGCAGCTCGGCGATGCGGTCAGGCTTGATGTCGAAGCCTACAGTCGGGAACCGCTTGCCGAACTCGACTGCCAGCGGCAGGCCAACATAGCCAAGCCCAATGATTCCGATGCGCGCGCTATCGACAGAACGCATTGCCGTACAACCTCCGTGTTGTTGCTTGCTCGCTCTCCCTTCCTGGGAGTTCGTCTTGCTCGCGCACCCGCGCTGACCGGCAGCGGCTTTCTCCCGGCAGTCACCGGCAGGGGAGCCGAGCGGCTCGCCCCTCCCGGCTGCAACTGCGCGCGGCCGAGGTCAGCGCGTCAGAACGGAATGTCGTCGTCGAAATCATCCGGACCGGACGACTGTGGCGGCTCGAAATCGTCCTGTGCTGGAGCCTCCTGCTGCCAACGCGACGAGCCGCCGCTGCCCCGGCTGTCCAGCATTTGCATGTCGCTCGCCACAATCTCGGTGGTATAGCGATCCTGCCCGTTCTTGTCCTGCCACTTGCGAGTGCGCAGGCTGCCCTCGATGTAGACCTTGCTGCCCTTGCGCAGGTACTCGCCAGCGATCTCGGCCAGGCGGTTGAAAAACACCACGTTGTGCCACTCGGTGCGCTCCTGCTGCTCGCCGGTCTGGCGATCGCGCCAAACCTCGGTCGTCGCCAGCGTGATATTGGCCACCGCGCTGCCAGATGGCATGTAGCGGACTTCCGGATCCCTGCCGAGATTGCCGATGAGGATGACCTTGTTTACGCCCCTTGCCATGGTTTCGCCTCCTGGGTGATGTCGTGCACGGCAGCCACGCGCCGCCGCTTGGCCGCCACTCTAACGGCTCCAAGCAGGAAAAACCACAGCAGAGCCACGGCGCTGCTGCCCATGATATGGGCCGCTTCCGCGGGCTTCCCAAGGGCCCACAGAAACGGCTGCGCGCACAAGCAATCAGCCTTGCAGCAGCATACCCGGTTCCGGCTGCGGCTGGGAATTGCACGCTGCGGGGATCAGGCCCCATTCGGCCAGCAGCTGCAGGATCTCGTCGGTGGCCTGTTCGACGCTGCAACGGCTGGTGTCGATGCGCAACTCGGGAGCCTCCGGCGGCTCGTAGGGGTCATCGATGCCGGTGAAGTTTTTGATCAGCCCCTGCCTGGCCTTGGCGTACAGCCCCTTGCGGTCGCGGCGCTCGCATTCTTCCAGCGGCGTCGCCACGTGCACCTCAATGAAACAGCCGCCGGCCTCCTCAACCATCTTGCGCACCTGGCGCCGGGCCTCGGCATAGGGAGCGATGGGGCAACAGAGCGCGATACCGCCGTGCTTGCTGATCTCGCTGGCGACATAGCCGATGCGCAGCACGTTCAGGTCGCGGTGCTCCTTGGAGAAGCCCAGCTCGGACGAGAGGTGCTTGCGCACCAGATCCCCGTCGAGCAGGCTAACCCGCCGGCCGCCGATCTCCAGCAGCCGGACCATGAGAGCATTGGCTAGGGTGGACTTACCGGCTCCCGACAGGCCGGTGAAGAAGACGGTAAAGCCCTGCCTGCTGCGAGTCGGGAAAGTCCGACGCAGCTCGGCCACCACTTCCGGATAGCCGAACCACTCGGGAATCTCTTCGCCGGCGCGCATGCGGCGACGGAACTCGGTGCCGGAGATCTCCAGCACCTGATCGCCGCTTCGCACCTCGCTGCGCGGGAGATAGCGCCGGCGATTGGCGACGTAGACCATTTGCTCGAAGGGCACCACGGTGATGCCGATCTCGTCCTGGTGGCGCTGCACCAGCTCCTGGGCCGCGTAGGGACCGTAGAAATCCTCGCCGGCGCTGTTCTTGCCCGGCCCAGCATGGTCACGGCCGATGATGAAATGCGTGCAGCCGTAGTTCTTGCGGATCAGGGCATGCCAGGCCGCCTCGCGCGGCCCGCCCATGCGCATCGCCAGCGGCAGCAGGCTGAGCATGGCCGTGCCCGGCGGATACTTGGCCAGGACGTGCTGGTAGCAGCGCACGCGGGAATAATGGTCGACATCGCCAGGCTTGGTCATGCCGACCACAGGATGGAGCAGCAGCTTGGCACCGGCCTGCTGGGCCGCCCGCACGGTCAGCTCGACATGGGCCCGGTGCATGGGATTACGGGTCTGGAAGGCCACTACCCGGCTCCAGCCGCGGCGCTTGAACTCGGCCCGCAACTGCACCGGGCTATGGCGCAGCTGGGTGAAATCGTAGTGGGTCGGCGGCCTCAGCCCTAGTACCCGGCCGCCCAGATAGACCGGATGGGCCTGACGATGAAGGTAATCCACCCCGGGATGGGCGCTGTCGTTGCTGCCAAAAACCAGCTCCGCCTCGCGCTGCTTGTCCGGCACCCAGATATCGGTGACGTCCATGACGGCGATCGCCACTCCTTCCGGATCACGCAAGACGATGCGCGTACCGGGCGAGATGCTTGCGGCGAAGCGCTCGCTGACGTCCAGGGTCACCGGCATCGGCCAGAACGTGCCGCCGACCAAGCGCATCTCGGCCACCACGCGCTCGTAGTCGGGGCGCGACAGAAAGCCCTCCAGGGGCGAGAAGCCGCCGTTGAGGATCAGCTCCAGATCACACAGCTGACGCTGGCTGAGGTCCCAGGACGGATAGTCGCGCGCAGCCCGCTGCTCGGCCAGCGCGGCGGGTTCGGAAAGGTAAAGCTGCTTCAGTTCGCCGCCATGCGGCAGTATTAGCTCTGTCATGCCTGTCCCTGCTGTCTGGATGCGCGGTCATCGGCCACGGCCGGGGTTGCCGGCCGCTGGGGAGAGCCCATACACAACCACAAGGCGGGGAAGACTGAGAAATAATTGTTGGTACTGACCTTATATCGGTCGTTGCGGTCCGGCACTCAACCTTTGGGCAGCGCCGAGGAAGCCGGCGCATGCTGCGGGACGGCGACGCTCTGACCCATGGCAAAGACGAACCAAATGCCGGCGGCGGCAGCGCCGAGAAGAAAGACGCCGCTGACGCCGAACTGCCCATGCAGGCCGCCTCCCAGCAGGCCGCCGACGAAGGCGCCCACAAACTGCGCCGTCGAATAGACACCCAACGCCGCCCCTTTGTGTTGCGGCGGCGCCACTCGTGACACCAGGGATGGCAGACTGGCCTCAAGGATGTTGAAGGTCGAGAAATAGGCCCAGAGCGCGAGCACGATCAGCCATTTGCTGGCCAACCCCAGCGCCAGCACCAGCTCGATCAGCGCCAGCGCTAGCACCACCGCCGGCAGCACCCGATGCATCTGCCGCCGACGCTCGCCGTAGGCAATCACCGGCACCATGGCCGGCACCGACAGCAGCAGCACCGGCAGGTAAACCAGCCAGTGCTGGTCGCGGCTCACCCCCAGATGATCCTGCAACACAACGGGCAACGCCACGAAGCCCGCAGTCAGGATCAGATGCAGCATGAAGATGCCCCCGCACAGCCGCAGCAGGTCCGGGCTGCGCAGGACGACGGCGAAATCGGCTCGGTCCGGGGCAGCCACGGCCTGGCCGCGCGGCACCAGGACGAACAGCAGCACCAGCGCCAGAGTGGCCAGCAGCGCGGTCGTCCAAAACACGCCGCCGAGGCCGCTCCAGCCGGCGACCAGCGGCCCCAGGCCCAGCGCCAGCAGGAAGGCACCACCGACGCTGATGCCGATGACGGCCATGATTTTGGAGCGCTGGCTGTCGCGCGTCAGATCCGCCGCCAACGCCATCACCGCTGCCGAAATCGCTCCGCTACCCTGCAACAGGCGGCCCAGGATAACGCCGTAGATGTGATCGGACAGGGCAGCGACCACGCTGCCGAGGATGAACAGCAGCAGCCCGGCGGCGATCACGGGCCGCCGCCCCCAGCGATCCGACAGCAGCCCGAACGGGATCTGCAGCAGCGCCTGGGTCAGGCCGTAGGCACCGAGTGCCAAGCCCACCAGCAGAGGCGTGCTGCCCTCGAGCTGATCCGCATAGACGGCGAAGATAGGCAGGATGATGAACAGCCCCAGCATCCGCGAGCCGAAAATGGCCGCCAGGCCGACGGCGGCGCGACGCTCGCTGGCAGTCATGGAACCCAGGCGATCGTGGTCAGTCGAATGCATGATTTCGATCCGAATGGCTGGCGGCAGCCGGCGACAGGCCAGTGGCATGCGTGCGGCCATGCAGTGCCTGCATGGAGAGCGGTTATAATAGCAGTTTCGTTCTCGCGCAGAGGCTGAGCTGGTCGACATCCTCGGCAACTGCCGTCGCAGGCAGCGCTTTCCCACCGCTGCGGCAGCGAGCGCTCTGCCGCCGGTAGGGCGCCATGCATCCATGGCCTTGCGTCAAGAGGTGGTCGTTACGTGTCTTTCATCCGCATCCAGGGCGCGCGCACGCACAATCTGCAAAACATTGACCTTGAGTTACCTCGCGACCGCCTGATCGTGATCACGGGTCTCTCCGGCTCCGGCAAGTCCTCGCTGGCCTTCGACACCATCTACGCCGAAGGCCAACGCCGCTACGTGGAATCGCTCTCTGCTTACGCGCGCCAGTTCCTGGCTGTCATGGAAAAACCCGATGTCGACCACATCGAGGGCTTGTCACCGGCAATCGCCATCGAGCAGAAATCGACCTCGCACAATCCACGCTCGACGGTCGGCACGGTGACCGAGATCCATGACTATCTACGTCTGCTATTCGCCCGGGTCGGCACGCCACGCTGCCCCGAGCACGGTCTAGAGCTGAATGCCCAAACCGTCAGCCAGATGGTCGATCAGATCCTGGCGCTGCCGGAAGGCAGCCGGCTGATGCTGCTCGCTCCGGTGGTGGATGGCCGCAAGGGCGAGCATGTCCATGTGCTGAACGAGCTGCGCAGCCAGGGCTTCATCCGCGCCCGCATCGATGGCCGGGTGGTGGAGCTGGACGCCCCGCCAGCGCTGGACCCGAAGCGGACGCATACCATCGATGCGGTGATTGATCGGGTCAAGGTGCGCCCCGACCTACAAACGCGGCTGGCCGACTCCATCGAGACCGCCCTGCAATTGTCCAACGGCTTGCTCAAGGTCGTCTTCATCGACGAGCCGGAGCGTGGCGAGCTGGTCTTCTCCTCCCGCTATGCCTGCCCCAGCTGCGGTTACAGCCTGGGCGAGCTCGAGCCGCGCCTGTTTTCCTTCAACAACCCGAGCGGGGCCTGCCCCGGCTGCGACGGTCTGGGCAGCAAGCAGTTCTTCGATCCCTCACGGGTGGTCGCCCATCCCGAACGCAGCCTGGCGGCAGGCGCGATCCGCGGCTGGGACCGCCGCAACCCGTATTTTTTCCAGCTGATCAGCAGCCTGGCCGCGCACTACGGTTTCGACATCGACACCCCGTTCGAGCAGCTGCCAGAGCGGCTGCGCAACGTCATCCTCTACGGCAGCGGCGATGAAGCGATCTGCTTCAGCTATGTGGACTCGCGCGGCCGTGAGCAGCAGCGCCGACATCCATTCGAGGGCGTCCTGCCCAATCTTGAGCGTCGCTACCGGGAAACCGAATCGGCTTTGATCCGGGAAGAGCTGGCGCGCTACCTCAGCGACCAGCCCTGCCCCGACTGCGGCGGCACCCGCCTCAACCGGGCTGCCCGCCACGTGTACATAGGCGACCAGAACCTGCCGTCCATCAGCAGGATGCCGGTAGCCAAGGCCCTACGTTTTTTCGAGCAGCTACAGCTACCCGGCAGCAAGGGCGCCATCGCGGAAAAGATCGTCAAGGAAATCCGTGCCCGTCTCGGCTTCCTAGTCAATGTCGGCCTGGACTACCTGACCCTGGACCGCAGCGCCCAAACCCTCTCCGGCGGTGAGGCACAGCGCATTCATCTGGCCAGTCAGATCGGCGCCGGCCTGGTCGGGGTCATGTACGTGCTAGACGAGCCCTCCATCGGGCTGCACCAGCGCGACAACGCGCGCCTGCTCGACACCCTGCTGCGGTTGCGCGACCTGGGCAATACCGTCATCGTGGTCGAGCATGACGAGGACGCCATTCGCGCCGCCGACTACGTCGTCGACATGGGCCCGGGCGCGGGCGTCCATGGTGGCCGCGTGGTCGCCACCGGCAGCCCGGCCGAGATCGAGCGCAATCCAGCCTCCCTGACCGGCCAATATCTTTCCGGCCGGCGCGCCATCCCGCTTCCGGCCAAGCGCACCCCGGTGCGGCCCGAGGCCATGATCCGGATCCGCAACGCCCGCGGCAACAATCTCAAGGGCATCGACGTCGACATCCCGGTCGGTCTGCTCGTCTGCGTCACCGGCGTCTCCGGCTCCGGCAAGTCCACCCTGATCAACGATACCCTGTACCGTGCCGCCGCCCAGCAGCTCAACGGCGCCAGCACGCCGCCGGCGCCCTGCGACGGGGTCGACAATCTCAACCTGTTCGACAAGGTGGTCGACATCGATCAAAGCCCCATTGGCCGCACTCCGCGCTCCAACCCAGCCACCTACACCGGTCTGTTCACCCCCATCCGCGAGCTGTTCGCCGCCACCCCCGAAGCCCGCGCCCGCGGTTACACGCCCGGACGCTTCAGCTTCAACGTCAAGGGCGGCCGGTGCGAGGCCTGCCAGGGCGATGGCGTCATCAAGGTGGAAATGCACTTCCTGCCCGATATCTACGTGCCCTGCGACGTCTGTAAGGGGCAACGCTACAACCGGGAAACGCTGGAGGTCCGCTACAAGGGCAAGAACATCCATGAGGTCCTGGAACTGACCGTGGAGGATGCACTGGAGCTGTTCAGCGCGGTACCTGTCATCAAGCGCAAGCTAGAGACCCTCATGGAAGTCGGCTTGAGCTACGTCAAGCTCGGGCAGAACGCCGTCACCCTGTCCGGCGGCGAGGCGCAGCGGGTCAAGCTCGCGCGGGAGCTGTCCAAGCGCGAGACCGGACGCACTCTCTACATCCTTGACGAGCCCACCACCGGGCTGCATTTCCACGACATCGAGCAGCTCCTGCGGGTACTGCACCGGCTGCGCGATGCCGGCAACACCGTCGTGGTCATCGAGCACAACCTGGACGTGATCAAGACCGCCGACTGGGTGATAGACCTCGGTCCCGAAGGGGGCGACGGCGGCGGTCGCATCGTCGCTGCCGGCACGCCCGAGGAGGTGACCCAGGTCCCCACATCCCATACCGGCCGTTTCCTGCGCCCGCTGCTCGAACTAGGGCAACGCCAGAGGCACGTCAGCGGGCAGGCGCGATCGAATCGGGCCTGAAACTGCCTGCACCACGGCATTGCGGACAAAATGAAAAGGCGCCTGCAGGCGCCTTTTCATTGCACAATGGCGAAGGCATGACTCAGGGCAGCAGATGCCGCACCGCGTCCCGCTCCTCGATCAGTTCCTTCTCGGTAATGACCATGCGCTCGCGGCTGAACGCGTTGATCTCAAGCCCCTGAACGATCTCGAACTTACCGTCCCGGCAGACGCAGGGATAGGAGTATATGAGCCCTTCCTCAATGCCGTAGCTGCCGTCGGAGTAGACCGCCATGCTCACCCAGTCGCCCTCTGGCGTGCCAAGGGCCCAGGACCGCATGTGGTCGATGGCAGCAGAAGCAGCGGATGCCGCCGAGGACTGGCCCCGCGCCTTGATAATGGCTGCACCGCGCTGCTGCACGGTGGGGATGAACTCTTGCTCCAGCCAGTTCTGTTCCACCAGATCCTTGGCCGGCTGCCCCTTGACGGTGGCGTGAAAAATGTCCGGGTACTGGGTCGAGCTATGATTGCCCCAGATGGCGATCTTCTTGATGTCGGTAGTATGGGCGCCGGTCTTGAGCGCCAGTTGCGCCATGGCGCGGTTGTGATCCAGCCGGGTCATGGCCGTGAACAGCGATGGGTCGAGATCAGGCGCATTGCGCTGTGCAATCAGGGCATTGGTGTTGGCAGGATTGCCAACCACCAGCACCTTGACCTGGCGGCTCGCCACCTCGTTCAGGGCCTTGCCCTGCTCAGAGAAAATCGCCGCATTGGCCTCTAGCAGATCCTTGCGCTCCATGCCGGGACCGCGCGGGCGCGCCCCTACCAGCAGAGCGTAATCGGCGTCCTTGAAAGCCACTTCGGGCTTGTCGGTGGTGACGATGCCGGCGAGCAGCGGAAAAGAGCAGTCCTCCAGCTCCATCACCACGCCCTTCAAGGCGTCCAGCGCAGGAGTGATTTCCAGCAGCTGCAGGATGACCGGCTGGTCCTTGCCCAGCATGTCTCCGGCAGCGATACGGAACAGAAGGCTATAACCGATCTGACCTGCGGCACCAGTAACCGCGACCCGTACAGGCGCTTTCATTGACACTCTCCTTTGGACTGGATCTGGTACATCTCCGAGCCCAGCCGGCATCTGCTACGCTGGCCGGACGAGGCAGCCGCGCGCATTGTAGCAGACCGGCGCGCCGGCGCATCCTTCATGCGGCTGCGGCAGGGGCGCTGGATTGATACAAATCAAAACCTTGCTGGCAACAAAAAAGCCGGGACTTGCCCGGCTCTATTGTCTCATTCCTGCGCTTCCTCGGCCTTACCTTCCTCTGCAGCCGGCTCGGCTGCGTCTTCGCTCGGCATGGGCCGGTCGACCAGCTCGACGTAAGCCATGGGCGCATTGTCGCCGGTACGATAGCCGAACTTGAGAATGCGGGTATAACCGCCCGGACGCGTGCGGTAGCGTGGACCGAGCTCTTCGAAAAGCTTGCGAACCGCCTCCTTGTTGCGCAGCCGGCTAAAGGCGAGACGGCGATTGGCCACAGTATCGTTCTTAGCAAGCGTGATCAGAGGCTCGACCACACGCCGCAACTCTTTGGCCTTGGGCACGGTCGTCTTAATGGCTTCGTGCTGGACCAAGGAGGCAGTCATGTTGCGGAACATCGCAATCCGGTGACTGCTGTTGCGGTTCAGTTGTCGCCCACTTTTACGGTGACGCATTTTTCGTTTCCTTCAGTCCTTGCGCAGGCCAGCACTTCAGCCGGCCGCATGATCTCGATCGCTGAGCGAGGACGGCGGCCAGTTGTCCAGCCGCATGCCGAGCGACAAACCGTGAGAAGCCAGCACTTCCTTGATCTCGCTCAGCGACTTCTTGCCCAAGTTCGGGGTCTTGAGCAGCTCGACTTCGGTTCGCTGCACCAAATCCCCCACGTAATGAATGCTTTCGGCCTTCAGGCAGTTGGCGGAGCGGACCGTGAGCTCCAGATCGTCGATCGGACGCAGGAGCAGCGGATCAATCTCCGGCTCGCGGGTCTCCGGCTCAGCCCCGTACTCGCAGCCCTGCAGGTCGACGAATACCGACAGCTGGTCGCGCAACAGGCCGGCAGCGAAGCGAATCGCCTCTTCCGCGTCGATGACGCCGTTGGTTTCGACGTCCATGATCAGGCGGTCGAGGTCGGTACGCTGCTCGACACGGGCGCTCTCTACCGTGTAAGCAACGCGGCGGATCGGGCTGAAGCTAGCATCGAGGCGCAAGTGACCAACCGGACGATCCTCGTCACTGGCGCGAGAGGTTGCAGGCTGGTAGCCGCGCCCCTTCTCCACCTTCAGAGTCATGTTGAGCTGCGTCGGCTTGGTCAGAGTCGCGATCACCAGATCTGGGTTCATGATCTCGACATCGTGACCGTGCTCGATGTCAGCGGCAGTAACCACACTCGGACCGGCTTTGGACAGCGTCAGGGTCGCTTCGTCGCGGGCGTGCAGGCGGACGGCCAGCTCCTTGAGGTTAAGCAGGATATCGACTACATCCTCCTGCACCCCTTCGATGGCGGTGTATTCGTGCAACACACCCTCAATCTGGGCTTCAGTGACCGCGTAGCCGGGAATGGACGACAGAAGCAGGCGACGCAGCGCATTCCCAAGGGTATGCCCGAAGCCGCGCTCGAGCGGCTCCAGCGTGACTTTGGCGCGAAAATCGCTGATGGCCTGCACATCAACGATACGCGGCTTTAGATAATCCTTGAAACCCTGCATGAGAGTCCTCTCTACGCCCTGCACACCGACTTTACTTGGAGTAAAGCTCGATGATGAGGTGTTCGTTGATGTCCGCCGGCAGATCCGAGCGCTCGGGGATCGACTTGAAAGTCCCCTCCATCTTCTTGGGATCGACGTCCACCCAGTGAACAAAACCTTGCTGCTGCGCGAGCTCCAAGGCTGCCTGGATGCGCACCTGCTGCTTGGCTTTTTCGCGAATAGAGATCACATCCCCCGGCTTGACCTGATAGGAGGGGATATTGACCGTCTCGCCGTTCACCTGCACCGCGCGATGGCTGACCAGCTGACGCGCCTCAGCGCGGGTGCTAGCGAACCCCATGCGATAAACCACGTTGTCGAGCCGGCACTCGAGCAGCTGCAGCAGGATTTCGCCAGTGGTGCCACGGCGGCGGTTGGCTTCCTCATAGTAACGCCGAAACTGCCGCTCCAGGACGCCGTAGATACGGCGAACCTTCTGCTTTTCGCGCAGCTGCATGCCGTAGTCGGACAGCCGGCCACGCCGTGCGCCATGCTGTCCCGGCGGCGTTTCCAGCTTGCACTTACTTTCCAGGGGCCGCACGCCGCTCTTCAAGAAAAGGTCGGTGCCCTCGCGGCGGGCGAGCTTGCACTTCGGGCCAATATACCGTGCCATTCAATCTCTCCGAATGTCAGACGCGACGCTTCTTCGGCGGGCGGCAGCCGTTGTGGGGAATGGGAGTCACGTCGGCAATGCTGGTGATACGGAAACCGACCGCATGCAAGGCGCGAACCGCAGACTCGCGGCCCGGCCCCGGCCCTTTCACCCGCACTTCTAGATTCTTCATACCATAATCCATGGCCGCCCGACCCGCACGCTCAGCTGCCACCTGAGCGGCAAAGGGCGTGCTCTTGCGGGAGCCGCGGAAGCCGCTGCCACCGGCACTGGCCCAAGCCAGCGCATTGCCCTGCCGGTCCGTGATGCACACGATCGTGTTGTTGAAGGAGGCGTGAATATGGGCAATCCCATCGACTACCGTACGCCGAGTCCTCTTACGGGCCCGCGCACTGCTGGTGCTCGCTTTCGCCATCGCTCTATCCTAACTCTTGTAGTTACACCGACTACTTGGCGCCGACGCCACGACGCGGGCCTTTACGAGTGCGCGCGTTAGTGCGCGTGCGCTGGCCGCGAACTGGCAGGCCGCGACGATGACGGATGCCGCGGTAGCAGCCGAGATCCATCAGGCGCTTGATGTCCATCGATACGCTGCGCCGCAGATCGCCTTCAACCACGTACTTGCTGACCTCGGCACGTATCGCTTCCAACTCGCTCTCTGCCAAATCCTTGACCTTACGGTCCGGCGCAACGCCGACCGCGGCGCAGATTTGCGCGGCGCGGGTACGGCCTATCCCGTAGATATGGGTCAGCGCGATCACCGTGTGTTTGTGGTCGGGAATGTTGACGCCAGCAATTCGGGCCATAGCCCACTATCTCCCAATTCAGCCGAATAGTTCGGCAAGTCCTAATGTCACCTGGTCGTATTCGAGGGCACTAGCCCTGACGCTGTTTGTGCCGCGGGTCAGTGCAGATCACTCGCACCGCGCGGTTGCGGCGAATGATCTTGCAGTTCCGGCAAATCTTCTTGACGGAAGCTCTTACTTTCATGGTATCGCTCCAATGCAGCTGCGCGCGCCTAAAGGGCGCGTAGCATAGCAAAAAACAAGACGCCGCGCACAATAGTTTGCGCGCCAAGTGCCCAACTCAAATCAACGAATCAGTCCTGCTCCGCCGTGACCTTTCAGGTTGGCCTTGCGCATCAGCGGCTCATACTGGTGCGAGATCAGATGCGCCTGCACCTGAGCCATGAAATCCATGATCACCACAACGATGATGAGCAAGGAGGTGCCGCCAAAATAAAAGGGCACATTCAGCCACAGGATCAGGAATTCCGGCAGCAGGCAAACCAGCGTGATATAGAGCGCTCCCCACAGGGTCAAACGCGTCATGACGCCGTCGATGTAGCGCGCGGTTTGCTCGCCGGGACGGATGCCGGGAATGAAGGCACCCGAGCGCCGCAGGTTGTCTGCTGTCTCCTTGGCGTTGAACACCAGTGCCGTGTAGAAGAAGCAGAAGAAGATGATCCCTGCGGCAAACAAGATGACGTACAGCGGCTGCCCCGGCCGAATGGTCTGACTGAGATCGGCCAGCCAGGTCATGCCTTCGGCATTGCCGAACCACTGTCCCAGCGTGGCCGGAAACAAGATCAAGCTCGAGGCGAAGATGGGCGGAATCACGCCGGCCATGTTCAGCTTGAGCGGCAAATGGCTACTCTGGGCCGCGTACATGCGACGGCCTTGCTGTCGCTTGGCGTAGTTGACCGTGATCCGTCGCTGCCCGCGCTCGATGAAGACCACGAAGGCGGTGACCGCAATCACCAGCACCAGGATGAGCAACACCATACCGGGATTCAGCTCGCCAGTATGCGCCAGTTCCAGGGTGCTGCCCAACGCGGCCGGGAATCCCGCCACGATACCGGTGAAGATGATGATGGAGATGCCGTTGCCGATGCCTCGCTCTGTGACCTGCTCGCCCAGCCACATCAGGAACACAGTCCCGGCGACTAGAGTCGCAGTGCCGACCACGATAAAGCCCCAGCCGGGCTGCATCACCACGCCCTGATTCTGCAACGCCACGCAGATGCCGATACCTTGGAAGATGGCCAGCGCCACCGTGCCGTAGCGGGTGTACTGGGTAATTTTGCGCCGGCCCGCTTCACCTTCCTTACGCAACTGTTCCAGCGCCGGAATGGTCGCCGACAGCAGCTGCATGATGATGGAAGCGGAGATGTAGGGCATGATGCCGAGGGCGAAAATGCTCAGCCGCTCCAACGCCCCTCCGGAGAACATGTTGAACATGTCCAGGATGGTGCCCTGGGTTCGGCTGAACATCTCGGCGAGCGCCACCTTGTCCAGACCCGGAATCGTGATGTGCGTGCCAATGCGGAACACCACGATCGCCAGCAGCACGAACACGAGACGCTGCCGGACCTCGGTCAGTCGTCCGAGACCCTGGAGCGCCGCCAGGTTTGAAGAAGATGGGGACCTAGCCACTTAGTTCTCGATCTTTCCGCCAGCTGCAAGTATGGCTTCCCGGGCACCCTTCGTGACGGCAACGCCCTTCACAGCGACCGGTACAGTCAACTCGCCGGACTTGATGATCTTGGCCTGCTGCGTGTGCTGCGGCACCAGCTTGGTCGCCTTTAGCGCCAGCAGGTCAACCACGCCGTCCTTAATGCGGGCAAGCTCGGACAGCCGCACTTCGGCGCTGAAGCGCGCCTTGCGCGACCGGAAGCCGACCTTCGGCAAGCGCCGCTGCAGCGGCATCTGGCCGCCTTCGAAACCGACCTTGTTGTAGCCGCCGGAGCGCGCGTGCTGTCCCTTGTGACCGCGGCCGGAGGTCTTGCCGAGCCCGGAGCCGGCGCCACGGCCGATGCGACGCGGCGTCCGCTTGCTGCCTTCGGCAGGCTTAAGCATGTTCAGGCGCATGGTCAGATTTCCTCAACTTCTAGCATGTAGGCAACCTTGGTGATCATCCCACGGATTTCCGGGGTGTCAGGCAAGGTCACCGTATGATTGAGGCGCCGCAGGCCGAGCCCGCGCACGCACGCCCGATGTTTCTGCAGCTTGCCGGCCAGGCCCCGACGAAGCGTGACGCGCAGCTGCTTCTGACTGGAGGTATTGGAGTTCGCCATGATTAACCCAAGATCTCTTCAACGGTCTTGCCGCGCTTGGCAGCAACCTCCTCCGGAGAGGCCACGCTCTCCAGGCCCTTGATGGTCGCCCGCACCACGTTGATCGGGTTGCGCGAACCAAAGGCTTTGGCAAGCACGTCCTGCACGCCGACCACTTCCAGCACCGCACGCATGGCGCCACCAGCGATGATCCCGGTACCCTCCGAGGCTGGCTGCATATAGATCTTGCTCGCCCCGTGACTGGCGGTGACAGCGTGGTGCAACGTGGTCCCTTTGAGGTTGATCTGTCGCATATTGCGGCGTGCACGCTCCATGGCTTTCTGGATCGCCAGCGGCACTTCGCGCGCTTTGCCGTAACCGAAGCCAACCTTGCCAGCGCCATCCCCGACCACCGTCAAGGCAGTGAAGCCGAACTGACGACCGCCTTTGACAACCTTGGCCACTCGGTTGACTGCTATCAGCTTCTCTCGAAGCCCGTCGCCGCTAATCTCGCTCGTTGCCATGAAAGAAACCCTTGTTTAGAACTTAAGGCCGGCTTCACGTGCGGCATCAGCCAATGCCTGCACACGACCGTGGTACTTGTAGCCGGAACGGTCGAAGGCGACCTTCTCGATTCCGATCGCCTTGGCCCGCTCCGCGATCAGACGACCGACCACGGCAGCGGCTACCTTGTTGCCCGTCGAGCCAACACTCGAACGGACCTCCTTCTCTACCGTCGAGGCGGCAGCCAGCGTGCGGCCACCGCCGGGGGCGATGATCTGCGCATAGATGTGCCGCGGCGTACGGAACACCGTCAGCCGGTGGTAGCCCAGTCGTGCGATTTTCGCTCGCGCCCGACGGGCGCGACGCAGGCGTGCCTGCTTTTTGTCCATAACAGTCGTCCCGTAGCTTACTTCTTCTTGGCTTCCTTCAGCACAATCCGCTCGCCAGCGTATCGAATGCCCTTGCCCTTGTAAGGCTCGGGCGGCCGAAAGCGGCGGATCTGCGCAGCGGTTTCGCCAACCAGCTGTTTGTCGATACCCCGGACGATGACTTCAGTCTGGCTCGGGGTCTCGATGGTAATCCCTTCAGGGGCGTTGAAGACAACCGGGTGCGACAGTCCGAGCGTCAGGTTCAGGGTCTTGCCCTGCGCCTGGGCACGATAACCGACGCCATGCAGCTCGAGCTTACGCTCGAAACCCTCGGTAACGCCTTGCACCATATTGGCGACCAGCGACCGCGTGGTGCCAGCCAAGGCCCTTGCGCGCGTCCCGTCGTTGCGAGCGGCAAAGCGCAGCTCCCCGTTCTCCTGCTGCACTTCCACCAGGGGGTGGCAGCGCCACTCCAGCGTCCCCTTGGGACCTTTCACCTTGATCAAGTCGCCGTCCAGAGTGGCTTCCACACCCTTTGGCAGTTGAACAGGCTTATTAGCGACTCTCGACATGATCCTGTCCTTAAATTCTTAGAAGACGACGCAAATCACTTCGCCGCCTTCACCAGCAGCGCGGGCCGCGCGGTCGGTCATGACGCCCTTGGAAGTGGACACGATGGCGATCCCGAGGCCACCACGAACCTGCGGCAGCTCTTCCTTGCCCTTGTAAATCCGCAACCCTGGGCGGCTGACGCGCTCGATCTGCTCGATAACCGGCTTGCCGTTGTAATACTTCAGGTCGATCGTCAGGGTCGACTTGCCGCCCTCTTCGGCGACCTGGTAGTCGTTGATGTAGCCCTCTTCCTTCAAAACCCGGGCGATCGCAACCTTGAGCTTGGAAGACGGCATGCTGACCTGGGCCTTGCGCGCCATCTGGCCGTTACGGATGCGCGTCAGCATGTCGGAAATGGGATCGCTCATGCTCATTGTGTGTTACCCGTATCCTGTTACCAGCTGGCTTTGACCAAGCCGGGAATCTCGCCACGCATCGCCGCTTCCCGCAGCTTGTTGCGGCCAAGGCCGAATTTCCGATAAACACCACGTGGACGCCCCGTGACTCGGCACCGATTGCGCATGCGCACAGGGCTTGCGTCTCGCGGCAGTGCTTGCAGCTTCAGCTGCGCCTGCCAGCGCTCCTCGTCACTTGCCGTCGGGCTCTTGATGATCGCCTTGAGCTCAGCCCGCTTGGCAGCGTACTTCTTGACCATCCGAGCGCGTTTGCGCTCGCGCTCGATCATGGAAACTTTCGCCATGTTTCACCTACTTCCGGAACGGGAAGCCGAATGCTTCCAACAGCGCGCGACCTTCCTCGTCGGTCTTCGCCGTGGTCGTGATGGTAATGTCCAGCCCCCGGATCGCATCGACCTGGTCGTACTCGATCTCAGGGAAGATGATCTGCTCGCTGATCCCCAGGCTGTAATTGCCGCGACCATCGAACGAGCGCGGGTTGACTCCGCGGAAGTCGCGGATGCGGGGCATCGCGATGTTGATCAGCCGGTCCAGGAACTCGTACATGCGCTCCCGACGCAGCGTTACCTTACAGCCGATCGGCCAACCATCGCGAATGCGAAAGCCGGCAATCGACTTGCGGGTGAGCGTGACCACGGGCTTTTGCCCGGCGATCAACGCCATGTCCCGTGTCGCGTATTCCAGCACCTTCCGGTCACGAGCAGCCTCACCGACCCCCATGTTCAGGGTGATCTTGGTAATTTTCGGCACCTCCATCACGTTGCGGTAGCCAAATCGCTCCCGCAGCGCTGGAACGACCTCCTGCTTGTAAAATTCTTGCAGCCTCGCCATGCCGATACCTTATGCGTCGATGAGCTCGTTAGTTGACTTGAAGTACCGGACCTTGCGCCCGTCCTCAAGTTCCCGGAAGCCAACACGGTCCCCTTTGCCGGTCTTGGGGTTGTAGATCGCAACGTTGGAGACGTGGATCGGCATCTCTTTCTCGATAATGCCGCCAGCGATCCCACGCGCAGGGTTCGGCTTCATGTGCTTCTTGACCATGTTCACGTTCTGCACGATCACCTTGTCGATGTCGGGCAGCACGCGAACAACCTGGCCCCGCCGTCCCTTGTCCTTGCCGGCGATGACGATCACCTCGTCACCCTTTTTGATCTTGCGCATCACAGCCTCCCGCTTACAGCACTTCTGGCGCCAGCGAGATGATTCGCATGAAGCGCTCGTTACGCAGCTCGCGGGTAACCGGGCCAAACACGCGGGTGCCGATGGGCTGCAGCTGGTTGTTCAGCAGCACGGCGGCGTTGCTGTCGAAGCGAATCACCGAACCGTCGGGCCGGCGCACACCCTTGCGGGTACGCACGACGACCGCGTTGTAGACCTCGCCCTTCTTGACTCGGCCGCGAGGAATCGCGTCCTTCACACTGACTTTGATGATGTCGCCAACGTTGGCATAACGCCGGCGCGAGCCGCCAAGCACCTTGATGCACTTCAGCAGGCGAGCGCCGCTGTTGTCTGCCGCGTTGAGGACTGTCTGCATTTGAATCATGGCGACGTACTGCCTTGCTTAGCTATTGTCACTCGCCGCAGCTTAACGCGCGGCCCGTTCCACAATTTCGACCACGCGCCACGACTTGGTCTTGGACAGCGGCCTGCATTGGGTGATGGCTACGATATCGCCCTCGTTGCAGGCATTGTCCTCGTCATGCGCATGCACCTTGGTCATACGGCGCACGAACTTGCCGTAGAGCGGGTGCATCACCATGCGCTCGATCGCGACGGTGACCGTTTTGTCCATCTTGTTGCTGACCACACGGCCGGTCAGGGTCCTGGCAGCCTTTTGCTGTTCGCTCATGACGACTTACCAGCCTTCTTCTCGTTAATTACAGTTTTGATCCGGGCAATATCGCGCCGCACCTTACGCAGCTGATCAGGCCGTGCCAGCTGACCGGTTGCGCGTTGCATGCGCAGGTTGAACTGCTCTTTCAGCTTGTCGAGCAGCAGAATATTCAAGTCCGCAATCTCGCGGTTACGAAGCTCGCTCGCTTTCATCACAGTAACGTCCGTTCAACGAAGGTGGTCTTAACCGGCAGCTTGGCCGCCGCCAGACGGAAGGCCTCGCGCGCGACCTCTTCCGAAACACCTTCGATTTCGTACAGAACCCGCCCAGGCTGAACCTTGGCCACCCAGTGGTCGACATTACCCTTACCGCTACCCATACGGACTTCGATGGGTTTGGCAGTGACCGGGGTGTCCGGGAACACGCGGATCCAAATCTTGCCACCACGACGAACATAACGGGTGATGGCGCGACGAGCAGCCTCAATCTGGCGGGCCGTCACCGCCCCGCGAGTCGTCGCTTTCAGGCCAAACTGGCCGAAAGCAACAGTGTTTCCACGGCTCGCGACGCCCTGATTACGGCCTTTTTGTTGCTTGCGATATTTCGTGCGCTTCGGCTGTAGCATGGTTCAATCCTTATTGCGCGGCGGCCTGGCGCTCTGCCCCAGGAGCAAGTTGCTGCTCACTGTCGAGCACTTCGCCCTTGAAGATCCAGACCTTGACGCCGATGATGCCGTACGTGGTCTTCGCCTCGGCAAAGCCGTAATCGATGTCGGCGCGCAGGGTATGCAACGGCACGCGACCCTCGCGGTACCACTCGCTGCGCGCGATCTCGGCCCCATTCAGGCGTCCAGCCACGTTGATCCGTATCCCCTGCGCGCCCATGCGCATGGCATTGCTGACCGAACGACGCATCGCGCGGCGGAACATGATGCGCCTCTCCAGCTGCTGCGCTACACTTTCGGCGACCAACTGGGCGTCCAGCTCAGGCTTGCGAATCTCCTCCACGTTCACATGGACAGGAACACCCATGAGCTGGCTGAGATCGCGCCGCAGGCGCTCAATGTCTTCGCCCTTTTTGCCGATCACCACGCCAGGCCGCGCGGTGTGAATGGTCACCAGCGCGTTCTTGGCAGGCCGCTGGATATCGATGCGACTGATCGAAGCATGACCCAGCTTTTGCTTGATGTAGTTCCGCACCTTCAGGTCGGTATTCAGATAATCGGCGAAATCGCGACTATCGGCGTACCAGGTCGAGCGCCAACGCTCGGTAATACCGAGACGGAACCCTGTCGGATGTACTTTCTGACCCATGACGCCCTCTCTTACTCGTCGCCGACAATCACGGTGATGTGACTGGTGCGCTTCAGGATCCGGTTGGCACGCCCCTTGGCGCGCGGACGAATCCGCTTGAGAATCGGACCCTCGTCGACAAAGATACGAGCCACCTTCAGCTCATCGATGTCTGCGCCCTCGTTGTGCTCTGCATTGGCAATGGCCGAATCGAGCACCTTCTTGATGATCCGCGCCGCCTTCTTGGGGCTGTACTCCAGTACCTGCAGGGCACGGCCCACCGGCAGCCCGCGCACTTGGTCCGCAACCAGCCGTGCCTTCTGGGGAGAGATACGCGAGTATCTCAGCCTAGCTGCGACTTCCATCTCTCTACCCCCTATCTCGATTTCTTGTCCGCCGCATGCCCGCGGAAAGTGCGGGTCGGCGCGAATTCACCCAACTTGTGGCCGACCATGTTCTCATTGATCAGAATGGGAACATGTTGACGACCGTTGTGCACGGCAATCGTCAAGCCGACCATTTCCGGAATGATCATGGATCGGCGCGACCAGGTCTTGATCGGGCGCTTGCTGTTGCTTTTTACGGCTTCCTCGACCTTCTTCAGCAAGTGCAGGTCGACGAATGGGCCTTTCCTAATCGAGCGTGGCACGGCTTACCAACCTTGCGTTTGTTAACTACTTGCGCCGACGAACGATCATGCTCGCCGTGCGCTTATTCTTGCGAGTCTTATGACCCTTAGTAGGAATACCCCACGGGGTGACCGGATGCCGGCCACCCTTAGTGCGGCCTTCACCACCGCCATGCGGATGGTCCACAGGGTTCATGGCAGCGCCGCGCACAGTGGGACGAATGCCCAGCCAGCGCTTAGCCCCTGCCTTGCCATAAGAGCGCAGCGAGTGTTCCTGATTGCCGACCTCGCCGATGGTCGCTCGGCAGTCGCTCAGGACACGCCGCATTTCACCGGAGCGCAACCGCAGGGTTGCATAGCGTCCTTCACGCGCGACCAGCTGCGCCGAGGCACCCGCCGAACGCGCCAACTGCGCGCCCTTGCCGGGCTTCATCTCGACACAATGCACCTGCGTGCCGACCGGAATGTTGCGCAAAGGAAGCGCATTGCCAACTTTGATCGGCGCATCAGGACCGGAAATGATCTCATCCCCGGCTTGGATGCCGCGGGGGGCGATAATATAACGCCTCTCGCCGTCGGCATAAAGTACCAGAGCGATATTCGCCGAGCGGTTGGGATCGTACTCGATCCGCTCGACGCGCGCAGGGATGCCGTCCTTGTCGCGCTTGAAGTCGATGATGCGGTAACGCCGCTTGTGGCCGCCGCCGATATGCCGGGTCGTGATACGACCCTGGTTGTTGCGACCGCCGGTCTTGGTGAGCGGCTCAAGCAACGGCGCGTACGGCTCACCCTTCCACAGATCCGGGTTCTTAACCTGAACGACGAAGCGTCGTCCCGGAGATGTTGGTTTCGCCTTAACCAGTGCCATGATATCTGTCCGTATTAAAGTTTGCCGTTACGCGTCAGGAGCCGAGCTGCTCAATCTTCTGGCCTTCCGGCAGCGTAACGTAGGCCTTCTTCCAGTCGGGGCGACGGCCACGAATGCGGCCGAAGCCCTTGGCCTTGCCACGAACGTTAGCCACCTGCACGGACTTGACCTTGACCTCGAACAGGGTCTCGATTGCCTTCTTGATTTCCGGCTTGGTGGCATCACGACTGACCTTGAACACGTACTGGTTCAAGCCCGCCTCGACATTGGCGCTCTTTTCCGAGATATGCGGCCCGAGCAGGACCTTGTAGATGCGTTCTTGATTCATGCCAGCCACTCCTCTACGGCTCGCACCGCATCCACCGTCATCAGCACATGGGTATGCCTCAGCAGGCTGACCGGATCGATGCCGTGGACGTCCCGCACGTCAACTTTGGGCAGGTTGCGGGAAGCCAGGTACAGATTCTCACTGACCTCATTAGTGACGATCAGGACGTCGTCCAACTCAAGCTCACCAAGCTTTCGCACCAGCTCCTTGGTCTTGGGGCTGCCGACGTCGAACGACGGCACCACCAGCAGCCGCTCCAGACGCGCTAGCTCAGACAGGATGGACCGCAGCGCCCCGCGGTACATCTTCTTGTTGACCTTCTGCGAGTGATCGCGCGGAGTTGCCGCGAAGACCACACCCCCACCGCGCCAGAGCGGGCTACGAATGGAGCCTGCGCGCGCGCGGCCCGTGCCTTTCTGCCGGAATGGCTTAGCGCCGCCGCCGCTCACTTGGGCACGGGTCTTCTGCGCCTTGGTGCCAGTACGCGCACCCGCCAGGTACGCTACTACCACCTGGTGTACCAGCGCTTCGTTGAATTCACGGCCGAAGGCCGACTCATTCACGGAGATCGCCTCGCCGCCTCTTACTTGCAGTTGCATGACCAATCCCCTTTAGCGCTTCTTCACCGATAGGCGCACGAGCACATCGCCGCCAGGAGCGCCAGGCACAGCGCCGCGCACCAGCAGCAGATTCCGCTCCGGATCGACGCGCACGATCTCCAGGTTTTGCTCGGTGCGGCGTACGTTCCCCATCTGACCGGCCATGCGCTTGCCCTTGAAGACACGGCCAGGCGTCTGTCGCATGCCGATGGAACCCGGGGTGCGATGCGAGAGCGAGTTGCCGTGCGTCGCATCGTGGGCAGAGAAGCCATGCCGCTTGATGGTGCCAGCGAACCCTTTGCCCTTGGTGGTGCCGGTCACATCCACCCGCTGGCCGGGCTGAAAGATTTCGACCGTGATCTCGGCACCAACCTGAAGGTCCTCGCCTTCGCCGTCGTCCAGGCGGAACTCCCACAAACCGCGCCCCGCCTCGACTCCTGCCTTGGCAAAATGACCGGCTGCGGGCTTATTGACTCGCGAGGGACGACGCGTACCGGTGGTCACCTGAACCGCACGATAGCCGTCGACCTCCAGGCTTTTGATCTGGGTGATCCGGTTCGGCGTCGCCTCGATTACGGTCACAGGCACGGACACCCCGTCTTCCGTGAAGACACGGGTCATGCCGCATTTACGACCGACGATTCCGATTGCCATTGTAATCCTCTTCTTCTTCACAAGGCGGAACGGCGCCGAGCCGTGCCACCTTCTGGCGCAGCACGCGTCAGTAGAGCCTGATCTGAACTTCCACACCCGCGGCCAGATCCAGCTTCATCAGCGCATCCACCGTCTTGTCGGTAGGATCGATGATGTCCATCAGCCGCTTGTGAGTTCTGATTTCGTACTGATCCCTCGCGTCCTTGTTGACGTGCGGCGAGATCAAGATGGTAAACCGCTCGCGCTTGGTCGGCAGCGGAATGGGGCCTTTGACGGTGGCCCCGGTCCGCTTCGCCGTCTCCACGATTTCGCGCGCCGACTGATCGATCAGGCGATGATCAAACGCCTTGAGACGAATTCGAATCCTTTGGTTTGCCATGGCGCATTACTCGATGATTTTCGACACCACGCCGGCGCCGACGGTACGGCCGCCTTCGCGAATCGCAAAGCGCAGACCCTCTTCCATCGCAATCGGCGCAATCAGCGACACCGTCAGCTTCACGTTAT
>JAAYIK010000006.1 GCA_012523465.1 Lysobacteraceae bacterium | reverse complement strand
GACCGTAGATGTCGGCGTCCAGCAGCCCCACCCGGGCGCCTTCGGCGGCCAGCGCTAGGGCCAAGTTCACCGCCGTGGTGGACTTGCCCACCCCGCCCTTGCCGGAAGACACCGCAATGATGTTCTTAACGCCAGGGACGGGCGCAGTGCCGCGCTGGGCGACGCGGGCATGGATCTCGGTGGTCACATCGACCTTGACATCGGCGACGCCCGGCACACTGCGGGCGGCGTCGGCCACCGCCCGCTTCAGCTCGGCCAGCACGCTTTTGGCGGGGAAGCCGAGCACCAGGTCGATCTCGACCTGGCCGCCGCTTACCCGGATGTCCTTAACGCACTTGGCGGTCACCAGGTCCTTGCCGAGATGTGGCTCGACGTAGCTTTGCAGCGCGGATTCGATAGCTGCACGATTGAGCTCGGTCATGAAACTGTCCTTTCTCCGGATGCACCGGCCGGCGCTCAGCGCTCGCGCAGGCGCGGAAGCAACGAAACGAAATTACAGGGTTTGGTGCGAATATCCAGCTGCGGCTCGAGAATGCGGTCCCAGGCGGTGCGGCAGGCGCCGGACGAGCCCGGCAGCACGAACACCAGGGTGCCGTTGGCCACCCCAGCCAGCGCTCGCGACTGGATGGTGGAGCTGCCGATTTCCTCGTAGGAGAGCTGGCGAAACAGCTCGCCGAAGCCATCCACCGTCACGTCCAGCAGCGGCGCAATGGCCTCCGGGGTCGCATCGCGGCCGGTGATGCCGGTCCCGCCGGTGGTGATGATCACCTTGATGCCCTCGTCGACGATCCACTGGGAAACCACCGCGCGGATGCGGTAAATATCGTCCGGCACGATCTGCTTGTCGGCCAGCTTGTGGCCCGCGGCCTGCAGGCGCTGCACCAACAGCTTGCCGGACTTGTCGGTGGTCTCATCCCGGCTGTCGGATACCGTCAGCACCGCGATCGGCAGCGGCAGGAATTCACCCTCGTTCGCTTGTGCAACCATTGGCTCGCTCTCCATCGTCGGCGCGGAAGGTCTGCTGGCGCGGCAGCACGGCTACGCAATCCCCGCCCGGAATGCCGGCGCCAGCGTGCTAGCATACCCGATTGTCCCACCGCGGCGGGACCTCCCCCGCCCCGGCCATCCAACGCCCGCATCGACATGGTACAGACAACTGAGCGGCTTTCCCTGACCGGCATCTTCGCAGCCGTCCCATCGCAACGAGCGGCAGCAGAAGCCTTGGCGCGGCAGCTGGCGCTGCCGCTGCACGCCACCCTGCCGAGCACAGGTTTGGTCCTGCAGCTGGATGAACAAGGCCTGGCCTTGCGCGATACCCGCCCCGGCGCACCCGGCGCGGTGCGCGCCGATTTTTCTCAGCTGGCCAGGCGGCGGGCCGGCTCCCTGCGCAGCGAGGCGGTGGCGCGGGCCGTGGGATTGCGCGGCAACCAGCCGCTGACCGTCATCGACGCCACCGCCGGCCTGGGCCGGGACGCCTGCGTCCTGGCCTGCCTTGGCGCCCAGGTGCATCTGATCGAGCGCTCGCCGGCGGTCGCCGCCCTGCTGCGCGATGCACTGGAAAGGGCCGGACAGGACCCCGCCCTTGCCGCCGCTGCGGCCCGCATGCGCCTGCATCACGGCGACGCCCTGGAACTGCTGCCCCGGCTTGCCGTCGACAGCGGCGCCCAGGCGATTTACCTCGACCCCATGTACCCGGAAGACGGCACCAAAGGACAGGTCAAGAAAGACATGCAGCTGCTACGCAGCCTGCTGGGCCCGCAAGACGACGTCGAGCCGCTGCTCGGGCTGGCGCTGAACTGCCCAGTGCGGCGGGTGGTGGTCAAGCGGCCTCGGCGCGCCGCGCCGCTGGCAGGGCACCGGCCCAGCCACAGCATCGCCGGCCGCAGCACCCGCTTCGACGTCTACGTGCTGCCGCAGCGCTGAGCTGGCCCCCAGCGACAACGCGCGCGACTTGCCGGAAAAGCCGACGGCCCGGCAGGGAGCCTTCCCGCCGGGCCGTCGGAGTGGAGCGGCTTTCTCCGCCGCGTGATATCAGCGCTTGATGGAAGCCGTCTGCTGCGCCTGGGGTAGCGTGTCCACCAGCGGTAGCGGCGTCTCCTGGGTCCGCGGCGGCAGCTGCGGCAGCTCAACGCGCGGCTTCTCGCCATTCAGCGACCAGAGGAAGGCGACGATGTCGTCGATCTCGCTGTCGCTGAGCTCGCGGCCGAGCTGGGCCACGCCCATAATGGCAACCGCCTGCTTCAGATCCCACACCTTGCCGGAGTGGAAGTAGGGCGGCGTCAGCGCCACATTGCGCAGCGGCACGGCCCGGAACACATACTCGTCGGTTGCGGTCTTGGTGACCTCGAACCGGCCCTTGTCGTCCCGCGGCAGGATCTCGGCCCCCGGCCGCTCCACCACCCCGAACGGGAAGTACTGCTGGCCGCCCAGGTTGACCCCGTAATGGCAGGCCACGCAACCGGCGTTGATGAAGGTCTGCAGGCCGCGCTTCTGCTGCTCGGTGAGCGCGTCCTTGTCGCCCTGCAGATAGCGGTCGAACGGCGCGTTCGGCGTGATCAGGGTCGCCTCGAACGCCTCGATGGCCCGGGTGACGTTATCGAAGCTGATCGGGTCCTTGTCGTCGGGGAAGGCCCGCTTGAAGAGCTCCACGTACTCCGGCATCGAGCGCAGGGTCGCGATCACGCGCTCGGGGTCGTTGTTCATCTCGACGCTGGCCTGGATCGGCCCCTTGGCCTGCTCCTTCAGATCGGCGGCGCGGCCGTCCCAGAACTGGGCGACGTTGAACACGGCGTTGAAGACCGTCGGCGAGTTGCGCGGTCCCGCCTGCCAGCCGTGACCGATGGAGGTCTCCTGGTTGTCGTCGCCGCCCATGGCCAGGTTATGGCAGCTGTTGCAGGAAAGGATCTGGCTGGCCGACAGCCGCGGCTCAAAGAACAGCATCTTGCCCAGCTCGATCTTCTCCGGCGTGAGCGGGTTGCCCTCGATCTCCGGCGGCTCGGTGGGGATGGGAGAGAAAAAGCTGCTGGCATATTTGATCAGCGCATCGTCATCGATGGGCTGAGCCTTGACCGGTGCCGATTCGATCACGGGCAAGGCCGCTAGCAGGGCCGCCGCGACCAAGCCGCTTTTAAGCGTTGTTCTTGTCATCGTCGCACTCCTCTTCTTTACGTTCGAAAGCGACCACCCTGCAAAGAGCTGTGACGGCAGCGCCAGCAAAGATCAAGCCTGCCCTCCTGGCCCGCCGTCGGTTCTTGCGAAACTTCAGATTACCTGGCAGCCAGGCATGGGAAAAGAGTCACCGCCGCAAGGCGGCGCTGGCATCGAGCAATCCGCGCTGGCCGCCAATCCAACAGCCAAAAGCGGCATTCGCAAGCGCTGCCAAGGCGGGGCAGGCGGACCGGGCTCGCACGCCTTCAAGTTGGCCAGGCGATTGCCTTCATTGCCCGAATGGCGCGGCCTAAAAAGCCGGCACCACCGCTCCCTGATAGCGCGCATTGATGAACTCCCGGACCGCGTCGCTGCGCAGGGCCGCGGCAAGCTTGCGCATGGCCTCCGTGTCGCTGTTGTCAGGCCGTGCCACCAGGATGTTGACGTAGGGCGACTCGCTACCCTCGATGACCAGCGCATCCTGGCGCGGGTTGAGGCCGGCCTCCAGGGCATAATTGGTGTTGATCAGCGCCAGGTCGACCTGATTCAGCACCCGCGGCAGCGTCGCGGCCTCCAGCTCGCGGAAGCGCAGCTTTTTGGGGTTGTCGACGATGTCCTTGAGGGTGGCAGTGATGCCGGCGCCGTCCCGCAGCCTGATCAGCCCGGCCTTTTCCAGCAGCAGCAGCGCCCGCCCGCCGTTGGTGGCGTCGTTGGGGATCGCCACCTGCGCCCGTTCCGGCAGCTCTTGCAGATTCTTGTGGCGGCTGGAGTAGGCCCCAAAGGGCTCGATGTGCACGCCCGCTACGCTGACCAGATCGGTTTCCCGCCCCTCGTTGAACGCGTCCAGATAGGGCTGGTGCTGAAAGAAATTGGCGTCCAGCCGCTTCTCCGCCACCTGGATGTTGGGCTGTACGTAGTCGGTGAACACCTTGACGGCGAGTTCCACGCCCTGCTCGGCCAGCACCGGCTTGATGTGCTCCAGGATTTCCGCGTGCGGCACGGCGGTCGCCCCCACGGTCAGCGTCTCCGCCTGCACCGACAAGGCCGCACCGGCGAGCAAGGCAAGCAGCAGTTTTCTCATCGCTCGACTCCTCAGCTAGCACTGGGCTGTCCCAGCAGCCCGTTGTGGTCATTTTCTTGAAAAGTGAATCACCAGCCGGTCGCCCACGACCTGCAGAATCTGCACCAGGCACAGCAGCAGGACCACCGTCACCACCATGACATCGGTCTGGAAGCGCTGGTAGCCGTAGCGGATCGCCAGATCGCCCAGTCCGCCGGCGCCGACCACGCCGGCCATGGCGGTGTACGACACCAGCGTGATGGCGGTAACAGTGATGGCGGCGATGATGCCGGGCCGCGCCTCCGGCAGCAGCGCGTTCCAGATGATCTGCCGGGTGCTGGCGCCCATCGCCTGGGTGGCCTCGATGATGCCGCGATCGACCTCGCGCAAGGCGGTCTCGACCAACCGGGCGAAAAACGGCGCCGCGCCCGCCACCAGCGGCGGGATCGCCCCGGCCACGCCGAGCGAGGTGCCGGTCAGCAGCACGGTCAGCGGGATCATCACGATCAGCAGGATGATGAACGGCAGCGAGCGGAGCACGTTCACCACCAGCGATAGCACGCCGTAGATGGCCCGGTTCTGGAGCAGTTGCCGAGGCCCGGTGAGGAACAGCAGCACGCCCAGCGGCAACCCGATCAGCACGGTGAACAGCAGCGAGCCGAACAGCATTAGCAGCGTATCCAGCGTCGCCAGCCAGATGTCGTACCAGTCGACGTTGCGGAACATCAGCGCAATACCTCCACGTGCACGTCGGCCGCCTGCAGCTGCCGCAGCGCCGCCTCGAAGTCGCCGCCCACCAGCGCCAGGATCAGCTGTCCGTAGGAAACGCCTTTGATGCGGTCGAAGCGTCCGCTGAGGATGCTATAGTCGACCCCGGTGGCGCGGGCGATGCGGCCGAGCAGCGGGGCGTGTGTGGTCTCGCCTTTCAGGGTCAGCCGCAGGATGCGGCCAGACACGTGAGCGAAGTCCTCGCGCAACCCGTCCTGGTCGATCTGCTCGGCCTCCTGCACGAAGCGCACCGTGGTCGGGTGCCGCGGATGCAGGAAAACGTCCACCACCAGCCCCTGCTCGACGATGGCGCCGTCCTCGATGACCGCCACTCGGTCGCAGACCCGGCGGATCACGTCCATCTCGTGGGTGATCAGCACGATGGTCAGCCCCAGCTCGCGGTTGATCTCGGCCAGCAGCTGCAGCACCTGGGCCGTGGTCTGCGGATCGAGCGCGCTGGTCGCCTCGTCGCACAGCAGGATCTTGGGGCCGGTGGCCAGCGCCCGGGCGATGCCGACGCGCTGCTTCTGCCCGCCCGACAGCTGCGCCGGGTACTTATCGGCATGCTCGGACAACCCCACTCGCCGCAACAGCTCGGCCACGCGTGCCCTGATCGCCGCGGGCGGCATCTCGCCGGCCAGCCGCAGCGGCATGGCGACGTTGTCGGCCACGGTCTTGGACGAGAGCAGGTTGAAGTGCTGGAAGATCATGCCGACCTGGCGGCGGAACCGGCGCAGGCCCTCCGGAGCCAGCGCCGTCACCTCGACGCCGTCGACCACGATGCGTCCGCCGCTTGGCTCCTCCAGCCGGTTGATCAGCCGCAGCAGGGTGCTCTTGCCGGCCCCGGAATGGCCGATCAGACCGAACACCTCGCCCGCCCGGACGCTCAGGCTGGTGGGCTTCAGCGCCTGGATGTCCCGGCCGTTGACTCGGTAGGTCTTGTAAACGTCGTGGAACTCGATCATTGGGAATGCCTTTTGGGCTCCGCGCCGCTCAGGCCTGGTCGCGGCCGCGGATATAACGCCGGTCCAGCGTCATCGCGACCCTGCTCAGCGCGAGCAGAATCAGCCCCAGCGCCAGCAACGCCAGCGGCCAGCCCCCGACATCGGCGAAATATTCCGCCGTGTAGTAGCCCAGGAAACACAGCACACCCTGGGTGCCGTTGAACAGCAGCGCCCGGCTGCGCACCGCCAGGCTGAGGTAGACCAGGAAGCAGGCGATGCCGAGAAAGAGCACGTCCGCCGCGCTGGAGCGCAGCAGCTCGAAGCTGGCGCCGAGCGTCAGCGCGCTGCCGAGAAAGTACCAGAAACCGGCGCTAGCGGCATGCCGACTGCCGGAGACGCCGTAGCCCGCGGCCAGCAAGAAGCCGCCGACCGCGAGTGCATTGAGCTCCGCCGCCACGCCCAGCAGCTCAAAAGCGGTCGCCAGCCAGCCGGCGGCATAAACGAGCAGCAGAAACAGCAGCACGCCGCGCCGCTCCTGCCAAAAGGTCAGACCGGTGCTGACCAGCATGATGCCCAGCACCAGCAGCAGGGCCCACCTGCCGTTGCCGCCGACCGACAATTCGGCGTAGGCCACCAGCAGCCCGGTCGGCTGCAAAACGCCGGCGATGAGGAACAAGGGCGCGGCCGCCGGCAGATGGCGCTCAGCTCGCAGGCAGGCGATGGCCAGCAGATAGGCGACGAGCCCTGGCCCCAGGGTGATCAGGATGCGCTCGAGGCCGCTCAGCCCGCTCCAGCGCATTCCGGTGTAGAGCGACAGGCCGGCGAATGCCAGCATGGCGCCGAGATAGCCGAGCAGCCGGCCCAGGACCGTGCCGCCGCGCCGGTCCGCCGTGCCGACCCGCTCCAGATGGGCGCTGATCTCCCGCGCGGTCAGCCCGTGCCGGCGGGCGATCTCGGTGATCGCGGCCAGGGCATCCTCGCGCTCGGGATCGTCGGCCATGCCCCTACTCCTCCAACTCGCCGGCGATCACCCAGCCGACCGGTCGCAGGTCATGATGGTCGGCCAGATCGGGTAGCACGATGCGCCGGCCGTTCTTCACCAGCGCGTAATGGCGGCGATAGCCGCTGCCGAACAGCACGCCGAACAGACCATCCTGGTAGCGCCCGGCCGGCTCGAAGCGATAGCCGTCGGGCGCGACCGAGTCGGCGCTCAGGGCCAGTCCCGCCAGCTCGGGCAGTTCCAGCTGCCGGGGCTGCGCCGACAGCCGACCGTCCGGGTCCCGCGGCAGTTCGATGGCGATGGGCCGCAGCACCTGCCGCGCGACGTCCAGATAGTAAAGCCTAGGGTCGGTCTGCCACGGCCACTCGGCCTCGGGCGGTGGCGGTAGATAGCGAATCCTGAGCGCGCCGTGCTCGACGCTGAATTCCAACAGCCGATCGCCGTAGCCCTGGCTGGCCAGCAGCAAATCGTGGGCCGGCTCCGGCACCGTCAGCGTGGCGATGCCGCGCACCCCGGCCAGCAGCAGCACCAGCAGCAGCGGCAGGACGACGCCGATGACGGCAACGATGTTTTTCCTGAGAAAGGCGGGAATGCTCACCGAGGCGGGTCCTTGCACCGTTGGCGCCTATGCAGGCCGCGCTTCCAGACGCGTCGATTCTGGAACAGTGCCGAGGAGGGTGCAAGCAAGCGCGCGGAGGTTGGAGGGCACCAGGGACGGCGGAGCGCCGCCCCCGGTGCACGCCCGTCAGGGCGCAGCGAAGCCGTATTTCTGCAGGATGGCCTGTCCGGCCGGCGAGAGGATGAAGTCGGCGAACTTCCGGCCGGCTTCCTCGTCGCCGCTCTTCAGCACGGTCAAGCCGTAGTTGGCGCCGACCGCCAGGGACTCGGGCAGGCGCACGATCTGCAGCTCGGGCACTTCCTTGGCTGCCAGCGCGGCGTTGGTGCAGTAGGTGAGGAATACGTCGGCCTGCTTCTGCGCCATCACCCAGCCGTAGACGTTGCGGTTGTCGGGCGGTTGCGCCGAATCCGGGGCGCCGGTGAGCTTGAGCGCCTTCCCGTCGAGCACAGCGAAGGCCCCGGGACGTAGCGCATCGGCCTTGCGGAACAGCTCCCACGCGTAATCGCCGGCCGGATCGGACTTGGGCGTGGAGGCGCCCAAGCGGATGGCCGGTTCGAGGATGCGCTCCAGCAGGTTGTCGGTGCTGATGTCCACCTCCGGCTGCGCCAGCGCGCACAGTTGGTTGCGGGCAAAGCGGCGGACCTCGCCGGCCAGGCCCTGCGCGGCTAGCCGCTGCGGATGCTCCATATTGGCGGAAGCGAACACCTCCGCCGCCTCGCCCTGCTGCAGCCGCTCCCGCAGGCTGCCGGAGGGACCGAAGGTGGTCGCGACGCGAGTCCCCGTCTGCTCGCCATAGACCCGAGCCACTTCCGTGAGCGCAGCGCGCAGACTGCCTGCCGCATAAAGACGCACTGTCTCCTCCGCCTGCCCACTGGCGGCCGGTCCCAGCGCCAACAACGCCGCCAGGCCGCCGCTCCAAAGAAATCTCTTGATCACTGTTCGCCTCTTCTTGCTTGTTCCAAGTTTGTCCGCAACGGACAAGGCGGCAACCGGCAGCGCAGTCGCTGCGCCCGCGGCCCCCGCCTGTCCGCCATCCGATAGTTAGCACGGCAGCAGGCCTGCTTCACGGCGACCCGAAATCCTTGCATGCATCTGCAACCGGACGCACCGACGTCGGCAAGCCCCGCCCTTTGCATCCCTGACGATTGCATGTACAAATAATGCCAAGCACCGCCAGGTGGCCGCGGACGAGAGGCCGCTGCCGTTAGGCCTCGGCCTGACAGCACAAGCAAGACCATGCAGCATCGCGCCAAGCCGAAGACGCGCCGGCACGTCCGGTGTTTCCCTCCCCCTGCCAGGACGGATCCCGCTCCATGAGCGCGCCGCGCACAGCCGGCAGCGCCAGGCGCGATCCACGCACCCAGCGGCTGCTGAGCGCGCCCATCGTGCCGACCTTGCTGCGGCTGGGGCTGCCCAACGTGCTGGTCATGCTGGCGCAGGCCAGCATCGGCCTGATCGAGACCTATTTTGTCGGCAAGCTGGGTACCGATGCCTTGGCCGGCATGGCGCTGGTGTTTCCGGTCGTCATGCTGATGCATATGACCTCGGCCGGAGCCATGGGCGGCGGCATCGCCTCGGCGGTGGGACGCGCCCTCGGCGCCGGCCGGCGTGCCGATGCCAACGCGCTGGTACTGCACGCGGTGCTGATCGCGGTCGGGTTCGGGCTGCTGTTCATGGCCGTGGTGCTGCCCGGAGGCCGCTGGCTCTACAGCAGCATGGGCGGCACCGGCGCCGCGCTCACGGCCGCCCTCACCTACTCCAACTGGGTGTTCGCCGGCGCCCTCCTGGTCTGGGTCTTCAATGCGCTGGCTTCCGTGCTGCGCGGCACCGGCAACATGACGCTGCCAGCCTGGGTCACCGTGGGCGGCCTGGTGGCGCTGGTTCCCCTGTCGCCGCTGTTGATCTTCGGCTGGGGTCCGCTGCCCGGCATGGGCATCGCCGGCGGCGCCGCGGCGCTGCTGCTCTATTACTTCGCCGGCTGCTGTGTGTTCAGCGCCTACTTGTGCTCCAACCGCAGCCTGCTGCGGCCGACCCTGCGCGGATTCCGGCTGCGCAGACCGCTGCTGGCCGACATTCTCCGCGTCGGCCTGATCGGCATGGTCTCCACCCTCGCCACCAACCTTACCGTCGCCATCGCCACCTCGCTGGTCGGGCGCTTCGGCACCGCCGCCATCGCCGGCTTCGGCACGGCGGCGCGGCTGGAATACCTGCTGGCGCCGCTGGTGTTCGGGCTGGGCGCGCCGCTGCTCAGCATGGTCGCGACCTGCATGGGTGCCGGCCTGCACGAGCGTGCCCTGCGCGCGGCCTGGGCCGGCGCGGCGCTGGCGTTCGCGCTCACCGAGGCCATCGGGCTGCTGGCGGCCCTGTTTCCGCAGGCGTGGCTGTCGCTGTTCGCCAGCGATCCGGCCATCCTGGACGCCGGCAGCCGCTACCTGCGCATCGCCGGCCCGTGCTACGGCTTTCTGGGCCTTGGCCTGGTGTTGTACTTCGCCTCCCAGGGCGCGGGCAGACTGCGCTGGCCGGTAATGGGCAATGCCGTGCGGCTTGTCCTCGTCGCCAGCGGCGGCTGGGCCGTCCTCGCCCTTGACGGGGGCTTGGCGCAGCTGTTCGCAGTGCTGGCCTTGGCCCTGGTGGTCTACGGGCTGATCATCGCCAGCGCGGTTGCCGGCGGCTCCTGGTTCGGTCCGCTGGGCTGGCCGCGCACGCTTGCCGGCCTGCTGCAGCGGCTCGAAGCGACGCGCCACTGCGCCACCGGCCGCTGATCCGGCTCCGCGACGACATCAAAGCCCCGACGGCGGCGGAATATTCCACGGCGGCACGCCCCGGTGCGGCCGACTCTCCAGCGCCTGCACCGCGGCCTCGAACCAGTCGCGGCGCTGCCGCACCTCCTCCAGGCCGCGCTGCAGCAGTGGCTGCAGCTCCGCCGGCGCGTGTTCCTGGACTTGCTGGTAGGCCTTGCCGGTGCGCTCGGCATGGGTCAGCAGCGCGCGCAGGATGGCATCGTCACCACCAAGCTGCGCCAGCAGCAGGCGGATCTCCTCCAGCCGCCCGCGCAGGTCCAGCCCGCTCGGGATCCTGCCGCCCTGCTCCCGCACGATCCGCTCCAGCCCCTCCCGTCGGCGCCGCGCATCGACCCGGAACGCCGACAGCGTCTCCAGATAGCGAGGATCGGCCAGATGCTCGGCGGCGAGCCGGTAAAGCTCGTCCGCGTCACGTTCCAGCGCCAGCAAGTGCTCGAGCCGCCGCAGCGTTTCCTGCCGTTCATGCTCGCGTCTCAACATGGTCACCTCCCGGCCACGGCTCGCGCGCGACCGTGCCTGCTCTTGCAGGCACAGGAATGGGCTCGCCGCGCGCAAAAGCAATCCCTCCCCCTGCTGCATTCGTCCCCATCGTCCCTATATGCACCCTGCGGCGACCGCGGGAGCGAAAGCCCGCCCCGGCCGCCAGGGCAAGAGAGGGGAATTGCGATGGCTTCCATCACCAAGCACGCCATCTGGATCGCAGTGGCCGTCGTCGGCGCCTTCGCGTTGGGCTCCGTGGCCTTGTCGCGTGGCGAAACCATCAACGCGTTGTGGATCATGATCGCAGCGGTGTCCATCTACCTAGTGGCTTACCGCTATTACGCGCTGTATCTGGCCAGGACCGTGGTCGGGGCCGACCCGACCCGAATGACGCCGGCGGTGCGCTACAACGACGGCCTCGATTTCGTCCCCACCAACAAATACGTGCTGTATGGCCACCACTTCGCCGCCATCGCCGGCGCCGGCCCGCTGGTCGGCCCCGTGCTGGCAGCGCAGATGGGCTACCTGCCCGGGATGCTGTGGATCATCATCGGTGTGGTGCTGGCCGGCGCGGTCCAGGACTTCATGGTGCTGTTCGTCTCCACCAGGCGCGACGGCCGCTCCCTGGGCGAGCTGGTGCGAGAGGAAATGGGCTACGTACCGGGCGTGATCGCCTTGTTCGGCGCCTTTTTGATCATGATCATCATCCTCGCCGTGCTAGCGTTGATCGTGGTCAAGGCGCTGGCGGAAAGCCCCTGGGGCACCTTCACCATCGCGGCGACCATCCCCATCGCCATCGGCATGGGCCTGTGGATGCGCTTCGTGCGGCCCGGACGCATCGGCGGCGTCTCAGTGGCGGGCTTCATCCTGCTCATTCTCGCCATCGTCATCGGCGGCCAGGTCGCCGAGAGTCCGATCTGGGGCCCGGCCTTCACCCTGACCGGAGTCCAGCTGACCTGGCTGCTGATCGGCTACGGCTTCATCGCCTCGGTGCTGCCGGTCTGGCTGCTGCTGGCGCCGCGCGACTATCTCTCCACCTTTCTCAAGATCGGCGCCATCATCGCGCTGGCAATCGGCATCGTGGTCATGGCGCCGGACCTGAAGATGCCGGCGCTGACCCGCTTCACCGATGGCACCGGCCCGGTCTGGGCCGGCTCGCTGTTCCCATTCTTGTTCATCACCATCGCCTGCGGCGCGGTATCAGGCTTCCACTCGCTGATCTCCTCCGGCACCACGCCCAAGCTGCTGGACAACGAGAAGAACATGCGCTTCATCGGCTACGGCGGCATGCTGATGGAGTCGTTCGTCGCCATCATGGCGCTGATCGCCGCCAGCATCATCGAGCCGGGCGTCTATTTCGCCATGAACAGCCCGGCCGCCCTGATTGGCACCAGCGCGGAAAGCGCGGCAGCCGTGGTCAGCGGCTGGGGATTCGCGGTCACGCCCGAGATGCTGACCCAGACCGCCGAGGACGTGGGCGAGGCGACTATCATTTCGCGCGCCGGCGGCGCTCCCACCCTGGCGGTCGGCATGGCCCACATCTTTTCCGCCCTCACTGGCGGCGGCCAGGCCATGATGGCGTTCTGGTATCACTTTGCCATCCTGTTCGAGGCCTTGTTCATCCTCACCGCCGTCGACGCCGGCACGCGCGCCGGCCGCTTCATGCTGCAGGACCTGCTCGGGGCCTTCATCCCGCCGCTGCGAAGGACCGATTCCTGGAGCGCCAACCTGATCGCCACGGCGCTGTGCGTCGGCGCCTGGGGGTATTTCCTCTATCAGGGCGTGGTGGATCCGCTCGGCGGCATCAATACCTTCTGGCCCCTGTTCGGCATCTCCAACCAGATGCTGGCCGCGGTGGCGCTGATGCTGGTCACGGTGGTGCTGTTCAAGATGAAGCGCGAGCGCTATGCCTGGGTGGCGATACTGCCCACGGCCTGGCTGCTGATCTGCACGCTGACCGCCGGCTGGCAGAAGATCTTCCATGCCGACCCCCGGATCGGCTTCCTCTCCCACGCCGCTGGGCTGCGGGAAGCGGCAGCGCGCGGCGAGGTGGTAGCGCCGGCGAAGAGCATGGCCCAGATGCAGCAAACCATACTCAACGACTACATCAACGCCAGCCTCACGGTGCTGTTCATTCTGGTGGTGCTCAGCATGCTGTTCTTCAGCATCCGCGCCTGCCTGCAGGCCCTACAGTTCGACCACCCCACAGTGAGAGAAGCGCCTTTCCAAACCATGCCACAGCCCGGAACCTCCACCGGGCCTGTCGGACGAGGGATGTGAGATGACTCCAGCACTGCGCCAATGGGGCCGGCTCCTGCAGCAGACCATGCACCTGATGGTCGGGCTGCCCGACTATGCGGCCTATCTCGAGCACATGCGCCGCTTCCATCCGGAGCGGCGCCCGATGAGCGAGGCCGAGTTCTTCCGCGACCGGCAGGCCGCCCGCTACCGGCGCGGCGGCGGACGCTGCTGCTAGCCCGGCCCGGCCGGCATGTGCTGCCAGAGCAGCCGCAGGCCGGCGAGAATGGCCAGATGGAGCGGATAAAAAACGTAGAACGCGTAGCGGGCTCCGGCAGGCGTGGTCTGCCGCTGCCCCCGAGTCCAGAGCAAAAACGCGGCGGCGCTGGCGGCAAGCCCGACAACCAAGTACGACGACAGGCCCCACAGCTGCGGCCCGAGCCAGAGAAACCCCAGCGCGGCGGCCGCCTGCCACGGCCACGAGCCGGCCAGCATGACGGCAGCCGCGGGCACCGCTGCCGCGCCGGCCCAGCCGTAGTCCGAAACCAGCCCCGGCAGCAAGGACAGTGGCGCCAGCCAGGGCCGCCCGCCACGCCAGGCCAGCACCGCCGCCACCCCCCAGAGCAGGGTGAATACCGTGTTCAAGTGCCACCAGGGCGTGCCCAGCGCGAGCTGGAAGAACGGCTGCGCCAGCAGCGCGCAAAGCGTCAGACGGATCAGATAGCGGCGGGGAGCACGGGTTTTCAGGGCGCCGAAGGCGGCGGCGAAGACGAAGACCGGAAACGCGACCCGCCCGATCAGGGTCATCGTCTCGCTGGCGCGGGCCAGCAAGGCAGCGTTGACGTGATCCACCGTCATGGCGCAAAGCGCCAGCCACTTCAGCGAATCGAGCAGCCGGGTCGTACTCACGGCGTCGCAAGCCCCATTCCGTGCCTTGATCACAAGATGGGGCTGCCGCATCCTTCCCGCACTCGCCGCTCCCGTCAAGCCACCAGCAGCACCGCCAGGCCGAGCAGCAGCCCAGCCGCCATCACCGGGATGGTCTGCAGCGCCAGCGTGCGCCCGCCGATCATGCCGATCAGCCCGGCTTTCACCACGCTGTTGCCAAAGGCAGCCAGGAAGATGCCGCGCGCCGCCACCATCTCGCTCAGCTCGTTTTGCGCGCTGTTGGCCAGCGACAGCGTGATGGCGTCGACATCGGTCAGCCCGGACAGCAGCGCGACCAAGTACACGCCGACGTCGCCCAGCCAGCGCCGCGCGCCTTCGACCAGAAACAGGATGAGCACCAGCAGGGCGGCGAAGCGCAGCGCCGGCCCCAGCTCGAAGGGGTTCTTGAGCGGCGGCGGGCCGGCCGCTTCGGGCTGCTGGGTCGCGTGGCGGTAGTAATACAACGCGCCACCGGTGTAGACCGCGCAGGCGGCCAGCAGCGGCGCCAGCAGGGCAGGCAGCAGCACGGGGTTGACCAGAGCGACCTCGATCAGCACGCGCGGGAACATCAGCGCCGAGGTCGCCAACAGCCCGGCCGCCAGGGCCGAGCGGATGGCCGGGGCGTCGAGGCGTGCCAATGTCACCGTCATCGCCGTCGACGAGACCATCCCCCCCAGCACAGCGGTCAGCACCAGGCCATGATGCGCCCCCAGCAGGCGCACTGCCGCGTAGGCCGCGAAGCCGATGCCGGCGATCAGCACCACCATCCACCAGGTGGTGTAGGGATTGAATGCCTCCCAGGGACCGTAGCCCTGATTGGGCAGATTGGGCAGCAAGACCACCGAGATGAACAGCAGCTTGAGCGCGCCTCCCAGCTCGGCCTCGGTCAGCTGATGCAGCAGGCTGTGCAGGCGGGTCTTGAGGTTCAGCAGCAGCGCGACGACGATGGCGCAGGCAGCCGCCAGCAGGCGGCTCTCCACCAAAGCTAGGCTGCCGAGCAAAAAGGTCAGCAGCAGCGCCACCTCGCTGGTCATGCCGTGGTCGCCGGTGCGCTTGACCTCGACCACGTAGGCGACGATCACCAGTAGGGCCACCAGCACCAGCGTGGCGAGCCAGGCCCAGACGCCGAAATAGTTCTGGCTGAGCGCCGCCAGACCGCCCAGCAGCCCAGTCAGCCCGAACGTGCGTATGCCAGCCATCTGTTCGCTGTCGGCGTCGTCGCGCGCGCGCCAGGCTCGCTCGGCTCCGATCAGCAGCCCAATGCCGAGTGAAGTCGCAAGATTGAGAGACAGCTCGAGATCCATGGCCGGTGGTTATGCCTTGCTTCGGAAGGTCGCAGTCTAACCAAATCCGCGGCGCCAATCCTGTTGCCGACCCCGGGGGCACGGCAGTCAGCGGGGCGCTTGCGTAATTTGCTGCCTGGGCAGTAACATGTCATGGTCTTGTAACGTGACGAGGCTGCCTTGACCCGGCTCCGCACCAGGACCTGTAGCAACGAAGAGACGGTCGACCCTCAGTCCGACCTCGGCTGGCTGCTAGTGACCGGCCGCAACCGGCTGCTCGCCAGGATCGACCAGGTCCTGGCGCCGCTTGATCTGACCGCGGCGCAGTGCGGAGTCCTGCTCGGCATCGAGCGCTTCGACGCCAACACACCGGCGGCTCTCTGCGAGTTGCTGGACTACGACCGCGGCGCCATGACCCGCCTGCTCGATCGGCTGGAGGCCAAGGGGCTGCTGCAGCGCCGCCCCAACCCGCATGACCGTCGCGCGGTGGTGCTGGAGCTGACCCCCAAGGGGCAGGCGCTGTGCCCCCAGGTCCAGCCCCGCATCGACAGCGTCTTCGCGCAGGCGCTCAGGGGACTCGAACCCGAACAGGCCAAGACCCTGGTCTCCCTGCTGTGCCGGGTGGTCCTCAATCTCGAATAAATTTTTTTCAGCAAATCGCTGCCTTGGCAGCAAACTCAAGCCGGCAAAACGAGACCGGCGCCTGGCATGGACGCCGCCTGACCAACGCCTTCTTCACCGAAGGCATGCACAACGACGCCGACAACACGACAAGCAGAGCCATGCCAAAAGCAGAAATCAGGGAAATCCTTAAAGCATTCGGAAACTTCATATTCCTTTCGCTTTTTCTGCTGATATCTCCAGCCCTTGTTTATCTCGATTCCGTCGTCCTTGGCTATGGAATCAGAGAGCACAGCTTCACTGAATATGCGCAAGAAATCTTTCTTTTCGTCGCAGCCATAGCGTTTTTCTTGCTGGCTTGCCGAAACAAGGATTTCCGCGGCTTCGCCATTCTCGTGGGCGGCTTCTTCGGCGCGATGCTGATTCGCGAGTTCGACGCCCTCTTCGACCGGGTCTGGCATGGCTTCTGGGTTTATCCAGCCGTCGCCTGGAGCCTGGGTATGGTGCTGCTGGCTGCCCGCTACCGCCAGAGCCTGTTGCCGGCCATGGCGTCCGCCACCCGCTCGCACGCCTTCGTGTTCGTCATGATCGGCCTGGCGACGGTGCTAGCCTACAGTCGCGTCTTCGGCACCGGCTCGCTCTGGCGCGCCGTGATCGCAGAGCCGGACATCGCCCGCGCGGTCAAGGATACGGTACAGGAAGGTCTCGAGCTCATGGGCTATCTGCTGATCGTTTACGGCTCGATCCGCTTCGTCGGTGCCCGCCTGCGCAGCGCCCAGGCGCCCAGGATTTTCGCGATCGACCGGAAGATCGCGCTAGCCGGCGCGGTCAACTGCGACGTCGAAGCCGCCAGCGATGCCGCCATTCTCCGGCAACGAAAAACCAATTAAAATTTCTTTTTCTTTTCAAAACCCCCTCGCTAGCAGCAGCCAATGACTGCTGCTAGCGCAATACATCCCTTTCTCTTCCGGCTGGAAACCGGTTCGGTTCGGACTTATATTTTTAATTGCATAGGCTTTACAGCGTTGATCGCAACTGTAGCCGTCGTCGACGGCAGGAGGCTGGGGATGAGCACACTGGTGATGGAGCCAACCGCCCAGGCTGCCTGGCAACGCCTGGTCAAAGAGGCCGAAGCCCGTCTACATTGCCAGCTAGATGAGGAGCAGGAGAGCTATCTCGTCTTCCTGCTGATGCGCTATCTGACGCGGCCCGACATCGTCAAGACCATCCTGGCCCTGCGCTTCCTGGAAGCCCTGGGATCGAGCGGCCGGCTGCGGCAGGATCGCTTGCAGAACGTCGCGGACCAATGCTTGATCTATGCCGGCTTTTTCCCGGAGCAGGCGCAGCGCCGGCGCGTGCGCATCGGCTACTTCGTCGATCTTGGGCGGAGCGCCTACATGGATCTCGCCACCAACGGCCCGGCCGGCACTTCCCGCCTGTTCGCCAGCCTGGCCGAGGCTTTCGTGACGCTGATAGACTTGCTGCGCGCCATGCGCCAGAGCGGGCAGCGGCTGTTCGCCGACGCCCTGCAAGCCGCCGAGACTTGGGCCGAGACCGGCAGCCGCCTGGCTTTCGAGGAGCTGCGCCGCCATACCGACAGCCTGCCGCTGGCTGCCCCGCCCACGACGCTGCAGTAGCCGCGGCGCCGTCATTCCCCTTGGTTATAAGCAAATCATAATTCATTCCTTGAGCGCCATTCCTCGAGTTCTTAGCATGGCCGATCAACCCTCTTCCGGCCGCGTCCCGCGGCGTCCATTTGGTTTGAAGTCGTGCCATGTTGAAAACCATCCGCATCATCGCTGCCTTGCTGGCCGGTGGCCTCGCTGCCGTCCTGCCGGCAGCCGGCCTGGCTGATGAATCGCCTTCCAGAACAAGCGTCTCTCCGCTGCTGACGCCGGCAGAGCTTGAGGCCCTGCTGGATCAGCCCAACGTACGGGTGCTCGATATCCGTCCCCCGGACGCTTACGCAGCCGGGCACATCCCCGGCGCGGTCAACACGCCGTACGGCGAGTTCCGCGGGCCAGCCGACAATGCCGGTGCCCTGCGCAGCGAAGCGGAGCTGACCGCGTTGCTGCGCCGAGCCGGCATCGACCGGGACACCCACGTGGTGGTCGCCCATGCCGGCATCAACGCCACCGATTTCGGCGCCGCCGCCCGCGTCTACTGGACCCTCAAGGCCGGCGGCCTGACCAGGCTGTCGGTGCTGGACGGCGGCACCGGGGGCTGGCAGGCGGCCGGCGGCGCGCTGGACACCAGCGTGCCCGTCATTGAGCCCAGCAGCTTCACCTATCGCTACGACAAGGCGTTGATCGCCGACACCGCAGAGCTGGCAGCCGCCATCCAGGCCGGCCAAACGCCGCTGCTGCTGGATGCCCGCCCTGCCAGCTTCTACAAGGGCGAGCAACGCGTCGACGCCGCGGCGCGCTACGGCACGCTGCCGGGGGCCCGGCAGCTGGAACACAGCAGCTTTTTCAATGCCGACGGCAAGACCCTGAAGCCGGCTGACGAAATCCGTGCCCTCATTGAGCAAGCTGGCCTTGCCGACAACCCGGTAGTGTCCTTCTGCAACACCGGCCACTGGGCTGCCACCAACTGGTTCGTGCTGTCCGAGATCGTTGGTAACGACCAGGTTCGTCTTTATCCGGAATCCATCGTCCACTGGAGCAAGACCGATCTGCCGATGGAGAACCAGCCATCCCGGATAGGCGCGCTCCTACTGGACGCCAAGCGGGCATTGAACAAGTAAGGACCAATCCATGCTGTTTTTGACTCGTCTCGGGCTGGTCTTGGGCGCCTTGGCGCTGGCCTTCGCCGTCATGCTGGGCGGCGGGCTGCGGCAAGGACTGTTGGCCCTGATCGGCATCGGCTTCGGCGCCATCTTGCAGGGCGCGCGCTTCGGCTTCACCACCGGTTGGCGCAACTACATCGAGCGACGCGATCCCCGGGGTCTGTGGGCCCAAATGTTGCTGATCGTGCTGGCGGCAACCCTGACCCTGCCACTGCTGGCCAACAGCAGCAACGGCGAGCTAGTCGGCGCGGTCGCGCCACTGACCATTAGTCTGGTGCTTGGCGCCTTTCTGTTCGGCGCCGCCATGCAGCTGGCCGACGGCTGCGGCTCCGGCACCCTCTACAAGGCCGGCGCCGGAGCGCCGATGTCGGTGGTCGTGCTGCCCACCTTCGCCATCGGCAGCTTCATCGGCGCCTCGCACCAGCCGGCCTGGATCGCCCTTGGCGGCCTGCCGCCTATCGACATGCTGCAGCTGCTCGGCTGGCCGCTCGCGCTGGCCGTCACCGCGGCCGGCTGCGGCCTGGTGGCCTGGCTGGTCGGCCAAGGCGCGCGTCGTCACCGGGCCAGGCTGGAAGCGGCCGGGCAGCGCATCGAATGGGGCTCGGCCAAGCACTGGTGGATAGGAGCAGTCCTGCTGGCCGTGCTGTATCTGGTTCACCTGGTGGTCGCCGGCCAGCCTTGGGGCATCGTCTATGGCATCGGGCTGTGGGGCGCCAAGGCAGCCACGGCGCTAGGCTGGAATCCGGCCGGCGATCCCTTCTGGGGCGTGGCGCCGCACGCGCAGCGGCTGGCCGATCCCATCCTCGCCGACGTCACTTCGGTGACCAACATCGGCCTGATCTTCGGCGCCTTCGCTGCCTCCCGCTGGAACGGCCCTGCTAGGATCAGCGTGCCGCCGGCCAAACGCCTGCTAGTCGCCTCCATCGCTGGCCTGGTGCTGGGCTATAGCTCGCGCATGGCCTTTGGCTGCAATGTCGGCGCCTTCCTCGACGGCATTGCCTCCGCCAGCGTGCATGGCTGGGTGTGGTTCGCCATGGCTTTCGCCGGCTCGCTGATCGGCGTGCAACTGCGCCAACGCGTCAGCAGCCAGGCAATTGGTGCGTCCAGCACCCAAGGGGCGCCGGCATGACCAGAGAACGCACCTTCCGTCTAATCACCGCCCTGTTCTGGCTGCTGTTCGCCGTCCTGGTGACGCTGGATACCTTGGACAGCAGCGGCCACCGGGCCGAGCCGCCGCCGATCGCGCTCGGCAGCGGCCAGGCAGCCAGCGGCGGACATTGCTCGGGGCGCTAAGTGCCCTCTTCCAGCGCCGTCGAGAGACAGCCCTGCGACCGAGCAACCTCGACCAACGAAAATACGGCGGCTACCCGTTGGGTAGCCGCCGTATTTTCAGACCGGCTCGAAGGCCGGCCACGTGCGTCTTAGACTTCTTCCACCGTCGGCAGCTTGTAGTCCTTGAACTGCTCCCGCAGCTTGACCTTTTGCAGCTTGCCGGTGGCGCTGTGTGGCAACTCGTCGACGAAGACTACGTCGTCAGGCATCCACCAGCTGGCGATGCGCCCGCGCAGGAAATCCAGCACACCCTGCTTGTCCAGGTTACTGCCCTGCTCACGCACCACGACCAGCAGCGGCCGCTCGCCCCACTTGGGATGCGGCACGCCGATGACCGCCGCCTCGGCGATTTCCGGATGGCCCACGGCCTCGTTCTCGAGGTCGATGGAGGAAATCCACTCGCCGCCGGACTTGATCACGTCCTTGGTGCGGTCGACGATTTCCATGTAGCCATCGGGATCAATGCGCGCCACGTCGCCGGTGCGGAACCAGCCCTCGGCGTCGAAGGCGCTGGTGTTGGCTTCCGGGTTGCGGTAGTAGCCGCAGGTGATGGCCGGTCCGCGCACCAGCAGCTCGCCAAAGGCCTTGCCGTCATGCGGCAGCCGGTTGCCGTTCTCGTCGACGATTTTCATTTCCACGCCGAACAGGGCCCGGCCCTGCTTGACCTTGATCTCCAGCTGCTTCTCCGGCGGCAGGGAGCGATCCTTCGGCCGCAGGAACGACACCGTACCGACCGGGCTCATCTCGGTCATGCCCCAGCCCTGCACCGCCTGCACGCCATAATCCCGCTCGAACTCGGTGATCATGGCCCCCGGCGCGGCCGAACCGCCGATCAGCACGCGCTTGAGCGCCTTGAACTTCTGCCCGGTCTTGCGCATGTAGCCAAGCAGCCCCAGCCAGACGGTGGGCACGCCCCACGCCTCGGTCACGCCCTCATCGTTGATCAGGGTGGCAAGGCTCTCGCCATCCAGCTTGGGCCCCGGGAAGACGATCTTGGCACCGACCATGGGGCCGAAATACGGCACGCCCCAGGCGTTGACGTGGAACATGGGCACCACGGGCAGCACGGCGCTCTCTTCGTTCAGATCCAGCCCTGGCGTAGCCAGCACCGAGAAGGCATGCAGCAGGGTGGAGCGGTGCGAATAAAGCACGCCCTTGGGATTGCCGGTGGTGCCGGAGGTGTAGCACAGCGAAGAGGCGGTGTACTCGTCGAACTCCGGCCACTCGAACTCGTCGCTCTGATCCTGCAGCAGCTCCTCGTAGCAATAGACGTTGGGCAGGCTGGTCTGGGGCATGTGCTCGGCGTCGGTCATGACGATGTAGCCTTCGACGCCCTTCAGCTGCCCCTGCAGCTTCTCCAGAAGTGGCACGAATGTCACGTCGAGGAAGACGTACCGGTCCTCGGCATGGTTGATGATGTAGGCGAACTGATCGACAGGCAGGCGCGGGTTGATGGTGTGGCAGATCGCGCCGATGCCGGACGTCGCGTAATAGATTTCGAAATGCCGGTAGGTATTCCAGGCGACGGTGGCGATGCGATCGCCCATCTTCACGTCGAGACTGCGCAGAACGTTCGCCAGTTGACGGCTGCGCCGCGCGGCATCGCGATACGTGTAACGATGCAGCAGACCCTCGGCCGTACGCGATACGATCTCCTGATCCGGGAAAGTGGCTTCGGCGTATTTGATGATATGGGAAATCATCAACGGCCTGTCCATCATGAGTCCGCGCATGGCTCTCTCTCCTTTACCTCAGATATGCCGTCTCCGGCTTGTGGAATGTTGTTATTGGCAGGGGACAAGAATATACGGCTCAAGCCGCTGAAGGAAATAGCTTCGGCGCCGAAAATTGGCGCCGAAGCAGGACCAAAACCGGCGCCGCAGCGGAGCCGCGCCGGCGGGAAACAGCCTGTCGCCGGACCTGCCGCTCAGCGGTGCCGGATCAGCAGCACCGGAACCGGCGAGATGCGCACCACCTGCTCGGCGTCGCTGCCCAGCATGACCCGCTCGATGCCGCGCCGCCCATGGGTGCCCAGCACGATGAGATCGGCGCCCCATGCCTTGGCCCGCTCGACGATGACCTCCGAGACCCGTCCGCCCGGGCTTTCCGACAGTTCGGTCTCCACCTCCACGCCCGCCGTCGCGATGTCGCTCTTCGCCTTCTCCAGCAGCTCTTCACCGGCCTTCACCAGGGCAGGGATCAGGTCGCGGATGTAGACCGACGCCGTCTCGAACCCAGCCAGGTGCTCCAGCGGATCGATGATGTGCAACAGTCGAATCTTGCCGCCGGTCACCTTCGCCAGCCGTGCGGCTTCATCCAGCGCCTTGAGCGAGGTCGCGCTGCCATCGATAGGAACCATGATCTTGGTATACATTGAAGCATCTCCTCATAGACGGGTCGCAACGGGCTATCATTCACGATCATGTGCCGCGCCCGCCGGCGCGGGCTTGACGCCAGTCAACCTTGCATCCGATCTGTTGCAATCGGCATGAATCCGATGCCCGGTTAACAGCGGTTAACAGAATAAATGTTCATCGACAGTCGATCGCTCAACAGCCCGCTTCCCTGCAACAGTAGGCGACCGATTTGGGTCTTTGGTTACGGCTCGCTGATCTTCAAGGTCGATTTCCCCTACCTGGAGCGCCGCCGGGCCCGCATCCGCGACTGGGTACGACGCTTCTGGCAGGGGTCGCACGACCACCGCGGGACGCCCGACGCCCCCGGCCGGGTGGTAACCCTGATCCCGCAGAAGGGCGCCGTTTGCGAGGGAGTGGCCTATCTGGTCAGCCCGGAGGTGCTCGCGCACCTCGATTACCGGGAAAAGAACGGCTACCTGCGGCTGGAGACCGAGCTGATCTTCTCCGACCAGGAGACGGCCAGGGGCCTGGTGTATATCGCCACCGAGGACAACCCCGCCTTCCTTGGCCCGGCGCCCGAGGAGGAAATCGCTCGCCAGATCGCCCGCTCCGAGGGGCCCAGCGGCCCCAACCGCGACTATTTGCTCAAGCTGGCCAGGGCGCTGCGCGAGCTGGATGAGCACGACAGCCACGTGTTCGCCATCGAGCGCCATCTCCTCGCCCTGGAAGCCTGAACCTATCCCCTCGCGCCCTGCGGCGGCGCGCGCCTTTGACGTTTACGCCAACGTCAACCAGAATCGAGCGACGGTCAGCCCGCTCGGAACAACAGACCAATGCCCGAAGCCGCCACGACCATCGCCACCAGGGACCACTGGGTAGAGCATCCACGGGGCCGTCTTTTCGCCCGCATCTGGACGCCCTCGGAAGCCTTGAGCGCCACGCACGCTCGCAGCCCCATCGTGCTGTTCCACGACTCGCTGGGCTGCGTGGAGCTGTGGCGCAGCTTTCCGGCCGCGCTATGCGCCGCCACCGGGCGCCGAGTGATCGCCTACGACCGGCTCGGCTTCGGCCGCTCTTCCCCACGCACCGACAGGCTGCATCCCAGCTTCATCCCGGAAGAAGCCGAGACCACCCTGCCTTTGCTGGGCGCGCAGCTGGACTTTGCTCGCTTCATCGCCCTGGGCCATAGCGTCGGCGGCGGCATGGCGGTCCATTGCGCGGCCAGGCATCCGACACGCTGCGAGGCCCTGATCACCATCGCGGCGCAAGCCTTCGTCGAGGACAGGACACGGCAGGGAATCATCGAGGCGCGGGAGCTGTTCCGCCAGCCCGGGCAGTTCGAGCGGCTGCAGCGCTACCACGGCGACAAGACCCGCTGGGTGCTGGAGGCCTGGATCGAGACCTGGCTGGCGCCGGAATTCGCCGACTGGTCGCTCAGGGAAACACTGCCCAAGGTCGCCTGCCCAACACTGGTGATCCACGGTAGCGAGGACGAGTACGGCTCCACCGTGCATCCGAAGCTGATCGCCGAGCTAACCAGCGGTCCTTCGCGGCTGGAGATCATGCTGGGCGTGCGGCATGTCCCCCACCGCGAACAGGAGTCGCGGGTGGTCGCCTGCGTCGCCGACTTCCTCGCGGCGCACTACACCTGAGCCAGGCCCCCTTCCGCCGGCTTCAGCCGCTGCCTCGCGACGCCCCGCGCTCACGGGCCAGAGTCGGACTGACTTCATCCCGGGTCGGCGGCATCTGTCCCTCGGCGATCACCACCTCCACGCGCCGGTTCTGCGCCCGTCCTTCCGGCTGGGCATTGCTGGCGACCGGATAGTCCTCGCCCAGGCCAACGCTGCGCACCCGGTCCCGGCCGATTCCGCGCTGCGCCAGCGCAGCCCGCACCGCATCGGCCCGCCGCTCCGACAGCTGCTGGTTGTAGCCGGCGTCGCCGGTGGCGTCGGTATGCCCCTCGATCAGGACTAGATAATCGGGATTGTCACGCAGGTACTGGGCCAGCCGATCGAGCGTGCGCTCGGCGCCGGGCTGCAGCTCGGCGCTGTCGAAGGGGAACAGGAACTCGCCCAGAGTCAGCACGATGCCGCGTTCGGTCTGCTGCGGCTCCAGCTCCGCCAGCTGCTGCTGGGCGTCGCGTAGCTGCGCCTGCAGCCGCTCCGCTTCTCGCCGCGCCATCTCGGCCTCACTGCGGGCCCGCGTCAGCTCACTGTCGTCCGGGCCGACCGCGGCGAATCCCGTCGCCAGCGCCATCTCCCGCTGCGCCAGGGCCTGGGCGATCTGCGCCCGCCGGTGCGCCAGAAAGGCCCAGTGCTCAGTGTCGCCCCGCTCTTCCACACTGCGCCAGGCAAACTCGGCCCGGCTCAGGTCCTGCTGGGCCTGTTCCAGCGCCGTCGGCGCATACTGCCTGACCGTGGGATCTTCCTCTGCCTGGGCGACCGCCTCCCGCGCCTCGAGCAGCGCCTGCGGCGGCTGTGGCGTGGTCGCGCAGCCTGCTGCCAGCAGCAGTAGCAAGGACAATGGCAGAAGTTTACGGCAACTCATCGCAATCCCTCCCTGCGTGCCTGTTGCTGGCGCCGCGCCTCGCTATCGCGTATGGCCATCTCGACCAGCTGCTCGATGCGGGCCCGATCGGCCTCCACCTGCGCCAGCTGGGCGGCCACCAGCGCTTCCTCGGCCAGCTGCGCCGCCGCGGCACGGTTGCCAACCGCAGCCGCTTCCCTGGCCCGCTGCAGCTTCAGCTGGGCTTCGCTTAGCTGCGCGGGCGCATACTGACCCGCCTCCTGCAGCTCCGCCTGCGCGATGGCGAGATCGGCTCGCACCAAATCCATGCTCTGGGGCATCTGATGAGCACATCCGGCCAGCAGCATGGTGATCGCTGCCGACGTGCTCGCGCAGAGACTGACGCGCATCCTGCTTCCTCCCTGAAGAAAATCCGATCGCGTCACCGCGGCAAACCTGCCCATGCAATGGCGCAATCCGCTGCTTGCGCTCCTTTATCAGCACCTCCTGATGCATCGGTATCCTGTAGCGACGATTCAAGTACCCGTTCACATTCGCCTTCCACCGCGCACGGCAGCGCCCCTGAGCGCTGCGCTTGCAGAGAGCGACACCAGCCCCCACAACCGCAGCAATACGCTGCGACGAGGAGGCACCCATGCCTGCATCAGTGGAGCCCGTCAAAGGCCGCTGGTACTACCACCCCCAGACCGGACGGCGGCTGCAGGTAACCTGGGTAGACAAAGGCACCGAGCTGGTCGAGGCGTGCGACGAGAACGGCCACACCGAGTTCTATCCGCAAGCGGAATGGCACGCGCTGGAGCTGGAGCCGCAAACCGACGCGCCTTTGCTCGGGGAGCCGCGGCGCGATCTTTCCAACGAGGAATATCGGCGGGCTACTGGCTGGGCGGAGAAAAGCCCGGACGACTTCCCGGACGGCTGACGGCGAGGAACTGCTCCTGGCCGGCGCCCGCTCCCCCGCACCCCGACTTGGCAGCGGTCGACTTGTCCCCTAACTAACCCGGGGTGGGCATGGCAGCCGCCATCCCGCCGACTCGACAGCACACAGCCTGCATGTCATCGAGGCCTTCGTGAAACGACCTGCCACGGCATGGCGCTTGCTTGCCATTGCACTGCTCGGCATCGGCATACCGGCCTGCCAGCGTGAAACGCCACCCCAGCCGGAGCCAGGACCGATACCGGTGACCGTGGTCACCCTCGAGGCCCAGCCGGTGACGCTCACCCGCGAGGTGTCGGGCCGTGCCAGGGCCTCGCGGATCGCGGAGATCCGCCCCCAGGTCAGCGGCATCGTCCAGAAACGGCTGTTCGAGGAAGGCGCCCAAGTAGAAGCTGGCCAGCCCCTGTATCAGCTCGACGACGCGACCTACCGGGCGGATGTGGCCAGCGCCGAAGCGGCGCTGGCACGCGCCAGGGCGATGCTGGAGGCAGCCCGGCCCAGCGCGGCCCGCGCCCGTAAGCTCATCAAGACCAACGCCATCAGTCGCCAGGACTACGAGGCCGCCATCTCCCAGCTGCTACAGGCCGAAGCCGAGACCAAGGTGGCCGAGGCCGCGCTGCAGCAAAGCCGAATCGCGCTCGGTTACGCTCGCATCTCGTCACCGATCAGCGGCCGCATCGGCCGCTCAGCCGTGACGGAAGGCGCCCTGGTGACCGCCAATCAGGCCGAGCCGCTGACCACGGTCCAGACGCTCGATCCCATTCACATTGACCTGAGCATGTCCGCCAGCGAATTGCTGGCGCTGCGGCAGGAGCTTGAGCGTGGCAATCTGCACCGGGTCGACGACGTACCGGTCACCATCCTGCTCGATAACGGCACGGTTTATCCCCACGAGGGACGGGTGGCTTTCACCGACGTCACCGTCGATCCCTCCACCGGCAGCGTGTTGCTGCGGGTGACCGCGCCCAATCCGGATTTCCTGCTGCTGCCGGGCATGTACGTACGCGCCCGGGTCAGCCTGGCACAACGGCAGCAGGCCATCCTGGCGCCGCAGCAGGGCATCATGCGTGACCCCAAGGGCAATGCCAGCGCTCTGGTCGTCTCGGCGGCGAACCGGGTCGAGCAGCGCCAGGTCGAGGTCAGCCGCACCATTGGCGATCGCTGGCTGGTCGAGCAGGGTCTGGCGGCTGGCGATCGCGTGATCGTCGAAGGCCTGCAGAAAGTCCAGCCCGATGCGCTGGTTGAGCCCATCGAGCAGCAATTGGCCGGCACCGCCGACTCCCCGTCGCCAGACCCCACAGCCCCCGGCAACGAGACGACAACGATGGCAGACTCGAAATGAGCAGCGCACCCGGTTGCGCCGCCGACGCCAGTCTTCAATCCCGACTGCAAACCGTCCCTTTCAGGCAGGCCAACAATCCACCTTTCAATTTTGACCGGATTGATTAATACTTGGATAAAGATTTTCTTCTTTCCTGGCGATTTTCCTGGCGATGGCACAAGCGAGGCCATGAGCTTCGAGCATCGATCATTCAGCCTTGATCCTATACTTCCTACTGGCGTGGCCTGAAAACGCCTTTCGTCAGAAAAAGGAAAAAAGAGATAAACAAAACAAAAACTTGCACCACAATTTCGAACCGAGCCCCTATTGAGCGCGATGACCATCACCTCTGCTGCAAGACTCGAACTGCGCCTGCTCGGTGAACTGCATGCGGCCATCGACGGCTCGCCTCTCTGCGGCAAGCTGTACGACAAGGTGCTTGGACTGCTTGCCTATCTCGCCGTGGAATCGGATCGGGCCCACTCGCGGGAAAGGCTGGCTGATTTTTTCTGGCCGGAAATTGCGCCCGAAAGCGCTCGCACCAACCTGCGCCAAGCGCTCTATCATCTCCGCCGCGCTTTGAATGGCGAACGCTTCCTGCAGATCCAGCGCGATCGCATCAGACTGGCGCCTGACGCTCCCTTTTGGCTCGACCTGCACGAGTTCCGGAAGCCGCTACCGGAATGCGATCAATGCCGCTCGCTCAAGGCGCCCGAGCGCTGCCTGTCCTGCCTGCATTTACTTGAAAATCGCAGCACCTTGTATCGCGGCGCGTTTCTGCAAAATCTCGACATAGAGGATGCTCCCGAATTCCAGGAGTGGCGGTCGAGCTGGCAGGAAATCCTCTTTCGCGAAGCGCTGGCCATCCACGAAACGCTACGGACCGCTTATGAGCGCCGCGGCGATCTCTCCAAGGCGCTCGACCATGCCCACCGCACCGTGGCGCTCGATCCCTGGAACGAGGAGGGACACCGGCAGCTGATGCGCCTGCTCGCCATGAGCGGTCAGCGCGCCGCCGCGCTGGCCCACTATGCCCACTGCCGGGCTATGCTGGCGCGCGAGCTGGACGCCGAGCCGGAAGAAGCGACCGAGGCCTTGGCGCGCGCCATCGAAGAGAACAAGCTGGCCCCGGCAACGACGATACAACGCAAGCGCGAGCGCCGTCCCGCCACCGTCATGGCATTGCTGATCGAACCGACCGACCGCCGCGACCCGGAAATCGTGGCGGAGCAGCTGCGCGAGCAGCGCCGCCGCGCCATGCTGCTGGCCGAGCGAGCCGGCGCCTACGTGGTGCAAACCCCGGACGGCGGCCTCATCGGCTACTTCGGCTATCCTGCCGCCCTGGAGGATGCCGGTCGCCGCGCCGTGCGCGCCGCCGTGGACATTGTTGCTGACGCGCCCCCCAGCTTCGCGCTGCGCATCGGCATCCATACCGGCGTCATCGTCATGCACGACGACACGATGTATCCCGACGCCTCCGGCCAGGCGCCAGCCGCCGCGCTGCGGCTTGCCGCACTGGCGCTGCCCGGGCAAGTCGTCGTGGACGAGCCGACGCGCAAGCTGATCTATCGCGAGTTCGCGTTGCAGCCCGAGCCCAAGTTCGGGACTTACACGGTCTGTGCCAGCGAGATCGCGCGCAACACGCCGCCACCCTTGACCGGCCGCCAGACGGAACTCGACTGGCTGCGCGCGCAGTGGGAGCGCGTGCGGTCGGGCACTCCCGGCATCGTCTTGATCCGTGGCGAGGCCGGCCTTGGCAAGTCTCGCCTCGCCCACGCCTTGCGGGATCTGGTCACGGACACCGGCGGCACGGCGTGGAAGATGCACTGCTACGCCCAATACCAGGCCACCCCGCTGCGACCGATCATCGCCCTGCTGGAAGACGCCTACGGCCTCCAAACCGACGACAGCCCGGAGATCCGGCTGCACAAGCTGACCGACGGGCTAGCGCTAAGGTATCCGGACCAGCTGGGAGCGGGGACGGATGCGCTGGGACCGCTGCTTGCGCCCAAGGACGACGAGCCAATCACCCTGTCGCCCAGCGACAAGCAGCGGCTGTTCGCCCTGCTGCTCGAGCTGCTCGACGAGCTGGCACGGCGCCAGCCCGTGCTGATGATCCTGGAGGATCTCCATTGGGCCGACCCGTCCACGCTGGAGCTGCTGGAGCTATACGGTCGTCAGCGCAGCCGGTCGCCCGTGCTCTTGGTGCTTACCGCCCGTCCACAGCTCCGGCTGGCCTGGCTCGAGGAGTCCGCCGTGCTCGATCTGTCCCCACTCGACGACGCGGCGATGCGGGGCCTGTTGGAAGTGATTGCGCCCGAGCTCGGACCGGACGCGGTCACCGACATCATTGCTCGGGCCGAGGGAATTCCCCTGTTCGCCGAGGAACTGGCGCGCGCGGCCATCGATCCGGAGGCGCGCGGCATCCCTCTGAGCCTGAGCTACCTGATTCAAGCCCGACTCGATGCGCTCGGCGAGGCCGGCCGGGTGGCGCAGCTGGCGGCAGTGCTCGGGCGCGCGTTCGATCGCGAGCTGCTGGAACGCATCGGCGCTTTCGAGCCAGCCACGCTGGACGACATGCTGGCACGCCTCGAAGTGGCACGGCTCATCGTGCCGGCCCGCGGCGGCTACGAGTTTCGCCACGCCCTCATCCACGAAGCGGTTCGCGCCTCGCTGCTCCACAGCGACGCCCGCCGGACCCATGCGCTCGTGGCGCACAAGCTGGTCGCGGAGCTGCCGTGGCGGGCAGCGCACCACCCCGAGCAGGTCGCGTACCACTTCACAGCTGCAGGCGCTGTCGACGAGGCCGTGCATTGGTGGCTAGAGGCCGGGAAGCGGGCGCTTGCCGTCCCCGCCCTGGCGGAGGCGAGCGCCCACCTGCGCAACGGGTTGGCGCTCCTCGCCCGACTGCCACCGAATCAAGCCAACGCGAACCGCGAGCTGGAGCTGCTGCTCGCGCTTGGCCAGACGCTGCTGGCTCACGAAGGCTACGGCTCGCCGGAAGCAGCAACCGTCTTCGAGCGCGCCTTCAGCTTGCTCCGCCACCAGCAGCCATGCGTCGAACGTTTCCAGGCACTGGCAGGACTGTGGCTGGTATCCAGCTCGCAGAAAGGCTATGCCGAGTCGCAGCGGCTCGCCGACGCCCTGCTGGAGGAGGCCGAAGCCCTAGGCTCGCTGGAACTGCGGGCAGTCGCCCATGCCGCCGCAACCAACATCGCCATGTGGCGCGGCCAGCTGGCGCGATGCTGCGAGCACGCCAAGCAAGCCATCGAGCTGAGCCAGGCGGCCAATCGGCCGTGGATCGGCATCAACGGCTATGAGGCCCTGATCAGCAGCCTAGCGCATCTGTCCTGGGCGCGCCATGCGCAAGGCCGCGAGGACGATGCCCTCGAAGCCAGCGCCCGCACGATCGAAGCGGCGCGGGCCGGGGACGATCCTTACACGCTGTGCCTCGCGCTGCTGTTCGCCGCCATGCTGCGCCGCTTTCGCGGCGAGGTCGCGCGAGCCACAGATCTTGCCAGCGAGGTCCACGCGCTGGCCCAGCGCCATCGGTTGCCGCTGTGGGAAGGGGCGGCCGGGCTGGTGCTCGGCTGGGCCGCCGCCTGCCGCGGCGACGCCGCGGGCGTGGAACGGCTGCGAGCCGCTGTCGCAACCCTGCGCCTGGCCATGCCCAGTGCCCTGGTGGCCGGCTTGCATGCGCTTGCCGACGCGCTGGGCGCAGCGGGGGATTTCGCTGCCCAGCTGGAGACGGTGGACTCGGCGCTGGCCGCCGCGGCGGCGCTCGACGAGCATTTCCACGAGGCAGACCTGCAGCGGATGCGCGGCACGGCGTTGCTGCAGCTAGGGCGGCGCGAGGAAGCAAGAGCCGCCTTTGCCACGGCTCGACGCCTTGCGCAAGCACAAGGGGCAAGCGGGGTGTTGAGCCGCATCCCTGCGGACTAGCATCCCTGCAAGCTAAAAACCGAAATTCAGCACCAGGCGGGCATCGAAACGACCGCTGTCCTGGTTAGGCACGACATCCTTGAGGGTGTGGCCGTAAGTGACGTTGAAACTCAGCCAGCGGCCGTAGCGATAATTCACTCCCAGACCGATGCTGCTGATCCGTTCGTCCGGATCCGGCATCACCGCCCCCGCATCGAAGAAGACCAGTCCCGCCAGCCCGGCAATCAGCGGCCGGTGCAGCTCAAGCTGCGCGTAATAGCCGCGGGTGCCGGCAACGACCCCTTGCACATAGCCACGCACGCTGCCGGGTCCACCAATCTGGAACAGCTCGGAGGCCGGCGCTTGGTCGTCGTTAAGGTACTGCCAGCCCAAATGCACGGCACCGGTGCAGCAATCCCACAACGCCCGATACCAGTTCAGGCTACCCGTGTAGGCAATGTAAGACGACCAGCGCGTGTCCGTGCTGGAATCGACCTCGGCCCACGAGAGGGCGTGGCTGGTCAGCACGCGCTGCTTGCGCCCGCTGTACTCATAACTGAAACCGACGCTGGCCTTGGTCACCTCGCTCTCGCTGAAGGCGAAGCCAGAGATCTCGGTCTCCGATTTCGACCGCACCGCCGCCAGGTGCAAGTCCCACTTGTGGTACAGCCCGGCGTGCAGCGGATGGTCGTAGCCGAGCATGAAGGTCGACGAGTCGCCGGTGATCTTCAGATCCTTGAACGGTCCCTTGATGATCTCAAGGTCGTTGGCGGCGTAGCTGAGGCTCAGGCGGCCGTTGCTCGCGGTCACCGGAATGCCATAGCTCAGGCTGCCGGTGAGCGTCCCTTCCGAGCCCACGAGATAAAGCGCCAGCCTGTCGTCCCAGCCGAACAAGCCGTTGCGGCGCGCGAACAGGCCTGCCTGGTATTCGCCGGTGCTTTCCACGCCCAGATTATCGAAAAAGATTTGCACGCTGTTGCGCGGCGGCTCCTGGACACCCACCCGCACGTCGGTGAGACCGAACGCCTCGCCGGGCCGCAACGCGGCCTGCAGCTGAATCTCGCTGGTCCGGTTGAAATGGATCAGGGCATCCTGCAAGCGGCGGGCATCGACGACCTCACCCACCTGCAGGGGCAGGCGCCGGCGCAAGAAGCTCTCGCGGGTGTACACGTTGCCGGTGAATTCCACCCCGCCCAGCCGGCCCTCGACCAGCTGGATGCGCACCACGCCATTCTCGATCTGCTGCGGCGGCAGGATCGCCAGCGCAGTAGCCACGCCCTGCGCCCGATAAAGCCCGTTGATCTCCTGCACCAGGCGCTGCAGATCGGGGAAACCGACCTCGCGGCCGACATAAGCGCGGATCAGTGTCGCCAGCTCCTCGCGATCGAGAAAGGCCGACTCGTTGATGCGCACCCCCTTGCGCTCGAAGCGCGCGCCATCCGGCGCCTTCACCGCAGGCTGCTCCGGCGGCTCGACGTCCACCGGATCTTCCACTGTCTCCTCGCGGGGTCGGATCTCTTCCAGCGCTTCCCGCTGCTCGAGGCTGCGACGCTGCGCCGCACCGGGATCCAGCTGCGGTGGCAACGGCTGTGCTACCGCTTCCGCCCACAACAAGGCGGAAGCGGTCAACAAGCCAACTCGACTCAGCCAGGCCTGCTTCCTCATCGTCCTATCGGCCCTCACGCGGCAGGTTCGGCCTCTCCCGCACCGAACGCAGCCCTCCCACCGTCGCCAGCGCTGCCTTCCTGGTGCGCCGGGGCGCCTTCGGGCGCCGGCAGATTCACCGCCGGTCCCTCCAGCGGCACCACCATCGAGCCTAAGCGCTCGCGAATCGCGCTGCTCCGGACTTGCCAGCGCAGGAAGGCTTCTGCCGGGATCTCGGCAAGCCGCCGGTGCGCCTGCTGGTCGCTGCGCTCGGTGAAGCGCAATGCGCTCTCGGCGCGCACCTCCGGACCACCGTCCTGATGGCTGGGATGGAAGTTCGGCACCTGCACGGTGTAGCCAGCGTCATAGCGGAGCACGTAGGCATTGGTGTCGGTGTGCTTGCCGACCTGGCGCAGGCGGAACTGGTAGTCCTGCTCGTGCAGCTGGACGTTCGCGCCCTTGACGTAAGCGGTATTGCGGTTCTCCGCCACCAGCCGTGCCACCGGGGTCTCCATCTGCAGGCGGCCGGGGATGTAGGCGTCGTCGATGCTCACCCGCTCGCTGCTGGTGGTAAGCTCCGTCAGCACGCCGTAGAGGCGGTCGAAACGCACTTCGCTGCCGCTATCCACCTGCAGCGCGGCGCGCTCGGCGACCCCGCCGGCATGGCCGGTCAGATTCAGCAGCAGCGGATCAGTCGCACCGCTCTGGCGCACCTTGGCGCTCACCACGCGACTGGCCAAATCAAGCCGCTGACCAATGTCGACCAGACCCAGCCGCAGCGTATCGACAGCATCGAGGTAGCCGATCTCGGCAGCCACGACCTCGAAGTCAATCAGCGCCGCGGCGGCATCCAGGCGGTGGCCGGGCAGGCTCACCCGCTGCGCGCGCAGGTCCTCGGCGGCGGTAAGCCGCACCGCGCCGTCGGCAGCAAGCGAGCCGAACTCCATGCGCCGGGCGACCAGCTCGGCGGAGTCGCCACTGATCATGGAGCCGCCCACCAGCTCGCCAGCCACGTCGGCCTGCAGCGAGCCGCCGCTGCGCAGCTCGTTAAAGCGCAAATCGCCGCCGGCGGCAATGGCCTGCTCGGCGCCACTTTCGGCACGGTCGAGCGTCACGTTGCCAGCGGCGTCGATGACGATGGCGCCCTCTCTGCTCGCGAGCGTGCCGGCGGCGACATCGGCGCCGCTGCGGATGGAAATGGTGTCGCCGGCATCAATCGCGTCATTGACGCTGACGTTGCCGACCGCCTCCAGGACGACGGTCCCACCTGCTTTCAGGCTGTCGAACGCGATCTCGCCGCCGGAGTAGAGCTCGGCGTCGCCACCCACCTCGGCACGGGCGAAAGTGATGTCGCCGCCGACCTTGGCCCAGAGGTTGCGTCCCGCCGCCAGCGTCAGCTCGCCGCCGTAGTCCACATCGCCGATCAGCATGTCGTTGCCGGCGGCGATCTTGACGTCGCGCTTGGCGTGGACCAGATCAGCGATAACGTCCGCCTCGGCCTCCAGTACCACGTCGGCACCGGCGCTGCGCAGATCGCCGACATCCATGGTGCGGGCAGTCATGGTGAGCATGCCCTCAGCACGGGCGTCGCCGGTGCTGGGCGTGAGCCGGCGCAGGGCGCCGTCGGCATCGACGGTGATGGACGGAGCATCGAGCCGCTCCTCGTCCTCGCCCACCGTCTCGGGCTGGCCCGACTGCAGATGGCCGAAGACGATGTCGCCGTTGCCGCCCTCGGCACTGGTTAGGAGAATGTCGCCATCAGTTACCAGATGGCCGATCTTCTGGTGGCCCTGAGTCAGCACCTCGGCGTCCCCGTCCATGCGGCCGCTACCAAGCTCCAGGGTGCCGGCATTCACGAACAGCGCGGCGCCGTCCAGGTTGCCGGCCGTGACCGTGCCGCCGGCAACAAGATGCTGCTTACCGTCGCTGATGACGCTGCCCAGGGTCTGGTCGCCCCGGGTGTGGACGATGAAGTCGGTGGCGACGCTCACGCAATCGATGGCCACCGCTCCAGTGGGCGCGGCCTCGGAACCGATGACGATGTCGGCAGCAGTGCTGGTCAGGCGGTCCGCGGCCAACAGGCCCTCGGCGTGCAGCTGCTGACCGTCCTGACTCTCGGCGCTGCCAAAGCGGGTATCGCCGCCGGAGCGGGTGGCGAGCGTGGTCCGGGAAATGGCGGTCTCGACGGCGAGGTCGGCGAGCGCCTCAAGCTCAATTCGCTCAGCCTCGAGGTGCTTGAGTTCGGCGCTGCCAGCCTCGACATCGGCATGGCCCACAACGCTGGCCTTGCCGCCATCAACGTGGCCATCCGCTCGAACGACGAGGTTGCCAGCACTGGTCAGGCTGGCATAGCGCAGGTTGCCGCCGGCCGTGAGTGACTGGTCGCTGCCGCTGGTCACCGTCCCCAAGCGCAGGTCGCCGATGGTATCGATCTTGACGTCATCGTCCGCCGCGCTGGTCGCCAGATCAGCCGAACCGGCCTCGACACGGATCTGGTCGGCGGTCAGCTCGGCCCCCTCAAGGTGGCCCGACACCGCGAGCCGGACCTGGGTAGCGGCGGCGATGCGACCGTAACTCACATCGGCATCACCGATCACGTCCACCGCTCCGCGCTCGGCGACGATGCTGCCGGCCGCGGTGGCTGACAGCAGCCGCAGCCACAGATCGCCCTCGGCGCTGTCGGCATCCAGCTCAGACGCCATGATCTCCAGCGCCCGGCCCGCCTCGCCGATGCCTTCGCGAGCACTCAGCAACACGCCCTCATCAGCGAACAGGTCGCCAGCGCCGTCGCCGCGGATGCTGCCGGCGGCATCGACGATGATCCGGCCGCCGTGCAGGGTGGTCACGTTGGCGTCACCCGCCTGCGTCTTCACGCGGATGGCATCGGCAGCCTCAGCCTCGCTGCCCGCACCCATTTCGAAGCTCGCGGCGGTGAACAGCAGATCGCCGTTGTCGCTCGCCACCCGGATGTCGTCGGCGAAGACGATGTCGCTGCTGGACTGGAAGTCACCACCGCCGATAGCCTGGAAGTCGCCGATGAAGCGCAGGCCCCCGAGACCGGTGGTGATCAACGCCTCGCCACCGACGCTGCCGGTGTTCACGGCCAGGGAGGCCTCCGGGCTGGTCACGTACAGATCGCCGCCAGCGCGGACCGAGAAACCGGTATCGGCGCCACGACCCGCATCCGGGGTGAGCTTGACCTCGAGCTGCTGACTGGCGCTGCCGACGCTGCCTCGGGTGTCCAGATCCAGCGAACCAGCGTCGATGGCGAACAGGCCGCCGGGGGCAGCCCGCAGGCCACCGTTCGCCACGGTGAGCTCGACCCGGCCCTGCGAGAAGAGGTAATCCAAGTGCAGGTCGCCGCCGTGCTGCACCATGTGGATAGCCTCGGCGGCGCGGGCGGTGAGCTTGCCGGCGAGATCAATATCCAGCGCGTTGCCGGGGCTGCCGATGGAGCCGTTGCCGGCCTCAAGGATCAGCTCGTCGGCGACGATGGCGGGGGTGCCATCCGCGCTATCGACGATGCTCTGGCCGGCCTTGATGCGAACCACCGGGGCATGCACGTCGCGGACGTTGATGTCCTGCTCGCCGCCCAGGTAAATCTCCTTGCCCGCCTTGGCGACGATGGCGCCGTTGGCGCCGGAGAGCAGCTCCACATCCACGTCGTCGTGCAGGGTGATGCGGATGATGTTCCCCTCGATGGTGACGTCGTCCCGCTCGGCGCTGGCGAGCGCGACCCGCTGCTCATCGGTGAGCGGCTCGGTGACATCGATCACCACCTCGCCCACGGCGCGGCCGATAGTGGACTGCTCGCCGCCGGCAATCAGGGTGACGTTGCGGCCGATAACGTTCGGGGCCTCGATGGTCACCGTGGTATCGGAGGTCCCACGGGCGACGCCGGCGCTAATCGAGTAACGCAGCTGCTCCTCGGTCCAAACCGCCCCCTCCAGCAGCTCCGCTCGCTCGGACTCGCTCAGAGCATAGCGGAAGTCCGGATCGTATTCGGCGCCGCCGAAGCGCTGATGCAGCTCGTGGTACTTCTCGGTCTGCTCCGCTTCCAGGCTCGCGATGGCCGCATCGTCGAGGCCCAGCGTTTCCCTGAGCTGGAGCTTGTAAGCCTCGTCGAAGGTCACCCGGAAGTTCGGATCATAGTCGTCCGCCACCCACTGGCCGTCTTGATAACGCACATTGCGCAGCTTCCAGTACTGGCGATATTCGGCTTCCTGGCCCCGCTCGTAGGCCTGCACCATGGCTGCGGCACGCGCCTCGGCGGCCGTGCCGGTGAGCTCCATGTCCTCCCACAACGACAACAGCTGCTCATAGGTGCGATCATCCCGGACCTCGGTGGTGTTGCCGTCAAGGATGCTGCCATCGGTAGTGGCAATCACCACGTCGCCGTTGGCACTGACCTGCCAGAGCCGCAGGTCGCCGGCAGTCTCGTTGACGTGGATGTTGCCGCCAGCGCTGGCGGTAAACAGGCCATCGCGGCCATCGGCGGTATCCAGCCGCACCGCGAGCTGCTCGCTGCCGATGCTGCCGGAGCGGGCGGTGAGGTCGATCCTGCGACCGCGGATGAGGCTATCCGCGCCGCCCATCGTCACATGGCGCTGGGCAGCGAGCTTGACGTTGTCGCTGGTCTGGATCAGGCCGAAGCGCAGATCACCACTAACCGCGTCGAGCTGGATGTCGCCCCGGTCGCTCCAGGCGCTGACAACGCCGCTGACATCGACGATCAGGGCCTGGTCGGCACCGATACCGTGGCTCGCCTCCAAGTTCAGGTCCTTGGTGAGGATCGTGACGTCGGCGATGCGCTCGATGCGGTCGCCCTTCAACGTAGTAGTGCCGGTGTGATTGTGGATGTTGCCACCGAGCAGCAAGCCGCCCTTCGAGTCAACCTTGATGAAGCCTTGGTCGTAGCCGATGAACTCGATGTCGATCAGCTCACTGGCGCCGACACCATAGGTGTGGAACTCCTTGACACCCTCCTCCTTCTCGACGACCGCCCAGTACTTGCGCTGGATGCAGCCGATGAACCGCTTAACGCACTTGGAGTCTCGCTCGACCTCCTTCCAGCCGGTATCGCTGAGAATCTTTTCGGAATAGTCGTAACTGAACTTGTTGTTCGCGTTCCGCACCAGGTAATCGCCTTCGAGCAGCGGCCGCGGATCGTCGTTCCAGGTCCAGTTATTGGTGTAATTCTCGTAGTTGGCCGGAATCAGCCAGTCGAGATCGAACCAGTCGAAGAAAGTCGCGCTGGTCTTCTCGTAATAGCGGCGCTCGCCCCTGGTCTTGCGCTGGCCCGTCACCCACTGGTAGAGCAGCCCTTCCGCCGGCGCATAGGTCGCGGAGCGGTCTGCGCCGGTCCCGGCCAGATGGATGGGGTTGCCGTCAGCGTCCACCTCCTTGTTGGTGTAGATCCGGACTTCGCCGCCCTCGCGCTTGTAGACGGTGATCAGCTGGTACACCTTGCCATCGCGGGTCACCGTCTTACCAAGGTCGGTGATCTTGATGGTGCCCTCCACACCACGGCCGACATCCAGCGTGCGCACCACCAGGTCGTAGTCGGTGGGGTTGTTGATGTCGATCAGGCCGTAGCCGTCAAGCACCTTCAGCTTGCCGCCCCCGGTGTTCATGATCTCGCCGAAGAGCTCCATGTAGCCGCCTTCGACCTTGATGCCGTCGAGCTCGATCCGCTCCAGCTCACCGTTCCACCAGGCCTTGACGCGACCGCCGTGCCAGGACCTGAGCTCCACGTAGGGATCGGAGTTGCCGGCCGCCTTGCGCTGCTGATAGATCGCCTTGGCGTTGGCGATAGCGCCATCCAGACCGGACAGGTCGATGTTCCAATCCGGGATGCCGCTCTGCAGCGTGCCGTTGATGTTGAGGTAGCGGGCACTGACGAACACGTTGTTGCCGGCGACGGTCACGCTCTCCTGAGCACGGGGCGGCGCTGTGGGCACCGGCTTGGCAACATGCCACTCCCATTCGAGGCAGCCGAAGATTGGATTTGGTACTTTGCAGCCCCCCCGCTCCTGGTAGGTCTTCCCATCTTCGCTGAGCTTGTAGATGCCGTTCTTCACATTCTGGGTGAAATCCTTGGCGAACGCCTCCCACTCGGACTTGGGATCCGGGCCGATGTGCCGGAAGCCCTCGGTGTAGCCGAGCACGAAATCGCGCCCGGCGGAGATCGAGATGGTGTTGGCCCTGATGTCGCCCTGGGCGATGACGCTGCCGGCGGCGCTGGTCAACTGCACCTCGCCGAGCAGGTTCGACACGTTGCCGCTGATGTAGATATCCGGCGGCAGGAACTTGACGTTGTACTTGCTGCCCTCCGAGTCCGGGTTGAAAGTGTTGGCGACCCGGATGTAGGGATCCGGCGAACTGGTCGCCGTCTGGAAGGTCGCGAATCTGGCGCCGGAGCCGCCCTGCAGCTGGTTGATTTCCTCGACGCTCTCCACCGCCCCGCCGTTGAACATCACCCGACCGGCCTTGTAGTCAGGGATCTCTAGGCCGTTGATGCGCAGGAAATACGGCGTATTGTTGATCACCTCGATCCTGGCATCGCCCGGGGCGATGAGGTGACCGCGGCCCTCGAAGCGGGTGCCCTCCACCCAGATGTCGCCCGGCGCAGCCACGACCGGATCGAGCTCGATGAAGCGAACGGCGAGATCCGATTCGACGATGTAGCTCTCACCGATCCGAATGACTTTGGCGCCGAGGTCCTTAAGCTGCTGCTCAATACGAGATATCTCCGCATCGTATGCAGCCCTGGCGGCGTCGTGCTCCATGTACTCGCCACGCAGGCGGATCAGCTCATTGAGCCGCTGCGCGAGGTTCTGCGTCAGCGACGCATCGTAGATGCGGTAGCCGATGCCATCGATGGAGCCGGTGACCGCCACTTCCGGCGGGTTCTCCTCGTCGTAGACGCAGACCCCGTTCTCGCACACCACCTGCCCATCGACGAAGTCCAGGACAATGGTTTGGTGGTGCTGTATGCCGCTTTCTGCATAGCCGTCGAGCAACACCAGGCTCGTACGATCGGCACGGCCGGTGCCCTTGGTGAATTCGATCGATAGCTCGCCGTCCTCCACGATCTCGCCGATGGCCCCCAGATCCTGCAGCGCCTGGCGGTACAGATCCTTGGCGATGGCCTTGCCGCTGGCGGCCAGGAAGCCTTCGTTGGCGTAGAGGAAGATATCGCGGACGGAGCGCAGCTCGGCCCCCTCGGCAACGACGACCTGGGCCTCCTCATCGATGTAGGCAAGCGCGTCGACGTCGGAGATCGGGATCACGGTCTTGTTCCAGACGTCGGCGTTGGCCCTCGCCTCGATGAAGTTGCGCTGGTCGTCCTTGTTGCGGCCGGCATACAGACGAATGTTGCCGCTCGCGCGCAGGGACGCGCCCTGGCCCACGTCGACCGTCTGGCGGGCCGCGATCGAGGCCTCGCTGTCCGCCTCGGCCGCAGCGGCCACGCCATAGGTCTTGGCGTTCGCCGCGGTGGCGATGTCAGCCTGGCTACGACCGCTCAGAACGATGTCGCCGACGCTGTCGAGCTTGGCGTTGCTGCCCACCGACACCGCCGCCGTGCTGTCGGTGACCTTGACCATCGATTCGGCGCGCGCGATGGTGATGGCGCCGCCGGTATCAAGCTTGGCCCGATCGCGGGCGTAGATGTCATTGAAGGCGACGACATCCAGCCGGCCCGGGCTGCGGACATCGCCAACGACATCCAGCCTAGCGTTCGCTCCGACCAGCGCACGGGTCATCTGCCGGATGTCACTGTAGCTGCCGGAGGCGGCGCCGGCGGCCACCCCGCCGGAGGCGGCCTGGGTGTTGTAGCCGCCACCGACTCCATCCTTGATTACCCGGCCTTGGGCATCCACCACGAGATCGAAGGTCTCGACCCGCGCGCCCGTGCCGATTTCGGCGTCGACGCCAACATCCACCGAATGGCGGGAGACGGCCCCGGAAGCGCCGAGGACCGCCGCCTGCACGCTGTCGGCCTTGCCATCGAACTCGCTGGTATGGCGCGCGGCCACGCGGACCGCGCCGGCGCGCAGCATACCGGCTGCGCCCTGCAGCACGGCACGAGTGCTTGAGTCGGTGCGGGTATTGGCTGTCGCCGCGGCGCCGGCGAGGACGCCACCGCTGCCGGAGACGGCATGGGCGAAGTTGCGGTCGACGCCATTGGCGTCCACGACCAGCCGCGCCGTGGCGAACTGCAGCCCCTCGGCATCCGGATACTCGCTGTTGTAGCTATCCAGGGTGACGTAGTAGTAGCGCTCCAGCTCCGGATCGTAGAGTTGCACCAGCTGGCGCTGCTCGCCGCCGACGTCGACGGTGTACAGCAACCCTTCGCCGTCGGTATTGACGCTGCCATCGTGCTCGGCGAGCGGCACGAAGCTGTAGCGATCCTGGCCCTCGTCATAGAGCCGCACCATGCGCTGGCCTTCCAGGCTGCCGCCCATCACCGCCTCGGTGACGGCGTCGGAGCGCGCAGTCGCGACATTGGCGCCGATGGACAGGCCGGCGATCGCCACGCCGGTGGCGTAGGCATCCTGGCGGCTCTCGTTCACCGCGGAGACCATCACCGTGCCGCGGGCGCGCAGGGTGGCGCCTTCCGCCACCTGGCTGAACACGTGATTGCGGCTCTCGGCAGTGGCCACGGTGGCGTTCGAGCCAAAGACCAGGGCGCCAGTGCCTCCCGTGGCCGTGGCTGCGGCGGTGTGCCCGGAGGACGGCTGCAGCGAGCGGCCGAGCACGGTGATGTCCTTCGCCTCGGCGGTCACGCCACCTTCTATCCTGGCAGCGACCTGAGTGCCCGCATACGCGTCGGCGACCGAAGCACCGACCGCCCCGCCGCCGGCCACGGCGACGCCCAAGGCCTCGGCGCCGGTCTGCGGTCTGGCGGTGGCCTGGACCAGAATCGAATCGCCGCCGTAGAGGCTGGCGTTGGCCTCCAACGCTGCTCTGACCCTGGCGTCATCGCGAGCCACGGCCACGGCCGCGTTGCCAGCGGCGGACAGACCGCCCGCCGCGCCCTGGGCCTTGGCGTAGACCGCGCCATCGGAGTCGGCGATGACCTGTACGCCGTCCAGCGCGAACACCTGCGCGCTGCCGGCCAAGGCAGCATTGATGCCGCTGCGCTTGGCGGCATTGGCCACAACAACGCCACCGGCGGCGGCACCGGCGGCGGCGCCCAGGGCCTGGGCGTCGGCGCTGCTGTCGTCCTTCGCCTCGACCGTGACCACGCCCGTGGCGTCCACCTTGCCAGCCAGGGTAGCGCTTACCGCATTCTCCAGATAGGCGTCGGCCCAGGCCGCACCCAGACCGACGACGCCGACGGTGCCGGCGAAGGCCAGCGCATGCGCGGCATCGCCGCTGCCGTCGACGGCACGCGCGGTCACGGTCACGGAACCGGCCGCCTGCAGACTGGCCGCCTGCAGCACCGCCTGGACGTCGTTGTAGACCCGGGTGGCGGCCACGCCGCCGCCGGCGGCGAGGCCACCACCGGCGAGATTGGCCGCGCCGGCGAGGTTGAAGGTGGTAGTGCGGTCTTCGGCGCGCACCTCCACCGTACCAGCTTCGATGGTGCCGCCGATGATGGCCGCGCGAGTCACGTCGGCGTCGGCACCGTTGCCGAAGTGGCTTGCCAGGTCGTAGCGACCGCGATCGTTGACGTCCTGCAGTTCGCCATCCGAGAGGCTGCCCTGCTCGTCGCCCAGGCGCTGCCGCCGCTCGGCGTCCAGCGCAGCCAGGCTCTGTCCGGTTACATCCTGACGGCTGCTGTCGTCGGCATAGCGCGAGTCGGCGTTGTCGACCTCGGACACCTTCTCCCCGGCGACCATGTCAGCGGCCAGATCCAGAATGTCGCCCAGCTCGTCCCCTGCTTCTCCGCTGGTGCCGTTGCCGATCAGGATCATGCTGGCGGAGCCCGATACGGCGCTCTGGAACCCACCGCCGGCAGCGGCCGTCACGTGCTCCACATCCACGTCGCTGTCGGCGTTGACACCAAGGGTCCCGCCCACGTACAGGCCGCTATCGCGGATCTCGGCGACGGTGCGGCTCTGCACCACCGTCACGGTGGCGGCACCGCCAACGGCCACCGCGCCGACGGCCGCAGCACCGCCGGTGGCGGAGACGCGCACCGTATCCCTGGCGGCAACGCTCACATTAGCCGCCCGCTGGTCGGCGCGGCCGATGGTGGAACCCTCGACCCAGGCTTCGGTGGCGTTGCTGACCACGTTGACGCCGGCCGTGGCGCTGACGGCGATTCCGCCGGCGCCGCCAGTCAGGGCCACGTTCCAGAAGTCGGTCTCGGCTTCGGCGCCGACCGTGACGTCGCCGTCGACCAGCACATCAGCCTTGCGCAGATAGGCGCTGGTGCGCTGGTCGCTGACGGCCACCGCCAGGGAACCGCCCACGGCGCCACCGCCCACGGCCAGCGCGCCACCCATGAGGTTGAAGCCGGCGCGGCTGGCCGCGCTCACGTCCAGGTCGTGGCTTTCCACCGCCACATCATCCAGGAATGCCTCGGTGGTGCCCCTGATCACGCCCACCAGGCCAGTGCCAGCACCGCCGACGATGGCCCCGCCGGCACTGGCGCCAATGGCTCGGATACCCTGGCCGGAGCGGGCGGTCAGGCGCACGGCGCCGCCGCTGGCCAGCTCGGCGTTGCGGGCAAAAGCGCGGGTTTCGCGGCTGATGACGCCGGTATCGATGGCGCCGCCGCCCGCCACGTCGCCGCTGAAGGCAGCGCCGGCAATGAAACTCGTGGCGTAGGAGTGGCTGCCGGCGGTGACGTCGATGTCGCCAGCGCCGCTGCCGACCTTGGCACCGTTGCCAACATAGGCCTCGGTGACGCCGGCCAGCACGTTGACGTCGGCGGTGGCACCCACGGCGCCCGACCCCTTGGGATTGGGCATGGTGCCACCGATGGCAACCGACATGGCACCCACCTGCTGGGTGGAGAAGGCGTTCACGGCGACGCCGCTCACCTGCTTGCTGCTGCCCTCCAGCTGATACCAGGCGAAGGTCTCGGGATCCGGCTCCTCGCCGATGCTGGGGGTCTCGACCAGACGGCCGTCGCGGACGGCGAGCGTGTCGTCGAGGTCCCTGGCGTGGGCGAGCACCTGCGCGGCATCGATGTAGGCGCGGGTGATGCTGTCGATGACGTTCACGACCGTCGACACGCCGATGCCAGCGTTCATGCCGCCGATGCCGGCGGCGCCCGCCACCACCTCGATGCGGTCCCGGTTGCTTGCCAGCACACCGACGTTGTTCTCAGCCTCCACCTTGGCGCCGCTGTCGATGCGGGCCCGCACGTCGGTGTCGATGATGCTGGTGGCCACGGAGCCGGCGATGCCGGCGTTGAGGCCCGCCCCAACGCCGACCGCGATGGTGCGGATGGTCGCTTCCGATGCAGCGTCGAGCACCACGTTGCGAGCGGCGAAGGTCCTGCCGTCGTCACCGCCGGACAGATAAGCATCGATGACGTTGCCGCTGCGGTTGACCGCGGCGGCGGCGCCGACGCCCGCGGTGCCGCCGACTCGGGCGCCGCCGGCAAGGGAGTCGATGCTGGATTCGTCGCGAGCAGCGATGCGGGTCGCGTTGTCCGCGCCGCGCTGGCCGGTGTTCTCGATGCCGGCGCGGGTGACATTGGCGATGTTGTTGATGGTGGTGCTGCCGCCTACCGCTGCCGTGCCTGCACCTCCGCCATCCGCGGCCAGGGTCTCGATGGCGGCCTTCTGCAGCGCCTCCACCTCGGTCTCGTCGGAGACGGCAAGGGTGCTGCCAGTGATACCGGCTTCCACGGTGTTGGCGATGGTGTTGGTGGCGGCCGCCGCACCCACGGACGCGGTGCCGGCCCCGTTGACGTTGCCAGCCAGCGACTGGATGAGGGAGCCCGCGCCGCCGTCGGCGGCCACGTCACTGGCCTGCACCCGCAGGGTGTCGGCCGTGACGGTGGCGTTGGCCAGCAGCGCCAAGCTGCGGTTGGCGATGGTGTTGATAGTGGCCGCGCCATTCACCGCTGCGGTACCGGCACCGGCCCCGGAAGCGGCGGCGGACTTGATCTCGCTGCCGGTGGCAGTGAGCACCTGGAGGCTGTCGCCTTCGATGGTGGCGGCGTCGACGCTGGCAATGAGGTCATTGGCGATTGTGTTGACGGCGACCGCACCGCCCACCGCCGCGGTGCCTGCCCCGGACACGCTGCCGGCCAGGGCGTGGATGGTGGTGCGGTGATCGCTGGCGGCGCTGCGCTCGCGGGCCTCCACCCGCACCTGCCCGCCACCGAGGCTGCCGCCCTGGACGGTGGCTCGGGTGGTGTTGGCGACCGTGTTGACTGCCAGCGACCCCTGCACGGCGGCCGTGCCGGCACCACCGCCAGCCACAGCAGCGGACTTGATCTCGCTGCCGGAGTCGGCCTTGACCAGGACCGCGCCGTCGAGGTCGACGGTGCTGCCCTCGACCTCGGCAACGAGCTCGTTGCTAATGGTGTTCACCGCTGCAGCCAGCCCCGCGGCCACCTTGCCGGCACCGCTCACGTTGCCGGCCAAGCTCCAGATGGTGGAGCCGTTGCCGCCATCGTCCCAGCGATCGCCGGCGCGGACGAAGAGATTGCCCATGCCAGAGCCGTCGGTAACGGTGCTGTCGATAAGCCGCGCGTGGACGCTCTTGGCGATGGTATTAACGGTGCTGGAGATGCCCGCCGCGGTGCCGCTAGTGCCAGCGCCACCCACGGCGATGCTGATGATCTCGCTGCCGCTCTCGGCCGCCACCAGGGTGTCGCTGTCCACCGTGAGGTGGCTATCCTTCACCTCGGCTTCTAGGCTGCTAGCAATGGTATTGACGGCGAAGGAAGCACCCACGGCCGCCTGGCCGCTGGAGCCGACCACGTTGCCCGCCAAGGCCCAGATGGAGGCGCGGCTGCCGCTCTCCTCGTCCCGGTCGCGGGCGCTGACCGTGACCTGCTGTGCGTTCACCTTGCTGCCGCTCAAACGGGCGGCGACCTGGTCGTTAATCAGGTTGAAGCTGAGCGACCCACCCAGGGCCACTCCGCTGGCGCCGGCGCCGGAGACGGCGATGGCGCGTAGAGAAGAGTCGGCCAGAGCGTCCACCTTGAGGGCGCCGCTGCCGCCATCGGCGCCAAGCTCCAGATCGGTGTTGACCACGATGGCCTCGGTGCCTCGGCCGCCGGAGCCGTCCACATCGATGTCCGTCGTGGCGTTGAAGGCCACGGAGGCACCGATGCCGGCCTTGCCGCCGCTGCCGGCCACGCTGCCGGCGCCGGCCCATAGCTCAGTGCCATCATAAGCGCTAACATCCAGCGCCGCGGCGCTGATGATGGTGGTATGGCCGTCGGCATCAAGCTCCCCGACCCGGGCGGTCACGCTCCCGGTGGCGACATTGCCCACCACCGAGCCCATGCCAGCGAAGGTGTCCTTGGCACCGGCGACGCCCACGGCCACGCCGATCACCTGGGAGTCGTCCCGGGCGCTGACGCTCACCTCGCCATCGGTGCTCACCTGCGTGCCCTCCAGCACGGCCTGGTACTGGTTGCGCACCACGTTGGCCACCGCCGAGAGGCCGGCGGCATTGCCGCCGCCAGCGCCGGTGCCGGCAACGCCGATCACCAGCGCTCCGCCGCGATCCGCGCCAAAGCGGGCATCCTGAATGACCTGCTCCTCGCCCTCTTCCAGCTCCGGGGCCTGGCCCGGGTCGAGGCTGGTCTCCAGGCCGCGATCGCGCCGGGCGCCGAGGAGCGCATCCAGTGCTGGTTCGCTGCTACTGCTCGCGGCCAGCACGTCGACGTTGCCGCTGATGTCCTCCAGGGTGCTGCCGCTCACCTCGGCGCGCACCGTGTTGGCCAGGTCGTTGAACACGAAGGAACCCACCAGGACGGTGCCGTCCTTGGTGGCGCCGATGTTGCCGGCGGCGGTGATGAGGCGGCTGACCGCGATGGCGCGCGCCCCCACCGCATCGAAACCGGAGATTTGGCTGTCGGCGATTCGGGCAACGGTGTCCTTGGCCACATGGGCCAGGCTCGCCGACAGGCCCAACCCCAGTTTGCCCTTGCCAGCGTTGAGGGCACCGCCACCGGTGATGGTCTGAGCCCGGTCGTAGGCGGTGACCTCCAGATCGCCCTCGCCCTCCAGGGTGGAGTCGGCGATCTCTGCCCGGGTGCTGCCTTCGATCCAGCTGATGGAGACGGACGCCGCAGCGCTGCCGCCCTCGCCCTGGCCGGAGGCGTCCAGGGCCGGCGCGATGCCGATAGCCACCGAATCGCCGGCGGTGAGCGCCTGCACGGCCACCTCCCCGGCCCGCTCCATGGTCATATGGCGCAGGCCGGCATAGGTGTCGTTATCGATGAGATTGAAGGAGACTGCGCCGGCCACCGCGGCGTGGTATTCCACGCTCTCCTTGTTGGCCCGGCTGAAGGCGGCAGCGCCGCCGACGCTGATTAGATCCGTATCGTTCTTGGCCTGGACGGCAAGGTCGGTGCGCTGGTCAGAGTCGTAGGCGCGGATGGTGACGCCATCGATGTAGGCCTGCGTGTCCTGTTCGGCAATGGTTGCGGTGGCCGCGCCGGAGACGGACAACCCGAACAGCGGCTTGGTCTGCGGCTGATGCTGCCCCGGCTGCTCGCCCTGGGCCGTCTGCTGAGCGTTCAGCTCCTGGCTAGCCTTATCGACCACGGACGAGCCGTCCAGCTGGGCATTGGCCTGGTCCGACGCCTTCTTGGTCTTGAAGCTGAGCAGGCCCTTGATCTTGCCGATGAAGCCGCCGTCGGACTCGCCGTCGGCCTTGGGCTTGGGCTCGCTGGAGCTGGTGACAGCGCCGGCCACGGCTATCGACACCACCTGGCCGTCGGTGATAGCTTCCACGCGCACCAGGTCGGCGCTGACGCTGCCGCTGCCCTCCCGCGCGGGCTCCTCGTCGGGCCCGGCGGCGTTGTCGCCGATGAAGGCGCGGGTGTCGGTGCGTACGTCGTTGGCAGCGATGGCAGCCGCCGCCGAGACGGCCTCGCCCTGGGCCAGGGCGCCGCCGAAGCTCCACACGGCCAGCTCCTGGTAGGCGTCCAGCCCCAGGCGCCGGGCCTCGATGGTGGCATCATGGCTGATAGAGGCGTGAGTACGGTTATCAATCTGGTTGAGGGCGAAGATGCCATTGCCGGCGATGCTGGTGCCCTTGCCGGCGCTGGGGCTGAGGGTAAGGAACCAGTCGCGGCTGTGAGCGTCCACGACCACGCCGTCGGCCGATACCACCGCGCCGGCACCGATGCCGGCCTCGGCGGTGTTGCTGTAGTTCACCCAGTTGAAGGCGCCGCCGACGCTGGCCGCCTCCTTGCCGCCGCCGGTACCTCCAAGGCCCAGCAGCTGGTAATTGCCCGCGACGTTGATGCTTTCGCTGACAGTGCTGGCCTGGACGCTTACCGCATCCTGCCAATCGACCCTGAAGTCGCCGTCCAGCTCGCTGCTCCAGGCGCCGCCATCGGCCCGGCTGGCAAGCTTGGCGCCGTCTCCGATCCAGGCCCGGGCGCTGTTCTCGCTCTCGAAATAGCTCAAGGCGCCGGCGAAGCCGAACTCCTCGGCCTGGCCGGTAGCATTGGCGTGGCTGGTGAAGATCTGCCTGGCCGGGTTGGGGACGGAGAGGTTGGCCGCGAGATTGTCCAGCAGCTCCGCCTCGGTGTCCCACTTGTCGAACACCGTCACGGTCAGCGGCAGCTCGGAGCTGGCGTTGACGCCAATGCGCTCGGCGGCGAGCTCGGCGCCCTCGCCCACGATGGCCTGGGCATCATGGCGGAAGATGCCGATGGCGATGGCCGCGCTGCCGGTGACCAGGCCATCGCCTTCGCGCTTCTTGGCCTGGGTGGTGACCTTGCTCTCGGCGATGTTGCGGATGCCTTCGCTCTTGACCTGGGCGTTCACCACCAGGTCGCCGCCCACCTCCACCTTGGCGCCGTCGGCGATCCGGGCGCTGGCGCCATGGTCGTTGAAGGATAGGGCCAGCGCCGATGACAGCTTCACCGGCTGGCCCGAATCCGGCTCGTTGTTGCCGGCCGCCTTATCGGCCTTGTCCTCGCCCTTCTTTTGCGCTTTTTGGACCAACGTGCCCAGCTTGCTGGCCCCGTCCTTGACCTTCTGCAGCTTGGAACTGGGTGCAGCGCCAGTGGCAGTGGTGGCGGAGACCAGATTCTCGCTGGTATGGGAGCGCGCATCGATCACCAGATCGCCGGCCACCTGCCCGGCGTCCAGACTGGCAGCGAGTTCCGCATCGGCCGTCGTGCTGAAGTGGCTCAGCGCCGCCGCGCCGCCGATGACCGCATCCCCCACGGCCATGACCGCGGCCTCGACGCCGAACGCGTTGTCGTTTCGGGCGCTGATGTGTGCCTGACCGCCGCTCTCAAGCGTGGCACCGGCATCCACCCGGACGTTGGTGTCCACGTCAGCGATGCCCACGGCCAGGGTGAGGGCCGCGTAGCTTTCCTCATTGGCGGTGACGGACGTGGCCTGCACGTCCACCTGGTTGACGCTCCTGGCCTGGATGGTGACTTCTTCGCCGGCCTCGAGGCGCGCGCCGTCCTCTACCCGCACCTCGGTGGTGCCGGTGGCTGCGCCGAGCACGGCTGCGATGCTGTAAAGGTCGGTCTTGTCGGGCTTGGTCTTGAGCGCGGGGGTCTTGGCGATGCGCTCGGCCTGGGCCTCCAGTGTCAGGTCATGGGCAGCATCCAGCGCGGCGCCGTCACGCACAATCACCCGGGCATCGGCCTTGGCCCACACGGCCCCCAGCTCGGCCTCGCCCTTGGCGAAGTCGACGCCCAGCTCCAGCAGGTCGATGACACTCAGATCCGCAGCATCGACAAGGGTGAGGCCATCGCCCCGCTCGGCGGCGGCGTCGTCGAACTCGGCACCAGCCTTGGCCACGGCCCGGACGACGATGTTGCCGCCGCTGACCTCGCCGGAGATGTCCACCACGGCCTCGGCCTCGGCGATGCCGGAGTCGATCTCGACCACCTTGGTGGCGGTGATGAGAATCTCGCCATCCTCCACCCGATTGGCGGCCAGTGTGCCGCTGACGCTGACCGAGTCGCGGCCGATCAGGCGAATGGTGCCGCCATCCTCGATTAGGCCGGCGGCGAGAAGCTGCCCGTCAATATTGAGGGCCAGGGCTTCGATGGCTGCCTGGGCTTGGTCGCCCACCAGAATCTGGCCGGGAACCTCGATCTTCGGTGCCCGCAGGGTCACCGAGTCGAGCGCATTGACCTTGCCTTCGATGCTGATGACGGCCCCCGGCTCCAGCGCGATACTGCCATCCATGAGGGCGGCAGCATCGAGGTTCTCGAGCACCGCGTCCATGGCCGCCTGGGTCGGCGTGGTGACCGCGAGGCTGCCGACGTTGATCACGCCGTCCTTGCCGACCACGAAGCCGGCGGGACTGGCAAAGAAGACGTTGCCGCCGATCTGCCCCGACTCGTAGAGGCTGTTGAGGGTGCCGTGAATCTCGACCTTGCTGTCGACGAGGTTGACCAGGTTTCTGGTATCACCGGACAGCTTCAGGTTGGCGGTGTGGCCGCTGCCGAGCAGGAACTGGCTGAAGGCATTGAAACCGGTCTGGCCGCTTACCGTGCCAGTGGTCACCGTCCATACGTCGTCGTTCTGGACGACTTGCGTGTTGGTGCGGCCGTTGGCGACGATGCTGGTATTGGGCGCCGCGCCAGCCGTCGCGCTGGCGGCGCGCAGCGTGGCGAGCACCAGCGGCAGCAGCGCGGGGCTGCGCAACAATGGCGCGGACCTCCTCGGCGTGACGGACTGCTGGAAATGGGCGAAAACGCCCAGCCTGGACACCGACCCTGGTACCACTTCGCTTTGCTTAATGTCGTTCATCGCAGCCCCCACTCCAGAAGGCATGGCCACCGTTATGCCGAGAAGAATCCTTCCTTATTAATCAAGCAGCCTTGTGAAGCCGTCGCGCCAGCCGCCGCGTGAGCCGCTGCACGTTGCGCAGCGAGGCAAGGTGGGCGTAAATCCAGCCCAGCTCTCCGCTTCGGAACAGCGGCAACACCTGGTCATCCGCCAGCGCAACCAGCTTGGGCTCGTCCACCACCTGCACGCCCTGCAGCGACAGCGGCTCACCACCCTCGGGCACCACCTGCAGGGTCACCTCCTTGAACAGCCCCAGCTCGGCCAGGCGCTCGCAGAACTCGCGGGTGCGCTGCATGTGGCCCTGGAACTCGCTGAGCAAATCGACCCGGCTGCGCAGGGCTTCGCTCTCCTGTCCGTCCTCGGTGAACAGCGGCTCGCCCTCGTCCTTGTCGAGGAAGGGTGCCGTCTCGTCGACGCAAACCAGGAAATCGTCAGCCCCCTCGTTGCGTGCCAGCACGAAGGGATAGCTGCGCGCGAACGCCGGGATGTAGTCGGCTTCCCAGCGCTTGTCCTCGGCCACGAACAGGTTCTCGCCTTGGCGCAGCCCGAGCAGCGCTAGTGGCACCGGCACCCCTTCACCGGTATTGGCGAACACGATGGGATAGTCGCGCTGGGCGTCGTAGAACTCGCTTGCCGCCAGCGGCACGGAATTGGTTTTGGCAGCAAAGGAGAAGTCGGCGCCGTTTGCTTTCAGCCGCAGATCCTTGTGGGTCTTGCGGTTGAGCGGAATCGGGCGCTGATAGAACAGAAGCGCGCTCATCAGATGCCCCCTCCAAGCGTTTCGGCTGGGTCGTTCTTTTGTTTGCTTTCTTCTGAAGAAAACAGGCATGCAACTGTCGCTCAGCAGCGACAGCGTGAAATTAGAGCATGCGAACATAAACCGAGCGTTAACCGATTCCGGCCTCCCGCCAGGTCGCGAACGCGCTTGGTTCACGCCCCGGGCGTGCCTATCTATGCGGGGAATCAGGCGCCCGTTCGGCTACGGCAGGCGGGCGCGTACAGGGTCCGCCCGGCGCACTGTTGGTTTGGCCGCAAGCGAGCCAATACCGCCGGCTAAGCAGTGGAACCGCCCGCGCCGGCCGGTCTTTTCGTTTCCGCTGCGTCCGCCTTGCGGCCGCGCCGGACGGCGTCCTGCTATCAGGAACCGCGCCACATGGCACGCTTTTTCATCGATCGCCCGGTCTTCGCCTGGGTTATCGCCATCATCATCATGCTGGCCGGCGGCCTGTCGATTTTTAATCTGCCGATCTCGCAGTATCCCATCGTCGCCCCGCCCACCGTGACCATCGACGCCACCTACCCCGGCGCCTCGGCCCAGGTGGTGGAAGATTCGGTGACGCAAATCATCGAGCAGAACATGAAGGGACTGGACGGGCTGCTGTATATGGCCTCGACCAGCTCCTCCAACGGCCGCGCCTCCATCACGCTCACCTTCGCCACCGGCACCGCCCCCGACATCGCCCAGGTCCAGGTGCAGAACAAGCTGCAGCTGGCGATGCCGCTGCTGCCGCAGGAAGTACAGCGGCAGGGCGTCAGCGTCACCAAGGCCAGCACCGGCTTTTTGATGGTGCTGGGCTTCGTGTCGGAGACCGGCGAGATGGAGCGCACCGACATCTCGGACTATGTCATCGCCAATCTGGTCGACCCGATCAGCCGCGTCGAAGGGGTCGGCACCGTACAAGTCTTCGGCGCCCAATACGCCATGCGCATCTGGATAGATCCGAGCAAGCTGGAGACCTACCGCCTGGTTCCTGCCGACCTGATCGCGGCCATCCAGGCGCAGAATGCCCAGGTGGCGGCGGGACAGCTGGGCGGCACGCCCGCCGTCGGTGGACAGCAGCTCAACGCTGTCATCACCGCCCAGCAGCGCCTGCAGACACCGGAACAGTTCCGCAGCATCGTGGTGCGCAGCAATCTCGACGGCTCGGTGCTACGCCTGGGCGACGTCGCGCGGATCGAGCTGGGCGCGGAAAACTACGATTTCATCAGCCGCTATAACGGTCAGCCGGCTACAGGCATGGCCATCTCGCTTGCCACCGGCGCCAACGCCCTGGATACCGCCGCCGCGGTGCAGGCGGCGCTGACCCGGCTCGCCCCCAACTTCCCGCCCGGCCTCAAGGCGGTGACGCCCTTCGACACCACGCCCTTCGTGCGGGTGGCCATCGAAGGCGTGGTGCACACCCTGCTGGAGGCCATCGCCCTGGTCTTCCTAGTGATGTACCTGTTTCTGCAAAACCTGCGCGCCACCCTGATACCCACCATCGCGGTGCCGGTGGTGCTGCTGGGGACCTTCGGTGTGCTGGCCGCGCTGGGGCTATCGATCAACATGCTGACCATGTTCGCCATGGTGCTGGCCATCGGGCTGCTGGTGGACGACGCCATCGTGGTGGTGGAGAACGTCGAACGCATCATGCAGGAAGAGGGGCTGTCGCCCAAGGAGGCCACTCGCAAGTCCATGGACCAGATCACCGGGGCGCTGATCGGCATCGGCCTGGTGCTCTCGGCGGTGTTCGTGCCCATGGCCTTCTTCGGCGGCTCCACCGGCGTCATCTACCGCCAGTTCTCGGCCACCATCGTCTCCGCCATGGCGCTGTCGGTGCTGGTGGCCATCGTGCTCACCCCGGCCTTGTGCGCCACCATGCTCAAGCCGCTCGAGCCGGGACGGCACGTCGAGAAGAAAGGCTTCTTTGGCGCCTTCAACCGCAACTTCGAGCGCGGCAGCCGCCGCTACCAGCGCGCCGTGCGCGGGATCCTGACCCGCCCCAAGCGCTTTGCCCTCGTCTTCGCGGTGCTGGCCGCGCTGATGGCGGTGATGTTCGTGCGCCTCCCCAGCTCCTTCCTGCCGCCGGAAGACCAGGGGATACTGCTGGCCCAGGTGCAAACGCCGGTCGGCGCGACCCAGCAGCGGACCATGAACTCCATCCTCCGGCTGGAGCAGCATTTCCTGGAGAACGAGACCGAGGCCGTCGAGTCGGTCTTCAGCGTGCAGGGCTTCAGCTTCGGCGGCAGCGGTCAGAACACCGGCATCGCCTTCATCAAGCTGAAGGACTGGGCCGAGCGAACCGTGTCCGAGCTGAGCGTGGAGGCGGTGGCGGCACGGGCCATGACGGCGCTCGGCGCGATCCAGGATGCGCTGGTCTTCGCCTTCGCGCCGCCGGCCATGCCCGAGCTGGGCACGGCGGCGGGCTTCGTGTTCTATCTGCAGGACAGCGGCGGGCTCGGCCACGCGGCCCTGATGGCGGCCCGCAACCAGCTGCTTGGCGCCGCCATGCAAAGCCCGCTACTCGTCAACGTGCGCCCCAACGGCCTCGACGACACCCCGCAGTTCGCACTGCACATCGACACCGAACGCGCCGCGGCGCTAGGGCTGACGATGGACGCCATCAACGACGTGCTCAGCACCGCCTGGGGCGGACGGTACATCGACGACTTCATCGACCGCGGCCGGGTCAAGCGAGTCTATCTCCAGGCCGACGCCCCATTCCGCATGGTGCCGGAGGATCTGCAGCTGTGGTCGGTGCGCAACGCCCAGGGCGAGATGGTGCCCTTCTCGGCCTTCGCCAGCTCGTCCTGGAGCTACGGCTCGCCGCGGCTGGAACGCTACGAAGGGCTACCGGCGGTGCAAATCCAGGGCGAGGCCGCTCCCGGCATCAGCACTGGCGAGGCCATGGCGGAGATCGAGCGGCTGGCGGCGGAGCTTCCGGCCGGCACCAACGTCGCCTGGACCGGGCTGTCCTATCAGGAGCGCGAAGCTGGCGCCCAGACGCCGCTGCTGTACACCCTGTCGCTGCTGGTGGTATTCCTGTGCCTGGCGGCACTGTACGAGAGCTGGACCATTCCCACGGCAGTGCTGCTGGCCGCGCCGCTGGGGATACTCGGCACGGTTCTGGCCGGCTGGCTGCGCGGGCTGGAGCGCGACATCTACTTCCAAGTCGCCATGCTGACTACGGTGGGGCTCACCAGCAAGAACGCCATTCTCATCATCGCCTTCGCTAAGGACTATTTGGAGCGGGCCGGAATGGACCTGATCGAGGCCACCATGGCCGCGGTCCGCGACCGCCTGCGCCCCATCCTGATGACCTCGCTCGCCTTCGGGCTGGGCGTAACCCCGCTGGCCCTCGCCACCGGCGCTGGCTCGGGCGCGCAGAACTCCATCGGCACCGGGGTCCTCGGCGGCATGCTGGTCGGCACCTCGCTGGGCATCTTCTTCGTGCCGTTGTTTTTCGTGCTGGTGGAGCGGCTGTTCACGCGCCGGAGAAACGCACCGGCCGCCGCCGGCGAGGAAAGCGGCGGCCGCTGAAGCCGGTGCCGGGGAGCCGGATCAGACAGGCAGCGTGCCCAAGCGAGCCAGGCACTGTTGCAGTTCCTGCTCGCTGAGATCGATGTGCTCCAGCACCCGCCCGTAGAGCATGACCGTCGGCACCGGCCGGCCGCCCCGCTCCCGCTGCACCTGCCGCAGCACATGCAGCACGATGCGCTCTTGCCGCGTCAACCCGTCGACGAGGTTCGGCAGCCGATCGGAATCGCTTGCATCAGGCATCGGTTCGCACCTTTCTCCTGCCGGCGTATCATGGCCGCTTCTTGCATTCGTCTCGTCGACCAGCGTAACAAGCCTTGGCAGCACAAACAGCAATCAGCCGCCGCACCATCCTGAGCAAGGCCTGGCCGATCATCCTGGCCAACGCCGCCGTGCCTACGCTCGGCCTGGTGGATACCGCCGTGATCGGCAACTTCGGGACGACCGCCGAGCTCGGCGCCATCGCTCTGGGCGCCATCATTTTCAGCTTCATCTATTGGAGCTTCGGCTTTCTGCGCATGGGCACCACCGGCTTCACCGCCCAGGCGGTAGGCGCGGAGGACGAAGCCGAAGTGCGGGCCACACTAGGGCGGGCGCTGCTGATCGCGCTGACCATTGGCTGCAGCCTCACCCTGCTGCAATGGCCACTGGCCGAGCTGGCCTTTTGGCTGCTCGACAGCAGCGCCGAGGTGGAAAACGCCGCCCGCGCCTATTTCTTCATCCGCATCTGGGGCGCGCCGGCGACGCTGGCCATGTTCGCTGTCACCGGCAGCCTGATCGGCCTGGGGCTGACGCGCAAGCTGCTGGCGATCCAGCTGCTCCTGAACGGCGTCAACGCCATTCTCGACGTCTATTTCGCCGGCGTGCTCGGCCTCGGCGCCCGCGGTATCGCCCTAGGCACCCTGATCGCCGAGTGGAGCAGCTGCCTCATCGCTCTGACCCTGCTGCATCGCGTCCTGCGGCGCCGGCACCGCGACGAGGAGCGCTTCTGGTCCTGGCCACGGATCGCTGATCCCCAAAAACTGCGGCGAACCCTTGCCGCCAACGGCGACATCATGATCCGCACCCTGACACTGGTGTTCGCCTTCGCCTGGTTCGTCAACCAGAGTGCCCGCTTCGGCGACGTCATCCTCGCTGCCAACCACATCTTGCTGCAGCTGGTCTCTTTCAGCGCCTTTTTCCTCGACGGCTTCGCCTTCGTCGCCGAGTCTCTGGTCGGGCAGGCCCTGGGAGCGCGCCAGCGGGAGCGTTTTCGCCGCGCCGTAGCGCTGTCCACCCAGCTAGCCTGCATCACCGCCCTGCTGCTGGCGCTGGCGCTGCTCGCCCTCGGCCAGCAGGCCATCGCCGTGCTGACCGACCTACCCGCGGTGCGCCAGGCTGCCGGCGACGCCCTGCCCTGGTGCGCGCTGTACGTGCTGCTGGCGGTGGCGGCCTTCCAGCTCGACGGCATCTTCATCGGCTGCACTCGGACCCGGGAGATGCGCAACGCCGCGCTGCTGTCGGCAGCCATCTTCCTGGCCAGCTCCTGGCCACTCAGCGGTCACTACGGCAATCATGGCCTGTGGTGGTCGTTCATCGTCTATGTCGTCGCCCGCGCTTTGATGCTGCTTCCCTATTACGGTCGGCTCGAGGCCTCGCTGCGGCAAGCGCGCGGGACTTGAAACAGCCGCTTGCCGCGCAAACCTTCGCTGCCATCCGGCCGTTGGCTCGGCGCCACCCACGGCGGCACCATTGGCCGGCGACAATGCTATGATTTGGAGGAATGCAGCGAAGCGGCCTCGGCACTCACGCCGCACCGGCACCGGCGCTTCTGGTCAGGCAGACGCTCCCCAGCCATCGCCGTCGGCTGCAAGCCGCGGCTCTCTCCGGTGCCGCTGGCCGAGGCCGGGCATCCGCCACTTTTCGGCAGCCCAGTCACAGGTTATGCTGCACAAGCGCCGGCGCGCGCATCTATGGCAAGCTACGGGGGAAGACTCATCCTATGCAAGACGTTACTGTTCAGAAATCTGCGCAGGCCGCTACCAAGACAGCGCCCTTTGGCACCGTCTTTTCCGAGAAGATGCCGATCGCACGCTTCGCTGACGGGCGTTGGTCAGCGGTAGACGTCATCCCGGTAACGTCCTTGTCCCTCCACCCCGGCGCGCACGTGCTGCACTACTCCAGCACCTGCTTCGAGGGGCTGAAGGCCTTCCGCATGCCGGATGGCAGCACCCGCATCTTCCGTCTGGACCGCCACGTGGCGCGCTTCCGCCGCAGCGCCGAGCTGCTGTGCCTGCCGGTGCCGCCTGCGGAGATGCTGGAGCAGATGGTGCGCCAGGTCGTGGCGCTGAGCGAGAAAGACGTGCCGCCGCCGCCCGGCGCGCTGTACCTGCGTCCCACTCTGATCGGCACCGAGCCCAACATCGGCGCCGCCGGCACCCCGCCCGCCGAAGCCCTGCTGTACGTGCTGGCCTCGCCGGTCGGCGACTACTTCACCGGCGGCGGCAGCAAGGGCGTGCGCATCCTGATCGAAGACAAGGAAATGCGCACCACGCCCGGCTTCGGCCTGGCCAAGACCGGTGGCAACTATGCCGCGGCCCTGCGCCATGTGGCCAACGCCAAAAAGCAGTACAACGCCGACCAGGTGCTGTTCTGCCCCGGCGGCGACGTGCAGGAGACCGGTGCTTCCAACTTCTTCTTGCTCGATAACAAGCGGCTGTTGACCAAGCCGCTGGACAGCTCGTTCCTGCATGGCGTCACCCGCGACTCGGTCATCACGCTGGCCCGCTCGCTGGGCTATGAAGTCATCGAGCGCAACTTCACGGTCGACGAAATCAAGGACTGGATTCGCACCGGCGAGGCCGCGCTGTCCGGCACCGCCGCCGTCCTCACCGGCGTCGGCACCTTTATTCACGAAGGCAAGGAATATCCGGTCGGCGACGGCAACGTCGGTCCCAACACCCAGCGCCTGCGCCAGGCCCTGGTGGCCATCCAGACCGGCGAGGCCGAGGACCGCTTCGGCTGGCTGAGCTAAGCGGTCCCCATTCCGGCTGCGGCAGCCGCCCACCGGCAGCTGCCGCGCCGTCATCGCCCCTGCCCCCTCACCGCAGCCAACTGTCCTAGACCAGGTTTCCGCCGCCTGCATGGTGTTCGCCTTCTCGCTCTCGCGCGGCAACTCCATCTACGCGGCCACCTTCATCACCACCTCGGCGCAGCGGACCATCACCTCGAGCGTTCCGACCGAACTGATCCGGGTCAAAGAGTTCTATTGGTCCGAGCTGATGGCGGCAGCGCTGGTGGTGGCGATCCCGCTGGCGATCGCCTACGGCCTGTTCTTCAACTACCTGGTGGGCGGTTTCAGAAGCACAGAGGAGGCGATAACGAGGCGCGCGTGAGGGTGTCGGATTGGCGACAAATGCGCGTCAATGACGATTTTTGACAGCAAATGATGACAGTCTCTGGCACCTTGCATAGCCACTCGATACGGGAGGCTGTACAGGTGCAGGAAGAGAAATCACCCTTCGGCGAGTGGCTCGAGCCGCAGCAGTGTAGCGGCGTGACGTTGCAGGCCTATCTGCGCTCCAGACTGCTGTCCGAGGGCAAGGTCCGCCATCTGATCCAGGCGCTGTCGGTGCTGACCACCGCGCCGGTCAAGCTGATCAGCGTCGGCGCCGATCATGCCGTGCTCAGCGTGCAGGACTCCAAGGGCGCAATGCTGGCGGAAACCATTGCCGAAGGCAGCAAGTTTCACCAGCAGCATGGCTACTACGCCGTGATCCAGCCGGCAGCCGAATAAAAAAGCGGCCGGAAAGCGGGACACCGCTCTCCGGCCGCTTTCGCTGCGGCAAGGGCTCAGACAGTCTCGTCTACCGCCTTGCCTTCCTTGCTTCCCTTGCGGACGGGCAACAGCCGCGGCGCGATCATGTTCTCCGGCCGCAGCACTTCCGCCAGCGTCTCCTCATCCAGCAATCCCTGCTCGCGCACCAGCTCCAGAATGCCACGGCCGTTGCTGAGCGCCTGCCGCGCGATGCGGCTCGCATTCTCATAGCCGATGTAGGGATTGAGCGCGGTCACCAGCCCGATGGAGCTCTCCATGAGCTGGCGGCAGCGCTGCTCGTTGGCGGTGATGCCGACCACGCACTGCTCCCGCAGCATGTCCATGGCCCGCTGCAGCAGCCGGATCGATTCGAACAGGTTGTAGGTGATCAGCGGCTCCATGACATTGAGCTGCAGCTGGCCGGCTTCCGCCGCGAACGTCAGCGCCGCGTCGTTGCCGATGACCTTGAACGCCACCTGGTTGACCGCCTCCGGAATCACCGGATTGACCTTGCCCGGCATGATGGCGCTGCCCGGCTGGCAGGGCGGCAGATTGATCTCGTTGATGCCGGCGCGCGGTCCGCTGGAGAGCAGGCGCAGGTCATTGGAAATCTTAGACAGCGACACCGCCAGGCGCTTCAGCATCCCCGAGTAGGCCACGAAGTCGCCCATGTCGGGAGTGGCCGCGATCAGATCCGCGGCCGGCCGCACCGGCTGTCCGCTGATGGTCGCCAGCCGCTGCACAGCCAGCCCCTGATAGGCCGGGTCGGCGTTGATCCCGGTGCCGATGGCGGTGCCGCCCAGATTGACCTCGCCCAGCAGCTGCGGCGCCAGCACGCGCAGATGCTCCAATTCGCGGCGCAGGGTGTTGGCGAAGGCGCGGAACTCCTGCCCCAGGGTCATAGGCACCGCATCCTGCAGCTGGGTACGCCCCATTTTCAGCACGTGGTCGAATTCCGACGCCTTGGCGGAGAACGCTTCGACCAGCTTCTCCAGGCTCTCCAGCAGGCCTTTTTGCATGAGCAGGAGGCCAAGCCGCACCGCCGTCGGATAAGCGTCGTTGGTCGACTGCGCCATGTTGACGTCATTGTTGGGGTGCAGGTACTGGTACTCGCCCTTGGCGCGTCCCATCGCCTCCAGCCCCAGGTTGGCAATGACCTCATTGGCATTCATGTTGGTGGACGTACCGGCGCCGCCCTGGATCATGTCGACCACGAACTGGTCGTGGAACTCGCCGCCGATGATGCGCGTGCAGGCCTCCGTGATGGCTGCGTGTTTGACCGAGTTGAGGTAGCCCAGCTCGTGATTGGCATCCGCTGCGGCCTGTTTCACCATGGCCAAGGCAATCACCAGCTCCGGGAACTCGGATAACGGGACCCCGGTCAAGTTAAAGTTCTTCAGCGCACGCAGAGTCTGGATGCCGTAGTACGCGTCGGCAGGGACTTCCAGAGTACCAAGCAGGTCTTCTTCGAGGCGCGTTGATACAACAGAGGACATTGTTTGTCTGTTCCTTGCAAATGACGGGATCACCGTGATGACACCGCTTAAGAGCCGCAGCCGTTAAGCACCGCCTCACGTAGAACAAGCGAGCGGCCACAAGCGCCGCTCGGCGAAAAAGCGTATACAGGCTTGCCTACCGCATACAAGAAAAAATTGCTGAAAATTGACGTGCGACACAAAATTCTTTCGAAAACGGTCAATCTTAACCTACCCTGAAGCAGTTCGCGAGCCTCTCCTTTGACCAGGAGCTGCCCATGAATCCGAGGATCTGGTCTGCCGTGCTGGTTTTCAGCCTCTACGCCTGCGCCCAGTCCCCTTCATCCGACCAGGCGCAGCCGGTCGACCTGTCGGCACCGACCGTCGACCTGATCGACCCGGGCATGGCGCCAGCCGTCGCCGGCGAGGACGGCTGGAACTACCACCGCAGCGCCGAGGCCGACCTGGATGGCGACGGCAGCCCGGAGCGCGTCGTGCTCACTGCCCGTGTCGAGCTTTACCGCGGCCGGCCGGCCTGGGACGACGGCCAGCCCTGGCAGGTCTACGTCGAAGCCGCCGACGGCAGCCGCACTTATCTCTATGCACGGCGCCTGCAGCTGGGTGCGCTGACCCTGCGCATCAGCGCCGGCGAGCCAGCCCAGGTCATCCTCCTGGAGCATCTGCCGGACCGTCTGAGCCTGTACGAGATCCATTACCGGCAACCAGGCCAGGCCGTTGCCGTCGCGCGCTACCAGCGCACGCTGGATCCGCGCGGCGAGCTGGCCAGTCCCCAGCTGCCTTGACCCCGAGCCAGTTGCCGGGCCGGCCTGCATACCGCTGCACCACCGCTTGGCGACCCGCGCCGCCTTCCCCATCTCAGGAACAGCGGAACAATAACGCTTTGATAAACCATAAGAATTTTCTTATGGCGGGCGTGCTCACCTCCGCCCGGTCACGGCCTGCCAGCCGTGCTCGCAGCGACTCCGAGCGTTGGGGGATTCAATGAAAGTCCTGCATTTCCTGCATTACCCCGAGAACGGCATCGTCACCGTGGTGTTCGAGCTGATCCGACACTCGCTGAGCGAGGACATCGAGCACGAGGTGGTCCTGCTGCAGCGCTCGCCCAAGCTGGACAAGCTGGTCGCCCATTACGGCCACAAGGTCCACTACTTGTCACGCCCACCACTGCAATCCATGCGGGATTTGCGGCGGCTGCTGGCCGAGGTCGAACCGGACCTGATTCACGTCCACTCTTATCGGCCGCGGCTGTTGACCGCGCTGGCAAGCTGGCTCGGCTGGTGGCAAGGCAGCGTGGTGGCATCCGTCCACAGCGAATACACCTATTTGACCGGCCGCGATCCCCGCAGCCGCTTCAAACGCTTCAGCGAGCGCACCGCGCTGCACGCGCTGGCGGCCCCCGTCATCGTCAACAACGACCGCGTGCGCGAGCTGGCCGCCGCTGCCTATGCGCTGCCGCTGGAGGCTATCCACAAGATCTACCCCGGAGTCAGCTTTCCCGAGCCAGCAGAGCCGGCAGCCGAGACGCGCCCGGTGGCAGTCAACGTCGCCCGCTTCACCATCGAGAAAAATCTCGACCTGCTGCTGGACGCCTGGGCCGATGTGCACACGCGCCTGCCCGAAGCCAAGCTATGGCTGGTCGGCGACGGCGAACTTAAGCCGCACTTGCAGGCCAAGGCCACGGCCCTCGGCATTGCCGACAGCGTCGAGTTCCACGGCTGGGTTGAACGCAACGAGCTGCCGCGGCACCTCGCGCCGGCACGTGTGTTCGTGCTCTCTTCGGATCGGGAGGCATTACCAACGGCGGCGATCGAGGCCAGCCTGCTGGGCTTGCCGGTTGTCTCCACCAACGTGGCCGGCATCGACGAGATCGTCGAGCCGGACGCCAGCGGCCTTATCGTCGCCGGCCGCGAGGGACTGGTCCAGGCCCTGCTGCGTCTGCTGTCCGATCCGGCCACCGCCCGCGCCATGGGACAGTGTGGTCGCGAGCGCGCGCTGCGGCGCTTCGGCGTCGAGCGTTTCGTCACCGAGCTGGAAACGCTTTACCGCGAAGCCGTGGCGCCAGCCGCCGCCCAGCAGCTCGCAGAAAGCTGATTTGAATGAAAGGGCTGAGCCACACCTGTCCCTGTTGCCGAATGGCGACGATAAGTCGTTTTGTGATCGAGGTTGGGGGATGCCTGTGACCCAGGCGCAAGATCCTGGCCAGGCGAAGTTCCAATATGACGCCTCGTATTGAGCCCTGCCGGCTTCTTTGCTTGCCGGTAGCGAAATCCTGCGGCGCGGCTCGAGCCGCGCCGGGTATGACGGCGACCGGCGTGCCGGCGCAGCATGCTCAACGAATACCGAGGTTTATTGGAATATGTTTAAACACAGCATCTTGAAGAGCACCGTTGCGTTAGCGTTGCTTGCCGCGGGGGGCGCCTTCCCGGCAGCATTCGCCGCCGAGAACACCGACCGCTCAAAAGCCGAACCGGCTTGCAGCGACGAAGCCGTCATTTTCTGCGAGAACTGGGAAGACGGCGACTGGGTCGGCTGGCGCGACTACAACGCCGGGGACTCGCTCAACAACGGCGGTTACCGCGGCGGCATCAGCTGCGCCGACGGCAGCTGCCTGCTGCCCTATCCGGGCTACAACAACAGCAAGGCTGTGGCGCTGGTGCTGCCCAAAGACAAGGCCGACGCCATTTATCCCAAAGGCCCCTTCAACACCCCGGTCGATCCCAACGACACCATTTATGCCCGCTGGCGCGTCTACTTCTCGCCCGGCTTCCACTTCAACACCACCAACACCAAGCACTTCTACCTGATCACCGATGCCAAGAGCTACGGCGGCGGCACCAACCGAGTCGGCTTCTTCGTCAGGCCGCCGAACAAGTCCAAGGTCACGGAAGGTCGACCCTATTTCCACGTCTACCGCTCGCAGGTGGATGTCGAACCAGGCACCTGGCAAGCGAGCAAAGCCACCGATATCCGCTACGAGCCCAACCAGCCGGGCGGGGAAGAGCTGCGCATCGTCGGCGGGCGCTGGTATGAGTTCGAGATTCGCGTGACTCCCAACCCGATCGGCCAACCCACCGGCGCGCGGCTGCAGGCCTGGGTCGACGGCAAGCTGATCATGGATCATTACGATCACGTCAGCGTCCGCAAGGCCAACGACCATAGGCCCTATGACGGCATCTGGCTGTCCTCCTACTTCGGCGGCGGCGGCCAGTCGACCCATCCGGAGCAGTACGTGCTGTATGACGACATCATCGTCAGCAAGAACAAGCGCGTCACCACGCTCTACCAAAAGGTCGCTCCGCCGCGGCCACCGATGCTGCTGCCGCTCGAATAAGAGCAGCCAAGAGCAGCCGCCCGGCAAGCGAAAGCGAGGCCCTGAAGGGCCTCGCTTTTTTCGTTGCCGCAGCGCGCCGCCACGCGCCAAGGGCCTGCTGTACAATCAATGTCCTGTCAACGCGTACCGGCACGCAGCCGGCATTCCATCCAAGCCGCGCTTGCGCCGTGAGCTGGTCGCCAGCACTGCTGGCAGCAAGCTGCGGGCAATAGGGGAGCGGAACGATGAGACTGACGCGAATCGGGCTGCTGCTGGCGCTGTGGCTGCTGCCGGCAGCAGCCGCCAACGCCAATGCACCACCGCCGTCGCAGGCGGCCGGGCTGATCACCGAGGCTTTCCAGGCCGCCACCGCTGCCCTGCGCGAGCACCACCAGCGGCTCGGTGAGGATCCGCAACTGGTCCAGGAGCTGATGGTGGAAATCCTGGACCCGCACGTCGATTTCGAACTGCTGTCCCGGCTGGTGCTGGGCCGGCACTGGCGCACGGCGACGCCGATCGAGCGGGAGCGCTTCATCGCCGCCTTCCGCACTTCGCTGATCAGTACCTACGCCGCGGTCCTCTCGTCCAACATGGACCGCGTCCTGGCCGTGCTCGACAGCGGCGGCATGGCCCTGACGGTGCGCCGGGTCGTCACCGGTGAAGACCCGCGCCGGGCCACCGTGCGCACCCAGCTCAACCTCGGCGAGCAGGTGGTCGCGGTCGACTTCCAGCTCACCGCCCGCAGCGGCCGCTGGAAGATCTTCGACGTGGTCATCGAGGGCATCAGCTTCGCCGCCAGCCGCCGCAGCGAATTCGCTGGGCTGCTGCAGCAGCAGACGCTGGAGCAGCGCATCGAGCGGCTGGAAGCCGACGCCTGAAACCGCCTGCTACCGCTCCGGGAACCTGCCCATGCCCCCCTTTGCTTCGGCGGCTGCCGGCTCCAGTAACAAAGCCATGGACACCCTGATCGGCTCGACAATCGGCGGCCTGCAGCGCGAATCGGCCTGCTGGAGCTGGGTCGGCCTGCTCACCGAGGCAGGCATGGTCCAGCTCCTGATCCGAACCCGCGATATCGCGGCCCATGGCGACCTGCCGCCGGCGGCGCGGATCAAGGTCAGAGGCGACTGGCTGCGCCCGCGCAACGGCGACAAGCCCTGGTTTTTCGTGGTCAATGGGCTGGAAATCGTCGGCCCGCAGGCCGACTGCCTTGAGGGGGGCCAATGAAATTCATCTTCGAAGTCAGGATCCGGGAAGGCCATACCGCCGAGGAATATGCCGACATCTGGGTGCGCGCCAGCCAGATCATCCAGCAGGCGCCGGGCGCCCTAGGCACCGAGCTGCACCGCAAGATCGGCGACGACCGCAGCCTGATCGCCATCGCGCACTGGGAAAGCAAGGAGCAACGCGACGCCATGGAAGCCATCCGCGACCCAGCGGTGGCCGAAATCATCCGCAGCGCGGCGTCTTTCTGCGACATCCGCGTGATCGGCGAGTTTCACGAGCCGGAATGGGTGGTGCGACCGCCGCAGCGCAACAGCTAGGGCCAGCCACGACAGGCCGCCGCAAAGTCACGTTCCACAGAAAGTACGCAGCACCCGCTCCTCGTCGCTGGCCGGCAGCGCATAACGCTCGCGCCCCGGTTGCTCGGTGAAGGGTCTGGCGAGCACCGCGTGCAGCGCCTGGAACGGTGCCAGGTCACCCTCCATCACCGCCGCCGCCAGGGCCTGTTCGACCAGATGGTTGCGAGGGATGTAAAGCGGGTTCACCGTCCGCATGCCCGCGGCCACCAGCGAGCCGGCCCGTCCCTCCGCGCCCAGCCGCTGGCGCCAGCGCGTCAGCCAGGACGCGATCGCGGTCGGCTCCTCGAACAGCGTCAACAGCCCGCGGTCGGCGGTGGGCGACTCCGCACAGTCGCACAAGCGCCGGAACGTCAGGGTGAAATCGGCCCGCCCTCCTTGCATGGCTTGCAGCAAGTCAGCGATCAGCTCGGGATCGCCTGCCTGCTCTTGCACCAGGCCCAGCTTGGCCCGCATCACCTCCAGCCAGGCCGCCTCGTAGCGCTCCGGGAAGCGCTCGAGGACTTCCATCGCCCGCGCCACCGCGCGCTCGTCGTCGGGATCGATCAAGGGCAGCAGCGTTTCCGCCAGGCGCGCCATGTTCCACATCACGATGCCGGGCTGATTGCCGTAGGCGTAGCGGCCGCCGTGGTCGATGAAACTGAACACCGTGCGCGGATGGTAGGCCTCCATGAAGGCGCAGGGCCCATAATCGATGGTCTCGCCGGAGACCGCCGTGTTGTCGGTGTTCATCACGCCGTGCACGAATCCCACCCCCATCCACTTCGCCACCAGCGTCGCCTGGCGTTCCTGCACCGCCGCCAGCAGTGCCACGAAGCGCTCGCCGCCGCTCAGCTCGGCCAGCTGCGAATAATGCCGCTCGATGACGAAATCGGCCAGCAGTCGTAGCCCCTCGGCGTCGCCACGGGCGGCGAAGTACTCGAAGGTGCCGACCCGGACGTGGCAGGCCGCCACCCGGGTCAGCACACCGCCGGGCAGCCGACGCTCGCGGTAGACAGCCTCACCGGTCGCCACCGCCGCCAGCGAGCGGGTGGTCGGAATGCCCAGAGTATGCATGGCCTCGCTGACCAAGTACTCCCGCAACACCGGCCCCAGGGGCGCGCGACCATCGCCGCCGCGCGCGAAACGGGTGGGCCCGGAGCCTTTGAGCTGGATGTCGCGCAGCCGCCCCGCCCGGTCGACCACCTCGCCCAGCAGCACGGCGCGGCCGTCGCCCAATTGCGGGACGAACATCCCGAACTGATGCCCGGCGTAGGCCTGCGCCACCGGCTCAGCGCCCGCCGGCAACCGGTTGCCGGCGAAATAGCCGGCCAGCTCGGCCTCGTCCGGCAAGGCGGCAAGATCGAAGCCCAGCTCCTCCGCCAACGTCCGGTTGAAAGCGACCAGTTGCGGACGACTTACCGGCTCGGGCCGAAAGCGCTGATAAAAGCGCTCCGGCAGGCGGCTGTAACGAAGACGGAACTCGGGAAACATGGCTACTCCGGGCTGCCAACGTGGAATCTGCCGACAGCTTACCTATACAGACCGCACAAGGCGCCAATGATTTCGCCGCCGCGCCCCTCAGCTCAGTGGCGCAACCGCGAAGCAGGCCGCGGCGGCGACGGCTGCCGCCGTGCGCAGGTGGTTCCAACGCATCCAGGCCGCGACATAGCTCGTCCACTCCGCGGCCGTCTCGGGCGCGGCCGGATCAAGGCGGCCGCGCCGCTCGTTCAGCGGCACGTTGCCACGGCCGGTCACCCCGATCACCCCCAACAGGTACAGCAGACTGCCGCACGAAAGCAGCAAGAACCGCGGCGTGCTCCAGGCGAAGGCTGCCACCGCGGCCGCCACCAGCGCCAGCAGCGCGGTGCCACCGAATAGGCCGAGAAACGGCGGATTGAGCACCACCACGTTGATGCGCTGCATGGCCGCGACGCCCTGCGCCGGCGGCAGCTGCGCCAGCGCTTGCATGACGAAGGACGAGAAGGCGTAGAAGACGCCGCCGATGACCGCGGCGCCAAGACAGGTGAGCACGGACAAGGCCGTCAGCATGGGTTACTCCTCGACGAAGCGATGACGAAGGCACTGCCGCACCGCCTGGCGGCTATCCGACATGGCTCCCCACGCCGGCCATGGCAAGAGGCGAAACCGCACGGCGATGGCATGCGGACAGAATTGGCAACGAGACGACGCTGCCGCTCCCCGCTGTGCCGGCAGCTCGCGTGCGCTCCCCCGACCGTTGCCGCCGCGCTTTGCATCAAGGCCAGTCCTGCTGGAGCCGGATCTGCCGGCGGCCATACAGGCCCGGCCCGACCTGCCCGGCCGCGCCCGCCTCACCGCTGCGGGGCCAAGACCGCAGGCAAGCTGGCGTCGGCAACCCCGCCCGCCAGCGCCGCGGCTACGGCAGGCAGCACGGCACTGCAGGAGACCTCCAGCTTCAGCGTAGCCTCGGCGTCGGCGCGGGTGCGACCGAGGTTGACCAGCGCCACCGGCTTGCCTTCCTGCACGGCGGCCCGCACGAAGCGGTAGCCCGACCACACTGCCAGCGAAGAGCCCACCACCAACAGGCCATCGGCTTCGCGCAGCCGCTCCAAACAAAACGCAACCCGTGCCCGCGGCACCTGCTCGCCGAAGAACACCACCGCCGGCTTCAGAAGACCGCCACAACGTGGGCAATCCGGCACCCGGAACTCGGCAAAGTCGGCCGCCTCTAGCTCAGCGTCGCCGTCCGGCGCCAGTGCCGCCGTGCGCGCGCCCCAGTCCGGATTGAGGGCGAGCAATTCCTCCTGCAGCGCCGCGCGGCTGCCGAGCAGGCCGCAATTCAGGCACTCCACCGTGTCCAGGCGACCATGCAAGTCACTGATCCGCTCGCTGCCGGCACGCTGGTGCAGTCCGTCGACGTTCTGGGTGATCAGCCAGTGCAGACGGCCTTGCCGCTCCAGCTGCGCCAGCGCCAGATGGGCGGCATTCGGCCTGGCGGCGGCGAAAGCCGGCCAGCCCAGCAGGCTGCGCGCCCAATAGCGCTGCCTGGCCAGCTGGCTGCCCAGGAACTCCTGCAGGAACATGGGCGGCTTGCGCTGCCAGTTCGCCTGCTCGTCCCGATACGCCGGAATGCCCGAATCGGTGCTGCAGCCGGCGCCTGTCAGCACCAGCAAGCGCCGACGGTCGGCCATGAAGTCGATCAGCTGCGCGAGCTGCCGTGCGCTCTCGCTGCTGGTAAGCGTCTGCTGCTGCATCGATTTGCCTCTGAAAGCGCCTGCCCGCCTCAACGAATGTACCCGATACCCGCCGCGGCCCGGCAGGCGGGTCCTCGACGGCCGCTACCCCGCATCGCCCTTGTTGACCTTGGCTTTCGCCGCTCGCTCGATAAGAGCGATGCGCGATCTTGCCCCAGGACAAGACTTGGCCTTTGGCGACCGGCGACAATGCACTACACTCCCAGGGTGGAAACGGGCCGCTTCGCCGTCCTGCCCCCCCTCATGTTGACATGACGAACAGGAGAAACAAATGAAGCGCGTGCTAGTGGCTTCCGATCTGACCTCGCGTTCCGAAAGCGCCCTCGAGCGAGCGCTGATCCTGGCCAAGCAGGTCGGGGCCGCGGTGCACGTGCTGCACGTGGTCGCTGCCGAGCTGCCCCGCGCCATCAGCGAGCACCAGCGCACGGAAGGAATGCGCCAGCTGGAGGAATGGCTGGCCAACAGCCCGAACGTCGAGGGCGTCCAGGTCGAAATCGAGGTCGTGCTCGGCCATCGCATTGACAGCGTCTTGACCGGCGCCGATGCCAAGAATGCCGAGCTGCTGATACTCGGCAGGCAACGCAAGCGCCTGTTTCGGGATGCCTTTGCCGGCAGCACCATGGAGCAGCTGGTGCGGCTTTCCCAGCGGCCGGTACTGGTGGTGCCACACAAGCCGACTGCCCCCTATCAGCGCATGCTGGCAGCAATCGATTTCTCCGACTGCTCGCGGCGGGCCGTCGAGTACGCGCTGCAGCTGCTGCCGCAGGCGTCCCTCGAGCTGCTGCACGTCTATGCCATGTCCTACACCGGGATCGCCGGGCTGAGCCAAGGCGCCGAGGATCATGACAAGATCGAGCGTCACATACGGCACATGGTGGCTGAGGATGAGAAGCGTTTTCTCGCCGCCATCAAAACGCCAGGGGCCCCGCAGCAGGTCGACCTGCGCGCCGGCAACGCCATCGCCGTCATCCGGCAAGAAGTCGCCAGCCGCGGGGCCGATTTGCTGGTCATCGGCACCAGTGGCCGGCGCGGCCTGGCCCGTGCGATGCTGGGCAGCGTCGCCGCCAAGCTGACCCAGGATCCCGTCTGCGACGTCCTGGTAGTGAGCTAACCCTGAAGGCGGGTTGCCAGCCCGCCTTCTTTGCGGTTACTGTGTGCAGCGCATTTATAACAACAAATATGATGCACGCAGGCGCCAGGAAGCGTCATCGCTGCCCGCTAGGCCGGCATGCACTCAAGCCAGCTGCAGGCCGCTCGCAGGATGCATAGGGCAACAGCGGTAGACGGGCCGACCGGCTTTGCCGGCAGGCCGAACAGGCTCAACAATCCGAAAAGACGACGGCTCCGATGAACGACCCAACCCTGATGCAGTGGCTTGCGGCAGGTCTGTTTGCCCTGGCCGTGATTCACACCTTCTCGACCAAGGCGTTTGAACGCCTGGCCCACGCCCGCCCTGCCCATGCCGGGCTTTGGCATCTTCTGGGGGAAGTCGAGATCGTCTTCGGCTTCTGGGCCATCGTCCTGGTCACGACCATGTTCTTCGTGGTCGGCATGGACGAGGCGGTGGCCTACGTCGACTCGCGCAACTTCACCGAGCCGATGTTCGTGTTCGCCATCATGGTGGTCGCGGCCAGCAAGCCGGTGCTGCAAGTCGCGAACGCGGCGGTGCGCTTTGCCGCCGGTCTGCTGCCGCTGCCGGGCAGCATGTCGCTGCTGCTGTCGGTGCTGTTCCTGGTGCCACTGCTGGGCTCCTTCATCACCGAGCCGGCGGCCATGACCGTGGCTGCGCTCACCCTGCGCGACCATTTCTTCACCCGCAACGTTTCCAGCCGCTTTAAGTACGCCGTCCTCGCCGTGCTGTTCGTCAACGTCTCCATCGGTGGCACCCTGACGCCGTTCGCCGCGCCGCCGGTGCTGATGGTCGCCGGCCAGTGGGGCTGGGATCTGACCTTCATGCTAACCCAGATCGGCTGGAAATCCGCCCTTGCCTGTTTGGTCAATGCCCTAGGCGTGGTGCTGCTGTTCCGTCGCGAGCTCGCCCAACTACCTGTGGAGAAGAAAGCCGACGATGCCCCCGCCATCCCGTTGCCGCTGACGCTCGCGCACCTGGGCATTCTGCTCGGCATCGTTGTGTTCCTGCACCACCCGCCGATCTTCATGGCCTTCTTCTTGCTGTTCATGGGCATCGCTACAGCCTACCCGCAGTATCAAGACCGCCTGATCCTGCGCGAAGGCCTGCTGGTCGCCTTCTTCCTGGCCGGCCTGGTGGTGCTTGGCGGCCAGCAGCAGTGGTGGCTGGAGGACGTGCTCATGAGCCTGGACGCCAATGCCGTCTTCTACGGAGCCGCCGCGCTCACCGCCATCACCGACAACGCCGCGCTGACCTATCTCGGCTCGCTGGTCGAGGGCCTGACCGACGAGTTCAAATACGCGCTGGTCACCGGCGCGGTAGCCGGCGGCGGCCTGACGGTCATCGCCAACGCGCCCAACCCGGCCGGCATCTCCATCCTACGCCACAGCTTCGAAGATGGCGCGGTCAACCCGTTCAGGCTACTGCTGACGGCCCTGACGCCAACCCTGGTTGCCATCCTCGCCTATCGGCTGTTCTAGCCGGCCCAAGCTGGCAGAGCGCACGGTCGGATCACGCCAGATTTGGCAGAATGAACGCCCGCTGCCCGCCTTCGCGCAGCGGGCGTTCATTCTGCAGGCAAGCGATCCCTTCGTTCATGCAAATCGGCCCCTACACCATCGATCCGCCATTGGCGCTAGCGCCCATGGCGGGTGTGACCGACAAGCCTTTCCGGCTGCTGTGCAAGCGGCTGGGAGCGGGTTATGCCGTCTCCGAGATGACCACCGCCGACCCGCGCCTGTGGAAGACGCGCAAGAGCCTGTGGCGCATGGATCATGCCGGCGAGCCGGAGCCGGTCAGCGTGCAGATCGCGGGCGGCGATCCGGAATTCCTCGTCAACGCCGCACGCTACAACGTCGAGCGGGGAGCCCAGATCATCGACATCAACATGGGCTGTCCGGCCAAGAAGGTCTGCAACGCCTGGGCCGGCTCGGCACTGCTGCAGGACGAGGCCCTGGTGGGACAGATCCTGGAGGCGGTGGTCAACGCCGTCGACGTGCCGGTCACACTCAAGATGCGTATCGGCTGGCACCGCGAGCACAAGAACGGCGTGCGCATCGCCCGCATCGCGGAGGAAGCCGGCATCGCCGCCCTCGCCGTCCATGGCCGCACCCGTGACATGCACTACAAGGGCGAGGCCGAGTACGACATCATCGCCGAGATCAAGCAGTCGGTCCGCATCCCGGTTTTCGCCAACGGCGACATCGACAGCCCGGAGAAAGCGCGCGAGGTGCTGCGGCTGACCGGCGCCGACGGCCTGATGATCGGGCGCGCCGCCCAGGGCCGGCCGTGGATCTTCCGCGAGATCGCGCATTACCTCGCCACCGGCGAGCGGCTGCCGGAACCATCGCCGCGGAAGGTGGCGGAGATCATGCTCGGCCACCTGAAGCACCTGCATGCGTTCTACGGCGAGTACATGGGTGTGCGCATCGCTCGCAAGCACCTCGGCTGGTACGCCAAGGACCGGCCCGAGAACGCCGCTTTCCGCAGCATCGTCAACCGCGCCGAGACCGCCGCCGAGCAACTGCGACTAGCAGCGGAGTACTTCGCGGCACTGGAAGAATCCACTGCGGGCGATGACGCCCGTACCCGGCCGGCCCATGGCCAGCGTCGCCGCGCGGCGGGCTGAGCCTGCGCATCAGAGCCATCGATCGTTGCCTGCGCGAGTGGTGAGCTGCCTCCTGCCAGTGGCAGGAGGCAGGCGTGCGCTCAGAAGCCGTACAGCTCGGCTGGGTTGTGGACCAGGATCTGCTCGGTGACAGCGTCGTCGTTGTCCACCCAGCGGAGAAATTCGTCCACCAAATCACCGTCGTTGGGCATGGGGGTAGGCAGCTGCACGTGCGGCCAGTCGGTGCCGAACACCAGCCGCTCCGGCGCGGTCTCGATCAGCGCCACAGCCAGACGGTCGACGTCGTAAAACGGTGGCAGCTTGCCCGAGGTGATGCGGTTGGGGCCGGACAGCTTGACCCAGGTACGCCCCTCGCGCAGCAGCGCCAACAGGTCGCGGAAGGCCCGATGCCTGGGACCAAGCTCAGCCGGCATATGCCCCATGTGGTCGACCACGCTCTGCACCGGCAGGCTGGAGGCGAAGCCGGCAAAGTCGTCGAAGCGGCTGATGTCGACCAGGAACTGCATGTGCCAGCCCAGCGGCGCGATGCGATCGGCCACCCGGCGGGCGGTGGCGACGTCGATGCCGCCACGGAAGACCAGGTTCATGCGCACCCCGCGCACGCCGAGCTGGTGCAGCCGCTCCAACTCGGCCTCGCTGACATCGTCGCCGAGCACCGCGACGCCGCGCCATTCGATGCCGGCGGGGTCCTCCTGCGCCTCCGCCAGCGCATCTACCATGCGGCTGTTGTCGGTGCCGTACACGCTCGGCTGCACTAGCACCGCGCACTGGAAGCCCAGGGTGCGCAACAGATGGACATAGCTCTCGCGGCTGGCGTCCGGCGGCGTGTAGTTGCGCTCCGGCTGGTACGGGTAGCGCTCCTCGGGGCCGAACAGGTGGGCATGGGCATCGCAGCTGCCCTGAGGCAGCGGCTTGCTCGGCGGACGCGGTGCCGAATCGGGTGCTTCGCAAAGCGGTGCGGTGTTTGTCGTGCTCATGATTCGGATTCGACGGTCGTTGCGGTTTGGGTACACAAGCCAAGCCGCTTGCAGGCGTTTTGCAGGTGTACCCACATGGCGGCGCGGGCCTGGTCCGGATTGCCGGCAGCGATGGCGTCGTAGATCGCCTCGTGCTCGAACTGGGCGATCTGCGACCAGCCTGGCTGCTGCGCGCTGTTGTCACGGGCAATGGCGACCGCATCGGCCACCCGCGCTGCATAGAACTCCAAGAACTCGCGGAAGAAGCGGTTGCCCGACGCACGCGCGACGCGCTCGTGGAAAGCTAGGTCGTGCTCGGTGCCGGAGGCGTTGGTCTTGATGGCTTCCGCCAGCCGATCGAGGCTTTCGCGCATGGCCGCCAGGTCCTCCTCGGTGCGGTTGCGGGCGGCCAGAGCCGCCGCTCCGCTTTCCAGCTCCGCGCGCAGCTCGAAAATCTGCCGTAGCTCGACCGCGTCGAACTCGCGCGGAATGGAGAACACGGACTTGCGCACCGGGTTGGCGACCACGAAGGTGCCAAGCCCGTGGCGGGTCTCCACCAGCTCGGCCGAGCGCAGCTGGGCGATGGCCTCTCTTACCGCGTTGCGGCTGATGCCAAACTGCCGGGCCAGCTCGCCCTCGGTGGCGAGCTTTTCGCCCGGGGCGAACTTGCCGGCGAGGATCCCCTCCTTGAGGATTCTCGCCACCTCGTTGGCCAGCGACTCACGAGTGCGCTTGAGCGTGGGCATTTTCATACCCGCAGCTTAGCCTCCTCGGGAGACCAGCACTTCCGGCAGCCAGGTGGTCACCGGAGGGATGAAGGCAACCGCCAGGATCACGCCCAGCAGCACCAACAGGAACGGCCACAGATGCCGCGTGACGGTCTCCAGCCGCAGCCCGCTGACGCTGGCACCCACGAACAGCGAATAGCCCACCGGCGGCGTCGCCATGCCGACGGCGAAGTTGATCACCACCATGGCGCCGAGCTGGATCGGTTCCATACCGATTTGGGTGCCGATCGCGGTCAACACGCTCGACAAGATTACCATGGCGGAGATGTTATCCATCACCGCCCCCAATAGGAGCAGCAGCAGGTTCAACAGCAGGATGATCACTACCGGATTGTCGGACACCGACAGCAGCGCCGCGGTGATTTGGGTCGGGATCTGCTCGGCCGCCATCAGCCATGCGAAGCCATAGGCCATGGCGATGATGAACATGATGACGGCCGTTGTGCGCATCGAACGCAGCAGTAGCTCAGGCAAATCGGACAGCTTGAGGTCACGATAGACGAACAGCCCCACGATCAGACCGTACAGCACGCCCACCATGGACGCCTCGGTCGGGGTGAACACGCCGCCGTAGATGCCGCCCAGGATCACCACCGGCGCCAGCAGCGCCCAGAACCCCTCGCGCACCGCATCCCACAACTCCCTGGCGCTGGCTCGGCGGTCGGTCGGAATCTTGTTGCGCTTGGCGTAGATATAGCTGACCAGCACGAAGCCGGCCGCAGCGAGCAGCCCCGGGATGACGCCGGCTACGAACAGCTTGGAGACCGACTCCTCGGCCAGCACTGCCCACACCACCATCGGGATCGAGGGCGGGATCATCTGCCCGATCGGCCCCACCGCGGTGGCGAGCGCCGCGCCGTAGCCGCGGCTGTAGCCGCGCTTTTCCATCTCGTCGATCATCACCGAGCCGACCGCAGCGGTGGTGGCCGGCGCCGAGCCGGAGATAGCGCCGAAGAAAGTGCCGGCCGCAACCGTCGCCATGCTCAGGCCGCCGCTGAGATGCCCCAACAGAGCGGCGGCGAAGCGCACCAGCCGCCGCGACAGCCCGCCGGCGCTCATTAGGTCGCCGGCCAGGATGAAGCCGGGGATGGCCAGCAGGCTGGAGACGTTAGTGCCGGCGAGAACCCGCTGCGCCAGCATCACCAGATCGACGTCGGCAAGCCACAGGCCGCCGACGGTGAGTATGCCGAGGGTAAAGGCGATCGGCACTCCCAGTGCGAGCAGCACCAGCAGCCCGACGATCAGAAAAATGCCAAGCTCACTCATGGCCGTTACCAGTATTAGGGGACGAGAAGCGGCGCAGACGCGCGAGCGCGTGCACGGCGATCAGAGCGCCCGCGACGGGCACCGAGGCGTTCATCAGCCAGGCCGGGTACTGCACCGCAGGAGAGACCTGACCGAGAGTGAACTCGACGAAGCGGTAGCCGGCCCAGGCCATGGCCAGACCGAAGGCGGCAATCGCCAGCAGGATCAGCTGCGTCAAGGCCCAGCGCGCTCGCGGCGGCAGCACGTCGTCAATCAGGCTGATCCTCACATGGATGTCTTCGCGCACGCCCAGGCTCGAGGTGAGCAACACCACCCAGGTGAAGGCCAGGATCGCCACCTCTTCCGACCAGGTCAGCGACGACTGCACCACGTAGCGGAAGAACACGCCGAGCAGCAGGCTGGCAACCATGGCCAGGCTGGCAAGCAGTATCAGCCAGATGCTCACCCGGGCAAGCAGGCGGCTGATTTGGTCGAGGATATGCATAAGCTGAGCCCTGAGGATGGCGGGCGGCCTCAGCGGCCGCCCGGATGTCGATACGCTTACTCGACGCTGAGCGCCTTGTCGATCAGATCGCTGCCGATGGTGCCGCGCGCGCGCTCGTAGACCGGCATGGCCTTCTCGCGGAACGCAGCCAGATTCTCGACCGCGTTCACCTGCATGCCGGCGGCCTTGATTTTCTCCAGGATGTCGGCCTCGTTAGCGGCGACAGTCTCACGCTGACGCTTGATGGCGTTGGCGGCCGCCTTGCGGACCTTGGCCTGTTCATCGGCGCTGAGCCGGCTGTAGAAGCGCTCGGAAAGCAGCAGCGGCAGAGCGTTGTAGGAGTGGTTGGTCAGCGACAGGTACTTGGTGACCTCCGGATACTTGTTGGCGTAGATCACCGCGAGCGGGATCTCCAGGCCGTCCACCGTGCCCTGCTGCACCGCGGTGAAGGCATCGCTCCAGGCCAGCGGCACGGGGTTGGCGCCGATGGCACGGAAGGACGCCAGGAACAAGTCGCTCGGCTGCACCCGCAGGCGCATCCTGGCGATGTCGTCCGGCGTGTGGATCGGCCGCACGTTGTTGATCACGTGGCGGAAGCCGGCCTCGGCGAAGCCCAGCCCGATGACCTTTTTCTTGGCCAGATTCGCGAACAGCGCCTGGCCGACCTCGCCGTCCAGCACGCGATGGGCGTGGGCATTGTCGCGGTAGAGGAACGGCAGGTCGTTGAGCTGGAACGACGGCTCGACGGTGGCCACCAGGGTGCCGGTGATCACGCCCGCTTCCAGGGTGCCGAACTGCATGGCCTGCAGCATTTCGGTGTCGTTGCCGAGCTGGTGGTTGGGGAAGAAGCGGACGTCGAACTTGCCGGGCAGCTCCTTCTCCAGCTCTTCGGCGAAGTAGCGGGCCGCGATCGCGTAGGGATCGACTTCGCTGTCGGCGGTGGTCCAGCCGATCCGCAGCGTGGTCTTGGCGGCGGCGGGGTTGGCCAGTGCCAGTCCGGCCGCACCGATCAGTGCGAAGGCAGCAATGCGCAAGGTGGTCTTCAGACTGGTTTTGAACATCGTCCTCATCCGTTACTGAACGCTTTGGGGATTTTCTTGGCCATCCATGCCCTGCTTCGGCAACACCGCCGAGAGAACCTCCAAGGGGTGCAAAAGCTGCACGCCTTCCATGCGGGCAACCTGACAACGGCACGAAAAGCCGGTAGCCAGCAGCTGCTCGCCGTGCTCGCGCACCGGCTGCTGCCAACTCATTTCATATAGGCGACGGCTCTCCTTTTGGTGCTCAACTTCGTGGCCATAGGTGCCGGACATGCCGCAGCAGCCGGCCGCCACCTCGCCAAGCTTAAGCCCGGCAGCGGCGAATATCTGCTGCCACAGCTTGCCGGCCGCCGGCAAAGCAGTCTTCTCGGTGCAGTGCGGAATCAGCCGATAGGATGCCGGCGCCGCCGCATCGATGCTTGTGGCCCTCACCGCGATCCTGTCCAACGCCTGCTCGGCCAGCCACTCCTGGATCAGTTGCACCGGCGCGGCGCGGCCGATTTCCTGCTGATACTCCTGCCGCAGGCACAACACCACGCTGGGCTCGACGCCCACTACCGGCACGCCGGCCTCGAACACTGCCCCGAACTCCGTCAACAAGCGCTCGCCGGTACGGCGGAAGCGGGCCAGATAGCCGCGCACGTGCTCGGCCTTGCCGGAAGGCAGATACGGCAGCACGTGCACGTCATAGCCGAGCGCGCGCAACAACTCATAGCCGGCGATAAGCACGTCAGCCTCGAAATGGCCGGTGAAGGCATCCGGCAGCAACGCCACCGTTCTGCCACCACTTCTGCGGCTGGCGGCGACGATCTCGGCCGGGCTCGAGGGCCGCAGCCGACGGCCGAAGGGCCGTTCGTCCAGCGCCGGGAAATCGACCAGCCCGGCGCTGCGGCGCACCAGCGCCCGTACCGGCGCCATGCGCATCAGGCGGTTGATCAGCCGCGGCTGGCGCGCCATGAGCGGCAGCAATGTCTCCAGGCGACCGATCAGCCGGTCGCGCAGCGGCCGCGGCCGGCTCTCGTGGTAGCGCTCCAGGAAGCGCGCGCGCAGGGTCGGGATGTCCACGTGCACCGGGCATTGCGAGGCGCAGGCCTTGCAGCCCAGGCAGCCGTGCAGGGCGTCGTAGACCTGCTGCGTGAAGGCCTCGTGCACAGCCGCATCGCCCTCCGCCGGCTCGCCGGAGAGACGCAGCCAGGCCCGCAGCAAATCGGCCCGTCCTTTGGGCGAATGGACGCGGTCGCGGGTCACCTTGTAGGACGGGCAGATCGGCGTCGCAGCGCTCCAGTCAAAGCAGACGCCATTGCCGTTGCACTCCAGCGCCTTGGCCCAGCGCTCCTGGTCGGCAGCCGGGATACGGCTGTCCAGCTCGCCGCGGAACGGCACGCCGTCGATGGGGATGACGCCGCGGCCCTCCGGGTCCGGGGTGACGATCTTACCCGGGTTGAGGCGGTTGCGCGGGTCGAAGACGCGCTTGATGCCGGCGAGCACCGGGTAGAGCCGGTCGCCGAAGAAATCCCGAGCGAACTCGCCGCGATAACCCTTGCCGTGCTCGCCCCACAGCAGCCCGCCGTAACGCTTAACGAGCGCCACCACCTCCTCGGTGATGGCACGCAGCTTCTCGCGATCGGCCGGATCCTTCATGTCCAGCGCCGGACGCACGTGCAGGCAGCCGACGTCGACATGGCCGAACATGCCATAGCTCACCCCATGGCGGTCCAGCACCGCGCGAAACTCGCGGATGTAATCGGCCAGGTGCTCCGGCGGCACCACCGTGTCCTCGACGAAGGGCACCGGCTTGCGCCGGCCGGCGACGCGACCCAGCAGCCCCACGCTGCGCGTGCGCACCGCCCACAGTGCGGCCTGCTCATGCTCCTGCAGCGAGACGTGATAGCCGAGGTGGTCGTCGCGCCGCGCCAGGGCCTCCACCAGCCGCATCGTCTTGGCCTCGACCTCGGCCTCGTCGCGACCAGCGAACTCGACGAAATTGACCACCAGCGCCCGCCCCGGCGATTGCGGCGATTCCATCGCATGGCGCGTATGCACCCAGCTCGGATCCTGCCGCGCCAGCTCGTAGACACGCTGGTCCAGGGTCTCAATGGCGGTGGGATCGAAGCCGAGCAGGTTGCGAGCATCGGCGAGCGCGGCATCGAAGTTGGCGTAGCGGATCACCACCAGCCGCTTATGCGTCGGCCGCTCAGTGACCCGCAGCGTGATGTCCTGGATGAAGGCCAGCGTCCCTTCAGCGCCCGCCACCAGCCGATTGAGGTCGACGCTGCCGTCGGCGGGGAAGGCGTCACGCAGGTTGTAGCCGGTGAGCGAACGGCTGATTTTAGGGAAGACCGCCTCGATTTCCTGGCGCACCGGAGCGACCAGCGCCTTGAGCTCGCGCGCCAGCAGCACCGCCGGGTCGTCGGACTTGCCGGTCAGCTCTTCCGCGGTGATCCGCCGCGACTCGATGTGGCGGCCGTCGACCAGCAGCAGGCGCATGGACTCCACGTAATCGCCGGTGCGTCCATAGACCCGCGAGCCCTTGCCGCAGGCGTCGGTGCTCACCATGCCGCCGAGGGTGGCGCGGGTGGCGGTGGAAATCAGCGGCGGGAAGAACAGGTCGTGCGCCGCCAGGGCGGCGTTGAGCTGGCCCAGCACCACGCCCGGCTCCACACGTACCGTGCGGGCCTCCGGGTCGATCTCGAGGATGTGGTTCATGTAGCGGCTGGTATCCACCACCACGCCGTCGGTCAGCGACTGCCCATTGGTGCCGGTGCCGCCGCCGCGGGCGGCCAGCCGGATGGCGGCGAACTCCTCTCTGGCTGCGACCGTGACCAGTCGTGTCAGATCCTCGCCGTCGCGCGGCGCCAGCACCATGGCCGGCACCACCTGATAGACGCTGTTGTCGGTGGCCAGCGCCAGCCGGCTCGCCTCATCGGTGAGGATGTCGCCGGCAAAACCGGAATCGCGCAGCGCCGAGGCGAAAGACCGCAGATCCGCCGCTGACGGCGTGTCGGCACGGGAAGTCATGCTCCGCTGAAGCAAGGGAAGCCTCTTCTCTGTTTCGGTCATTGGCCGCACAAGGCGAGCCAGCCCTAAGTCAAGTTGTCGGACAACTTATGCAGTTTGTTGCATGTATGCAAGAGGAAATCGAAGGCTTGCGACCTGCCACGGCACGCCAGGACGACAGAAAACAAACACAACTCGTTGAAAATCAATAAATAAACCGGAGCCAAGGGACAAAGCGAAGCGACTCCAGCCGAACGAGGGCACAGCAGTGATCAGACATCCAACCTGTTAGCCAAAGCCGTGGAAAAATGGCTGCACTCTTCTACTCTGGCGCTTCTTTCCACGCTAGTTGTCGGACATCAGCGCGGCGCAAAGGCGCGACTGGATGGCTGCTGCACCGGCAGCAACGGCGGCCCTAGGGCCGGTAGCGGGCGCTGCAGTTTGGTGTTTCGTGCACGATGAGCTCGGCCAGCTCGGCCAGGCCGCCGCTGCGGGCATGCACCGCCGGCGCCAGACGCTCGAACCAGTGCCGTGCCAGCACTTCGGCGGTGGGCGGGGCCGGCAGCACGTAGAGCTTGGTCGCCAGGCTGTTGGCGGTCGTCGCACACCAGCCTTGACGGGCGACCTCAGCCCGCAGCCGCTCGATCCACTCGGCCGGGGCCACACCCTCGGGTGCAAGCAGCGTGAGCAGCGCCACGTCGTCGATCGCCGCCAAAAATCCATGATCGCAGGGGGCGTCGATCACCCGCAGCATCTCCTCCTTGAGGAAGCCGAAGTCGAGCACCATGCCGGTCTGCTCGCCTTGCGCATGCAGCTCGCGCGCGGCGCAGGTGGCATCGATGACGTAGCGGTGCCCGTGCAGGTGGCGGCACTTGGAGCCATGCAGATGGATGCGGTGACCGGCATCGATCTCGATGCGGCGGGTGATGGTGTAAAGCGTCATGGAATCCCCAGAAACTTGTGAGTCTGCAGACTGAGCCGCCAGCGCGGGTGCGCCAGGCAGTAGGCGATCGCCGCCCGGGTGTTCTCCGCGCGCGCGGGGCCATCCATGGGCTGCAGGAAGAAGTGTCTGAAGTCGAGCCGCTCGAAGTCGGCCGGATCGACGCCGGGCTGCGGATAGACCAGCTTGAGCTCGTCGCCGGCGGTAACCACCAGCCGGTTGTGCCCCTTGGGGCTGACGCAGATCCAGTCGAGCCCGGGCGGCAGCGGCAGGGTGCCGTTGGTCTCGACGGCGATGCGAAAGCCGCGCGCATGCAGCGCCGCGACGAGGACGGCGTCGAGCTGCAACGCCGGCTCGCCGCCGGTGCAGACCACTAGCCGGTGCGCCTGCCCTGCCGGCCACTGCGCGGCGATGGCATCGGCCAGTACCTCGGCGTCGGCGAAACGCCCGCCACCAGGGCCGTCGGTGCCGACGAAGTCGGTGTCGCAGAAGGTGCAGGCAGCGCGGGCGCGGTCCTGCTCGCGGCCGGACCAGAGGTTGCAGCCGGCGAAGCGGCAGAACACCGCTGGCGTCCCTGCCTGCGCCCCCTCGCCCTGCAGGGTGTAGAAGATCTCCTTGACGTGGTAGCTCATCGTGCGCTCGCCCGGTAGCGCGCCCAGCCGGCAGCACGCAGCTCGCAGGCCGGGCAGCTGCCGCAACCGTAGCCCCAGTCATGGCGCGTGCCGCGCTCGCCGAGGTAGCAGGTGTGGGTGTGCTCGCGGATCAGCTCCACCAGCGCCGCCCCACCCAGCTCCTCCGCGAGCGCCCAGGTCGCGGCCTTGTCCAGCCACATGAGCGGCGTGTCGATCACGAAGCGGCTGTCCATGCCGAGGTTGAGCGCCACCTGCAACGCCTTCATGGTGTCGTCGCGACAGTCGGGGTAGCCGGAGAAGTCGGTCTCGCAGACGCCGGCCACCAGGCGCTTGATGCCGCGCCGGTAAGCCAGCGCCGCAGCATAGGTGAGAAACAGCAGATTACGCCCAGGCACGAAGGTGTTGGGCAGCCCGTTCGCCTGCATCGCGATGGCCGCCTCGCGAGTGAGCGCGGTGTCGCTAAGCGCCCCCAGGCAGTCGAGCGTGAGCACGTGGTCCTCGCCCAGCCGCGCGGCCCACTCGGGACGCAGCGCGCGCAGAGCCTCGCGCAGGCGCAGCCGGCAGTCGAGCTCCACCGCATGGCGCTGGCCATAGCGAAAGCCCAGCGTCTCGACCCGCTCGTAGCGCGCCAGCGCCCAGGCCAGGCAGGTCGCCGAATCCTGCCCGCCGGAAAAAAGCACCAATGCAGCCTGCCGTTCCGTCATCCAAGCGTCCTCCGAAGGCGTGCAAGGCTAATGCATGCGGCGCTCGGTTCCAAGCGACAGGGCGGCGACACCGGAGCCTTTCGAACACGGGCCCTGTGACGTGCCAGCGCGCGGATGGCCGTCCCGGCGCGGACAACGAACGCCCGCACGTGGTCGCAGCGGCTCTCCCAAGCGACCCGCATCCTGCCGCGGCAGGATACGGCACCAGCCTCTGTCACTCGCCAGGACTTGGCGAAGCCGATCGATGCGCTCCGCCGGCAAAGGCACCCGGAATGCCCGGCGGACAGCCGCGGCGCGCGTCAGTGCCGCACGGCCTGCTCCGCCTCCCGATCCAGGCGGGCCTGCAGTTCCGGATCCAGGCGCAACTGGCGGGCCAATTCGTTCAGATAGGCGCGCTCCTGGTCGTTCTCGGTGTCGATCACCATGCGCGAGGCGAGGTACATCTCGGCGGCGACCACGTCGGACTCCGCCGCCCGCGCCACCTCCGCCGGATCCAGCGGCTTGGCGATCTCACGACGCAGCCAGCGCTGGGCCTCGGGATCGTCGCCTAGCCGGGCCAGCTGAGCGTCGATGGCGGCGTGCTCCTGCTCGTCGATGTGGCCGTCCGCCTTGGCGGCGGCGACCACCGCCGTCAGCACCGCTTGGCTTTGGGCCTCGGCCTCGGCGCCTGAAACGCGGCCGAGCGTGCGCGCCTCGCCACCCCCACCCTGCCGCGACTGCCACTCGCTGTAGGCCCGATAGGCCAGTACCCCCAGCGCGGCTGCGCCACCGGTGCGGAGCAACCCGCTGCCGCGGCCGCGGCGGCTGCCGAGCAGCATGCCCAACGCGCCCGCCGCCAAGCTGCCGCCCATGCCGCCACCGAGACCGGACGGCCTTGCTTGCCTGGCCTGGCGGCTCGTCTGCCCCGCACCCAGCAACTGATTGAGCAAGCCCTGTGCGTTGAACGCCATGATCGCCTCCTTACGCTGAACCGGATGGACACACGTGGGCGCAACATGAGGTCAGCGGCACCGAATCACAGGCTGGCAGGCCGCGTCCTGCGCGCGGACAGGTGCCGCTCCAGCGCCAAGCCGCCCCGCTCCGGCATATCCGGCTGGAGGCCGAGGCCATTCTTCGCTCGGCCCAGCGCGCGAACAGCCCGGTTCTTGACCGCGATCAATCCGCGCCCGGCCAACCTTGCTAGCCTGTGACCAGGCTTTTCAGCAGCAACGTTGTGGTAAGCGCGATGTATATGGACGAAGTCGTACTGGCCGGCATCATTGCGGTCGGTCTTTGTATCGCCTTCTTCATCGGCCTGGGCGTGTTCATTGCCAAGGACGCCAAGAAGCAAAAGTCGGAGCCGGAGAAGCGGGAAGGGCAGACGTCGACCTGACCCGGCGGCAGGATCCGACCAGGAGCTGCGAGCACATAGAAAAACCACGGCCAGGAGAGTGAACCGAATTCCAAACGAATTCCCGTGCGGCGCAAGCCGATAACAATAAGCCCCCCCTCCTCAGACGACAGAGACGACAATCGCTGCTCCTTGGGCGTAAGCTCGTCAATGTCTAGCTCGCCTCATGGGCGCCGGCGAAGTTACGGTCTGACCAAGACGGTCCGTGCTTCGCCGTCTTTTTTTGTCGGCGCCAACGTCAGGCAGCGCAGTTCGCAAGATCCCGCAGCCTTCCCACCGCAAGACCGGGCCGCTTTTGCCGAGCGAGAGACGCAATTCAGGTGCGGCCAGCCGCCACGGCGCACCCGAGCGTGGAACGCCATCGTGCGTCGCCTACCAGTACCGCGCCTTGTCGGGAATCACCCAGCGCACGCCGCCGCGCGGATCGTCGACGTCACCCTCGTAGCGCGGAATGAGGTGGACGTGGACATGCGCCACGGTCTGCCCGGCAGCAGGCCCGTCGTTGATGCCGATGTTGTAGCCGGCCGGGGCGAACACCGCGTCCAGCTCCCGCCGTGCCGCATCCAGCCCAGTCAGCACGGAGGCCCGCTCCGCGGCCGTCAGCTCGAAAAAGGAGCCGACATGGCGACGCGGAATCACCAGGCTGTGACCGGGCGAGACCGGGAAAGCATCGCGTATCACCAGGCAATGTGCATCGGCCCAGCGCAACTGGTCTGGAGAGAAATGGCAGAAGGGACACATGGCTCGCTCCAGCGACTCCCGCCGTCGCTTGACGGCTACGGCTTGATGGCATCGACCGCCACGCGCCCGGGAAACGACTGCCGAATCGGCGCAGGTTTCCCTCCACGGCGGACTCGGAAAACGGCATCTCGGGACAGCGATGCAGCCTGTTGCGCGCCTCAATCCTCGACGCTCGCCGCGCCGGTATCGCTTTCGCCCTCCACCGCCACGGGCTCCGACTCGGCGTTGAACTCTCGCATGAAGATCTGCCAGCTCGCCACGAACAGTGCCGCCAGCAGCGGCCCGATCACGAAGCCATTGATGCCAAACACGGCAAAGCCGCCCAGCGTCGACAGCAGCACGATGAAATCCGGCAGCTTGGTATCGCGCCCCACCAGAATTGGACGCAGGATGTTGTCCACCAGCCCGATCACGCCGGCGCCAAAGACAAACAGAATGATACCTTTGACCCAATCACCGGTCGCGAACAGATAAATAGCGACCGGGCCCCAGACCAGTCCCGCGCCGAGCAATGGGATCAGCGACAGCAAGGCCATCACTGTGCCCCATAGCACGGGACCGCTGATGCCGAGCAGCCAGAAGATGAGACCGCCCAGCGCCCCCTGCACGGCGGCCACCACCAGGTTGCCCTTGACCGTGGCCCGGGTCACCTCGGCGAACTTCGCGAACAGCACCCGCTCGCGCTCGTCACCCAGCGGCAGGGCGCGCACCAGCAAGGTCACCAGGCGCTCGCCGTCACGCAACAGGAAAAAGGCCAGATACAAGGTCAGCACCAGGCTGATGAACCACTGCACCGTGCCGGTGCCAAGCCGAGCGGCATTCTGGGCGAGGAACTGGCTGGCCGCGATGGCGGCCCCGGACAGCTGCTCGCGCAGCGTGCCAAGCTCGATCCCGAAGCGGTCCAGGAACTCCTGCACCACCGGAAACGCTGCCCGGATCCGCTCCAGATAGCTGCCCAGATCGATCTCGCCGCTTTGCAGTCGCTGGTACAACGCAGCGCCTTCCTGCAACACCGAGCTGAGCACGAAGATCGTCGGCAGGATCGCGATCGCCACGCTGATGAGCAGTGTGGCCAGGGCTGCCAAATTGGACCCGAGCGGCTTGCACAGCCGCACGAACAGCCGCTGAAACAACAGCGCGATCACGCAGGCCCAGAAGATCGCCCCGAAGAACGGCGTCAGCAGATAAACGAACACCAGCGTAACGGCAACGAGGAACAGCAGAAACGTGCGCCGCTCCAGCACCTCGCGTCTGGTCTGCCTCGCCTGATCGCCCTCGATCATCGCGCTTGAGCTTCCCCAATCGAGTTCTTGCAAGCTGCCCCTCTGGCAGCGCCTTCGAGAGTAACCGAGGGCGCTGGACGGCGCCAGCGTCGGGGGATGGAGGCCACACGGGATCGGCAGCCGTAATCGAACGAACTCCATAGCGCTTCAGCTCGATGCGCGTGTACCCATCGGTTCGCCATCAGGCAGCGAAGACACCGACCGGCCGCCGCTTGAACGGCCACGAAGCCGACGTTGCAGGCAGGATGCAGATACATCGGGCATACCGCACCGGTGGTGTCGGTCGGTGGTACCGCCCACTCTGCTAGCAGCCCATTACCTGCCTGGCTTGCTTGGCACCAATGCAAGCCTCCCGCGCTCGCTCAGCCGATGCGGCTTAGTTTTCTTTGCCTTTTATGACGGTCGCCTCTGCACTCGCTGAAACAGCCCCTACCAGGGCAGCAGAAGGAGGGCCCAACCCATCCGGGAGAATCGGTCGCTGGATGGACTCGCTTCGCCCCGCACGACCGGCCGGCGCGGCGCATGGTCGGGAAGTGACGCCTAGGCGTGGAGCTGGCTCTGGAACGATTTCGACTTCACAAGGGGCTCAGCCAAGACACAAGCATCCGACCGCCGGTAGGACAACCAAACCGCTGCTCGATCGGGGAAACCCCGATTTTCATGGGCTTCCCGCTGACCGTGCCGTTTCTGGCTGCCCCACGACCACCATGGATATGGCACGAACTGACCTTGCCCCCAGAGGCCGGCGCAGACTGGTCTTTTCTCCAGCCTAACGACACACCTCTCGGGGCTTTTCGAGGCGACTACAGCAGCACCTTCTCTATCCCGCCCCGCTTGGCCTTCTCGATGAACTCCTGCATCCAGTTCTCGCCCCAGAGCTTGCGGGCCATTTCGATCACCACGTAGTCGGCCTTGACGCCGGTGTCCTCGGAGTAGCGGGAGAGGCCCTGCAGGCAGGCCGGGCAGGAGGTGAGCATCTTGACCTTGCCCTTCCTGGCCACCGGCTTGCCGGTCAGCAGCTCAACGTCCTTGTTGATCTCCTCTTCCTTGCGGAAGCGGACTTGGCTGGCAATGTCGGGGCGGTTGACGGCGAAGGTGCCGGACTCGCCGCAGCAACGGTCGTTCATCTTCACGCTGGTGCCCATCAGCGTGTCGACCACCTGCTGGCTCTTGTAGGTCTTCATCGGGTTGTGGCAGGGCTCGTGGTAGAGGTACTTGGTGTCGCCCTCGCCGTCGAGCTTGATGCCCTTCTCCATCAGGTACTCGTGGATGTCGAGCAGACGGCAGCCGGGGAAGATCTGCTCGAACTGGTACTTGAGCAACTGGTCCATGCAGGTGCCGCAGGAGACGATCACCGTCTTGATGTCCATGTAGTTCAGGGTGGTGGCCACCCGGTGGAACAGGACACGGTTGGCGGTGGAGATGGCGTTGCCGCGCTCGATGTCGCCGGCGGCGTTCTGCGGGTAGCCGCAGCAGATGTAACCGGGCGGCAGCACCACCTGGGCGCCGGCCTCGTACAGCATGGCGATGGTGGCCAGCCCGATCTGCCCGAACAGCCGCTCCGAGCCGCAGCCGGGGAAGTAGAACACGGCGTCGGAGTCCTCGTTGACCTTCCTAGGGTCACGGATGATGGGCACGTACTTGTCGTCCTCCAGGCCCAGGTCGGCGCGGGCAGTGGCCTTGGACGTGATCTTGGGCAACGGCCGCTCGACCATGCCGACCACCTTGATCGGAATGCCCTTGAGGCCGTTCAGGCCGGTGGTGTTGCGCGGGCGGTCCTTGACGCCCTGCATGGCCTTGGGCTTAGTCAGCCCGACCGCCTTGGCGGCCTGGTAGCCCAGGCGCTGGGCTGCGAAGCCACCCTGGATCAGGCCCTTGCGCATGGCCTTGATGGCGTTGGCGTCGGTGACGTTGAGGAACGCCATGCCGGCCTTGGCCTGGACGCTGGACCGCCGCTGGCCGCGCTCGAGCAGGATGTTGCGCATGCGGATGGTAACGTCGCCGAAATCGATGTCCACCGGGCAGGGGTTGAAGCAGCGGTGGCAGATGGTGCAGTGGTCGGCGACATCGTTCATCTCATCCCAGTGGTGGATGGAGATGCCGCGGCGGGTCTGCTCCTCGTACAGGATGGCCTCAATCATCAGCCCCGTGGCGAGGATCTTGTTGCGCGGCGAATACAGCAGGTTTGCCCGCGGCACGTGGGTGGTGCAGACCGGCTTGCACTTGCCGCAGCGCAGGCAGTTCTTGATGTCGTCGTTGAGCGCGCCGAGCACGGTCTTCTCCATGATGAGCGCTTCCTGCTGCACCAGGCGCAGGCTGGGCGTGTAGGCGTTGTCCAGCCCGGAGCCGGGCAGCAGCTTGCCGCGGTTAAAGCGCCCTTCCGGGTCAACCTTGTACTTGTACTCGGCGAATTTCTCGACCGACTCCTTGTCGAGGTACTGGATCTTGGTCAGGCCGATGCCGTGCTCGCCGGAGATGACACCGTCCAGGCTGCGCGCCAGCGCCATCACCTCGTCGACGATGCGTTCGGCCTCCTGCATCATCTCATAGTCGTTGGAGTTGACCGGGATGTTGGTGTGCACGTTGCCGTCACCGGCGTGCATGTGCAGCGCCACGAACAGGCGGCTGGAAAGCACCTGCTTGTGGATCTCGTCGATCCGCTTGCGCACCGGCTCCAGGTCCTGCCCCTCGAACAGGTCGCGGATGGGACGCTGGATCTCGGCCTTCCAGGAGATGCGCAGGCTGCGCCGCAGCAGCAGCTGCAGCAGGGTGTCGCCGGGACGGCGGTCAGCGCGGGCCTTGTCGTCGAGCAGGTGGTCGAACTCGACCGCATCGCCGTGCAGGTTGTCGAGAATGGTCTGCCAGCGCGCCTCGACGCGGTTCAGCAACTCGATGGCGGCTTCCTGCTTGGTGGTGACGATGGCGGTGCCTTCGCTGGTGCTCTTGAGGTCGGCTCGGCCCAGCGCGACTTCGCCCCTCTTGAGCTCGGGCAGGTCGGTCTTGAGGTAATCACGGATCTCGCGCGCCAGCCGCAGCTTGTTCTTGATCGACTGACGGATGTTGATGGTCTCGACGCCCTCGGTGTACTCGGCCAGCTTGTCGAGCGGGATCACCACGTCTTCGTTGATCTTGAAGGCGTTGGTGTGACGGGCGATGGCCGCGGTACGGGAGCGGTCCAGCCAGAAGGTCTTGCGCGCCTCGGGCGAGACGGCGATGAAGCCGTCGCCGTTGCGGGCGTTGGCCAGCCGCACCATGCGCGAGGCAGCCGCGGCGCAGGCATCCTCGTTGTCGGAGCCGACATCGGCCAGCAGCACCATCTTGGGCCGCTCGCCACGAGCACCCTTGGGGGTGTAGCCGACGGCGCGCACGTAGCGTTCGTCGAGGTGCTCGAGGCCGCACAGCTTGACCTCGGGATCGCGCTCGAGGTCCTGGATGATCTCGACGATGGCCGGCACCGCCTCGCGCAGGTCCTCGCCATAGAACTCCAGGCAGACCGTGCGCATGTGCTGCGGCATCTCGTGCAGGATGAAGGTGGCCGAGGTGATTAGGCCGTCGCAGCCTTCCTTCTGCACGCCCGGCAGACCGCCGAGGAACTTGTCGGTGACGTCCTTGCCCAGGCCCTGCTTGCGGAACATCCGGCCTGGGAAGGTGAGGATCTCGGGCTCACCCTTGGGGGTCTTGCCGTCGCGCTCGAAGCGGGTGATGCGGAAACGCACGGTTTCCTGGTCGTGGATCTTACCCAGGTTGTGATCCAGCCGCTCCACTTCCAGCCACTCGGCGTCTGGCGTGACCATGCGCCAGGAGACCAGGTTGTCCAGCGCCGTGCCCCACAACACGGCCTTCTTGCCGCCGGCGTTCATGGCCACGTTGCCGCCGATGGTGCAGGCGTCCTGCGAGGTCGGATCGACGGCGAATACGTAGCCGTGCGCGGCCGCGAGGTCGGACACCCGGCGCGTCACCACGCCGGCGCCGGCGCGCACCACCGGCACCTCCCGATCGACGCCGGGCAAGCGGCGCATCTCGACGCCGCTCAGCTCCTCCAGCTTCTCGGTGTTGATCACCGCCGAATCCTCGGTCAGCGGGATGGCGCCGCCGGTGTAGCCGGTACCGCCGCCGCGGGGGATGATGGTCAGATCCAGCTCGATGCAGGCCTGCACCAGTCCGACCATTTCCTCCTCGGTGTCGGGGGTGAGGACCACGAACGGGATCTCCACCCGCCAGTCGGTAGCGTCGGTGACGTGCGAAATGCGGGACAGGCCGTCGAAGCGGATGTTGTCCTCGCGGGTATGGCGGCTGAACAGCTTGAGCGCCTGCTTGCGCCGCTCGGCGGTACGCGGAAACCAGGCCTCGAACTCCCGGACCGCCGCGCGCGCCTTGTCAGCCAGTTCCAGCGCCTGCTGGTTGCCGTCGGCGCGGGCGATGATCTGATCGATGCGATGGTGCATCGCCTCGATCAGGTTCTGGCGGCGCTTGGGGTTCTTGAGCAGGTCGTCCTGGATGTAAGGGTTGCGTTTGACCACCCACAGATCGCCCAGCACCTCGAACAGCATGCGGGCGGAGATGCCCGTGCGCCGCTCGCTGCGCAGCCGGTTCAGGACATCCCAGGCTTCCTCGCCGAGGAAGCGGATCACGATCTCGCGGTCGGAGAACGAGGTGTAGTTGTACGGGATTTCACGAATACGCGCGGTGCTGGTCATAGGCTTGTCAGGGCAGTCATCGGAAAAACGAGGGGCAGGAATGATACCAGACCTTGGCCCTGAAGAAACGTAACTATAAATGATTCAAGGCGAATGTCCGCGTTGCGGCGCGCCCGGCAACCCCGGTCGGCGCCGGATCGGGCCGGCAAGCGCCCACCTTGTCCCCGGGAACGGCGGTCTTCGGGTACGCGCTCTCCGCGGCACGGACGACCGCGCCAGCGGCTCGCTGCCGAGCGATTCGCCGTCGCCGCTCCTCCAACCTTCGACCATCGGGCTGGCCTGCCGTTCCAGCAGCAGCACCATCACCGCTGGCACAGCAATCCTGCAAACGGCTTGCATGGGCAACTGGCCGGCGGGGACGGGAGGCAGCCTGGAGCGGGCCTGCGATAGCCATGCCGCATGCCAGGGGATGGTCAAGCAGGCGCCCTCCTGCCCGGCGTGGGCAGGAGGGCAAGACGGAGCGCACTATTCCTTGTCGGCCCCGCGGTAGCGCTGGTAAGGCAGCGGGTTCCAGACGCGCTGCCGCAGGTCCTCTTCCGCCAGCACCGGCGGGATCTTCTCCAGCATCTGGCGGGCGGCGGCCAGCTCGCGCTCGGCTTCGGCCTTATCCTGGTACAGGAACTCGTCTGACGCCGTCTCCGGCGCCTGCGCCACCTTCACTTCCAGGTCAGAGACCACCATCGCCTGGTGCCTGCGGGCGGCCTCCCGCGCCTCCTCCACCCAGGCCGGCTGCAGGCTGCGGTTAAGGTCGGCCATGGCGCTGTATTCGGCAAACACGTCCTGGTAGATCTGCCCGGCATGGATGCGCGCATCCAGCGCCGCGCTCTCCAGATCCCGCAGGGTGAGCTCCTCGGGCTTGAGCGGATGCGGCCGCCTAGATCCACCCAGCCGGGTGTACTCGGTGTAGTACGGGAACATGCTCTGGATGGTCTTGCTGATCGGCAGCGTGCCCTCGCCGTCCTCGGCCACGCCCTTGGGCTGGATGCCCTGGATGGCGATGCGGGCCGACTCCGGCCGCACCACTTCCTTGGGCGGCAGGATGCCGTAGCGCAGCATCTCACGGATGCCGGTGCCGGAAATGTTGAGCCGATAGCGGACGTCGTGCGGACAGGTCTGGCTGGTGGCGTGGGCGTTGCAGCGGGTGCAGTAGAACACCTCGTGGAACAGCCGCACGTCGATGCCCAGCTCCCTGGCCGTGAACTGATCGAAGATGGTGTGGCTGGCGTACTTGTCGTAGTAGCTGCCAACGCCGGCATGGTCGCGGCCAATCAGCGCATGGGTGCAGCCGTAGTTCTTCATGACCAGGGCGTGCAGCACGGCTTCGCGCGGGCCGGCGAAGATGTAGGTGACCCGCAGCGGGGAGAGGATGGCGCGGTCCTTCGGGTAGTACGTATCGAGCACAGCGCGGTAGGACAGCATGCGGAACTCATGGCGCACGTACTCGCGCTTGGCCATCTCCACCAGCGGCTGGAGCAGCAGGCCGTCGACTTCCTCCAGCGCGTTGCGATGGATGTATTCGTGGCCGCGGTGCAGCGGGTTGGCGCCGGTGATGAAACCGGCCACAGTGCGGAACTTCTTCTCTTCGTAGAACAGCCGCCAGGTGTCGCGGGGCTCCATGCGCAGCGGCTCGAACGGCCCCCAGTGCACCCGCCGCAGCATGTGCAGCGTGCCGCCCAGGGCGGTGTCACCCATGCGGCGGTAGATGGAATCGACCCCGGGATGGTTGCGATCGGTGGTGCCGAACAGATGGCGCGCCCGTTCTTCTTTGTCGTAGTCGAAGATGTCCTCGATTTGCAGGATGGCGATCGGTTCTTCGCCGCCGTCGGTCAGCGCCACCTCGTTGCCCACCGACAGCGTCTTGATCACTTCGCGGTTGCGCTCGCCAATGGGCGCGAAGCTCAAGGGCACCGGCCAGACCAGGCCGTTGCTCAGCCGTCCCTCCTTGAGCACGGACTTGTAATCGGCCTCGTTCATGAAGCCCTTGTTGGGGGAAAGTACCCCGGTGGCGATCATCTCGATGGTGATACTGGCCTCGAGGTCGATGCGTATCGTCGGCAGCTCGCGCGCCTTGGCCAGCATCGCTTCCCTTTTCTCGGCCGGCACAACCTGATTGACCAGCTCGCCACCGTGAGGCTGTTGCGGGTACTTCTTGAACGCTAAGGGATCCATTCTCCTTCCTCACTCCCGTTATTTTTCTGCCCGCCTTGCGCAGGGCTTGTTATTGATCGAGTCGAGCGCCGAAGCCGGTCGGCGCGGCCCCACTGTAGCCCCTCGGGCCACCGCTGTACACCGAACCCAGGATATTCCCCAGGAAAACCTGGGGAAATCCCTTAAATGAAGTAATGGAATCGGTCGCGATTCCGGCCGGTCCAATTTCCCATTGGAAATGCGGTCAGCCCTGTTTTCCGGGGCCCGCGCCCATACATAGCAGTCGAAATCAAAAACGCCGGCGGAGTTGGATTGCCGCCGCCGGCCCTGTAGACTGCTTGACTTTCATCTCAACACAGGAAACCGCTATGCAAGTTGCCAAAGACAAGGTCGTATCGATCGACTACACGCTCACCGACGACGACGGCAGCGTCCTCGATACGTCCAACGGCCGTGCGCCGCTCGCCTATCTGCACGGTGCCGGCAACATCATCCCCGGGCTCGAGAAGGCCCTCGAAGGCAAGCAGGTTGGCGATCAGCTGACTGTCCGTATTCCGCCCGCGGAAGCCTACGGCGAACGCGACGAGGCGCTGACCCAGGTAGTGCCGATGGAGCTGTTCCAGGGCGTCGATCGGGTCGAGCCCGGAATGCGGTTTCAAGCACAAACTTCGGCGGGAATCCAGGTGGTGACCGTGTCCAAGGTGGAAGGCGACGAGGTCACCATCGACGGCAACCACCCCCTGGCCGGCAAGCCGCTGAACTTCGAGGTCAGCGTGGTCGACATCCGGGATGCCACCCCGGAAGAGCTGGCGCACGGCCACGTGCACGGGCCGGACGACCAGCCCTAGGAAGCGGGGCGCACGCCCTCGTCGATGGCAGCCGCCTGCAGCCAGCTCTGCAGGCGCGCCTGATCGACATCGCTCATCTTGATGATTTCGAAACCGGCGCCATAAGCATTGGTAAAGCTCGACGGCGCGCACCATACACAGCGTGCCTCCAGCCTGACGTAGCGTTCGCCGGGCACGGCCTGTGGCTGTTCCAGCGGCAGCCGCTCGCCGCTCTCCAGCGGGTGAGGGCCGACCAGCATGAAACCGCTGGCGGAGAGATTGACGATGCTGCCCAGCGGCTCGCCGTCGCGCATGTCGCAGGCCAGCAGCTGGCGATTTGGTCGGTAGCGCGGACTGCGCCGGCGCTCGTCCTGTCTTGTCGTATCATTCATGCGGCAGATTTCCATAAATCGCGCCGTTAACATTACCGTAAATCACCATCGCGGCCAGTGACCGAGGTCAAGCGCGAGCGGAAACCAAGAACCTCGGCCGGGACGCGACGGGCCGTTGCTGTTCCAGGCCTATCCAGGCAAGGCTGTTGGGATGACTGGATGCGGAGTGCAGACGTGAAGATCCTCAAGCTCGACGCTCAGCACGCCGACGAATGGTTGATGGCCTATCTGCGCCGGCGTCTCCCTCCCCAGCATCTGCGTCAGCGGCTCGGCATCGAAGCCGAAGGCGAGCAGCCGGTCATCGGCCACGGCCGCACCCTGTTTCACCTGGAAAACTCGGAAACCTTCAGCAGGCTGCTGCGCTGGGCGCTGAAGGCGACCCTGCTCTATGACGTCGGCCGGCGCAATGCGCTGCGCATTCGGGTAGTCCACAACGAGATCGAGCTGCCCCGCCTGCCGCCGGCTTTCGACGGCTACACCATCCTGCAGATCAGCGATCCCCACTTTGACGCCAACGAAGCCTTCCCGGCGGCGCTGGCCGAGCGGGTGCGCGACCTGGAATACGATCTGTGCGTGCTCACCGGTGACTTCCGCTACCGCACCGCCGGCCCGCTGGAGCCTGCCCTCGCCGGCCTCGCCAGGCTGCGAGCGCAGCTGCGCGCGCCGGTCTATGCCGTGCTGGGCAACCATGACTCGGCGCGCATGATCCCGGCCATCGAGGCCATGGGCATCCAGCTGCTGCTGAACGAATCGGCCGAGCTGCGCCGCAACGGCCAACGCCTCTATCTGGCCGGAGTGGACGATCCGCACTACTTCCGCGCCGACAATCTCGAGGCCGCCTGCCAGGACATCCCAGCCGGCGCCTGCGCCCTGCTGCTGGCTCACTCGCCCGAAATCTACCGCCAGGCCTCCCATGCCGGCTTCGACGCCATGCTCTGCGGCCACACCCACGGCGGCCAGATTCGCCTGCCGGGCGGCATCGCCCTGGTATTCAACGCCAACGCACCGCGGCGGGTTTGCAGCGGCCGCTGGCGCCATAACGGCATGCAGGGCTATACCTCGGCGGGCGCCGGCTCCTCGGTGCTGGACGTGCGCTTCAACTGCCCGCCGGAAGTGGTACTGCACCGGCTGGTGCGGCCACGCCACCGGTAAAGGCGCCCCGCGCTAGTAGGGCTGCTTGCGTATGCCCAGCTGAAACAGAAGCCAGGACAGGGGCAGCCCCAGGCAAAAGAACAGCAGCACGGCGACGCCGGCCTCCGCCACATTGAGCGGCAGCCAGTAGAGCAGCACCAGGGTTGGCAGCAGTGACTCCGGCAACTGGTCGAGCAGCACCGCGCGCCCGCTGGGCGGAATGCCCAGCCGCCGCTTGACGAAGCTGGAGAACAAATCGCCGACCATCGCCGCCAGCCCCGCGCTAGCACCAACATACCAGGGGTGGCCGAGCAGCAGGCCGACCACAGTGGCGGCCAGTAGCGCCACGCCTATCCCTGGCCAGGTTTTGGAGTGACCGAACAGGGGCCGGCCATCCCGCAACTTCAGGCCGAAGTCCACTGGAGGAAGCGTGCGGCCGCGCAGCAATCGCGCCAAAAGAATCGGCGCCCCATTGGCTGCCATCACCAGCAGCAGCACTTCCAAGATCCGCAGGGCAGACTCCATGCCAAAAACCTGAATGACGGCCATAGCCCGACGATAGCACCAATCATCGGTAAAGCAGTCCCCACGTCGGCTCGCATGCCATGCCCCCGCACGAAATCAAGCCGACCCAACTCGATTGGAGCCGGCGCGCCGCCGGCTTTTTGGATACCGAAAGCTTAGCCGCTGCCGGCGGCTTTTCCTGTTGGCAAGGAACGCAGGAAGGGCCCGGAATGGCAGGCAAATCGGCTAACGGCCGATCATGACACCGATGCCGAAATTGACGCGCGGCTGCGAATAGGAGCGGGAATGGTCTTCGCGCTGCCAAAGCTGGCTGTCGAGGATTTCGATCACCGGATAGGCGTACCGCGCCTCGCCGATCCTGCCTTCGGCCCTGTCCTGCAGTCGGCCGCGGATGGTGATCAGCCGTCCCTGGGTATAGTCGGCGGTCTCCAGATAGCCGGGAGCGACGGCGAGAAAGCGGCCGATGGGCGAGAGGGCGGTATTCGGCCGCTGGCGGTCGTCGAGCGGATAGGCCAGCACTTCCAGCTGGGTGGCGTCGGTCAGATTGCTGCTATTGACGATGACCCCGCCCCACAGCACCTCCGGCGCCTGGGCGATGGTGTCGGCGGCTACGCCTTGCGGCGTCACCCCGGTGGTGACGCCGCTGGTGTCGAACCGTGGCTGGGTGTTGGCGCAGCCGGCAATGAGCAAGACGGCGCAGATCGACAGTATCGTTTTTCGCATCATCACCACCAATAGGGATAGCCGTACCAGCCGGGCGGCGCGTACCGCGGGTGGCGGTAATAGGGCCACGGCCAGAAGGGATCGTACCAGAACGGATCCGGCTCGTAGATGACCCGCTCCGGCTCCGGCGCCCACAGATGCAGCGCGCTGACCTGCACCACCGGATAGCGGTAGGGATACTTGCCGACGAGCCGGGTCTCGACGGCCTCCAGCGTGCCCGCCACCGTCACCAGGCGGCCCTCAGCGTACACCACGGGATCGAGGAATTCGCCGGTGCAGGCCAGGAAGCGGCCCGGGCTGCCGTTGCCGGCGACCGGCTTCCCGCTGCTCTGCAGCTCGCGGCCGACCACCTCCAGGCAGGTTTCCTCGGCGCGGTTGTCGACGCCGGCGATGCTGCCACCCCAGCGCACTTGGCGGCCGAAATAGCGCTCCGGATCCTGTACCGCCACCCGCAGCGCCAGATCGGGCTCGGGCGCCTCCCGGATCGGCTGCGGCAGCTTGCTAGCGCAGCCAGCAAGCCCGATGGCAAGCGCAAGCGGCAACAACCAGCGCATGGACTTCCTCCCTTGCGGCAGAACGCTCGACCGATGTCATTTAATATAAGGTCAGACCGCGTCCGGCCTCTGTGGGTTCAGCGCTTCCACCTGCACCGTGCGGTAGGCTGGGTTGACGTCGGCCAGGCTGGTGCGGCAGACATCCATGTCCCGCAGCAGGCCATCCTTCAGGCTGTACATCCAGCCGTGCACCGACAGCTCCTGCCCGCGCGCCCAGGCGTTTTGCACGATGGCGCTCTGGCACACCCGCTCGACCTGGTGAATGACGTTGAGCTCGCACAGGCGGTCGCAGCGCGCCTCGAAGTTCTCGATGGCCTCCAGCTCCTGCTGATGCAGGTAGTAAACGTCCTTGACGTGCCGCAGCCAGTGGTCAATCAGCCCCATCTGGCGGTGCTCCACCACGGCGCGGATGCCGCCGCAGCCGTAGTGGCCGACCACCATGATGTGCTTCACCTTGAGCACGTCCACCGCGAACTGCATCACCGACATGCAGTTCATGTCGGTCGGCACCACCACATTGGCCACGTTGCGGTGCACGAACAGCTCGCCAGGCAGTAAGCCGACGATCTCGTTGGCCGGCACGCGGGAGTCGGAGCAGCCGATCCAGAGATATTCGGGCGCCTGCTGCTTAGAGAGGGTCTCGAAGAAATGCGGGTCGCGCCGGCGGATCTCTTCCGACCAGCGGCGGTTGTTCTCGAACAAATGGCTCAACGTGCGCATCGTCTGCCGTCTCGGTAGTCAACCAGCGATCCGGTCCGCTCAGGACTGGGCCAGGAGCGCCTCCAGCTGCTCTTGGGCTTCCAGCCACTGCTCTTCCAGGCTTTCCTGGCGCTTGCGCAGCTCGCCCTGCGCCTGCAGCAGCTCGGCCAGCCGCGTCTTCCGACCCGGCTCGTACACGGCCGGATCGGCCAGCTCCCGCTCCAGCGCGGCAAGTCGCGCGGCCAGCTCCTCCAGCTCCCGGTCCAGCTGTCTCACCCGCTGCTGCAGCGGCCGGGCCGCCTCGCGCCGCTCGGCTTCCCGTCGACGCGCTTCGCGCCGCGCCTGGGCGGTGTGCTCACCTCTGGCCGCCGCCGGCTGGACCGGCTCCGCAGCCTTGTTGCGGCTCGCCACCCAGGCCTGATAATCGCCCAGGTCACCATCGAAAGGCCGCAGCTGGCCATCGGCCACCAGCCAGAACTCGTCGGTGGTGGTGGTCAGCAGATGGCGATCGTGCGAGACCAGTACCATGGCGCCCTGGTAGGACTGCAGCGCCACCGTGAGCGCATGGCGCATTTCCAGATCGAGGTGGTTGGTGGGCTCGTCCAGCAGCAGCAGGTTGGGCCGCTGCCAGACGATGAGCGCCAGTACCAGGCGCGCCTTCTCGCCGCCGGAGAAGGGGCCGACGGGCGCCAGGGCCTGATCGCCGCTGAAGCCGAAGCCGCCCAGGAAATCGCGCAGGCGCTGCACGTCCACCTCCGGCGCTAGACGCTGCAGATGCAGCAGCGGGCTGGCGGCCAGATCCAGCTGTTCCAGCTGGTGCTGCTCGAAGTAGCCGATGACCGTCCCCTGCCCCAGCAGCCGCTGCCCGCTCCGCGGCGCCAGCGCGCCAGCCAGGCAGCGCACCAGGGTCGACTTGCCGGCGCCGTTCGGCCCCAGCAGCCCGATGCGCATGCCGGGACGGATGGAGAGATCGAGCCCTTGCAGGACCGGCGCGCCGTCATAACCCAGCTCGACCTGGTCGAGCGTGACGATGGGATCGGGTGCCCGCGGCGGCTCGGCGAACTCGAAGCGGAACGGCGAGTCCACATGCGCCGGCGCGATCCGCTCCATGCGCTCCAGCGCTTTGAGCCGCGACTGCGCTGCCCGCGCCTTGGTAGCCTTGGCACGGAAGCGCTCGATGAAGCGGGTGAGATGGGCGATCTCGCGCTGCTGCTTCTCGTACTGCGCTTGCTGCTGGGCCAGACGCTCGGCCCGCTGGCGCTCGAAGGCGCTGTAGTTGCCGCGGTAGAGCACCAGCTTGCGGTCATGCAAATGAATGATGCCATCAACACAGGCATCGAGAAAATCGCGGTCGTGGGAGATCAGCAGCAACGTGCCGGGATAGCGCTTGAGCCACTGCTCCAGCCAGAGCACGGCCTCCAGGTCGAGATGGTTGGTGGGCTCGTCCAGCAGCAGCAGGTCGGAGCGACGCATCAGCGCCTGCGCCAGGTTGAGCCGCATGCGCCAGCCGCCGGAAAAGCTCTTCACCGGCCGCTGCTGATCGTCGTTAGCGAAGCCCAGGCCGTGCAGCAGCTCGGCGGCGCGCACTGGGGCGGTGTAGCCCTGGATGCCGTCGAGCTGGGCGTGCAGCTCGGCGATGCGACGACCGTCGCCGGCCGCCTCCGCCGCGGCTAGCTCCCGCTCCAGGGCACGCAGCTCCTGGTCGCCGTCGATCACGTAATCCAGCGCACTGCGCTCCAGCGCCGGCGTCTCCTGCGCCACGTGGGCGATGACGAGATCGGTCGGCATGTCCAGATCGCCGGCATCCGGCGCCAGCTCCCCGCGCAGCATGGCGAACAGGCTCGACTTGCCACTACCATTGGGACCGACCACGCCGAGCTTCTGGCCGGCATGGACGGTCAGATCGACTCCTTGCAGCAGCGGCTGGCTGCCACGGTAAAGCGAGAGGTTGCGCAGGCTGATCATGGGCGGCAAGTGTACCAGGATGCCGGTCCGGCGCAGACAACTTTTTCCACCTTCAGGAAGGCGGCAGCGCGCCATTCCGGACCGCCGGCACGGCTGCCCAAGCGATCACCCAGAGGCTTCATCACCCGCGGCACCGACAGGGAGAGCACGGCGACCACGAGTTGGAAAATCAGCTGCAGTCGCAGGCCCAGCTCCCCCGCCACCCTTGAAGGTTGCGGCCGTAATCCCTTCTACATCAGGGCTTCGTTCAGACAAGCCCCCAAGAACAAGATTCGATAGCGGCGGCTCGGTGAATATCAGCGGCTTGCTCGAAGCGGCTCCATTCCCGCTCACCCCCCCAGGTAACCCCCGGCGGCCTTGTTCACCAGCTCAGGATATTCCGCTTCCAGGATGTCAGCCGGCATGCCGTAGTCGAGAAGGCGGCGGCGCATGACATGGCGCTCGTAGAGGATCACCGGCTTGCCGTTCGGCAAGAAGCCCTGCCCACGGCTTTCAACTTCGTTGACAGCTTTAATCGCCGCAAGCTCCACCCCCAGCGTCTCAGCCGCGCGGCGCAAGTCATCTTCGCCAAGCAGATTTCCACGCGCCGCACCACGCAGCACCGCAAACGTCTTCGGCCCTGCAATCCCATCCACCACCAGGCCAGCAGAACGCTGGAACTCACGCACCGCCCGTTCCGTCTGCGGCCCAAATTCACCGTCAATGACAAGCGAGAATCCTTGCCGTCTCAGCAGGCCCTGTAATTCAGCGACCGCGCTTCCGCGATCACCACGTCTCAACAGCATGACGAATCACCCCCTTGGTTCTCTGATCGAACCATAACTTATTCAATCGAACCAGAAAAGTGAGCGCTCGCCATTATCTCTTTGTAGTGCGGCCCCATACTAAATAGCACCACCTGGCACTGGAGGAGAAAGCATGGCAAAGCGTAAGGAAGATACGCCATGGGTTGATGTAGATCCAACTCGCAAGATCGGCATCAATGTGCCAATGCCGGCACCGCTCATGAAAAAGCTGGACTACCTGATTGAGCATAAAGCGATACGCTCCAAATCTAGCTTCATCCGTGATATGGTAGAGAAGGCAGCGGATGAAGAAATCGCCAACCTTTGGCGGCTTCATGAAGCCGTAATAGCATACGAGTCCAGGAAGCGGCGGTAATGGGGATCAGGAAGGACGAAACGACAGAGCAGTATGAGCGCCGCCTTAAATGGGCGGCATTCGAGAGATTCATTCTCTCATACCAAGATGTTTTTTGGTTGGCTCTGTACATATTCATCTTCTTCATCCTGCCGCTATTCATCGAGGAGCGGCATTACCCGCCGCTCCCCTGACGCTTTTCGTATTCCTCCAACGCCTGACGGATCACATCGACGCGATCAACGATCATGTCGGCAATATCCCCGCCATAGATCACGTGAGCGGTGCCGTAGATGTTGCGTATGGTATTCCGATCCAGCGTGTACGGCGGAACGACGCCAGCGAGAATCGACTGAACATCAGACTTAGAGACACCGGTTCGGTTGAGGACTTCAGCAATCTCACCGTCGTTTATGCCGGAGTCGCGAGCAGCCTTCACCAACTTGAACATGTCGCGGTACGCCTTCTCGCGTGCATCTAGCGAAGTCTCAAGGGCAGAAACGATGCGCGCCTTAGTGATCTTGTTCGGATCACGGAAGGCCTTGAGCAGGATGCTGCTAGCGTCCTTCTTCGCGTCACGGAATTCGAAGGCGCGATAGTACAAGGCCGTCTTCGGATCAAAGGTTGTCACCCGGAAGCCAGCAAGCGCCCACAGTTCTTCATAGATGTTGTAGCGCTTACCGCTCGGCATGATCTCCCCGCGCATCGCCATTGCCATTCGCTCAAGGTTTCCGGCAATGCCAGGCTGCGCCGCCTTTCTAAGATGGTTGGCAATGTCGATAGCTTGGTTCACGGGCGAATCATGCTCATTGAAGACCTTGCCGCCAGTGTCCTTCTTGTTCTTGTAGATGTCGATCAAGGCCCCGACCAGGATTTCTTCGCCAAAGAAAGGCTCCAGCGCTTCCTTGGCAGACTGGAGAAGCGCATCCTCAATGGGCTGATTGCGCAGAATCGCGTTGATCGGGCGCTTCCAGTAGTTGTAGGGGTCTATGAACGACATATCCAAGTACTGAAGATTTCCCTTCGCGTCCCTGCCGGTGTATAGCAGGTTAGAATTGCGCTGCCACGGCGCGGCCATCATACGGACAGCCTCGTCTTCGTCGTCATCAACGCCAATGAGCGCGCGCGACAGTGCTTGGATCGCGTGAATGCCGGCAGCAGCAATCGCAAAGCCAAACACCTTGCGAATGCCCATCGCCGGGGCTTCCCGCATGTCCTTCTGCAAGTACTTGAGGATGTTGAAACTTGTCCGGATGATCTCGGAAGGGAACGAAACGAACGTCCCAGAAAGCGGGAAACGGCGCAGGTGATTTATGAACCGACCAGTCATCGAGTAGGTCGGATACGTGTCCCGAATCCTCTTTGCAGCTTCACGCTCGGCTTCACGTTCAGACATGCGGCGATACTTCATGAGCATCGCCTTCTCGTTCTCAAAGCCGACGATCTTCCAGAAGTCGTCGCCGTACTGATAGAACTTCTGCGCCATGTCTTTCAGCGTCTTAAGATTGCGCAGCTGCCCATCAGGACCGAACAGCGTTTCATCAAGACGCGATTCCTGGAGAAGCTTCAGCATCTCGCCGGCATAGGCCGTGTCGTAGATAACACCAAGCTCCTTGAGTCGGCGCAGGTAATTGATCTGCTCATGCTCGCCGCGATGCGTGAAGTATTCACGCAATCCCTGGATCGAGCGGCGGGCCTGACGAAGGTCGAAATGACCGTTCGCTATCGCGAACAGCGCGGCGCTCATCCAGTTGCGCATGGCTGTGGTCGGCGCGAGAACCATCTTACCGTACTTCACCATGCCGTTGAGCTGGACTACCGCGCGCAACCAATCAGGCATCTGTTCGCGGCCCATCGCATCGATGAGCGCCTGATTGATTTCAGGGAAGGTGTAGAGGCCGTTGAGCGGCGAATAGACTTCCGATCCTTCCGCCGCGATCCGAACCGTCGAACGATTGAGCGGCCTGGTGTCTTCCGTGAATAGGAATCCAGCATCGAATCCGATCTCAAGGAACTTGTCGAGGAACCGCTGATTGGCAATCAGCCGGCTCATCTTCGTGATCGTCTTGGCGAAGTTGATGCGAATGTCGTCGTACTCGCCAAGCAGCGCACGAATTTCCGGAGCGATGTCCTTCCTGCGCTTCAGGACACTGAGATCCTTGGCGCCAAGCTTCGACTCCTTGATGAAGGACTCCATGCTGTCATAGGCCGTCCCGTCCTCAAGGATCGACTTGATGGTCCGAGCAATCCGCGCCTGAAGTTCAGGACCAGCCTTCTCGCCTTCCTCCAGATACCTGGATTCCAGATACTTCGCCGCGCGCTCCATCACCTCCTGCGGCACCTTCTTCGGCCAGTCAGGATCGTCGAAGGCACGGTAAGAGCGGTGCACGTAGGTGTCGAGATTATTCAGGATCGTCTGGAGAAGCTGCGCCTTCTGATATGCGGCCTCATCCCTACCTTCCGCCTGAAGCTCGGCAATCTGATTGCCGATAATGACAGCGTACTCAGCAGATAGGCGGCTTATCGCATGGCGCATCTTGAGAATCTCAAGGCGCACCTTCTGCGGAAGGTCAGCATTGAGAATGGCGACACTCCCGCCGGCAAGCGAATCATTGATCTCGCGACGGATCTTCGGGTTGAGCTTGCTGAACGGCTTGCCGTAAGCCTCATGTATCGCCTTCTCGAAGCTGCCGACGTAGTGGGCAATATCGAACTCAAACGCATTGATATAGGAATCGCGCTCGATTTTTGCCTCGAAGATCGGCCTCGGCAGCAGGCCGCCAGGCATGAACTGCCGCTTGATGGCGAGCTTGCCCTTCTCCCAGAGCGTCCGGTCGCGATCGCCCATTGCCTCAAAGGCGCGCTGATAGGCATTCTTCTCCGGCTGACGGATGGAGAGCCGAACATCCGGATTGACAAGCATGATCCTACGCACCACACCACGTAGGTATCCGGGATTGCCCGTGTTTAGCTCATCCGCTCCTGCGGCACTGGCAGCGTATTGACGGCGGTCCCGGATTTCTTGTGTAAGGACAACCTCATGCACGTACAGGCCAGTGCGCCTGGAACCTTGCCCAACCAACAACGCCGCACACGCCACCCGCCCCCGACCCTCGCCTGCAAGTGTCAAGCGGGGCACATCGCCATCACGGTGGATCGCACCCCGGGCCACGCTTGGGGCTGAAACCAGGGCGCCAGCGGGCGTTCGCCGCGAGGCGGGATTTCTTTGCCGCTGGGGCCGTTCCCCCGCGCACTGCTTGCTCGGCAAGCTCAACTGGGCCGTCTGTCAGGGCAGGATGCGCCGGGAACATGGGCACCGCCCCCGGACTGGTCAAATTGCCCAGCAAAGACCTGATGCAAGCCGTAAACCTGGATTTCTTCTGGCAGAGGCTTTTGACCGAGACAGAGGATTCTTCCGGAAGCCTGAATGGCATAAAGCCGGACATCGTCGGTCTTTTCGTTGATTTTCTCATGCAGCCCCGAGATGAGGGACTGCCGCTCGCGGTCATTGAGGCGGCAATGAAAGACGCTGTACTGTAACGGCGTGCCCCAGCGGCGCAAGTAACGGTGCATCCGCTGAATCCGGCGCGGGTCGGTAATGTCGTAGCAAACGACGTAGTCCACCCGCTGCCCCCGGCTCATAGAGGCCACTCCTCCCGAATCATGCTCGCCAGGCGCGCTTTGTCGTCAGGCGCATCGGCGAGCTCTTCCTCCCACTCCAGCGAGCGACGTCTTCTCTGACGGGCTTGGAACTCGTCCGCCAACGCCGCCAGATGCCGGTAGAGCTGATCCAAAAGCGGCCCAGCCGCCTGCAGCTCAAACAGCCCGATCAGATCACGCCGCTCCACCGTACCGCTCAGCTGCCGGCGCCAACGGACATAAACCCACAGCAGTGTCACTCCCAGGCACTGCTCGAGCACATCAACCACATCACATCCCTTGAGCGCCAGCTCACGAATCACGGGATGGAATCCCTGGCGCGACAGTTCAGCCTGCAACCAGCCCCGCAGCTGCTCGGAAAGCACCTTGACTTCAAACTCGATGGCAGCCCCAGGCTGGAAATAGCGCAAATAGCGCAGCAGCCGCAGCCGAGCCGCCCGAATATCACCGCGAAACCCTTCACGGAAGGCGAGGCTGACGGCGTGCCGCAGCTGGATCTCTCGCCAGACGTTGAAGGCGCCAACGCCACTGCTGTGGGCTATGATCGCGGCCAGCTCCCGAGCCTCCCTGCCCGCTGCCTGCCGAGCGGGCTGCAGCACCGCATGAACGTACCCCTGGGAATCTTCGAAATGCACGCTGGAACCGGCAGCCGCCAGTGCCAGCAGCGCATCCAGCAGTGGCTCGTTGACGCCCCGAACGACTGCGCGCTGGATCCGCCGCAGCGGTATGCGCTGACTCGCCCGTCCCGGACGCTGCACCAGCAGACTGGGGCCATCCCGCCTCACTGCGACAGCGCTAGCGTCCAGATACAGGGCGCGCCTCGCCTCATCTCGCCTCATGCGCCGCCTCCAGGCAAGCCTTGGCTAGCAGCCGCGCGGCACGGGCGAACAAGCGGCGGTGACGTTCCGCCATCGACTCATAGGCAGCGAAGAACACCCCTCTGGCGGTCTTGCGCAGCAACGCCGCGCCGTTCTCCCGGCTGAACATTTCCGGCCGCAGCTGCCGCTCGGCAAAAAGCCGCCAGACCATGCGCTCGACGCCAGAGCGCCCCACCTCGGCCAGATCGCAGGCAAGGGACTCCCGGTTGTGGCTCGGCTCATGCAGGAACCCCAGGAGTGGATCCAGACCGGCCTGGGTCAACGCCCGCAAGGCATCGCCATGCACCAGCGCATACCCCAGCGACAAGGCCGCGTTAACCGGATCACGGGGTGGTCGGCGGTTACGCCCGGTAAATTCCGCATCAGGTGGCAACAGCGCGGCGTAGGCTCGAAAGAAGGTCGCCGCAGCGCTTCCCTCGAGGCCTCGCAGCGTAGCAAGCGTTTCCGCGGCTCTTGCTTGCCGCGCCATGACTTCCAGCTGCTGGCAAGCGGTCCGCAACGCCAGACGCTGATCGGGTCGCTCCGCCAGGGCCTTGCCGAGCAGCCGGCAGCTGTTGCCGATCTTCAGCGCCACGATGACCTTCGCCCAGAACAGCTGGGATCCTGCATCGGTGACCAGACGGTATTGCCCCAGCCGCCGAACCGCATCGCCGTGGCCGGTGCCGTACAAAAACGCGGCTCGTCGCTGCCCGCGTCCGGGCAACGCCAGCAGACTGACGCCATGCTCCGCGAGCTGGGGCAGCAGACCGCTGTCGAGCTGGCTGCCACCGTGCAGAACCAGGCGGCTGATCATGCGCAGAGGAATGGTCTTCGGCTTGCTTTCCGGCGCGCGGATCAGCAGCGCGCCAGACTGGTGACTCAGCACCGTGCCGCGCCGGTCGATGATCACCGTCGCCATATTCACTCGAGATAAAAAAAGGCCGGATCGGCGGGCTTGACGGCCACCCCCAGCGTGATGACCGGCCGACGCGGCTCCAGTGGAATGATTGCGCAGCTATCCACGGTCAGATCCAAAACCGAGGACATTTCCTCCACCAAAAGATCCTGCTCCGCTGCCGTCAGCCAGCATTCGTATGCGGACTTTTGACCACCGCTGGCAAATCCTTTTATCACCCGCAATGCTGCCTGCAGCCGCTTCGGGTCACGCACATCGTACGCGACGAGGAACAGCTTTCTCTTCATGTCGACACCCCGGCACCTCGGCACGCGACAGCCACAAATTTAGTATGTGCCCGCTACGGTGACAGGAATGGAAAGCTTTCCATCACAAGGGAAGAATGCCTGGCAGGAGATGACTGAAAAACCGATCCACATCAATGCCTTAGACGCAAGAGAAAGCTGAGCGTCCCAATGGATCAGGTCTGCCTCACACCACCATCGGCGAAGGCCAGAAAAACATCCCTCAAACCAGAGCGTATTGCTCCTTGCGCCCACGCGCCACCGGATCCCTTTAAATCATGACGCGTCTCCAGCCTCCTCAGTCGCGGGCCATTCTCGGCGCTGCTCACGATTCCTTTTAGTTCAGGGCATCTCTCAAACTCGTGCCAGTCGCCACACGCGGCTGTGGGAACGGTCGTAATCCCTTCTAGTTCAGGGCATCTCTCAAACTAGGCGAATACGAAAAAAAAGTAAAATAAATGATAATATAGAATTCTATTC
>JAAYIK010000035.1 GCA_012523465.1 Lysobacteraceae bacterium | reverse complement strand
GGGCAAGCATCCTAGTCACCTCCACCCGCCCTGTCAAGCAACACCCCCCGCCAGCTCCGTGACCCAGCCGCCACCTCCGCCAGCAAGGGCGCGAAAGCATAAAACAAATACCGACGATGTCAAGCACCACGAATGCGGACCCGGGCAAAACGGCGCTTACCTACCTGCAGCACATGGTCACTATCTGCGGGCAGACGCAGATCGGTAGCCTCGATGCGTTCGCCGTCGATGCGTACCGCGCCCTGGCGAATCATGCGCAACGCTTCCGACGTGCTGGGCGTCAGCCCCGCATCGCGAAGAACGTTGGCGATGGGCAAGCCGTCCGCCCCGCTCTGCAGCTCGACCAGCGACATGTCTTCCGGCAGGGCGCCTTTCTGGAAGCGGGCAATGAATTCCTCCCGCGCCGCGGGACCAGCGCTCGGCCCGTGGAAGCGGCTGACGATCTCCTCGGCCAGGGCCAGCTTGGCATCCCTGGGGTTGGCCCCCTCGGCCACTTCCCGCTTGAGGCGCTCGATCTCTTCGTTGCTGCGGAAGCTCAGAAGATCATAGTAGCGCCACATCAACTCGTCGGAGATGGACATCAGCTTGCCGAACATCTCGTTCGGCGGCTCCTGGATGCCGATGTAGTTGCCTAGCGACTTCGACATCTTCTGGACGCCGTCGGTGCCCTCCAGTAACGGCATGGTCAGCACCACCTGAGGCCGCTTCCCCATCTGCTTCTGCAATTCGCGCCCGACCAGCAGGTTGAACTTTTGGTCGGTGCCGCCGAGCTCGACATCGGCCTTCAGCACCACCGAGTCGTAGCCCTGGATGAGCGGATAGAGAAACTCGTGGATGGCGATGGGCTGGTTGTTGGTGTAGCGCTTGTGGAAATCATCGCGCTCCAACATGCGGGCGACGGTATAACGTCCAGCGAGCTGGATGAGCTCCGCCGCCGATAGCTTGCCCATCCACTCACTGTTGAAGACGACGCGCGTGCGCTCGGGATCCAGGATCTTGAAGATCTGATCCTGGTAGGTGCGAGCGTTTTCCAGCACCTCTTCCCGCGTCAGTGGCTTGCGGGTAGCGCTCTTGCCGCTCGGATCGCCGATCATTCCAGTGAAGTCGCCAATGAGGAAGATGACCTCATGACCCAGCTGCTGGAACTGGCGCAGCTTGTTGATCAGGACGGTGTGACCAAGATGCAGGTCTGGGGCAGTAGGATCGAAGCCCGCCTTGACGCGCAGCGGCTTGCCGGTCTCCAAGCGCTGCAGCAGCTCCTCTTCCAGGAGGATTTCCTCACTGCCGCGCTTGATCAGCGCGAGCGCCTCTTTGGCCGTCGCCATCTTCATCGACTCCTGAATAACTCGGACGGAAAGGCTGGATTCTACCTAAAGCGCGAACGCCCGCACACGCCCCCATCATGATTCTTGTTAAAACTGCTTGCCCCGACGCGGACTTAAAACCAATTGCTCAAGCTCCCGTTGACCTGTATCCGCGCTTGCGGATATGGTTTCGGTGCTATTTGGATGGTGTCGCCGTGCGCCCAACAAGAATCAAAGACCTCGATTTCAAACCCCGTTCCTCCAGGCCTTGGCGCAAGCTGGCTTGCAAGCGGCTCCATTGGATAGCCGCCGGCTTTCTCGGCGCGAGCGCGCTACTGTTTCTGCTCTCGCCGCAGGATGACGCGGCCGCAGTGGCTAGGCCTACCGCCAACGGCTATCTGGAGCTGCCTCTGGAGCTGCCGGCTCGCGACACGGTCCGCAGAGCGCCCGACATTCCTGCACCTGTTGCCGCCAGCGCGACCGAGCCGGCAGCGGCCGCATCCGTCGAACCGGTCATCGCTGCCGAGGAGCCGGAATGGCAACTGGTCGAGGTCCGGCCCGGCGACAGCCTGGCCAAGATCTTCAGCAATCTCGGCCTCAGCGCCAAGAACATGTACGAGGTGCTCGCCGCCGGCGAAGCCGCCAAGACGCTGACCCGCCTCTATCCCGGCGAGCAGCTCCGCCTTTTGATCGACGATGCCCGACTGCAGGCCCTCCGCTATGCGGTGGATGAAAGCGTCACCCTGCACATCGACCTGGAAGAAAACGGCTACACCACCGCGCTGGTCGCCGTCCCGCTGGAGCACCACCTGGCTTACAAGACCGCCATCATCGAGAGCTCACTGTATGCGGCGGGCAAGAGCGCGGGACTGAGTGACGCACTCATCATGCAGCTTGCGGAAATCTTCGGCTGGGACATCGACTTTGCGCTCGACATCCGTGCCGGCGACGCCTTCGTGGTCATTCACGAGGAAGTCTACCGCGACGGCGAGAAGATTCGCGACGGCAACATTGTCGCCGCCGAATTCCTGAATCGCGGCCGCAGCTATCGCGCCGTGGCCTTCGTCGATGAGGAAGGCAATCGCGACTACTACACCCCCGATGGTAAGAGTATGCGCAAGGCCTTTCTGCGCTCGCCGGTGGACTTCCGCCGCATCAGCTCCGGCTTCAACCCCAATCGCCTGCATCCTGTCCTGGGCACGAAGCGGCCGCACCGCGGGGTCGATTACGCCGCTCCCACCGGCACTCCCATCCGGGCCGCCGGCGACGGCAAGATCGTCCATCTCGGCTGGAAGGGAGGCTATGGCCGCACCATCATCATTCAGCACGGCAGCCGCTACAGCACGCTGTACGCCCACATGTCGGGCTACGCCAAGGGACTTAAGCAGGGCAGCCGGGTGCGGCAAGGCCAGATCATCGGCTATGTCGGCTCGTCGGGGCTCGCCACTGGTCCCCACTTGCACTATGAGTTCCTGGTCGACGGCGTGCATCGCAATCCGGTGACGGTGCCACTGCCCGAGGCGCAGCCCATCGCCAAGCATCTGCTGCCGGCCTTCCTGGAGCAGACTGCGCCCCTGGTGGCGCAGCTGGACGTGCTCAGCCGCACCGAGATCGCGCTGCGCCTGCAGCAGCATTCCACTGGAGAGAATTAGCCGGGCATGGCCGGGCTTTTCATCGGCCTAATGTCCGGCACCAGTGCCGACGCGATCGACGCCGCGCTGCTCCGCTTTCAGCCTCGCCTACACGTGCTTGCGACCCGCTCTACGCCGCTATCGGCGAAGGTGCAGCAGCGAATCCTGGCCATCCACGCCGACAGCCCGCTGCGCGCCGTCGCCGAGCTAGACATCCTGCTGGGCCGCCTGTTCGCGCAGGCCGCGCTCGAGCTACTTGCCGCCGCCGGCGTCCGCCCCGAGGACGTCACAGCCATCGGCAGCCACGGCCAAACCGTCTGGCACGCGCCCGACGGCACGGTTCCCTTCACGCTGCAGCTCGGCGATCCCAATGTGATCGCCGAGCTCACCGGCATCACCACAGTAGCCGATTTCCGCCGCCGCGACGTCGCCGCCGGCGGCCAGGGCGCCCCGCTGGTTCCGGCCTTCCACCGCGAGATCTTCGCCGGTGCCGGCGACTGCTGCGTGCTCAACCTGGGCGGCATCGCCAACATCACGGTGCTGGCGGGTGACGCCACCCTTGGCTTCGACGTCGGACCGGCCAACACCCTACTCGATGGCTGGATCCGGCAGCATCTCGGCCGCCGCTTTGATGCTGACGGTGCCTGGGCCGCCAGCGGCGCAGTCCTGCCCGAGCTGCTGGAGGCGCTGCTCGAAGATCCCTATTTCGCCCGCCCGCCGCCCAAAAGCACCGGCCCTGAACATTTCAGCCTCGCCTGGCTGGAGCGGCATTTGCACGGCCGCGCTTATCGCGCCCAGGATGTCCAGGCTACGCTGCTGGAGCTGACCGCCCGCAGCATCGCCACCGCCGTGCGCCGCCATGCGCACACGGCACGGCAGCTGCTGGTGTGCGGCGGCGGGGTCCACAACCGCGCCCTCATGACACGTCTGCAGGATTTACTGGCGCCGCTGCCGGTGCGATCAACGGCGGAATTGGGAGTGGATCCGGATTTCGTCGAGGCCTGCGCCTTCGCCTGGCTGGCCCGCCAGCGGCTGCTGGAGCGGCCTGGCAACGTACCCGAGGTCACCGGCGCCAGCGCGCCGGTGATCCTCGGCGGGATCTATGGCAAGCGTGTCGAGGCAGGCTTAGATCGCGAAGGATGAGCCGCAGCCGCAGGTCGTCGTCGCGTTGGGATTGCGGATGACGAACTGCGCGCCTTCCAGGTTTTCGACGTAGTCGATCTCCGCCCCTTCCAGATATTGGCCGCTCAGCGGATCGACCAGCAGGGTCACGCCGTTCTTCTCGATGACGGTGTCACCTTCCTCGATGTTCTCATCGAAGGTGAAGCCGTACTGGAAGCCGGAACAGCCGCCGCCGGTGATGTAAACCCGCAGTTTCAGCTGATCGTTCTGCTCTTCCTCGATCAGTTCGCGAACCTTGTTCGCTGCCGCGTCGGTGAAAATCAAAGATACATATTGTTCCTGAGCGACCTGTGTCATCAATTGCCTCCTCGTCGGCGTTCCCAGTCGTGTCTCATCAAGGCCTTAGGCAAGCGCGCCGCGCGCAAGTTCACGGCACCAGCGCTGCCGCCTGCAAGCCCAGCGTTTCCTCCAGGCCGAGCATGAGGTTCATGTTCTGCACGGCCTGTCCGGAGGCCCCCTTGGTCAGGTTGTCGATGACCGCCAGCACGATCACCGTCTTGCCGCTGCGGTGCACGGCGATGCGGCACATGTTGGTGCCCACGACCGATTTTGTATCCGGCACGGCGCCCGCCGGCAAGACGTCGACGAAGGTCTCGCTGGCGTAGCGCCGCTCGTACAGCTCCTGCAGATCGACGTCGCCGCGCGTCAGCTCAGCGTAGATGGTGGTCTCCATGCCGCGGATCATGGGAACGAGGTGGGGCACGAAGACCAGCTCCACGTCCTGCTTGGCGATCTGTCGCAGCTCCTGGGAGATTTCCGGGTGATGTCGATGGCCCGGCAGACCGTAGGCGGCGAAGTTCTCGCCGGCTTCGCAAAGCAGGGTCCGTACTTGGGCCTGGCGGCCGGCGCCAGAGACGCCGGACTTGGCGTCCACGATCAGGCGACTGGTAGCGATCAGCCCGCGCTCCAGCAGCGGCATCACCGCCAGTAGCGTGCAAGTTGGATAGCAGCCCGGGTTGGCGACCAGCCGGGCGGTGCGGATCTTTTCCCGGTAGAGCTCGGGCAGGCCGTACACTGCCTCGTCGAGCAGCTCCGGGCAGCTGTGCTCCAACTTGTACCAGCGGCTCCAGGTGGCGGCATCGCGCAGCCGAAAATCGGGGCCGAGATCGATCACCCGCACGCCGCGCCCGAGCAATTCCGGCACGGACTCCATGGCGGTGCCGTGCGGCGTCGCGAAGAAAACGACGTCGCATTCCGCCAGCCGCTCCGGATCCGGCTCGGTGAACTCGAGATCCACCACCCCACGCAGGCTGGGGAACATCTCGCTCACGGGCATGCCAGCGTTGCCACGCGAGGTGACCGCCGTCAGCATCACTTGCGGGTGGGCCGACAGCAGGCGCATGAGCTCGACCCCGGTATAGCCCGTGCCGCCGACTATGCCTACTTTGTACATGCACGCATCTCCCAACTTCAGGCGCGAAGCGGCTATTGTATCCTTTAGCGGCGGCGGCAGATACGGGCCAGGTCGCAACCGGCCCTGGTCGCCTGCGGCAATGGTGCAGAACGAGAACGGGATTTACCGTGATTTACCTTTTGACCAAAGCCTTCCACATCATCTTCGTGGTGACCTGGTTCGCCGCCCTGTTCTATCTGCCGCGGCTGTTCGTCTACCACGCCATGAGCACGGACCAGATCAGCAACGAGCGCTTCAAGGTCATGGAGCGTAAGCTCTATCGCGGCATCATGACGCCCAGCGCGGTGCTGGTGGTGCTGTTGGGACTGGCCTTGCTTTGGCAGGTACCGGGTTGGCTGCAGCAGGGTTGGCTGCACCTCAAGCTGGTTCTGGTACTGGCCTTGATCGGCTATCACGTCTGGTGCGGCCGTCTGCTCAAGGCCTTCGCCGAGGACCGCAACCGGCACTCCCACGTCTGGTATCGCTGGTTCAACGAGGCGCCGGCACTGGTGCTGATTGCCGTGGTGGTACTGGCCGTCGTCAAGCCGTTCTAGACGACGGCCGCTGGCATTGCTGCCGAAGATCAGTCGATCTGGGACTGCTGGTAGTTCTCGAGACCGATCCGCTCAATCAACTCCAGTTGGGTCTCCAGCCAGTCGATGTGGTCTTCCTCGTTCTCCAGGATCTCGCCCAGCAAGTCGCGGGTGACATAGTCCCGCACGCTTTCGCAATAGGCGATCGCCTCGCGCAGCAAGGGGCACGCCTCCTGCTCCAGCCGTAGATCGCACTCGAGGATTTCCTTGACGTCTTCGCCGATGTAGAGCTTGCCCAGGTCCTGCAGATTGGGCAGCCCTTCGAGGAAGAGAATCCGCTCGATCAGCCAGTCCGCATGCTTCATCTCATCGATGGATTCCTCATACTCCTTCTCGCCCAACTTCTTCAGACCCCAGTTGCGTAGCATGCGGGCATGCAGGAAGTACTGGTTGATCGCGGTCAGCTCGTTGGTGAGTGCCCGGTTGAGGAATTCTATGACCGTCGGATCCCCTTTCATGGCGGCTAAACCTCCCTGTTGGCTAGACGTTCATTCTAGCCCACATTGAGGCCTGCGCGACCGGCAGGGAAATCAGGCCGCCGTGGCGGCGTCCTTAGCTGGCGCCACGGTAATGCGCGGCTTGCTGCTGTCGAGGATCTCCTTGGCGTATTCCCCGCATTTGCCGCAGGCGCTGCAGACGCCCAGCTTCAGGCGCAGCTCCCGCATGGTGCGTACGCCTTCATCGATGGCTTGGCGGATCTGACGGTCGGTAACGGCTCGGCAAACGCAGACGTACATGGCTCGCTCCAAAGTCGAGCCACGAGTAAATCGCAAATGAGAATAGTTGTCAATCGCAAAAATATGAACGCCGTCACGGGACAACGATGCCGTGGCTAGAGTCCTGCTCGCACCAGGCTGCCCAGGCCAGCTTCTTCCAGCGCCGCATTCATCAGTGCGCGGACCTGGGCGGGAGTTTGCATCGTCAAAGCCTGGGCCAGCAGCTCCTGCATCTGCCGATAGGGCACGCTGCGCACCACCCGCTTGACCCGCAGGATGCTTGCGGCACTCATGCTCAAGTCGTTCACGCCCAAAGCGATCAGCAGCAATGCCCCGGCCGGGTCGCCGGCCATGCTGCCACACACGCTGATCGGCTTGCCCTGCCCCTGCACCGTTCGGATCAGCATCGCCAGCGCGCGCAGCACGGCCGGGTGCAGATCGTCGTAGAGCTTACCGACCCGTGGATTGTTTCTATCGACCGCTAGCAGGTACTGGGTCAGGTCGTTGGTGCCGACCGACACGAAATCGACTCGCCGCAGCAGGTCTTCCAGCTGAAAAAGCGCCGCCGGGACCTCGATCATCACCCCCACCGGCGGCATCGTCACCGGCATGCCCTCATCCTGCAGCTCGTCGCGGGCGCGCTGCAACAGTGCCATGGCCTGCTCCACCTCGTCGAGGTTGCTGATCATGGGGAACATCACCCGCAAGTTGCCCAAACCGATGTCGGCGCGCAGCATCCCGCGCAACTGCGTGAGGAAAATCTCTGGATGATCCAGCGTCAGGCGTATGCCGCGCCAGCCGAGAAAGGGGTTTTCCTCCGTGATCGGGAAATACGGCAGCGGCTTGTCACCACCGATGTCCAGCGTTCGAAGCACTACCGGCAGCGGCGCGAAGGCCTGCAGCACCTGCCGATAGATCGTGGCCTGTTCCTCTTCGCCGGGAAAACGGTCCCGAATCATGAAGGGGAACTCGGTGCGGTGCAGGCCGACGCCATCGCAGCCGACCTCGCGGCTGGAGTTGAGGTCCGCCACCAGCCCGGTGTTGGCATAGAGGCGCACCCGCACCCCATCCGGAGTCACCGCAGGCAAGTCGCGCAGGCGCCGCAGCTCGGCCGTGAGCGCGGCCTCTTCCCGGATCAGCCGGCGATATTCCTGGCGAATGGTGGGCGAGGGCTGGATATAGACGCGGCCGGCATACCCGTCGACGATCAGCTGCTTGCCCTCCAGTCGGCCGATGGGCAGCTTGCCCACGCCCATCACCGCCGGCACCCCCATCGCCCGGGCCAGTATCGCCACATGGGAGTTGCCGGAACCGCGGACCGACATGATGCCAACCAGGCGGTCGCGCGGGATCTCGACCAGCTGGGAGGCGCTGATCTCGTAGCCAACCAAGATGGTGTTGGGCGGGATTTCGCGCTGGTCACCGCTGTCCTTCTGCAGCCGCATTAAGAGCCGCCGGCCGATGTCGCGGATATCGCTGGCGCGCTCGCTGAGATACGGATCCTCCATCTCGGTGAAGGCCCGAATATACTTGTCGATGGTCTGTCTCAGCGCGCCGGGCGCCCAGTTGCCCTGGCGTATCAGGTTCAAGGTCTCGCCAACCAGGCTGCTGCCGTCCAGCAGGCGCAGATAGGTATCGAACAGCAGCTGCTCCTCGGCTGGAATGGCGCCGGCCAGGCTGTCGGCGAGCCGCCGGACCTCCTCCCGCACCGCCTGGACAGCGGCCAGGAAAGCGGCTTCCTCCTGTTCCGGGTCATCGCTGCGCCGATCCGGCACCGCGTTGAGATCCGCCGAGGCATAGACCACCAGCGCCCGACCGATGGCCACCCCTGGCGCACCCGGGATGGCCTGCAAGCCGCTGTTGTGCGGCAAGCCGTCGTCCCGCAATCCGTCGATGCCGCCGCTGAGCTCGCTGTGGGCAATAGCACCGGACAGCTGCGCGGCCATGGTCATCAGAAAGGCGACCTCATCATCGTCAAACTGGCGCGCCGCCTGCTGCTGCACCACCAACACGCCTAGCACTTGCCGGAAATGGATGATGGGCACGCCGAGGAAGGCGTGAAAACGCTCCTCGCCGGTCTCGGGGAAGTAGCGAAAGCGGGGATGCTGGTCGGCGTTGTCGAGATTGATCGGCTCCGCCCGCTCGCCGACCAGACCGACCAGGCCTTCGTGCGGCTGCAGGCGCACCTTGCCGACAGCATCCGGATTCAGGCCCAGCGTGGCCATCAGGACGTACTCGCCGGCTTCCTGGTCCAGCAGATACACCGAGCAGACGTCGACGTTCATGGCCTCGGCAACCCGGCGCACGATGATGCCGAGAGCGTGCTTGAGACCACGCGCCGCGTTGACTTCCTGGACGATGCGGTGCAGCGTGTCGAGCATCAGCGGTCGGGTCTTCCTCCGTCAGGCCAAACGGTGAGCGCCGCCAGACCCGTGTGACATGTAAGATGCATGCGGTGCCAGCTCAGCGCGGCTGGCGCCGCCGCTGCAGACGCCGCCTGGCCCAGGCCGGCCGTGCCGGCACGCCGTTGGGAAAAACCAGCGGCGCCAGCTCATCCAAGGCACGGCGGTAAACTGCGCGCTTGAAAAACACCACCTCGCGCAGGGGCTCCCAGTATTCGACCCAGCGCCAGTGGTCGAACTCGGGATGCTTGCAAGCATCCAGCCGCACCGCACTGTCCTCGGCCAGGATGCGCAGCATGAACCATATCTGCTTCTGCCCTATGCAGAGCGGACGCTGGTTTCTGCGGATCAAATATGGTGGCAGCCGATAGCGAAGCCAGCCCTGGGTGCAACCCAGCACTTCGACCTGATGCGGAGACAGACCGACCTCTTCTTCCAGCTCGCGGTACAGGGCATCCAGCGGGGTTTCGTTGCGTTTGATGCCACCCTGCGGGAACTGCCAAGCGTTCTGCCCGATGCGCCGTCCCCAGAACAACTGGCCGCGATCGTTGGTCAGAATGATGCCAACATTTGACCGGAAACCTTCTTCGTCGATCACGAAAATCTTCCTCAAGCGACTGAGGATGCATGAAAGTATTCTTCCACAAGAAAATGGACAGCGGCAAACCTGATTCTGTGCCCGGCTGCGAAGCGGCGGCCGCCGCGATCCGCTACAATCCGCACTCCGTTGATGGAGGACTGCAGCATTGGCTCTGGCGATTTTCGATCTCGACAATACCCTGCTGGCCGGCGACAGCGACTATCTTTGGGGGCAGTTCCTGGTCGAGCTGGGCGTGGTTGACGCCGCCGAGTACGCGGCCAGCAACGAGCGCTTCTATCAGGACTATCTGGCCGGCCGGCTGGACAATCACGCCTATCTGGAATTCGCGCTGCAGCCATTGGCTCGGCACAAGCCGGAGCAGCTGCACCGCTGGCGCAGCAGGTTCATCGAGGAAATCATCGCGCCGCTGATCCTGCCGGCCGCCCGTGAGCTGATCGCTGAGCACCGCCGGCGGGGCGACATTCCGCTCATCATCACCGCGACCAACCGCTTCATCACCGAGCCCATCGCCGCGCTGTTCGGCATCGAGCACCTGCTAGCCACCGAGGTCGAATGGGCCAACGGCCGCTACACTGGCCGCTATGTCGGCATCCCCACCTTCCGCGAAGGCAAGATCGCGGCGCTTGAGCAGTGGCTGACCCGGCACGACGCGGACCTTGTCGGCAGCTGGTTCTACAGCGATTCCCACAACGACCTGCCGCTGCTGGAACGCGTGGACAACCCGGTCGCGGTCGACCCGGACGAGGTCCTGCGCCGCCATGCCCAACAGCGCGGCTGGCGCATCATCAGCTTGCGCAACACAAGCGGACGGCAGACCACGATCCGGGAAGCCTGAAGCGCGACGCCGGGCTGCCCCTGCGGGCGAGCCCGGCGCCGTCGGCGATTGGGTGCGGCGCGCTGTCAGCTCCGCTCGCGCGCGAGCTCGCGATAGCCGATGTCGCGGCGGTAGAAGGCGCCTTCCCAGTGGATTTGCTCGACCAGGGCGTAGGCCTTGGCCTGAGCGTCGGCCACCGTATCGCCCAGCGAGCAGACGCACAGCACCCTACCACCACTGGTCACCACTTCGCCGGCGTCGTTGAGGCGGGTGCCGGCGTGGAAAATCTTCTGCCCCGACGGCAGCTCCTGCGGCAGGCCGGAGATGACATGGCCCTTGCTGTAGCTGTCAGGATAGCCTGCTGCCGCCATCACCACGCCCAGGCTGGGGCGGGGATCCCAGTCGATACTCACCGTGTCGAGCCGTCCTTCCAGGGCGGCCTCGATGAGCTCGACCAGGTCGGTGCGCAGGCGCAGCAGCATGGGCTGGGTCTCGGGGTCGCCAAGCCGGCAGTTGAACTCCAGCACCCGCGGATTGCCGTCCTTGCCGATCATCAGGCCGGCATACAAAAAGCCGGTGTAATGGCGGCCGTCGGCGGCCATGCCGCGCACCGTCGGCAGGATCACTTCCTGCATGATGCGCTCGTGCAGCTCCGGCGTCACCACACCGGCCGGCGAGTAGGCCCCCATGCCGCCGGTGTTCGGCCCCTTGTCGCCGTCATCGCGGGCCTTGTGGTCCTGGCTGGTGGCCAGCGGCAGCACGTGCTCGCCGTCGACCGTGACGATGAAGCTCGCTTCCTCACCTTCGAGGAAGTCCTCGATCACGATGCGGGCGCCGGCGTCGCCGAAGACATTGCCGGCCAGGGCATCTTCCGCAGCGCGGAGCGCTTCGTCGATGCTGCGGGCGACGGTGACTCCCTTGCCGGCGGCAAGGCCATCGGCCTTGACCACGATGGGAGCGCCCCGCTCCCGGATGTAATCACGGGCCGCCTCCAGGTCGCTGAAGGTACGGAAAGCCGCCGTGGGAATGCCATGGCGCTCCAGGAATTGCTTGGCGAAGGCTTTCGAGCCTTCGAGCTCCGCAGCGCTGCGGCTGGGACCGAAGCAGCGCAGGCCGGCCTCGCGGAAAGCGTCGACCACGCCCTTCACCAGTGGCGCTTCCGGGCCGACCACGGTCAAATCGATGCCGCTGGAGCGGGCGAAATCGACCAGCGCCGGGACGTCTTCCGCTCCCAGCTCAACGTTGCGCACCTTGGGCTCAAGCGCGGTGCCGGCGTTGCCGGGCGCCACGAAGACTTCTCCAACCCGGGGCGATTGGGCAATTTTCCAGGCCAGGGCATGCTCGCGCCCGCCGCCGCCAATGATTAGTACCTTCATCTCGCTGTCCCCTCGGCTGAGGCGGTCGCTCGGACCGCCGCTTCAATGGCGAAAATGGCGCATTCCGGTAAACACCATCGCCATGTCGTATTCGTCCGCGGCCGCAATCACCTCCGCGTCGCGGATCGATCCGCCTGGCTGGATCACGGCGCGGATGCCCGCGGCATGCGCCTGATCGATGCCGTCGCGGAACGGGAAGAAGGCATCGGAAGCCATTACTGCACCGGCCACCTGCAGCCCCGCCTCGGCTGCCTTCATGCCAGCAATATGGGCGCTGAACACCCGGCTCATCTGTCCCGCACCGATGCCAACTGTCCGCCCATCGCGCGCGTAGACGATGGCGTTGGACTTAACGAAGCGCACCACTTCCCAGGCAAACAGCAGATCGGCCAGTTCCTGCTCGGTGGGCGCCCGTTTGCTGACCACCTTCAGGTCCTCCGGCCGCAGCCGCGCCACGTCCCGGTCCTGTAGCAGGATCCCGCCGCAGACCTGCTTGAGGTCGAACTCCGCCGGCCGCTCCTGGCCCCAGGCGCCGGTCGCCAGCACCCGCACGTTTTGCTTGCGCGCAGTGATGGCCAATGCCTCGGGCTCCACGTCGGGGGCGATGATGACCTCGACGAACTGGCGCTCGATGATGCGCTCCGCGGTCTTGGCGTCGAGCGGGCGGTTGAAGGCAATGATGCCGCCGAAGGCACTGGTCGGATCGCAGGCATAAGCGCGCTCGTAGGCTTCGGTGATGTCGTCCGCCAGCGCGACCCCGCAGGGATTGGCGTGCTTGACGATGACGCAAGCTGGCTGGGCAAAGGCCTTGACGCACTCCAGCGCGGCATCGGTGTCGGCGATGTTGTTGAAGGACAGCGCCTTACCTTGCAGCTGCCGAGCGGTAGCGACGCAGGCCTCAGGCGGCTTGCGCTGGCGGTAGAAGGCGGCGCGCTGGTGCGGGTTCTCGCCGTAGCGCAAGTCCTCGCCCTTGACCAGCTGCAGCGTGAGCGTGGTCGGGAATGGCTGCTGCTTGCCGTCGGCATCAAGGCTGCTGAGATAGTTGGCGATGGCGCCGTCGTAATGGGCCGTGTGAGCGAAAGCGGCCACTGCCAGGCGGTAGCGAGTCGCCCGCGACAGCCCGCCGTGGCTGCGCAATTCCTCCACCACGGCTGCATAGTCGGCGGGCGAAGTGACGACGGCGACGCCGTCGTAATTCTTGGCCGCCGCCCGCACCATGGCCGGGCCGCCGATGTCGATGTTCTCGATGGCTTCGGCCAGGCTGCAGCCGGGGCGGGCCACGGTTTCCTCGAAGGGGTAGAGGTTCACCGCCAGCAGGTCGATAGGCAGGATGTCATTGGCGGCCATGACCGCGTCATCGAGCCCGCGCCGCCCCAGCAAGCCGCCGTGCACCTTGGGATGCAGGGTCTTGACGCGGCCATCCATGATTTCCGGGAACCCGGTGTAAGCGGAGACTTCGGTGACCTGCAGCCCCTGCTCGGCGAGCAGCTTGGCGGTGCCGCCGGTGGACAGCAGCTCGACTCCTAGCTCCTGCAGGGCGCTGGCGAATTCGACAATGCCGGTCTTGTCGGAGACGCTGAGCAAAGCACGGCGCACTGGCCGTTGATCGGTGGCGGACGACATACGTAATTCCCATTGCGGTAAGGCGAAGGCCAGCGATTATAAGCCGATCGGCCGCGTTCGGCACGCTGGATGTCCGGCTGCCCGCGCCGCCGGCCGTGGCGAGGCTAGCGATCCAGCCCGTACTGCTGCAGCTTCTTCCGCAAGGTTCCTCGGTTGATGCCAAGGATTTGCGCCGCTCGGGTTTGGTTCCCCCCGCAATACTCCATTACCGCTTCCAACAGCGGCGGCTCGACTTCGGCCAGCACCAGCTTGTACAAGCCCTCGCAGGTATGGCCGTTGAGCTGGCGAAAGTAGGCAGTCAGCGCCTCCTTGACGCAGCCGCGAATCGGCCCCACGCCGTGCCCGTTGCGCTCCTCTGCGCAGGTCGAAGTCGCCGAGTCCAAGGTCGTTTTTGATAGTTCCATAAGCATGAGCGCTCGCAATCCAGTCCCGGTGTCGTGACCCGAGTTACGAGGCGCCGGCATCCCCACCGGCGCGGCAGCCGATCATAACCGCAAACTGCGGTACGTCAAAAGTTCGGAATGTCCTGATTCGATCCCGGTGGCGCTAGCGCAGGTCGATGACGAAGTTGTCCACCGCCGCCAGATCCATGTCGCCCACGTGCAAACGGATGGCGACCGGCTCCTGCGGCGGCAATCCGGCAGCCCGCTCAGGCGGCGGCTGCGCTGGCAGATAGTCGTCCGGGGTGAACCAGGGCGACGCCCGGGCAGCTCCCACCGGATCCAGAAATCGGAAGCGGACCTGCGGATAAGGCTGCCGAAAGCCGGCGTCGTTGACGATGGTGGCATGCACCACGAGGCCATCGGCTGACGGCGATGCTTCGACATTTTTATACAAGATATGGATGCTCCCGACATCCCTCAAGGGCGCCAGCTCGCAGCCGGCGACACCGCACAGCAGCTCGACCCAGGGCCGCACGGCGTGGTAGCGGCCCAGCTCCTCGCGCATCAAATAGCCGTAGAGCACGACGAGAACGGCGGCAACCAGCAGCAGCGCCGTGGCGCCGAGCAGGCCGGAGCGGCGCGGCGGCGGCACACCGACCGTGGCCGCCTCGCTCGGCACCGACGGCAATGCAAGAAAGAGGTCTTCGCCCAGCTCGGGGCTAGTGATTGTCGGCGGCCGTTGCGCGGCGATGCCGGCTGCCGCCGGCAGGCTGGCAGCCAGGCTCGGCAGGGCGTCGAACTCCTGCCGACAGACGCCGCAGCGGACCAGGCCCTGGGCCTGGCGCAGCTGCCCGGGCGTGATGCGGAAAACCGTGGCACAGCCGCTGCACTGGGTATACATGAGGCTCTCTCACGTCAGAGACGCCATTGTCCGCGGCCGCGCAGTGATTTGCAAAGCCGGCGCGCCGAACCGGCGTCGGCTACGCGCCGCGTCGGCGCCCAGTCAGCAGCACCCAGCCGTCGTCCCGCCGTGCCGGCTGCCAGTCGATGGCATCGGCATAGGCGGCTTCCACCTCGGCCTGCTGCCGCTCCAGGATGCCGGAGAGCACCAGCCAGCCCCCCGGACACAGCAGCGCCAGCAATGCTTCCCGCAGCTCGATGAGCACGCCGGCCAGGATGTTGGCGACCACGATGTCGGCCGCGACCGGCTGTACCGCAGCCGGCGGCCAGAGCACGAAGCGCACAGCCACGCCGTTGCGCTTGGCATTGTCGCGCGAAGCCTGCAGCGCCTGGGGATCGTTGTCTATCCCATATGCCTGGCGCGCCCCCAGCAGCAGGCTGGCGATGCCCAGGATGCCGGAACCGCAGCCGTAGTCGACCACCACCCTGTCGGTCAGCTCGGCCTGCGCCAGCCAGCGCAGGCACAGAGCCGTGGTGGCATGCGTCCCAGTGCCGAAGGCCAGGCCCGGATCCAAGCGCAGGTTGATCGCCTCGGGATCGGGCGGCTCAGCACTGGTCGGCACCACCCAGAGCCGGCCGCCGAAATGCATGGGGTGGTAGTGGTCCAGCCAGGCCCGCTCCCACTGCTTCTGCTCCAGTGGCGCCAGTTCCCAACGGGCCGGCAGCTCGCCGTCCAGCGCCGCGCAAATGGCCAAGTACAACCGCTCGCTGTCGGGCCAGCCCTGAAACAGCGCGAGCAGCCGTACCCGCGACCACAGCGGGGTGGTTCCCAGCGCCGGCTCCAGCACCGGTTCGCCGCCAGGATCAAGGAAGCTGACCGAGAGCGCGCCGGCCGCCGCCACGACCTCCTCCACGCGCTCGCAGTGCGCGGCGCTAAGCTCCAGGGACAGCTGGACGAGCGGGCTTGCTGCCTGCATGCGAGGACTCGCTTGCCGAACGGCTCGGCCTGGTCAAACCTTGTCGGCGCGCTGGAAGCGCTCCACTGCTTCCAGGATCTCCTGCCGGGCGGCGTCCGCCCCCTTCCAGCCCACCACCTTGACCCATTTGTCAGATTCAAGGTCCTTGTAGTGCTCGAAGAAGTGGCTGATCTGCTGCAACAGCAGCGGCGGCAGGTCGTCCGGTCCCTGGACGTGATCGTACATGGTGGTCAGCTTGCTCACCGGCACGGCCAAGATCTTGGAGTCCCCGCCGGCCTCGTCACTCATCTCGAGCACGGCGATGGGACGGCAGCGGACCACCGAGCCGACCAGCAGCGGGAACGGCGTCAGCACCAGCACGTCGGCAGGATCGCCGTCCTCGCACAGCGTCTGCGGCACGTAACCGTAGTTGCATGGATAGTGCATGGCGGTCGCCATGAACCTGTCCACCATCACGGTGCCGGTCGCCTCGTCGATTTCGTATTTGACCGGGTCGCTGCGGAGAGGAATTTCGATGATGACGTTGACGTCATCGGGTATCGATTTCCCAGGTGGTACGCTCTCGAAGCCCATCTAAAGTCTCCCAAGTAGGCTGGCCAGATCGTCACCGAAACTGACGAAGGGGCGCATTATAGAGCATCCCGCACGGCCTGACTGCTCCCCGATGCAACAACAGCCCTCTCGCCAGGTCTGCGCTCCGCGCCGAACCCGTTCCGCGGTCAATCCTCTCGGCCATTCCTGATAGAATTTCGGGACTGCTTTTGCATCAATGACCTGGAGCAACCACTCAAAAACATACCGCCGGCCTTGGTTTGCCGCGTCGCCATTCATCCGTTGCGCAAGAATGAGGGATCATACGTGGACAGAAACCTTGCACTCGATCTGGTAAGAGTCACCGAAGCAGCCGCTCTCAGCGCCGCCACCCATATGGGGCGTGGCGACAAGATCCTCGCAGACCAGGCCGGTGTCGACGGCATGCGTCGGATGTTCGACAACATTGACATCGACGGCGTGGTCGTCATCGGCGAAGGCGAGATGGACGAAGCCCCGATGCTCTACATCGGCGAACAGCTGGGACGCCGCGGCCCGGGCGCACCCCAAGTCGACATCGCGGTGGATCCGGTCGAAGGCACGACCTCGGTGGCCAAGGGCTTGCCGAACGCGATCGCGGTGGTTGCCATGGCGCCGCGCGGCTGCCTGCTCAACGCGCCGGACATGTACATGGACAAGATCGCCGTCGGCCCCAAGGCGGCCGGCAAGGTGAGCCTTGATGCGCCCGTGCACGAGAACCTCAAAGCGACGGCGGAGGCCCTGAATAAAAGCATTACCGACCTCACCGTCACCATTCTTGACCGGCCTCGCCATGAGAAGCTAATCCAGGAATGCCGCGATGCCGGCGCCCGCATCAAGCTGTTCTCCGATGGCGACGTAGCCGCCGCGCTCGCCACCTGTTTCGACTACACCGGCGTCGACATCCTGCTGGGCATCGGCGGCGCGCCGGAAGGGGTGATCGCCGCGGCCGGCATCAAGTGCCTGGGCGGACAGTTCGAGGGCAGGCTGGTTCCCGCCAACGACGAGGAACGCGCCCGCTGCCAAAAGATGGGTGTCTCTTATGAAAAGATCCTCAAGATGGAGGATCTGGCCAAGGGCGAGGAAGTCTATTTCGTCGCCACCGGCATCTCCGACGGCGAGCTACTGCGCGGGGTGCGCTACATCGGCAACAACGTCGCCAAGACCCACTCGGTGATGATGCGCTCCAAGACCGGCACCATCCGCTTCATCGAAGCCATCCACAGGCTCAACAAGAAGCCTTCCTACGCCTACTGAGCCTGGCGCCGAAGTCCCGGGGCCAAGCGGCCCCGGGACGCCCCGTCCCCGACCCACCGATTCAAGCCTGCCGCAATGCATCGTCCTCGCCCTCGGCCCGGAGCGGCGGCAGCGACTGCGGCTCATCCAGCAGGATGAAGTGGCTGGCTCCCCGCACCTCCACCACCGTCAGCCGCGGCTCGGCGTGGCTGGCGCTGCGGGCCATGGAGGCGGCGTCCAGTACCTGATCGTCCTCAGGGATCAGGATCGTGCCGCGGTCCAGATGGCGGTACAGCTGCACGGGCTTATTCCGCATCCAGGCCTCCACCGACCTGAGATTGGCGAGCAGAATGCTGCCTCGCCGGGCGTTAAAAGGGAACGAGGCGATCAGCTCCCGTTTGCGCGGATCCCGCAGCGTGCCCCAGCGCCCCAGGGTCACGGGCGGCAGGGGCATGGCCTGCCATAACGGCAGCAGCAGCGGGAACAGCCAGTAGAAAAAGCGCGGGATGGGTTGCAGCAGTAGGCTGGCCTGGGGCAGCACCGGCGCCTCCAGGATTACCTCCACGCCCTGGAACAGCTCGGGCCGCCGGGCGGCAGCCTCCAGCACCACCGCGCCGCCGCGGGAATGGCCATGGACGCGGATGCGATCGCTCCTCGGCAAATGCTCCAGGGCCTGGTTGAGCACCATGGCATCGTATTCGATGCTGCCTTCCGGAGCGTCCGGCGGGTGCACCCAGGCAGCCTGCTGCACCTGCCCCCCGTCCAGGCCGGTGTAGTAGCCGGCGCTGCTGACCAGGATGAGCTGGATGTCGGGATCAGCGTAGGCCCGGGTGAAATAACGGACGTTCTCGCAGTATCCCGGCATGCAGATCACGGTCGCGCGCGGCGCGGCCGCCGTCGCCCGCTCGGACACGGTGGCGCTGCCCACCGGATAATGCACACCCGCGAACGGCTCGCTCGGCGGGGGCGGTACCGGTCGCTGCAACAGCCAACGGCGCGTCAGCTCGACGCCGATCAAGCCCGCTACCAGCAGCAGAAAAGCGAACACGGTCTCCTCCGTCCAGCTTGAGGCCGGTCCAGTGTACGGACAACTCCTGTCCGCCGCCACGCTGCCCTGCCACGGGCAGCCCCCTAGGCGCCGGGCTTTGGTTACGCCTGCTTCGCCCACATGCATTCATGCATGCTCGCCCGTAACCGCGATACCAGTCTGCTCGGCGCCATCGTGCAAGCGCTGCCCGATCCCGTGTTTGTCGTCGACGAACACGGCCGCTACGTCGACGTGCTCGGCGGTCAGGGCAGCCTGGAAGCCGGCGGCGACGGCTACATCGGCAAATCACTGCACGAGGTCTTGCCGCCGGACGTGGCCGACGAGCTGCTGGCCTCGATCCGCGCGGCGCTGGAGCGCAATGCGCCCTGCACCGAGGAGTACTGCCTCAACCACCATGGCGGACCACACACCGACGGCGGCGAACGCTGGTTCCAGGCACGCTTTACCCCGCTGCCGGAGCTACCGGGCCAGCCCCGCCGCGTGGCCTGGCTGAACATGGACATCACCCATCAGAAGCAGCTAGAGCTGCAGCTGCAGGAAGCGGCGCTGACCGACAGCCTTACCGGCACCTGGAGTGAGCGCCATTTCCTTCACATCCTCGGCCAGGAAATCGCTCGCCAGGAGCGCTACAAGGAACCTTTCTGCCTGCTGCTGCTGGAACTCGACCACGCTTCTGCGGTGCGCACACAGTTCGGCCCCGCGGCCGCCGACGGCTGCATCCGCGACGTTGCCCGGCTGATCCGGCTAGAGCTACGGCATAGCGACGTCCTGGGCCGCCTCGGCCCGGACTGCTTCGGCGTCATCCTGGTGAACACCTCGATGAGCTGGTCGCTGGAAGTGGGCCAGCGCATCACCATCCGCGCCTCCCGCATGCCCTTCTCGGCCCCGGGGCGGACGTTGTATCTGAGTGTGAGCGGCGGACTCACCGATTTCCGCACCGGCGACAACACCGCCAGCATGCTGCAACGGGCCCGCAAGGCGCTGCGCAAAAGTCAGGCCGCGGGCCGCGACCGGGTCAGCGTCGGCTAGGTTTCCGCTTCAGCCGGCACCAAGGCTGCGCGGATCGATACCGCGGCCCAGGCAGCCGAGATCGAAATCCACGACTGCGGCGATATGCCGCAGCATGGACTCCACTTCGCGACGCTGTTCCAGCTGCAGCTCGAAATCGACGATCAGCGGTGCGTCGTCCAGGCCGGCATGCAAAAGCCGCAGGCCGGGCTGCCAGGCTCGGGCCGGCCCAGCCTGGTCCCGCCTCGGCGACTCGAAACGGGTGCCGCTGGCCCACAAGCTGCCCTGGTCGCGCCCGCCATGCCGGCAAGGCCGCCAATCGGGTCGGCTGCGATCGCTCATGACGTCGCCCCGACGCTCATTGGACCGCCAGCAGCAACGGCGTTCCACGGCGGTTGACGCCCAACAGGATGGTATCGCCCGCCTGCTTCACCAGCTGGCCGAACTGCTCCAGGTTCTCCACCTGGCGCCGATTGACGCTGGTGATGCGATCGCCCGGCCGCAGCCCGAGCTGGTAGGCTGGACTGCCCGGGGCCACTTCGGCAACGGCCACCAATCCCTCTTGCGGCCGTCCCGTGGCGGCCTCGAACAGCGCTCCCGCCAGCCGCTTGTCCATCTGGCCGCCGTCGATTTGCCGTTGCTGCGCCCTGGCCAGGGTCGGAGTGACGGTAAGCGGCTTGCCGTCGCGCTGGATGCCGAGGGTGACCTGCTGATCGATGGCCATCAGGCCGATCCGGTTGCGCAGCTCGCTGCTGTTGCGTATCGCCTGGCCGTCGACGCTGACAATGACATCGCCCACCCGGATGCCGGCCTGCTCCGCCGGCGACCCCGCTAGCACCTGGGTTACCACGGCGCCTTCCCTAGCCTGGGCTCCCAGTGCCTCCGCCAGGGCCGGGGTGAGATCCTGCACCACCACTCCCAGTTGCCCGCGCCGCACCTCACCGTGCTCGACCAGCTGCGTCATCACCCCCTGCACGATGGCGACCGGGATGGCGAAGCCGATGCCGATGTTGCCGCCGCTGGGGGCGAGGATGGCGGTGTTGATGCCGACCAGCTCCCCACGGAGGTTGACCAGCGCGCCGCCAGAGTTGCCGGGGTTGATGGAGGCGTCGGTCTGGATGAAGTCCTCGTAGCCCTCGATGCCGAGGCCGGTGCGTCCCAGCGCGCTGACGATGCCGGAGGTGGCGGTCTGCTCCAGCCCGAAGGGGTTGCCGACGGCGACCACGATGTCGCCCACCCGCAGCTTGCTAGAGTCGCCCAGCGGCAGCGCGGTCAGCTCGACGCCGTCGGTTTCTACCTTCAGCACGGCGATGTCGGTTTCTGGGTCGGCGCCGAGCTTGGTCGCCGCCAGCTGCTCTCCCGTGCCCAAGGTCACGGTCAGCTCGTCGGCATCCTCGACGATATGGGCATTGGTGATCACGATGCCCTGCGCAGCATCGACGATCACTCCGGAGCCGATAGCCTCAAAGGCGCGCTCCTGCGGCAGATCGGGGGAACCGAAAAAGCGGCGGAAAAACGGATCCTGCAGCAGCGGATTCTGCTCCATGGCCACGGTGCCGCGCACCGCGATGCTAACCACTGCCGGCAGCACACGCTCCAGCATGGGAGCCAGGCTGGGCATGGTCTCGGCAGGGCCCTGCTGGCTGCCGGAAGCAATGGCAAGCGGCGCCGCATGGCCAGCGCAGGCCGCCAATGCCAGCGTCAGCACCGCCACGGCAATGGGTCGGCGCATCGGTTCCTCCTCGTCTCGGCCAAGCCACCCTGGCAAGCGGTAATATGGCCGCCGAGCAGGCAACTCAAACCATTGATGCGCCAGGAAAGCCGTTCGCCGGCGGGGACAAGCCTCCCTGCTGCAGCAATTGCCTCACCGCCTGGCGCAGCGCCTCCTCCGCCGCCGCCCGGCCCGGCCAGCTCCCAAGCTCCGCCACCTCGGACCAGTCACGTCCCTGCATCACCTTGGCCAGCAGCAGCCGGCGCTGAGCGGCAGAAAGACCGGCCAGTGCCGCTCCGGCTGCCAGCACCAGCCGCTGCAGCGCGCCGAGGCTGTCGCCGTAGCTGCGCCGACCATGGGCGAACGCGACCAGCTGCCGGCAGTCATCGGCGTCGAGAGCGGCAGCGGTCGCATCGTCCGGCAGCAGCAGAACCGCCAGCTCGGGATCCAGGTCGCGCAGCGGCTGGGCCAGCTGCGCCGGCAGATCGCGCAAAAACTGCCGGCGAGCTGAGGCCAGGAGGCTTTGGCCCAGCGGGCTCAGGGCCTGCAGCACCAGCAGGGCATGCTCGCCGCTTCTGCTGCCGCGGGTCATGCCGACCCGAACCGGCTGGAAGCCGCAGCGCTGCCAGAAGCGCAGCAGTTCTGCATCGCCGCCAAAGCTGGAGCCGACCGCATCCCAGCCGCCGGCTTTTGCCCGTGCCGCCACCGCGGCCAGCAGGCTGCGGCCCAGGCCCCGCTGGCGGCAGGCCGGATGCACCGCCAAGCGCATGATGCGCACGCAGCGCAGTGCAGCGCCCTCGGCCAGCCCCAGGTGGAAGGCCAGCGACTGCGGCAGCAAATGTCCCCGCAACCGGCGCTCGCCGCGCTGGACCGCGGCAGCGCGCGCCGGCTGCAGGCCGCCCTCCCGCGCCAGCAGGGCGGCGCCGACCACATGCGGCCCCTGCCGCTGCACCAGGATTTCGACGTTGGGCCCATCGAGCAGATGGCGCAGATCGAAGGGACGGGTCCGGTAGTGGGCCTGCAGCAGCAGGCCGAACAGCTCTGATAGCAGCGCCTCGTCCTCCACCAGCGCGTCCCGATCCAGCCACTCCAGGCGGATGCTGTCGGGCCTGGCCGCAGCCGCCGCCCGGTCCGGCGCGGCCTCAGCGTCTAGCAGCAGCAGGCGGAAGGAGAGCCGCTCCAGCGGATCATGCGGCGCCCAGCGCACCGGTGTCTCCAGCCGCAGCAGGCGCCGCTCCGGCGTCCGCGCCGCCAAGGCGCGCAGGAAGCGCAACAGGAAGCCGCGTCCGGTACCCTCGTAACCGTGCACCGTGGTGGTGAAGGCGACCCGCGGATAGTGCTGCAGCAACCGCAGCAGCAGCGGCACCGGAATCGCCGCCGCTTCGTCCACCAGCAGCAGGTCAGCCGCCGGTCGCTCGCTGGCCAGCGCGTCCGGCGGCACGAACCATAGCTTGCCCTGTCCGCTTTCCAGCTGGCCGGGGCGCAACCTGGCCTGCGGCAGCTGGCGGACAGCATGCTCGAAGACCGCACGCACCGCCTCCAGCCGCGGCCCAGTCAGCGCGATGCGCATCGTGCCTGCCGCCAGCAACCGGGCCGCCGCCAGTCCCAAAGCGGCGGACTTGCCCCGGCCGCGATCGGCGATCAGCACCACCGGCCGGCGGACGCGGCCGGTGGCAACCCGCAGCAGCGCCTCCACGGCCTGGCGCTGCTCCTCGCTGGCATAAGGGGGCAGCGCCGCCGGCGGCGGCGCTGCGAGCGTGCCTGGCAGCGGCGGCAGCGGTCTATCCTGTTCCACACGATAGACCTCTTCCGGCGGGGCTTCCGCCAGCAGCCGTGCCAGGCGGCGCAGGAAACGGCCCGTCACCGCCTCGGGGCCGTGCGGCGCCACCGCAATCCGGGCATGCTCCGGGTCAGGGTACCGTTCCCAGCGCGCCAGCGGCGGTGTCAGCAGCACTAGCAACCCGCCGCCGACCAGTGCGCCGATGGCCGCTCCCACCGCATCCGGATCAAAGCCGGCGTAGGCATCGACCACCAGCAACCGCAGCTCCTGGCCCAACAGCCGCGAGACCTTGCCGGCCACGACGGCCGTCATACCTGCCGGCGCCTCCGCGCCCAGCCAGGCACTCTCCACAGGCTGGCCAACCGCGGCCAGGATCTCGTCCGCTCCAGCCCGCACCCAGTCCCGCGCCCCCGCCAGCAGCAGCACCCGGCGCTGCCGGCTGGCTGCCGCCTGCACCAGCAGCTGCCGCGCCGCCTGTCCTATGCCCCCCTGGCACCATGCCCATCGTTTGCCGTTATCCGTTGTCACTGTCATTGCTCGCGCAGCTCCTGCCGACACCGGCCCTGACGCGCATGATACGACAGCCGCTGCCAGCGCTCGCTCGGCGACGACCTTGCGCTCCGGCGACCCAGGTCCATGCGCCGAGCCGCAATGTTGTGCTAGCCTCGCAAGGCGATCGGGCTGGCGCGGAATTCCGGCTGCCGGCAGCCCGCGCAGGTTTCTTGCAATCGCCAACCAATCGCGCCGGCGCAATCCGCTTTGACGGATTGTCGCGCTGTGATGAGGACCCAAAACATGCCAGCGTATCGCTCCCGTACTTCGACCTTTGGTCGCAACATGGCCGGTGCCCGCGCCCTGTGGCGCGCCACCGGCATGAAAGACGACGACTTCGGCAAGCCGATCATTGCCGTCGCCAACTCCTTCACCCAGTTCGTTCCCGGCCACGTCCACCTCAAGGACCTGGGCCAGCTGGTGATCGAGGAGATCGAGAAAGCCGGCGGCGTGGGCAAGGAATTCAACACCATCGCCGTCGACGACGGCATCGCCATGGGCCACGACGGCATGCTCTACTCGCTGCCGTCGCGCGACATCATCGCCGACAGTGTCGAGTACATGGTCAACGCCCACTGCGCCGACGCCCTGGTGTGCATCTCCAACTGCGACAAGATTACCCCCGGCATGCTGATGGCGGCGTTGCGCCTCAACATCCCGGTGGTGTTCGTCTCCGGCGGCCCGATGGAAGCCGGCAAGACCAAGTTGGCCGGCAAGGACGTGGCGCTGGATCTGGTGGACGCTATGGTCCATGCCGCCGACGACAACGTTTCCGACGAGGACGTCGCCCGCATCGAGCGCTCGGCCTGTCCGACCTGCGGCTCCTGCTCGGGCATGTTCACCGCCAACTCCATGAACTGCCTGACCGAGGCCCTGGGGCTCAGCCTGCCCGGTAACGGCTCGCTGGTGGCCACCCACGCCGATCGCGAGCAGCTGTTCCGCCAGGCCGGTCGCCTCATCGTCGAGCTGGCCAGGCGCTACTACGAGCAGGACGACGACAGCGTGCTGCCGCGCAGCATCGCCAACCGTAAGGCCTTCGAGAACGCCATGTGCCTGGACATCGCCATGGGCGGCTCCACCAACACCGTGCTGCACCTGCTGGCGGCGGCCCGCGAGGCCGAGGTGGACTTCACCATGGCCGACATCGACCGCCTGTCACGCAAGGTACCGCATCTCTGCAAGGTGGCACCGGCCACGGCCTTCTATCACATGGAAGACGTCCATCGCGCCGGCGGCGTGATGGGCATCCTGGGCGAGCTCGAGCGCGCGGGACTGTTGCATACTGACGTGCCGACCATCCACTCCCAGACCCTAGCCGAAGCGCTAGAGCGCTGGGACGTCCGGCGCACTAAGGACGAGTCAGTGCTCACGTTCTACCGCGCCGGTCCCGGCGGCATCCCGACCCAGAAAGCCTTCAGCCAATCCAGCCGCTATCCGACCCTGGACCTGGACCGCGCCAACGGCTGCATCCGCGACATCGAGCACGCCTACAGCAAAGACGGGGGGCTCGCCGTGCTGTACGGCAACCTCGCACCACGCGGCTGCATCGTCAAGACCGCCGGCGTGGACGAGAGCATCCTCACCTTCGAGGGGCCGGCGGTCATCTTCGAGAGCCAGGAATCGGCAGTGGAAGGCATACTCGGCGGCAAGGTCAAGCCGGGCGACGTGGTCATCATCCGCTACGAAGGCCCGCGCGGCGGCCCCGGCATGCAGGAAATGCTGTATCCCACCAGCTACCTGAAGTCCAAGGGACTGGGTAAGGCCTGCGCGCTCATCACCGACGGCCGCTTCTCCGGCGGCACCTCGGGCCTGTCCATCGGCCACGTGTCGCCGGAGGCGGCCGAGCGCGGCAACATCGCCCTCATCGAACCGGGCGACCGCATCCGCATTGACATCCCCAAGCGGGAGATCGAGATCATGATCTCGGATGAGGAGCTGGCCCGGCGGCGCGAAGCCATGGAGGCCAAGGGCAGCGCTGCCTGGAAACCCGCCGAGCAGCGCCAGCGCCGCGTGAGCGCGGCCCTCAAGGCCTACGCCAAGCTCGCCACCAGCGCCGACATGGGCGCGGTCCGCGACCTGTCGCAGCTCGACTGAAGCCCGTGAGCTGCGCCACCGGCGCGGCTCACAGCTCCTTCACGAACACCTTGGAATTGCGCTTGTAGTTGTAGAGCTTGCGCCGAGCCACCGGCAGCGCCTCCAGCGGTGCCGGCACAAAGCCGCGCTCCTGGAACCAGTGCGCAGTGTGGGTAGTGAGCACGAAGACGCGCGTCAGCCCCAGGCCTCGCGCCTGCCGCTCGAGCCTCTGCAGCAGCATGTCGGCGCGGCCACCGCGGCGGTAGTCGGGGTGCACGGCGACGCAGGCGATCTCACCCATGCCCTCGCCCGGATGCGGGTAGAGCGCGGCGCAGGCGATGATGGCGCCGTCGCGCTCGATCACGGTGAAGTGGCCAATCTCGTTCTCCAGAAGCTCGCGGGAGCGGCGCACCAGCACGCCCTCTTCTTCCAGCGGCTGGATCAGGCGCAGGATGCCGCCGACATCGTCGATCACCGCCGGCCGCACGTTCTCGAACGACTGGGCCATGAGCAGCGTGCCCACACCGTCGCGCGTGAACAGCTCCAGCAGCAGCGCGCCGTCCTGCCGACGGTCGAGCAAATGCACCCGGCGCACGCCGCGGCGGCAGACGTCGATGCCGCCAGCCAGCAGGCGGGCCATGGACTCGGGCAGACGGTCGGCATGCGCCTGCAGGTAGTCGTTGGCCTCCTGCACGGTCAGTTCCCGCAGCGGATTGCCGGCACTGTCCTGCAGCGGCGCATCGTCCACCAGGAACAGCAGCTTATCCGCCTGCAGCTCCCGAGCCACGGCAAAGGCGACATCCTCGGCGTTCAGATTGAAGATCTCGCCGGTGGGGGAATAGCCCAGGGGAGAGACCAACACCACGTCCCCGCGCTGCAGTCGCTCGCGTATGCCCTCGACATCCACCCGGCGCACCTCGCCGGTGTGCTCGTAGTCAACGCCGTCGCGTACTCCCAGCGGGCGGGCGGTGACGAAATTGCCCGACGCGACCCGGATCCGGTAGCCGGCCATGGGCGAATTGGCAAGCCCCATGGACAGCAGCGCCTCGATCTCCAGGCGCACGCAGCCCACCGCCTCCTTGACGCACTGCAGGGCCGCGGCGTCGGTCAGCCGCAGTCCGTTGACATAGCGGATCTCGGCGCCCCGCTCGCGCAGCCTCTCCTCCACCTGCGGCCGCGCGCCGGGCACCAGCACCAGGCGCACGCCCAGGCTGGAGAGCAGCGCAAGGTCATGGATCAGGTGGGGGAAGGAGGCATCGGCCACCACCTCGCCGCCGAACCCGATCACGAAGGTCCGCTCGCGGTGGGCATTGATGTAAGGCGAGCTTTGGCGAAACCAGCCAACGAACTGGGCACTTTCTTCCGGGGTCATTCAGCCGCCTCTGTGGGATTCACGCAGAAATCCTTGATCAGTTGCCGCAGCAGATCCACCGTCGGCGTAAGCCGATCCATGCGCAGATATTCGTTCGGCTGATGCGCTTGGGCAATATCGCCCGGCCCAAGCACCACCACATCGGCGCCCAGCGTCTGCAGGTATGGCGCCTCGGTGCCGAAGGCCGCCGCCATGGCGCTGGTGCCGGTGAGCCGTTCGGCGGCCTGCACGATGGGGGCGGTAGCCGGGGTCTCCAGCGGCTCCACGCCCGGGAACAGCGGCTTGAGCTCGACGCCCCACGGGCGCTCGCCCAGCGCCTGACGCACCCGTCGCTCCAGCTCGTCGCGCAGCTCCGCCAGCGACATGCCCGGCAACGGCCGAATGTCCAGCTGCAGCTCCACCTCGGGACAGATGCGGTTGGGGTTGTCGCCGCCGCAGATACGGCCCAAGTTGAGCGTGGGTTCGGGGACGTGGAAGGCGGCGTTGCGGTAGCGCTGCCGCAGCTCATCGCGCCAGCGCAAGAGCGCATCGAGCACCGCGGCCATGCCGTCCAGGGCGTTCAACCCCAGCGCCGGGTCGCTGGAATGACCGGAACGGCCTATGACGCGGACCGACTCCATCATCACGCCCTTGTGCATGCGCACGGGCACCAGGTTGGTAGGCTCGCCGATGACGGCATGGCGCCCGCGCGGGCGGCCCGCTTCCAGCAAGGCCCGAGCCCCGCTCATTCCGCTTTCCTCGTCAGCGGTGGCAAGCAGGATCAACGGCTGCTTGAGGTCCTGCGCCCGCAGGCCGCGCGCCGCCTCTATCGCCAGGGCCAGGAAGGCCTTCATGTCGCTGGTGCCCAGCCCATACAGCTTGTCGTCCCGCTCGCACAGCCGGAACGGGTCGGAATCCCAGCGGCCCTGGTCGAAAGGCACGGTATCGGTATGGCCGGCCAACACCAGACCACCCTCACCGCGTCCCAGGGTGGCGATGAGGTTGGCCTTGCCGGGCGCCTCCGGCAGCTCCTGGATCTCGACCGCGAATCCCATCCCGCTCAGCCATTCAGCCAGCTGATCCACCACAGGCCGATTCGCCTGGTCCTCCTCCGGATTGACGCTGCTGATGGAAGGGATTGCGATGAGGCGCGCGATCATCTCGCGCAGATCCGGTGGGGATACCATGACGACTCCTACGCTTGGCGCGATCTGCATTGACGAAGGTGCAAGGGCGCTGCCCGGAGCCGACCGGCTCCCCTCTCCCCTGCGCCGCGGACAAAAGTTCTACCCAGTTTACACGGCGACCGGCGCCTTGATGTGCGGGTGGGCCTGGTAGTTCTGCAGCTCGAAGTCCTCGTAGCGGAAGGCGAACAAGTCCCTGACCTCGGGATTGAGCCGCATGGTCGGCAGCGGATAAGGCTCGCGGGTCAGCTGCAGGTCGGCCTGCTCCAGATGATTGAGGTAGAGATGGGCATCGCCGATGCTGTGCACCAGCTCACCCGGCTGCAACCCGCAGACCTGCGCCACCATCATGGTGAGCAGGGCATACGACGCGATGTTGAAGGGCAGGCCGAGGAAGATGTCGGCGCTGCGCTGATAGAGATGGCAAGAAAGCTTGCCCTCGGCGACGTAGAACTGGAACAGCACGTGGCAGGGCGCCAGCGCCATGCGCTCCAGCTCGCCGACGTTCCAGGCGCTCACCAGCAGTCGCCGCGAATCCGGGTTGCGCTTGATCTCCGCGACCACCTGGCTGAGCTGGTCAATGCGCCGGCCGTCAGCGGTCGGCCAGGAACGCCACTGCACGCCGTAGACCGGCCCCAGTTCGCCCTGGAGATCGGCCCACTCGTCCCAGATGGTCACCCCGTTCTCCCGCAGGTAGGCGATGTTGCTGTCACCACGCAGGAACCACAGCAGCTCATGGATGATGGACCTCAGGTGCAGCTTTTTGGTAGTGACCAGCGGAAAGCCCGCGTTCAGATCAAAGCGCATCTGATGACCGAACACCGACAAGGTGCCGGTCCCCGTGCGGTCGGACTTGCGGACACCGTGCTCGCGCACGTGCCGCATCAAATCAAGATATTGCCGCATGACGGCCGCGCTCCTTGTTGTTACGTCCATAGGCCCAGGCCAGCAGGCCCAGGCCCCCCACGATCATCGGCAGCGACAGCACCTGCCCCATGGTGACCCAGCCGAACGCTAGGTAACCCAGCTGGGGATCGGGCAGGCGCACGAATTCCACCAGGAAGCGGAAGCTGCCATAGCAAAGCAGAAACAGGCCCGAGACGGCTGCCCGTGGCCGTGGCCGACTGGAAAACCACCACAGGATGACGAACAGCACCAGCCCCTCCAGCAGGGCCTGATACAACTGCGACGGATGCCGCGGCATGCCGCCCAAGGGCAGATACACCATCCCCCAGGGCAGGTCGGTCGGCGCTCCCCATAATTCGCCGTTGATGAAGTTGCCAATGCGGCCAGCACCGAGGCCGATGGGCGTCAGTGGCGCGAGGAAATCGGTTAGCACCAGGAAGCGGCTGCCGATCTTGCGGGCGTACAGCCAGGCCGCGGTCAACACGCCTAGCAGACCACCATGGAAGGACATGCCGCCCTCCCAGAGCTTAAAGATGAGCAGCGGATTGTCCAGGAAAGCCGAGAGGTTGTAGAACAGCACGTAGCCGATGCGCCCGCCCAGCACCACGCCGAGGGCGGCATAGACCAGGAAGTCATCCACCTGCGTAGGCGTCAGCGGCGCTCCGGGCCGCCGCGCCCGCAGCCGCCCCAGCCACCAGCCGGCGACGAAGCCGACCGCGTACATCAGCCCGTACCAATGCACGGCCAGGGGACCCAGCCGAAACGCAACCGGATCGATCTCGGGATAAAGCAGCATGTCACATCCTTGGAATCGGGCGAGGAGCTAGCCTGCAGCGGGGTTGGCCCGCAGTCAACAGCATGCGGCGCAAGCACGAACGTTGCCAGCCGGCGACACCCGTCCTGGCCCGCAGCCGTGAACGAATCGATGATTCCAGCCTGCGCCGTGGCATACAATGCTTTACCGTCGTCTACATTGATAGACACCAACTGCTGGCGCCGCCTTCGTCCCTCCACGGCAGCCAGCCATGTTCACGGACTCAGAAAACGGATACGCATCGTGAAGCGATTGATTCTAGCTCTCAGCCTCTGCCTGCTTGCGCTGCCCGCCTGGAGCCAAACGACGCGCTACATTACCGACCAGACCGAAATCACGCTGCGCACCGGCCCCACCACCGGCCATCGGATCCTGCGCATGATGAAACCCGGGACGCCGGTGCGGGTGGTCGAATCGGGGCAGGACGGCTGGCTCCTGGTCGAAACTCGCGATGGGCTGCAAGGCTGGGTGCTGGAGCGCCACCTGATGGATACTCCCAGCGCCCGCGACCAGCTGGCGGCGGTCACCAAGCGCCTGGAGCGGACCCAGCAGGAGCTGGCAGAGCTGAAACAAAGCCTCGCGGCCGGCAACGACCAGCTGTCCGCCGCCCAAGCTCGCATCAAGGAGCTTACCACCGCCAACGAACGCATGAGCCGGCAGCTGGAGGAGGCCGCCCGCGGCCTGACGCTGGCCAACGAAAACCGGGAGCTCAAGAAGCAAATCGTCGATCTGCAACGGGAAATCGAGAGCCTACAGAACGAGACGCTACGGCTGCGCGACCGCAGCCGACGCGACTGGTTCGTCACCGGCGCGCTGGTGGTCTTCGGCGGCTTCCTGACCGGCATCATCGTAACGCGCATCCGCTGGCGCCGGCAGTCCAGCTGGAGCAGCCTGTAGACGACCATCTGGCGGCAGGCCGCCTACCGGCCTGCCGGCCTTGATCCATTCGACCCTCGAGCAGACTGCCCATGCCGTTGATCACCCAAGTCGTCGCAATGGCCGAGAACCGCGTCATCGGCCGTGACAACGCCCTCCCCTGGCACCTGCCGGCAGACCTGGCGCATTTCAAAAAGGTCACGCTAGGCAAGCCCATCATCATGGGCCGCAAGGCGCACGAGTCCATCGGCCGGCCCCTGCCGGGGCGGCACAACATCGTCATGAGCCGCAATCCGGCCTATGCCGCTGCCGGCTGCACGGTGGTCCACTCGCTGGAAAAGGCCATCGCCGCCGCCGGCGACGTCGAGGAGATCGCCGTCATCGGCGGCGAGGAGATCTATCGGCTGTTCCTGCCCATCACCGACCGCATCCACCTTACCATCGTCCACGCCGAGCTCGAGGGCGACACCCGCTTTCCGCCGCTGTCGGAGGCGGACTGGCGCACCGTGGAACGCATCGAGCGCCCCGCCGACGAGCGCAATCCCTACGCATTGACCTTTCTCGAATTGCAGCGCGTCTAGCCCGCGGCCTAGGCCGCTCCCTGTCCCGGCGCTGCAGCCAAGCGGCGATTCTTATGCTACGTTTACTAATAAAACAATAAAAACACGAAGATATCGCTGGAGGTGGAGAGCATGCCGGCTGGTTCCGACTATAGCGCGGCCAGCGAGAGCGTCGCCGTTGCGCTGCTGGCTTTGTTTCTCCTGGTTTCGCCCTTTGCTTATTGGTGGATGGCGCGACCGCCGCCCTGGTATTTCATCTACCTGCTCTGGCTCGGCTTGATCGGCCTGATCGCGGTGCTGAACCACCGGCTGGCGCGTCATGAGCTTTAGCATCGTTACCCTGGCGATCGGGGCCATCGGCTATTTGCTGCTGCTGTTCTTGATTGCCTACGCCACCGAACGCTGGCTGCCGGAACGGTTTTCCCACCATCCGGCGCTGTACGTGCTCTCTCTGGGGGTCTACGCCACCACCTGGAGCTACTACGGCAGCGTCGGGTTCGCCGCCGAGCAGGGCATTCTGTTCCTGACCATCTACATCGGCGTCACCATCGCCTTCATCCTGACCCCGGTGCTGCTCTTGCCGCTGCTGCGGCTGGTGCGCAGCCATCAACTGACCTCGGTGGCGGACATCTTCGCCTTTCGCTTCGACAGCCAAGCAGCCGGCACCCTGGTGACGGTGCTGATGCTGATGGGCATCCTGCCCTACATCGCGCTGCAGATCCGCGGCGTCGCCGAAGCCACCCAGGCGCTGGCCCCGGTTGCCTCCCCGGTACCCATCGCCATCGGCTTCTGCGTGATCGTCACCGTGTTCGCCATCATCTTCGGCACCCGCCACATCAGCCCGCGGGAGAAGCACGTCGGGCTGATGGCGGCCATCGCCTTCGAGTCCTTCGTCAAGCTGCTGGCCCTGCTGCTGCTGGCGATGGTGGTCATCAAGCTGACCTTCGGCGGGCTGGGCGGCCTGGAACGGTGGCTCGAGGTCAATCCGGAGGCGCTGCAGGCGTTTCACTTCTCGGCCTTGGACGGGCCCTGGATCAGCCTGCTGCTGGTGGCCTTTTCCGCCGGCTTTCTGCTGCCGCGACAGTTTCACATGCTGTTCACCGAGAACCTGCAGCCGCGGGCCCTACTCAGCGCCGGCTGGGGCTTTCCACTGTTTCTGCTGCTGCTGTCCCTGGCCATCCCGCCCATCCTCTGGGCCGGGCAAGCGCTGGGACTCGAGGTGCCTCCGGACAACTACGTCATCAAGCTGGCCCAGCTGAGCCAGTCGCCGGTGCTGGTGATGCTGATCTACCTGGGCGGCATCTCGGCCGCCAGCGCCATGATCATCGTCGAGACCCTGGCGCTGTCCTGGATGACGGTGAACCACCTAGTGCTGCCGTTCACCAAGCTTCAGCCGCAGCGCGACCTCTACGCCGATCTGCGCTGGCTGCGGCGCAGCACCATCGCCGCGGTGATCGCCGCCGGCTACGGCTTCTACGCCGTGCTGGAGCGCAGCACCGGGCTGGTGGCCTGGGGTCTGATCTCCTTTCTCGCCATGGCTCAATTCCTCCCCGGCATCATCGGCGTACTTTACTGGCCGCGGGCCTCCAGCGCCGGCTTCATCGGCGGCCTGGTCGCCGGCGGCATCGTCTGGATCGTCGGCGCCCTGCTTCCCGAGCTGACCGGCGCCAACTCCCTGTCCGGCCTCGACTTGCAGAGCTTCAGCTACGGCGGGGTGACGTTCTGGTCGCTGTCGCTCAACACGGCCACCTTCGTGCTGCTGTCGCTGCTGATCCCGCCCACCAGGCGGGAGCGCGAGGCCGCCGCGGCCTGCCAGGAAACCGGACTGCGCCTGAGCAAGGGTGAGCTGAAGCTGGAGACGCCCTACCAGTTCGTGCAGCAGCTGGCTCCGGTGACCGGCGAGCACGCCGCCCTGGCGGAGGTGGAGAAGGCGCTCAAGGACCAGCAGCTGAGCTGGGACGAGCGCCGCCCGGAAAAGCTCTACCTGCTGCGCGATCAGATCCAGCGCAACCTGTCGGGGATGATGGGGCCCGTGCTGGCGCGGATGATCGTCGACGAGCGTCTGCGGCTGGACCAGGACAGCCGGGGCACAAGCGCCCAGACCATGCAGCTGCTCGAGTCTCGCCTGGAGCAGTCCTGGCGCAGCTTCCGCGGCGTGGCCGCGGAGCTGGACCAGCTGCGACGCTACCACCGTCAGGTGCTGGAAGACCTGCCGCTGGGCATCGTCGCGGTCACGCCCGGCAACCGGGTGGTGCGCTGGAACCCCGCCATGGCCAGACTCACCGGGATCAGCAGCGAGGATGCCCTGGGCAGCCTGTTGCCCGAGCTGCCGGCTCCCTGGGGCGCCTTCCTCACCACCTTCCTCGACGACCCGGTTGCCAGCACCGGCAAGCGAGAGCTGCGGCTGGACAACGAGACCCGCTTTCTCAAGCTGCACAAGGCCGTGATCGCCGAGTCGGACAGCGGCGGCGACCGGCTGCTGCTGGTGGAGGACGCCACCGAGCTGGAGCTGCTGGAGCGGGAGCTGGCGCACAGCGAACGGCTCGCCTCCATCGGCCGCCTGGCTGCCGGCGTGGCGCACGAAATCGGCAACCCCATCACCGCCATCGCCTGTCTGGCGCAAGACATGCGGGGCGAGCCCGACCCGGATGCGATCGATGAAATCGCGGAGCAAATCCTGGAACAGACCCAGCGGGTCAGCAACATCGTCCAGACCCTGGTGAGCTATGCTCACAGCGGCAGGCCTCACAGCGGCACGCCGGTGGTCGTGCAGCTGCGCAAGCTGGCCGAGGACGCCTGTCGCATCGTGCAGCTGTCGAAGCGGGCGCGCCAAGTCTCCTTCGACAACCGCCTCCCGCCCACCTTCTGGGTCCAGGACGACTCCCAGCGCCTGCTGCAGGTCTTCGTTAATCTATTCACCAACGCGGTCGACGCCTGCGGCGAGGGCGGGCGGATCGAGATCGTCGGCCGCCGCTGCGACGATCTGGTCGAGGTCACCATCAGCGACAACGGCCCCGGCATACCCGAGGAAATCCTGGGTCAGGTGCTGGAGCCTTTCGTCACCTCCAAGCCGGCCGGTGAGGGCACCGGACTGGGGCTGCCGTTGGCCTACAACATCATCAAGGAGCGTGGCGGCGAGCTCCGGCTGGAGAGTTCGGAGCATGGCACTCGCGCCATCTTCACGCTACCGCTCAGCGCCCCGCCCGTCGCCGATGCCTCGCAGTCGACCGCTGCGGAGAGCGGCTGATCCCACAAGGAGGTTGCCATGCCCAGCATTCTGATCATCGAAGACGAGGAAATCATTCGCAATTCCATCCGCCGATTGCTGGACCGCAATGGCTACGACACCGCTGCCTGCCCTTCGCTGGAGAGCGCGATCGAAAAATACCGCCCTTCGGATTTCGACCTGATCCTCTCGGACCTGCGCCTGCCCGGCGCGCCAGGCATCGACATCATCCCGCATGCCGGGGAGACCCCGGTCATCATCATCACCAGCTATGCCAGCGTCCCCTCGGCAGTGGACGCCATGAAGCGTGGCGCCGTCGACTACATCGCCAAGCCGTTCGACCACGACGAGCTGCTGCATGCCGTCAACCGGGTGCTGGAGGAGGCTCGCCTGCGGCGGCAGAACGCTGCCCTCAAGGCCGACCTCGGCCGCAGCTACCCGACCGGGGCCATGATCGGCAAAAGCCCCGCCATGCAGCAGGTCTTCAACATGATCAGGAAAGTCGCCCCCACCGACACCACCGTGCTCATTCTCGGCGAGTCCGGCACCGGCAAGGAGCTGGTCGCGCGTGCCGTGCACGAACAAAGCCGGCGCGCCAACGGGCCGCTGGTCGCGGTCAACTGCGCCGCCATCCCGCAAGGCCTGATCGAGGCCGAGCTGTTCGGCCATGAGCGCGGCGCCTTCACCGGCGCGGTCGGGGCGCGTCCCGGCCTAATCGAGGCGGCCGACGGTGGCACCCTGTTCCTCGACGAGCTGGGCGAGCTGCCGCTGCCGGCCCAGGCCCAGCTGCTGCGGGTGCTGCAAGAGGGCGAGATCCGCCGCATCGGCGCTTCCACCTCGCGCAAGGTCAACATCCGGCTGGTCGCCGCCACCCACCGCGACCTGGCCAAGATGGTGAAGGAAGGCAAGTTCCGCGAAGACTTGTACTTCCGCATCCACGTGATGGAAATCCGCATGCCGCCCCTGCGGGAGCGGGGCGACGACCTAATCGAGCTGGCTCACTACGCCCTCGAGAAGGCCTGTCGCCGCCTGCACCGTCCGCCCATGCGGCTGTCCGAGGACGCCCTGGCGGCCTTACGCGCCTACAGTTGGCCCGGCAACGTGCGCGAGCTGGAGAACGTGATGGAGCGGGCCGCCATCCTCAACGACGGCGACGTGGTAACCGCCGAGCTGCTGGGCCTGCCGCCGGCCGAGGCCAGCCGCCCCCCCGCGCCTGAAACCACCACGCCCGACCTGTCTCTAGAGGAGTATTTCCGGGAGTTCGTGCTCCAGCACCAGGACAAGCTCACGGAAACCGAGCTGGCCCGCCGGCTCGGCATCAGCCGCAAGACCTTGTGGGAGCGGCGCCAGCGGCTCAACCTGCCGCGCCCGTCCCGCTAGCGCGTTCGCGAGGGCGCCCATGCCGTTGGCAGTGTTACCTCGACACACCCACGCTACCTTTGGTAACAGCCCACGCCCCCGCAGCGGCCCGGCGGCGTCTGAAAATTTCACGCAAGGCATTGTTTTTCCATGGATCCTGTTCTTGGCATGATTCTGGCTAAGTACCCCTGGGCAGCGGCTGTTGCCTGCCCGGACCCTGCTGTCCGGCGCCCTCTCCCGCCGGCCAGCATTCCCGGGCAACTGACCGACGGCGACTCCGCATGGCCCCGACAGATAGCGGCTCGCGCTTTGGGCGCCCTACCTGGCTGCGGGGCGCCCTTTTTTAACCAAAAAACGTTCCCAATCACTGCACTTGAGCCGCAGCTGTCGCCCCCCAGCGGTTGCCCGCTGCTCTCCGGGGTGGAACGACCGCAGGGATAACAACAAAACGTGACAATGCTCCAGAAGGAGGAGGTAGACCATGTCCGAGAAGGTTTATCCCGTGCCCGCTGAGTTCGCGCGCAAGGCCTGGCTCGACGAAGCCACCTACCAGGCCATGTACCAGCGCTCCATCGAGGACCCGGAAGGCTTCTGGGCAGAGCAGGCGGAAAAGTTCGTCACCTGGTTCAAGCGCTGGGACAAAGTGCGCGACTCCGATCTCCATGAGGGCCGCATACGCTGGTTCGAGGGCGGCAAGCTCAATGCCAGCTACAACTGCCTAGACCGGCATCTGGAAACCCGCGGCGATCAGGTCGCCATCATCTGGGAAGGCGATGATCCGAGCGAAGACAAGAAGATCACCTACCGCGAGCTGCACGAGCAGGTCTGTCGCTTCGCCAACGCGCTGAAAGCGCGCGGCGTCGGCAAGGGCGACCGTGTCTGCATCTACATGCCCATGATCCCCGAGGCCGCCATCGCCATGCTGGCCTGCGCCCGCATCGGCGCGGTGCACTCGGTGGTCTTCGGCGGCTTCTCGCCGGAGTCGCTGAAAGACCGCATCCAGGATGCCGACTGCCGGGTGCTGGTCACCGCAGATGAAGGCATCCGCGGCGGCCGCAGAATCCCGCTCAAGGCCAACGTCGACCGCGCCCTGCAACAGTGCCCGGACGTGCACAGCGTGTTCGTGGTGCGCCGCACCGGCGGCGACATCCAGTGGACGGAAGGCCGCGACATCTGGTATCACGAAGCCGTCGCCGAGGTCTCCGCCGACTGCCCGCCCGAGCACATGGACGCGGAAGACCCGCTGTTCATCCTCTACACCTCCGGCTCCACCGGCAAACCCAAGGGCGTGCTGCACACCACCGGCGGCTACCTGGTCATGGTCACCATGACCCACCGCTATGTCTTCGACTACCACGACGGCGACATCTACTGGTGCACTGCCGACGTCGGTTGGGTCACCGGCCACAGCTACATCGTCTACGGCCCGCTCGCCAACGGCGCCATCACCCTCATGTTCGAAGGCGTCCCGACCTACCCCGACGCCTCCCGCTTCTGGCAGGTCGTCGACAAGCACCAGGTCAACATCTTCTACACTGCTCCTACCGCCATCCGCCAGCTCATGGGTGCCGGCGACGAGTACGTGCAGAAGACCTCGCGCAAGAGCCTGCAGCTGCTCGGCTCGGTGGGCGAGCCCATCAACCCCGAGGCCTGGGAGTGGTATCACCGCGTGGTCGGCGAGGGCCGCTGCCCCATCGTCGACACCTGGTGGCAGACCGAAAACGGCGCCATCCTCATCGCCCCGCTGCCCGGTGCCTTCGCCCTCAAGCCCGGCTCGGCCACCCGCCCCTTCTTCGGCGTGGTACCGCAAATCGTCGACAACGACGGCAACGTGCTCGAAGGCGAGGCCACGGGCAATCTGGTGATCGCACAGGACTGGCCCAGCATGCTGCGCACCGTCTGGGGCGACCACAAGCGTTTCATGGAGACCTACCTCTCGACCCCGCCCGGCAAGTATTTCACCGGCGACGGAGCGCGGCGCGACGCCGATGGCTACTACTGGATCACCGGGCGGGTAGACGATGTGCTCAACATCTCCGGCCACCGCATGGGCACGGCGGAAGTGGAAAGCGCCCTGGTGCTGCATCCCAAGGTCGCCGAGGCCGCGGTGGTGGGCTATCCCCACGACATCAAGGGCCAGGGCATCTACTGCTACGTCACGCTCATGACCGACGTCGAGCCCAGCGAGGAGCTGAAGCAGGAGCTGGTAGCGCTAGTGCGCAAGGAAATCGGCCCCATCGCCACGCCCGACATCATCCAGTGGGCCCCGGCCCTGCCCAAGACACGCTCGGGCAAGATCATGCGCCGCATCCTGCGCAAGATTGCCGCCAACGAGCTCGACAACCTGGGCGACACCACCACCCTCGCCGACCCCAGCGTGGTCGACGACCTCATCGCCAACCGCGTCAACCGCTGACACGCTACCGGCAGCCGCGCCTCGTGGGCAACGCCCGCGGGGCGCGGTCACCGCCGCAAGCGGCGATCGCAGTTGCAACGCGGAAGGACGATGACCAGACAGACACGCTCCGACGACGCCGGTCGCACCGCGGTCCTGCAGAATGTCCGCGGACTGGTGGACTTTCTTCGGCGCCACGCCCCGTTTGACCAGATGGCGGAGTCCGACCTCGCCTATCTGGTCGAGCACAGCCAGCTCGCCTTCTATCCCGCCGGCGAGGTGATCCTGACGCCCGAGGACGGTCCAGTCGACCGTCTCCACATCATCAAGCAGGGCCAGGTCCGCGGCGAGCGCCCGGGTCTGGACAGCGACATCAACGCCACCTTCCTGCTTGCAGCAGGGGAGTGCTTCCCGGTGAGCGCCCTCATGCAGGAGCGCGCGACCCGCACCGTCCACCGAGCCGTGGAGGACACCTTCTGCCTGGTGCTGGAATGGGACGCCTTTACCACCCTGTTCGATCGCAGTCCGCCGTTCCAGGACTTTTGTGCCCGCGGGGCGAGCAGTCTGCTCGACCGCATCAGCCGGCGCATCCAGTCCGGCGCCGCCGAGCAGCTCGGCGCGCAAACCCTGCTCAACGCCCCGCTGCGCGACATCCTGGCGCGCGCGCCGGTCACCTGCGGCCCTGACACCCCCATACGGGTGGCGATCCAGCGCATGCACGGCGAGAAGGTCGGCAGCATCGTCGTCTGCGACGGCGAGCAGCGCCCGCTAGGCATCTTCACCCTGCACGACCTGCTCGCCTTACTGGCCAGCTCCGATCCCGCACTGGATGCGCCCATCAGGGGCGTGATGACCCCGAATCCAGTGGGGCTGCCGGCGCACGCCCGCGGCTTCGAGGCCGCCATCACCATGGTGCGCCACCGCTTCGGTCACGTCTGCGTGCTGGACGGCGAGCAGCTCCTCGGGGTGGTCTCCGAGCGCGACCTGTTCGCGCTGCAGCGGGTGGACCTGGTCCACTTCACCCGCCTGATCAGCCGCGCCAGCTCGATCTCCGAGCTGGCGGCGACTCGGCCGCAGATCGGCCGCCTGATCGACTCCATGCTGGCGCACGGTGCCGACACCGCGCGCGTCACCCACATCATCACCCTGCTCAACGACTACACCACGCAACGGGTGATCGAGCTGTGCCTCGCGGAGAGCGGACAGCCCGGGGTGGAGTTCACCTGGATTGCCTTTGGCAGCGAGGGACGCCGCGAGCAGACCCTGTCCACCGACCAGGACAACGGCATCCTGTTCCAGCCGCGCCCCGGTCAGGACAGCGCCGAAGTGCGCGCCCGGCTGCTGCCGCTTGCGAAACGGATCAATCAGGCCCTAGCCGAATGCGGCTTCCCGCTGTGCAAGGGCAACATCATGGCCAGCAACCCGGAGCTCTGTCTGAGCAGGGACGAATGGCGGGAGCGCTTCCGGCGCATGATCGACTCCGCCGTTCCCGAGAATCTGCTGCGCTCCAGCATCTACTTCGACATGCGCCCGATCTGGGGCGACCATCAGACGGTGCAGGCGCTTTATCGTGAGGTGGTGCAGGCAGCAAGCCGCGACGGCGTCTTCCTGCGTCTGCTGGCAGCCAACACCTTGCGGACTCGGCCACCGACGGGCCTGTTCCGGGACTTCATCGTGCAGCGCGACGCCCGCAACCAGGGGACGCTGGACCTCAAGCTGCAGGGGCTGTCCCTGATCGTGGACGGCGCCCGGGTGCTGGCCCTGGAGAACCGCATCGCCGAGCCCGGTACCCTGGAGCGCTTCGATGCCCTCGCCCGCCGGGGCGCCATCGACGCCCTGGATGCCCGGGCCTGGAAAGAGGCCTTCACCCTCATCCAGCTGCTGCGCATGCGCAACCACCGCTCCCAGGCGCGCGCCGGGCAGCCGCTGAGCAACCGGCTCGACCCCGACACACTCTCGGAACCGGACCGACGCGGCCTCAAGGAAGCATTCCGGCAGATCCGCCGCCTGCAGCTCCATCTGGAACTGCACTTCAATCTGTGAGTCATGCCCATGAGCGAACCGCGCCTCACGCGCCTTTCCGATCGAGTCCAGTCCTGGCTGCGCCGCTGGGGTGCGCAGCCGCCAAGCAACGTGCCACTGGCGGAGGGACGCTTCGTGGTGGTCGACGTCGAGACCACCGGCCTGCAGGTGCGGCAGGACTCCCTGCTGTCGATAGGCGCCGTCGTCATCGACCGGCTGTGCGTGGACTTCCGCCAGCAGTTCGAGCGCACCTTGCGCGCCGACACGGAACGAGCGCTCGACAACATCCTCATCCATGGCCTGACGCCCAGCGAGATCCGCCGTGCCGACGATCCGGCCACGGTGCTGGCGGAGTTCGTGGAGTTCGCCGGCGACAGCCCGCTGATCGCCTTCGCGGCCGCCTTCGACCGTGAGGTCCTGCGTCGGGCCTGCCGCCGCCATCTCGGCGCCGTCCTGCCCAACGAGTTCATCGACATCGCCGAGATCGCTCCCGTGCTGCTGCCGGAGCGGCGCCCACGGGAGAACACCCTGGACGCCTGGCTGCGGGTTCTGGAGCTGGAGACGGGGCCTCGCCACAATGCCGCTGCCGACGCCCTGGCGACCGCCAAGCTCACGCTGATCGTGCTGCACGCCGCGCTGCGTCAGGGCATCCGAGACACCGCCGGGCTGCGCCACAAGGTCGCCGTGGAGCGACGCCGGCTGTGCTGACCACCGCCTGACCCCGACACCTCCCTACCCTCCCGCCGACTAGGGCTTGCATTGCGTCCCGTCGGGCAAGGCGGCACTGCCCCTGTCGTCGCCTGCCATCCAAAGCCGCCTGCCTGCCGTCGTTGTCACACGACCGTCACAAGCGCACCCTACCATCCAGCGCCGAGACGCCCCTTCAGCTGGAAAAAGCGCTCGGACTGAGATGGGAAACGCCGCAGCCACTCCTCGAAAGCCTTCACCTGTCACCGTCCACGACGTCGAGCTGGTCAACCTGCTGTGGCAGTTGAAACAGCAGTACCAGCAGCGAAGCGGCAACTGTGTGCCGCTGACCATGCTGCTCAACGACCCCGACTACCGGCTCAGCGTGCTGCAGGCCGCCGCGGATGCGGACGAGCCCGGTCTGGCTGCGCTGGCGGCGGAAATCGCGGCCCTACTGGAAGCGCGCCAAACGCCGCCTCGCCCAACGCCTCCGTCCGCACCGCCAAGCCAGCCCGCGAGACGCCGCCTGCCCTGGTGGCTGGGCGCCTCGGCGCTGGCGTGCCTGATACTGCTGGCAGGGCTGGCCCTGCTCGGCCCACGTCAAGCCGCCGAGGAGACGGCAAGCGTCGCTGCGGCGGCTGCGACCGGGCCGCAGAAGAAGCCGCTGCCGGCTCAGCTACCCCCACCGGCGCTGCGTCTACACGGCTCCAACACTATTGGCGAGCAGCTGGCGCCGGCGCTGGTGGAGGGCATACTGCGGGCGCGCGGCTACACCGACATCCGCCTGGTTCCGGGCACGACCTCGACCGATAAGACCGTCTACGCCTTCGCCCAGGACGATCTGCCGGAGATCGCCGTGGAAATCCACGCCCACGGCTCCAGCACGGCTTTCCAGGGGCTGATGGCCGGCAGTGCCGACCTCGGCATGGCCAGCCGTCCCATTCTGGACCGCGAAGTGACTGCGCTGCAGCCCCAGCTGGGCAATCTGACCGCTGTCGGCAGCGAGCATGTGATCGCGCTCGACGGGCTGGCCGTCATCGTCCACCCCAGCAATCCGGTGCACTCGCTGAGCACCAGGCAGGTCGCCCAGCTGTTCTCGGGGCAGATCGCCAACTGGAACAGCCTAGGCGGTCCCGAGCTGCCCGTGACCGTCTATGCGCGCGACGATCAGTCCGGCACCTTCGAAACCTTCAAGAGCCTGGTGCTAAAGCCGCATGGCGCGCAACTGACCCCATCCGCGCATCGCATCGAATCCAGCAGCGAGTTGTCGGACAGGGTTGCCCAGGATCCCGGCGCCATCGGCTTCATCGGTCTGCCTTACGTGCGCCGCGCCAAGGTGCTGGCGATCAACGAGAGCGAACAGGCGCTGGCCATCGTCCCGACCCACTTTACCGTGGCCACCGAGGACTACCCGCTGTCACGGCGGCTGTATTTCACCTGCCAGCCGTCGCGGCCAATCCGCTGGCCGTCGAGCTGATCGAGTTCACTCTCGGCGAGACCGGCCAGGAGATCGTGGCGCAGGCGGGCTTCGTCTCCCAGAACATCCGCAGCGAAGACATCGCGCTGGACCCGTCCCTGCCCATCGAGTATCTGGAACTGGCGCGCGGCTCGCGCCGGCTGTCGCTGAATTTCCGCTTCCAGCCGGGCAGCGACCAGCTCGACAACAAGGCCCTGCGCGATCTGGACCGGCTAGTTGCGTACCTTAAGGAGCATCCCAGTCTGCGGGTGGCGCTGATCGGCTTCACCGACGGCAGCCACGAGCCTTCCTACAACATGCTGCTGTCGCAGCGGCGCGCCGAGGCGATAGAGCGGGCGCTCCAAGCCCGAGGCGTGTTCCCCTGGGCCACGCGCGGTTTCGGCGCGGTGGCGCCGCTGGCCGCGGATACCAGCCCGGCCGGCCAGCATCGCAACCGCCGGGTCGAGGTCTGGGTGCGCTGAGGCTACCCGCTCAGGCGCCGCCGCAGCCGGCGGATGCCGATCCACATGCCACCCAGCACCAGTGGCACCGCCACGCCTAAGCCGATGTCCAGCGACAGCGTCAGCAGGCCGGCCTCCTTGGCACCGCGAGCGACATAGGACAGCAAGCCGATGGCGTAATAGCTCAGCACCACGACCGACAGCCCCTCGACCGTCTCCTGCAGCCGCAGCTGCAGCTGGGTGCGCTGGTTCATGGCGCTCAGCAGGTCGCGGTTCTGCGCCTCCAGCGCGACGTCGACCCGAGTGCGCAGCAGATTGGCGGTGCGGGCCACCCGCCGCGCTAGCCCCTCCAGCCGCTGGGCTACCGAGGCGCAAGTGCGCATGGCCGGCGCCATCCGCCGCTCCAGAAAGTTGCCCATGGTCTGCAAATCGTGGATGCGCTGCTCCCGCAGCCGCTCGATACGGTGCTGGATGAGCTGGTCGTAGGCCTGGGCCGCGCTCAGTCGGAAGCTGCTTTGCGCCATCAGCTGCTCCACCCGGGCCGCCAGCGCCGACAGCGACTGCAGCAGCTGCTGATCGTCGTCCAGCCGGCGCGACTCGAGGAGGCGGCTGGTCAAGGCTTCCAGCCGCTGCTCCAGGCGCGCCATCTCCGGCCCGATCTGGCGGGCAAGCGGAAAGGCCAGCAGCGCCATGAGGCGGTAGGTTTCCACCTCCAGCAGCCGCTGCACCAGACGGCCGGCTTGGCGCGGCGCCAGCCCCTGGTCCTCGACCAAGAAGCGCGAGAAGCCGTCCTCGTGCAGCCGGAAATCGGTGAAGGCCCTGGCAGCCCCTCGCGCCACCTCGCTGCCGGCCAGGCTTTCGGCGACGAAAAAGGACTCCAGCTCGCGCAGCTCCCGCGGCGGCCTACCCCGCTGCTCCAGCACCAGGTGGGTGGCGACCAGCAGTTGCCCCGGCAAGCCGGCCAGCCACTCGGCGGGCAGCAGCTGGATTGCCGGCTCACTGAACGGCTCCCGCTCCACGCCCCGGCAGAAAAACGTGTAGGTGGAAAACTCCTGGTGGCGCTCCCAGCGCAGGCGGAACGGGCCCAGATCGCGACTGAAATGGCTGGCTTCCAGGCTGGGCGGCTCGACGCCGTGCAGCCGGCAAAGCTCGGCCAAATGGCGATGCTCCGCCTCCACCAGTGCGCCGTCCGGGCCGGTAACCAGGGCCACGTGGGACAGTCGCAGCGGCCCTTGCAAAGATTCGTACGGCCGCGCGTGCACTTCGGCCAGCACCGTCCCGCGCAGTGGATGCTCTTGCTTCCCCAGTTGCAACTGTCGAAGGTGAGCGCGAGTCGCTTGTTGTTGCATGCTTCATCCCCGGCGACGATGACGTCGCCGCCCAAAACCGAAAAGACCCGATTATTTGCTGCACCGTAACAAAAAGAAAAGTCCAGCCTGGTCACGCCGTCAGCGGCTGCCCCGTTTCGCAACGAAACACGCCGCCTGTTGCATCCCCGCCAGGCCGTTCGGTCTGGCCTCCGCCTGGCGAAAAACCGATGCCATTGCGACCACCTCCTGCCGACCGGCTGCAGTCCAGCCTAGCGAGTGACTTTTATGCGGTTGTTACATTTCAAAACGCGCGCCTGTTACAGCTCGCAACAGCCGCCAGCCGCCTTTCCCGCAAAAGGAATTAAACCATTGATCAAAAAGCAATTATCAATGGCCCAATCCTTGCATCATCAGAGACGCGCAAGAATGCGTCCAAAGCAGACTTGCTGCACCCCGCGCTGCCGCTGCGCCGACGGCGGCAGCTGCGTCTAGGCAAGGCTCGGCTCGCGCAAACCGCCCGAGCCGTCGACAGCAATAACCAGCGATAAGAACGCGCTCAGCGGCAAAGCCGAGCCAACGGATCAAAAGAACAAAAAACGAAGGGAGGAGGAGTGCTTTCGTTCGAAGTCATTATCAGCCGTTGCTAGCAAAACAAAGCGGGATAGAGGAGGAGGATTATCAATGGCTAACGAACTGACTGGCAGCGTCGCGCCCAACGACAAGACTGCTCAAGCTCCGCTCATCGAAGTCAGCGAACGCGACCTCAAGTACTGGCGCTTCAACCTACGCCTCATCGTCATCACCCTCACCATCTGGGCGATCGTGTCCTATGGCTGCGGCCTCCTGCTGCGTCCGCTGCTGATGGGGATCAAGGTCGGCGGCGCCGACCTCGGCTTCTGGTTCGCTCAGCAGGGTTCCGTCCTGACCTTCGTCGCGCTGGTGTTCTTCTACTCCTGGCGCATGAACAAGCTCGACGAAGAATTCGGCATGGAGGAATAAGCGATGAGCCAATTTGCAATCAACTTCATCTTCGTCATGGGCTCATTCGCGCTTTATCTCGCGATCGCCATCTGGTCGCGCGCCCGTTCCACCCGCGAGTTCTACATCGCCGGCGGCGAGGTCAACCCGGTGGTGAACGGCGCGGCCACAGCCGCGGACTGGCTGTCGGCGGCGTCCTTCATCTCGGTCGCAGGCCTGATCTCGGTCGGCTACGTCAACTCGTCCTTCATCATGGGCTGGACCGGCGGCTATGTGCTGCTCGCCACCCTGCTCGCGCCGTACCTGCGTCGCTTTGGCACCTACACCGTGCCGGACTTCGTCGGCAAGCGCTATGTCAGCAAATCAGCCCGCGTGGTGGCGGTGCTGTGCCTGATCGTCATTTCCCTGACCTACGTCATCGGGCAGATGACCGGCGCCGGCGTGGCCTTCGCCCGCTTCCTCGAGGTGAGCGTCGAGACCGGCCTGATCATCTCGGCGGCGGTGGTGTTCGTGTATGCCGTGCTGGGCGGCATGAAGGGCGTGACCTACACCCAGGTCGCCCAGTATGTCGTGCTGATCCTGGCGTTCACGATTCCGGCCATCTATCTGTCGTTGATGATGACCGGTCACTTCCTGCCGCAGACCGGCCTGTTCGGCAAGCACGCCGCTTCCGGCATGCCGTTGCTGCAGAAGCTCGACCAGGTGGTCCGCGACCTGGGCTTCCAGGATTACACCGCGGACGTCGACAACAAGTGGAACATGTTCCTGTTCACCCTGACGCTGATGGTCGGCACCGCGGGCCTGCCCCACATCATCATTCGCTTCTTCACGGTACCGAACATCCGGCAGGCGCGCTGGTCGGCGGGTTGGGCGTTGCTGTTCATCGCCACCTTCTACACCACCGTGCCGGCACTGGCGGCGATGTCCCGCCTGAACCTGCTGGAGACCGTCTATCCGGGTGGCGTCGAAGAGCCGCTGGTGTACGAAGAGCGTCCGGAGTGGTTCAAGAACTGGGAGGTCACCGGTCTTCTCAAGTTTGAGGACAAGAACGGTGACGGCCGCATCCAGTTCTACAACGCCGGCAACGAGACCTTCGCCAGCACCACGGCGGCCGAGCGCGGCTGGGCGGGCAACGAGCTTACCGTCAACAACGACATCCTGGTGCTAGCCCTGCCCGAGATCGCCAACATGCCGCCGTGGCTAATCGGCCTGATGGCAGCGGGCGGCATCGCGGCCGCGCTGTCGACGGCATCCGGCCTGCTACTTGCGATATCCTCGGCAATCAGTCACGACCTGCTGAAGAATACGCTGTTGCCAAACCTCTCCGACAAGCAGGAGATGCTGTACGCCCGCATCTCGATGACCGGCGCGATCATCGTCGCCACCTGGCTGGGCCTCAATCCACCAGGCTTCGCAGCGCAGACGGTGGCACTCGCCTTCGGCATGGCCGCGGCCACGCTGTTCCCCTGCATCGTGCAGGGCATCTTCAACAAGCGCATGAACAGCAAGGGCGCGATCGCGGGCATGATCGCCGGCGCCATCGTCACCATCGGTTACATCTTCACCTACCTGGGCTTCTTCTTCATTCCGGGCACGGCGCTGTTCCCGAACACGCCGGAGCACTGGATCCTGGGCATCTCCCCGCTGTCGGTGGGCGTGATCGGCGCCATCGCCAACTTCATCGTCGGCACCATTGTGTCGCTGTCGACCACCGCCCCGACTCGGGAAATCCAGCAGATGGTGGCTCGGGTGCGCTATCCGACCGCCAAGCCTGCTGCGGTCAACTAAGCAGTTGCCTTGCCTTTCGCTGCAAGTGGGCTTTCTTCGGAAAGCCCACTTTCTTTATTTTTGACGGAAGCCTGCAACGAACGGGAGTTCTCATGATCTGGCACCTCATCGCCGTGGTGATCGTGGGCGTCAGCGCTGGCGGCATCATGTTCGCCCTACGCAAGCTGTCGCGGAACCGGATACCGAAGGGGCTGATACCGATAGCGGCCAGCTTGGCGATGTTCTGGTATCTCGCCTACTACGACTACAGCTGGTACGAGTTCAAGGCCAGCCTGCTGCCCGACGATGCCGTCATCGTTTCCACCCAGCAAACCAAAAGCCCTTTCCGCCCTTGGAGCTACGTCCGGGCGCCGGTGAACGTGTTTACCGTCTTCGACGGCAACGCTCGCACCATCCGTCAGGACGACCAGATCATCGTCGAATACTACCTGTATACCTTCTACAACACGTCCGCCGAGGGCGTGAAAACCTGGTCCAATCTCCTGAATTGCACCCTGATGGAGCGGGTCTTCTTCGACAAGGACCAGCCGGAAGCTACCATGCGGGTGGAAAAGGTCAGCTACTCGGACGAAATGTACCGGCGGCTTTGTCCCTGAATCCTGTCGCCCGGCGTGGCCGCAAGCGCGGCCATCGGATTCGGCAAGACCCTTCATTCGCCCCGCTGCGCGCCGAGTCTGCCGGCACCGTGAAGTAAGCCGCGGGAGGTTATGAATACGCGGGCCAGGCATCAGCGACGATTGCGCCAGCGCTGATCAATCCCGCCTGTCCAGCTTACCGTGCATGCAGATCAGCGTCTGCTGGCCCAGCGCCACCAAGGTGCGCTCCCCGTCGCTTACCCCGTACACCTCAAGCTGGCAGACGGTGAGGGTGCGTCCCGAGCGCACCACCTTGCCCACCGCTTCCAGATAGTCGCCCTGCGCCGGCGCGAGCAGGTTGATCTTGAACTCCACCGTGAGCACGGAGCTGTTCTCGGGGAACAGGGTAAAGCCGGCATAGCCGCCGGCCGTATCGGCAATGGCGCTGGTGGCGCCGGCGTGAAAAAACCCGTGCTGCTGGGTAAGCTCCTCGCGGAACGGCACGCGGATGCGCACCTCCCCCGGCTGCACCAAGCTCAGCTCGGCGCCCAGATGGCGCATCAGTCCCTGTCGCGCGAAGCTCTCCCGCACCCGCCGCAGCATGGTCTCCCGGGCCGCATCGCTGGTTGCGGTCCGCATCCTGGCTCCTCCTCCATCGTCGTGTTGTGAGCGGCTGCTGGCGCCGCCTTCTTCGGCGGCTCGACTATGCTTCAAGGTGCACCCCACTTCAAGGAAGGAGGAGAGCGACCATGACCATGGACAATCTGGAGTACGCCGGCATCCTGGAGCTGGCCAACGCCTACCGCAGCCGTCAACTGTCGCCGGTCGAGGTCACCCGGCACCTGCTGGAGCGGATCGAGCGGCGCGACCCGCGGCTACGCAGCTATCTTACCGTCACCGCAGACATCGCCATCGAGCAGGCCCGGCAGGCCGAAGCCGAGATGCAGCGCGGCGAGTTCCGCGGCCCCCTGCACGGCATCCCGATCGGCATCAAGGACCTGTGCGAGACGCGCGGAGTGCCGACCAGCTGGGGCACGACCATGCTGGCCGACTACGTCCCCGAGACCGATGCCACGGTGGTGCGCAAGCTGCTCGACGCCGGGGCCATCATGCTGGGCAAGCTGCACATGACGGAAGGCGCTTTCGCTGCCCACCATCCCAGCCTGCCCGCCCCGGTCAACCCCTGGCACCCGGAGCACTGGCCGGGCGTCTCCTCCAGCGGCTCGGGGGTGGCGACTGCCGCCGGGCTCTGCTACGGCGCTGTCGGCACCGACACCGGTGGCTCGATCCGCTTTCCCTCCGGCGCCAACGGCATCACCGGCATCAAGCCCACCTGGGGACTGGTCAGCCGTCACGGTGCGATGGCGCTGGCGGCGAGCATGGACCACATTGGTCCCATGACCCGCAGCGCCGCCGATGCCGGCACCATACTGCAGGTCATGGCTGGCCCCGACCCCCTGGATCCCACCTGCCTGGACCTGCCGGCACCCGACTGTCTGTCCGGGCTGGACGCGGGCGTGCGTGGGCTGCGCATCGGCGTCAATCCAACCTATGTCTATGAGGTCAGCGATCCCGACACCTGCCGCGTGATCGACGAGGCTCGCCGGGTGTTCACCGATCTCGGCGCCGAAATCGTCGAATACTCGATGCCCCCCACCACCGCCGCCATGTACCAGAACTGGGCCGCTTACTGCAGCGTGGAGACGGCAATCGCCCATGAGGAACACTATCCCGCCAAGGCGGCGGACTACGGCCCGGTGCTGGCCAGCCTGATCGATGGCGGGCGCAGCCTCGATGCCATGACACTGATGAAGATCCATCATCAGCGGCTGGCTTTCACCGGCGCGCTCCGCAAGCTGTTCCGTCGGCTTGATCTGCTGCTGGTGCCGGTGCATCCCTTCGGCAACCCGACGCTGTCGGCCCTGGACGAGCTGCTGTCCCGGCCCGGCGGACTCGACAACGCCGTGCGCTTCACCGCGCCTTTCAACATGTCCGGCAGCCCGACCATCACCCTGCCGGGCGGCTTCACCGCCGCCGGCCTGCCCATCGGCTTCCAGCTGGTCGCCGCCGACCTGCAGGAACCGCTGCTGGTGCGAGCCGGCCATGCCTACCAGCAAGCCACCGATTGGCACCGGCGACATCCCGACCTGGAGAGGGCGGCAGTAGCCAGCTAGTCCCAAGCCGGCGGCCCCGCGCGGGCCGCCTCCCACAGCCCTGTGCCGAACCGGCGGCACCATGCCCGCCGCCGTCAGTCCGAGTCAGGACACAGATGCCCCCGACCACCCCCGACACCACGACCGGACAACGCGATACGGCACCTGCCGCGCCAGGCGCGCCCTGGTTGCTGGTGCTGACCTTGATCCTGGTCGCGCTCAACCTGCGGCCAGCGCTCACCAGCCTCTCCACGGTGCTGCCGGAGATGATGCGCGGCATCGGCATGGGCGCTGGCGCCGCTAGCCTGCTCACCACGATCCCGGTCCTGTGCCTGGGACTGTTCGGCCTGCTCACGCCGCGCCTGGCAGTGCGCCATGGCAGCGAGCGCACCGTGCTGGGCGCGCTGCTGGTGTTGAGCGGCGGCATCGCCGTGCGCGCCCTGCCGACCTTTCCCTGCCAGCTTCTGGGCACGGTGCTGGCCGGGGCGGGCATAGGCATTGCCGGCGTACTGCTGCCGGCCCTGGTGAAGCGGGATTTTCCGCGCCACGCCAGTTCCATGACCGGCCTTTACACCATGGCGCTGTGCAGCGGCGCCGCCGCCGGCACCGGGCTAACCCCACCGCTGGTCCGCTGGCTGGGCAGCTGGTCCTGGGCGCTGGCGTTCTGGTCCCTGCCGGCGCTGGCGGCCGGCCTGATCCTGCTGCCGCTGGCCCTGCGCCGGAAGCGAGACCTGGCGCTCACCCCCGACCGCCGCCGGCAGACCCTCTGGCGGGATGCCCTGGCCTGGCAGGTCACCGCCTACATGGGACTGCAGTCGTCGCTGGCTTACATCGTGTTCGGCTGGCTAACCCCCATCCTGCGCGAGCGCGGCCTGGATCCGATCGCCGCCGGGCTGGCGGTCTCCCTTTCCATCCTGGTACAGGCGCCAGCCGCCCTCGGCGCGCCTTTGCTAGCCACCCGCCGCCGCACCCAAAGTTGTGCCGTGGTGGTTGTCACTCTGCTGATCCTAGCCGGCCTGCTGGGGTGCCTGTACGCGCCCCTGCCGACGCTGTGGTTGTGGGCGCTGGTACTGGGGCTGGCGCAAGGCAGCAGCTTCGCCATTGCCCTGTCCCTCCTCGTGCTGCGCGCACCCGACACCCACACCGCCACCCGCTTGTCCGGCATGGCACAAAGCATCGGCTATGCGCTTGCCTCGCTCGGGCCGCTGCTGACCGGGCTGCTGCGCGACTGGAGCGGCGACTGGACGCTGGCCGGCCCGCTGTTCGTCCTGATCTGCGGCCTGGCCGCTGTGGCGGGATTTGGCGCCGGCCGTGACCGTTACGTGCTGGCGCGCTGAGCCGCGCTCGTCTCGGCAGGCAACGGCTTGTCCAGCCCGAACTTGCGTTGCAGCAGGCGATCCAGCCAGCGCGTGGGCAGGAGGCGCTTGAGCAGCAGCAGGCTGGTGCTGCCGTTGCCGAGCCGGCGCACGGCCGGCGGCGGCTCACTCTGGATCGCCTTGACCAAATCCCGCACGAAGCGGCCGGTCGGGGTGCTGCGCTGCTGCGAAGCGCGCGCCCGCGCCTCAATGTAGGAGCGCAGCGGCAGATAGCGGGAATTCGCCGGCAGGGTGGCGACCAGGCTGCGGGCGGCATTGTTGCCGAACTCCGACTGGATCGCTCCCGGCTGCACGGTCAGCACGCGCACCCCGAACGGCGCCAGCTCCATGCGCAGGCCATCGGACAGGCTGTGCAGCGCTGCCTTGGTGGCGCAATAGGCACTGGAGAAGGGTGTGGTGATGACGCCGGAGATGCTGCCGATATTGACCACCAGGGCGCGAGGGCTGCGTTGCAAGAGCGGCAACGCGGCCTGGAGCATGGTTACGGGAGCGAATACATTGGTCTCGAATTGTCTGCGCAGCTCGGTCAGCGGCATTTCCACCAACGGTCCCATGGCGCCGTAGCCGGCGTTGTTGACCAGCAGATCCAGCCGGCCCGCCTCGCGCTCGATGCGCGCCAGGCACTGGGTGATCTGCTCCGCAGCGGTGACGTCCAGCTGCACCGGGATGAGCTGCTCGCCGGCCAGCGCCTACAGCGTCTCCGGCCGGCGCGCGCCAGCATAAACGCACCATCCCTGCGCCGCCAGCTGGCGCGCCAGCTCCCGGCCAATGCCGCTGGAGCAGCCCGTGATCAGGGCGATCTTGCGGGTCATTCCCCTCCTCCTGGTCGTCGTATTGGCCGCGTGGCTCGGCAGCGGCGGAATCAGCTGCACACGCGGCCGCGCTCAATGTTAGAATTTATTTAAATTGTCAGTAACAACGATTCCATGTCCAATCTGACTCCTGCTCCTGCACCGCGCTGGCGGGTAATCGTCGACGCCCTGCCGCTGACCATCGTGCTCTGCCTGGTACTGTACTGGGCAGCCACGGCCCTGCCACCGCCGTCGCCACAGGCACCGCTCAAGCCCGTCACCGCCGCTTCCTCGCAGGCGCTGCTGGCGCTGTTCGCCCAGCACGACTATGCCTGGCCGCCGCAAGGGCCGGTCCCCCGGCTGGCGGTGCAGGCGCTGCCGCCGGATCTGGCCGAGCTGCCGGTGTCGACCCGCAAGGCACTCTTCTTCTCCATTCTGACACCGCTCATCCTGGCCGAGAATGAGCGGCTGCAACAAGAGCGCAGCCAGCTGCAGAAGCTGCTCGCCCGCAGTGATTGGACCGAGGCGGAACGCAACGAGCTGGCGGCGCTGGCCAAACGCTACGCGGTCCGTGGCGAGCTGAGCGACCCCGAAACCCAACGCCAGCTGCTGCTGCGGGTCGACGAGATCCCGCTCGGCCTGGCCCTAGCGCAGGCCGCCAAGGAAAGCGGCTGGGGCACCTCACGCTTCGCCCGCGAAGCCCGCAACCTGTTCGGCGTCTGGACCTGGGACCGCAGCCAGGGCATCGTGCCAGCGGCCCGCCCCAGCGGGGCCACCCATCTGGTGCGCGTCTTCCCCGACTTGCAGGCCTCGGTGCGCAACTACATGCACACGCTCAACACGGGTGCGGCCTACTCCACGCTCCGCCTGCGGCGGGCCTATTTGCGCAGCATCGGCGCGCCGCTGCAGCCGCTGGCGCTGGCGGACGGCCTGGAACGCTATTCCGAGCGCGGCCAGATTTACGTCAAGGAAGTCCGCGCCCTCATCCTCGGCAACCACCTGGACCAGCTGGACGGCGTGACGCTGGCGCCCCAGGGCACGACTAGTCGCGGCCGCCAGGGATGATCCAGGGCTGGCTGTACCAGTAGTAGCGACCGGGCTGGCGCGACGGCAGCGTACAGTTGTAGCGCGCCCGGCCCGGCGGATAGGGCGCCTGCGCCTGCACCGCGAAACGCCGCTCGCCCAACCAGCGCACTTCCATCGCCCCCTGACCGCTGGCGAAGCAGGCCAGGCGCCGCGGGTCGCCGTCGACCTCTCCCAAGGCGGCGCTGAAACGGGGCGGGTTGGCAGCCGGCGTAACGATGGGATCGCGCGGCTCGCGCTGCAGCAACGGCAGCGGCAAGGTCGCCGCCTTCTGCCGAAATTCGGCCAGCTCAGCATAGGCTTCCGCCATGGGGAAGCGGGGCAGCGCGGTGAGGTCGAAGCCCTGTCCCAGCGCCCCGCTGTGCTGGCCGAAGGCGACATAGCCCTCCTCGGCCACCAACGCGGCCAGCTCGGCGCTGTACTCGCCGTAAGGATAGGCGAACAGCGCCGGCGCCGCTGGCACCGCCGTCCCTAGCTCGGCCCGCAGCCGGGCCTCGGCATGGTGAATGTCAGCGCGCACCCGTTCGGCCCAGGCTTCGCGGCTCTCCCCCGCCAGGCGCAGGTGCAGCTTGGCGTGGCTGCGGGAGTGATTGGCGAAGTGCACGCCATGCGCCGCCATCTCTCGCATCTGCTCCCAGGTCATGTAGTTGGACAGCCCCTGATCGACCGGATCGGTGGCCACGAACACAGTGAACGGCATGTTGCGCGCTCGCAGGCGCGGCCAGGCTTCGTGATAGATAGAAGCGTAGGCATCGTCGATGGTGATGGCGACCACCCGGTCCGGCAGCGGCTGACCCTGCTGCAGCGCCCGCGCGATCCGTTCCAGCGGCCAGACCTGGTAGCCGGCTTCATCCAAATGCTGCAGATGCGCCTCAAACTGCTCCAGGCGCACATTGGTGCTGGGGTAGCGGTCCTCACCAAAGCGATGATAAAGGAACACCACCGCCGCCTGGGCGCTGCCGGCCAGCAAAAGCAGCGCCGCACCCAACGCCTGGATTGTCGGCTTCATGAACATATTTTCTCCTCAGGACGACAGGCCACGCGCAAAGCCCACCGCCATGGGCGGGGCGCGCGCAGCACGGCTATGCTATGGAGGCAGGGAGCGGGCTGTCCGCATCAGCGGCTTATGGTACGCCATGCCGGCCGTCAGCGGGCGAGCTCGTGCGGTCAGCAAGGCAACGATACCGATGCCGCAGGCTCAACAGGAGAAAGCGATGACCATCCAAGTAGGCGACAGGATCCCGAACATCGAGCTCAGAACCATGGGGGAAAGCGGGCCCGAGCCCATCACCTCCGACGCGGTTTTCGCCGGCAAGCGGGTGGTGCTTTTTGCCGTGCCCGGCGCCTTCACCCCCGGCTGCTCGCAGGCCCACCTGCCCGGCTTCGTCGTGAAGGCCGACGAAATCCTCGCCAAGGGCGTCGATCGTATCGCCTGCATGGCGGTTAATGATGCCTTCGTCCTGCGAGCCTGGCAGCAAGCGCAGAACGCGGAAGCCATCCTCATGCTGGCCGACGGCAACGCCGAGCTGACTCGCGCGCTCGGGCTGGAGCTGGATCTTCGCAGCGCCGGCATGGGGATCCGCTGCCGCCGCTTCGCCCTGATCGCAGACGACGGCATCGTCCAGTGGCTGGGCATAGACGACCGCGGCGTGGACAAAAGCAGCGCCGAATCCGTCCTGGCCCAGCTTTGAACCGGCCACCTTCCGAGCATGCACGCAAGAACCAACCACATCCTGCTCAGCGCGCGCGTTCTGCTGACCCTGGCGCTGCTGCTTGGCGGCGCCGCTGCCGCCAACCCTTCGGCCAATGCCCTGATCGACGCCATCCGCAACGGCCAGACCGAGCGAGTGGCCATCCTGCTGGACAACGGTGTCTCGCCGGAGGTCGCCACCCGGAAGGGTCAGCTGGCCGGGAAAACCGCCCTGATGTGGGCCGCTGAGAGCGGCAATACCGAAATCATTGGCCTGCTGCTAGAGTACGGCGCCGAGGGCGACAGAACCAATCCCAAGGGGGGCACGGCGCTGATGTACGCCGCCGTCGAAGGCCATGTCGCCGCCATTGAGCAGCTGGTGGCGGCCGGCGCCGACCCCAATCATACGGTGCGGCTGGGCTGGACGCCGCTGATGCTGGCCACCGTCAAAGGCCATGTCGAGGCGGTGCGCAAGCTGGTGGAGCTGGGCGCCGACCCGACCCGGCGCGACGCCTACAACTGGACGCTGCTGATGCATGCCGTGGAGCGCGGCGACGTGGCGATGGCGCGGACCCTGATCGAGCTGGGCCTGCAGCCGGCGGCCGAGGACGGGGCGGGCAATTCGGCCCTCAGCATCGCCGCCCGGCGCGGCCACCAGCAGCTGCTGGAGCTGCTGCGCAACGGCGCCGAGCCGAGCGGGGTCTGAGCCGTGGCAGCGCGCTCAGCAGCCCAGGACATTGGCGCTGTATTGCTCCAGCGGGATGGCAGGGATCTGCCCACTCACCAGCTGCTGCGCGCCGCCATTCGGATACTGCACGGAGAGGCGGCGCTCGAACTCGGTGAAGAAACGTTGGAACAGCTCGCCACCCAACGTGCCGACCGCATACAAGCCATCGTCGCGAGGATCATGCTCGAGGATGATGGCCGCTAGCGGCTGCCGCGCCGGGCCGGAGATCACCTCGGCGCCGCGCAGCGGATCGTAGCGGCTGTTCTCCGAGCAGCAGGTGATGATGCCGGCCTCGGGCTCGTGGTCACTGCGGCGGGGACGGAAGGAAATATGGCTCACGGCCGGGGTGGGATGGGTCAGCTTGTGGGCGCAAATGGCCGAGAACGCCACCAGCGACCGCTGCGGCCCTACCCCGCCCTGCCAGTCGTAGGCGACGCCCTGCTCGGTGCGCAGACCGTTGCGCCCCGGCGCCGGCCGACCCAGGTTGATCAGAAAACAGGGCGTTACAGTATAGGGGTAATGAAACACCAGCTGCTGCGCCGGCGGCAATGTCGACGCCCGCAGCGCCAGCCCCTTGCCGTCAACCAGCCGGACCCGCTGGTAAAGCCGAGGCACCATGCCTCCTGCCAGGGCCAGACTGGGATTGGCCGCCAGCGCGCCTGCTGCCAGAGCGCAGGCCTTGATGAAGGAACGACGATGCATCCCACCTCCTGCGTGCCGCTTTCGACACAAGCATAGGGGAAAACCGGGGGCGCGGCAGCAGCCCCCGCACGACTCAGGGCTGCAGCACGTAGCGCAGGATCTCGACCACCTGCTCGGGCTTGGTCGCCCAAGCCATGGCCGCGGCGTCCACCTCCTTCAGCGGATGCACGAGCTCTTCCGAGTGCAGGGTAATATAGGGCTTACCGAGAGCAGCGCAGTAGCCAGCATCGAAGGCCGCGTTCCACTGCTTGTACTTATCGCCGAAGCGGATCACCACCAAATCGGCCTGCTCGATAAGGGTTCTGGTGCGGATGGCGTTTACCTTGGCCGACTTGTGATCGCGCCAAAATGGATTGCTCTCCGCGCCGAGGCAATCGCCGGCAGCGTCGCTGGCGTCATGATCGGTGACGGGCCCGGTGAAGACCACATCCAGGTCGTGGGCCCGGGCGCCCTCTATGATCTGCTGGCGCCAGTTGGTGTGAATTTCGCCGGAGAGATAGACGTAAAATGACATTGACCAACTCCCGATAGTGCACGGATGCCCGCAGGATGCGAGCCGATCGCGCCCCATCATGCCCGGTGACGGCGGCCAGCTCAAACGCGGGCCCGGCAGGCCAGGCCATCACGCACATGCCTGCGCGGGAAGAATGCATTACTCTACGCTCGTTTTTTTGCCGCCGGAGTCGCCCTATGCCCGTACATGAAATCCGCCACCCCCTGATCCGCCACAAGCTCGGCCTGATGCGCCGAGCCGACATGAGCACCAAGAATTTCCGCGAGCTGGCGCAGGAAATCAGCGCCCTGCTGACCTATGAAGCCACCAAAGACTTGCCGCTGGAGACCTACACCGTCGAGGCCTGGTCAGGGCCGATGCAGGCGGAGAAGATCGCCGGCAAGAAGATTACCGTGGTGCCCATACTGCGGGCCGGCATCGGCATGCTGGACGGCGTGCTGCGGCTGATCCCGGGCGCCAAGGTGAGCGTGGTCGGTGTGGTCCGCAACGAGGAAACCCTGCAGGCGCAGACTTACCTGGAACGGCTGGTGCCGCAGATGGACCAGCGGCTGGCCATGATCGTCGATCCCATGCTGGCCACCGGTGGCACCATGATCGCCACGATCGACCTGCTCAAGAAGGCCGGCGCTCGCCGCATCCGCGCGCTGGTATTAGTGGCCGCGCCCGAAGGCATCGCGGCGGTCGAGCAGGCGCATCCGGACGTGACCATCTACACTGCGGCCATCGACCAGGGGCTGAACGAGCACGGCTATATCATCCCCGGCCTGGGCGATGCCGGGGACCGCATTTTTGGCACCAAACAAAAGGACATCTGACCCATGCAAGCACAGCCTCGTGACCCCGTCTGGCGGCAAGCCCTGGCCGGCTCGCAAATGCTGTTCGTGGCCTTCGGCGCGCTGGTGCTGATGCCACTCGTCACCGGCATGGACCCCAATGTCGCGCTGTTCACCGCTGGCGTCGGCACGCTCATCTTTCATCTCATCACCGGCAACCGGGTCCCGATTTTCCTGGCCTCCAGCTTCGCCTTCATCGCGCCCATCCTGGCCGCCACCAACGATTTCGGCCTGCCGGCCACGCTGGGTGGCCTGGTCGCGGCCGGGCTGGTCTATGTGGCGCTGGCAGCCGCGGTGAGGGTAAAGGGCGTGGGGCTGATCGACCGGCTGCTGCCGCCGGTGGTGGTGGGGCCGGTGATCATGTGCATCGGCCTCGGCCTGTCTCCGGTGGCCGCCAACATGGTGATGGGCAAGACTGGCGACGCCAGTGCCCAGCTCATCCCCTACGGCACGGCGTTGCTGATTTCCCTGCCGGCGCTGCTGACCACCCTGATCGTGGCCATCGTCGGACGCGGCCTGTTCCGGCTGGTGCCCATCCTGGCCGGAATCGCGGTCGGCTACGCGCTGGCCTGGCTGCTGGGTGTAGTCGACTTCTCCCCGATCGCCGCCGCGCCCTGGCTGGCCATGCCCAAGTTCGTCGCCCCCGAGCTGCACTGGGGCGCCATCCTGTTCATGATCCCGGTCGCCATCGCCCCGGTCATCGAGCACGTCGGTGACATGCTGGCCATCAGCGCGGCAACCAACAACAACTACATGCGGAAACCAGGCCTGCACCGCACCCTGCTGGGCGACGGCCTGGCCACCTCGGCCGCTGCCCTGTTCGGCGGCCCACCCAACACCACCTATTCGGAAGTGACCGGGGCGGTGATGCTGACGCGCAACTTCAACCCGCGCATCATGCTATGGGCAGCGGGCTTCGCCATTCTGCTCGCCTTCGTGGGCAAGTTCGGCGCCGCGCTGCACAGCATCCCGGTACCGGTCATGGGCGGCATTCTTTGTCTGCTGTTCGGCTCCATCGCCGTGGTGGGGCTGAACACCCTGATCCGCCATCAGGTCGACCTGTCGGAGGCGCGCAACCTGGTCATCGTGTCGGTGACGCTGGTGTTCGGCATCGGCGGCATGGTGATCGGCTCCGGTGACGTCGCTCTCAAGGGCATCTCGCTGTGCGGCGTGGTCGCCATCCTACTCAACCTGCTGCTACCCGGCGGCCAGGGCTGGCATGGGCGGATGCTCGACCGGGAACCCGCGGCCTAAAGCCAAGGCGCCCCCTTGTGGCCGGCTCACCTGCCGGCCGCAAGGGGGCGCCCCTGCGAGCCCGCCATCAGTGGCCCCGGCCAGGCCGACCGAACAGCTCCTGGTATTCCAGCGTCAGCAGCTGCAGGACGCCTTCGTCCTCATCCTGGCCTGCCAGCTCACAGGCGACCTCGAGCACCGCCCGCGCCTGCTCCCGTGCCTGCTGGGCACTGATTCCTTCCTGCTCGGCGATCCGCTGGACGAAAGCCTCGACATCCAGGGGCTCGCCATGGCCCAGGTCCAGGTAGTCGCGCAGCATGCCCGCCAGCGGATCCAGCGCAGTGCTCGCATCCTCGTCCTGCAAGCGTTCGCTGAGGACCTCGAACGTGGTGCGGATGAGATCCAGCGCCTCATCCGGCGTCCGGATGTTGGCTCGCTGCTGGACGCGACTGATGAAATCTTGCCATTGCATTGCTGTGCTTCCATGGCGGCCGCCTCAATGCTTCACCGGCACTGGAATCAGGGGCAGCTCATTGCCGGCCCCGTTGAGGGTGACCAGGACCGCAACGCGGCAGGCTTCGCAGCGCAGCTCGCGCATGATCGCGCCGTCCGGGAATAGCTGGCTGCCGCGTTCGTCGACCTCGATGTCCATCCACAACCGGCCGCCCGGGCACTCCGGGCAGGCCGCCTCCATGTGCTGCAACATGAGCGCCTCCTTACGTTTCGTCTACCCGTGGACATCGACATGCAGGCAGCAGGCGGCCACCACAAGCGTCCTGTGCCCGACTGGCCGGGCCGGGCAGGGATCTTGGCTTTGCCGCGGCCGCCGCCATCTAGCCAAGTGTGGGTTCTAAGCTACCAATGGCGGAGGTTCTTATGGATGCTGCTTGGGTCGTGGTCGCCGATTCCGCGCGCGCTCGCGTGTTCAAAGCCGAGTCCCGCATCGGACCGTTGACAGAACTGATGGCCCTGGCCGACAGTCAAGCCCGGCTGCATCCCGGGGACATTTACACCAGCGAGCAGACCCGGCGCCTGGAACTGGGCGCCAACAACTACCATCCTGGCAACGATTACGAGCCGCCGGAAAAGCCGGACCGGGTGCTGGCGCGCCGCTTTGCCAAGGAAGTGGCCAGCCAGCTGCGGCGCGGCGCGCTCGAGAAGCGCTATGCCCGACTCATCGTTGCTGCGGGGCCGGAGTTCCTCGGGCTACTGCGCGAAGAGCTGGATGACAACACCCGCGCCAAGATTACGCTGGAGCTGGCCAAGGATCTGAGCAAGCTGCGGGCCGACAAGCTGCGCTCCCATCTGCCGGAACGCTTGTAGGGACGCGGCAACGACGGTCTGCGGAGAATGGCATGCAGGTCATTGAGGTGATGTCGCGCGGGCTTAGCAGCGTGCATTGCGCCGACAGCGTCCGCCACGCGGCACGACTGATGCTGGAGCACGACGTCGGGCGCTGCCGGTGATGGACCAAGACGGCCTGTGCGGCATCGTTACCGACCGCGACATCGTCTGTCGCGCCGTCGCCATCGGCCTCGGCCCCGACGCGCCGGTGACAGCCTGCATGAGCCGCGAACCGCTGACTTGCCGCACTACCGACACGCTGTACGAGGCAATCGAGCTGATGATGCAACAGCAAGTGCGCCGCCTGGTGGTGCTGAATCTCGATGGCACGCCGGTCGGCATGCTGGCGCAGGCCGACGTGGCAGCGGCCATGGCGTCCTACGGCCTGGCCGGCGAGCTGCTGCAGCGCCTCTCCCGCCCTGGCGGCCAGCACTGCCAGGGCTAGGTAGGCGCGACCGCGCTCAATCCGCCGGTGGCAGCACCTTGCCTGGATTAAGTAGCCCTTGTGGATCCAGCGCCTGTTTCAGCGTGCGCATCAGGTCCAGCGCCACCGGATCCTTATAGCGGCGCAGCTCCTCGCGCTTAAGCAGCCCGATGCCATGCTCGGCCGAGATGGAGCCACCCATGGCGACCGCGATGTCGTGCACCAGCCGGTTGAAGGCTCCCCACTGCCGCAGAAAGGCCTGCTTCTCCATGCCCGTCGGCTGGGTCAGGTTGAAGTGGATGTTGCCGTCGCCGACGTGCCCGAAGGCGCAGACCCTGATCCCGGGCAAGGCTTGCTCGCAGGCCGCGCTCGCCCGTTCGATGAACTCCGCCACCCGAGACACCGGCACCGACACATCGTGCTTGATGGAGCCGCCCTCGCGCGTCTGCGCCTCGGGCACGCTCTCCCGCAGCCGCCAGAGCGCCTGTCCCTGCGCTTCGCTGGCGGCCAGGGTGGCGTCCACGATCACCCCGTCCTCCAGGGCGCGGCCCAGCACGGCCTCCAGGCGGCCGCCGAGGTCCGCCGCCGGATCAGGCGAGCTCAGCTCGATCAAGGCATAGGCGCCGTGCTCGCCTGCCAGCGGCCGCCTGGCGCCGGGGATGTGGCGCGCGACCAGCTCCAGCGAGAAGGCTGACATGTACTCGAAACCGGTCAAGACATCGCCGGCCGCCGCCCGCAGGCGGGCGAACAGCTCCAGGACCTGGTGTGCGCCGCGGCAGCCGACGAAGGCCACTTGGCGCTGGCGCGGCTTGGGAAACAGCTTGAGCACGGCGGCGGTGATGATGCCCAGCGTCCCCTCGGAGCCGAGGAACAGGTGCTTCAGGTCGTAGCCGGTGTTGTCCTTGCGCAGGCCCGACAGGCCGTTCCAAACCCGGCCGTCGGCCAGCACCACTTCCAGCCCTAACACCAGATCGCGGGCATTGCCGTAGTGCAGCACGTTGGTGCCGCCGGCGTTGGTAGCCAGGTTGCCGCCGATCTGGCACGAGCCCTGCGCCGCCAGCGCCAAGGGGAACAGGCGATCGACCTGATCGGCGGCTTCCTGCACCGCCTGCAAGATGCAGCCGGCCTCGACGGTGATGGTGAAGTTGACCGGGTCCACCTGGCGGATGCGGTTGAGCCGCGCCAGCGCCACCACCAGGCCGCCCTGGGGCACCGCCCCGCCCACCAGACCGGTATTGCCCCCCTGCGGCACCAGCGGCACTCCATGCTCCCGACAGGCTTCGACCACGAAGGCGACCTCCGCCGTCGTCCCCGGCCGTGCCACGGCCAGCGCCTGACCCTGGTAGAGGCCGCGCCGCTCGCTCAAATAAGGAGCCATTTCGGCAGGCGCCGTGAGCACATGGGCGTCGCCCAGCTGTCGTGTCAGCGTTGTCAGCAACCGCTGCCGCACCTGCTCTGGTATCACTCGCTCGGCCATGCTCCATACCTCGACCGGATCAGCGTAAGCCGGCCGACTTGCCCGCCGCGCCGTCATGACTGCTCCGTGGTCGTCTGGACGTTGGCGCCACCACTGGCCGCTTCCAGCTCCAGGAAGCGCCGCAGTATGCGCTGCTCCACCCGGCTCTTGGCGCGAGCCGGCACCGGGAAACGCAGCACCAGGTTGATCTCGTCCGGCTTGGGGAACTGCAGGGTGACCTTTGGCTGCGCCGACGGCACGTCTATCCCCCGCAAGCGACCAATGCGGGCGATGTGGCGGCTGGCCGCGTCGATGAACTCGCCGCAGGCGTCCCGGGCTGCCTGCAGCAAATGCCGCTCGATCCGGCCCCAGTCGTCCTTGCGCGAGATCGGCAGCACCGTGGTGTGCAGCACATAGTCTTCCATGTAGCTCTCATTGACGACCGGCTCGCCCAGGAACACCGAGTTCGGCAGCACGATAACCCGCCCAGTATGCTGATGGGACAGCTGCTCCGGTCCCACTTCCAACACCGTGGTGGTGAACAGGGTGAGGTCAATCACGTCACCGCGCAGCTTCTTGACCTCGATGCGGTCGCCGATACCGAACATGGCCGTGCTGGAGCGCAGCAGACCACCGGTGAAGCACATCAACAGCTCCTTGGTGGAAATGATGATGGCGGCAGCGAAGGCGACCACCGACAGCGCCAGGGTGCGCAACTGCTCGGCCCAGATGATCACCAGCAGCAACAGGCAGGTCAGCACGGCCACGTTGCGCGCCATCACCAGCCAGCGGCGACGGACTTCCTGCGAGGACCATTCCACCCGCCGTATGCTGGCAGCAGCGAAGCGGTAGGCCAGCGTCGCAGCCACGATCAGGAGGGCGCTGCTGACCAGCTTGTGCATGACGGGACTGGCTAAGGCGGTCTGGAGCAGGCTCAAGGCTTAACCTCGCGGCAGTGGCTGGCGCAGAATGCTCTCAAGGATTATCGCCCAGTCACGACCATGCAAGCGATGGGGAGGCAAGGCATGCAGATCCAGCTCAACGGCGTGCTGCTGGAGGCAGTCGCCGGCGACATCACCAAGCAACCCGACTGCAGCGCCATCGTCAATGCTGCCAACGCCCAGCTGACCACCGGCAGCGGCGTGGCCGGCGCCATCCACCGCGCCGCCGGCCCCGGCCTGGAGACCGAATGCCGGCCGCTGGCGCCCATCCAGCCCGGACAGGCAGTCATCACCGGCGGGCACAACCTGCCCAACCGCTACGTGATCCATTGCCTGGGTCCAGTCTACGGCCGCGACGAACCGGCCGCCACCCTGCTGGCCGACTGCTACCGCAACGCTCTGGCGCTGGCTGAGCGACACGGGATCGACTCCATCGCGTTTCCGGCCATCTCCACCGGCATTTTCGGCTACCCGCTGGCGGAAGCGGCCGAGATTTCCGTCCGCACCGTGGCAGCGGCGACAGACAAGCTGACCGCGGTAAAACGCATCCGCTTCGTCCTTTTCGGCGACGACGCGCTGGCCGCTTTCCAGGCGCAGCTGCAACAGCTCGGGATCTGAGACTCAGGCCGAGGAATCGCCTAGGAAGCGGCGCAGCGCGGCCTTGCGTGCCGCCTCGGCGAGGAAACCGGCCACCAGGCCCCAGAACGGATTCAGCCACAGCGTCGCGACGGCCGTGACAAGAATCACCGGCCAACAGGAGGGGCGGCTGTCGAACAGGCGCTTGGAGAAAGCCAGCTCACTGGCCGCCACCAGCAGAAGCGCTCCCAACCCGGCGGCGGGTATGGCCGTCAGGACGGCCAGCGCCAGCTCCCGCGGCAGCAGCGCGAACAGGCCCAGCGCCGCCCCCAGCAGCACGGGGGCGGCACCGCTGCGGGCGCCGAAGCGGTAATGCGCCGCCAGTCCGCCGGCACCATGGCACATGGGCAAGGCGCCGAAGGGGGCCAGCAGCAAATTGGCCAGCCCGGAGCTCACTGACAACCGGACCGGCGTCACGTGACGGGCACGCTCGCCAAAATAGTCCCCTGCCACCAGGGCGGTCAGGAGAATGGCGTTGGTGAAAGTGAGCGACAGTTGCGGCAGCACCAGCTGCGAGAGCGCCGCGCCCAGCTCCGCTGGCGTCGGCAATTGCAATGACGCCAGCGCCGCGACATCCGCTGCCGCAACCACAATGCCTGGCGCCTGCAGCAACGGCGCCAGCAACATGGCGAGCGCCAGCGCGATCAGCACCGCTGGCAGCCGCGGCGCGAACAGCAACGCGAGGATGACGCCGAGGACGACACAAGCCAGCAGCGGGGCGCTGGCCATCAGCTCCAGCCCGACTCCGGCCAAGGCCAGCCCCAGCCCCAGCTGCAGGCCGGCCAGCACCGATTGCGGCACCAGCCGGGCCAGGTGCTGGATCCAGCCGGTCAGCCCCAGCACCAGCAGCGTCGCGCCCAGCAGCACGCCGCTCGCCGCCAGGCCGGCCGGCGTAATGCCCGCGGTGAGCACGACGGCAGCCACCGCTTTCATCGGCTGCACCGGAATCGGCAGCCGGTAGTAAAGCCCGGTGGCGACGTAGAAGACGGCGAAACCCAGCACCGCCGGCAGCATGGCCACGCCGCCGACGGCGATGCAGCCCAGCAGCAGGGGCAACAGCGTGCCCAGGTCGGCCAACGCGCCGCTGGCTTCGCGCAAATCGAAACGGAAGGGCATGCCCCGTGCTTGCTGCTCGATCATCGCTCGCATCCGCCGCCGACTACCCCAGGCGCCGGCGCCATCCATTCGTCACCGTTCAGGGACCGTGTCCGGCAGCCGGTCACGCCGGCCGCCCGGGCGCGCTCGCATGCCGCTCCGCCAGGCCCCGCATGGCGGCAGCGGTAGCCGTATCCGCCGGGAAACACGACTCGATGGCACGTTCGGTCAGACCAAGCCAGGCGTGCCGAACACGGTGGTCGCGCTAATGAAGCGCAGCACGCCCTGCGCCATCATCAGCTCCAGCGGGATTGCGATCTTGACAGCCTCGGCGCCAACGGGCAAGGGCCCCGACGTCGGTCGAATTCGAGGAAGCTCGGATGCCGCCGCGAGATGCCCGCCTCCAGCGCCAACCGGCTGAGTCGCCGGCGGCGCCAATAGCGCAACCGCTCGTGATGGTCCGATTGGATCGCTCCATGCCGCTGTAGATAAGGCCGCAACAGGCAGGCGGCCATGACCTGGCGGGCAATCGTCGGCAGAACGCACGGTCCCAGATTGTCAACGAGTCACCATCCGGTCTCGCACTGCCAAGGAGCCTGTCGCGCCCGGCAACTCTTCGTTCGCCCTGCGGCGCAAGCTGCTGCTTGCTGCCGCCGCCCACGTGCTCGGGGGTGGCACTAACCCTCGGCGCTGCGGGCCTGGCCGACCACGTCATCATCCCGGCCCGGCGCGGGCGGCGGCGAGCTCCGCTAGCCGCCCCTAGGCGTGCACCCTGCATTCCGCGGCCAGCGGCTCCGCCCAGTGGATACGATTGCGGCCGGACCGCTTGGCGGCCAGCAAGGCACGGTCGGCCCGCTCGAACAAACCGTCGGCGCTCTCGCGCGGGTCGGCGGTCGCCACGCCGATGCTGAGCCGCACCGGCAGCTCTCGCTCGGCGTGGCTGAACGGCTGCCGCTCCACTGCCCGGCGGATGCGCTCCGCCACCGTGCAGGCGCCCAGCCGGCCAGTATGGCGCATCAGGATGACGAATTCGTCCCCGGCGTAGCGGAACAGGAGATCGCTCTGCCGGGCCTGACCGCGAATGGCCGCGGCCACGTGGGTCAGCACCGCGTCGCCTGCCAGATGGCCGTGGTTGTCGTTGATCTCCTTGAAGTGGTCGATGTCCAGCAATGCCAGCGACAGCGGCATGCCATGACGGCAGGCTAGCTCCAGCTCTTGCAGCAGCGCCTGCTCAAAGGCCGCTCGGTTGCCCAGCCCGGTCAGCGGATCCCGCAGCGCGGCCGCCAGCGCCTGCTGGTACAGCACGGCGTTGTGCAACGGCTGGATCAAGAGATCCAGGGTTTGCTCCAGCAGCAGCAACTCACGCTCCTGCAGCGGTGCCGACCGGCTCAGGGCCAGCTCGCCCAGATCCTGGTCGCCCAGAAACAGCCGATAGACGCGCAGCCAGCCCTGCTGCAGCCCGAGCTGGGCCTGCTGACACAGGCCTTGGTGCTCCCAGCGCAGGCCTTCCATGCCCAGCAGCTGTCGCAGCTCATCCCAGTACACCCCCATCAGCTGACGCGGATCCAGGCTGGCGTGCAGACGGTTCAGCAAGCAGCCGCGGTTGGAGTGCCGCTTGCACTGCAGCGGCAGCCGCCGCCAAAGCTGGGCCGCCGGGCGAAAAGAAATGATTCGACTGCTCATCGGCTCTCCCGATCGACTCTCGACAGTTTGCGACGCAGGAACCGATGCCAGATCCGTGCCAGCCTATATCAAACCTTATAAATCAACGGTTTACAAAAAACCAACCATGCCGAATCAGGCTCGCTAGCCGTGAACGTCACAGCCTCGACGCTTCTTTGTGACGAAATCGACATTTTGACGTCGTCAGTCACCGCGACGTCGTATTTTCGACACCACCTATTCTGGCCGCCGGATGCGCCGGCTTTCCGTCAAACGTGCGGCGGACAGCTCGACCGGCGTCCTCGCCGCTGCCGAGACCCGAGCCCGGTCGGCGCTGGCCGGCTGGCGACCGAAGCATCATCGCCGTTGCGACATGGCGACGGATGCCGCCCCGGAGCCTCCGCTCAGGTTCGTACCGGCGGCAGCCGGCGTCTGCCCGCGGACCTTGACCCCGGGCACGAGCACAGCGGCAACGCCAGGCCGTGGCCACAGATGCAGGCCCCCGCTCGCCACCTCCGACAAGGTGGGCGGGCAGATCATGCATCCCCCGGCCCGCCAGGCGGGCTCAGCCCTAGATTTGTTTGCGCTAGTGAACAGGTTTTCTATGTTGCGCTGCAACAAAAAGCTGACTAACATGCTGATAGTCGGAGAAATCCACCCCCAGAGGCGCGAATGCGCCAAGGAGTGCAACCATGGAAATCCTCGTCATCCTTGGCTTTTTTGCCGCCATCATCCTCCCGCTGCACCTGCTCAACAAACGCGACGCCGCCCAGCGCGAGCTGGCCGCTGCGCTAAAGGCAGATCCTCGACTGCGGATTGAGCTCATGTGCGCCCGGGACTATCAGGAAGCCCAGGCCGCCATGCGCCAGCAGGCTCAGCCTGCCGCCGAGCAGGTCGCGGAAGAGAACGGCGAGCTGCAGGCCGCTTGATCCTCAAGCGCAACGACGGACCGGCACCGCAGTGGGTGAGGGGGGACAACCAGTATGCGACAGGGGATAGCGGGATTTGGCGCGATGTAGCGGGCTATTGTGGTATCGGGAAATACCGAATAATATTGGGACGGCCACTTGCTCCGTGGAGGTCCCTATGCCCCGCCGATCGTCGTTGGACAAACTCGAGCCTGCAGTGCGCGATGCGCTGGTCGCGCGTATCGAGTCGGATCGGTACACGATAGCCGAGCTGCTGGACTGGTTGCGGTCCGAGCACGGGGTGGAGTCTATCTCGAGATCGGCTATGGGGCGCTTGGTGGCGCGCGTGAACCGGCGGCGGCAGGCGGTGAAGCTTATGAGCGAGGCCTTGGCCGAGGACGGGAATGCCGGGAACGACGAGGCCGTCGAGCTCATGCTCCAGCTGGCGCAGCTGAGGCTGCGAGAGGCTCGGATCATCGAGCGGCTGCGAGAGCTCGGGGTGGGGTAGCAAATGGGACGATTTCGGGACGGGTGGGCGCAGGGTGCGGAGCTCTCGTGAGTCTGCGACACCTGGCCCGGTCGGGGCGCGCAGCGATGGTTAGGACCGATAGATTGCGACGCGCCGTCCCGGCGGCATCGGTCCTTTAGCGGACATTTACGGATCGTTGATTCGATCTTGAGGATTCGCTCGAGCAGCTGCTCGAGGTCGGTGGTGCCGTCCTGGGTCTGGTCGCGGTCGTCCCTGAGCCCCCCGATGACCACAGTGTTGTGGTCGCCGATGATGTTGATGAGGGGCTGGCTGGTGGGCTGATGGTCCTCGAGGATTTCCTCGAGCTCCTGGACCAGGTCCTTTTCGCGCATCTCCCCCTCTCCGCTTCTTCTCTCATCTATACGCCGCCAGGTCTATCACATCGGCGACGCTCCGCTCGTCGGGTACTGTAGCGCGGCCCTCACAGAGCTGGTAGACGATCCGGATGGCGCGGGCCTCGGCCCTGGGCGGTAGCTTGATGCCCCGTCTCGCCAGCACCTTGCGTGTGGCGACGATCACATTCTCGAGGAGCTCCGGGTCCAGTGCACCGCAGGCAGGCGGGTGCTCGAGGTCCCGCAGTAGCATCGGGCCTTCGCCCGTCAATACCCAGTTTGCATTGATGCCGAGCCGCGCCAGGCCGGCGATGACCTGGCTTCCTGGCACCTTCTTTCCTGCCTCGTAGTCTTGCCACGATCTCAGCTTGCTGCCCACCGCCTCGGCTATGCCGCCGGGCCCAAGCCGCTTATCGCGGCGATGAAAAAGATCCAGTCCCAGAGCACCTCCAATCCCACCTCCATCGCCCAGGCGGCGGCGGTGGCGGCGCTCAACGGCGATCAGGCCTGCGTGGCTGAGATGGTCAAGGCCTTCGAGGAGCGCCACGCCTACGTGCACCGGCGGCTCAACGAGATCCCCGGCATCCACGCCCTGCCGGCGGCGGGCACCTTTTATATCTTCCCCAACGTCCAGGGCGCCATCGAGGCCCTCGACGGGGTGAACAACGACACCGACTTCGCCCAATACCTGCTGGAGAAGGCCGGCGTCGCCCTGGTGCCCGGCTCGGCCTTCGGGCTGCCTGGACATGTACGCCTGTCCTTCGCCACCAGCATGGCCAATCTGGAAAAGGCCCTGGATCGCATCCAACAGGCGGTGACGGGCTGATCCGGTATTGACCGGATCAGCCCCGATCAGTACTATTTCGCCTCTCACATTCCCCGGTAGCTCAGTTGGTAGAGCAGGTGACTGTTAATCACCGGGTCTGCGGTTCGAGCCCGTCCCGGGGAGCCAGATAATCAACCACCCCATAGGGTGGCCTGTGGTTTAAGACGTGACCCCATCGGGAGAACCCGGTGGGGTTTTTTGCGTTTACGCCCAAACCAGTGCCGCATTTATCGCCTCACCGACCCCAGCTCAGGACAGCGCGCGGGACTCACCCCTATCCCCGCAGCGCCAGCGGCATCCCAGTGACGTCACGCTTCTAATCAACCGCTCTTTTCCCGTCCAGCCGCTCGTCTTGTAACCAAACCGCACACCGCGCCCCCGCAACGCCGAACGCAGGCATCGCCCCCTCCCAACCCGCTCCAGACGCAGCCCTCCCGCGAGGCCTAAAACAAAACGGGCCCAGCCGCAAGGCAGGGCGGTGAAACAAGCCAAGACGCGCCAGCATGCCCGGTCAACTTCGGCCGCGAACCGCGAGCGTATATTCGCTTAACGCGATAAAATGAAGCGAACTTCTTCTTGTGGCCGGGGGGCTTCCGAGGGACCAACAACAAGGCAACACCCTGCCCCATCGAAGGGCTGTCGCCTGCCTGACGATACCGAAATCGGCGCCCCACAAACCCGCTCGCCACAGCAAGGCGAGGTCCCATCCCAGTGAACCAACCGCCACTGGCGTGCCCGAGAGGAAGTGATCGATCCCTGGCCGGAAAAAAACGGATAGAAGACATCACCCCGACCGACTTGCCGATCGGAACAAACCAATGCTGAGCCCGAAAGGCGAGTTCCAAGGAAAATCCAGGTCAAAGCCGGAGAATATGGTAATGGCAGAGCCAGCGGCGGATCAGATCCTGCAAAAGATCGACACCGCTTGCGGACTCTATCATCGCCTGGTCCTGCTGGTGGGCCCGGCGGGAAGCGGGAAGACGTCCGTGTTGGCGGCTTGCCAAGCCAAGATCCGCGGGTACCTCGCACCGTTCGCCAAATTCTACAGCCACATGAACGCGCGGATGGATGAATTCGACCGCCTCTTTCCAATCCATCCCGGCTACATCGACACCCTCGAGCGCGTCACGGCGGTGGAGAAGCCCGAGGTGCACAAGCCCCTGTCGAAGACATGCGAAAAGCTGCTAAACCAGACAATGACACTCCAAGGAGCCCGGGCATGACAAAGGAACAAGAGATCGAAAACGGGTTGATCGAAAAGCTGCAAGCACTCAAATACACCTACCGCCCCGATATCCGCGACCGAAATGCGCTGGAACGCAACTTCCGCGAGAAGTTCGAGGCACTCAACCGCGTCCGACTCACCGATGCCGAGTTTGCCCGCCTGCTCGACGAGATCGTCTCGGCGGACGTGTTCGCCTGCTCCGAGCGGTTGCGTCACCGCAACACCTTCGAACGGGAGGACGGCACTCCCCTGCACTACCAACTTGTCAACCTCAAGGATTGGTGCAAAAACAGCTTTGAAGTCGTCAACCAGCTGCGCATCAACACAAAAAACAGCCATCACCGCTACGACGTAATCCTGCTGGTTAACGGCCTGCCCCTGGTACAGATCGAACTCAAGTCGCTCCAGATCAGTCCCCGTCGGGCGATGCAGCAGATCATCGAGTACAAGCAGGACCCGGGCAACGGATACATCAATACGCTGCTCTGTTTCATGCAGCTGTTCATCGTCAGCAATCGCAGCACAACTTGGTACTTCGCCAACAACAACGCCGAGCATTTCGCCTTCGACGCCGACGAGCGTTTCCTGCCCGTCTACCAGTGGGCCAGGCCCGATAACACCAAGGTGACGCACCTGGATGACTTCGCCGACGCCTTCCTGGCCAAGTGCACGCTGGCGGAGATGATCAGCCGCTACATGGTGCTGATCCAGACCGAGCGCAAGCTCATGATGATGCGCCCTTATCAGATCTATGCGGTCAAGGCCATCGTCGATTGCATTCATGAACACCGCGGCAACGGCTACATCTGGCACACCACCGGCAGCGGCAAGACGCTGACCTCGTTCAAGGCCTCCACGCTCCTCAAGGACAACCCGGACGTCGACAAAGTCCTGTTCGTGGTGGACCGCAAGGACCTGGACCGCCAGACCCGTGAGGAATTCAACCGCTTCCAACCCAATTGCGTGGAGGAGAACACCAACACCGAAACCCTCGTCCGGCGCCTGCTCTCCGATGACTATGCCGACAAGGTGATTGTCACTACCATCCAGAAGCTGGGGCTGGCGCTGGATGCCAACCACCGCAAGGAATACCGCAAGCGCCTTGAGCCGCTGCGGGACAGACGCATCGTCTTCATCTTCGACGAATGCCACCGCTCCCAGTTCGGAGAAAACCACAAGGCGATCCGCGAGTTCTTCCCCAAAGCCCAGCTATTCGGCTTCACCGGCACGCCCATTTTCGAGCAAAACGCCACCTACAAAACCATCGAGGGCACCGAGGCGCGCATGGTCACCACCGCCGATGTCTTTGGCAAGCAGCTCCATGCCTACACCATTACCCACGCCATCGACGACGGCAACGTGCTGCGCTTTCGCGTGGAATACTACAAACCGGAAGGTGCGCCCATCAAACCCGGCGAGACGCTGGCCAAGCAGAAGGTGGTGGAAGCAATCCTGGACAAGCACGACGCGGCCACCAGTGGTCGCCGCTTCAACGCGCTGCTCGCCACCGCCAGCATCGACGACGCCATCGAGTACTATCGCCTGTTCAAAGAGATCCAGGCTAGGCGGCAGGCGGAGGACGAGACCTTCCAGCCGCTCAATGTCGCCTGTGTTTTCTCGCCGCCGGCCAAAGGCAACCGCGACATTGCCCAGCTCCAGGAGGACCTGCCCCAGGAGTTGGCCGACAACCAGAAGGAACCGGACCGGAAGCAGGAAGCCCTTCGGGAGATCATCGCCGACTACAACGCCCGTTACGGCACCAACTTCGACCTCGCTACCTTCGATGGCTACTACCAGGACATCCAGAAGCGCATCAAGGACCAGAAGTACCCGAATAGGGACCTGCCGCGCGAGAAGAAGATCGACATCACCATCGTAGTGGACATGCTGCTCACCGGCTTCGATTCGCAGTACCTGAACACCCTTTATGTGGACAAGAACCTGAAACACCACGGGCTTATCCAGGCCTTTTCCCGCACCAACCGCGTGCTCAACGATGCCAAACCCTACGGCAACATCCTCGACTTCCGCGGCCAGAAGGACGCCGTGGACGAGGCCATCACCCTCTTTTCCGGCGAGGCCGGCGAGCGGGCGCGCGAGATTTGGCTGGTGGACCCGGCGCCGGTGGTGGCGGAGAAGCTCAAAGGTGCGGTCGAACAGCTCCGGGAGTTCATGCAATCGCAGGGGCTCGACTGCCGGCCAGAGGAGGTGGCAAACCTTCGGGGCGATGAGGCCCGCGCCGGCTTTATCAACCACTTCAAGGAAGTGCGGCGCCTGCGCACCCAGCTCGATCAGTACACGGATCTCGACGAGGAGACCCGCGCCGCCGTCGAAGCACTGCTGCCCGAGGAGACGCTGTGCGCCTTCCAGGGCGTGTATCTCGACGTAGCTGCCCAGCTGAAGGACAAACAGGCCAAAAACAGCGACCCCGGTGACCCGGTCCAGCAGCTCGACTTTGAGTTCGTGCTCTTCGACTCGGCCCTCATCGACTACGACTACATCATGAAGCTCATCGCCCGCTTCAGCGAGCGGGGGCCGAAGAAGCAGAAGATGACTCGCGAGCAGCTGGTGGGGCTCTTGCGGGCCAACGCCAAGTTCCTCGACGAGCGCGAGGAGATCATCGAATACGTCAATACACTGGAAGAAGGTCAGGGCCTCTCCGAACAGGAGATCCGCGAGGGTTACGAGCGCTTCAAGGCCGAGAAGTACGCACGCGCCGTGACCGAAATCGCCGAAAAACACGGCCTCGACTGCGACGCCTTGCAAGGCTTCATCGACGGCATCCTGCACCGGATGATCTTCGACCCCGACGCGCTGACGGATCTCATGGCTCCGCTTGGCCTCGGCTGGAAGGCGCGCGCCACCAAGGAGCTGGAGCTGATGGAAGACCTGACGCCGCTGCTTATAAAGCTCGCCCAGGGAAAAGAGATTTCAGGACTGGAGATGTACGAGCATGCCTGATAAGAAGAAAGCTGTTGTACCGCGCCTGCGCTTTCCCGAGTTCCGCGATGCGGGGCCTTGGGAGGTGAAGCGGTTATATCAATTGGCTGACAAAAAAAATGATAGAAATAAGTCGGGTGCCATAACTAAAGTTCTGACAAATTCGGCAGAGTATGGCGTGATCGATCAACGCGATTTCTTTGACAAGGATATTGCGCAACAAGGAGCCTTAGAAAATTATTTTTTAGTCAACAATGGCGACTTTGTATACAACCCACGAATTTCAAATTTGGCGCCAGTTGGCCCGATCTCAATAAATAAGCTAGGTCTTGGGGTGATGTCCCCTCTCTACACGGTGTTCCGTTTCAAGAGAGGTATTAACGAATTTTACGCCTACTTCTTTGAGTCTTCTGCTTGGCATTCTTATCTATTGAAGGTTAGTAACACAGGGGCCAGGCATGATCGTATGGCAATTTCCACTGGTGATTTTATGGCCATGCCCGTGCCTGACCCATCAATTGAAGAACAACAAAAAATCGCCGACTGCCTCTCATCGCTGGACGACCTGATCGAGGCCGAGGAGGCGCAGCTGACCGCACTGCGGGAGCACAAGAAGGGCCTTTTGCAGCAGCTCTTTCCCCGCGAGGGCGAAACCACCCCCCGCCTGCGCTTCCCCGAGTTCCGCGATGCGGGGCCGTGGGAGGTGAAGCGGTTGGGGGAGATTGGGACAATCCTCAAAGGGAAGGGTATTTCGAAATCGGATATCTCCGAGCAAGGGTCGTTGCCATGCATCCGATACGGCGAGCTTTATACGCATTATTCCGAGGTGGTCCGCAGCGTTCGATCATTCACGAATGTAGATGCGGCAGATCTGGTTCTTAGCGAAGAAAATGACGTGATCATCCCAGCGTCCGGCGAAACAATGGAGGACATTGCCACGGCGTCCTGCGTGACTACCAAGGGTGTCGCTCTTGGCGGGGACTTGAACATCTTTCGGTCCTCTGTGAATGGCGTTTTTCTCGCCTACTACATCCGGGGCACCCTAAAGCCCGCGATTGCAAAAATTGCACAAGGTATTTCCGTCGTCCATCTTTATCCAACGCAACTTGCGCAGTTGCAACTGGGGGTTCCGCATAGCGAAGAACAACAAAAAATCGCCGACTGCCTGTCGTCCCTCGATGAGCTAATCGAACTTCAGGCGAAGCGCCTCGACGCCATCAAGGCCTATAAGAAAGGCCTTCTGCAACAGCTCTTCCCGCAGGAGGTAGTTTGAGGTATGGCGAATCGAAAAAACGCCAAAGTCCGAACCTTCCCCGACCTCGATGCACTGGCACGGCACCTGCGCAGCCTCGACAAGAAGGTCACACTTATCTTCGCCTACAACGGCACCGGCAAGACACGGCTCTCCATGGCCTTCAAGGAGCAGGGCAAGAAGACGAGTGACGATGGCGAGGTCATCGCGCGTGACACGCTCTATTTCAATGCCTTCACCGAGGACCTGTTCATCTGGGACAATGACCTCGAGAACGACCGCGAGCGTCTCTTGCGTATGAACACCGACTCCCGCTTCTTCAGCGGCCTCGCCGAGCTGGAAATGGAGAGTCGCATCCGCCGCTTCCTCGACCGCTATGCGGATTTCCAGTTCGCTATCGACTACAAGGCGGGCACGATCCGCTTCTGGCGGGAGGCACGGCAGAACAACGCCGGTGAGGGAGAGCCACCGTCTATCAAGGTCTCCCGCGGTGAGGAGAACATATTCATCTGGTGCTTCTTCCTCGCCATCGCCCAGCTGGCCATCGATGGTCAGGAGGCCTACGACTGGGTGGAATACCTCTACATCGACGACCCCATCTCCTCACTGGACGAAAACAACGCCATCGGTGTGGCCGCCCACCTGGCGCAGATGCTCAAGGGGCAGGACCGGCTCAAGGCCGTGATCTCGTCCCACCACACGCTTTTTTTCAACGTGCTGTGCAATGAGTTGAACAAGGCGCAGCGCTATTTCCTCAGCCATGACGATGGGGGCTACCAGCTGCGCGACACCAACCACACCCCACGCTTCTATCATGTGGCCATGCTCAAGGAGCTGCACAAAGCCGCCGAATCCGGCCGGCTTTACACCTACCATTTCAACATCCTGCGCAGCATCCTCGAGAAGACCGCGACCTTCCACGGCTTCAACCATTTTGGGGACATCATCAAACGGGACCCCGACGACGAGGACGGGCAACTGCACCATCGCTATGTCCAGCTTCTCAGCCACGGAAACTATTCCCTGTTCGATCCCGTGGAGATGCTGGAAGAGAACAAGGCGATCTTTCGAAAAATACTTAACGACTTCATGAACAACTACCGCTTCAACCCGGAGCTTTTTCCTGAAGCGGCAGCCGAGGAGATTACTGCATGACCGAATACGACCAGATCCGCTTGGGCAAGACCCTCTGGTCCATCGCCAACGAGCTGCGCGGCTCGATGAACGCCGACGACTTTCGCGATTACATGCTGGCGTTCCTGTTTCTGCGCTACCTCTCGGACAACTACGCGGAGGCGGCGAAGAAGGAGCTGGGCGGCGACTGGCCCCAGCTTCCCGAGGACGACCGCCGCTCGCCTCTCGCCGTCTGGTACGAGAAGAACCCGGACGACGTCGCGATGTTCGAGAAAATGATGCGCCGTAAGGTGCATTATGTCATCAAGCCTGAATACCTCTGGAGCTCCATCGCGGAAATGGCGCGCACCCAGAATGCCGAGCTGCTCCACACTTTGCAGAAGGGCTTCAAGTTTATCGAAAACGAGTCATTTTCCAGCAGCTTCCAGGGCCTCTTTTCGGAGATCAATCTGGACTCCGAAAAGCTTGGCAAGACCTACAAGCAGCGCAACGACCGGCTGTGCGTCATCATCAAGGAGATCGACAAAGGGCTTTCCAAATTCCCAACGGAGCGCGACCTTCTGGGCGACGCCTACGAGTATCTTATCGGCCAGTTCGCGGCAGGCTCCGGCAAAAAGGCGGGCGAGTTCTACACGCCGCAGCAGATTTCAAGCATCCTCTCCGGCATCGTTTCGCTCGATGCGCAGGATCCCGCGACCGGCAAGCGGGAAAAGCTCAGTAACGTACTTGATTTCGCTTGCGGGTCGGGCTCACTCCTTTTGAATGTCCGCCGGCGCATGGGCAAGCAGGGCGTGGGCAAGCTCTACGGACAGGAGAAGAACATCACCACCTACAACCTGGCCCGCATGAATATGCTGCTGCACGGGGTCAAGGACACCGAGTTCGAGATCTTCCACGGCGATTCGCTGTTGAACGAGTGGCCGCTTTTACGGGAAGAGAATCCAGCCAAGAAAATCGAGTTCGATGCGGTGGTGGCCAATCCCCCCTTCAGCTATCGCTGGAGTCCCACCGAGGAGATGGCCAACGACTTCCGCTTCAAGGACTACGGCCTGGCGCCGAAATCCGCGGCTGATTTCGCCTTCCTGCTGCACGGCTTTCACTACCTGCACAAGGAGGGCACCATGGCGATCATCCTGCCCCATGGCGTGCTCTTTCGCGGCAATGCGGAGGCGAAGATCCGCAAGAAACTGCTGCTCGACGGCAACATCGACGCGGTGATCGGGCTGGCACCCAACCTGTTCTACTCCACCGGCATCCCGGTGTGCATCCTGGTCCTCAAGAAGTGCAAGAAGTTCGACGACGTCCTGTTCATCAACGCCGCCGAGCTCTACGAAAAGGGCAAGCGCCAGAACAGGCTGCTGCCCGAGCACATCGACAAGGTCATAGACACCTACCAGTTCCGCCGGGAGGTAAAGGAGGAGCTGCCCAATGGAGCCCTGTTCGCTTCCCGTCGGGTGAGCATGGACGAGATCGAGGAAAACGATTTCAACCTCAACATCACCCGCTACGTGAGCACGGCAAAACCCGAACCGGAGGTGGTCCTGGCGCAGGTGCACAACGAGATAACCGAGCTGACAGGCAAAATTAAGGACGCCCGGGAGCGGCACAATGGCTTTCTCAAGGAGCTCGGGCTGCCCGAGTTGCCATGAACACCGATGGCACATCCCGGACGCCAAGGCCGAAGCACTTTTGGACTGGATCTACCGTCTCCAGGCGGAGGAAGGTGACCTTGATCTCAAGCTACTGGTGTTCACGGAGTGCGTGCCGCCCCCGGGGAGATGCTGTACGAGTTTCTCACCGAGCGCGGCTTCGGTGGTGTGCCTCAACGGCGCCATGGACATGGAGGCGCACAAACGCGTCCAGGACGCATTCGCGAAGGATGCCCGCATCCTTATCTCGACGGACGCCGGTGGATTTAGACATGCGAAAGCATGCCCCGGCTTTCGGGGCTTCACCAACCCTAGCCGACTTGACTCGGGCGCGCTCCTGATTACAACGGCGACTTCAGCGACCAGGGCCTTGAACTGGCGAGCATTGCTCATGTCGCACGTGCGCCGTCCCAGCCGACCTAGATCAACCGCGCCGCATGAGCCAGCTTGGCGTTGTCAACACCGGTACGGTGGCCACCACGGTAAAGCCGCGCCGGGCGTAGAAGGCGACATTCTCGGGCTTGTCGGTCTCAAGATACAGTGCGGCCGATGATGCTGCGGTGCAGGAAAAGCCGTGACGCAGCAGCCGAGTGCCGATCCCTCGGTTCTGATGCTCCGGCGCCACCGCCAGCGGTCCCAGGTGCCAGTGCGGAACGGGCAGGTCGTGCTCGGCCCAGGTGCTGAGCCAGCGGTACAATCGCAGCAGGCCGAGGGGTGAGTTGCAGGCCAGGAGATCGGAAAAAAGCCGTAGTCCATCGGGCGCGGCGGGCATGCAGGCAGCCGGCGGCAGCATGCCCAAGACACCGACCGGATGGTTGTCGATGCCGGCGCCCAGCAGCACGCCCCTGCCTTCGATGTACCGGAGAATCGCCGCGAAGAAGCGCTCCAGGCGGCGCTCGCGAGGCCCGGGTGCAGCACCGAAGACCCGCACGTGAATCGGGTTGTCGCGCATGCTGCGGGCGCAGATCCGCGCGGCGGTGCCGATTTCAGCGTGATCCAGCCGGCGGATTTCGGTTCGATCATCAAGTGTCGTCGCAACCTTGGTCATCGGGCGCCGCTCACCTCACCGCCGCAGGGCATGCCTCGGCCGACCGCGCGCGCATCGCCGCCGCTTCGATGCCGGCCTTGTCTCAAGGATAGACCGTTGATAGGCCGCCCTGCCCCTGCAGCAAGCACCGGAGGCCTCGGCCGACAGGGGACTTTGCGAGCCGGGCCGACCCGCGCCCCCTGCGCTTCGGGATAAAAGCAGATTTCAGGCATCGGGTTTCACAATCCGGCCGGTTGATAACAGTGGGTGACAGACGGTGCCGCGACTTTCCTGCTGCCGGCCCGCCCTACCCCCGGCCCTTTCCTTATGGTGTTTTCCTGAGGTAGCTTCCCGCCACGCTTGTGCGCCAGCCAGGCAACCGCATCTCTTAGGCTAGCAATCCCTAGAAACCATCGTGACGCCTGGCGATGCCATCATTGCTCAGCCATCCTGCCGTGCCGCTTGCGCTGGCCGCCATGGCCGGCCGCAGGCTGGTACCGCCCCCCTTGCTGGCGGCTGGCGTCGGTCTGTCCCTGCTGCCCGATCTGGATGGCATCGCCTTCCTGTTCGACGTCCCCTGGCACTCGCCTTTCAGCCACCGCGGCCTGACCCACTCCATCGCCTTCGCCCTGCTGTGCGCGCTGCTGGTGTCCTTGCAGGCGCAGCGTCTCAAGGCCGATCGCTTGCGGGCGTTCGCCTTTCTTGCCGTCTCCATGGCCTCGCACGGCCTGCTGGATGCCTGCACCAACCGAGGCGGTGGGGTGTCGCTGCTGTGGCCGCTGGACAACACCAAGCTCGCCTTCGGCTTTCGGCCCATTCAAACCGCCCCGCTCAGCCTTGAGCGGCTTTTCTCCGGCGAGGGGTTGCTGGTGCTACAAAGCGAGCTGCTGTGGGTGTGGCTGCCGCTGGCGGCACTGGTTTTCGGCGTGCGCCTACTGCAGCGGCTGCTGCCGGCACACTGGCAGACCCTGGAGCAAGCGCTGCTGGCAGGCTCGGCGGCGGAACAGCAACGCAGAATGCGCTAGGCGGAGAGAGGACGGGCGGGGTTCCCTCCCCGCCCGCGCAGGCGGCGCTCAGAAGCGCTTGCCCACAGCCAGGGTGAAGACGAACGGATCGATTTCGATGTTGTCGATCTTGGCCTTGGCACCACCCGGACCGCTCAGGCGGGCCTCGGTCTCGATGTCGATGTAGCGCACGTCGGCGTTGACGAGCCAGTTGTTGCCCAGGTCGTAGTCCATGCCGACCTGCAGGGCATAGCCGAAGGATTCCTTCAGAGAAACCTTGGTGAATCCCGCCGACTTCAAGTTGCCCGTTGCCTTCTCGTCGAAGAACACGGTGTAGTTGATGCCCGCTCCCACGTACGGCTTGATGGCGCCGAACTGGTTGAAGTGGTACTGCAGGCTCAGAGTCGGCGGCAAATGCTTGGCTTCAGCCAGGTGGACACCGCCAAACGGCCCGCCCTTGCCGTCGACGTCGTGCTTGAAGGGCAGCGCGCCCAGCAGCTCAATGCCGATGGCATCGGTCAGCATGTAGGTGATGGTGAAGCTGGGCTTGATGTCGTTGTCGATGGACACGCGGGTATCAACGGTAGTGGTTCCGCCAACGACCAGTTTGTCGCTGCTCTCGTCGGGCACCACCCAGGTCACGCCGCCGCGGACGATCCAGTCGCCGGCCGCCGCCGACGCGGACTGCACCGGCAACGCCACGCCAGCAACGAGCGCAGCCGCCAGTGCCAGAGACGTCATATTTTTCTTCATGGCCCTTACCTCCAGGTTGGCTTCGAAGCAACGGATTGTTGCGTTGCACCAAATGCTATGCCTTGCGCGGAGGCTGGGGCTTGATTCAGGTCAACTCGCCGTCAGAGCGTAGCCGTGCTCGGCCAGCCAGGTCAGCGAGCTCACGGTGTCGGGCTCGGGCACGTACTCCAGCGACACGTAGCCAGGGTAGCCCATAGCATCGAGCTGGCCGAGCAGATAGCGGAAATTGATCTCGCCGGTGCCGGGCTGATGGCGGCCGGGCGCATCAGCGATCTGGATGTGGCCGATTCTCGGCAGATGGCGGCGCAGCGTCCCAGTCAGTTCGCCCTCGCCGCGCTGCATGTGGTAGACGTCGTACTGCAGCGCCAGGTTGGACGCGCCGGCCTGGTCCAGCAGCCGCAGCGCCTCGGCGCTGGTGCCCAGGAAAAAGTCCGGGATGTCGCGGCGATTGATCGGCTCCACCAGCAGCAGCGCATCCAGCCGCTGCAGCGCGGCGGCGGCGTGGCGGACATTGGCCAGCAAGGTCTGCCACTGCGCCCGCGCATCCGCCGCTGTGCGCCGCCCGGCCAGGCAGTTAAGGCGGCGCACGCCCAGCGCCCCAGCGTAATCCAGCGCCTGCGCCACGCCGAGGCGGAACTCCTCCACCCGCGCTGGATCGGCGGCGATGCCACGGTCGCCGGCGTCCCAGTCGCCGGCCGGCAGATTGATCAGATACAGCTCGACGCCGGCATCGCGCAGGGCATGGCGGAGGTCGCCGATGGCATAGTCGTACGGAAACTGCACTTCGACCGTGCGGAAGCCGGCGCGCCGAGCGGCGGCGAAGCGTTCCAGGAACGGCAGCTCGGTGAACAGCATACTAAGGTTGGCGAGAAAACGCGGCATCTCAGGCACCCTCCCCGTTCTCGGCGCCGGAGCGCGCCGCCAGCAGGCGCACTAGCGCGGCGGCATCCAGCCGTCCCAGGCCCGCCGCCTGGCCATCCTGGTACAGCTGCCGGGCCGCCGTGGCCAGCGGCAGCGCGGTCCCGGTCTCCTCGCCTAGCGCCTGGATCAGACCCAGGTCCTTGCTCAGCACGTCCACGGTGAAGGCCGAGCTGAAATCCCGCGCCTGCAGCACCGGCACGGTGCGGTCCAGCATGCGGCTGGCGCCGAAGGAGGCGCTGAGCACGGTATGCAGGCTCTCCAGATCCAGCCCCAGCCGCAGCCCCAGATGCAGCGCTTCCACCGCGGCCGCCGAATGCACCGCGGTCAGCAGCTGATTAACCAGCTTGGCGCCCTGGCCGCTGCCGCTGGGTCCCAAATGACGGATCAGCCTGCCCAGGGCCTGCAGTACATCCTGCACCCGCTCAAATGCCATGCTGGGGCCGCCGACCATGATGGTCAGCGTGCCGGCCACGGCACCGGCGGTGCCGCCGCTGACCGGCGCATCCAGATAGGTCACTCCGGCGGCCTCGACCTGCCGCGCCAGCCGGCGCGCCATGCTCACGCTCAAGGTGCTATGATCGAGGATGACGGCGCCGGTGGCCAGATGCGGCAGCGCGGCGCCGACCACCGACTCGGCCGCCGCATCGTCCAGCACGCACACGCAGACTACCTCCGCTCCGCGCACGGCCTGCGCCAGGTCGCTCTCGATCACGACGCCCGCCGCCGCCACCTCGGTGAACGGCCGGACCGTCCGGTTCCACCCGCGCACCGCGAAGCCGGCGCGGGCAAGATTGATCGCCATCGGACGCCCCATGGCGCCCAACCCCAGAAAAGCCACTGGTCTCGTCATCTCCAACTCCTTGCAGCAATCGTGGTTCGGCTCCGGCCGCGCGCGGCACATTGGGATCGTCCGCCGCCGCCTATAGTCTCAAAGCCCTGGACAAGCTGCCTGCGGGCGGACGGGAGTCGCAATGGGCTGGGAGCGCGCAGAATCGATCTTCCCCTGGATGGTGACCGTCCGGCGCGCCATCCATCGCCACCCGGAGCTGGCCTATCAAGAAGCCCGCACGGCGCAGCTCATCATGACCGAACTGGACCGGCTCGGCATCTCCTACCGCTACGACGGGGTCGGCAGCGGCGTGATCGGCCGGCTGGACGGCGGCAGCGGCCCCACCGTGGCCGTGCGGGCCGACATGGACGCCTTGCCCATTCACGAGGCAACCGGCCTGCCCTTTGCCTCGGAAATTCCGGGCATCATGCACGCCTGCGGCCACGACGCCCACACCGCCATGGTCCTAGGCGCGGCCGCTCTGCTGCGCCGGGAGCCGCCGCCCGGGCAAGTGCTGTTCGTCTTCCAGCCGGCCGAGGAGCAGGACAATGGCGCCCAGGTGGTCCTCGCCTCCGGCGCGCTGGATGGCGCGGACGCCATTTTCGGCGGCCACGTCGGCCACCAGTACTGCATCGGCCAGATTATGGTGGAGGCCGGCGCCATCACCGCCCAGACCGACTCCTTCGTCATTCGCGTCAAGGGCCGCGGCGGGCACGGCGCCCGCCCTCACGAGGCCACCGACGCCATTGTGGTCGCCTCCCTGCTGATCACCGCCATCCAGACCCTGATCTCGCGGGAGACCAATCCTTTCCATCCCAGCGTAATCACCGTCGGCAAGATCGCGGGAGGCTCTGCCGCCAACGTGATCGCCGAGGACGTGCTGCTGGAGGGCACGCTGCGCACCACCTCGCCGGAAGGCCGGCGGCGCATCGTCAACGGCCTCGAACGCATGTGCAAGGCCACTGCCGAGCTGCATGGCGCCCGCATCGACATCGACTTTCAATTCGGCTGCCCGCCAGTGATCAACAGCCCCAGGGAGACCGAGCTGGCCCGCGCCGCGGCGCGCAAGGTGGTCGGCGCCGGCGGGCTGACTGCCATGGACTATCCCAGCATGGGCGGCGAGGACTTCTCCTTTTACCTGGAACGCATCCCCGGCTGCTACGTGCGCTTCGGGGCGCGGCGTCCGGAGCAGCCCGAGATTTCCCTGCACCATGCCGAGTTCACGGTCGACGAGGAGGTGCTCAAGGTCGGCGCGGCTTTCTTCGAGCAAGTCGTCCGCGACGCCGTCCGAGAGCTGGCTTGAGCTATGGACTTCAACGCTTCTCCACGCGCCTCGGTCGGCGCCGAGTACGAACTGTTGCTGCTGGACGCCGGCACGCTGGACCTGGCAGACCGCATCGACGACCTGCTGCAGGCCTGCCTCGACCGCCGCCATGTCACGGCGGAATACTTTCAGCCGACGGTGGAAATCGTCTCCCAGGTCTGCCCGAACATCCCCTCGCTGGAACAGCACCTGCTGGAGCAGCTCGCCATGCTGCAGACCGCGGCCAGCCGCGTTGGTCTGCGGCTGGCCGGCTTCGGCACCCACCCCTTCAGCAAACGCCAGATCGCCATCAGCAGCGGTGAGCGCTACCAGTCGCTGAGGGCCACCACCGGCAACGTCAACCATCTGCAGGTCACCTACGGGCTGCACATCCATGTCGGCATGCAGTCGGGGGAACAGGCCATTACGGTGATGAACCGGCTGCGGCCCTATCTGCCGCTGCTGCTTGCCCTGTCCGCTAACTCGCCCTACTGGCGCGGGCTGGATACCGGCTTTGCCTCCTACCCCCAGCGCATGCTGCTGACGCTGCCGGCCTTCGGCCTGCCGCCACGGTTTGCCGACTGGCCAAGCTTTGCCCATATGGCGGAAACTGCCCAACGCGCCGGCATCTTCCCCAGCCTCAAGGACATGCATTGGGACCTGCGGCCGCGCCCCGACTTCGGCACCTTGGAGATCCGGGTCATGGACAGCCAATCCAGCGTCGAAGCGACCACTGCGCTGGCGGCCGTCTGCCTCGCCCTGGTGGAATTCCTGAAAGTCGCCGACCCCGACCAGGTCCACGTCCCGGAGCTGCCCGTGTGGATGGAGGCGGAGAACCACTATCGGGCATCGCTGGCAGGCCTCGACGGTCTTTGCATCGTCGGCTGCCAGGGTGAGCAGCGCCGCTTTCGCGAGCTGGCGCTCGACGTGCTGAACACCCTGGCTCCCATCGCCGTGCAGCTAGACGCCTTGGAGCAGCTGCAGCGCGCCGTCGCCCTGTTGATCGACGACTCGCCGGCGGCGCGGCAGCGGCGCCTGCGCCGCAAGTCCGGCAGCCTCAGGCGCATGGTCGCCCAGGTAGCTGCCGAGCTGGCGGCGGAAGCCCGTGCCACCACAGGCCACGCACCGCTGCTGCCACCTTCTCCCCACAACCGCCGACCAGGGCAAAGCCTGCGCTAGCCGGCCGTGAATCGTGCCGCTCAGGTTGTGCCGACCAGAGCCAACCCCATTTCCTTATTCCCATATCGTGAAATAGGCACGGAATGAAATACCTGCGCACGCGGCGACGGACTGCCGTGCAGAACTCGCGCGGAGTCAGTAACCAGCTGATCCCGCACCGAATGTTTCAAGGAGGAATGACGATGCGTCGAAAAGCCATTGCCCAATCCCTGTTCTTCTCTAGTGCGCTGACCCTGGCGGCCGCTGCCGTCACCGTGCAGGCTGCCGACACCGCCCAGAGCCAACCCCCGTCCGACAGCGGTCAAACCATGCAGCAGCAAGCAACCGCTCCCGACACCGCGACTGGCTCCCCTTCCGGCACCGCCGTTGGCGACGACACCCAATCCGCCACCGGACCCAGCGCCGGCGATCCAGCCACCCCATCCAGCAGTGAGCAGACAGCCGCGCTCGGCTCGCAGCAGGACAGCGCTACCGTCGAACCGATACCGAACGAAGACGAGCTGGCCGAGCTAAGCGGCAAGACGGTGGTCAACATGGAGGGAGAGGAGATCGGCGAGATCGACAGCATTGTCCGCGACCGCAGCGATCAAAGCCTCAAGGCCGTGATCCGCAGCGGCGGCTTCTTCGGGATAGGCGGCGACAAGGTCGCAGTCGCGGCCGAGGATTTGCAGCTGCAGGATGACGATACCGTGCGGCTCAATACGCCCATGACCAAGGAAGAGCTGCAGCAGACGGCATCCGCCTTCGACGAGCAGAACTACGAACCCATCGGTGGCAGCAGCCAGCAGGCGACCGGCGAGCAGGCTGGAGCTCCCGACGAGCGCCAGCAGGGCTGCTGCCTGCCCGGCAAAGGGCCTGGCGCCCTTTGCCGGGCCAGCCTGTCAGGCGCACTGCCGACGGCGGCGCCAGACGCCGTGCCTCGTCAACCAGCCACGATCGTGCGGGTGCCGGAAGTCCGGCAGCAGCCCGCGAGGCACGATGAGCGTGGGATCGACGCCGGATTGGTGCAACAGCCGTCTTTGCTGGGCGATAGGTTCACAGTCTCGGTCACGTCCGGCCATTGATGCGGCTCGCGCACGGACGCGCCATCCCGCAGCTCGCTGCTAGGATGCGTCCCTGACCCGGCGTCCGGTCACGAGGTCCAGGCATGACGGTTCCCTCGCCGTGCCTGCATTCCGGCAAGCTCAGGCGCTCGCGCTGGCGCCGAACATAAAGGCCGACTGGACGCTGCCCAGCACCCGGTCGCGAAATACCTGGCGACCAGCGTCGTCGCCGGCCGCGCCGGCGACCACGTGCAGCGGCAGCAGATGCTCCTCGCGGGGATGCGCTACCCGTCCGCCGGGAGCGGCGGCCCAGTCGCGCAGACGCCGCTCCCGCTCGGGGGCGGGCAGTGCCACCGTCTCCGCCAGCCAGGCATCGAAGCGCTCCGAATCCGGGTCGAGGCTGGCGTCGTCGAAGCGGAACCGGCACATGTTGTGGTAGCTCATGCCGCTGCCAACGATGAGCACGCCCTGGCGACGCAGTGGCACCAGCGCTCGCCCGGCAGCCAGATGCTCGGCCGGTTCCAGTCCCTGCCGCAGCGACAGCTGAACGATGGGCACGTCGGCTTGCGGATAGATCAGCATCAGTGGGATGAACACGCCGTGATCCAGCCCGCGGGCATGCTCGCTCGCGACGGCAAGACCGGCCGCGGCCAGTAGCTCTCGCACCTGAACGGCCAACTCGGGTGCGCCTGGCGCCGGATATTGCAGGGCGTAAGTGTGGGGCGGGAAGCCGTGGTAGTCGTACAGCAGCGGCGGCCGCTCCTGGGCGTTAACGGTGAACCGCGGCGCTTCCCAATGCCCGGATACCACCAGCACGGCCGTCGGGCGAACCCCCACCAGCTCAGGCACGGCGCGCAGCCAGCGTTCCATCCGCACCCAGGCATCGGCCGGCTCCCAATCCATGAAGAAGCACGGCCCGGCGCCATGCGGAACGAACAGGGTCGGTAAAGCAGCGGTCGTCATCTGGGTAACCTCTCGGAGCATCGCGGGCATGCGCCCGCGAGGTTGGACTGAAGCCCAGGATGCCGCAGTCTCTCCCTCGATGTAAGACGGCAGGAATGGAACGCATGGTTGATAAGGCAGAAACCCTGGGCGGCGCCCTGGAAGACGTGCGCGCCTTCTGCGCCGTGGTGGAACTGGGCACGGTCACGGCCGCTGCTCGCCGGCTCGGAGAAACCAAGGGCAGCTTGAGCCGGCGGCTTACCCGGCTGGAGCGCCGCCTGGGCACGACGCTGCTGGCTCGCACCCCGCGGGCGGTATCGCCAACCGAGGAAGGGCTGGCCTTCTACGCCAAAGCCCGGGAAGCCCTGACCTGGCTGGACGACGCGGTCGAAAGCGCGCGGCTGTCGCAGCAGAAGCCGCAGGGCCACCTGCGGCTGACAGCCCCGGTCGATCTGGGCATCGACGTCCTGCCGCCGCTGGTGACGCGGTTCCGCCAGCGACACCCCCAGATCACGGTCGACCTGCTGCTGACCGACGCTCCCCTCGACCTGGCCGCCAACCGCATCGATCTGGCGCTGCGGGCCAGCGTCGGCGAGCTGCCGGACATGAGCTACAGGGCCTCGTTGCTGGCTCGCTTCTACCTGCGCCTGTACGCCGCGCCGGCCTATCTGACAGCGCGTGGGACCCCCGCTGTCCCGACGGCGCTGATCGGGCATGACCTGGTGGCGCCGCGAGAGCTCATCGGCGGCAACGCCCGGCCATGGCTGACCGATCGGCGCGGACGCACGCTCCAGGCCGTCGTCCGCCCCGTGATCTGCACCAGCGATTACGCCAGCGCCTTGCGGCTGATCGCCGCCGGCGGCGGCATCGACCCGCTGCCAGAGCTGGTGGCGGCCGCCGCAGTCGCGGCCGGCACCATCGTGCCGGTGCTGTCGCAATGGCATGTCTCCCAGGGCACGCTGTACGCGATCAGCCTCGGCGGCCGCGCAGCGCCGGCCAGGGTGCGGGTGTTTCGGGATTTCGTGCGCCGCGAGCTGGCGGCTCTCGCCGGGACTTAAAACCGATGGCCGCGGCGCGGTAAGCTGTCGCTCCGACTGGAGGCTTCCCTATGCAGCGCAGATACGTCACCCTTTCCGACGAGCTGAGCCGTCTCGCCATCGGCAACTACATCCTCGAACGCGCCGCGGTCGAGCAAGACGAGGAGACCGGCGAGATCGAAATGCTGCTTATCATCACCGACACCATGGTCAACGGGCCCGACAACAGCAAAGCTCGCTACATCCGGCCCCGCCAGCGGGTCGAGATCGACAGCGAGGTCAGCTTCCACTTCATCGTCGGCACCCGTCGGCAGCTGCGAGGGGTCATCGACGCACCGGCCCATCTGCCGCTGCGCCGCCTGCCCCCGACCGACCGCACAACGCGCCGGCCGCCGCGATAAGCCGCGCCCCCCCTGAGCAAGCCCTCGGCCATTGTCTTCGGGTCAAACAGTCTTCACTGAATGGTTCTCCATGCGAGAACAATGGTGAGGACATCCATGAACAGCCCGATTGCCCTGCGCCACCTAGCCGGCGCGCTCATCCTGGGGGTCGCCTTGGCGGCTCCGCTGGCGCAGGCGGAGAATCCGCCCGCCACCCAGCGCTCCGAGATTGATCCGCGCGCCCCCGGCGAGCCGGCCGCCATCTCGCCCCGCGGCGACTACCCGCCGGCCCAGCAACACCGCGGTGTGGCCGAGCGAAGCATCGAAGCCGTCGAAGACGAGGCACTGACCGCCGACAAGCCTGCCGATGCCGGGGTCGACGAGCTGAGCAAGCAGCAAGAGCGGGAGCAGCAGCAGAGCGCTGCGGTCGGCACCGGCGAGGCGCCAACCGTCTATGACGAGCGCACGCCAGCCGGCCGTGCGCCCGGCTCCTAGGAGGCGCAGTCAGGCCGGCCAGATCCGGACCGCTATGCGGAGAACCCCAGCCGGTCGAGGATGAAGGCGTACTCGAACGCCAGTTCCTTGAGTGCCTGGTAGCGGTCCGAGGCGCCGCCGTGACCGGCGTCCATGTTGGTCTTGAGCAGCAGCAGATTGTCGTCGGTCTTGGTGGCGCGCAGCTTGGCGCACCACTTGGCCGGCTCCCAGTACTGCACCCGCGGATCGTTGAACCCGGCCATGATGAGCAGGTGCGGGTAGTCCTGCGCCTTGACGTTGTCACAGGGAGAGTAGGCGAGGATGGCGCGGAAGTACTCCTCCTGCTCGGGATTGCCCCATTCGTCGTATTCGATCACCGTCAGCGGCAGGCTGGGATCCAGCATGGTGTTGAGCACGTCGACGAAGGGCACCTGCGCCACGGCGCAATGGAACAAGTCGGGCCGCATGTTGAGCACCGCGCCGATGAGCAGACCGCCGGCGCTGCCGCCCATAATCGCCAGCCGGTCAGGCCGGGTGTAGCCCTCAGCGATGAGGTGCTCGGCGGCGGCGATGAAGTCGGTGAACGTGTTCGCCTTCTGCAGCAGCTTGCCGGCGTTCTTCCACGGCTCGCCCAGCTCGCCGCCGCCGCGGACATGGGCGATGGCGAACACGAAGCCGCGCTCGAGCAGGCTCAGCCGGGTGGGCGAGAACCCAGGATCGATGCTGATGCCGTAGGCACCGTAGCCGTATAGCAGGCAGGGATTACTGCCATCGAGCCGCAGGCCCTTCTTGTGCACCAGGGAGACTGGCACTGCGGTGCCGTCCGGAGCCCGGGCCCATAGGCGGCGGCTGACGTAATCGTCGGGATCGTGCCCCGCCGGCACCTCCTGTTCCTTCAGCAGCCTCTTCTCACGGCGGGCGATGTCGTAGTCGTAGACCCGCCGCGGCGTCACCAGCGAAGTATAGGAGAAGCGCAGCACCTGGCTGTGATAGTCGGGATTGTCCTCGTCGAAGGTGGCGTAGACCTCCTCGTCAAAGGCGATGTCATGCCAGCTGTCGTCGCGCAGGTCGAAGATGCGGATCTTGAGCAGCCCCTGATCGCGCAGATAGGCCACCAGGTGATGGCGGAACAGCTCGATGTCCTCGATCTTGGTCTGCTCCCGGTGCGGGATGTACTCCTGCCAGGCCGCCGGGTCGGCATAGCGGTCTGCCGGCACCCGCAGCAGCCGAAAATTCACGGCGTCCTTGTTGGTGAGGATCCAAAACTCACCCTCCCGATGCTCGATGGAGTACTCCACACCGTGCTCGCGGGCGCGGAACAGCACGGGGGTCGCCCGCGGATCGCGGGCGTCCAGAAAATGCTCCTCGCTGGTGACGTGGCTGCCCAGCGAGATGTAGATGTAGCGCCGATCCTTGCTGTGATCGAGGCGAACGAAAAAGGCCTCATCGGGCTCCTCGTAGATCAGTTCCTCGCCGCCGTCCAGATGACGGCGCAGCACCCGATACGGCCGCTTGCTGGCATCCAGCACGGTGTAGTAGAAGCTGCGCGAATTGAGACACCACTCGACGTCAGCCGCCGTATTGGGTATGTCCACGTCCAGCAGCGCGCCGGTCGCCAGATCCTTCACTCGCAACCGGTAGGTTTCCGAGCCGTCAGTGTCCTCGCCATAGGCAAGCAGCTTGTGGTCGGGGCTGACGGCGACCGTGCCGATGTCGTAGTAATCATGCCCGGCCGCCAGGGCGTTGACGTCGAGGATGATTTCCTCCTCCGCCTCCAGGCTGCCGCGCTTGCGGCAGAAGATCGGATAAGCCAGGCCCTGGAGGGTGCGGCTATAGTAGTAATAGTCGTCCCGCCGCACCGGCACCGAGAGATCGGTTTCCTTGATGCGGCTGAGGAATTCCCGGTAAAGCTTTTCCTGCAGCGGCCTGGTGTGCGCCATCATCGCCTCGGCATAGGCGTTTTCCGCTTCCAGATAGGCGATGACTTCCGGATTGTCGCGCTGGCGCAGCCAGAAGTAGTCGTCAACCCGGCGCAGGCCGAAATGCTCGGTGACATGCGGACGGCGAGCGGCAATTGGCGGCTGCGACATGACGATACTCCCTCCGAGACCCAACATGGGCGCTAACCGTGAAGCAAGCGGCAGCGGCCGTCAATGGCAGAACCAAGCAGCGCGCCGGCGCCAGCCGCATCGGCCAGCCCAGGCAGGGGTCAGCGCCAACGACTGGCCGCTCGAAGGCCGAGCAAGGACCGGCCAGCTGCTGTAAGCTTGTTCGAGCATTCGTCATCCCGTTACGGAAAGGAGGCACTCATGGGATTCGCTTTGTCCGACATCAAGCTGACCAGTCCCGCCTTCACTGACGGCGGCATGATTCCCACCAAGCACACCGGTGAAGGCGAGGACGTGTCGCCGGCGCTGGCCTGGAGCAACGTTCCCGAAGGCACACGCTCGTTTGCCATCATCTGCCACGACCCGGACGCGCCGCTGGTCTCCCCCAACGGCACCTACGGCTTCGTGCACTGGGTGCTGTACAACATCCCGGCCTCGACCACCAGCCTGGCAGAGGGCACCGGCGAGTACACCGCCGGCGTCAACGATTTTGGCAAGACCGGCTACGGCGGTCCCATGCCTCCCAATGGCCACGGCGAGCACCGCTACTATTTCTGGATCCTGGCCCTCAACGACGACAGTCAGCTCGAAGCCGGTCTCACCCTCTGGGAGCTGCTGAAGCGGATCGAGCCCAAGGTGATCGGTATGAACCGCCTGGTCGGCGTCTACCGGCGCGACTGAGCCCGCCGGCTCGGCCCCGCCAGCCGGTCGGCCTTGCTTTCGGGCTCCGACCGGCTGGCAGCGCTTGCCGCGACCGGATGCCGCCCTCAGCTGTTTCCAAGCCGAACCTTTTCTGCAGGGATGCGTACGACGATGTTCTTCTCACGCCCTCGGCTCGCATCGATCAGGCCGCGCAGCGGCCATCGCCTGTTGACCGCAGGCCTCGTCTTGCTCCTGCTCTTGGTCGGAGCCAGCGCCGCTCCTGCCCCGACGCCGCCCGAGCCGGACCGCGTCGCCACCTCCCAGGGCGAGCTGGTGATCCAGCCCATTCATCACGCCAGTCTGGTGCTGCTCTGGCAGCAACGCGCAATTTATATCGATCCGGTTGGCAGCGCCGCCTGGTACCAGGAGCTGCCGCCCCCGGACCTGATCCTGCTTACCCACCTGCACCCGGACCACATGAACGCCGAGACCCTGGCCGCGCTCGGCGACGACAGGCAGGCTCCCATCGTCGCGCCCCCCTCAGTGCGCGCGGCGCTGCCGCCGGCGCTGGCCGAGCGAGTCCAGGTCATTCGCAACGGCGACCGCAGCACCGTGGCCGGGTAGCGATCGCCGCCATTACCGCCTACAACCTGACACCCGAGCGGCTGCAGTACCACCCCAAGGGCCGTGACAACGGCTATGTGCTTTCCCTGGGGCCGCTGCAGCTGTATATCGCAGGCGATACCGAGGACATCCCGGAAATGCGGACGCTGCGGGACATCGACATCGCTTTCGTGCCCATGAACCTGCCCTACACCATGACCGTGGAGCAAGCTGCCAGCGCGGTGCTGGCGTTCAAGCCCGGGGTGGTCTACCCCTACCACTACCGCGGCAGCGACACCGCGGCGTTCGCGCGCCTGGTCGGGGACGCCGCCGGCGTGGAGGTGCGCCTGCGCGATTGGTACCAGCTCGGCGACTGACCGCGGTCCCTCTCCAAGCCATCCGCGCTGTCGCGACACTGTCATGTCGACCTGTCGTCATCCGCGCGGCCCCCATCGGCTTGGAGAGAACTGCGATGCTTGCCACTTCGTCGCCAAGGCACGTTCGTCCATCCCCTGGGATGGCGCTGGCCAGGATCGAGGCGGCGGTACGGACCATCGATGCGCTGAACGCCCAGGTCGCGAGCACCACGGAGGAGCAAAATCAGGTGGGCCGGGAGTGTTGAGCCGCATCCAGCGGATGCGCCAGCTGGCCGAGCAGACCCTGCGCGGTGCTACCGACAGCAGGCGCGCCAGCAGCACGCTGTCGGATCTCAGCAGCCGGCTGCACGGGCTGATCGCGCAGCTGTGCTAGGCCGCGCCCATCACGCCATCAGCTTGCTTTCCAACCGCTGCAGCAGGTCCTCCAGCCGCTCCCGCGCGCTCGGCTTGTCGCAGACCACCCGCGGCTCGCCGCGCACAGTTTGGCCGGCTGGCAAGGTAACGCTGGCCAGCTGCGACACCTCGCGCACCCGCAGCGCCAGCCGCTGGGCCGCGTCGTCGTCGGTCTCGGGCAGGACGGCGATCAGCGAGCTGTCGTTCCAGCGCCCCAGCAGGTCGGTCGGACGCAACGCGCGGCCAACCACCTCGGCCAGCTGGGCCATGAGGCGATTGGCGACAGGAGCGCCGTGCTCGCGCGAGATCGCATCCAGGGCGGTGAGCCGCACCATGAGGACGCCTAGCGGCCGCTCGTGCTGCTCCCAGCGAGCGAATTCCGCCTGCAGGCGCTCGACCAGGCTGCGCCGGTTGAACACGCCGGTGACGGTATCCCGGGTAGCGCGGCGGTAGAGGTCGAGCAGCATGCGCAGCTGGCTCAACTGGGTCATCAGCGCCACCAGCGTGACCAGCGCCAACAGCCACAGCATGCCCAGCCACTGCGGGTCAAGGCTAGCCTCGGCCAGCACCAGCTCTAGGCCGCCGTAGCCCAGCAACAGCGGCAGCCCGAACATGGCACCTTCCAGCAGGGTCAGCGGAAACACCGCCAGCAGCGCCGCGATCAGCACCGGGAAGAAGGCATAGCCGTACAGCAGATTGTTGCTCGATTCCAGCATCAGGCGGGCGGCCACGTAGAGCGCGGCCGGCATCAGCAGCAGCAGCGCGATCCCGCCCAGGGCCACGCTCAGGCGGCGGCTGCCGCCGATGTAGAAGAACATACCGATCGCTACCACCGCCATGACCAGCCGCAGCCCGGCCAGGACCAGGAAATCGGCGGTGTTGAGCAACCAGTAGTCCACGGGAATCCAGAGCGGCAGCAGGACCGCCAGGCCCAGCGCCAGCAACCGCAGCCGGGTGATGGTGTACTCCGCCCGGGAAGCGGTGAAGTCGGCAGGATGATGACGGGTGGTCAGCAATTCGGCGACGGGATGCTGCGCTGCGCTTTCTCTGGTCATACCCATCCTCTGGTGACGATGGCCCATTCCAGCGCTCATTTTCTCCCAGCCCGGCGACCACGTGTTGACCGAGGTCAAGTCGGCTTCCGCCTGCAGCATGCCCGAACCGCGGTGAAAACGCTTAAGATTCCGCTCTCTTCCGCCGCCTGGATTGCAGGTAGCCGCAGCGACGGAATCGCCTTTGGCGCCCGGCCGGACCTGGGTCATCATGGAGGAGTGCGGCAGCGTTGCCGGGCAGCGCCGCGGCGCCGCATTCCACGGATTCCTGCAGGATGCCTGTTCGTTGAGCTCAGCCATTCCCATCGCGCGCACCCTGGTCGTCCCGTTCGGCTTGCTGCTGCTGGCCCAGCACGCGGTGCCGCTGCTGCAGGAGCTGGCCGCGACCCACGGCACGCTGCTGACGGTCCTACCCTACCTGGCCGCCGCTCTGCCGCTGAGCACCGCGCTGCTGCTGCAGCGCAGCCGCGCGGTCTATCTCGCGATCTGGCTGGCGCTGGGCGGTTGGGGACTGACCCTGGCCAGAGCCTACGCCACCAGCGAGCCGTTGCTCTCGGCCGTGCTGTTCCATGCCTGCGGCATTCTGCTGCCGCTCAATTTCGCCCTCTGCGGCTATCTCCCCGAGTACCGCAGCGCCAGCCTGCGCGGGCTGCTGCTGCTGGGCCTGATCCCGCTGCAGCTGGCCCTGCTCGGTTGGCTGCTTTGGAGCGGTCGCACCGACCTCCTGCTGCCGTTGAACCGCCTGCAGCTGCCAGCGGCCGTGCCTGGGCTGCGCCTGCCCGGGGCGGTCGTGCTGGCCTTCCTGTTCGCGCTCGCGCTGCTAGCGGCGCGGTTCTGGCGCCAGCCCTCGCCCTTTAACGCCGGCTTGCTCATGGTGCTGCTGGCGCTCGCGGTGGCCTGCAACCGGGCCGCTGCGCCCGCCGTGCCCGAGGCGTTCGTCGCCGCCGCCAGCCTGATTCTGGCTGTTGCTCTGGTGCTCCACACCCATCACATCGCCTACCGCGACGAGCTGACCGGCCTGCCCTCCCGCCGCGCCCTAAACGAATACCTGGCCAACCTGGGCCGGCGCTACACCATCGCCATGCTGGACGTCGACCATTTCAAGCAGTTCAACGACACCTACGGCCATGACGTCGGCGACCAGGTCCTGCGCATGGTGGCCAGCCACCTGCGCCGGGTCGGCGGGGGCGGCAAGGCCTTCCGCTATGGCGGGGAGGAATTCACCATCGTGTTCGCCGGCAAGGAGGCAGAGCAGGTGCGGCCACAGCTGGAGGAGCTGCGGGAGGCGATCGCCGCCTATCCGCTGGTCCTGCGCGGCACGGATAGGCCAACCGACGGCCGGGCCGGCCGTCGCCGCCGCGGCCAGGGACAGCGGCGGCACACCGCCCATGTCACCATCAGCATCGGCATGGCGTCGCGCAGCCGCGAGCTGCGCGATCCCGCGGCGGTGATCAAGGCGGCCGACGAGGCGCTCTACCGGGCCAAGCGGGCAGGCCGCAACCGCCTGGCCACCTGAGCGCCGCCGCAGCCTCCTTCACCCCTTGCTTCCGGCCGTTTCGCCCATACTGGAATGACTGCCCCCAGGCTGTCCACGGGTCATGGCATGACAGAGGATTCCCAGCGCAAAGCGATCTCACGGCACCGCCGACAGCCGCACCCAGCGCGCATCCGTTCCCTCGCGACGCCCCGTCGCAGCACTCACGATCCGGTCGCTCGCATCGGCTACCAGCCCGCCGCTTTCCCGCAACGGCACCTGCCGGCATGCCTTTGCCCGCGACGCCATCCCGGAGTCAGCCGCGCCCGATCATGACCTGCTTTTCCCATGCCGCCTGCTTTTCCCATGCCGTTCGCACGCCCCCGCTGGCTGCTCACCGCAACCCCGAGCAAGAGGACACGCTCATGAAGTCGATTTATGTCGGAAACCTGCCCTTCAGCACCACCGAAGCCGAGCCGCAGGGGCTGTTCGCTGACTTTGGCACCGTACACGAAGCGCGCCTGATGCTGGACCGGGACACCGGTCGCTCGCGCGGCTTTGGCTTCGTAAAGATGGACGACGCCGCGGCCGACGCCGCCATCCGCGCCCTGAACGGCACCGAGCTGGGCGGTCGGACGCTGCGCATCAACGAGGCGCAGGAGCGCTCGAGTGGCGGCGGCCGCCACTGGTGACCGCCGCCAGGCGACGGCGCTTGCCCGCGCGCGTGAATGCATGCATGCTGGGTCGGATTCGCTGACGAGTCCGAACATGGCAATGAATCACGAGTATTCCCGGAGTGCGCCGTCGCGGGCCGAGATCGAGGCCATGCCCGGCCCCGTCCTGCTCGAGTTCGGCACGCCTTGGTGCGGCTACTGTCGCGCCGCGCAGCCGCTGCTGGAGGCCGCGCTGGCCGACCATCCTTCGGTGCGCCATCTCAAGATCGAAGACGGCCGCGGTCGCCGCCTGGGCCGCAGCTACGGTGTCAAGCACTGGCCGACGCTGATCTTTCTGCGCGACGGCAGCGAGGTCACTCGCCTGGTGCGCCCCATCGACACGGCCGCCATTCGCGAGGCGCTGGCGCAGATCGACGGCAGCGGCTAAGAGCGGGGAGCCGTACACTCCCCGCCCGTGCCAGCAGCTACCAGGTATCGATCATGGGCCGCTTCTTGCCCGCCCGCGGCTGCGGCGGCTTGGCCGCACGCAGGCCGCGCACGATCCAGGCCCGGGTCTCGGCCGGATCGATGACCGCGTCGATCTCCAGGGAGGCCGCCATGCTGAGCGCCTTGCCGCGCTCGTAGGCTTCCGCTACCAGCTTGTTGAACAGCGCTTCGCGGGCCGCGGGGTCGGGCTGGGCCGCCAGCTCCTTGCGATAGGCCAGGCGCACCGCCCCTTCCAGCCCCATGCCGCCGAACTCGCCGGTAGGCCAGGAGACGGTGAAGAACGGCGCATGGAAAGAGCCGGCCGCCATGCCCATGGCGCCCAAGCCATACCCCTTGCGCAGCACCACGGTGAAGAACGGCACGCCAAGACTGGCGGCAGTAACGAACATGCGGCTGGTGTGGCGCACCAGCGCGCTCTTCTCCGCCTCCGGACCGACCATGAAGCCCGGCGTGTCACAAAGGCTCAGGATGGGCAGATCGAAGGCGTCGCACAGCTGCATGAAACGCGCCGCCTTGTCGGCGCCATCGGCGTCGATGGCGCCGCCCAAATGCTGCGGATTGTTGGCGATCAGGCCCAGGGGTCGGCCTTCGATGCGGATGAAGGCGGTGATCATGCCGGGCGCGAACCGAGGCCGCAGCTCCACCACCGAGCCCGTGTCGGCGAGGATATCGATCAGCTTGCGCACGTCATAGGCGCGCAGGCGGTTCTCGGGAACGCTGTGCCGCAGCAAGCGCTGGTCGGCGCAGCTCCATTCCGACACCGGCCCCTGGAAGTAGGCCAGCAACTTGCGCGCTAGCGCCGCCGCCGTCTCCTCATCCCGGACCAGGCAGTCGATGACGCCATTGGCCGCCTGCACGCTGGCAGGGCCGACTTCCTCCGGCGCATACACGCCCAGGCCGCCGCCCTCGATCATGGCCGGGCCGGCCATGCCAATGGTGGAATTCTCGGTCGCGATCAAGATGTCGCTGCTGCCAGCGAACACCGCGTTGCCGGCGAAGCAGCGGCCGGAGGCGATGGCGATGCGCGGCGCCAGCCCTGACAGGCGGGCGTACTGGAGGAAGCTGGGCACGTCCAGGCCGGCTACCTTAGTGGCATTGTCGGTGTCGCCCGGCCGGCCGCCGCCGCCTTCGGTGAAGAAGATCACCGGCAGCGCCTGTTCTTCCGCCACCTGCAGCAGGCGGTCGGTCTTCTTGTGGTTCATGGTACCCTGGGTGCCGGCCAGCACGGTGTAGTCGTAGGCCAGCACCGCGCAGCGCGCCTTGTGCTCGTCGAACAAGTCGCTGTTGACCAGGCCGATGCCGGCCACCAGGCCATCGGCCGGGGTGTTGCGAATCAGGTCCTCGACGCTGCGCCGGCGGCGCTGGGCGGCGAAGGTGAGCGCACCGTACTCGATGAAGCTGCCAGGATCGCAGATGGCGGCGATGTTCTCGCGGGCAGTGCGCTGGCCGGCCTTGTGCCGGCGCGCCACGGCTTCCGGCCGTGCCGCGTCCTGTCCCAGCGCGATGCGCTCCAGCACCTCGGCCAGATCCGGCCGGATCGCATCGAGATCGATTTCCCCGCCTTCGTCCTCCGTCGCCTGACCCGGCTCGCCCGGCTCGATGAACAGCAGCGGCTGAGACGGGGACACCATGGCGCCAGGCTCGGCCAGGACCTGCAGCACCGTGCCGCTGGCAGGCGCCATGACCTCGTGCTGCATCTTCATCGCCTCGATGACGGCGATGAGCTGTCCCTCGCGCACCGCCTCGCCCGCGGCCACGCAGATCTCGACCAGCACGCCCTGCATGGGGGCGCAGGCCGCGGCGGCGCCGGGCGGCGCTTCCGGCTGCGGCGCCGCGGCCTCGGCCGCCTGCGGCTCGGCGTCGAAGTAATGCCGCGGGTGCGCCCGCGGATCCACCGCAGCCAGCGCGGCCATGTGGTCATCGATGAAGCGGGTATAGACGGCATTGGCGCGCACTTCCTCGCGCCGCAGCAAGTTCTGCAGGAAACCGACGTTGGTGGCTACGCCGTCGATGCGGAACTGGCACAGCGCTCGATAGGCCCGTTCGCCCACGGCAGCGAAGCCGCGCCCATGCACGATCAGCTTGGCGAGCAGGGAGTCGTAATGCGGGCTGGTGCGATAGCCGCCGTAGCCGAAGCTGTCGACTCGGATGCCGGGGCCGGTTGGCGGCTCGAACACGCTCAAGACCCCGCCGGCCGGGCGCGTGTTGCCGACACTGTCCATGGTTTCCATGTTGACCCGCAGCTGCATGGCATAGCCCTGCGGCGCCGGAACCTGCTCCTGGGTCAGTCCCAGCGTCGCCAGCGTTGCTCCGCCGGCCAGCTGCAGCTGGGTCTGCACCAGGTCGATCCCGGTCACCTCCTCGGTGACAGTGTGCTCGACCTGCAGGCGGGCGTTGGCCTCGATGAAGAAGAACTCGCCTCGCTCCTCGTCCACCAGGAACTCAAAGGTGCCCAGGTTGCGGTATTTCACCGCCGCCGCCAGCCGCAGCGCGGCAGCGATGATGCGCTCGCGCAGCGCCGGCGCCAGCGTGGGGCTGGGGGCAATCTCGACCAGCTTCTGGTTGCGCCGCTGCAGGCTGCACTCACGCTCCCACAGATGGCTCACCGCACCGCTGCCGTCCCCCACGATTTGCACCTCGATGTGGCGCGCGCGCGTGACGCAGCGCTCGACGTAGAGGGCGCCATTGCCGAACGCTGCCTGCGCCTCTGCCTGGCAACGCTTGAAGGCATCGGCCAGCTCCTCGCGACGGCGCACGATGCGCATGCCGCGTCCGCCGCCGCCGGCCACCGCCTTGATCACCATGGCCGCTCCCTCGCCGAGCTCGGCCAGGAAGGCCTCGGCCTCTTCCAGGCCGACCGGGCGGCTTATGCCAGGCAGCACCGGCACGTCCTGCTGCTGCGCCAGCTGCCTGGCCCGAGCCTTGTCGCCGAGCAGCCCGAGCACCTCCGGGGTGGGCCCCACGAAGACCAGCCCGGCCTGTTCGCAGGCTGCGGCAAAGGCCTGGCTTTCGCTCAAGAAGCCGTAGCCGGGGTGGACCGCGTCGCAGCCGGTCTCCCGCGCTACCGCCAGCAGCTGCTCGCCATCGAGGTATGCCGCGGCACCGCCCCCCGGTATCTGCCGGGCCTGATCGCAAACCCGGGTATGCAGCGATTGCGCGTCGTCGGCCGGATACACCGCCACCGTGGCGATGCCCAGCTCGGCCGCGGCGCGGGCGATGCGCACCGCGATTTCTCCTCGATTGGCGATCAGCAGCTTATTGATGGTCATGGCGTCCCGTTCTTGCTCTCGAGTGGATGTTCGGCAGGCAGCGCCGATGGCGGGCGCTGCCAAATCCTGACTTGCACATCAGTCAGGAATGCTCTAGCTTTTAACTTACGTGCAAGTCAGGATTTTCGCAACGAGACCACTTCCCCTGGCCTGCGCGAATTAAACAAGCATCTGATTTCGAAGAGAATTCGCCTTGAGCAAGACGTCACAAAAGCCGCAGGCCCTGTCCATGCGGGAGCGGATCAAGCAGATCGCACGCGAGCAGTTCATCCGCCGCGGTCTGAGTGAAGTGACCTATGGCGACATCGCCGCCCTGGCCGGCACCACCCGGGCCAACGTGCATTACCACTTCGGCAACAAGATCGATCTCATCACCGAGGTTTTCCGGGAAACCTTCGAGTCGGTCATTGCCATCAACGACGAAATTTGGCTAACCCCGGGGCGCACCCTGGACGAGCGCATTCGCCTCACCCAAGAGGATGCCTGCCGCCGCTTCTACGAGTTCAACGACGATCCACGTGGCAACGTGCCCTGGAGCCTGTCGGCGCGCGCCCGCGCCGCCGACGACCATCTACTCACGCCCGAGCTGCTGGCCGGCATGGCCGACATGTCGCGCCGATTCGAGGCCGGTGTCGCTCACGCCGTTTACGCCGCCATCGAAGCCGGCGAGCTGCGGCCGAACACCCCGGCCCGCGCCATCGTTCTGCTGATCACGCCGATCTGGCATTTCGGCCCGCACCTGACCCGCTTCAGCGGGCTGAACAAGCTGATCGAGCACTACAACGCCGTGCGGCTGACGATTCGCCAGGCCTACGGCACCGACCGCTATCCGCAGATCGACCTGCCGCTGCGCGAAATCAAGCCGCCCAAGAAGGAGCAATCCAACGAGGAGTCATGATGCAGCGCCTGGAGCTTGGAGAGACGCGCTCCCACCCCCCCGCCCAGGCGGGGGCAGAGCGTGCGGCGCCCGCAGCGCAGCCACTGCTAACAGTACGCGATCTCAGCATCGCCTTCCGGCACCGTGACGGCGAGGTCGCCATCACCCGCGACGTCTCGTTCGACATCCTGCCGGGCGAGCGGGTCGGGCTGGTTGGCGAGAGCGGCTGCGGCAAGACCGTCACCGGCCTGTCCCTGCTGCGGCTGCTACCCAAGCGCAGCGTCAGGCTGCGCGGCCAGCTCCTGTTCGACGGCCAGGACCTGATCCGGCTGTCGCCGCGCCAGCTGCGCGCCGTCCGCGGCCGCGACATCAGCATGATCTTCCAGGAACCGATGACGGCGCTGGACCCGGTGTTCACCATCGGCGAGCAGCTCAGCGAGACCCTGCGCGCCCATTTCGACATCAGCCGCAAGGAAGCGCGGGAGCGCGCCGTGGAGGCCTTGGCGGAAGTCGGCATTCCCGCCCCGGGGCGCCGCTATCATGACTATCCGCACCAGTTCTCGGGCGGCATGCGCCAGCGCGTGATGATTGCCATGGCGCTGATCTGCCGTCCCAGGCTGGTCATCGCCGACGAGCCCACCACGGCCCTGGACGTGACCGTGCAGGCGCAGATCATCGACCTGCTCTGCCGCCTCAGTGAGGAAACCGGCACGGCGCTGCTGTTCATCACCCACGACCTTGGGGTCGTGGCTGAAACCTGCTCGCGCATGCTGACCATGTACGCTGGCGAGGTAGTGGAGGACGCCCCCACCGACGCCGTGCTGCGCAAGCCCAAGCACCCCTACACCTCCGACTTGCTGCGCTCGTTGCCCAGCCTGAGCCCCCGTGGCGCGCCGCTGCCGTCCATCCCGGGCCGGGTGCCGGCGCCGGATCAAATGCCGTCCGGCTGTCGTTTCTACGATCGCTGCGCTTATGCCATGGCCGCCTGCAAGGGCGCCCAGCCCATGCAGGCCGTCGCGCCCGGACGGCTGGTCCGCTGCTGGCGCGCCCACCAACTCGATCTTCCAGGAGCGGTGAACTGATGTCGGTCCAGCAGATTGCAGCACAAGTGACGGCGTCCGCCGCGCCACTGGTCAGTGTCGAAGATCTGCGCATCCACTTCGCCACCCGCGATCGGCAGACCGTGAAGGCGGTGGATGGCGTCAGCTTCGCCATCCTGCCTGGCGAGACCTTCGGCATCATCGGCGAGTCCGGTTCCGGCAAGACCACCCTGGGGCGTGCCCTGGTCGGACTGGTGCCACCGACTGCAGGCCGCATTCGCTACGGCGGCGAGGACTTGCGCAGCCTGCCGCGACGGCGGCTGCGCCAGCTGCGGCGGGACTACCAGATCATCTTCCAGGATCCGCATGCGGCGCTGAACCCGCGCATGACCATCCTGCAAAGCGTGCAGGAACCGCTGGAGATCATGCGGGAAGGCACGCCGGCGAGCCGCCGCCGCGCCGCACTGGAGGCCCTGGAGCGGGCCGGGCTGGGGCCGCAGCTGGCCGAACGCTACCCGCACCAGCTTTCCGGCGGGCAGAAACAGCGGGTCAACATCGCCCGGGTGCTGACCCTGCGGCCGAAGTTCATCGTCTGTGACGAGGTGGTGGCGGCGCTGGACGTGTCCATCCGCGGTGCCATCCTGAACCTGTTCGCCGAGCTGCAGCAGGAGTTCGGCATCACCTACGCCTTCATCACCCACGACATTTCCGTGGTCAGCCACATCAGCGATCGGGTGGCCGTGATGTACCTGGGTCAGCTGATGGAGCTGGGACCGACCGCGGCCGTCACCAGCCGTCCCCTGCATCCCTACACGGCAGCGCTGCTGTCGGCCGAGCCCCAGCCGCTACCCAGCGACATGCGCACCGAGAAGCGCCGCATCCAGCTGGCCGGCGAAATCCCCAGCCCGTTGGCGCCGCCGTCAGGCTGCCGCTTCCGCACCCGCTGCCCGGCGGCCCGGCCGCAGTGCGCCGAGCAGGCGCCGGCCTGGCGTGAGCTGACGCCCGGCCACTGGGTCGCCTGCCACTTCGCAACTCCCGCAGGAGCCGTGCTCGAGACAGACCACGCGATGACCACGACCGCCAATGCGGAGGAGAGAACATGAATGAGAAACCGAACCCGCGGTTGACCGCCAATGGCTTCGCCATCAGCCGGCGCAATTTCCTGGGCCTGATCGGCAGCACTGCCGCCGCCGGGATGCTGGGCTTCCCCGGCCAGCTAATAGCCCGGCGCCGCGGCACCCTGATTGTCGGCGCACCGGCCGACCCGTCCAGCCTGATCCGGCCACCGGCGGCGCCGGCACCGACCACGTGTTCCTCTACCCGATCTTCGACACCCTGGTCGAATGGGACTATGCCACGCTGGCGCCCAGGCCAGGTTTGGCCAAGGCCTGGCATTATCCAGATCCCCGAACACTGGTGCTGACCCTGCAGGAGAACGTGCGCTTCCACGACGGCACGCCCTTCGATGCCGAAGCGGTCAAATTCAACCTGGAGCGCAACCTGCGCGATCCCCGCTCCAACATTCGCACCGAGCTGGCCAGCGTGGAATCGGTGGCAGTGACCGGGCCGCTGGAGGTCACGCTCAAGCTCAAGGAGCCTGACACCGTGCTGGTGCTGATTCTCTCCGACCGCGCCGGCATGATGGCCTCGCCGAAGGCGCTCCAGGAGCTCGGCGAGCGCCACGACCGCAGCCCGGTCGGGACGGGACCGATGCGCTTCGTTGACTGGTCCGACGGCGAGAAGGTCGTGCTGACCAGGAACGAGCACTACTGGAAACCCAACCGACCGCTGGTCGACGGCATTGAATTCCGCATCATCACCGACAGCGCCACCCGCCTGCGCTCGGTGATCTCCGGCCAAGCCGACGTGGCCTACCATCTCGACGGGCGCCAGATCCCGCTGATCGAGCGTTCTCGCCAGCTGCAGCTGGTGACCGGTCCGACCATCTACTGCTACCAACTTTACCTGAATATGTCGCGCGGTCCGCTGCAGGACGTGCGGGTGCGCCAGGCGCTGAACTTCGCCATCGATCGCGAGGCCTTCGTCAAGGCCACCATGGCCGGCGCCGGCGAACCGGCCTACATGAACCTGCCCCGCTCGCACTGGGCCTACGACGAGGAGGTCGCCAAGCTTTACCCCTACGACCCCGACCGTGCCCGCGCCCTGCTCAAGGAAGCCGGTTTTTCCAACGGCGTAGAGCTGGACATGCGCGGCTATTCCGACCAAGGCTCAGTGCAGCGGCAGGAATTCCTGCTCGAGCAGTTCGCCCAGGTGGGCATCCGCGGCCGCTTCCGCACCGGCACCATCCCGGAGATGTCGGCCACCTATTTCGGTCCGGAAAAGGGTGGCGATTTCCTGCTCTCGGCCTTCACCGGCCGCCCCGATCCCAGCCAGACCTATGCGCTGATGTACCTGGAGGACGCCTACTTCAACGCCGGCCGGGTACCGCCACCACCAGGCTTTCTGGAAGCCCTGCTGCGCTCCCGCAGCACCACCGACATCGAGGAGCGGCGCCAAGCGCTGTCGGTGGTACAGCGCATCGTCATGGAAAACGCGCTGGTGGTGCCGCTGGCGTTCCGCAACGAGGTCTCGGCGGCCTCCGCCAGGGTCGAGAACATGCGCAGCAACCTGCTGGGCAAACCCAAATTCGAGGACGGCAGCCTCCAGGACACTTGATCCCGTTACCTCCCCTTTCCCGTGGTGGCGGCCGGCGCCGCTGCCGCGGGCCTTCTAACCGAACGCGCTGCAAGGCTGTGACATGCTCACACGCAAGAAACTGGGAATGATCGCCAGCCGCCTGCTGCAGGCGCTGCCCATCGCGGTGCTGGCAACGTTCGTGGTGTACTCCCTGATGCAGCTCATCCCCGGCGACATCGCGGTCACCCTGGCCGGCGAGAACGCCAGCGACGAACGCATCGCCGAGATCCGCGAGCTCTACGGACTCAACCAACCCTTCCTGGTGCAGTACGGCAGCTGGCTTTGGAACGCCGTGCAAGGCGATCTGGGAGTCTCGCTGCTGACCCGCGAGCCGGTGGCGGAGACCATCGCCCGCACCTACCCGACCACCCTCCTGATCGTGGCCTATGCCATCGTGCTGTCGGTGGTCATCGGAGTGCCGCTCGGCATACTGGCCGCCTCCCGCCCCGGTTCGCTGCTGGACAGCGGCATCATGAGCATCGCCTCGCTGGGCGTGACAGTACCCAATTTCTGGTTCGGCATGATCCTGGCGCTGTGGCTGGCGCTGGGACTCAACCTGTTCCCGGCCACCGGCTTTGCCTCGCCTGGCGATGGCCTCGGCACCGCACTCTGGTACGCCACCCTACCGGCCCTGGCGCTCTGCACCAACGGCATTGCCGAAGTCTCGCGCCAGCTGCGCAGCTCGCTGGTGGAAATCCAGTCTTCCCAGTTCGTGCGCACCCTGCACGCCAAGGGGCTGAGTCCGGCCAGCATTCTCTGGAAGCACGGCCTCAAGAACGTCGGCGTCAACCTGCTGACCGTCATCAGCCTGCTGTTCAACAAGACGCTGGCAGCCACGGTGGTGGTGGAAGCGGTATTCGCCATCCCCGGCATCGGCAGCGCCATCGTCAACGCCGTGCTGCAAGGGGACTTCCCAGTGGTGCAAGGCGCGGTGCTGGCCATGGTGGCTACCGTCATCGTGGTCAACCTGGTCACCGACGTCCTCTACACCGTCCTGGATCCGAGGATAGAACAGGCATGAGCGCGACGACCTTACTTCCACTGCAACAGGATTCCATCGTGGTCCGCTTCGGCCGCTGGCTGCGGCGTGACATCCGCGGCGCCCTCAGTCTGGCCTTCCTGCTGCTGCTGATCGTGGTCGCCCTGCTGGCGCCTTGGATCGCTCCCTACTCGCCGACCGAGCAGGATTACGCCAACATGCTGGCCGAGCCCAGCGCCCGCCACTGGCTGGGCACCGACGACCTAGGTCGCGACGTCTTCAGCCGGCTGATCCACGGCACCGCCTCGTCGCTGTATGCGGCGTTCCTGGCGGTCGGGGTCGCCGTTCTGGTCGGCGTTCCCGTTGGCCTGGTCGCCGGGTTCATGGGCGGCTGGGTGGACTTAGCCATCAGCCGCTGCATCGACACCCTGCTGTCCTTCCCCGCCATCGTGCTCGCCGTGGCCGTGACCGGGGCCATGGGCATAGGGCTGACCACCGCCATGCTGGCGGTCGGCCTGGTGTTCTCGCCCCAGCTGGCCCGGCTGGTGCGAGCCCGCACCCTGGTGGTGCGCCAGGAACTCTACGTCGACGCGGCCCGCTGCTTCGGCGCGTCGCTGCCGCGGCTGCTGCTCAAGCACGTGCTGCCCAACGCCATCCAGCCGGTCCTCGTCCAGGCCACCCTGCTGCTGGCAGTCGCCCTGCTGGCCGAGGCCAGCCTGAGCTTCCTCGGCCTCGGCGTGCAGCCGCCCGACGTTAGCTGGGGAATGATGATCGCCCGCGGCTACATGTACATGGAAATCGCGCCCGCGCAGATGTACGTGCCAGGCCTGGCCATTCTGCTCACGGCCATTGCCTTCAATACCCTGGGTGAGTCGCTGCGGGTCGCGCTAGATCCGACCCTGAGAGGACGCTGAACGAACAGACAAGAGGAGAGGACGATCATGTCCAGGTACAACGACAAGCCATGGCTGGCCAGCTATCCGGCCGGCGTCCCGCACACCGTCAGCTACCGCGCTGGCGAAAAGCCGATGCACCAATATCTGCTCGACAACGCTGCCGAGGCGCCCGAGCAAACCGCCTACATCTTCTACGGCCATGCGATCACCTGGGGCGAGGTGGGCGACTCGGTGCGCCGGCTGGCCGCTTACCTGAAGCGGCACGGAGTGGTCAAAGGCGACCGCATCGGCATCTTCCTGCAGAACTGTCCACAGTACATCATCGCCCACTACGCCATCCAGATGGTGGGCGCCATCGTCACCCCGCTGAATCCGCAGTTCAAGGAGGCCGAGGTCGAATACCAGCTTGGCAATGCCGAAGCCAAGGCGGTGATCGTCGGCTGCGAGCTGTACCCGATCGTCGCCAGGGTGCGCGACCGCCTGCCTGGCCTGGAGTTCGTGATCAGCACCGCCTATAGCGACTACCTGCCCGACGAGCCGACGCTGCCGCTGCCGCAGGAACTCGCCGCGCCGCACGAGAAGCCGGCCGACTGCGAGGATCTGGTGGCCATCCTGCGCCGCGTCGAGCCGCTTGCCGAGACCGTGCCGGTCGACCTGTGGCACGACATCGGCCTGATGACCTTCACCTCCGGCACTACGGGCCGGCCCAAGGGCGCCATGCTCAGCTACGGCAGCTCACTGTTCAAGACTGCCGCCTCGTTCCTGGCCAACCGAATCGAAACCGGCAACACTACGCTGGCGGTGGCGCCCTTCTGCCACATCGCCGGCATGAACAGCGGGATCTACATGCCCGTCTACACCCGCAGCACGGTGGTCATCCTGACCCGCTTCGATCCGGAGACGGTGATCCAGGCCTTCGAGAAATACCGCTGCACCATGTGGTACAGCATCGCCCCCATGAACGTGGCCATCCTCAATTACCCCGGGGTGGATCAGCGCGACCTGCGCTCGCTGCGGCAGAACATGGTGACCAGCTTCGGCATCCAGGTCACCGAAGAGCTGGCCGAGGCCTGGAAGCGGCTCACCGGCTGTCAGATGCACGAAGCCGCCTACGGACTCAGCGAAACCCATACCTCCGACACCTTCATGCCCAAGGAGCGCATCAAGTGGGGCAGCTGCGGCCTGCCCATGCCAGGCAACGAGATCCGCATCCTCGATCTCACCACCAACGAACCGCTGGGCCCCAACCAGAGCGGCCAGATCGTGGTGCGCAACCCGGCCGTGTTCAAGGGCTACTGGAAGCGGCCCGATGCGACTGAGGAAACCCTGAAGGACGGCTGGGTGCACACCGGCGACGTCGGCTACCTGGACGAGGACGGCTACCTGTACTTCACCGGCCGGATCAAGGAAATGATCAAGTGCTCCGGCTACAGCGTCTTCCCAGAGGACGTCGAAGCCTTGATGCAGAACCATCCGGCGGTGTTGCAATCGGCCGCCATCGGCGTGCCCGACGAGAAGCGGGGCGAGAGCGTGAAGCTGTTTGTGGTCCTGCGGCCGGAGTACCGTGGCAAGGTCAGTGAGCAGGAGCTGATCGACTGGGCCCGCCAAAACATGGCGGCGTACAAGTATCCGCGCCACATCGAGTTCCGCGACTCCTTGCCCACTACCAGCGCGGGCAAGGTGCTGCGCCGCCTGCTGAAGGAAGAGGACGCCGCCAAGGCCTGAGCGGAGTTGCCAGGGCAGCCGGGACGGCGGCACCCCGCCGTCCCTTCCGACGGCCCCAACAAAGCGTTATCGTGTCCGCTTGCTGTTGTTCCTTGCAAGGTTGCAGAGAGTAGCGGACATGTCCGGTGCACTGTCACACATCCGGGTGCTCGATCTCTCCCGGGTTCTAGCCGGTCCCTGGGCGGGACAGATCCTAGCCGACCTGGGTGCCGAGGTGATCAAGGTCGAACGACCCGGCAGCGGCGACGATACCCGCGCCTGGGGGCCGCCTTATCTCCAGGCCCAGGACGGCCAGCCGACCTCGGAGTCAGCCTATTTCCTCGCCGCCAACCGCAACAAGCGCTCGGTCACCATCGATTTCACCCGCCCTGAAGGCCAGGACCTGGTGCGCAAGCTGGCCGCCAAGTCGGACGTCGTGCTGGAGAACTTCAAGGTCGGCGGCCTGCGCCGCTACGGGCTGGATTACGAATCGCTGCGCACCCTCAATCCGCGGCTGGTCTACTGCTCCATTACCGGCTTCGGCCAGACTGGCCCCTATGCCGCGCGGGCCGGCTACGACTTCCTGATCCAGGGCCTGGGCGGCCTGATGAGCATCACCGGCCGCAGCGACGACGAGCCCGGCGCCGGTCCGATCAAAGTCGGCGTGGCGCTCACCGACATCATGACCGGGCTGTACGCCGCCATCGCCGTGCTGGCCGCGCTGGCCCATCGGGAAATCTCCGGCGAGGGGCAGCATATCGATCTGGCCCTGCTCGACGTGCAGGTCGCCAGCCTGGCCAACCAGGCCATGAACTATCTCGTCACCGGGCAACCGCCGCGACGGATGGGCAACTCGCACCCCAACATCGTGCCCTACCAGGACTTCCCCACCGCCGACGGCGACATGATTCTGGCCATCGGCAACGACGGCCAATTCGCCAAGTTCTGCCGCATCGCTGGCCATCCCGAGTGGGCCGAGGATCCGCGCTTCGCCACCAACGCCGCCCGCGTGCAGCACCGCCACGCCCTGATTCCGCTGATCCGCCAGGTCACCGTCAGGCGCCCCACGGCCGAGTGGATCCGCCTGCTGGAAGAGGCGGGCGTGCCCTGCGGGCCGATCAACGACCTGCGGCAGGTATTCGCCGATCCCCAGGTGCAGGCCCGAGGCCTGCGCATCGTGATGCCGCACCCGGTTGCCGGCCGGGTGCCGCTGGTCGCCAATCCCATCCGCATGTCCAAGACACCAGTCAGCTACCGGCTGCCGCCACCGCTGCTGGGCCAGCATACCCACCATGTGCTGACGGAGGTGCTGGCGCTTGACGGCGAAGAAATCGAGCGGCTGCGGCGGCTGCAGGTAATCTGAGCAAGCACCTGCTGTCCTGCCGGCCCTCAGCCCAGCCCCTGCAATGGCAGCGCCTGGCCGGCGACCACGCTTTCCAGATGCTCAACCAGCTCCACCGCCCGGTGCGCAGCGGTATGCTGCGTCAGCACCCGCCGTCGTGCCAGCTCCCCCATGGCGCGGCGCGCCGTGTCCGGCACCTCGGTCAGAAACACCAACACTTCCTCGGGGCGCTGCACCAGCAGCACCTCTTCCCCCGGACTGAACAAGGCATCGAGGCCGGGCCAGTCGTCGGCGATCATCGGTGCCCCGCAGGCGGCGGCCTCGAATAGCCGCACGCTGGGCGCATAGCCAGCGCCGAGTGCTGCAGCCTGGGCCAGGCATAGCGTGTAGCGCAGGGAACCGTAAAAGCCGCGCCGCGCCTGATAGGGAACGCGTTTCCTGTGGCTGACGTTGCTCGGAGAGCCGACCACCGGATGGCCGGCGCCAGCGATCACGAACCGTCCCGACCGCCAACGCCGGGCCGGCTCCAGCAGCAAGGCTTCCAGCCGCGGCCGGCGCTCGGGACAGTGCCCGCCCAGGTAACCCAGATCCCAGCTTTCCTCCTGCCGCCGCTCTGGATAGAACTGCTCCGGATCGCAGAAGCGGTACAGCGTGCGGGCGCAGGGCGAGCTGAGCTCCCGCTCCAGCTGGCGCAGCAAGGGGCCGCCGGCGACGGACAGGTACAGCCGGTAACGGCGGATCGCTGACGGAGTCAGATCGGTCCTTGCCGCCGCCGCCATGGTCGGATCGAGATCGTAGAAGACGCTGATGCCGGCCGCCGTCTCCAGCACCCAGTCACCCAGCGCGGCCCCCTGCGGCAGCCGGGAGCAGACGATCACGGCATCGGCCCCGCGAACCGCCTGGGCAAAGCGGGCCTTGAGGTCCGCCAAGTCCCGATAACGCCGGATGCTGCCGTGCTGAGAAGGCGCCAGCACCTCCCGCGGCGCGCGGCTCGGCGGGCTCCGTTCCAGATACAGCACCTCGTGTCCACTGCGGCCCAGCTCGCGCACCAGGGCGCGGAAGGCGGCAGCGCGGTCGCTGCCCCTAGCCGCGGAGGAAATCGATGCTCCCAGTATGACCAGCTTCATCTCGCCGCGCTCCTGGCGACGCCACGGCAAACGGGCTCAGCGGCCCGTCGGTGGCGGCGTCGCCGAGCAAGCATGCCGTCTCTCAAGCCAGCTGCTCCCTGGCCAGCGGGGTGCCGTCGAGGGCGGCGTGGATGGCCAGCAGCTGGTCGACCCGGTGGGCGCAGGTATGGCGCGACAGTATGGTTTCCCGCCCATGTCGCGCCAGCTCGGCCGCCATGTCGGCATCGTTCAGGAGATCGCGCAGGTGGGCGCGCATCTGCTCGCCGCTGTGGGCGACCAGATAGTCCATGCCCGAGCGGAACAGGCCTTCGCTGTCGTCCCACGGCGCGCTGACCAGCGGAATGCCGCAGGCCAGCGCTTCGAACACGCGGATGGTCGGGATGCCTGGCAGGCTTTCCACGCAGGCGCGCCGCGGCACGTGAACGGTGAGCCGATAGCGGGCCAGGGTCTCCGGCACGCGATAGTTGGGCAACCAGCCGGCATAGTCGATCCCCAGCTCCACCAGCGCCTTGAGCACGTGATCGGGGTAGCGCACGCCATGGATGGTGGCGCTCAAGCCCAGTTCCGCCACCGGCTCGAACAGGAAGCTGCGCAGTGCCTCGCCCCGCTCGTCGTCGCACCAGTTGCCGATCCAGATCAAATCGCCGGTTTTCTCTATCTCCGGCAGGGGACGGAACAACTCCACGTCGGCCGCCTCGTGCCAGGTCCAGGCACTGCCGCTCCAGCCGGCGACCGCATACCGCTGGCGGACCACCTCGCCGCAGGCCAGTACGCCGTCGAAGCCCGCAAGATCGAAGCCGGCGTCTTCCTCGCCACCGCTCAACTGCTGGTGACGGGTGTCGTGGAACAATAGAATGTAATCACCGCGTGCGGCCCGGTGGCGGCCCAGCCGACGCACCAGCTCGGGTTCGTTCCAGTCGTGGACCAGCACCAAATCGGCGCCGTCCAGAGCTTCATCCAGGTCCAGCGTCGCGAGCTCGTATTGCATGCTGCGCATTCCTGGATAGGCCTGGTAGAAGGCCTCGACGGCCCGCTCATCCTGGTCGCGGGTTAGGTTCTGCAGGCTCCAGCCATCGGCCGGCTCGTACACCTTGACGTCGTGCTCACGCCGCATCAGCTCGCGCACGATGCCGCGCAGGAAGTGGGCATTGCCGTGGCTCCAGTCGGATATCAGCGAGTGATAGAACATCACTATACGCATGGCAGGCCTCCTAGGCGTGGCGCCACCCGGCGCCAGTCTCGTTGGTATGGGCTGTTGACGCCTCGCAAGTTCCCGGCCAAAGCCGGGTCACGCCGGGCCTGACCCAGCACCCGTTCGGCACGGACGTGCCGAGACCCAGAGCCGCAGACCCAATCAAACGGTCCGCAGCTCTGCCCGTGACGACACGGCAAAACGCCCAACGTCCCGCCTTCCGGCAGGCCGCCAAGCGCACATGTCGTCGCAGGCCAAATTCCAATCCAACATGAGGGCAAGCGAGCCGCGTCTCAATGGAATGACCATCAGAGTTTCCCGGAGCTGGCCGCTCCACGGCACCGCTCCCCTGTCGTTGCACGGTTGTTCGGGACGGGGCAGGATCTGACCAGGTTCAGCCACTGTAGGAGACGCGCATGCGCTTTCACCCTCTCCGGCTACGCCGCTGGCTGGCTCTGCTTTGCCTGGCCTTGCTGGCGGCCGCTGCCGCCGCCCAGAAGCCGCCGGCTGCCGCCGTCGCGACCGCCCATCCGCTGGCGACGACAGCAGCTCGCGACATTCTCCAGGCCGGCGGCAACGCCTTCGACGCTGCCGTGGCCGCCAGCGCCGCGCTGGCCGTGGTGGAACCCTACAGCTCCGGCATCGGCGGCGGCGGATTCTGGCTGCTGCATCGGGCCGAGGACGGCCTGCAGATCATGATCGACGGCCGCGAGGTCGCCCCGCGCGCCGCCACTCCCGACATGTACCTGGCGGCCGACGACGGCATCCGCCAGCGGGCCTCGCGGGACGGCGCGCTGGCGGCGGCGATTCCCGGCGCGCCGGCCGCCTGGGCCCATATCGCCGAGCGCTATGGCCGGCTATCGCTAGCGCAAAGCCTGGCGCCGGCCATTCGCCTGGCGCGGGAGGGCTTCGCCGTCGACGAGTTCTACCAGCGCATGGTGCGGCTACGGCTGGAAGCGCTGCGGCGAGACCCGCAGGCGGCCGCCATTTTCCTGGCAGACAACGAGGTGCCGCCGGTCGGCTGGAAGCTGCGTCAGCCAGATCTGGCGCGCACCCTGGAACGCCTGGCGGCGGAAGGAGCCGCTGGCTTCTATCGCGGCGAACTAGCCAAGCGGCTGGTTGCGGCGGTGCGTGCCGCAAACGGCATTTGGAGCGAACAGGACCTGGCCGATTACACGGTGCAAGAACGACCGCCGGTCACCGGCCACTACCGCGGCATCCGCATCGTCAGCGCCCCGCCGCCCTCGGCCGGCGGTATCGGCCTGATCCAGATGCTGAACATGCTGAGCGGTTACGATCTGGAACGGCTACCGCCGGCGCAGCGGGTGCACGTCATCGTCGAGGCCATGCGCCGCGCCTACCGCGACCGCGCCGCCTATCTGGGCGACCCGGACTTCGTCGACATGCCACTGGCCATGCTGCTCGACCCGTTCTACGCCCGCGGTCTGGCGCAATCGATCCGGCCGGATCGGGCCACCCCCAGCAGGCTGCTGGCGCCGGCGCTGCCGGACCAGCCCGGCGGCAGCCACACCACCCACCTTTCCATCCTCGATGCGGAAGGCAACCGGGTTGCTGCTACCCTAACCATCAACCATCTCTTCGGCGCGGCGGTGGTCGCCGGCGACACCGGAGTGCTGCTCAACAACGAGATGGACGACTTCGCCGCCGCTCTCGACGAGCCGAACTTCTATGGCCTGGTCGGCACGGCCCCGAACCTGATCGCGCCCGGCAAGCGGCCGCTGTCAAGCATGACGCCGACCTTCCTGGAAACCGAAAACCGCATCGGCGTGCTCGGCACCCCCGGTGGCAGCCGCATCGTCACCATGGTGCTGTTGGCCACGCTGGCCTTCGAGCAGGGTTTGCCGCCCACCGACTGGGTCGGCCGCGGCCGCTTCCATCACCAGTACCTGCCGGACGAGATCCAGCTGGAGCCGGACGCCCTCGACCCGCAGGTGCGCAAGGAACTGACCGCCATGGGGCATGAGCTGCGCGTCCTAGAACGTCGCTACGGCGACATGCAGGCTATCCTCTGGGATCGGGCAGCGGGGCAGGTGCTGGCGGCCTCCGATCCCCGCGGCATCGGCGCAGCCGAGGTGTTCGCGGTGACGAGCGTGCCGGTCGTTGCCTCCGAGTGGGACTGAAGTCGGCCTCCGGCCGCGACGGAACCCGACGGCCCATGCGGCCGGAGGTCGGCCCAGGGACGCGGTCAGGCCAGCCCGGGCGTCGGCCGCCGCGCCGCCTGCCAGGCCGGCGGACGCTTCTGGATGAAGGCGTCTATGCCCTCCTGGGTCTCGGGCTCGGCCAGGTTGCAGACCATGAACTCGCTGGCCAGGGCATAGGCTTCTTCCAGATTGGCTTCGAGCTGACGGTAGAACAGCTGCTTGCCCTGCTGGATGGCAAAGGCCGGCTTGGCGGCGATCACGCGCGCCAGATTGAGCGTTTCCTCCCGCAGCGACTCGGCTGGCGTCACCAGGTTGATCAGCCCCTTGGCCAGGGCCTCGCCGGCGCCGAGGAAGCGGCCAGTGAACAGCATCTCCAGGGCATGCTTGCGCGCCAGCACCCGGCTGACGGCCACGCCCGGCGTGCCGCAGAAGAAGCCCAACGCAATGCCGGACGTGGCGAAGCGGGCATCCTCGGCCGCCACTGCCAAATCGCAGGTCGCCACCAGCTGGCAGCCAGCAGCAGTCGCCAGGCCGTTGACCTGGGCGATCACCGGCTGCGGCTGGCGGGTGATTTGCAGCATAACCTCACTGCACAGCTCGAACAGTGCCTTGTGCTCAGCGCGGTCCCGGATTGCCTGCAGCTCCTTGAGGTCGTGCCCGGCGCAAAACGCCTTACCGCTGCCGGTGAGGATGATGACTCGCACGTTGGGGTCGCCGGCCAGCTCCGTCAGCGCCGCCCGCAGCGCCTCCAGCAGTGCCCGGGAAAGGGCATTGTATTGCGCCGGTCGGTTCAGCGTCAGGGTGACGATATCCTCGTCGCGCTCGACCAGCAGTACCCGCTCTTCCTGCTTGAAGTCCACGTTCATGTCCTCCTCCTCCCATTACCCCTGTCCTATCTTTTGTTATAGGTTCGATCGGTGCTGGGCGCCATCGACCACGATGCAAGCCCCGGTCACCCAGCTGGCCCGCTCCGAGCACAGGAACACCACCACATCGGCCACCTCTTCCGGCCTGCCCATGCGCCCCCATGGAATGCGGGCCACCGTGTCCTGGTAGCGTTGCGGGTCAGTCCTGCGGATCCGGTCCCAGACCCCGCCCGGGAACTCGATGGATCCCGGCGCCACAGCGTTGCCGCGAATGCGCTTGGCAGCCAGCGCGATCGCCAACGACTTGGAGTAGCTGATCAGGGCGGCCTTCATGGCGGCATAGGCCGGCGTGCTGCTGGGCTCAATGCCGGAAATCGACGACATGAAGATGATGCAGCCACCGCCCGTCTCGGCCATCCACGGCACCACCTGCTGGGTGGCGCGCACCGAAGCCAGCAAGTCCAGGTTGATGTTGGCCTGCCAGGCAGCAGCATCATCGCCCACGCCTAGCGCGGAGACGTTGTTGACCAGAATGTCCACCCCGCCCAGCTCCTGCCGTGCCCGCTCCAGGAATGCACCGAGCGCGGCGCCATCACCGACGTCGCAGGTCGCCGCATAGACCTTGCCGCCGCGCTGCCGTAGCTCCGCCTCGGTCTCCCGCAACGGCCCCTCGCTCCGGGCGCAGATCGCCACGTCCACGCCCTCCTCGGCCAGCCCCAGGGCAATGGCACGGCCGATGCCGCGGCTGCCCCCGGTAATCACGGCGCGCTTACCTGCCAGTCTCAGATCCATTCGCTTCTGCTCCCCTTCCAGCTCGTTTAGGCTATTCTCTGCGAGTCTACTGCAAAGGCCGCGCCCTGGCCTGCAAGAGGCCGGCTGATGAGCCGGCGGCACAACAAGCGAATTCGAGAGGAGGGTGCATGTTGGAAGATATCTCGCCGGAAGCGGCCGGCTTGTGCAGGAAACGGCTGCAGCGAATCACCCGCTGGATGGAGCGCCAAGTCGAACTGCAGCGCCTGCCGGGAATCAGCGTGCTGGTGCAGCGGCACGGCCGGATCGGTTACTTCGAGGCGGTCGGACAGCGAGACGTGGAGGCAGGACTGCCACTGACTGCGGACACCATGTTCCGCATCTACTCCATGACCAAGCCAATCACCAGCGTCGCCCTGATGACGCTGTACGAGGAAGGGCTGTTCCAGCTCGACGACCCCTTGGCCAAGTTCCTGCCCGCCTTCGAGCGCATGCAGGTGCTCACTGGCGGCGATGCCGACAATCCCCAGCTGGAGCCGGCCCGCGAGCTGATCACCATCCGCCAGCTGCTCACCCACACTGCTGGACTGACCTATGGCTTCATGCACGCCACGCCGGTCGATGCGCTCTATCGCAAGCACAAGATCGTCTTCCCCGGCGCCAAGGACCCGCTGGCCGCCATCGTGGATCGGCTGGCCACCCTGCCGCTGCTGGCCCACCCCGGCAACATCTGGAGCTACAGCGTCGCCACCGACGTGCTGGGCCGGCTGATCGAGGTCATATCCGGCCAGCCCTTCGACCGCTTCCTACACCAGCGCATCTTCGAGCCGCTCGGCATGGTGGATACCGGCTTTCACGTCCCGCCGGAGAAGCTAGACCGCTTCGCCGTCCTCTACGGCCCGCCCGGCTCCGAAGGCATGGGGCTGCAGCCGACCCGAGCCCCTAACGAGCTGCGGCCGGAACCCCAGCCCGGTCTCAAGCTGCTGGATCCACGCGACGGCACCTTCGCCAAGCCGCCGGTGGCGCCCTCCGGCGGCGGCGGCCTGGTGTCGACCATGAGCGATTACCTGCGCTTCTGCCGCATGCTGCTCAACAAGGGCGAGCTCGACGGCGAGCGCCTGCTGGGACCGCGCACGGTGGACTTCATGACCGCCAACCATTTGCCAGGCGACATGGCCTCCATGGGTCAGTCGCGCTTTAGCGAAGCGCCCATGGAAGGGGTGGGCTTCGGCCTCGGCTTCTCGGTCATGCTGAGCCCGGCGCGGGCACAGACCATCGGCTCGGTGGGCGAGTACGCCTGGGGCGGCGCCGCCAGCACCGGGTTCTGGATCGATCCGCTGGAGGACATGATCGTCATCCTCATGACCCAGCTGATGCCGTCCAGCACCTGGCCGCTGCGGCGCGAGCTACACAGCCTAGTGCACCAGGCCATCGTCGACTGAGGCTGGCGGCGTCCCGCTAGCGATAGGCTCCCGGCCGCCAGAGCACATCCTGGGCACCGTCGTCGTTGGCGTGGCGAGCGCTGACGAACAGATGGTCGGAGAGCCGATTCATGTACCGCAGCAGCTCGGGGTTGATCGGCTGCCGGGTCGCCAGCAGCGCGATCTCGCGCTCGGCGCGGCGGGCCATGGCCCGCGCCAGATGTAGATAGGCCGCCGCCGGCGTTCCGCCCGGCAGCACGAACGAGCGCAAAGGGGAAAGGCGGGCGTTGAGCCGGTCGATCTCCCGCTCCAGCCGCTCCACCTGGGCCGCGGTCACCCGCAACGGGGACCGCGGCGGATCGGCGCGCTCGGGCACGCACAAGTCGGCACCGACGTCGAACAGGTCGTTCTGTATCCTGGCCAGCATCTCCGCCAGCTCGCCCTGGACGTACAGTCGCGCCACGCCGATGGCGGCATTCGTTTCGTCGACGGCACCGTAGGCAGCAACCCGCGGATCCCATTTCGCCACCCGGCTGCCGTCGCCGAGGCCGGTCTCGCCGCCGTCGCCGGTGCGGGTGTAAATCTTCGTCAGCTTGACCATAGCCTTCTTCCCTCGTCCCTGCACGCAGAACGGGAAGCATGCCACAACCGCACGCAGGCACGCGTGCGTCTTCAAAATCGCTGCACATTCTTGCGCCAAGATCCAGCCATGAGGACGGTGCCACCCTTTGGCAGGGAGACTGCGACATGGGCGAGAAAGCGAGCAACAGACGCCGGCTGCGACGCTTGCCGTGGTTGCTGGCCGCGCTGGCGCTACTGACCGGCGGCGCGGCGGCCGGTCTTTACCTTGGCGGCTGCAACGACGCCGGCTTGCAGACCGTCACCGTGGAAAGCGGCGACGTCGAGCGGGTGATCACCGCGTTGGGCTCCCTGAAGCCAAAGCACTACGTCGACGTCGGCACCCAGGTCACCGGCCAGCTCAAGAAAGTGCACGTTGCGGTCGGCGACAGGGTGGAACGGGGCCAGCTGATCGCTGAGATCGACCCGGCGGTCTACCAGAGCCGGGTGCAGTCCGGCCAGGCCACTCTGGATAAGCTGCGCGCCCAGCTCGCGCTGCGCGAGGCCGAGCTGACCCTGGCCCGCCAGCGCTTGGAGCGCAACCGCCAGCTGCTGGCGGCCAAGGCTATCAGCCGGGATACCGTCGAGGAGAACGAGGCGGCGCTGAAGATCGCCCAGGCGCAGATCCAGTCGCTGCGAGCCGAGATCAAGGCGGCGGAGGCCGCCCTGGACAGCGACATCACCAACCTCGGCTACACCAAGATCTACGCCCCCATCACCGGCACCGTGGTCAGCGAGAGCGCAGTGGAAGGCCAGACCGTGAACGCCAGCCAGTCGGCACCGGTCATCGTCCAGATCGCCGACCTGGAAACCATGACGGTCTGGGCCCAGGTGGCGGAAGCCGATGTGATACGCATCAAGCCCGGCATGCCGGCCTATTTCACCACCCTCGGCATGCCCGAGCGGCGCTGGCACGGCGAGGTGCGCCAGGTGCTGCCGGCACCGGAAATCGTCAACGACGTCGTGCTCTACAACGTGCTCATCGATGTCGACAACGGCGAGCAGCTGCTGATGAGTTCCATGACCGTGCAGGTGTTCTTCGTGCTGGCCGAGGCACGCGGCGTGCCGCTGGTACCGCTCAACGCGCTGCAGCCCAGCGGACGGGACAACGAGTACCTCGCCCAGGTGCTGACGCCGCAGGGACCGCAACCCCGTAGGGTCACCGTCGGGCTCACCACCCGCGCCATGGCCGAGGTGGTCTCGGGACTGGCGCCGGGCGATCGGCTGCTGATCGGCCCACCGGCGCAGCCAGCGGCCGCCGACCGCGCGGGGCCGCGCCGCGCCATGACGGCCCGTCTGTGAGGGGCCGGCCATGGATGCCATACCCTTGCTGCGATTGCGCGGAGTGAGCCGGGTCTACCGCAGCGGCGGCGGCGAGCTGCACGCCCTGGACGCCATCGATCTTGACATCCACGCCGGCGAGTTCGTCGCCATCGTCGGCCAGTCGGGGTCTGGCAAGTCCACCCTGATGAACATCCTCGGCTGCCTGGACCAGCCCACCAGCGGCAGTTACTGGGTCAAGGGCCGCAACGTCGCCGAGCTGGGGCCCGACGCGCTGGCCACGCTGCGCCGCGACACCTTCGGCTTCGTGTTCCAGCGCTACAACCTGCTGCCCACCATCAGCGCGGTCGAGAACGTCGAGCTGCCTGCCATCTACGCCAGCCGCCCCAGACAGGAACGTCGGGCGCGGGCGCTGCAGCTGCTGGCGCGGCTGAGCCTAGCGGACCGGGCCGAGCATCGCCCCAGCCAGCTCTCCGGCGGCCAGCAACAGCGGGTTTCCATCGCCCGGGCGCTGATGAACGGCGCCGACGTCATCCTCGCCGACGAACCTACCGGCGCCCTCGACAGCAGCAGCGGGTGGGAAGTGGTGACGCTGCTGCAGCAGCTGCACACCGAAGGGCACACCATCGTCCTCATCACCCACGACCCTGAAGTCGCCGCCCGCGCCGAGCGCATCATCCAGATCCGCGACGGCCGCATCAGCCAGGACTCCGGCCCGGTCACCAAGCCGCGCCCCGCCCTGTCCGCCAAACGCACCACCTGGCGCCGCAGTCTGGTGCCAGAACTGGCGGAAGCGGTGAAGATGGCGCTGCGCTCGCTGCGCGCCAATCTCTTCCGCAGCGCGCTGACGCTGCTCGGCGTGGTCATCGGAGTGGCGGCCGTCGTGGCCATGCTGGCCATCGGCAACGGCAGCAAGCAGCAGGTCATGCAGCGCCTCGAGGCCATGGGCACCAATCTGCTGCTGATCTTTCCCGGCGCTCCCGGCACCCGCCCCAGCGGCGACGTGGCCACCCTGGTACCGGCCGACGCCGAGGCGCTGCGGGAGCTGCCGGGTGTCGTGGCGGTATCGCCCGAGCGCAGCAGCCGGACCACGCTGCGCTATGGCAGCGTCGACTACCGCAGCAGCGTGGGCGGGGGCTGGCCGGATTACGCCGCCACCCAGGACTGGCGCCTAAGCCGCGGCGGCTTCATCAGCACCGACGACGTGCGCAGCTACGCGCCGGTCATCGTGCTCGGCCAGACCGTGGCCAACAACCTATTTCCCGACGGCGAAGACCCGCTCGGCCGCTACGTGCTGGTCGGCAACATCCCCTTCGAGGTGATCGGCGTGCTCGCCCCCAAGGGCGCCAGCGCCTTTGGCTCGGACATGGACGACACCGCCCTGATCCCGCTCAGCACGGGTTTCATGCGCCTCTTCGGCAAGCAGTACCTCAACCTGGTCCGGGTCAAGGTCGACGGCGCCGCCGTCATTGCCGAGGTCGAGCAGGCTTTGCGCAGCCTGCTGCGCGTCCGGCACGGCAGCGAGGACTTCCAGATCCGCAACACCGCCTCGCTACTAGAAACCGCCGCCGAGACCCAGAACACCCTCACCCTGCTGCTCGGCTCGGTAGCGGCCATCTCGCTGCTGGTGGGCGGCATCGGCGTCATGAACATCATGCTGGTCAGCGTCACCGAGCGCACCCGCGAGATCGGCGTGCGCATGGCCACCGGCGCCCGCCGCAGCAACATCCTGCTGCAGTTCAACACCGAAGCCCTGGTCGTCTGCGGCATCGGTGGCGTAGCGGGAGTGCTGACCGGCATCGGCGGCGGGCTGCTGGCGCAGGCCTTGGGCATGCGCGTCGCCTTCACCGCCGGCCCGGCCCTGCTCGCCTTCGGCTCCGCCGTCGCCACCGGACTGCTGTTCGGCTATCTGCCAGCCCGCAAGGCGGCCCACCTGGATCCCGTGATCGCCCTGGCTACGGAGTAGGCTGCTATGCGCACATCGATCAAACTGCTGCTCGTCGCCCTGCCGCTGCTGCTCGCCGGCTGCGCCCTGACGCCGGAATACCAGCGACCCACGATGATGATCCCATCCGACTGGGACAACGCCGTCCCCGGCCACGCCGCGGCCGTCGACGAGACCTGGTGGCAACGATTCGGCAGCGCGGAGCTGGCGGAGCTCATGGCGGAGGCCATGGTCGCCAACCAGGACCTTGCCGTCGCCCTCGCCCGCATCGAGCAGGCCCGCGCCACGGCGCGCGGCGCCAGCGCCGGCCGGCTACCCGACGTCTCCGCGGGCCTATCGGCCGGGCGCAGCCGCAGCGACGGGCGCACGCGGGAAAGCGGCCAGGCCGAGCTCAGCATCGCCTACGAGCTGGACCTCTGGCGCGCCAACGCCGCCGCGGCGCAGGCAGCCCAGGCGCGGTTGCTCGCCAGCGCCTATGACCTGGAGGCCGCACAGCTGGTCCTGCAGGCGGAGCTGGCCACCACCTATTTCCGCGCCCTGGCGTTGAAGAGCCGGCTTGCCATCGCCCGGGACAACCTGGCCATCGCCCGCCAGCTGCTGGAGCTGGTGCAGATCCGCGCCGACCTCGGCGCCGCCACCGAGCTAGAGCTGGCCCAGCAGCGCACGGCGGTACTCAGCCTCGAAGCCGAGCTGCCGTCCCTGCAGCTGCAGCTGGAGCAGGCTCAGCATGCCCTGGCGGTGTTGCTGGGCCGCCCGCCACAGGGCTTCGCCATCCGCGGCAGCGGCCTGGCCGAGCTGCGGCTGCCGACGGTGGCTCCCTTGCAGCCGGCCAGCCTGCTCGAGCGCCGGCCCGACATCCGCCGCGCCGAGGCCCAGCTTGCGGCCGCCCATGCCGACATCGGCGTCGCCCGCGCGGCCCTGTACCCCAGCCTGCGGCTGTCGGCCTCCGGCGGCGTCGCCGACCTGCTTACCGGCGGCTCAGCCAGCTTCGCCTCGCTGATCGGCGCTCTAAGCCAAAGCATTTTCGACGGCAGCTGGCGGCGCAGCCAGGTGACGCTGAGCGAAGCGCGCCGCGATGAGCTGGCGGCCCAATATGTCCGGACGGTGCTGACCGGCTTCCGTGAAGTCGAGGATGCGCTGGCCGCCGTGCAGGCCAGCGAGGCCCGCGCTGCCGCGCTAAGCCAGGCCGCGGCTCAGGCCCAGCTTGCCTACCGACTTGCCCTCGTCCGCTATGAAGCCGGCACCCAGGACCTACTGAATCTGCTCGACAGCCAACGTTCCCGCCTGCAGGCTGAGGACGGCCTGGTACAGGCCGAGCTGAGCCGCTTCCTCGGCACGGTCGATCTGTTCAAGGCCCTGGGCGGCAGCTGGGAGTCACCCGAGCACACCACCTGAGCGCGGCGGCGGCCGTTGCCTCCCGCCGTCGCCGCCTATACCTCGGCAGGTTCAAGGTCTCGGCAGCAATTCATTTCGAGGAGACGGGCATGGCAGCGATCAAGCGCACCGCCAACGGCCGCTGGCAGGGTGACCTGCGCAGCGGCAGCGGCCAGCTGGACAGCGACAGCAAGGTGCTCAGCGACATCCCCTTTTCGTTCGCGACCCGCTTCGAGAACGCCCAAGGCACCAATCCGGAAGAACTCATCGCCGCCGCCCATGCCGGCTGCTTCAGCATGGCGTTCGCCAACTACCTCAGCCAGCAGGGGCACAGGCCGGAAGAGATCAGCACCAAAGCCACCATCACGCTGGATACCGAGCAGCTGCGCATCACCGCGATGCACTTGGCCACCGTTGGCCGGGTTCCGGGACTTGCCCAGGCTGACTTTGAGCGGCTGGCGCGGGAAGCTGAACAGCGCTGTCCAGTGTCGAACCTGCTACGCAGCAGTAGCTTGCAGATCAGTCTCGAAGCCAAGCTGGCTGACTGCGCGGCCGTCTGGCCGCCGCGGCCGGAGACAGGAGGAGCGGCAGAGGGTCAAGCGGTGCCGGCGATTTGCTCGAGCTCTGCGTCGGCGAGGCCTTGCTCGACGCAGTCGACCGGCTGCCAGCCCCAGGCCAGCTCCTGGGCCAGCATTGCCCGGTCCTCTGCCGTGGCCGGGATGGCCGGCAGAGCGTCGATCTGCTCCAGCCGGGGCCGCAGGCCCTGGCGGTTGGCCAGCTGCACGCTCAGGCCCGGCCGTGCATTCAACTCCAGCACCAGCGGCCCGTGGCGCGCGTCCAGCACCAAATCCACGCCCAGGTAGCCGAGGCCGCACAGCGACTGGCACTTGGCCGCCAGCACCAGCAGCTCACGCCAGCCGGGGATGGGCACGCCAAGCAGAGGCTCGAGGGTATCTGGATGGCGGGTGATGGGACGGTTGCCGCAGATCGCGCCGATGGTCCGCCCGCTGCCGAGGTGGATGCCGGCGCCGACCCCACCCAGGTTCAGGTTGGCCTTGCCGTCCGAAGCCCGGGTTGGCAGCCGGATCATGGCCATCACGGGTACGCCGCGGTAGACCACCACCCGCACGTCAGGCACGCCCTGGTAGCTGATGCGGTCGAAATTAGGGGTCGAACTGCACCCGCTCCTCGATCATTGCCTTGTCGGGCAGTCCGCGCAAACTGTACATGCCGCTCAAGATGTTGGCGATGTGATGGCCGATGTCGTCCAGCGACAGCAGGGCGCCGTTGCTGAGCCGGTAATAGGGTCCCACCCGCCCGCTGAAGACCATGATGCCGTTGCCGCCGCTGCCATTGGCGGGCTTGATGACAAAATCGGTCTCGCCCTGCAGGATGCGCTCCAGTTGGCGTGCCTGCCGGTTCGCCTCGATCACGCCGATCAGGCGCGGCACGGCGATTCCGGCCGCCTCCGCCAGCGCCTTGCTGCGCAGCTTGTCATCCACCAGCGGGTAGCGCGAGCGGGGGTTATGGACCTGGATATAGCGGGCATTGCGCTCGTTCATGCCGATGATGCCCTGCTCCCGCAGTCGTCGGAACGGGTTCATCTGGCTTCCTCCCTTGCGAACAGCTGGCTGCGGAAACGCCACAGCTCGCTGAGCCGATATCCCGTGTAGCGCCCCAGCAGCAGGATCACGGCCAGCACCACCAGCAACAGCTCAGGGAACACGAACAGCAGGTACTGCAGCTGAGGCTGGATCATGACCAGGTAGGCCAGCGCCGCCGTGCCCAGGCTGCCGGCGGCCTGCAGCAAGGCGTTCCAGGCGCCGGCCTCCTCCCACACGATGGACATCCGCTCGACCGTCATGGCCAGGATCACGATCGGGAACAGGGCCATGGACAGCGCCCGATCTATGCCCAGCTGATGGCTGGCGACGCTGATGACCGTCATGACCAGCACCACCACGGTGACCACTGCCGCCAGCCGGGGCACCAGCAGCAGCCGCAGCCGCTCTAGATAGAACCGCACCAGCAGCGACAGGGCGATCACCAGGGTGAACAGCGCCGGCCCCAACAGCAGGCGGGTCTCGCGGAACGCCATGGCAATGAGGACCGGCATGAACGTGCCGAAAGTCTGCACGCCGACCACGTTGCGCATCAGCACCACCAGCAGCGCGCCAACCGGTACCGTCAGCAGGATCCGGTAGACGTTCTGGGTCTGCAACGGCAGGTTGAGCAGGCTAACCTCCAGCAGCGATGAGCCCAGATCCTGCGCCCGCTCCTTGGCCACCACCAGCAGATCGCGATGGGTCTTGGCAGCGGCGAACACTCACGACCCGACCGTCGCACCTTCTGCCGCCAGGCGCGGCTGCTCGTCGCCGACGGTCCAGATCAGGCGATCGGCCGGCAGGCCGAAAGTGCCGCTGCTCGGATCCAGGGTGATCCAGCGGCGGCCGTTGTGGATTTGTAGCCAAGGCTCGAGCTGGCCGGAGCGCATGCCGCCGCTCAGTTGCAGGGTCCAGATCACCCGCGACGGAATGCGCGCCCCCGCCAGGATGTGGCCGAAGTTGAGGGCATGGTCCAGCGGCGTTTCCGCATTGGCGCGCAGCAGCGCAATGCGATCGTCGCCGGCCGGATTGGCATAGCGGCGCAGCAGCTGGCGCGCGAACGACTCGATGTCGGCCGACTGCCGCCGCACCTCGTTCAGCAGGCCGTGGATGGCCGCCCCGAAGGGCTCTTCGTAGTCCGGCACTTCCGGATACGGCGGCGGCCGTGAGGCGTCGCGCTCCTCCTCCAGCCGCTCCACCAGCTGCACCCGGTAGTACAACGCCGCCTCGCCGTTGAGGCGGCGCGCGGTCCAGATCGCCCGGCGCGGCTCGCTAGCGTCGTCCACCGCCACCCCGAAGGTGGCCGAGATGAAATCCTCCTGGATGCGGACGAAGCGCGGCAGGTTGCCCGGCACGGGCATCTCTACCCGCACCGGCGCGCTTCCGTCGGACTGGACCATCACCCGCGCTTCTACCGTCCACACGTCCGCCTCCTGTTGCGGCTGGAACGGCAAGCCGAAGGCGGCCGACTTGTAGACTGCCGTCCCCACTCCCAGGACGGTCAGCAGCAGCGCGACGATAATCACATGCCAGCGACTCATTCAGCCTCCTCCGCCGAATCGGCGGCGGCGTCGCGATGGAGCTCCAGCTCCACGATGTCGCCGGCCAGCTGAGCTGGCTCGACGTGATCGCACTTGCTCCTGGCAAGAAAGGCGTTGGCCGGATCGACCACGGCCACGTCCTTGAGAAACTCCCGTCCCAGCAGCGCCGGGTAGAGAAACGCCGAGCGGTCGGTAAGCGAGAATTCAGCCTGATGCTCCCGCCCATCGAGGCAGAAGGACAGCTCAACCACGTAGCGCAGCTGAGATGGGGCGCCCTTGCGCTTCACCTTCACAGTGCGCTTCAACGGCCGCTCCATGGCCAGCACGCGCATCGCTTCCTCACCCTGCTCGCCTTCGATGGGCACGTGGAAACGCACCTACTTGTCACCCTCGCGCTCGAAGACTTCCGTTTGCACGCTGTGCAGCGAGGAGGTCTTGGCGCCCGTATCCAGCCGTGCCGCCAGCCGCAGTCCGACCGGCTGCAGGGTAATCGACTCGACGTAGCCGAGCAGCGTGCGGTGCGGGGGATCGGGTTTGTCGTTGGCGACGGCGCTGCCCATGGCGAGCAGCGCGGCCAGTGCGATCAGTGCTCTCGTCATCGATGAAACTTCGAAGCCTGCCGTGATTCTTGCCGCATGCAGCGAACTGGATCGGCGCCGGCCAGCCGTTCAGCAAGCGGCGCGAGGCGCCCTGCATGCCCGGTTATTGTGCCATTTACATGCCCCGACAAAACCGCAAGAAGCCCAACTGTCGCCATTTAACGACAGGTTTTTTCACGCATTTTTCTAGAAATGGGGTCCCGCTGGCCAAGCCACCAGCAGGCCGCTGACGCCGTGCCCTCCCGGGCCGGGCGCGGCCGGCGACTTTCACAAGAGCGCCCTAGCGAGCGAACATCTGCCGGCAGCGGCCGCCGGTCGGGAAGAGCCGCGCGCAGCGGCCCGCCATTCCCGCAGCGGTGCGACCACAACAAGCGATAACCGGCTGCCCGGGCAGCCGGCATGTGGGGGGAAGGACGACGATGAAGTGGCAGACTGCCTGCTTTGCAGCGCTCGCGCTCCTGGGCCTGGGGGGGCCGCTCCAGGCCCAGCCGGTCAAGATCGGCATGGTGACCACGTTGTCGACGCCGGGCGGCTATCTCGGCGACGACATTCGCAAGGGCTTCGAGCTCGCCATCCGCCATGGCGGCGGCAAGCTCGGCGGGGTCGAGGTGGAGCTGCTGGTCGAGGACGACGGCCTCAACCCGGGCGCTGCCCGCCAGACCGTCACCCGCATGATCCAGCGCGACGGGGTCCGCATCCTCACCGGCGTGGTGTTCTCTAACGTGGCCATGGCCACCGTGCCGCAAGCGCTGCGCGAGGGCGTCTTCTACATCAGCCCCAACGCCGGCCCGGCGCAGCTGGCCGGCAAGGGCTGCCATCCGAACTATTTCAACGTCGCCTATCAGAACGACAACTTCGACGAGGCCATGGGCCAGTACGTCAGCGACCAGGGCTACGACAACGTCTTCCTGCTCGCGCCCAACTACCCGGCTGGCCGCGATCACCTGGCCGGCTTCAAGCGCTTCTACCGCGGCAAGGTCGCCGCCGAGGTCTACACCCAGCTGGGTCAAACCGACTTCGCCGCCGAGATCGCCCAGATCCGCGCCGCCAAGCCGGGCGCGGTGTTCTTCTTCCTGCCGGGCGGCATGGGCATTAACTTCACCAAGCAGTACGCCCAGGCTGGCCTGGCGGAGTCGATCCCGCTTTTCGGCCCGACCTTCTCCTTCGACAACACCCTGGTCAATGCCGTCGGCGACGCCGCCCTAGGCGTGTTCAACACCGCGCAATGGAGCGCAGATCTGGACAATCCCGCCAACCGGCGCTTCGTGGCCGATTACATTGAGGCCTACGGCCGCCTGCCCACACTGTACGCAGCCCAAGGCTATGACGCCGCGCAGCTGATCGGTAGCGCCCTGCAGGCCACCGGCGGCGACCTGTCCGACCCGACCGCCTTCCGCGCCGCGCTGCGCGAGGCCAGGTTCGAGTCGGTGCGCGGCAAGTTCCGCTTCGGCGCCAACCAGCATCCCATCCAGGACGTCTATGTGCGCAAGGTGGTCCGCGGCGAGGATGGCAAGCTGGCCAATGTCATCGTCGCCAAGGTCTTCGAAGACCACGTGGACGCCTACGCCGCCGAGTGCAAGCTGGACTGACGGGCCGGGAGCGACTGGAGCGGGCGATGCAATTGTTCCTGGAGCAGGTCCTGAACGGGCTGCAGTTCGGGATGACGCTGCTGCTGATGGCGTCCGGATTGACGCTGGTGTTCGGCATCATGAGCCTGATCAATCTGGCCCACGGTTCGCTGTTCATGGTGGGCGCCTACGTGGGCGCCACCATCGTCGCCCGCAGCGACAGCTTCCTGCTCGGCGCGCTGGGGGGGGATGGCGGCGGCTGCAGTTGCCGGCATGCTGATCGAGCTGCTGGTCATGCGGCGGCTGTACCGGCACGACCACCTGGACCAGGTGCTGGCCACCTTCGGCCTGATCCTCTTCTTCAACGAGCTGGTGCGCCTGGTATGGGGGCGCCAGCCGCTCGGGATGGACCTGCCGGCGTGGCTGGCAGGCTCGGTCGAGATCCTGGCCGGCGTGCCCTACCCACAGTTCCGCCTGGCGGTCATCGCGGTCGGCCTGCTGGTGATCGGCCTGCTCTATCTTCTGATCATGCGTACCCGTCTCGGCATGCGGATCCGCGCTGGGGCGGCGGATCGCGAGACCATCGGCGCGCTCGGCATCAATATCCGCCTGCTCTATACCATCGTCTTCAGCCTCGGCGCCTGCCTGGCAGGGCTGGCCGGCGTGATGGCGGCCCCCTTCCTGGCGGTCGAGTCCGGGATGGGCGAGAACATCCTTATCCTGACCTTCGTGGTCATCGTCATCGGCGGCATCGGCTCCATCAAGGGCGCCGTCGTCAGCGCGCTGCTGATCGGGGTAGCCGACACCCTTGGTAGGGCATATCTGCCGGTGCTGGCGCGGCTGTGGCTGGATCCGGCCAGCGCCAGCAACCTGGGCGCGGCGCTCGCTTCCATGCTGATCTACCTGCTCATGGCAATCGTGCTGGCCGTGCGGCCGCAAGGACTGTTCGGTAGCTACCATGCCTAAGCCGCCGCGCGCCCGGTTTGCCACCGTCATGCTGCTGCTCCTGCTGGCGCTGATTCCGCCGCTGGCGGTGCTGACCGAAAATCCGTTCCTGGTCACCATGTTCAGCCGCGCGCTGATCTTCGCCCTGGCGGCGGTGGCGCTAGATCTCGTCATGGGCTACGGCCGCATGGTCAGCTTCGGCCATGCCGCTTTCTTTGCCCTGGGCGCCTACACGGTCGGTATCCTCAGCACCCATGCCATGCAGGACCTGCCGCTAGCCTTCGGCTGGACCGGCAGCAACGAAGCCCTGCTGGCCTGGCCGCTGGCCATGCTGATCAGCGGCCTGTACGCGCTCCTGGTCGGCCTGATCTCGCTGCGCACCTCCGGCGTCTACTTCATCATGATCACGCTGGCCTTCGCCCAGCTGATCTATTTCATCGTCATCAGCCTGTCGCAATATGGCGGCCAGGACGGCCTGGCGTTGTGGGGGCGGAACACTCTCGCCGGGGTCGCCCTGGAAGATCCTATCAGCTTCTACTATGCATGCTTCGGTCTGCTGCTGGCGGTGCTTTACCTGCTACGGCGGCTGGTCGGCTCCCGCTTCGGCCGCGTCATCGAGGCCAGCCGCCAAAACGACGTGCGCCTGCGCGCCCTCGGCATCGACCCGTTCCGCTACCGCCTAACTGCCTTCGTGATCTCCGGCGCCCTCACTGGCCTGGCTGGCGCCCTGCTGGCGAATAACAGCGAATTCGTAGATCCGACGCTGGCCAGCTGGATGCAGTCCGGCAATTTCCTGGTGATCGTGCTGCTGGGTGGCATCGGCAGCCTGATCGGACCGGTCTACGGCGCCCTGGCCTTGCTGCTGATGGAAGAGCTGCTGATCGCGCTGACCGAGCACTGGCAGATCATCCTGGGCCCGCTGCTCATCCTGGTGGCGCTGTTTTTCCGCGGCGGCATCTACGGCGCGCTGAGGAGGTCGTCCGGATGAGCTGCACCAGGGCTAACGGGGGAGCAATCTTCGAGGCGCGGGGCCTGCACAAGCGCTTCGGCGGCCTCCATGCCACCCGCGATCTGTCCCTGAGCGTCGAGGTCGGCCAGGTGCATGCCCTGATCGGCCCCAATGGCGCCGGCAAGACCACCGCGCTAGCGCAGCTTGCGGGCCAGCTCCGTCCCGACGCCGGCACCATCTGGTATCGCGGCAGGGACATCACCGCGCTGCCCATGGCGGCCCGCGCCGCCCGCGGCATCGTTCGCACCTTCCAGATCACGGCGGTATTCGAGGAATTCAGCGTGCGCGACAACGTCGCCCTGGCCGTGCAGTCTCGCGCCCGTCACCACTTCGCCTTCTGGCGGCCGGCCGCCAAGGACCGCCGCCTGACCGAGCCGGCCGAGCGGGTGCTGGAGCAGGTCGGCCTGACAGCCCTGGCCAACCTGCGCGCCGGCGACCTATCCCATGGCCAGAAACGCCAGCTGGAGATCGCCATGGCGCTGGCCACCGAGCCGACGGTGCTACTGTTGGACGAGCCCATGGCCGGCATGAGTCGGGCCGAGAGCGAGACCCTCAGCACGCTGCTGGAGCGCATCAAGCCGGCTCACGCCATCCTGCTGGTGGAGCACGACATGGATGTGGTGTTCCGGCTGGCCGACAGGGTCAGCGTGCTGGTAGTCGGCGCCTTGCTCGCCAGCGGCTCGCCTCAGGAGGTGCGGGCGGACGCCAGGGTGCGGGCCGCCTATCTGGACGAGGAGGCGCTTTGATGCTGCAACTCGCAGGGGTCGAGACCGCCTATGGCAACAGCCAAGTGCTGTTCGGCATCGATCTCAAGATCGGCGAAGGCGAGGCGGTCAGCCTCATGGGCCGCAATGGCATGGGCAAAACCACGGTCATCCGCTCTATCATGGGCCTGACCCCGCCGCGACGGGGCAGCATCCGGTTCCGGGGCCGGAACATCCGTGGCCTGCCGGCCTTCCTCATCGCCCGCGCCGGCATCGGCCTGGTGCCCGAGGGGCGCAGGATCTTCCCCAACCTCAGCGTGCGGGAAAACCTGCTGGCCTCCGCCCGCCCCGGCTACTGGACGCTGCAGCGGGTATACGAGATGTTCCCGCGGCTGCAGGAGCGCGAAGGCAACATGGGCAACCAGCTCTCCGGCGGCGAGCAGCAGATGCTGGCAATAGGCCGGGCGCTGATGACCAATCCCCGGCTGCTCATCCTGGACGAGGCCACCGAGGGGCTGGCGCCGACGGTGCGTGCCGTCATCTGGCGCTGCCTGCACCAACTGCGCGAGCTTGGCCAGTCGCTGCTGATCGTGGACCACCACCTGGAGTCGCTGCTGCGCATCTGCGACCGCCACTACATCATCGACAAGGGCCACATCGTCTGGAGCGGCGACTCGGCGGCCTTCCGCGCTGACAGCGAGCGCACACTGGGCTATCTGACCGTCTGAGCGCAGCCGAGTGCCGTCCGCGGCCAGCGTGGCGGCCTGCCGCCGAGAGGCGGCCACCGGCGTCGGTCGCCCCACTGAACGCTTGCCTGGCAGGGCCTGGAACCGCTGCGGTCTGGTCGTGCCTTCCGCCATCGCAATGCGCGCCTCGTCGGCGCCGAACCGCTACCTCCGGCGAGGTTGACCGTGCCGCGCCTACAGCTTAGTTTATCGGTCGACCATTAACTGGCCTGCAATTCTGTCGTCCCGCATCGCAGGCCTGATCAGACGGCAAAGCATTGCGGAGGCTGTCGGCTCCATGGACCACCCGGGCCTGTTGCATCACCTAGCGTTGCGCGGCCGCACCCCGGCCGGTGGCGGCGCGGAATGCCTGCGACGGCATACAGCGGAGCCGTTAGCATGAAGGCCTTGCCCCCGCTGCCCGGCACGCCGCTCCCGGACTCCTGGCGCAGCGTGCGCGAGGTCTTCGACATCGACTGCGATCTGCGGGTGCCGGCCTTCCGCGAGCCGAGCGAGCACGTCCCGCCAGTCGACCCGGCCTATGTCTTCGACCATCAAGCCACCTTGGCCGTGCTGGCCGGCTTCAGCCACAACCGCCGGGTTTTGCTGCAAGGCTTGCATGGGACGGGCAAGTCCACCCACATCGAGCAAATCGCCGCCCGCCTCAACTGGCCATGCCTGCGCCTGAATCTGGACAGCGAGATCACCCGCCTCGATCTCATCGGACGCGACGTCATCGCGCTGCGCGACGGCCGGCAGGTCACCGAGTTCCGCGAAGGGCTGCTGCTCTGGGCACTGCAAAACCCGGTCGCGCTGGTCCTCGACGAGTACGACGCCGGCCGACCCGAGCTGATGTTCGTCATCCAGCGCCTGCTCGAGTCCGAAGGCAAGCTGACCCTGCCCGAGCAGAACCGGGTCCTGAGCCCGCATCCCGCATTCCGGCTGTTCGCCACCGCCAACACCGTTGGCCTGGGCGATGCCAGCGGCCTCTACCACGGCACCCAGGTCTTGAACCAGGGGCAGCTCGACCGCTGGCACGTCGTCGCCCGGCTTGACTATCCGCCGGCCGAAGTCGAGCAGCGCATCGTCCTCTCTAAGCTGCCGGATTACGACCACCCCGAGGGCCGGCGCCTAGTGGCCGGCATGGTGCGCTGCGCCGGCCTGGTCCGGCAGGGCTTTGCCGCCGGCGACCTGTCCATCACCATGAGCCCGCGCACGGTGCTGAGCTGGGCGGAAAACAACCTCATCTTCGGCGACGTGGATGCCAGCTTCCGCCTGAGCTTTCTGAACCGGTGCGACGAGCTGGAGCGGGAACTGGTGGAAGAGTATTTTCAGCGCGCCTTCGGCCGCGACCTGCAGCCGGAGAACCGATGAGCGGTGAAGACCTCCGGCTGCAGCGCTGCCGCGCCCGCCTGGCGGCTGCGCTGCGCGCCCTGGCCGAGGCGCCGCAGCTCGCGGTAAGCTTCAGCGGCCACTCGGCCTGGCTGGACGCCGCCAGCGCCCATCTACCTGACCTGCAGCAACCGCCCGCCGATTGGACGGGCTGGCGCGCCTTGGCGGATCGCCTGGCGCTGCGCTACCGCTACCCCTTGCCCTTTTCCCGCCCCCTGCCAGACCGGCTCGCCCCGCTGGTGGAAGCGCTGTGGCAAGCTCGGGCCGAGGCTATGGGCGCTCGCCTGTGGCCGGGGGTAGCCCACAACCTACAGACGAGCCTGGCGGACGAGCAGGCTTGCGTCCCGGTCCTGCCGGAGCGGCTGCGACTGCTCGTCCACCATGCGCTCGGCGTCTTCGACCTGCCGCCGGCCCTGCAGCGGCAGGCGACACGCTGGCAGGCCGAGCTGCTGGACTCCGGCATCAACCTCGCCGAGCTGGCCGCGGCGCTGGAATCGCCGCGCCGCTATGCAGCCCTGGCACTGCAGGTCGCGCGGCGGCTGGCCCCCGCCGACTCCGCCCCCGCTCCGACAGCGCGGCAACGCAGGCAGGCAGGCGAGGACGAGGCACCCCTTGCCCGCGGCCTGCGCCGAGCTGGCCGCAGCGGCCACGCCGAGGGCGTCGTGATCCCGCCCGCTGCCACCGAGGCGGCCCGCGACTACCGCATCTACAGCCGCGCCTGGGACCAAACCCTGCACCCGACCGACCTGGCCGGGCCGGACGAGCTGGCGAGATTGCGGCAGCGGCTGGACGCCGAACTCGCCGCGCAGCGGCGCCTGGTGACGCGTCTCGCCAGGCGGCTGGAGCAGCGGCTGCAGGCACGGTCGCCAACGGGGTGGCAGGATCAGCGCGAGCAGGGCTGGCTGGATCCGCGCCGGCTGCACCGCCTGATCGTGGACCCGGGCTGGCCTTTCCCCTATCGCGAGCGGGCATCCCGCAGCCGCCGCGATACCGTGGTCTGCCTGTTGCTGGACAACTCGGCATCCATGCGTGGGCAGCGCATCCGGCTGGCGGCCCTTTGCGCCGATCTGCTGCCCCGCAGCCTGGAGCGGTGCGGCGTCAAGGTCGAGGTGCTCGGCTTCACCACCGCCGACTGGGATGGCGGCGCGGCCGCGGCTGCCTGGCGCGAAGCCGGCCGGCCGCCCAACCCGGGGCGGCTCGCCGTGCGTCGGCACATCATCTACAAGAGCGCCGATCAGCCCTGGCGGCAAACACGCAACGGCCTGGGCTTGCTGCTCAGGGACGATATCCTGAAAGAGAATCTGGACGGCGAAGCCTTGGAGTGGGCGGCGCAACGCCTGCTGAAGCGGCCCGAGCGGCGCCGCATCCTGCTCTTGCTCGGTGACGGCGCCCCCCTACGAGCGGGCCACCGCCGAGGCCAACGGCGAAGGCTACTTACGCTGCCACCTGCGCGCCGTGATCGCCCACCTCCAGCGCCACCCTGGCCTCGAGCTGCTGGCCATCGGCTTTGGCGCCGGGATCGAGCAGGACTTCCCGCAGGCAGTGCGCCTGCGTAGCCCCCAGGAGCTGGCTACAGTGCTGACCGAAAAGCCGGCAGCACGGCTAGTCGAGCCCCTCCACCACCATGAATCGGCCGGTGGCGGCTTGGTCCCGATAGCGGCGCGCCTCTTGGTATTCGGGCGAGCGGTAGCAGGCTTCAGCCTGCTCGATGCTGTCGAACTGGATGATGGTCACCCGCCCCGGCGGTGCGCCACCCTCCAGCTCGACCCTGCGGCCGCCTCGTGCCAGGGGACGGCCACCGTACTTCTCGATCGCCAGCGTGGCGCGCTTGGCGTATTCCTGGTAGGCCTCGGGGTCGCGGACATCGACCAGGGCGATCCAATATGCAGCCATGTGAGAGCTCCTGACGTGCGGGAAAGCAAAGATTCCTCGGCCCGCGGCTGCCGCTACAGCAGCAGCCAGGCGCCTGCCGCCGCAGCGGCGATGATGCCGGCGGCGACGATCCAGCGCAGGCGGCCGCCGACCCGGGGCGCTGCGGCCGCTGCCGGGCCTTCACCGATCTGCATGACGAAGTTGCGGAAGAAATCGTCCGCGGTCTTGCGCACCACCCCTTGGATGACCCGGCTGCCCACACTGGCCAGCTTGCCGGCGACCTCGGCGCTGGCCGTGTAAGACAGCACCGTTTCCTCCGGCCCGCTTTCCTCGAGCTCCACCCGCGCCCAGCCCTTGACCGCCCCGGCGACACCGCCCTGGCCCTGGCCCGAGATCACGTAGCTGCGCGGGGCATCGATTTCGGATAGCTCCACCTTACCGTTGAAGTTGGCTTTGATCGAGCCGATCCGGCTGACGATGCGCGCGCTGAACGCGGTAGCGGACACCTTCTCCAGCGCCTCGCAGCCGGGAATGGATGCCTGCAGCGCGGCAGGATCGTTAAGCGCTTCCCAGACCCGCAGCCGCGAGGCGGGAATGCGGTGCTCGCCGGAAATCTCCATCGTGCGCCTCCTCTGTTCACTATTTATCTTTTGATCATTATCGGCGATAATAACGTCGACGGCGGCAAACGCAAGAGGCAGGAGCGCGACGGGGGAGGCTGCGGCGGTTTGGCCTAGCTTGCCGAGTGCTGCTGCCGTAGGGGCTTTTCGGCGAAAAGCCGGCGCAGCGTAGGGGGAGTGCCTGCGATGAAGCTGTGGACCACCCGCTCGATGTGATCGCTCAGGTCTTCCGGGATCGGGAGGTTATAGATCCACTTGCGAATGGCCAGATAATAGACGCCGCCGTGCAAATCCCAGGCGAGCTCCAGCTCCTCCGGCAGCAACGGCACCTCGGCGGTGGAAGGCAAGCCGGCAAGCTCGCGCATTTCGGTGCAGACCGGCACGAACAGCTTGTCCTGGACGATGGCGAGATAGCGCTCGGTGATGTTCACCCCCTTGAGGCCAGCAAACATGAAGATGCGCACCCACTCGTAGTTGAAGATCACCTGGGTATACTCGCGGTAAAGGGTAACCAGCCGCTCCTGCAGGGGACGGCGGCGGTCGACGATCAGCGACTCCCAGTGAGGCTGCCAGCGCTTGATGTAGACCTCATGGTAGACGCGCTCGATCAGGCTCTCCTTGCTGGGGAAGTAGCGGTACAGCAGCGGCTGGGTAATCCCGAGGCGCTTGGCCAGTTCCCGCGTCTGCCCCTCGAAGCCGACTTCGGCGAAAAACCGGATCGCTCCTTCGACGATTTGCCGTTCTCGCTCTTCCGGCGAAAGCCGCCGTCGCTTCCTTGTTTTCATTCCAACTGCCACTCCCTTACCCAAACCCTGGGGTCATTCTGGTCGCCCCCTTGTAAGACGACAAGAGCAGCGTCTGCGTTTCCTGTCGCCACAAATTTAATCAAATGATAAATTACAATCGCCTTGCCTCCCGCCCCATCCGTAGGAGGAGATAACGTGAAATCACCGCAATTTGATTACGTGAGGCCGAACTCGCTCGCCCAGGCTTTGGCTATCCTCGCCGAGCGCGGCGACGAGGCGAAGGTGATCGCGGGCGGCCAAAGCTTGATACCGACAATGAATATGCGCCTAGCCGCGCCCAGCATCTTGGTGGATCTGAACCACGTCCCCGAGCTGACCGGCATCGAGCTGCGCGGCAAATGGCTGCGCATCGGCGCCCTCACCCGCCATGCTGAAATGGCCCGCTCGCCCCTGATCGCCCGCCATGCTCCGCTGCTGGCCAGCGCGGCGCCCCACATCGCCCATGCGGCGATCCGCAACCGCGGCACCTTTGGCGGCAGCCTGGCCACGGCCGATCCGGCCTCGGAATGGCCCGCCTGCTGTTTGACCCTGGGGGCGCGCATCCATCTGGCGAGCTGCAGCGGCAGCCGGGTGGTGCCGGCGGAGGAATTCTTCAAGGGCGTCTACCAGACCGCGCTGGAGCCACACGAGCTGATCACCTACGTCGAGGTGCCGGCAGCCGCCCAGGACATGCGCTACGGTTTCGACGAACTGGTCCGGCGCCGAGGCGACTACGCCATCGTCGGCCTTGCTGCCCAGGCGCGCGTCGGCGCCAGGGGAGCGCTGAAGCTGTTTCGGCCCAATGACCAGCGCCTGCACGAGGTGCGGCTGGGCTTCTTCGGCGTGGCCGAGACGCCCGTGCTGGCCCGTCGAGCAGCGGCAGCTCTCGAAGGGCGACCGCTGACCTCCGAAGCCATCCAAGACGCGCAAGCCGCTCTGGCGGAGGATTTTCAGCCTTTGGGCGATCTCTACACCTCGGCCGAGGCCAAGGCGCACATGGCTCGTGTCCTGCTCGGCCGCGTTCTGACTGCAATGAGCGGAGGTCACAGCGCATGAGCGACAAAACCCATGAGCTTACCCTGACGGTCAACGGCGAGCGCGTGACCCGTCGCGTCAGTCCGCGGCTGTCCCTGGCCGATTTCCTGCGCGAAGAGCTGCACCTCTGACAGGCACCCATGTCGGCTGCGAGCAGGGCGTCTGCGGCGCCTGCACCGTACGCTACAACGGCGAGCAGATACGGGCCTGTCTCATGTTCGCCGTGCAGGCCGAAGGCGCGCAAATCGAGACCATCGAAGGCTTGACCGAAAGCGGCGAGCTGGCAGCCCTGCAGGAAGCGTTCTACCGCAACAATGCCCTGCAGTGCGGCTTCTGCACCCCTGGTATGCTGATCGCCGCCGCCGATCTGCTCAAGCACAACCCCAAGCCCAGTCGCGAGGAAATCCGTGCCGGACTATCCGGCAACTACTGCCGCTGCACCGGCTACCACGCCATCGTCGACGCCATCGCCGAAGCCTGCGGCAGCACCGAGGAGGAGGCCGAATGAACGACAAACTGTCCGCCAGCATCCTCGATCGGCCGAACAGCTACATCGGCCGCAGCGTGCCGCGCCCCAACGCCCGCCGCCTGCTGGCCGGGCGCGGCCAGTTCCCTTCCGACCTCGCCCTGCCGCGCATGGTGCATGTGGCCTTCGCGCGCAGCCCTTATGCCCATGCCCGCATCGTCGGCATCAACATCGAGGCGGCCCGCCGTGCACCCGGCGTAATCGGGGTTTACACCGGCCGGGACATCGCCCAGCTCTGCCAACCCTGGGTGGGCACCCTGGAGCACTTCGCCGGCATGAAGTCGGCACCGCAGTACCCGCTGGCCTGCGAGGTGGCCCGCTGGCAGGGAGAGCCGGTCGTGGCAGTGGTAGCGCAGACCCGCGCCCAGGCCGAGGACGCCCTGGAACTGCTGCAGATCGACTACGAGGAGCTGCCTACGGTCACCGATCCTGAGACCGCCCTGGACCCCGACACGCCGCTGATTCACCCAGAACTGGGCGACAACCTGGTGTTCGGCACCAAGATCGAAGCCGGCGACATCGACCGCGCCTGCGCCGAGGCCGACCTGGTGGTAGAGGACGTGTTTCATTTTGGCCGCCACACCGGGGTCACCCTCGAGCCGCGGGCACTGGTGGCGGATTATGACCCCAGCGAACAGCGTCTGACCGTCTACCACGGCACCCAGACGCCCTATCAAATGCAGGATGTCTATGCCCGCCATCTCGGCCTGGCCGAAGAAAACGTCCGAGTCGTCGCCAAGGACATCGGCGGGGCTTTCGGCATCAAACTCCACGTCTACGGCGAGGAGATGGCCACCTGCGCGCTGAGCATCCTGCTCAAGCGACCGGTGAAGTAGGTGGCGGACCGGCTGGAGTCGTTCGTCAGCGACATCCATGCCCGCGACCATCGGGTGCGGGCGCGGCTGGCCCTGACCCGCGATGGCCGCATCCTCGGCTTCGACGTCGACGACCTCACCGGCGTCGGCCCCTACTCGGTCTATCCGCGCACCAGTGCCGTCGAGGGCAACCAGGTCATCCGCCTGATCGGCTCCCCCTATACCCAGCAGCACTACCGGGCAGTGCTCAAGGTGGTGCTGCAGAACAAAAACGTGATGAGCCAGTACCGCGCCGTGGGCCATCCGATCGCCTTCGCGGTTACCGAGTCCCTGCTGGAGAAGGCCGCGGCCGAACTGGGCATCGACCCGCTCGAACTGCGGGCGCGCAACTACGTGCCTGACGACGCCTATCCCTACAAGACGCTGAGCGGCTACGTTTTCGAGGGCCTCTCCCTGCAGGGGTGCCTGGCGAAGCTGCGCGAAATGATCGGTTACGATGCCCTAGCAGGCCAGGTTGCGGGAGCGCGGCATCTACCGCGGGATCGGCTTCGGCACCTTCGTCGAGATCACCGCCCCCGGCCCTGCCTTCTATGGCGTGGGCGGTGCCCGCATCTCGGCCCAGGACGGTTGCTCCATCAAGCTCGAGCCCTCCGGCAAGGTGCGGCTGGCCATCAGTGTCAACGAGATCGGCCAGGGCACCGAAACCATCATCGCCCAGGTTGCCGCCACCGAGCTCGGCGTGCCGCTGGAGGACATCCGGGTGATCACCGGCGATACCGATGCCACCCCCTATGGCGGCACCGCTTGGGCGTCGCGCGGCGCGGCCATCGGCAGCGAAGCCGCCTTGCGCGCGGCGCGGGCGCTGCGCGAGAACATCCTGGAGGTAGCCGGCGCCATCCTACAGAGCTCGCCTGCCGAGCTGGACCTGCGCAATGGCCAGGTGGTCAGCCGCGAGGACGGCGAGGAACGCATCAGCCTCGCCGAAGTGGGCCGCATCGCCTACTTCCGCAGCGACATCCTCCCCCCCGGCTTCCAGCCCCAGCTGTCGGTAGTCCGCCATTTTTCGCCGCAAGGCCTGCCCTTCGCCTTCACCAACGGCATCCACGCCTCCTACGTGGAAGTGGACGTGGAGACCGGCCTGGTCCGACTCCTGAAACACTGGGTGGTGGAGGATTGCGGCCGGGTGCTGAATCCCAAGCTGGTGGACGAGCAGATCCGCGGTGGCGTCGCCCAGGGCATAGGCATGGCCTTGTATGAAGAGTGCCTCTACAACGCCGAGGGGCAGCTCATCAACGGCAGCCTGGCGGACTATCTCGTTCCGCTCGCCCCGGAGCTGCCCGACATCGAGGTGGCTCACATGGAGACGCCTAGCCGGTACTCGGAGCTGGGCGCCAAGGGCGCCGGCGAGGCGGGAACCGCGGCGGCGCCGGCGGCGATCATGAACGCGGTCAACGATGCCATCGCACCGCTGGGCGGCCGCATCACCACCATGCCCATGACCCCTGAGCGCATCCTGCGCGCACTCAAACGCATCTAGCCGTGGCTTGGAAAGCCGTCGACCGGAAGTCGACGGCTTTCGTTTTTCCTGCCACCAGAGCCGATTCGCAACTGCTCGCCAGGGCTCCGTAGCGGTCAAGCGGTTGCTACCGCACCGGCGCCGGAAGCAGCCGTGGCCAGCACCAGCTCCGCCAGCCCGTTCAGATCAGCGCCAGCGTCAACTGCGGGAAGGCTACGACCACAGCCAAGACGATTAGCATCACCGCGACGAAAGGCAGCGCGCCAAGGAAGACCGACTCCACCGGGACGGCGTCGTCGTTCAAGGTCGACTTCACCGTGAAGATCGAGATCCCGAACGGCGGCGTCAGCAGGCCGATCTCCACCGCGATCACGGTAATGATGCCGAAATGGATCAAATTGAACCCAAAGTCGGCGGCGATGGGAGCTGCGATCGGCGTCATCACCAGCAGGATGGAGGTCGAATCCAGGATCATGCCGAGCAGCAGGATGATCAGCACATACAGGGCAAGAAAGCCGTACGGTCCCAAGCCTGCATCCATCACCAGCTCGGCGATCACCGAAGGCACGCCGGCCATCGCCAGCATCCGGCTGTAGAACAGCGCGGCGATCAACAGGGTGAGAATGCCGATCGACACCCCGCCGGTCTCGCGCAACACCTGCCATAGCCGCCCGAGACTGAGGGAGCGGCGCAACAGAGCAATGACGAAGGCGCCGAAGGCACCCATGCCGCCGGCTTCGGTAGGCGTGAACAGGCCGCTATAAAGCCCGCCTAGAACCAGCAGCACCAGAGCGACGATAGGCAGCGACTTCCCAGCCAGCCGCTTGCCGGAAAGTCCCGGCGCGGCAGGCTGCGGCCGAACGGCCAGCTGCTGGGCCAGGTTCTCGCGGTTGAACACGAAGCGTGGGGCGAACAGGGCCAGCAGCACGATCATGGCCACGAAAGCCGCCGCCAGCAGTAGCCCTGGAATTGCCCGGCGATGAATAGCTTGCCTATCGACTCCTCCGCCAGCACGCCATAGACGATGAGCAGCAGGCTGGGCGGGATCAGCATGCCCAGCACTGAGCTGCCGGCAACGGTGCCGGCAGCGAAGGCCTTGCGATAGCCATGGCGCGCCATCTCGGGAACAGCCACCCTGGTGAACACCGCCGCCGAGGCGATGGAGACGCCAGTCACGGCGGCGAACATGGTGTTGGCAGCGACGGTGGCAACACCCAGCCCGCCGGCGATGCGCCGCAGCAGGGCTTCGGCGACATCGAAGGTGTCCTTGCCGACATTGGAGACGCTCACCAGCGCTCCCATCAGCACGAAGAGAGGAATTGTGGCGAATATGTAACTGGAGATGCCGCTGTAGGCGGTCATGTACATCATTTGCAGGGCGAGGTCGAAATCGCCCCGTATGACCCACAAGCCGACGAAGGCCACGGTCATCAAGGCAACGGCAATGTGCATTCCCAGCAGCACCAGCGTCACCAGCACGCTGATCACCAGGGCTGCGAAGCCAAAATCACTCATCGGAAAGCCCCCGCGTCCCGTCCGGCGCGTCGCTCAGTAGCGCCGGCACCAGAAACAAGAATGCCAGGCTCGCCATGGCTGCACCGATCACGACCAGTGCCCGGAACGGCCAGCCGGGAATCATGTAAAGGCCGCGCACGCCGTAGAACTCGCTGCTGCGCCAAGACTCGACCAGCTCCGCCCAGGCCACCCAGGCAAGCAGGGCGAAGATGACGCAGCCAGCCAGCGCGTAGGCCACATCCAGAGCGAGCCGTACCCGAGGCAGGCGGCGCGCGATGCGGTCGATCAGGAACCCGGCCCGGGTCATGCGCCGGTTGTGCACCCCTGTCCCCAGCTGAAGAAAGACGATGGCGACGACCGAAAGACCGGCGAACTCGGCCAACCCGGTCAGCGGTAGGCCGAAGAAATTACGGCCGGCGACGTCGACCACCACCAGCCCCATCAGGACGAAAATCCACAGCGTACCGAGCGTGGCGAGAAAGTTCGCAAGACGTACGAACCAGCCGATACCCCGCTGAGTTGTTTTTTGCGTTGTCGTGCTCAAGGCGGGCCTCATACGTGCAATGGTTGCTCGTTTTGCAACGCAGCATAAAAAAGGGCCGCATTCAGTGCGGCCCCGGTGATTCAGCGAGCGGCTTCGTCCCAAGCGCGAAGCGGCTCGACGCCGTGCTCTCGCAGCTTGTCGAAGTAGGCCCGGAGAACCACTTTGGCGTCCTCCCCATGCGCCTGCAGCCATGGCTCGACCAGGTTGGGCAGGCTGTCGACCCAGCGCTTCTTCTCGGCATCCGGCAGCTCATGGATCTGCAGCCCTTCGGCCTGCATCTTGTCCAGCCACTCCTCGGCGGTCTTGGCCACATGCTCGCCGTGGCGCTCGGAGGTCAAGCGGCCGGCCTCAATGAACGCAGCCTGGACCTCGGCCGGCAAGTTATCGAAGAAGCGCTTGTTGACCGCCACCGCGCCGAAGGCCATGGCACCACAAAGCCGATACGGGTCAGCTGCGGCGCCACCTCATGCACTCGAGCCGGCCCAATGCCACTGGCGAAGGACAGAGCGCCCTGGGTGACGCCAGTCTGGATGTTGGTGTAGTAGGTGGTCAGACCGCCGTCGACCGGGATGGCGCCGATGCCTTTGAGCCAGTTGGCGGAAGTGCCGGGGGCATTCAGACGGACATTCCTGATGTCGTCCATCGACTTGATCCGGCGGGTGGCATAAATGTCGTAGCTGTCGGTCACCAGCGTCGACAGCGGCACCAAATTTTGCCGATGCCAGCTGTCGCGCAGCGGCGGCAGATTCTGGTTGAGATCGTCGAAGATCTTGATGATCAGGCGGTGGTCGTCGGTGGCGAACGGCGTGTAGTAGGTGACGTTCTGCAGCGGCAGGTCCGACTCCTCCCACAGGGTGCCGATCATGCCAACGTCGACGATGCCGTCCTTGACTGCCTTGCGGGTGTCGGCAAAGCCGTACAAGGTGCCGCCGTAGTGCTCGCGCCAGCGGATTTCGTATTTTCCGCCCTGCTCTCGGCCAGAATCCGGTCGACCTCGGGCTGGAAGACGTTCTTCATCGCCCAGACCCAGATGTTCTGCACCGGGTGACTGGAGCCGATGTTGACCGTGATGCGCTCAGCCGCAACGGCGTTAGCACTCGCCAAGCTCAAACCAATGGCAAGAAGGCCAGCAAAGCCGGCTTTCATCAGCTTCATCCAGTTATCTCCTCCATTGCTGACGACGGTAGCGACAGCGAGACGCGCGAACTTCCGAAGCAGAGATGATTCGAAGGTCGGCGAACCAGCCCCCGATCATCAGGACCAGCCCGATAACCGAGGCATTGCCGTAGCGTCCTTCCGCTCTCCTCCAGTGAAATCGACCAGACGATCTATTAATCAATCGATAAATTCAAGCACCATCGTGTATGCTCGCCGTACGCTGCCGGGCGGCTTGCAGCCCGTCTATCGGCGCCGCTGAAAGCCGCTGGCGCGGCTCTCCAAGCAACCAACGATCGCGGAGGAATGACGTGGAGCAAGACAAATTCGAGCAAGGGCTAAAGGTCCGTCGCGAAGTGATGGGCGCTGACTTCGTGGAGCGGGCGTTCCAAGGTGTGGACGATTTCACCCGGGAATTCCAGGAGCTCGTCACGCGCTATGCCTGGGGCGAGATCTGGACGCGCCCTGGTCTAGACCGCAAGACCCGCAGCCTTCTCAACCTGGCCATCCTGGCCGCCCTCAACCGCGGCCACGAGTTCAAGGGCCACGTGCGGGGCGCCTTGAACAACGGCTGCAGCAAGGATGAAATCCGCGAGGTACTGCTGCAGGTGGCAGTCTACTGCGGCATACCGGCCGGGGTGGAAGCCTTTCGCAACGCTAAAGAAGTGCTCGACGCCCATCCCGATTCGGCCAGCCGGCCACAGCGCCCCGACGGTGACAAAGGCTAAAGCCCCCGGATGAGTGCTGGCGGGCTATCCTCCCTAGCTCGGCAGTGGGACGCCGAACTTCGGGACGACGGCGACAGTCGAGGAATAATCGGGTGCGTGGTAACGCACCCGATCAAGGCGAGGTGCCGGCCGGAGTTGACCAGCCCAAACAGAGAAGCCGAACCAGCACGATGGCTGATTCGGCTTCGGAAGATGGTGGCCAGGGAGGGAATCGAACCCCCGACACGGGGATTTTCAGTCCCCTGCTCTACCGACTGAGCTACCTGGCCGGGTGAGGCGCTAATTCAACCTTTTTATGCGGTGTTCGTCAAGGGCATTGAAGCGGCTCAGGACTCCGGCGGCTTGTAGCCTTCCGGCAGGTGCGAGCCGCTGCCGAAGAAGAACTTCTCCATCTCTCCTTCCAGGAACTTGCGCGCCTGAGGATCGATGGGAGTCAACCGGTATTCGTTGATCAACATGGTCTGGTGGCGGATCCACTCCTGCCAGGCCTGCTGCGATACGTTCTCGTAAATCCGCCGTCCCAGCTCGCCCGGGTACGGAATTCGCTCCAGTCCCGGCAGTTCCTGGCCAAGGCGCACGCACTTCACCATTCGGGTCATCACTTTCTCCTGGTCAGGAATCGTCGAGGGAAGCCAGCAGACGCGCCACCGGCGCAGCCACTCCTCGACCGTGAAGAGGGCCATTATGCCAGACGGCCTCGCCAGCATCCATGACGGCCCTGTCCGCCTCCACCTCCACCCGCAACGGCTCGATGTGCAGATAGAAGTGACTGAAGGTATGGCGCAGCTCCGGCAACCGCTCCACCGCCTTGATTGCCAGCCCGTAGCGCGCCACCTGCGCCCGCCAGTCTTCCTCCATCCCACACTCCGGCAGGCTCCAAAGCCCACCCCAGATGCCGATCGGAGGCCGACGCAGCAGCAGCACCTTGCCGTCGGCCTGCAACAGCAGCATGCGCACCCGCCTGACCGGCAGCCGTCGCTGCGGCCTGGGCTGGGGATAGCACTCGACCTCACCGCGCTGGTAGGCGCTGCAAAGGGCCGACAGCGGACAGCGCTGGCAGGCCGGCCTAGCCCGGGTGCAGACGGTGGCGCCGAGATCCATCATCGCCTGATTGAAATCGCCGCAGCGCTGTGCCGGGGTATGCTGCTCGGCGCAAGCCCAGAGCCGGCGCTCGAAGGCGGCCTGCCCGGGCCAGCCCGGCACACTATGCACCCGCGCCAGCACTCGCTTGCAGTTGCCATCCAAAATCGGGTGACGCTGCCCCAGCCCCAGCGACAGAATGGCGCCTGCCGTCGAACGCCCAATGCCGGGCAGCGCCGCCACATCGTCGAATGCGTGCGGAAACTCGCCGCCGTGGCGCTCCACGATCAGCCGCGCCGCCCGGTGCAGATTGCGCGCCCGCGCGTAATAGCCCAGTCCGGCCCAGAGTGCTAGCACCTCGTCCAGTTCAGCCACCGCCAGCGCGCGCACGTCCGGGAAGCGGGCGATGAAACGCTCGAAGTAAGGAATGACCACGCTGACCTGGGTCTGCTGCAGCATGATCTCCGAAACCCACACCCGATAGGGCGTGGCGGGGTGCTGCCAGGGCAGGTCGTGGCGGCCGTGCTGGTCGAACCAGGCCAGCAAGCGCGCGGCGAAGTTGTCGCGATGGTCGACCTGGGCCGCGTCCAACCGAGGGTTTCCTTTCATCAGCGCCTGGGCCGCAGCAGATTCTGCAGCTTGTCCTGCACCTGCTCCTGCAGTTTCTGCTGCCGCTCCTGGACCTCTTCCTGCAGCCGGCTCTTGGCCTTTTCCTCCGCGGCCTTGAGCTTGGCCTTGCCGGCCTGCTCGAGCGCCTGCTGCAGGTCCACGCTGACCGCCAAATCCTTCAGGCTGCCGCTGATCCGGACCGGAATGGGCTGGTTCTGCAGCTCGGCGAGCAGCCTGTTGTCGCTTTCCAGCAGCGGCTGCAGCAAATCGACCATCAGGGTGTAGTCCAGCGCCTGGGTCCGCAGATTGAGCTGCCCGTCACCGGCCACCTTGAACTGGGAAGAGGCCAAGCTGAAATCACGGTTGACCACCAGCCCTTCGTCGATTCGAACCGAACCGCGCAGCTCGTTGAAGGGCGTCTGCTGGTCATCGGCAGCCGGCAAGGGCTGGTTGGCGAGCTTGGCCCGCGCGGCCTGGATCGCCTGCGCGATGTTGATGCCGTTGATGGCGCCGTCGGCGAACTTGAAGCTGGCCTTGCCGCTCAGGGTGCGCAGCCACTGCTCCAGCCCCATGCCCTGCATGGCCACGGCCAGCTCCAGATCGGCTACCCCGAGAATGCGCGCCACCCCGATCAGGTCCTCCAACAGGGAGCCGGCCTGCACGCCCTCAAGACGCTGCTGCATCTCGATCCTGGGTGCAGCTCCGGTTGCGTCCAGGGTCAGCAGTCCCCGCAGGCGCCCCTGGTAGAAATGCGCCACCGGCTCGGCCCGCAGGATGCCGTTGCGAGCCGTAATCCTGGTCTCGACATCGGTGGCGCGCAGGCCGCTGGCGACCAGCTCGCCGCCCGTCACGGTGCCGTCCAGCACCAGATCGCGCAGCAGCTCCAGCGGCAGCTCAGCCTCTGGCGCCGGCGACGCCTCGGCGGGCGCGCCGCCAGGGACGCTCTCGGCGTCGTCGGCGGCGTCCGCCTCCTTGGGCGCCAAGTAGCGGTCGAGATCGATGCGATCCAGCGCCAGCGCGAAACGGGCCACCGGCGGCTCGAACGACGGCAGCGCCGCCGTGCCGCTGCTCCGGGTCTGATCCAGCTGTCCCGTCATTTCCCGGATCTGCAGCTCCTTGCCATCGTAGCGAGCGGCAAGCGCCAGCCCCACCCGGGTCAGCGCATTGGGATCGGTCATCGGCGGCAGCTCGATTTCCAGCCGCCGCATCAGCTCCCGAGCATCGAAGGCCGGCACGTTCAACCGCAGGTCAGCGCTCAGCAGCTCCCCCTGCTGACGCGCCTCGGCCACCAGCTCCGCCGTCACCCCGACTGCTTGCAGGGGCAGCTGCGGCACCCGGTAGCGCTGCTGCGCCAGGTCGGCTTGCGCCTCGCCTCGCAGGGCGGCCTGCAGGGCGCCAGTCGGGATCTGCTCGCTGCGCAGCCTGGCATCCAGCGCCAGATCGCGCACGGCCACGGTCTGTGCCGCCTGGTCGTAGACGATCTGGGCGGTCAGCTCGCCACTGACCTCGGGCGCCTCGGCGGCCTGCAGCGTCCATTGCGCGCGCACGGGCAGCGGCCGGGTCGGATCGAGCTCGGCGACCGTGACGTGCAAGGGCTGCACCAGATAGCGGCTGCCCGCCTGGCGGTCTTCCCAGAGGATGGTCGCATTGCGCAGCTCCAGCCCACCTCGGCTCTCGATCGCCAACGGCAAGCCGGCCGGCTCGGGCGCCGGCTCCGCCGGCGGCGCGTCCTCCTCACGGGCGAACCGCTCGGCCAGATCCTCCCAGTTGCCGCGCCCTTGGGCATCGCGGATAAGGCGCAAATTCAGCCCGTCGATGACGATCTTATCGAGCACCAGGCGCCGCTGGCTCAGCAGCGGCCAGACCGCTACCGCCAGGCGGGCCTCGTCCAGCGCGGCGAAGGGCTGCTCGCCGAAACCCGGCGCATCACTGAGGCGAGCCTGCCCCAGCTGCAGCCCCAGCCAGGGGAAGAAGGTCAGCTCGAAGTCGCCTTCGATGGCCAGCTGGCGGCCGGTCTGCCGTTCGACGGCCTGGGCGATCTGCGCCTTGTAGTCGTTCGGATCGACTAACAGCGCTACAGCGATGACGGCCGCCCCCAGCAACAGCAGCAGAGCGGAAAGAAAGATGAAAATCCACTTCAGCGCACGCGCCATTGTTGTCTCCATTGGCCCAGGATGGTCGGCCTTCCGCCGTCCGTGGAAGCCTGCGGTAGCGCATAATACTTTACAGTGAGACCGGGCCCGGCTCATCCCAATGCAGACCCGTGGCGCAAGCCGGGCGCCGGAGCGAAGCCGAGGGGCAGCAGCCGGCGTTCAGCCGAACCGTCGCCGCAGATAATCGATGATGTCCAGCGACTCGTACATCCAGCGGGTGCGCCCGTCGGGGTAATCCAGACGCAGGCAAGGCACCTGGGAGGAACCACCGCCGGCGATCAGCTCGCGGCGGAAGCGCGGATGGCGCAGGACGTCGCGAATCTCAATGTCGAGGCCAAGCTCCCGGATCGCCATCCGCACCAAGGCGCAGTAGGGACAGGCGTCATACTGGTAGAGCGAGAGCCGGGGCGAGCCAGCTGCCGTGTCGTTGCTGTCGCTGCTCATGTCTGCTTAGTCTGCGCCGGCCGCGGAGGGTTCAACGCTTGCTCAAAAAGGATAGTCGTAGACCAGCGTCAGCGGCGCGTGGTCGGAGAAGCGCTCGTCCTTGTAAATGGCAGCGCTCAGCACCCGCTCGCGCAAGCCTGGCGTGATGACGTGATAGTCGATGCGCCAGCCCACGTTCTTGGCCCAGGCTTGGCCGCGGTTGGACCACCAGGTGTACTGCTCGGGCTCCTGGTTCACCACCCGAAAGGCGTCGACGAAGCCGACCTCGCCGAACAGCTTGTCCATCCATGCCCTCTCCTCCGGCAGAAAGCCGGAGTTCTTCTGGTTGGAGCGCCAGTTCTTGAGGTCGATCTCCTTATGGGCGATGTTCCAGTCGCCGCAGATGACGTATTCCCGACCGCTGGCCCTGAGCTCTCGCAGATACGGCATGAAGCGCTCCATGAAGTCGAACTTGAGCGCCTGCCGCTCCTCGCCGGAAGAGCCCGAGTGCATGTACAGCGAGACGATGGAGAGGTTGCCGAAGCGCGCTTCTATGTAACGGCCTTCCGCATCGATATCCTCCCAGCCTTCGCCCAGCCCGTAGATGACCTGATCCGGCTCGCGCCGGGTATAGATGGCCACGCCGCTATAGCCGGGACGCTGGGCGCAATGGAAATATGCCCGGTAACCCTCGGGGCGAAAGCGCGGATCCTGCAGCTGATGCTCCTGCGCCTTCAGCTCTTGCATGCAGACGACATCCGGCGCTTCCCGCGCCATCCAGTCGAAGAACCCCTTGCGCGCGGCTGCGCGGATGCCATTGACGTTGATCGAGGTGATTTTCATTGTTTGAAAAGCAGACGCCGCCCGGAGGCAGCTCGGGCCTCCGGACGGCGTTGAACCAGCGGTTTGCCTTAGACGCGTTCCAGCAGCGCGGCGATGCCCTGGCCGCCGCCGATGCACATGCTGATGACGGCGTAGCGGCCGCCGATGCGCTGTAGCTCGTAGGCAGCCTTGACGGTAAGGATGGCGCCGGTCGCGCCCACTGGGTGACCCAGCGAGATGCCGGAGCCATTCGGGTTCACCTTGGCCGGATCGAGATCGAGATCGCGCACGCAGGCCAGCGCTTGGGCGGCGAAGGCCTCGTTCAGCTCCCACAGGTCGATCTCGTCCTTGGCCACCCCGGTTTCCTCCAGCAACCGCTTGATGGCCGGCACCGGACCGATACCCATGTACCTCGGCTCGACCCCAGCGACGGTGTAGCCCACCAGCCGCGCCAGCGGCTTGAGGCCGCGCTCGCGCGCGACGCTACCCTCCATCATCACCACCGCGGCGGCACCATCGTTGAGGGTGGAGGCATTGCCGGCGGTGACGGTGCCGTCTTTTTTGAACACCGGCTTGAGGTTGGCCAGCTTCTCGACCGTGGTGCCGGCGCGCGGGTTCTCATCGACCTCGAAGACGACCGTGCCCTTGCGGGTCTTGATCTCGACCGGAACGATTTGCTCCTTGAACAGGCCGGATTCGACCGCCTGCACCGCCCGCCGCTGGCTCTCGGCGGCATAGGCGTCCTGCTCCTCGCGGGAGATGCCCCACTTCTCGGCGATGTTCTCCGCCGTCACGCCCATGTGGCAGCTGTCGAAGGGGTCAGTAAGCGCTCCGACCATGGCGTCCACCAGCGCCGCATCGCCCATGCGGCCGCCCCAGCGCGCGATGGGCGCCCAGTACGGCACGCGCGACATGCTCTCGGCGCCGCCGCCGACCACGCAGTCGGCCTGGCCGAGCTGGATGTAGCTGGCAGCAGTGCAAATCGCCTGCAGGCCGGAACCGCACAGCCGGTTGACGGTCAGCGCCGGGCTGCTGTAAGGGATACCCGCATTGACCGCGGCGACGCGCGAGATATACATGTCGCGCGGCTCGGTATGTAGCACGTTGCCGACCACGGTATGCCCGACATCGCCCGGCTCGATACCGGCCCGCTGGATGGCCGTGCGCACCACGTGTGCGGCCAGGTCGCCCAGACTGACATCCTTCAGGCTGCCGCCGAAGCTGCCGATCGCCGTTCGCGCGGCTCCGATGATGACAACGTCGCGCTCTCTGCTCATAGCCCTCTCTCCATTTCTATAGCTGGCGCCCAGTGAAACACCGGAGCCAGGCGGTTATAGTGCATCGCACAAATCGGTGCGGATTCTAGACCCAGCTCGGGAGACTGTCGACCGAAACCGTCCTTCTCCCCGACGAACGGCGCCAATCCTGCTCCGTCTCTGCTTGAACCCGGCTAGGTGCTCGGCCACAATACAATCAGCCCTGGGCCTGCCGATGCCGCTTCGAGCGCCACCCGCGCCGCGCATTGGCGGGCCTGCACATAGCGTCGCTGGGGCGCCCGCCAACGGCAGCCAGCCGCTTTCGCAAGCCCCCACAGGCACCAGGACTCCCGCCCCATGCCAATTGGGTGCGGTCACCCGCCGCAAGGGCGGACACGAGATGTTTTGGCAAACGGCCGCTCGACCCCATCCGTGGACCAAAAGTCTGCGTCGGGGGTCGAGCATACAGAAGGAGGACGCATGAGCGGGCATATCAAGTATCCAGAAAACGGAAAAAAAATCACCATAGGAGCCGACGGCCGGCTACAGGTGCCCGACAATCCCATCATCGGTTTTGTTGAAGGCGACGGCATTGGTCCCGACATCACCAGGGCCTGCCTGCGGATCTGGGACGCCGCGGTCGAAAAGGCCTACGGCGGCAAGCGCAAGATCCACTGGTGCGAGCTCTACATGGGCGAGAAGGCCGCCGGCCTCTACAACGGCGACTACTTCCCCGAAGAGACCAAGGCCGCGATGAAGGACCTGGTGGTCTCCATCAAGGGCCCGCTCACCACCCCGGTCGGCGGCGGCTTCCGCTCCCTCAACGTCTCCCTCCGGCAGGAGCTCGACCTGTATGCCTGCATCCGACCGGTGCGTCACTATCCCGGCGTCCCCTCGCCACTCAAGAACCCTGAGGAAGTCGACGTCGTCATCTTCCGCGAGAACACCGAGGACGTCTACGCCGGCATCGAATACCAGGCTGGCACACCGGAGAACGAGAAGCTCGCCAATTTCCTGCGCGAGGAGATGGGGGCCCAGTTCTTCGAAGGCGCCGGCCTCGGCGTCAAGCCGATCAGCGAATTCGCCACCAAGCGGCTGGTCCGCAAGGCCATTCAGTACGCCATCGACAATGGCCGCGAGAGCGTGACGCTGGTCCACAAGGGCAACATCATGAAGTTCACCGAAGGTGCCTTCCGCACCTGGGGCTACGAAGTTGCCCGCGAGGAGTTCAGCGACTACACCATTACCGAGGAAGAGCTCTACTCCACTTACGGCGGCAAGCGGCCGGAAGGCAAGATCGTCATCAAGGACCGCATCGCAGACATCATTTTCCAGCTGATGCTGCTGCGGCCGAACGAGTTCGACGTCATCGCCACCATGAACCTCAACGGCGACTATCTTTCGGACGCGGTGGCGGCCGAGGTTGGCGGCGTCGGCATCGCCCCGGGCGCCAACGTCTCCGACACGGTGGCGGTGTTCGAGGCCACCCACGGCACGGCGCCCAAGTACGCCGGGCTCGACAAGGTCAACCCGGGCTCGCTGCTGTTCTCCGGCGTCATGCTGCTGGAGCACATCGGCTGGCGGGAGGCTGCCGAGCTGATCAGGGTCGCTTACGGTGAGGTGGTGTCGCAGAAGATCGTCACCTACGACTTCGCCCGCCAGATCGAAGGCGCCACCGAGGTGGCCACCTCCGCCTTCGCCGATGCCATCATCGAGCAAATCCGCGGCAACCTCGACGTCAGCAAGTACCGCAAGCAGGAAGAGGAGCGCAAGGTCGCGCAGGAGAAGGACCGCCAGGAGCGGGAGCGGCGCCGGGTAATCGCCCCGCTGGAGGAGATGATCGCCTCCGGCCGCACGCCGCACACCGTGGCCGACCTGATGAACCCGCGGCCGGTCTCAGTGCCGGGCGACACCACGGTGCAGGACGCCATGCACCTGATGCGCGACAAGGGCATCTCCTCGGTGTTCGTGCAGCCGGGCGAGGATGGCCAGTGGGGCATCATGACGCAGCGCGACGTGCTGGTGCGCATCGTCTCGCCTAGCCGTCGCCCCGACACCGTCAAGGTCTCGGAGGTCTGCTCCAAGCCGCTGATCACGGTGCCGCAGGACATGACCCTGCTCGACTGCGCCGCCCGCATGGCCGAAGCCAACATTCGCCGGGTGGCGGTGGTCGACTCCAGCGGCACGCCGATCGGCATTATCAGCGACACCGACATCTTCGCCTGCGTGGAGCACTTCGGCCTGCCTGAATAAGCGTCAGTCGCTACCTCTCAACGGCCGGCTGCGCAAGCATCCGGCCGTTTTTGTTTGGGCGTGCATTGCCCCAACGCTGTTACGCATGCTAGGAGTTTATCCTTCCGGCTCAGGCGCCTTGGGGACCGCCTGAGCGCCGCTTCAGGAGAGAATCAGCATGACTGCCGGCAGCAACGATGCGCCGCTAAGAAACAACATCCGTCAGCTAGGCCGCTTGCTGGGCGAAGTGCTGCGCGAGCAGGGCGGCGACGAGCTGTTCTGGACCGTGGAGTCGATCCGCACCCTATCCAAGGACGCCCGCGCTGGCCAGGCCAGCGCCCGCAGCGCCCTGGAGCAGCGCCTAGCCGAGCTGGACGATGCGCTAATCATGCCGGTCGCTCGGGCCTTCAGCCATTTCCTCAACCTGGCCAACATCGCCGAGCAGCACCACCGCATCCGCCGCTCACGCGAATACCGCCGCGCTACCGACAGCAAGCCGCAACGAGGCTCGCTGGACGCGGCCTTCCCCGAGCTGGTCAAGAAAATCTACCCGGAGCGCCTGTACGAGGCGGTCTGCAACCTGCGAATCGGGCTGGTGCTGACCGCCCACCCGACCGAGGTCATGCGCCGCACGCTGCTGCAGAAGCACTATCGTATCGCCAAGCTGCTCGACCAGCAGGACCGTCCCGACCTGGCTCCGGACGAAATCGAGGAGATCGAAGAGGCGCTCAAGCGCGAGATCACGGCGGCCTGGTTCACCGACGAGATTCGCCCGCGCCGGCCGACCCCGGTCGACGAGGCGCGCTGGGGCTTCGCGGTGGTGGAGCACGTCCTTTGGGACGCCATTCCCCGCTATGCCCGCCGGCTGGACAAGATGCTGCAGCAGCACACCGGGCGGCGGCTGCCGCTGGACGTCATGCCAATCCGCTTCGGCTCCTGGATGGGCGGGGACCGGGACGGCAACCCCCGGGTCACCGCCCGCGTCACCCGCGAGGTCTGCCTGCTGGCCCGCTGGCAGGCGGCAGCCTTGTACCTGCAGGAAATCGAAAAGCTCATCCCGGAGCTGTCCATGCAGTGCGCCGACAGCGACTTGCGCGCTTCGGTGGGCGATGCCTGGGAACCGTACCGGGTCAAGCTGAAGCGGGTCCGGGCCAGGCTGCGCCTGACCCTGCGCTGGCTGGAGAGCGAGCTGGAGGGCCGCCGCAGCCCGCCCGGCGAGGCCTACGTCGAGTACGAGGATCTCGCCGCCCCACTGCTGGAATGCTACTACTCCCTGCAACGCTGTGGCGCCGGCCTCGTCGCCGAAGGCCGGCTGCTGGATCTCCTGCGGCGACTGGCCTGCTTCCGACTGACCTTGCTGCAGCTGGACATCCGCCAGGAAGCCAGCCGGCATACCGCCGTCCTCGACGCCATCACCCGGGCGCTCGGCCTCGGCTCCTACGTCGAGTGGGACGAGGAGCAGCGCCAGGCATTCCTGATCCAGGAGCTGGAGAATCCGCGGCCGCTGATCCCGCATGGCTTCGAAGGCGACCCCGAGGTGCAGGAGACCCTGGAGACGTTCCGGGTCATGGCCGAGGTCGGCCCGGACTCGCTGGGCGCCTACATCATCTCCATGGCCTCCCAGCCTTCCGACATCCTGGCGGTCGAGCTGCTGCAGAAGGAAATGCAGGTACGCCATCCGCTGCGGGTGGTGCCGCTGTTCGAGACCCTCAAGGACCTGCAGAACGCGGCCGGCTGCATCGAGCGCCTGCTGGCCATCCCCTGGTACCGCAAGCGCATCCAGGGGCACCAGGAAGTCATGATCGGCTACTCCGACTCGGGCAAGGATGCTGGCCATCTCACCGCGGCCTGGGCGCTGTACCAGACCCAGGAACAGCTGGTCGCCACCTGCCGCCGGGCCGGGGTGCGCCTCACCTTGTTCCATGGCCGCGGCGGCACCATTGGCCGCGGCGGCGGGCCGACCCACGCCGCCATCCTGTCGCAGCCGCCGGGCGCGGTGGACGGCAGCATCCGGGTCACTGAGCAGGGCGAGGTGATCCAGGCCAAGTTCGGCATGGAAGGCATCGCCCTGCGGAATCTCGAGCTCTATACCACGGCGGTCCTGGAGGCGACCCTGCTGCCGCCCAAGCAAGCCCGGCAGGAATGGCGCGACACCATGGACCGGCTATCTGAAATCGCCATGCAGGCGTATCGGCAAACGGTGCGCGAGACACCGGGCTTCATCGATTACTTCCGCGCCGCCACGCCGGAGCAGGAGATCGCAGGCCTCACCATCGGCAGCCGCCCGGCGCGGCGCCGCACCGACGGCGGCATCGAGTCGCTGCGCGCCATCCCCTGGGTGTTCAGCTGGACGCAGACCCGGCTGCTGCTGCCAGCCTGGCTGGGGGTCGGTGAAGCGCTGCGAGCCGAGCTGGAAGCGGGCCGAGAGCGGGAGCTGCAGACCATGTTCCGCGACTGGCCCTTCTTCCGCGCCTTCCTCGACATGGTGGAGATGGTGCTCGCCAAGGGCGATCCGGAAGTGGCGGCGCAGTACGATAACCGGCTGGTTCCGCCCGCGCTGCGCCCGATCGGCGAGCAGCTGCGGCAACGCTTCCGCGACACCCTGGCCGCCGTCCTGCGGGTCACCGGCCACAAGGTGCCGCTGGAGAGTTTCCCGGTGGTGCGCCGCTCAGTGGATGTCCGCAACCCTTATGTGGACCCGCTCAACCTGCTGCAGGTCGAGCTGCTCTTTCGGGTGCGCCACGGCGGCGAGGAGAATCTGCGCAAGGCGCTCATGGTTGTAATCAACGGGATTGCCGCCGGCATGCGCAACACGGGCTGAGCCTTCGCGCCGACGGCCTCTAGTCACAGTCGGCAGCGCCGGGTACGGTTAGCGAGCCGGCGCCGCGCCGGTCTCGATCCACCACCAACACAAGCAGCCATGCACAACGACTTCAGACATGCCTTCATTCGCTTCGCCATCGAGCACCAGGTCCTGCGCTTTGGCGAGTTTCAGCTGAAATCGGGCCGGATCAGCCCCTACTTCTTCAATGCTGGACTGTTCAACACCGGCAGCACACTGGCGGAGCTGGGCCGGTTCTACGCCCAGGCGGTCCTGGCCGCAGGGCTGGAGTTCGACATGGTATTCGGCCCGGCCTACAAGGGCGTACCACTAGCAGCCGCGTTCGCCATCGCCATGGCCGACCGGCACGGCCGCGATATTCCCTTCGCCTTCAACCGCAAGGAGGCTAAGGACCACGGCGAGGGTGGCGTCATTGTCGGCGCCCCCTTGCAGGGCCGGGTACTGGTCATCGACGATGTAGTCTCGGCCGGCACCTCAGTGCGCGAGTCCGCCGCCCTAATCTCGGCCGCCGGCGCCACCCTAGCGGGCGTGGCCATCGCACTGGACCGGCAGGAACGCGGTCTGGGCGAGCTGTCGGCGGCCCGCGAGGTGGAGCGCAACTTCGGCGTCCCCGTCGTCAGCATCGCCAACCTGGATACGCTGGTGCAGGTCTTGCGCCAGCAGGGTGGCCATGAGGCCGAGCTGGAGGCGCTGCGCGCCTATCGTGTGCGCTACGGCGCCGACTGAGCCCGAGTTAGCTCAACGGAGAAAGCCGACATGATGTGGTCCATTCCCAAGCTGCAGCCGACGCGGGCACTAAAGCGGATCGCGGTTCTCACCAGCGGCGGCGACGCTCCCGGCATGAACGCGGCGGTCCGCGCCGTAGTGCGGACCGCGCTGGAGCGTGGCATCGAGGTCTTCGGCGTGCAAAAAGGCTTCAGCGGTCTGGTGCAGGGCAAGCTGGAGCCGATGGACCGCTCCTCGGTGGCCAACATCCTGCACCGCGGCGGCACCATCCTCAAGACCGACCGCTGCGACGAATTCCGCCAACCCAGCGTGCGCCGCAAGGTCGCCGAGGACCTGCGCGCCCGCGGCATCGAGGCGCTGGTGGTGATTGGCGGCGACGGCTCCTTCACCGGCGCGCATCTGCTGGAGCAGGAAACCGGCCTCCCGGTGATCGGCATCCCCGGCACCATCGACAACGACGTCTACGGCACCGACGAGACCATCGGCTTCGATACCGCCGTCAACACCGCGCTGGAGGCCATCGACCGCATCCGCGACACCGCCACCTCCCACGAGCGGACCTTCCTGATCGAAGTCATGGGCCGCAGCGCTGGCTTCATCGCCGCCGCCGTCGGCATCGCCGGCGGTGCCGAGATCGTGCTGCTGGCCGACTCCACCATGCCGCTGGACGCCATCTGCGCCACGCTCAAGAGCAGCGAGGAGCGCGGCAAGTTCAGCAGCCTGATCGTGGTCGCGGAAGGCGACGACCCCAACCGTACGCCCAATTTGACCAAGGCGCTCAACGAGCGCGGCTTCCAGGCCCGTGCTGCCATCCTCGGCCACATCCAGCGCGGTGGCAGCCCCAGCGGCCATGACCGGGTGCTGGCCTCGGTGCTCGGCGCCAGTGCGGTCGACCACCTGCTGGCGGGACAGTCCAACGTCATGGTCGGGATCAGCGCCGGCGCCATCGTCAGCGTGCCGCTGGCCAAGGTGGTCGGCACCAAGAAGCCCATGTCCAACGACTACATCGAGCTGGCAACGGTGCTCGCCACCTGAGCCGTCCCGGAAATCCGGACGGTTGCACGACAGCATCGGCACATTGCGATAAGATGAGGGGCAAACGACTCGCTGGAAGTTTTCGCCGCCCCGACATGGCCTTACCACGCTGCTGTATCGCTGTCGCCTTCCTGCTGCTTGGCCTGAGCGGCCAGGCGGCAGCCGATCGCCTGTACAAGTGGGTGGATGCCCAAGGTCGCGTGCATTACAGCGATACCGTCCCGCCCGACGCGGCAGGCCACGAGCGCGAGGTGAAGTCCCGCACCGGCGTGACGCTGCAGCGCATCGAAGCCGCCAAGACGCCGGATCAAATCGAGGCCGAGCGCCGCGCCCGCGAGCGGGAAGAAGCCAAACGGCGGGCCGAGGAGGAGGCAGCCCGCAAGCAGGCGGCCGCCGACCGGACCCTGCTGCTGACCTTCTCCAGCGCCGAGGAGATCGAGCGCGCCCGTGATGACCGGGTTGCCGTCATCGATGGCCAGATCACCCTCGCCGAGGGCCGCATCGAGGCCTTGCGGCAGCAGCTGCAGCAGGCACAGCAGCAGGCAGCCACCATCGAGCGCACCGGCCGCGGCGACCTGCAGCAGGCCCATCAGCGCATCCGCGACCTCGAACGCCAGATCGGCGAGCATCAGAGCTACTTCGCAGGCAAGCGGCAGGAGCGCCAAGCCTTGATCGAGCGCTTCGCCGCCGACCTGGCACGCTTCAAGGAGCTGCAGGCGGAACGCGCCAGCACTAGCCGACCGCCACGGTAGAGCATCCGCCGCGCCCTGACCTCAGTCCTGCAGCACGACCAGCTCGCTCTCACCCCGGCTGAGACTGCGCAGCAGTACCTGCGCGGCGGGGAGCCGTGCCGACGGCAGAGCCAGAGTCAGCCTAGCGCCGGCGGCGTCGAACTGCTCGTCTTCCAGCACGGCCTCGAGATCGGGCAGGCGCGACTTGAATGTCTCCAACTGGCTGTACGGACAATGGCCGCGCACCAGCTTGCGCGGCACGTAGTGCTCGCTTTCGCCGGCCTGTAGACATTTGGCGGCAAGCCCGCCATAAGCGCGCACCAGCCCGCCGGTGCCAAGCAGGATGCCGCCGTACCAGCGGGTTACTACCACCTGCACCTGGTCGAATCCCTTGTGCTCGATGGCGGCCAGAATGGGACGGCCGGCGGTGCCTGCCGGCTCGCCGTCGTCACTGAAGCGATACTGTTGGCCGAAGCGCCAGGCCCAACAGTTATGGGTAGCGTCAGGGGCGCTCAACTGCCGCAGCAGGCCCTCGACCTCAGCGGGCCGGCTGAGCGGCACCGCTTGCGCAAGAAAGCGGCTTTTGCGGATTTCTTCCTGATAGCGGCTGGGAGCCTTGAGCAGAAGTGTCATGAGAAAATACGTTTGCCTTCGATGGCACGGCCTGCGGCAGGCCGCAAGAACGTTCATGATATCTGTGCGGCCGGCGGCCGCGCTAACTTCATTTGTCCGCCACGCTGGTCGCGTGGCGCTGGATCCCGAACTGGAGTCGCAATGCAACAAGATCAGCTGAACCAGCTGTTGTCGCGCGCCGAGCAGCTGCTGAACCGCGTCGAGGAACTGCTACCGCCGGCACCGCCAGCCCCGGATTGGAACGCCCACGCCTTTCGCTGGCGCAAGCAGGGCGGTCGCGGCTTCCTTGAAGCCATCCCCCGACCGCACCGCATCCGGCTGGAGGACTTGCGCAACATTGACCGGCAGAAGGAGCTGGTCGACCGTAACACCCGTCAGTTCGTGCAAGGACTGCCGGCCAACAACGTCCTGCTGTCCGGCTCGCGCGGCACCGGCAAGTCCTCGCTCGTGAAGGCGATGCTCGACAAGTACGCCAACCAGGGCCTGCGCCTGGTCGAAGTCGACAAGCACGATCTGGCCGACCTGCCCGATCTGATCCGGCTGCTGCGCGACCGGCCCGAGCGTTTCATTCTATTCTGCGACGACCTCTCCTTCGAGGCCGACGATCCCAGCTACAAGACCCTGAAAGCGGCGCTGGACGGCTCGCTGTCTGCCCCGCCGGAGAATGTCCTAATCTACGCCACCTCCAACCGCCGTCATCTGCTGCCGGAGTTTTTCGACGACAACCGACAGACGCGCCACGTCGACGGCGAAATCCACCCCGGCGAGGCGGTGGAGGAGAAGATCTCGCTGTCGGAGCGCTTCGGCCTGTGGGTATCGTTCTACCCTTTCGACCAGGAAGCCTATCTCGCCGTGGTGTTCAGCTGGCTGGAGCGGCTGGGCGTGGCCGTCGATGATCCCGAACAGGTCCGCGCCGAGGCGCTGCGCTTCGCCCTGGGCCGCGGCTCGCGCAGCGGCCGGGTCGCCTGGCAGTTCGCCCGCGACTGGGCCGGCCGCAGCAGGCTCGAAACCGTCCAGGCGGCGACCTGAGCGCAGCGCGACGGGTAGCCCGGTGAAGCCGTCCCTCGGAGCACCCACCGTTCTCACCGACAATAGCGACGGCCTGCCGGCGCCGCAGCGCTACTGGGCGCTGCTCACCCTGGTGCTGGCCATCGTCATGTCGGTGCTGGACGGCACCATGGTGAGCGTGGCGCTCCCCACCATCGCCAGGGAACTGGGCGTCAGCCCGGCCTCCGCGGTCTGGGTGGTGAACGCCTACCAGCTGGCGGTCATCTCGACGCTGCTGCCGTTGTCCTCCTTGGGCGACACCATCGGCTATCGCCGCATTTCCATCGGCGGCCTGTGCCTGTTCATCGTCGCCTCGCTGCTCAGCGCCCAGGCCGAATCGCTGGGCACTCTCGCCGCCGCCCGCTTCCTGCAGGGCCTGGGCGCGGCCGGCATCATGAGCGTCAACGCTGCCCTAGTGCGCTTTATCTATCCGCAGCGAATGCTTGGCCGCGGCATCGGCATCATCGCCCTGGCGGTCAGTGTCTCGGCGGCAGCCGGACCGACCGTGGCCGCAGGCATACTGTCGCTGGCCGACTGGCATTGGCTGTTCGCCATCAACGTGCCGGTCGGCCTACTGGCGCTGGCCATTGCCCTGCCTTCGCTGCCCGTGACCCGACGCTCGCCGCATCCGTTCGACATTCCCAGCGCCGTCCTCAACGCGCTGGCATTCGGGCTGGTAATCAGCGGCATCGACCGCATCGGCCACGTCGGCTTCAGCCTGTCGGTCGGACTGCAAATCGGTCTCGGCCTGGTTCTTGGCGGGCTGCTGGTGCGACGCCAGTTCGGCCTGCCCTCACCGCTACTGCCGGTCGACCTGCTGCGCATCCCGGTGTTCGCGCTCTCGGTCGCCACCTCGACCTGCTCCTTCATGGCGCAGATGCTGGCCTTCGTCTCCCTGCCGTTCTTCCTGCACGACGTGCTGGGCTATTCGGCGGTGGAGACCGGCCTCCTGATCACGCCTTGGCCGCTCATGGTGGGCGCCGCCGCCCCCATCGCCGGCCGGCTGGCCGACCGGTACCCGGTCGGCAGCCTCAGCTCCGCCGGACTGGCAGTGCTGGCCCTGGGACTGCTGCTGCTCGCGCTACTGCCCGGCGAGCCGACGCCGGCCGACCTGGCTTGGCGCATGGCTATCTGCGGCTTGGGCTTCGGCTTTTTTCAGTCGCCCAACAACCGGGCCATCATGAACTCGGCGCCCCGCTCGCGCAGCGGCGGTGCCAGCGGAATGCTGGGCACAGCCCGGCTCACCGGGCAAACCCTGGGCGCCGTGCTGGTGGCGCTGATCTTCGGCATCAGCGCCGAGAGCGGCGCCCGCATTGCCCTGCTGCTGGGCACCGGGCTGGCCGCCGTGGCGGCCGCAGTCAGCAGCATGCGCCTGCTAGCGCCGTCGCCAGGCGCCGATCAGTAGCCCTGTATCGCGCCGGGGTAGCCGCTCAGGCCGTCTCCGCCAGCAGCGGCATGCCTAGCACTGTCCCCAGCTCTTCCAGCGCGGCCCGTGGCTCGACCACCTTGATAGTGGTCATGCCCAGCTCGCGGGCCGGCTTGAGGTTGATGCCGAGGTCGTCCAGATAGACCACCTCTTCCGGCGCCACCCCCATCTGCTCGCAGGCATGCAGATAGATGCGCGGATCGGGCTTGCGCATGCCCAACTTGGAGGATTCGAACACGCGCTCGAACAGCGCCAAAATCTCGCCAATCCGGGCCGCGCGCTCGGCGTCGGTGTGCATACCGGCGCCCTTGCCGGCCCGGACGTTGTTGGTGATGCAGGCGATGCGGAAGCGCGTGCGGATCAGCTCGAGCGCCCGCACCATTTCTGGCCGCACGTCGCCCCCCAGCAGAGCGATGACCTTCCGCCCCGGCACCGGATGACCGGCTGCGGCGGTCTCGGCCTCGAACTCGCGGTCGAACTCCTCCAGCGTCAGCTCGCTGCGCTCGAAGCGAGCCCAGGCATTGTTGTCGGGATTGGTAGCGTTGACGCTGCGCAGGAAGTCCCTGGGCAGACCATGTTCCTCCTCGAAACGGCGGAACGCCTCGAAGGGGCTGCTGGTGATGACTCCGCCAAAATCCCAAAAAACGGCCTTGATCGCCATTATTCTCGTTTCCTCGTTGCACGCCATGGCGGCGCGGACAAAACCGAGCCGTCATCCTACTGCCGAACGCCAGGCTTGTCAGCGCCGCTCATTCGGCCGCGGTGCGCCGGGCGTACTCCTCGGGGGCGAAGTCATCCACCTCGATGGCGGCAAGCCGCGCTTCTTCCGCCGCCGTCAGCCGATCGGCCTCTTCCCGGGTCAGGATGCCGGCCGCCACGGCCTGGCTCACCTGCCCTGTCGGGTTGCCGCGCGGGAGCTTGCCGGCCTTTTGCGCCTGCACGATGCGCTGGCGCAGCGGCGCGGCCTCCGCCAGCAGCGCGAAGGCGTGCAGGACGCACCCCAATCCTGGCTGCTGCGCCGGCGGCAGATGGACGTATCGCATCAGCCGCTGGAACTGCTCGCCGGGCCGCTGGATGGTCCGCGCCGCCGGTGCGTGCAGACGATCGGTCACGCCCAGACCCAGCGGATTGACCCGCAGCCACCAGCGGCCCGGACCGCGCAGCAGGACGCCAAGGATGGGCACGTCGAAATTGGCATAAATGCCTTCGAACGCCTGCTGGACCTGCTCCAGCATGTACTCCAGCGCCCAGCGGACCAGGGGCAGATCCTCGGCGCGGCAGCCTTCGGCCTCGAACCGGCGCAGGGTAGCCGTGCCCAGGTACAGCCAGGACAGCACATCGGCGTAGCGCCCGGCGAGATTGCCACGAGCCTTGAGCCGCCCACCGATGCCAAGCAAGGCCAGGTCGGTGAGCAGGGCAAAGCGACTGGCGGCCCAACCCAGGCGGCGGTAGTAGACGGCAGTCGGTCCGCGCACCGGCACGGAGACGCTCCAACCCCGGGACATGGCGCGCACGCTGGCGCGGCCGAAAGTCACCAAGAAATGCTTGCCCCAGCCCAGCAGGCCGGCGCGGAACGCCACCGGGTCCTCGCCCGCGACCGCGTCCAACAGTCGCAGCGCGTAGGGATGGCAGCGCACCGCGCCCTGGCCGAACACGATCAGGGTGCGGGTGAGGATGTTGGCGCCTTCGACGGTGACGGCCACCGGCGCGCCGATGTAGCTCTCGGCCAGCCTGTTGCGAGGCCCGCGCATGATGCCGGCGCCGGCCAGTACGTCCATGGCCTCGATGACGAGCTGCCGAGCGAGATCGGTGAAGCGGTATTTCATGATGGCGGAAATCACCGGCGGCCGTTGGCCACGGTCGATAGCGGCGCAGCCGAAGGTGCGCCCGGCTTCGAGGGCGTAGTTGAGCGCCGCGAGCTTCGCCACCTTGGCCTGTACCCCTTCCATCAGGCCGATGGGGATACCGAACTGCTCGCGCACCATGCTGTAGGGACCAGCCAGCGCAGCGGCATGCTGAGCCGCGCCGATGGCGCCGGCGGGGATGGAGATGGCCCGGCCGCCGGACAGAGTCTCCATCAACATGCGCCAGCCTTTGCCGGCTTGCTCCACGCCGCCGATGATGTTGCTGGCCGGCGCGACCACGTCCTTGCCCGCCAGCGGTCCGTTGGGGAAGGGGGCGATGGGCTCGTGGTGGCGGCCAATCTCGAATCCGGGCGTGCCCCGCTCTAACAGCACCACGGTGATCCCTGGCCGCTCGTCCCGGCCGAGCAGCCGGTCCGGATCGTGCAGCTGTACGGCGAGGCTGACGATATCAGCGATGGGTGCCAGGGTGATGTAGAGCTTGCGGAAATTAAGCCGCAGCTTGATCGCGCCATCCTCGTCCTTGAAGGCCACCGCCTCGGCCTTGATGGCGCGGCGTCGGAGCCGGCCGTCGGCTCAGTGAGCGCGAAGCAGGGCGTGAGCTCGCCGCTGGCCAGCCGCGGCAGGTATCTGCTCTTCTGGGCCTCAGTGCCGTAGTCGGCCAGCAGCTCAGCCGGCCCTAGGGAGTTGGGAATCACCACTACCGTCGCCACCGCCCCTGTCGCCGGCGTCAGCATGCCGATGATGACGCTCTTGGCCAGCGCCCCGACGGGCCTGCCGCCATACTCGGCTGGTACGTTGAAGCCGTAGAAGCCCTGCTCGCGCAGATACTGCAGTACCTCCGACGGCAGCTCGCGGGTCACGCCGAGCCGCCAGGCATCAACCCGGCGGCATACCTCGCGGGCGGGGCCATCAAGCAGCGCCCGCTCCTCCGGGGTCAGCTCGGGGTAGGGCTCTGCCAGTAGCCGATAGAAATCCGGATCGCCACGGAAGAACTCGCCTTCGATCCAGACCGTGCCAGCTTCCAGAGCGGCCTGCTCGGTATCCGAGACCCGCGGCAGCATGTTCCGGGCTCGCAGCTGCTCCATGACCCGCTTTAACATGATGCCTCCCGAGTACAAGTCTCCTTGCGGCTTGATATGGAGGCATTTCGACTCCCAGACACTTGTGGTTACGCGCCGCTTCCGGTAAACACGGCGGCCAGCCAACTGTGAGGAACCCGTCATGGATGCCGACTGGATTCTGCTGCCCCTGCGCGATGCGGCGCAGACGCTGGAGGAGCTGATCGAGGACATCGAGGACGAGCCGGAAGCCGCCCACGAGCTGCTGGAAGAGCGGATGGCCACGGTCTACGCGAGACTCAACTATGCCTGGAATACCCGCGACAGCGGCCCCTCCGCCATCGATACGGTGGATCACGACGAGCTGGTAGGCTGGCCCAGGGACCTGGCGATCTGAGTGCTTCACCGCTCCGCAGCAGCCCACCCAGCAGGCAGAGGCTGCCGGCCAGGTAGGCCGTGCCAGCTACCAACAGCATGAGCACGCCGCCCAGCTGCTGATCCTCCAGCGCCGTCAGCCCCATGGCAGCCGGCCCGGCGTGGCCGTACAAGGTGCGCGGCGCGAGCGCCAGCAGGGCACCCAGCAGCGTCATGTGCATGGCCGCCAGCAGCAGCCCGACCATGCCGGCAGCCCGTCGCTCGTGGCGGGTTGCCGGATCGCCCCCGAACCCTGCCAACCAGACCAGCGTCCCGGCTGCCAGGAACATGCCCTGTTCCAGCACTAGCCCCCAGCCGGAATGGCGCGACCAGTGATGCAGCAGCGGCGCGTGCCAGCTCCAGACTACCGCCATCTCCAGCAGCGAGGTCGGCACCGGCGCGAACAGCGCCGGAGCGCGGCGGACCGGGTCGCAGCGCCCGCCGGCCATTGCGCCCGCCAGCAGCGGCGCGGCCACGGTGACCACCGTCACGTGTATGGCCATGTGGGCGGCAAAGGAATGTGCGACCAGGGCCGGCAGCGGCCCCAGCCAGGCAGCGGCCAGCACCAGTAAGGCGAGCGCGAGGACAGCAGCGCGCCGACCGCCCGCCCTTGATCGTCGATGCGCGGCTTGCGCCATATCGGCACGCTCCGACAAGCCCGGGCTTTCCCCGATATGGCTCTGCCGGCGCGAATCCCAAGCTGTGCCCTAGCGCCGCTCCGACCGCGCCTGGTCGGCCGGCTGGCCGGGCGCGACGATGCTGGCCGGATCCAGCGTCTGCAGCGCCTGGAACTGGCTGACGAAGACCTGACCGCCGAAGCGCTCCAGGAAATCTGAGCGCCGCAGCTGATCCATCACCGGCCCCTTCACTTCCGACAGGTGCAGCTGGATGCCCGCCGCCCGCAGCCGTTCGGCAAGGGCATCGAGGCTGTCCAGCGCGCTGGCATCAATGTGATTGACTCCCGAGCACATCAGCACCAGATGCCGCACCCCGGGCCGGGCGAGCGCGAGCTGCAGTAGGCGCTCCTCCAGGAAGCGGATGTTGGAGAAATACAGGCTCTCGTCGATGCGCACCGACAGCACCGACTCACTGCACGCCACCGGGAAGCGCTCGACGTTGCGGAAATGCTCGGTACCTGGCACCTGGCCCACCACCGCCATGTGCGGTCGGCTGGTGCGCCACAGGAACAGCAGCAGTGACAGCGCCACCCCCAGCATGATGCCCGCCTCGACGCCGAGCAGCATCACACCAAGCTGAGTCGCCATCATGGCGGCGAAGTCCTGTCGGGAGAAACGCCAGACCCGACGCAGCGCGGGGAGGTCGACCAAGCCGAGCACGGCAACGATGATAATGGCCGCCAGCACCGCCTCGGGCAGGTTTTGCAGCCAAGGCGTGAAGAACAGCGCCACCAGGGCGATGCCGCCGGCAGTGAAGATGCCGGCCATGGGCGTCTGCGCGCCGGCGTCGAAATTGACCACCGAGCGGGCAAAGCCGCCCGTGACTGGAAAGCCGCCACTGACGGCAGCGGCCAGATTGGCGGCTCCCAGCCCCAGCAGCTCCTGCTCAGGGCGGATTCGCTGGCGTCGCTTGGCGGCCAGGGTGTGGGCCACGGAAATCGTCTCGATGAAGCCGACCAGGCTGATCAGCACCGCGGCCGGCAACAGCTGCCAAGCCAGCTGCCGGTCCAGGGGCGGCAGCGTGAGCGGCGGCAAGCCGGCCGGCACCGTCCCCACCACCGCCACGCCTACCTGGGCCAAATCCAGCGCCGACGCCAGACCAATAGCAGCTAGCAAGACGAGAGCCGGCCAGGCCCGCACCAGGATGCTGGCCGTCCCTGGCCGCACACCGCGCGCCCGCAGCCAGCCGCCGAGCCGATTGCGGCCCAGATAAAGCAGCAGCAAGCTGCCTGCACCGATGAGCAGGGTCGGCCCATGCAGCTGCGGTAGCGCGCGCCAGAGCGCTGGCAGCAGCTCGGCCAGCGTGTCGCCCCCGGCTTCCACGCCCAGAATATGGCGCAGCTGGCCGACGGCGATCAGCACCGCCGAGCCGCTGATGAAGCCGGAGATTACCGGGTGACTGAGAAAATTAGCAAGGAAATCAAGCCGCAGCAGCGCCAGCAGCACCAGCACCAGGCCGGAAAGCAGCGCCAGCAGCAGGGCGGCGGCGGCGTATTCGGGCGTTCCTGCAGCGAAATGCGGGCTCAAGGCAGTGGCGGTCATCAATGAGACGACCGCCACCGGACCCACGGCCAGCGTGGAACTGGAACCGAACAGGGCATAGCCGACCAGCGGCAGCATACTGGCATAAAGGCCAGCAGCAGGGGGCAGGCCGGCGAGCATGGCGTAGGCCAGGCTCTGTGGGACCAGCATCAGAGTGACGATTGCGGCGGCTACGCCGTCTTGCACCGCCAGCCTGCGGTGATAGCTCCGCCCCCACTCCAGGATCGGCAGCCAGCGCGCCAATTGCTTCATGGTTCGTCCATATCAGGGGCGAGCGGCGCGCCAGCGACTCACGCTGATCCGATCCCTGGTCCTCCCCTGCCTACCCCTGCCGGTGCCGCAGCGACGGCAGGGGGCTTGCTTACCCCGGGATCAGCCGAACGGCTGCGGCCGCGGGGTGTCGTTGGTGGACGGCGGCAGGATCGGCAGCGTGATCTGCGGCTGCTCGCCGGTCAAGGTCTTGAGGAACGCGACGATCTTGCCGATTTCCTCGTCGCTCAACTTGCGGCCGAGCTGCAAGCGTGCCATGACGTCCACCGCGTCCTCCAGCCGCCAATAGGCGCCATCGTGGAAGTACGGATAGGTCAGCTCGACGTTGCGCAGCGTCGGCACCTTGAACAGGAACCGGTCCGCGTCCTTGCCGGTCAGCCCCGCCACGCCTTGCGACGGGTTGGTGGTCTGATACGGCTCGACCAGACCCATCTTCTGGAACGAGGCGCCGCCCACCGCCGGGCCGTAGTGACAGGCCACGCAGCCGATGCTCTTGAACAGCTGATAACCCTCCAGCTCGGTCTTGGTCAGCGCATTCTCGTCGCCCCGCAGCCACTGGTCAAAGCGGGAGTTCGGAGTCACCAGGGTCTCCTCGAAGGCCGCGATGGCGTCGGTCACGTGGTCGATGGTGATCTCGTCCGTGCCGTAGACCGCCTTGAACAGCTCGCGGTACTGAGGAATGGACTGCAGCACCTCCACCGCCAGGGTGTGGCTGAAGGCCATTTCAATCGGGTTGGCGATGGGACCGGCTGCCTGTTCCTTGAGGTCGGCGGCCCGGCCGTCCCAGAACTGCGCCAGGTTCATGCTGGAGTTCAGCACGGTGGGCGCGTTGATCGGGCCCTCCTGCCAGTTATGCCCGATGGAGGTCGGCAGGTTGTCGCTGCCGCCCGTGCTCAGGTTGTGGCAGGAGTTGCAGGAGATGAAGCCGGACTTCGACAGCCGCGGCTCGAAGAACAGCATCTTGCCCAGCTCGACCTTTTGCGGATCGGTGATTACTGCCGGCTCGATCGGCTGGATCGGCTCGTTGTTCGGCTTCATCGCCCAGGCGGTGGTGGCCAGCAGCAGGCTGGCGCCAACAGCCAACGCGGTCTTCTTCATGAAAAGTCCCCCATCAAATGCCGGCGTTGCCGGCTGGTCTTTCTTAGGTTTCCCAGCCTAACGCAGTGCAACAAAACCGACTTGACGCAGGTCAATCCGCGTTGTTTCTCGCCCCGGCACTCCGGTCGACCGTGCTGCCGCCCATGGCAAGCAGCATCAGAGCGCGTTGAGCGGAATCTTGAGATAGCGCACCCCGTTGTCCTCCGGCGGCGGCAGCTGGCCGCCGCGCATGTTCACCTGCACCGACGGCAGAATGAGTGTCGGCATGTCCAGGGTGGCGTCGCGCGCCGTGCGCATGGTGACGAACTCGTCCTCGCTGACGCCCTCATGCACGTGCACGTTGTGCCGGCGCTGCTCACCGACCGTGGTCTCGTAGCGGAACTCGTCCCGGCCCGGCGCCTTGTAGTCATGGCACATGAACATCCGGGTCTCGTCCGGCAGCTCGAACAGCTTGCGGATCGAGCGGTAGAGGGTGCGGGCATCGCCGCCGGGGAAGTCACAGCGGGCGGTGCCGTAGTCCGGCATGAACAAGGTGTCGCCGATGAAAGCGGCATCGCCGATCACATAGGTCACGCAAGCCGGGGTGTGGCCGGGGGTATGAATGACCCGCGCCGCGATGGAGCCAACCTGGAAGGCCTCGCCATCGCGGAACAGGTGATCGAACTGACTGCCGTCGCGAGCGAAGTCGGGACCTGCGTTGAACAGCTTACCGAAGGTTTCCTGTACCACGGTGACCTTCTCGCCGATGCCTAGCCGGCCGCCCAGTTTCTCCCTGAGGTACGGCGCCGCCGACAGATGATCGGCGTGGACATGGGTCTCCAGCAGCCACTCGACCGTCAGGCCTTGCTCGCGGACGTAGTCCACGATGCGGTCGGCGCTGGCGTAGGAGGTGCGTCCGGACGCAGGATCATAGTCCATCACCGAATCGATGATGGCGCATTTCCTAGTTTGCGGATCGCTCACGACGTAGCTGTAGGTGTAGGTCGCCGGATCGAAAAATGCCTCAACATGGGGTCGCATGGCTTGCTCCATCTTTGTCTGCAGGGACAGCGCCAGGGTTGAATTCCTTGCCTCGCTTGCCAGCCGCTCAGTCCTTTGACAACAAGACGGCCGCTGGGCGTCCGTTCGCGCCCAGCTTTACGACCTGACCAATGCGGCCGCGGCCTGACGCCGCTCCAGGAACTCGTAGCCGAAGCTGCCAGCCAGCAGCGCGGCGAAGAACACGTAGGCCTGCCAGTAGCCGCTACCCAGCAGGGTCACCGCCGGTCCCGGGCAAATGCCGGCTAGGCCCCAGCCGACGCCGAACAGCAGGCTCCCGATCACCAGCGGACGGTCAATGTCGCGCCGCGTCGGCAGCTGTATCGGCGCGCCCAGCAGCGAGCGCGCGCGTTGCTTGGCCAGGGTGAACGGCAGCAGCGCGACGCCGATGGCGCCGGCCATCACCAGCGCCAAGGAGGGATCCCAGGCACCGGTCAGGTCGAGGAAAGCCAGCACCTTGGCAGGGTTGGCGAGCCCCGAGACCAGCAGGCCGGAGCCGAACAGCAGGCCGCACAGAAATGCCATCAGTCGCAGCATCGCTCAGCCTCCCAGCCAATGGCGCAACACGAACACGGTGGCAAAGCCGCCCGCCATGAAGCACAAGGTGGCGACCAGCGCCCGCGGCGAGAGACGGGACAGACCGCAGACGCCATGGCCGCTGGTACAGCCGGAGCCGTAACGGGTGCCAAAGCCGACCAGCAGTCCGGCAATCAGCAACTGCGGCCAGCTGCCCTGATACGCGATGGCAGGCATGGCGTTCGCCAGCGACCACAGCAGCGGCGCGGCAGCCATGCCCAGCAGAAACAACAGCTTCTCCAGTCTGCCCTCGGCCTCGGGCTGCAGCTGGGAGGCGATCATGCCGGTGATCCCCGCCACGCGCCCGTTGAACAGCACGAAGGCGGACACCGCCACGCCGATCATGATTCCGCCCAGCAAGGCGGAGCCCGGCGTGAAATTCGACCAATCAATGGTCATCCACCGTCTCCTTCACAAAACAAGTGGTACAGCGTGTTGATCACGGCCAGCGCCGGACCACTGTTAATTCGGTAGAAGATCTGCTTGCCTTCGCGCCTCGTCGCTACCAGGCCTTCGCGCCGCAACACGCCCAGCTGTTGCGACAGCGTCGGCTGGTGTATGCCGAGCTGCTGCTCCAGCTGACCGACGTTCATCTCGCCCTTGGCCAGCTGGCACAGCAGCAGCAGCCGATCCGGGTTGGCCAGGCTCTTCAGCAGCCGTTCTGCCTCTCCGGCGTTCTCACGCAGCTTCTGGATATCCAGCGAAGGCAACGGCGCTGGTGGGATGGAATCGATATTCACATTCATAATATATATATTGTTTAAGTGAATGACAAGAACCGATCCCTGCGGCGTCGCACTCGGCCCACGTGAGTTTCCGCGGTCGACGCACGTTTCACTGCATAGTGGCCACTAGGATAACGCCTCTCATTCTGCCAGCAGGTAACTGTTGATCTCCTCGAGCGGAGCGGGGGTGGTCGCCGCGCCCACCGCGGCCTGCAGCTGCAGGTAGCCGAGCAGGTAACCGTAGCGGGCCGCCGCCAGGTCGCGCTCGGCCGCAAAGCGCTCACGCTGC
>JAAYIK010000034.1 GCA_012523465.1 Lysobacteraceae bacterium | reverse complement strand
GCATCCGCTCCGCCAGGCGCTTCTTCAGCTCGCCGATCAGACCGTCGTTGCCCAGCAGCCCGGCGCCGTGCTCGCGCCCCTCCAGCAGCTTGTCGATCAGCTCATCATCAATCGTCGGTTTGGTGCGTCTTGCCATGTCCCCCTCCTCGGGTCGGTATCATGGCTCAACACACAGAATTTGTTACACCCTCCCGCGTAGTAGCGCAGCAGGCCCTTGTTCGTCAGCCTGATCGCGGCGAGATGTTCCATGCCCTCGCTTAGCGTCACCTTGGAGGCGTTGGTCTGTACGATCTCCGTGCCGCCATGCCGGTCCAGAATCGCCTCCTGGCCCAAGAACCTGGCGAACGCCTGGCAATCCCGACAGTAGCAGACTACGTGGTTAGTGGGCGCAGAGACGGCCACAGCCCCTTTTACTTTCCCGCACATACAGCTTAGCTGGTGGGTCGATGCCGTCATAAGGGCTGCGCAGGCCTCCGAGGTTTGGCTGTGTACGGGGCGCCTCATATGAAGAACATAGATCCGATCGGCCCGCTGAGCAATGCGACTGGCGGCCTGGGCGCCGTTTGGCGGTCACGGTGTTGCCTTGTTGCGGCCCTGGCGCGTCTATGCACTAAGCGTTTCCGCCACCTCTTCCCGGGCGGGGGCGTGGATGCGGATATCGGTTGCTTGCCCTCGGAACGCCTCCATGGCGTAACGCACCCGCGCTTCCGGCGTGGGATGCGGTGCCTGTAGTGCCTCGATGTGACGCAGCCGCGGCAGTAAACCGACGCCACTTGCCAACTGAATGGCAAGGCCAGGGCGCGCGTTGAGTTCGAGCAGCTGCGGACCGCGTCGCTTATCCAGGACGATGTCGGCGCCCAGGTAACCCAGGCCGGTCATTTCATAGCAGCCAGCGGCCAGCCGCAATAGCGACTCCCAATCGGGGATTTCTATAGAAGCCAAGCTGGCGCCGGTATCGGGGTGGACGCGCAGCCGCCGCGAATGCTGTACCGCGTTGAGGCAACGACCGGTGGCTATATCCAGCCCGACGCCAACGGCGCCTTGATGCAGATTGGCTTTGCCGTCGGAAGCGCGCGTGGCCAGGCGCAACATCGCCATGATGGGGTAGCCCTTGAACACGACGATGCGAATATCCGGCACCCCCTGGTAGGAGTAACGGTCGAAGCGGTCGTCCGCTTCGATGAGATCTTCGATAATCGCTATATCCGGGCTGCCGCCCAGGGAATATAGCCCGGCCAGGATGTTGGAGAGGTGGCGCTTGAGGTCGGTCAACGACAGCACCGCTCCCGACGGCTTTACGAAGTCCTTGCCCTTGCGCCCGCTGATAATCAGGATTCCTTTGCCGCCGGCACCCTTGGCGGGCTTGATCGCGAACTCCTGCAGTCCGGCCAGCAGCTGCTCGATATTGCGAATCTGGTGCTGGTAGCGCACAACCAGGCGTAGATCGGGGGTGGGTATCGCATGCTCCGCGGCCAGCAGCTTGGTCTTTAGCTTGTTGTCTACGAGCGGGTAGAGACGGCGCTCGTTATAGCGGCTGATATAGCCGATATTGCGTGCGTTCATCCCCAGAATGCCGTACCGACGGAGGCTTAGCAGCGCACGCCAATTCATCGGTCCTCCAGCATTATGGTGTGAAAGCGGTACAGCTCCAGCAGCCGGTAGCCGGTGTAGTTGCCGATGAGCAGGATCAGCGCGAGCACGACCAGGTTCAGCTCGGGGAAGTTGAAACTCAAGTGCGCCACCACGGGCCACTGCATCAGCAAATAAGCGGCGATGGCCACCAGCAGGCTGCCTCCGCCCTGCACGAGTACCTCGCGCGGCCCCTCTTCCTCCCATAGGATGGACATGCGCTCTATGGTCCAGGCAATGATGATGATGGGGAAGAAGGTGACCGTCATGCCGGTATTGAAGCCGAGGCGGTAGCCCAGAACGCTCAGCACGCCGATCAGGAATACGACGATGACGACGATCGCGGCTATGCGCGCTATCAGCAGCAAGTTCAGATGCGAGAGATAACGCCGCAGCAGCAGCCCTAGCGAGACGATGGTGAGAAAGCTCACCAGCCCCAGCGACAACGAGGTCTGCAGAAATGCCAGCGCGATCAGCACGGGCATGAAGGTACCGGCGGTCGGCAAGCCTATGACGATGCGCGCGAATACTACCACCAGCGAGGCCAGCGGCAGCAGCAGCAGAATTCGGAACAGGTTCTGCTCTTCCACCGGCAGGTGGTGAATATCGAACAGCGTCAACGCGCCCTCCGCCGCCTCGGTACGCGCCAGTTCGAGCAGCGGCACCGTCTGGCTGAGCATGGAAAAGCGAACCTGGGTACGGCTGCCCCCGGTAACGTCGACCAGCGAGCGGCCGCCCTGATGCCAGAGCAGCAAATCGTCCGGCACGCCCTGGCGCCCGTTGCGCGGGTCGAAGAGGTGCCAATGGCCATCGGCGAAGATCTCGATCATGGGCACTAGGCGCTGGTTGCGCCGGCCGTCTTCCAGCGTCAGACCCATGGCCATGCGGGTGGGCACGCCCGCTTGCCGTAGCAGCTTGTCCAGCGCCAGTACGGGGGGGTGGGCGCTCAAGAGCAACGCCGTGTTCTGATCAGGTTCGACCGCCGTGAGCAGCTTGATCAGCTCGCGGGTGAGGCTTTGCGGTGTGCTCGACGTTGCGGCCGCCCGCTCCAGCAACTGACGTGCCGCGGTAGCTTGCGGCTCTTCCCACACCACCGCCGCGGGAGGCTCGGGCGCTGCGGCGGGCGGGGGCGGTGCGGGATCGGGCACCAACTGCGCTTTGTAATACAAAGTCTGCGGCCCGCGCGCCGAGCGAATGGGCCAGTCTCCGCGCCGCGCGCCCCGATCTTCCACTACGGCGAAACCGTAGCCCGGGGAAGCCGTCTGCTCGGTCAGCAAGCGAAAGCCGGGCGGGGCTTTGGGAATGCTCAAGCTGACCGTGACCGGCCCGCCATCGGCGACGAAGTCCACGCGTGACTCGACCAGCCATACCTGTTGTTGTGCGCCGGGCAACAGGGGTATCTGCGTTTGCGTGTGGCGCACCCACGCCGTCGCAACGCCAATGGCAGCGATCAGCATCACCGCGATATGGAACGTCAGCCTGGAATTCATTGCGTCAGCAGATCCAGCCGGGAGGAGGATGTGGGTTCCGGTATGGCCGGCCGCAGCGTATGCGAGCGGCTTACGTCCACTACCATCAGGTCGCGCAGCACGTTGCGGCCGATAAGCACCGGATACTCGAGATGGCTGCGCTCGGAGAGCGTGAACTCCGCGGTCTGCGTCACATCGCCCAGCGTGAGCAAGAGTTCGACGACGGGCCTGCGCTCGCCCTCGGATTGGTTGGCCTGCAGTACTCGCACGTATCGGGAGACTTTAAGCTCCAGCGGAATCGGCTGCCCGGTTTCCGGATGTACCAGATGGAATCGTACCCAGTTCTCGCCATCGCGCTCGAACGGGTGGATGTCGCGTGCATCGAGCGAGGCGGAGGTCGCACCGGTGTCGATGCGTGCCGGCAGAACGACTCCCGGCGGCGACAGATACACCGACTCTACGCCGCCGACGATGACTTTGCCGTTTACAGTATTGACCTCGCTACGGGCGCCGGCCTCCTCTATCGCCAGCGAGTCCTGCACGGGCGTTCCCTTATTGCGCTGCCGCGCCGCCTCCTCGGCTGCTGCTCTGCGCGCCGCCGCTGCCCTTAACGCCTCGCGGCGTCGAATCTCGGCTTGTTGCTCCTCGCGCGCTTCGCGTACGTAAGTGAGCAGTTCGCTTTGCGTGGTGTGCAAGCGCTCCAGGCTCTCCTGCATCGCATTATGCTCTTCCGCGAGCTGGACGAACCTCTGCTCATGCTGCGCCAGTTGCTGCTGCAGTTGCAGCAGGTCGCTCTGGCGCACCAGCGAATTACCGGCCGAGCAGGCCGACAGCGCGGTTGCCACCATTAGGGTCATACAAAGTCTAGCTATCATCGTCAGGCGATGGACTCGGCCTTAAGCGCTGTCACAGCGGAGTTAGCGGCTCAGCCTATCATTATCGCCGCCGGCCGCATATATAACTGCGTCATGAAGTTCGGGTCGATTATCGCACACGCTTGTTCGCGCAGCCTATTGGAAAATGGCGCACGCCAGCGCCGTTCAATGCTTGCGGCATAGCCGTACGCTGAGGATTTGCGCCGTAAAACCCGCCTTCGCATACGCCCTGCGCGCCGGCGCGCGACCGGGATCGGCACCGGTCGCGACTACCCCGCTGTCAGCATGCCGGCGCGATTCATATGCGATGAGGCAAACTCGTACATAACCGTACCGATGCCTTGGCCGAGTGGCGTGGGTGCGCGGCGTTCAGCCCGATTTCGCCGGCCCGGGTTTCGCGGTTCAGCTGCAGGGCGATAAAACCGGCGATGTCCCCCGTCTCCCCTTGGCCGCGAACACTTCCCAAGCGGAGCCGCGTGCCATGTGCGAGGCCAGCAGGGCCCCCTGTGCCCGGTCTTCGCGCGCCTGCACCAGTGCGTAAGGCTCCTCGCCGAGAGCGGCACGAAAGGAAGCGAATACGGGCGCAAATGCCGTTTGCCGTATACGTTCCAGGCCGGGGAGATCCTCAGCCCCGGCGGGGCGCATGACTAGGCTCGACGGTTTAGACCCCGTCGCTATCGTGCCTCCTAGTCATCCTCGTCGCGATGTTAAACGAGTCCTTCCTTGACGCATGCCAAGTCCCTGGGCGGTGCTGCCGCCCCTAGCGTCGTACGCTTATCGTTATGGGTAGAAGGGGCGCTCGTTTCTGAGCCGGTCACTGTTCTACCAAGGGAGCGGGCTTGTAGCAGAGCGGCTGTTCGCCATGTAGGCGCTGCCGCCGCAGGACGGGAACTTGCATCGCACGGGTCTGCGCGAGGCAAGACAGCGCATCGTCGCTATTGTCTAGGCAGTACGAATGTCCATTCATAGTTTACGTGACCGAGGAACTGGCAGAGGAGCGCGATTATGTATGCCAATATTCTGGTACCCATAGACGGCAGCCCTACGGCCCAGCGGGCTTTGGAGGAAGCCGCGAAATTGGCCAAGCTAAGCCGGGGGCGCCTGACCTTGCTGCACGTCGTGGATACGACCGCCCATGTCTATGGGCCCGATGCTGCCGGCCTGTTGGTACAAGTGCAGCCGGCCATGCTGAAGGCAGGCCAGCAATTGTTGGAGCAGGCGAAGAGAGAGTTGGGCGAAACGGAGTTGGATATTCAGACCCGTGTACGCGAGAGCGGGGGCGCCCGGGTGTCGGATGCGATCGTCGAGTTCGCGCAGGAAGATGGATCTGACCTGATCGTACTGGGGACTCACGGCCGCCGCGGCATAGAGCGGGTGATGATGGGTAGTGACGCCGAACAAGTGGCGCGGATTGCACCGGTTCCGGTGCTGCTGGTGCGCAGACCTGCCGATCGCGTACCGGCGGGCCGATAGAGAGCGGGTTTGCCAGCCGCTTGTGCGGCGGCGCGATTGCGGCGGAACCAGACCAGGCTCCGCCGCAATCGGGAGCGTGACTTAGTCGACCAGCACAACTTTGCCGTTCATCACTGCCGAGTGGCCTGGGAACGAGCAGAAGAACACGTACTGCTCGTTCGCCTGCAGTGCCGATACCGGAAAGGTCACGGAGTCCTTCTCGCCGCCGCCTATCAGTCTGGTATGGGCGATGACGCGTTTGTCGTTGGGAGGCAGGTAGTCGTTATCCAAGCCCGCTGCAACCGCATCGGCGACCACGCCCTGCATGTCGTTGGCGGTTGTCAGCACCCAGTTGTGTCCCATGGCTTGCTTAGGCAACTGACCGGAGTGGGTCAGGTGGACCGTGAACTCGGTGCAGCTCTTGCTGATCTCGACCAGGTCGGTGTCGTAGCGCATCTGATCGGTACTGTCGATGGTGACTTCGCAGTTTTGAGCGAATGCCGGCACCACGACCAGGGCCAGTCCTATGAATCCGATCAAGGCCGCAAACTTACGCAACATGTTGCAAGTACCCCCAGTCTTTCTGGTTGGGCGGGGTTAGTCTTGCCAACGTCTTGCTAAGGCAAGCGAAGCGGGGGCACTGCAGCCATTGGGTATTGGTGGTTGCAGGGCAGGATCCGTGACGTCGTGTGGCGGCACCTGAAGAGCGACGTGCTGCGCCGCGGCCGCTGTGCACCCCTAACTAAGGTCCTGTCAGCCATTGTTAGTGCGGCCGTGCTCGGCCCAATCAAGGAACAACGTCAACTTGATCTGGAGCTCGCGGGAGTCTAGGGAGGTGAAGATCCGCGGCCAGGGGCAGCTCCCTCGGGGGATTCTTCCCACAGGCCGCGGAGCAAGCCGCTGCGGGAGCGGCCCCCTGGCCGCGAAGGCTTTCGGCATGTAGTGAGCGCGGGTCGGCGCCAAGCGCCGGGAGGGTGTAACAAATTCTGTGTGTTGAGCCATGATACCGACCCGAGGAGGGGGACATGGCAAGGCGCACCAAACCGACGATTGATGATGAGCTGATCGACAAGCTGCTGGAGGGGCGCGAGCACGGCGCCGGGCTGCTGGGCAACGACGGTCTGATCGGCGAGCTGAAGAAGCGCCTGGCGGAGCGGATGC
>JAAYIK010000033.1 GCA_012523465.1 Lysobacteraceae bacterium | reverse complement strand
TGCACCTAATACCATGAAAAAATACCACGCTCCGCTGACCGCACCGCCTCCCTCTCCCTCGCGGCGATAATCCCCCTGCCATAGCCCCCTCTCTTTACAAACCAACCAGAAACTGGTCGAATACAATCCTGATACGGGTCACGATACTGGGGTGCAAGGGTGGGGACAACGCAAGGCAGCGTTCGGTGGGGCATTGAGCGCCGGCTCGAATTCATCGAGTTCCGGCTCTTCTGGGAGGGCCATGTCAACCGTAGCGACCTGATGGCCGCCTTCGGGATCTCGATCAACCAGGCCTCCGCCGACCTGAACCGGTATCTCGGCATGGCGCACGGCAACATGGTCTACGACAAGAGTGCCCGCGCCTACGTCCGGGGCGACCGCTTCGAGCCCCTGTTCCTGAAACCGGACCCGGCCAGCTACCTGTCCCAATTGCGGTCGATCTCCGACGGCATCGTCACGCAGGAGGAAACCTGGATCGGCCGGCTGCCGGCCTTCGATACGGTCCCCAGCCCTGTCCGTGGCATCGATGCCCACACGCTGCGCCGCGTCATCGAAGCGATCCGTGCCAGGCAGGCGCTTGAGGTCGAGTACCAGTCCCTTTCCAGCCCCGCCCCACGCTGGCGCTGGATTGCGCCGCATGCGCTCGCGTTCGACGGCTTCCGCTGGCACGCGCGGGCCTGGTGCTTCACCGACCAATGCTTCAAGGACTTCCTGCTGGCACGCATCCTCGGCATCCGCAACAGCCGCCCGAGCGACGTCGACCCCGCCCGGGACGCCGACTGGCACACGCTCGTGACGCTGGAAATCGGCCCGCACCCGGGGCTCTCCGATGCACAAAAGAAGGTCATCGCCCGCGACTACGGGATGCGCAACGGCAAAGCCAGGATCACCGTCCGCAAGGCCCTGCTCTACTACACGCTCAGGCGTCTCGGGCTGGATACCGCCCCGTCCGCCCGGAACCCGGCGGAGCAGCAGATCGTGCTACTGAACCGGGAGGTGCTCGATGGCGTCGCCTGATGTCATCTCCCTCACCCCGCACCACGCCAAGTACTACGCCTACGACCTGACCCGTCGGGCGGCCTCGGGAAAACCATCGAGACCGGCATCGTGCTGTGCCGGTACTGGGCCGAGCCCAGGCGTCGGACCATTGCCAGAGAGTAAAAAGAGCATTACGTAAAGGGCAAGAACATCATGGAAAAGAAGAGAACCGCCAGAGGAAAAGCCGCCAACAACGGCAACGGCGCCTCCCTCGGCTTCGAGGCCGAACTCTTCAAGGCCGCCGATAAGCTGCGCGGCAACATGGAGCCCAGCGACTACAAGCACGTGGTGCTGGGGCTCATTTTCCTGAAATACATCTCAGATGCCTTCGAGGCCAGGCACAAGACGCTGCTGGCCGAAGACCCGGCCGCCGCCGAAGACCGCGACGAATACCTGGCCGAAAACGTGTTCTGGGTGCCGAAGGAAGCGCGCTGGTCGCACCTGCAGGCCAACGCCAAGCAGCCCACCATCGGCACCCTGATCGACGACGCCATGCGCGCCATCGAGAAGGAGAACGAGTCCCTCAAAGGCGTGCTGCCCAAGGACTACGCCCGCCCCGCGCTCAACAAGGTGATGCTGGGCGAGCTGATCGACCTGATCTCCGGCATCGCGCTCGGCGAAGACGGCGACCGCTCGAAAGACATCCTCGGCCGCGTGTACGAATACTTCCTCAGCCAGTTCGCCGGCGCCGAAGGCAAGCGCGGCGGCGAGTTCTACACCCCGCGCTCGGTGGTGCGCGTGCTGGTGGAAATGCTGGAACCCTACACCGGCCGCGTCTACGACCCCTGCTGCGGCTCCGGCGGCATGTTCGTGCAGTCGGAGAAGTTCGTGATGGAGCACGGCGGCCGCATCGGGGACATCGCCATCTACGGACAGGAGAGCAACTACACCACCTGGCGGCTGTGCAAGATGAACCTGGCGGTGCGCGGCATCGACGCCGACATCCGCTGGAACAACGAGGGCAGCTTCCACAAGGACGAACTGCGCGACCTCAAGTTCGACTTCATCCTCGCCAACCCGCCGTTCAACGTCTCCGACTGGGGCGGCGAGCGCCTGCGCGAAGACGTGCGCTGGCAGTTCGGCGTACCGCCCGTGGGCAACGCCAACTACGCGTGGCTCCAGCACATCTACCACCACCTCGCCCCCAACGGCACCGCGGGCGTGGTGCTGGCCAACGGCTCCATGAGCTCGCAGCAGAGCGGCGAAGGCGAGATCCGCAGGGCCATGCTGGAAGCGGACGTGGTGGACTGCATGGTGGCGCTGCCGGGGCAACTCTTCTATTCCACCCAGATTCCCGCCTGCCTCTGGATCCTGGCCAAGGGCCGCAGCAACGGCCTGGTCAGGAAGACCAGGCTGCGCGACCGCCGCGGGCAGGTGCTGTTCATCGATGCCCGCAACATGGGCGTGATGGTGGACCGCACCCGGCGTGAACTCACCGACGAGGAAATCAAAAAGATCGCCGACACCTACCACGCCTGGCGCGGCGAGAAGGATGCCGGCGAATACGCCGACGTGCCCGGCTTCTGCAAGTCCGCCACGCTGGACGAGATCCGCAAGCACGACTACGTGCTCACGCCGGGGCGCTACGTGGGTGCGGCGGCGCAGGAAGACGACGGCGAGCCGTTCGCGGAAAAGATGGACCGGCTGGCGGCGCAGTGGCGCGAGCAGCGGGCGGAAGCGGCGCGGCTGGATGCGGCAATCGAGGCCAATCTGGAGGCGCTGGGCTTTTCAACGCCGCGTTGAATTCAGCCACGAACCCGCTTCATAATAAACGCTACGTGTAACAAGTAGCCCATCGCGGTTCATGATGAACACACCCCATCCCATGCGCTTCCGGGCTGGGCGTTACCAGCAACAGCCCGCCGGCTACCGGGCCTTCGTCCCCGCGCCCCTTCCCCCGGATCCGCCCCTGGACCTCTCCGGCCCGCTGCGCGAGCGCCTGTCGGAGGCAGACCACGCCCTGGGACGGCTGGACGGCGCCGTGCTCACGCTGCCCAATCCCGACCTGTTCGTGTTTATGTATGTCCGCAAGGAGGCCGTGCTCTCCAGCCAGATCGAGGGCACGCAAAGCTCCCTGCAGAACCTGCTGGCTGCCGAGGCGCAACTGTTCGACCCGGATACCCCCAGGGACGTGAACGAGGTGGCCAACTACGTGCGCGCCATGAACCATGGCCTGGCCCGGCTGGCCGACCTGCCCGTCTCCGTGCGCCTGATCCGCGAGATCCACGCCGAACTGATGCAGGGTGTACGCGGAGGACGCCTCGCGCCGGGCGAGCTGCGCACCAGCCAGAACTGGATCGGCCCCGGCGGCTGCACCCTGGCCAACGCCACCTTCGTGCCGCCCCCGCCGCATGAGGTGCCTGGCGCCCTGTCCGACCTGGAAAGGTTCCTGCACGACGGCGCCGGCCTGCCGCCCCTGATCCAGGTGGGGCTGGCCCATGCCCAGTTCGAAACCATCCATCCCTTCCTCGACGGCAACGGCCGCATGGGGCGCCTGCTCATCACCTTCCTGCTCACGGAAAAACGCCTGCTCAACAAACCGGTGCTCTACCTCTCGCACTACTTCAAGCAGCGCCGCAGCGAGTACTACGAACGCCTGCAGGCCGTGCGTGACGCGGGGGACTGGGAAGGCTGGCTGGGCTTCTTCCTGGAAGGTGTGGTCAGCGTCAGCCGCGAGGCCGCCCTGACCGCCGCCGCCATCCTGCGCATGCGCGAAGAATTCCGCGCCCGCATCACCGAAGGGCTGGGCCGCGCCGCGGCCAACGGCCAGCGCGTGATGGACCGCCTGTTCGACCACCCCATCGTCACCGTTGCCACCGTGCGCGAATGGCTGGACCTCACCCCCGCCGGCGCCAACCAGATCGTCAGCAGGCTGGAAGGCATCGGCCTGCTGCGCGAGATCACCGGCTATGCGCGCAACCGGCGCTTCGTGTTCGAGCCGTACCTGAGGCTGTTTGATGAGCAGAGGGAAGACGGGTATGGCGAATAGGTGGCGCGGGCAGCGGGCGGAAGCGGCCCGGCTGGATGCGGCGATTGAGCTCAACCTGAGGGAGCTTGGGTATGGCGAGTGAGTGGCGGGAGGTTCCGCTTGTACAGGTGGCACGGATCAGCAGCGGAAAGAGGCCGTCGCGCGCACTCAAGGATGCGACCTCAGATTGTTACGTTCCGATAATCGGTGGTGGCGGCCCTTCCGGGTATACCGACTCGGCGCTCTTCGATGGTGGCGTAATAATCACAGGGCGAGTCGGCACGCTGGGGAAGCTCTTTGCTCCGTCTGGACCATGCTGGCCGTCAGACAACGCATTGGTAATTCAGCCGAGCAGCCCTGAAACCGATTTCCGCTTCCTTCGCTACGCCTTGCAACACGTAATTGCTGAAGCCGCAGGGATGAATCGCGGCGCAGCAAATCCTTTGATCACGCAAGGTGATCTCGGGCGGCTCCCTGTCAGCCATCCACCTCTCCCCGAACAACGCGCCATCGCCCACATCCTCGGCACGCTGGACGACAAGATCGAACTCAACCGCAAGCAGAACGAAACGCTGGAAGCCATGGCCCGCGCCCTGTTCAAGGCGTGGTTCGTGGACTTCGAGCCCGTGCGCGCCAAGATGGAAGGCCGCTGGCAGCGCGGCCAATCCCTCCCCGGCCTCCCCGCCCACCTCTACGACCTCTTCCCCGACCGCCTCGTCGAATCGGAGCTGGGGGAGATTCCGGAGGGGTGGTGTTGCTCGACGATTGGTGAGGAAGTGACAGTCTGTGGCGGCTCGACGCCCAGCACAAAGGAACCTGCATTCTGGGAAGGCGGGCAACACTGCTGGGCAACACCAAAGGATCTTTCCAGTCTTCGGTTTCCTGTGCTGCTCGACACAGAGCGAAAGATCACAGATGCCGGCCTGGCGAGGATCAGCTCCGGTCTCCTGCCGGCCGGTACAGTGTTGCTCTCATCGCGTGCGCCCATCGGCTATCTGGCGATCACGGAAGTGCCGACAGCAATCAATCAAGGCTTCATTGCAATGAAATGCGATGGTGTTCTACCCAATGTTTTCGTGCTGCTCTGGTGCAGGGAGAACATGGATGCCATTGTTGGAAACGCCAATGGCTCAACGTTCCTTGAAATCAGCAAGAGCAACTTCCGGCCTCTTCGTGTGGTAGTTCCGCCGGACGAAGTTCTGACAACTTTTACGAAGTTGGCAGCTCCAATTTATGAAGATCTGGCAGAAAACGAACACGAGTCCCGCACGTTGGCCAAACTCCGGGATACCCTCCTTCCCAAGCTGATCTCCGGCGAACTGCGCGTGAAGGATGCCGAGCGTTTCTTGGAGGCCGCGACATGACCAACGTCTGGTGCGTTCGAGCCGAATTCGGCACTTTCACCAAGCATTTCGTCGAGGGCGGTTACGTCGCCATTGGCTGGTTGCCAAACACGGATCTGTCTGCGATCAGGTCGCGCGACGAGCTGTATCCAATCTACAAAGCCGAACACCCAAACGACACGAGCAACATCGTCATTGGGCAACAGGTTGGGCAGATTGCGCGCTTTCTTCTGGAGATTAGCACCGGCGACTATGTCATCACGCCTGCTGCCGATACCGAGTGGCTGCACTACGGGCAGGTCGCGCCAGAGCCCTCGTATTACTTTGCACCAGGTGATGATGGCTGCCCTTATCGCCACCGCCGTCGGGTCGTGTGGGCAAAGGAACGGCTCAAGCGTGGGGACTTCTCCGTGCCCTTCCAGAACACGATCCGTTCTTCTCTGACCGTATTTGCCGTTTCCCAGCGCGACGAGTTTCTGGCGGCCATTGGCCGCTCGGATCTGGCGCCCAAGTCGGCTCCTTCATTGTACGACCCCTACCGCGTTGTGCTGGAACAGGTGCTAGAGCTGGACGACAAGGAGTTCGAGATTCTGGTCGGGCATCTGCTCACCGCGCTGGGCTTCGAGGGTTCGGAGGTCACCGGCAAGACGGGCGATGGCGGCGTCGACGCCACGGGGGAGCTGAATGTCGCCAACCTCGCCAAGGTCAAGGTCTTTGTGCAGGCCAAACGTTACAAGCTCGGCGCCAAGGTCAGTGCGAACACGGTGCGACAGCTTCGGCAGGCCATCCCTTTCGGTGGACAGGGCGCTTTCATCACCACCGCCGACTTCCAGAATGCCGCCGCCGACGTGGCGCTGGAGCCCGGCTTCCCGCGCATCGGCCTGATCAACGGGCGCCAGCTCGTCGATCTGTTGATCGAACACTGGGGCGATATTCCACCGGAGTTTCGTGAGCGGCTCGGTCTGAAACCTGGCTTGGTTTTGGCATGATCCACCTCACCGAGGCTTGGCCCATTTCCGGCAAACCGTGGGTGAAGGATGCCGTATCGTTTTTCAGGGAGAGAAAACCATGACCACGCCCAACCAACTCGTCATCTTCGAATCGAGCGGACAGCCGGTGCAGGTGCGGTTGGAGGGCGAATCCATCTGGCTGACGCAGCGCCAGATGGCCGAGGTCTTTGCCACCACGCCGGAAAACGTGCTCATGCACCTGAAGAACATCTTCCGAGATGGCGAGCTGGAGGAAGCGGCAACCACTAAGGATTTCTTAGCAGTTCAAACCGAGGGGCGTCGGCAGGTGCAGCGTCGCCTCAAGCACTACAACCTCGACGCCATCATCTCGGTGGGTTACCGGGTCAACTCCAGCCGCGCCACGCGCTTTCGCCAATGGGCCACGCGGGTGCTGCGCGAGCATCTGCCCCAGGGCTACAGCCTGGACCGGCAGCGCTTCGAGCAAAACGCCGCCGAGCTGGAAGCGGCGCTAGCGCTGGTGAAGAAGGCCGCTGCCGGTGAGGCGCTGACCGCCGAGCAGGGCCGCGGGCTGGTGGATGTGATCGCCCGCTACACGCAAACGTTTTTGTGGCTGCAACGCTACGACGAAGGCTTGCTCACCACCCCGGCGGGCAGCCCGGGCGGCGTGCTGCCCGCCCTGGACGAAGCCCGCGCGGCGATCGCGCGGCTCAAAGCCGATCTGATGGCGCGCGGCGAGGCGTCCGATCTGTTCGGGCGCGAGCGCGGCGATGCCTTCGCGGCTCTGCTGGGTAACCTTGACCAGACCGTGTTCGGCGAGCCGGCCTACCCCAGCATCGAAACCAAGGCGGCGCATCTGCTGTACTTCGTCATCAAGAACCATCCGTTCGCGGACGGCAACAAGCGCACCGGGGCCTTTTTGTTCGTGGACTTTCTGGCGCGCAACGGGCGCCTGCTGCGCAACGGCGAACCGGTGATCAACGACGTGGGCCTGGCGGCGCTGGCGCTGCTGGTGGCGGAGTCCGACGCCAAGAACAAGGACGTGATGATCCGCCTGATCGAGAACATGCTCGCCCTGCCGGGCGGCAGGGAAGAGGGATAGACGCATGGCATTTCTGTCTGAGGCGGAGATCGAGAGCGCGTTGCTGGACCAGCTGCGCGCGCTCGGTTACAGCATCGAACGCGAGGAAGACATCGGCCCCGACGGCCACCGGCCGGAGCGCGAGAGCCACGACGAGGTGGTGCTGCGCGGGCGGTTCGAGCATGCAGTCGAACGCCGGAATCCCGCGGTGCCGCCGGAGGCGCGGCAGGACGCGATCCGCAAGGTCACGCAGTCCGAACTGCCCGCCTTGCTCGAAGAAAACCGCCGTCTCCACAGGCTGATGACGGAGGGCGTGGACGTCGAGTACTACGCCGACGACGGCACGCTGACCGCCGGCAAGGTGTGGCTGATCGACTTCGAGCATCCGGAGAACAACGACTGGCTGGCGGTGCGCCAGTTCGTGGTGATCAACGGCCAGAACAACCGCCGGCCCGACGTGGTGGTATTCGTCAACGGCCTGCCGCTGGCGGTGATCGAGCTCAAGGCGCCGGGCAGCGAGAACGCCACGCTGGTCGGTGCCTTCAATCAGCTGCAGACGTACAAGCAGCAGATCCCCCAGCTGTTCCACACCAACGCGCTGCTGGTCACTTCGGATGGCATCTCTGCCCGGGTGGGGTCGCTGTCGGCCGACTTGGAGCGCTTCATGCCGTGGCGCACGACGGACGGCAGGGAGGTCGCGCCCAAGGGGGCACCGGAGCTGCCGACGCTGATCGAAGGGGTGTTCGAGCATCGCCGGCTGCTGGACCTGGTGCGTGACTTCACGGTCTTTGGCGAAACCGGCTCTGGGCTGGTGAAGATCATTGCCGGCTACCACCAGTTCCACGCGGTGAAGAAGGCCGTGGACTCCACCGTGCGCGCGGCCATGCAGGTCCAGGGAGTGGACGAAGATCCCGCGGAATACGGTCTGCCCAGCGTGAAGTCCCAGCGCCCGGGCGACCGGCGTGCGGGGGTGATCTGGCACACGCAGGGCTCCGGCAAGAGCCTGCTGATGGCCTTTTACGCGGGGCAGCTGGTCAGGCACCCGGCGATGGAGAACCCGACCTTGGTGGTGCTGACCGACCGCAACGACTTGGACGACCAGCTGTTTGCCACCTTCTCCATGTGCCGCGACCTGATCCGGCAGACCCCGGTGCAGGCCGAAAGCCGCGAGCACCTGCAAGCGCTGCTCAACCGCGCGTCGGGCGGCGTGATCTTCACCACCCTGCAGAAGTTCGGCGAAGTCGCGGAACCGCTGACCACACGCCGCAATGTGGTGGTCATCGCCGACGAAGCGCACCGCAGCCAGTACGGCTTCAGGGCCAGGGTGGACGTGAAGACCGGCGAAGTCTCCTACGGCTTCGCCAAGTACATGCGCGACGCCCTGCCGAACGCCTCCTTCATCGGCTTCACCGGCACGCCCATCGAGGCGGATGACGTCAACACCCCGGCGGTGTTCGGCAACTACATCGACATCTACGACATCAGCCGGGCGGTGGAAGACGGCGCCACGGTGCCGATCTACTACGAGTCCCGCCTGGCGCGCATCGAGCTGGACGAGGACGAGAAGCCCAGGATCGACGCCGAGGTGGAGGAGATCCTGGAGGGGGAGGAAGAGACTGCCCGCGAACGTGCCAAGCAGAAGTGGGCCACCATCGAGGCGCTGGTGGGCGCGGAAAAGCGCCTGCGGCAGGTGGCCGCCGACATCGTGCAGCACTTCGAAAGCCGCGTGGCCGCACTGGACGGCAAGGCCATGGTGGTGTGCATGAGCCGGCGCATCTGCGTGGCCCTCTACAACGAGATCATCAAACTGCGCCCGGACTGGCACAGCCCGGACGACAACGCCGGGGTGGTCAAGATCGTGATGACAGGCTCTGCGAGCGACCCGCAGGAATGGCAGCCACACATCGGCAACAAGGCACGGCGCGACCTGCTGGCCAAGCGCGCGCGGGACCCGAACGATCCGCTCAAGCTCGTCATCGTCCGGGACATGTGGCTGACCGGCTTCGACGCGCCTTGCATGCACACCATGTACGTGGACAAGCCGATGCGCGGCCATGGCCTGATGCAGGCCATCGCGCGCGTCAACCGCGTGTTCCGCGACAAGCCCGCCGGCCTGGTGGTGGACTACATCGGCATCGCGCAGAACCTGAAATCGGCCCTGGCGCAGTACTCGCCCAAGGACCGCGAGAACACCGGCATCGACGAGGCCGAGGCCATCGCGGTGATGCTGGAGAAGTACGAGGTCGTGCGCGGCATGTTCCACGGCTTCGACTACCGCAGCGGCCTGGACGGTTCGCCCCAGGAGCGCCTGGCGACGATGGCCGGCGCCATCGAGTGGGTGCTGGACATGCAGCAGCGGCTGGCGGCGCAGGAGTCCACCCCCGAGGGCAGGAAGAAGGCCCACCGCCGCTACCAGGACGCGGTGCTGGCGCTGTCCAAGGCCTTCGCCCTGGCTTCCGCCTCCGACGAGGCCCGTGAAATCCGCGAAGAGGTCGGCTTCTTCCAGGCCATCCGTGCCGCGCTGGTCAAGAGCGGCACCGGACCGGGCCCGACCCGGCAGGAGCGCGAGCTGGCCATCCAGCAGATCGTCAGCCGTGCCGTGGTCTCGACCGAGATCGTGGACATCCTGAAGGCCGCCGGGCTCAGGAGCCCGGACATCTCCATCCTCTCGGACGAGTTCCTGGCCGAGGTGCAGCAGATGGAGAAGAAGAACCTGGCGCTGGAGGCCCTGCGCAAGCTCATCAACGACAGCATCCGCTCGCGCAGCAAGGCCAACGTGGTGCAGACCCGGGCGTTCTCGGAGCGGCTGGAGGATGCCGTCGCCCGCTACCATGCCAACGCCATCACCACCGCCGAGGTGCTGCAGGAACTCATCCAGCTGGCCAAGGACATCCGCGCGGCCCGCCAGCGCGGCGAGGAGTCCGGTCTGTCAGACGAAGAAATCGCCTTCTACGACGCCCTGGCCGAGAACGAAAGCGCGGTGCAGGTGATGGGCGACGACCAGCTCAAGGTGATCGCTCATGAGCTGCTGATGAGCCTGCGCGAGAACGTGACGGTGGACTGGGCGCACCGGGAATCGGCCCGCGCCCGCATGCGGGTGCTGGTCAAGCGCATCCTGCGCAAGTACGGCTACCCGCCCGATCTGCAGGACGCGGCCGTGCAGACGGTGCTGAGGCAGGCTGAGGCCTTGTCGGCGGCGTGGTCGGTGTCGCCTCACGAGGCAACAGCCTGAAACAGCTGTCAGGGACAGGGATAAGGTGCGACAAGCGGTACCGCGCCTGGAAGTGGTCTCATGGATGGCCCACAGGCCAAGCGCCTGGGCGGCCTTACGGTGTGAGCCCACAATGGGAGCCAGCGGCCTGGACCACGTCGGCAAGACGAAGAGGGGCAAGGCTCCAGGATCATGGCCATCACCGATCGCTCTGGCCTCCCTGTCGCCGTATGGGTTGCAAGCGCTTCGCCTCATGAAGTCACGCTTGTCGACGAGACTCTCGACGCCTGCCTCACCCTCGAACTCCCAGAGCGCCTGATCGGCGACAAGGGCTTCGACAGCGACGCTCTCGACGAGCAACTCGCCTAAGAGCGAGGCATCGAACTGATTGCGCCCAACCGGGCCAACTGATAGGTCAGCTTCATCACCTGGTTGAGCGTGGCGCTGCTCATGGGCGCACTGGGGTCATAGCGCGACGGCAGGACGTATTCCGAACCACCGGCAAAGGTTTTCAGCGCGACCAGCAGGTCCATCGCCTGCCGCGACAGGAACACCAGGTGCGGGTTGCGCCGCTTCATCCGTTCCTTCGGGATGGTCCACAGGGCTTCGCTGAAGTTGATCTCGCTCCACCTGGCGTTGGTCAGCTCGCTCTTGCGCACCATCGTCAGCAGGAGCAGCTTCACGGCGGCGCGGATCGACGGCGACGTGCCGACGCGCTCCAGGTACTGGTACATGAGGCCGATCTCTTCCGGCGTCAGGGCGCGGTCGCGCGGCGCGAACTTCGCGATGCTGGCCGGGCGGACCAGCTCGGCGGGATTCTCCACCTTCTGGCCCCGCTCGATGGCCCACCGGTAGACCTGGTACACGATCTCGCGCGCATGGACGGCGGTGGCCGGCGCGCCCCGCTCGACGATGGCGTCGGTCAGGGCCCGCAGGTCTTCGTGGGTGATCTCGGTCAGCTTGAGGTTGCCGAACTTGGCCTTCAGGTCACGCTCATAGACCGAGCGCCGCATGTCGCGGGTGGAGTCGGCCATCGGGTAGCTGCGAAGCCACTTTTCCGCCCAGGCACCAAACGTCTCGGCGTCGCGCACACGGGCCTTCTCCCTGGCTTTCTCCCGGGCCGGAGACTTCCCCGCCGCGATCATCTTCTTGGCTTCGGCCAGGCGTTCCCGGGCCTCGGCCAGCGTGATCCCGCCCGGCCCGTACCGGCCGAAGGTGATGGTCTCCTGGCGCCCGTTGAGGGCGTAGTTGTAGCGGAGCGATGCCCGAAAGACCCCGCTCGGAACTACAAAAATTCGTTTTACACCAATCACTTACATGATTCCGATACCATGACCACCTGGGAACGAGGTGCATGGCATCGGCGGCGAGGCATGGCACAGGGCCGGTTTCGTGCCATCGACTATGCCATGAAAAATTCGTGTTGGGCCACACCCCAAGCTGCCAGTCCGTGCCAGGTTGAAAACACAAAAAAGCCCGCAGTGACGCGGGCTTAGGTGTGTCTGGTGCCTGATCCTGCCGGCAGCTGCCGGACGTGGAATCATTCCCACTCGATCGTCGCCGGCGGCTTACCGGAGATGTCGTAGACCACGCGGGAGATGCCGTCGATCTCGTTAATGATGCGGCGGGACACCAGGTCCAGGAAGTCATACGGCAGCTGCGCCCAGCGCGCGGTCATGAAGTCCACCGTCTCCACCGCGCGCAGCGCCACCACGTACTCATAGCGGCGGCCGTCGCCGGTGACGCCGACGCTCTTGACCGGCAGGAACACGGCGAAGGCCTGCGACACCTTGTCGTAGAGGCCGTGCCGGCGCAGCTCCTCAATGAAGATGTGATCGGCGCGGCGCAGCAGGTCGGCATGCTCCTTCCTCACCTCGCCCAGGATGCGCACGCCGAGGCCCGGCCCGGGGAAGGGGTGGCGGTAGACCATCTCGTGCGGCAGCCCAAGTTCCACGCCGATCCTGCGCACCTCGTCCTTGAACAGCTCGCGCAGCGGCTCGAGCAGCTTGAGCCGCATCCGCTCCGGCAGCCCGCCGACGTTGTGGTGCGACTTGATGACGTGCGCCTTGCCGGTCTTGGCGCCGGCGGACTCGATGACGTCCGGATAGATCGTCCCCTGTGCCAGCCACTTGACGTTGGTGAGCTTGGCGGCCTCGGCGTCGAACACCTCGATGAAGGTGCGGCCGATGATCTTGCGCTTCTCCTCGGGGTCGGTGACGCCGGCCAGGCGCTCGAGGAACAGCGACTCGGCGTCCACCCGGATCACCTTCACGCCCATGTGGCGGGCGAAGGTGTCCATGACCTGGTCTGCCTCGCCCAGGCGCAGCAGGCCGTGGTCGACGAACACGCAGGTGAGCTGGTCGCCGATGGCCTTGTGCAGCAGCGCCGCCACCACCGAGGAGTCCACCCCGCCCGACAGGCCCAGCAGGACCTGGTCGTCGCCCACCTGCTCGCGGATGCGGCGGATGCTGTCCTCGATGATGTTGTCCGGCGTCCAATCGGCGCGGCAGCCGCAGATCTCGTGGACGAAGCGGGCGAGAATCCGCTGCCCCTGCCGGGTGTGGGTCACCTCGGGATGGAACTGGATGCCGTAGTAGCCGCGCGCGTCGTCGCCCATGCCGGCGATCTCGCAGCTTTCGGTGCTGGCGATCAGCTTGAAGCCGGGCGGCAGCTGGGTGACCTTGTCGCCGTGGCTCATCCACACGTCCAGCATGCCGTAGCCTTCCGGCGTAGTGTGGTCCTCGATGTCGCGCAGCAGGCGGGAGTGACCGCGGGCCCGCACCTGGGCGTAGCCGAACTCCTTGCGCTCGCTGGTCTCCACCGCGCCGCCCAGCTGCACCGCCATGACCTGCATGCCGTAGCAAATGCCCAGCAGCGGCACGCCCAGCTCGAACACCACTTGCGGCGCGCGCGGCCCCTGCTCCAGCGTGACCGATTCCGGCCCGCCGGAGAGGATGATGCCGGCCGGGGCAAATTGGCGAATCGCCGCTTCGTCGGCATCGTAGGCGTAGATCTCGCAGTAGACGCCCGCCTCCCGGACCCGCCGCGCGATCAGCTGGGTGTATTGGGAACCGAAATCGAGAACGAGAATCCGCTGGGCGTGTATGTCTCGGGCCATAGCTGTCAGTTTCCGCGGTGGGGCGGCCGAAGGGAACGCGCGTTCCGGCGGCACCGCCGCGCCGAGCGCCTCGGCTTCGGGCCGTGGCGGGCGGCCGCCGCCGGCGCCTTAGCCGATCCGGTAGTTGGGCGCTTCCTTGGTGATGGCGACGTTGTGGACGTGGCTTTCCTGCATGCCGGCGCTGGTGATGCGCACGAACTGGGGCTTGGTCCGCATTTCCTCGATGTCGCGGCAGCCCACGTAGCCCATGGCCGCCCGCAGGCCGCCGATCATCTGATGGATGATGTTGATCACCGGCCCCTTGTAGGGCACCCGGCCCTCGATGCCTTCCGGCACCAGCTTGTCAGGCTCATGGCCGCTGCCTTCCTGGAAGTAGCGGTCGCTGGAGCCGTGCGCCTGGGCCATGGCGCCCAGCGAGCCCATGCCGCGGTAGGCCTTGTAGGAGCGGCCCTGGAACAGCTCGACTTCGCCCGGGGCTTCGTCGGTACCAGCGAACATACTGCCGACCATCACCGAGTAGGCGCCGGCCGCGATGGCCTTGGCCATGTCGCCGGAGTAGCGGATGCCGCCGTCGGCGATGATGGGAAGCCCGCTGCCCTGCAGGGCATGGGCGACGTTGGCGATGGCGCTGATCTGCGGCACGCCAACGCCGGCGACGATGCGGGTGGTGCAGATCGAGCCGGGGCCGATGCCGACCTTGACGGCGTCCACGCCCGCTTCCTTCAGCGCCAGCGCGGCCTCGGCGGTGGCAATGTTGCCGGCGATGACCTGCACGTCCGGATAGTGCTTCTTGATCCACCGCACGCGTTCGATGACGCCGATGTGGTGGCCGTGGGCCGTATCCACGGTGATCACGTCCACCCCGGCCTCGACCAGCGCCGCGACGCGCTCTTCCGTGCCGACGCCGGCCCCGACCGCCGCACCGACGCGCAGCTGACCGTGCTCGTCCTTGCAGGCGAACGGGTAGTCCTTCGCCTTTAGCATGTCCTTGACGGTGATCATGCCGCGCAGCTGGAACTTGTCATCGACGATCAGCACCCGCTCGATGCGGTGCTGGTGCAGCAGCCGCTGGACCTCTTCCCGGCCGGTGCCTTCTGGCACCGTGATCAGGCGCTCCTTCGGCGTCATCACCACCGACACCGGCTCGCTCAGGCGGGTCTCGAAGCGCAGGTCACGGCTGGTGACGAGACCCACCAGTAGTTCGCCGTCGACCACCGGCACGCCGGAGATGCCGTGCGTGCGGGTGAGCTCGATCACCTCGGCGATCGGCGTATCGGGCGAGACGGTGATGGGCTCCTTGATGATGCCGCTCTCGAACTTCTTGACTCGGCGCACCTCGGTGGCCTGCTGCTCCACCGTCATGTTCTTGTGGATGATGCCGAACCCGCCCTGCTCGGCCAGCGCGATGGCAAGCCGGGCTTCGGTCACGGTATCCATCGCCGCCGACACCAGCGGGATGCTAAGCTGGATCTCGCGGGTCAGCTGCGTGCGCAGGTCGACATCCTTGGGCAGAACGGAAGAAGCAGCTGGAAGAAGCAATACGTCGTCGAAAGTCAGGGCGTCCTGAACGATTCGCAGCATAAATGAGGCACCTATCGGCCGGCGGGAAAGAATCAAGATAGCCAGACATTATATAAAGCTGCCCCCCTCCGGTAAACCTGAAACTTGCGTCGTTGCATCCGCCACCGCTCCCCTGACCACGGCGATTGCTATCATTGGTTCCCATGCAGGATCTGTTTTTCAACGACAAGCAGAGCGACGGCCGCGCCGTCTACACCGTCTCGCGCCTCAACCAGGAAGTGCGCTTGCTGTTGGAGAACGTCTATCCACTCATCTGGGTGGAAGGCGAGATTTCCAACCTGTCGCGTCCCAGCTCGGGCCATTACTACTTCTCCCTCAAGGACCAGGAAGCGCAGGTCCGTTGCGCCATGTTCCGCAACACTGCCATCAGGCTGCGCTTTCAACCCAAGGACGGCATGCAGGTGCTGGTACGCGCCCGGGTCGGACTCTATCCCGCGCGCGGCGAGTTCCAGCTGATCATCGAGCACATGGAGGACGCCGGCGACGGCCGGCTGCGGCGCGCCTTCGAAGAGCTGAAGCACAAGCTGCAGCGCGAGGGGCTGTTCGATGCCGCCCGTAAACGGCCTCTGCCCGTGCCGCCGCGGCGGCTGGGGATTGTCACCTCGCCCACGGGCGCTGCCATCCATGACGTGCTGACGGTGCTCAGGCGGCGTTTCCCCCTGCTGCCCGTGCTCATCTACCCGGTCCAGGTGCAGGGCGAAGGCGCCGCCGAGCAAATCGCCGCCGCTATCCGGCTAGCCAACGAGAGAAAAGAGGTCGACCTGCTGCTGGTGACGCGCGGCGGCGGCTCGCTGGAGGATCTTTGGGCCTTCAACGAGGAAGTGGTGGCGCGCGCTATCTATGCCAGCGAGATCCCGGTCGTCTCCGCCGTCGGCCACGAGGTCGACGTCACCATCGCCGACCTGGTGGCCGACCAGCGCGCGCCGACGCCCTCCGCCGCCGCCGAGATGATCAGCCCCGACGCCGGCGCCTGGCTCATGCAGCTGTCGCGCCACCAGGCCTGCCTGCAGCAACAGCAGCAACGGCTGCTGCAGCGGCTGCGCGAGCGGCTGGACTGGCTGCACCGGCGGGTGCAAATGCAGCACCCGCAGCGGCGGCTGCAGGATGCCAGCCAGCGGCTGGACGGCCTGCAGCTGCGCCTGGAGCAGCGCATGCGGCAGCGCCTGCGCGAGCTGACGGTACGTCAGCAGCATGCCGCACAGCGCCTGCTGCAGCGCAGCCCAGCGGGGCAAATCAAGACCCGACAGGACCACGTCGCCGATCTGCGCCAGCGCCTGGTGCTCGCCACCCGGCACCGTTTCCAACTCTGCCGGCAGCGGCTGAGCTTCAACGCCCACCGGCTGGATACGGTCAGCCCGCTGGCCACGCTGGCGCGCGGCTACGCCGTGGTCCGGCACGGGGAGAGCGGCCGCATCCTGCGCGATGCCGGCGAGGTGTCGCCCGGCGAGCGCATCACCGCCCAGCTGGCCCAGGGCGAGCTGCACTGTTTGGTCGAAGCCACGAGTAAAAGCGAATGAACAAGCGACTGCTGTCCGCCCTGCTCCTTGCCCTGCTGCTGTGCCCACTGGCCGCGCTGGCCCTGCCCGAGGATGCTCGGGTGCCGGGTGGCGTTGCCGTCATCCCCCTTGCCGACGGCAGTGCACCGCCGCCGGTGGCGCATTTCAACGGCCGCCGCGTGCTGGTGGTGAAAGACGCGTGACAATGGAAAGCCATCGTCGGCATCCCGCTGGACACCGAGCCTGGGCCACAGCAGCTCGCCGTCGGTGCGCGCCGCATTGCCTTCGAGGTCCAGGCCAAGGCCTATCCCGAGGAACGGCTGACGGTGCAGCGTCAATACGTCGCCCCCAACGAGGAGCAGCTGGCCCGCATCCGCGCCGAGCAGCCGCGCATCCAGGCAGCGCTCGCCACCTACAGCGACGGCACGCCGCAACTGCTGCGCTTCGTCCGCCCGGTGGAGGGCCGCGAGAGCAGCCCGTTCGGCCTGCGCCGCTATTTCAACGGCGAGCCGCGCCGGCCGCACAGCGGCCTCGACATCGCCGCCCCCACCGGCACGCCGGTACGGGCGCCAGCGCCCGGGCGCGTCATCGACGCCGGCGACTTTTACTTCAACGGCAACACCGTCTTCCTCGACCATGGCGGCGGTCTGGTCACCATGTACTGCCACCTGGACCGTATCGACGTCACGCCCGGCCAGCTGGTCGAGCGCGGCGATCGGCTCGGCACTGTCGGCGCCACCGGCCGCGTCACCGGCCCGCACCTGCACTGGAGCGTGGTGCTCAACGGCACCATGGTGGACCCGAAGCTGTTCCTGCAGCCCTGAGTAGGCGCTGCCAAAGCCCGCGGCTCACGGGCGCGCCGGCGCCGCCAGCCGCGCCTCGCGCCGCCAGGCCAGCAAGCTCCAGAGCAGCAGCCCGCCGAACAGCGCGTAAATCACGGTGATGAACAGATAGGGATGGCGGGCATAAAAGCTGCCGCCGCTGCTCTCGGCATAAGGCACCGCGACCAGGTGCTCGCCGCGCACGAAAGGCCGCGACTGGAAGGCGATGCGGCCGCTGGGCAGGATCACGCCGGAGGGGCCGCCGTTGATGGCGTGCACCACCGGCACCCGGTTCTCCACTGCCCGCAGCGCCGACTGCCACAGGTGCTGATAGGGCTGGCGCGAGCGGCCAAACCAGCTGTCCTGCGACAGGATCACGATCACCTTGCCTGCCGCGTCGGCGCCGATCGCACCCGCCATGAACTCGGGGAAAGCGCTCTCGTAGCAGATCTTGGGCACGAGGCGCATGCCGGCCGTCGGCCAGACCTCGTGCCCCTCGCCCGGCGTAATGTCGGCGAGAAAATCGCCGAAATAGCCGCGCACCCACTTTCGTACCAGGGGCAGCTCGCCGACCAGCGGCGTGTACTCCCCGAAGGCGAAAAGCTTGACCTTGTGGTAGGTGCTCTGCAGGCGGCCGGTCGCATCCAGCAGCGCGGCGGCATTGTACTGCCGCCAGCGCCCCGCCTCCTGGCGCCGCTCCAGGTCGTGGAACAGCAGCGGCACGCCGTGCTTGCCGATGCTGTACTCGTAGGCGTCCCGCACCGCACGCTGGTCGAAATAGCCCTTGTAGCGCGCCTCCGGCCAGACCACCAGCTCGGCGCCGGCGGCCGCCAGCCGTCCGGTCATCTCCAGCTCCGGCGGCAACGCCCGGCTGTAGCCGGGCTCCGGCGGGGGGATGTCGATGCTGGGTGGATCATTGGGCTGGACGATGCCGATGCGCTTGTGTGGCCACTCGGCAATGGCCGCGTCCCAGCGATGTAGGGCGAGCGCGCCGTAGCCGAACCAGCCGCTGAGCAGGCCCAGCGCCAGCAGCTCCCACGGCCCGACGCCACGCCGCCGCCAGCAGAAGAACAGCACGGCGCTGGCCAGCGCCAGCATGAAGTCGATGCCGTAGGCGCCGACCAGATCGGCGCCCTGCAGCGCCAGCGGGAAGCCGGTCTGCGCCTCGCCCAGGCGAAAGCGGAATAGGACGGGATAGAGCGAGAAGCCCGCCACAAACGCCAGCGGCAGGATAAAGACCTGACCGGTCCGAAGCCACTGGCGCAGCCACTGATAGGCCAGCGCCACCAGGCCGAAGCCCTGCCCGGCGTAGACCCAGAACAGCGCCGCCAGCAACGTGCTCGGCAGGCGCGGATAGCCTTTCAGGTTGACGATGAAATCCGCCAGCCAGTAGCTTGCCGCGGCCCAGAAGACGATGCCGGTCAGCATGCCGAGCAGATAGCTCTGCCGCAGGCTGCGCCCTTCCAGGGCCAGCAGCAACGGCAAGAAGCCGATCCAGCCGGTCAGGTAAAGGCGCGAATCCAGCGTGGAGAGGCCGAGCAGCAGCCCGCTCAGCAGAGCAAGCACCGCCCTGCTCACCATGGCGTTGGAACGGTAGGCAGTCACGTCGTCATCGATGCCAGGCTAAAACCGAATCAAGAATAGCCTCACCCAGCATCGACCGGCAAAGTCGTCGCGCCCGCCTTACAGCACTCGGGTCTTCGCCTCCGTCCCCAGCTCGATCAGGCGCAGCCGGCCATCTTCGTTTCGCAGCACGGTCACCGAACAGTAATCCGGCCGGAAGCTCACCACCCTGGGATCGGCGGTCGCCGCCGACACCGCCGCGTTGATGACCATGAAATGAGTGATGAAGACGGTGTCTTGCCTGGCTTCCAGCAGCGCGGCCAGCAGCGCTTGCCGCCACTCCTGCAGCATGGGATCGAGCGCCGGCCACTCCATGGCGGCGACCTGGCGCAGCCAGGCACCGCGCTGGCCCAGCTCCAGGCCGGCCGGCGAAGGGATTTCCCGGATGCGCGTATCGATCCGCGGCTCGACCTGCCAGGCTGCGGCGAAAGGCTGCGCGGTCTCGCGGGTGCGGGCCATGGGGCTGACCACCAGCGGCAGGGGGCCGTGCGGCCTCATCGCTTCCACCGCCGCCTGAGCCTGTTGCCGCCCCTCCGGGGCCAGCCCAGGGTCCGGATCCTGATCCCAGGCCGCAGCCGCGCGGCCGTGCCGAATCAAATACAGCAGCGCCATGTTTCTTGCCTCTTGCCTGTCACTTTCTGGCTTGCCGCCGCCGGTCACGCCACTTGGGCAGCGGCGACAAGGCCCGAATCTTTGAACGACCGATCATCGACGGAGTCCAGCCCATGCATCCCGTCCTGGCAAGTGCCATTGCCAGCACCCTGGCAACCTTCCCCATGACGCTAGTTATGGAGCTCATGTACCGGAAGCTGCCGCCAGCGCAACGCCATGCGCTGCCGCCGCGCAAGCTGACCATGGCGATCGCGCGCCGGGCCCGCCTCCAGCAGCGCCTACCCGACGAAAAGAGCCGAGTGCGGGCGACCTTGGCAGCCCATTTCGCTTACGGCGCCCTCACCGGCGCCCTGTATCCGCTCGCCTGGCGGCAAGCATCGCCGCGGCTGCTGCACGGCAGCCTGTATGGGCTCGCCATCTGGGCGCTCAGCTATCTGGGCTGGATTCCCGCCCTAGGCTTGCTGCCGCCGGCGACCCGGCAGCAGCGCGGCCGCCGGCGGCTCATGCTGCTGGCCCACGTGGTTTGGGGCGCAGCGACCGCAATGACGGCGGCCCGGCTGAGCCGGGCCGGCAGGGTTCGCTCGGAAGCGCGGGGGAATGCTCCGCTGCGACTCAACGCCTTTGCCGAACGCGCCGGCGCGGTTCATTCGGCCGGCCGGCGCAGGAACATGCCGTAGCCTTCCATGCTCATGACCAGCTCGTCGTTCTGGTTGAAAACTTCCCACTTGGACTTGACGATGCCGCGGTCGGGCTTGCTCATGGAAGGCCGCGACTCCAAGACCGTCATGTGCGCCCGCAACACGTCGCCGGGCCGCACCGGCTTGACCCAGCGCAGATTGTCGACCCCCGGCGAGCCGAGGCTGGCCGAGCGCAGCAGGTAGCCATCGCACATCATCCGCATCACCATGGATGCGGTGTGCCAGCCGCTGGCAATCAGCCCGCCGAACACCGAGCGCCCGGCCGCCTCCTCGTCGATATGGAAAGGCTGCGGGTCGTAGCGCTGGGCGAATTCGATAACCTCCTCCCGTGTCACCTCATGGCTGCCCAGCTCGAAGCGCCGGCCAACCGTAAAGTCCTCCCAATAGAGTTCGATGCTCATGTCCTGGCGATCCTCATGATCCGTCGTGGCCTGGGAACCCAACAGCACCATCCTAGCCGCTGCGGATGGTCTGGCAAGCTCGGACGGGGACGTTGCGAGGAAGGATGAAGGCAAAAAAAGCCCGCCGGGGAGGCGGGCAAAAGATATCGTTGAGATATCTAAGGAGGAGGAGAGTCTTTAGTATGCCAGCTTATGTTGCAGTGCGCAATATGTTGCGATGCAAAAATTTCGCTCTCCGCCCTTCTTAATACAAGCCATTGAAACCAAAGGGGTTTAACTTGAGGCTTTGGCCCAGATCAGGATCCGGTTGTTGGCCGGCATCGGGTACAGCCCGAGCAAGGCCAGGCCGTGGCGGGCGGCGAGCGCCTTAAGATCCTCCAGATCCCGCACCCCGCTGGCCGGATCCCGCGCTCGCAGCCACTGGTCGAATCGGGCATTGCTCTCGCTGACATGATGCCCGCCTTCGCTGAAGGGTCCGTAGAGCGCAAAGCGCCCGCCCGGCGGCAGCCGCCTGCCGAGCTGCTCGAACATGGCGCAGACCGCCGGCCAGCTCATGATGTGCGCGGTGTTGGCGCTGAAGGCATGGTCGAACTCAAGGTCCGGCCACGCCCCCTGCACGTCCAGCACGATGGGCGCGCGCACGTTAGTAAGCCGCGCCTCTTGCAGCCAAGCCGCGATGCCGGCGAGGTTCTCCGGCAGGTCGCTCGGCTGCCAGACCAGCTGGGGCATGGCGCGGCCGAAGTATACCGCATGCTGTCCGGTGCCGCTGCCGATCTCCAGCACCGTGCGAGCACTGGCGAATTCCTTCAGCAGCACCTCGAGTATGGGTTGCTGATTGCGCTCGCAAGCTTCCGAATAGGGCTTCATCGCAGCATCCTCCGCTTGGCCTGCGGCGGCATTAGGCAGTCCTCACTGAGCCGAGCGCCTTACGGCGCTCCAGCGCGAACTGGAGGGCCGCCTCCCCGGCCCCCAGCCACACCTGATCGTCCTGGACGGTAACCTGCAGCCGCATGCTCCGGCGCGCAACCTGGCCCAGCGCCCGCACCGCCGGACCAGGCAGGTTGACCACCGCGAGGTTAGCGAGCGAACGCAGCCGCGGCCCGGCTTGCCGCCACCAGGCGTCGGCCGCCGCGCCGCCGTAATTGTAGACGCAGACCCGCTCGGCCCGGCCGCAGGCGCGGCGGACCAGGCGCGCGTCCGGCTGACCGACCTCGATCCAGAGCAGGATGCGGCCGTCGGCGTCCCTGTCCCACAGGGCGGGCTCGCCTTCGGTGCTAAGCCCCCTGCCGAACCGCAGCGTCGGTCCCGCGTGCAGGGCGAAGGCCAGCAGGCGCACCATCATCCGCTCCGCGCTCTCGGAGGGATGGCGGGCGATCACCAGCGCATGCCGACCGTAGTACGGCCGGTCCAGGTCGGCGATCTCAAGCTCGGCCCGATGGATGGTGGACTTGAGCGCCATGGCAGAGCCCATGAAAAAGCGCGCCGGGAGAGCCCGCTCCCGGCGCGCCGCGAAACCCGTCCGCCGCGACGGGCCTTGGCCGATACGCTCAGTCGTCGCTGGCGAAGCCGAGCAGATGCAGCAGGCTGGTGAACAGGTTGAACAGCGCCACGTACAGCGTGACGGTGGCCATGATGTAGTTGGTCTCGCCGCCGTGGATGATCTCGCTGGTCTGATACAGGATCAGGCCCGACATCAGCAGCACGAACATGGCGGAGACCGCTAGCGACAGCGCCGGCATGGAGAAGAAGATCGCCGCCACCCCGGCCAGGAAGGCGACCAGGATACCCACCATCAGGAAGCTGCCCATGTAGCTGAAATTCTTGCGGCTGGTCAGCGCATACAGGGACAGCCCCAGGAAGATGGCCGCGGTGCCGCCCATTGCCATCATCACAATGTCGGTGCCGTTGGGCAGGCCCAGATAGACGTTGATGATGGGCCCTAGGGTGTAGCCCATGAACCCGGTCAGCATAAAGACGAACAGCAGGCCGGCGGCGCTGTTACGGAATTTGGTGGTCAGGAACAGCAGCCCGAAGTAGCCGACCAGGGTCAGGACCACGCCCGGGTGCGGCAGGTTCAGCGCCGCCGAGACGCCCGCGGTGACGGCGCTGAACAGCAGCGTCATCGCCAGCAAGAGATACGTGTTGCGCAGGACCTTGTTGGTCGCCAGCACGCGCTCCTGCGCGCGGATCGTCGTCGTGTTGGTGGTATTGGTCGCCATGAATCCTCTGTCCTCGCAAATGTAATGTGCGGCCCGATATTCAGACAGTATATAGCCTCTCCTCAGAATCGACAGCCGCAACCAGCCGCCGCTCCTGCAAGGCAGGCACGCAGTCATAGACATCGAGCCGCGCGGCATGTTCCAGCTCTGCCAGCTGGCCCGCGGCCTGCATGAGGCGGCCGAGCCGGCATTGCAGCAACAGTCGCGCCAGCTGGCCCGCGTGCGCCCGGTACAACTCCCGCGCCGCCAGCGCTGCGTCGGTGAGCGCCCAGCGATCCGGCTCGCTGGAGGTCAGGTGATGGATCACGTGGCCAGCGCCGACGAAATCCTCCACATTGAAGCCGCCCCCGCTGCCGGCGCAGACCAGCAGCACGGTTTCCTCGCCGTGCCGGCTGGCGAGCCGCTCGGCCACCGCGCGACCGTTGACCAGCGCCCCAGCGTAAACCGCGGCCGCCGGCTCGGACTCCAGCAGCGCTACCGTGCCATTGGTGGTGGAATACACCAGCTGCCGGCCGGCCAGCGGCTCCCGCAGCAGCCGCAACGGCACCGCCGGCAGAAAGCCGGGGATGGCGTGCAGCCGGGACTCGCCAGCCAGCAGGTACTCGCCTTCGGCCAGGCCGGCCGCTGCCCGGCGCGCCTCGTCGGCGTCGCGGGCCGGGATCACAGCCGCGGCCCCATGGGCCAGCACCGTGGCAATGGTGGTGGTGGCGAACATCACGTCGAAGACCACCACCACCCGCCCCTGCAGCCGCGCCGGCTCCAGATCCTCCTTGCGCAGGATGACATGCACGTTCTGCATGACCTGCCCTCAGCGCTGCGGCTGCAGCTGCTGCAGATAGCGCTGCGCGTTCTCGACATAGTGCCTGGCGCTGGCCTCCAGCATGGCCTTGTCGGCATCGCTCAAGCTACGGCGAATCCGGCCCGGCGAGCCCAGCACCAGCGAGCCGTCCGGCACTTCCATGCCTTCCGGGATCAGCGCGTTGGCACCGATCAGGCAGTAGCGGCCGATCTTGGCGCCGTTGAGCACCACGGCGTTGATGCCGATCAGGCTGTAGTCGCCCACCGTGCAGCCATGCAGCATGGCCTTGTGGCCGACGGTGACGAAGCGGCCGATCTCCAGCGGATAGCCCATGTCGTTGTGCAGCACGGCCCCGTCCTGGATGTTGCTGCCCTCGCCGATGATGATGGGCTCGTTGTCGGCGCGTATGACGGCGTTGAACCAGACACTGGCATTCGGATGCAGCACCACCGAGCCGATCACGGTGGCATTGGCAGCGATGAAATGCGGCCCGCCGATGAGCTCGACCTCACGCTCGCCCAGCTTGTAAATCATCTCGCTCTCCTCTTGCTATCGCTGTTGATCGTCCCGGCGCCGCAGCCGCTTGACCACTGCGCTGCCGTTGAGAATCACCCGGCCGTCGGCGGTGGTGATGGTACCGCGGGTGAACACCAGCGAACCGCCACGGCGGATCACTTCGCCGCGGCCATAGAGCAGCGTGCCGGCGGGAGCGCCTGCGACGAACTCATTGTTGCAGGTCACGGTCACCACCTTGTCGCCAGTATCGCCTACGGCCGCCACGCACAGGGTGTAATCCATGAAAGTCATCAGCACGCCGCCATGGGCGATACCGTGCGAGTTGCAGTTGTGGGGCTGAACCCGGAACAGAGTCTCCACCCCGTTCTCGGTCAGCCGGCAATAAAAAGGACCTATGTGGTCTTCGGCCGGATCACCCTCGAAGTGGCGAAAGCCGGCGGGAATGTCGGGATCGGTCAGGTTGCGATCGGGAGCTTGCATCGTCGGTCCTGAAAAGCACAATGCCGCCGCCGCGTCGCCGACGCGGCGTCATGTCAACGAATCGGATAGCCAGCCGCAGTCACTCGACCGGCGTCAGCAGGGGTTTGCCGCTGAAATGGGCGCGCAGATTGTCGACCACCAGCTGTCCCATGGCGAGCCGAGTCTCGATGGTGGCGCTGGCGTAATGCGGCGCCAGCACCACCTGGTCCATGGCGAGCAGCTCAGGCGGCACGTGCGGCTCGTTGGCGAACACATCCAGCCCGGCTCCACGGATGCGCCCTTCCTGGAGCGCCGCCACCAGCGCCTGCTCGTCCACCGTGGAGCCACGGCCAACGTTGATCAGAATCCCTTCTGGTCCCAGCGCCTCCAGCACCTCGCGGTTGACCATCTTCTCCGTCGCCGGGCCGCCGGGCACGACCACCACCAGAAAATCGCTGAACCTGGCCAGCTCCACCAGGCTGTCGAAATAGGTGTACGGTACGTCCAGGTTGCGGTGGCGCTGGTGATAGCCGATTTCCATGTCGAAAGCCTCGGCGCGCCTGGCGATGACGCGGCCGATCCGCCCCAGCCCGAGGATGCCCAGGCGCTTGCCGCTGACGCGGTAGCCGAGTCCCATGCCCTCCAGCCAGCGGCCAGCGCGCACGTTGCGGTCGCCCTGGCAAATCTTGCGGGCGACCGCCAGCATGCGCGCGATGGCCATGTCGGCGACGTCGTCGTTCAGCACGTCCGGCGTAACCGCCACCTTGATGCCGGCCGCCCGCACCCGCTCCAGCTGCAGCGCATCGGTGCCGATGCCGGAGGAAGCGATGATCTCCAGATTGGGCAGCGCGTCGAGCAGCTCGGGCGTGACCCCCTGCACGGCGTTGGTGGCCACGCCGCGTATGCGCGGCCCGACTGCCGCCAGCAGCGCCTGCGGGTCCGCCGCGCCGTTCCAGTCGTGGACGATGAAATCCTCCTCCAGCTGCTCGATGACATTCGGCGGCATGCGGCCTGCGATCAGAATTTCAGCCTTCATCCAACACTCCGCAGCGTTCTGGCCCCGGCTCGCGCACGCGGCCCGGGCATTCCGTTGACCAGAGAGGGATAGGAGCCGCCCCTCCCACGGCAAGGCCCTTCCCCTTGCCCCGCCCGCCATTCCTCCCAATATTGGGAGCAAAGGCGATTGCCCGCACCGAGGAATGGCAGCCCCGCGGGGCTGAGGGTACAAGGAGGCACTCCCATCATGGCAAGACGACACCGCAAACCGCCGACCACGGCGCCAGAGCACCACCCCATTGCCGAAGACGACTGGGACGAGGTCGATCAGGCGTCCTGGGAAAGCTTCCCGGCCAGCGACGCGCCGGCATGGACAGTGACTCCGGGGAAGGACCGCAAGGAGCACACCCACCTCAAGCCGCCCGAAGGCGCCGAGCCGCACGACCGCCACGCCTAAGCGATCCCCCGCTGTCCGTCACGGCGGCTGCCGCGCGATCGCGACGGCCACCGACGGCCGGCGTTGCCTTGCAACATCTTGCATAAACCCAACACTAGCGACAAATCGGCGCAACTGACAAGTGTCAGCCTGCGCTATCATCGGGCCCATGCGCCGCACGAGGGCGCTTTCCGTTCGCTGTACAAAAACAAGGAGAGCAAAACATGGCCGAGGCGCTGTTCTTGCGCGAGGGGGAGTTTTTCATGCCGACCGAGCTGGCCGGCGGTCCCTGGAATCCGCAGCATCTGCACGGCGGCCCGCCCACGGGCTTGCTGGCGCACGTGCTGGAGGTCGCGACCGGCGATCCCGCCATGCGGCTGACCCGGCTGACCGTCGATCTGCTACGCCCTGTTCCGCGCGCGCCCTTGCGCGTCGTCACCGAGACCATCCGCCGCGGCCGCCGTCTGCAGCTGCTAGCGGCCTCGATCGTGGCGCAGGACAAGGAAGTCTGCCGGGCCAGCGCGCTGTTCCTGGCGCAGGAAGAGTGCACGGTTCCCGAGTTCGGCCGCTTCGAGCCGCAGCAATTGCCGCCGCGCGACGGCCTGGCGATCAGCACCATCGCGGAGCTGTCCGGCTTTCCAGGCAAGAAGCACGGCCTCATCGGCCTCCACACCACAGCCGAGGCCTGCCGCATCGACGGCATGCGCGGCCAGGGCTGGGGGCGGGCCTGGATGCGGCTGCCGGTCCCGGTGGTAGCCGATGAGCCGGCGTCGCTGACCGTCCAGGCCGCCACGCTATGCGACTTTGGCAACGGCATCGGGCAGCTGCGCCTGGACGAGCGCACCGGCACCATCAACGCCGACATCACGCTCTACCTGCACCGTCCGCCGCGCAGCGAATGGATCGGCCTGGAAGCCCGCAGCCGCATGGAAACCCACGGCAACGGACTGGTGGAAACCAGACTCTACGATCAGTACGGTCCGATCGGCGTGGTGACGCAGTCCACGCTCGCCATGCCGCAATACATTCCCCGCGCCTAAAAAAGCGAAAGCCCGCCATTCGGCGGGCTTTTCGATGAGCGGTCGCCTGTACGTCAGGCGACCCGCTGGCGCTCGCGGATCTCTTCCAGCGTCTTGCAGTCGATGCAGAGCGTCGCGGTCGGACGGGCCTCCAGACGCCGCAGCCCGATTTCGATGCCGCACTGCTCGCAGTAGCCGTAGTCTTCCCTACGGATCAGCTCCAACGTCTGGTCGATCTTGCGGATGAGCTTGCGCTCGCGGTCGCGAGTGCGCAGCTCAAGGGCGAACTCTTCCTCCATGCTGGCACGGTCAGCAGGGTCGGCGTAATTATGGGCCTCGTCCCGCAGGTTGTGCACAGTGCGCTCTACCTCTTCCTGCAGTTGCTGCTTCCAAGCCAGCAACAGCTTGGTAAAGTGCTCCAGCTGGGCCTTGTTCATGTATTTTTCGCCCTTCTTCTCTTTGTAGGGCTTGAAGCCCTTGACCGGCAGAGCGTGACTGTTGGACATTTGCCGTCTCCTCCGTCAACGGCCTCCCGCCAGGGGAGGCAGCTGCATGACCACACGGGAGATTTCCCTCTGGGTCGCTACCACACCGGCGAATGCCGCCGGCGTGACCTACGGTCTACGCCATCATGGCCGAGTTGGTGCAGCACAATCAAGAGCTTGGCTGACCAACCCGAGCGACCCGCACCGACGCAGACCAGCAATTCGCGGTAAAGTTCCATCCTGACCGCCCCGCGCATCTGCGCAGGGCGCGCTCTTATAGTCTTTTTTCCCTCAGGAAGCAAGCCTGGTCTTGAGTACGCTGCGCAACTTGATGGCCGAGTCGCGCAAGCAGGCTTCGGTGGTCTCCCAGTCGATGCAGGCATCGGTAATGGAGACACCATACTCCAGCTTGGACGGATCGCTGCACAGCTTCTGGTTGCCGGCCTTGAGATTGCTCTCCAGCATGACGCCGATGATGGACTGATTGCCGCTCAGGATCTGGTTGACGATGTCCTCCAGCACCAGCGGCTGCAGCGCCGGCTCCTTGTTGGAGTTGGCGTGGCTGCAATCAACCATGATCTTGGGCTTCATGCCGGCGGCGATGAGCTCCTGCTCCGCCAAAGAGATGCTGACGGAGTCATAGTTCGGTCGAGCACCACCCCGCAGCACGACATGACCGTAACGGTTGCCTCGGGTGCGGATGATGGCCGAACGGCCTTCCTGGTCGATGCCCAGGAAGCTGTGCGGGCTGGCGGCCGACTGCAGCGCGTTGATCGCCACCTGCAGGCTGCCGTCGGTGCCGTTCTTGAAGCCGACCGGCGTCGACAGCCCGCTGGCCATCTCGCGATGGGTCTGCGACTCGGTCGTGCGGGCGCCGATGGCGGTCCAGGTGATCAGGTCGCCGATGTACTGGGGCGTGATCGGGTCCAGCGCCTCGGTGGAGGCCGGCAGGCCCATCTCGGCGATGTCCAGCAGCAGCTCGCGGGCCAGGTACAGGCCTTCGTCGATCTTGAAGGAGTCGTCCAGATAAGGGTCGTTGATGAAGCCCTTCCAGCCGACCGTGGTGCGCGGCTTCTCAAAATAGGCCCGCATGACGATGAACAGGCTGTCGGCCAGCTCGTCGTGAAGGCGCTTGAGGCGCGTCGCGTACTCGCGCGCCGCCTTCAGGTCGTGAATGGAGCAGGGACCGACCACCACCAGCAGCCGCGGATCGCGCCCGTCGAGAATGGCCTCGACGGTGCGACGGCCACGCAGCACCGTCTGGCGCGCGGTCTCGGTCAACGGCAGCTTGGCCTTAATCTCAGCCGGGGTCGGCAGTGGCTCCTCGGCCACGACATTGATGTTGTAGACGTTATTCTGGGTCGTCATCTTCACTATCGGCGCCTCCTTGGCACCGTCCTGGTTTCCAAACCTTCGCAGCATCTTATCCCGCCCCGGCCAAGAGGCCAAGGCGCCCTGACCAGCCTACTGCGCCAGCTGCCGCGATTCCGACCCAAATTCGTAGGTAGCCGGCGCGCCGTCGAGGCAGGCGCCGTCGATCACCACCCGGCGAACGTCGCCGCGGGCTGGCACCGTGAACATCGGCTCCAGCAGCAGCTCTTCCAGCTGGGCGCGCAAACCGCGGGCGCCGGTGCCGCGCTGAAGCGCTCTCGCCGCGATGCCGCGCAGCGCATCATCGCGGATCTCCAGCTCGCAGCCGTCCAGCGAGAACAGATGCTGGTACTGGCGCACCAGGGCGTTCTTCGGCTCGGTGAGGATGCGCACCAGGGCGTTCTCGGTCAGCTGCTCCAGGACCGCCGCCACCGGCAGCCGGCCGATCAGCTCGGGGATCATTCCGTACTCGACCAAATCAGAAGCCTCGAGTTCCCGCTGCAAATCGCCGGCCGTGCTCGGCGCCACCGGCGTGGCAGCGAAGCCGATGCCGCGCGGCAGCAGCCGCCGCGCCACAACCTTGTCGAGGCCGGCGAAGGCACCGCCGCAAATGAACAAAATGTCGCGGGTGTCGACCTGTAGCTGGTCCTGCTGCGCGCCGCGCCGGCTGCCGCGCGGGGCCACCGTGACCACCGTGCCTTCGATCAGCTTCAGCAGTCCCTGCTGCACGCCTTCGCCGCCAACGTCGCGGCCATGAATGGGGTTTTGCGAGCGCGAGGCCAGCTTGTCGACCTCATCGATGTAGACGATGCCGCGGGCGGCCTTCTCGACGTCGTAGTCGCACTTCTGCAGCAGCTTCTGAATGATGCTCTCGACATCCTCGCCGACGTAGCCGGCCTCGGTCAGCGTGGTGGCGTCCACCGCCACAAACGGCACCTCCAGGAAGCGCGCCAGGGTTTCCGCCAGCAGGGTCTTGCCGGAGCCGCTGGGGCCGATCAGGAGGATGTTGCTCTTGGCGATCTCGACCTTGGCGCCGCGGCGGCTGTTGTGCGCCAACCGCTTGTAGTGGTTGTAGACCGCGACGGACAGCACCTTCTTGGCGTGCTCCTGGCCGATCACGTATTCGTCCAGCTGGGCGTGGATCTCGCGCGGCGTGGGCAGATCGCGGAGGGCGTCGGCGACCGGGTCGCCGAGCTCGCGCTCCAACAGATCGGTGCAATCGTTGACGCAGTTTTCGCAGATGTAGGCGGAGGGGCCAGCGATCAATGCGGCAACGTCTTCTTCCGGCTTGCCGCAAAAGGAGCAATAGAGGGAACCGCCGTTGGGGTGCAGGCTGTCGCGGTCTTTTCTGCGGCTCATACGCTCATCTCCGGTGCCGCCACGGCGTTGCTGTCCATCACGGCCGTGTGCGGAACGCCTAGGGACTGAGCAGGATGCGCGCTCCCTGCGAGCCTGCTTGACTGATTGATCAAGGGTGCGTAATTCCTTTCGGTATCTATAACAGCGGCAGGCGACTTCTTCCACTTTAGAGAATCCGAATCTCCAGAAGCGGTGCACAGACGCCGCCGCAGCGTAGACGTCCGAGTATGGCAAGCCCAGCCGAGCGCGCAGGTGATATAGTTCGCAAAACGCAGTCAGGAGGATCAACGTGCCGATCGATCGCAAGCTGCTCGACATACTCTGCTGCCCGGTGACAGGCGTGCCGCTGGAGCCGCTGCGCAAGGACCAGCTGGCGGCCCTCAACGAACTCATCGCTGCCGGCGAGGTGCGGGACTACGGCGACAACGTCGTCACCGACCTGCTGCAGGAAGCGCTGATCACCGAGAATGGTGAGCGCATTTACCGGATCGACGACGGGATTCCCATCATGCTGGAAGAAAAGGCCATCCCCGGGCAACTCCTGCGCAAGGGGTAACCACGCCGCATGACCCTCGAAGAGTCCCTGCGGCAGGCCTCTGCCCGGCTGCAAGCCGTCTCGGACAGCCCCCGACTCGATGCCGAAGTCCTGCTGGCGCACGTGCTCGGAGTCGAGCGCACATATTTATATACCTGGCCCGAACGGCCCTTGCCGGCGGCCGCCGCGCAGCGCTTCCGCGGGCTGATCGAACGGCGGGCGACCGGGGTGCCGGTCGCCTATCTGACCGGCCGCCAGGAGTTCTGGTCGCTACCGCTGGAAGTTACGCCGGCAACGCTAATCCCGCGCCCGGAAACCGAGCTTTTGGTCGAGCAGGCCCTAGCCAGACTGCCCGCCGGCGGGTCGCGCACCGTGCTCGACCTCGGCACCGGCTCGGGTGCCATCGCCCTAGCCATCGCCAGCGAGCGCCCCATGGTGCGCGTCTGCGCGGTCGACATCAGCCCGGAGGCACTGCAGGTCGCCGCCCGTAACAGCAAGCGCCTGGGGCTTGCCATCGAGCTGCTGGAGAGCGACTGGTACGCCGCCCTGGCCGGCCGCCGCTTTGACCTCATCGTCGCCAATCCCCCCTACATTGGCCCCGAAGAGCCGGAGGCCTCCCAGGGCGGCTGCCGCTTCGAGCCCCGCTCGGCGCTGGTCGCCGCGGACGCCGGGCTGGCGGCGCTGCGGCATATCGCCCAGCACGCCCCCGCGCATCTTGAACCCGGCGGCTGGCTGCTGGTCGAACACGGTTACAGGCAGGGGCCGGCCTGCCGCGCACTGTTCGCCGCCGCCGGCCTGACCGCGGTCGAGACACTGCCGGACCTGCAGGGCCACGACCGTTTGACGCTGGGACGATATCAGCCATGAACGACGAACAACTGCTGCGCTACAGCCGCCAGATCATGCTGCCGGCGATCGACATCGAAGGCCAGGAGCGCCTACTGCGCTCCAGCGCTCTCATCGTGGGCATGGGCGGGCTGGGCTCGCCGGCGGCGCTGTACCTAGCGGCCGCCGGTGTCGGCGAGCTGGTGCTGGCCGATTTCGACACCGTCGAGCTGTCCAACCTGCAGCGCCAAATCGTCCACGACACGGCCAGCATCGGTCAGCTCAAGGTGGAATCGGCTGCGCAGCGGCTGCGCGCCATCAACCCCGACGTCCGCATCAGGCCGCTGGCCATACGCCTCGACGACGACAATCTGCCAGAGCTGACCGCCGCCGTGGACGTGGTGCTGGACGGCTGCGACAACTTCACCACCCGGCATGCGGTCAACGCCGCCTGCGTCAAAACCCGCACGCCGCTGGTCAGCGGCGCGGCAATTCGGTTCGAAGGACAGCTGGCGGTCTACCGGCTAGACCGGCCCGGCGGGCCCTGCTACAACTGCCTGTTCCCCCAGGGACCGGAGACCGCCGAGACCTGCAGCGAGACCGGCATCATCGCCCCCCTGACCGGCGTCATCGGCAGCCTGCAGGCGCTGGAGGCGATCAAGCTGCTGGCGACCGGCGCCAGCGGCCTGGATGACCAGCTGCTGCTGTTCGACGCCCAGCGCAGCGATTGGCGGCGCCTGCGCATCCCGCCCGATCCGGCCTGTCCCTGTTGCGGCACTACAAGCCGCGTCGCGTCGGCTTCGGCCTGACGAGCGCGTGGTAAAGATGTTAAACTTATACCTCTTACGCTGGTGCGGGAGGGAGAGATGTACACACGCAGGTATGAAACCGTCACCCTGAGCCGCGACTGTCCGGCCGTGCACGTGCCGTCCGGCGAGACCGGAACGCTGCCGGCGGGCCTCGAAGTCGCCATCACCCAGGATCTCGGCGGTAGCTTCACCGTCCACGCCGGCGGCAACCTGTACCGCATCGCCGGCACCGACGCCGATGCACTCGGCCGCGAGCCCCTGCCCCAGCCGGAGCTGCCCGCAAGCGCTACCGACGCCGATGTCGAGGCGCTGGTCTGGTCTCAGCTCGAGACCTGCTACGATCCCGAGATCCCCATCAACCTGGTCGAGCTGGGCTTGATCTACGACTGCCGCGTCACCAATCTCGGCGACGACAAGCGCCGGGTTGACATCCAGATGACCCTGACCGCTCCCGGCTGCGGCATGGCCGACATCATCGTCGACGACGTCCGCAGCAAGATCGAGCTCATCCCCACGGTGGTCGAGACCAATGTCGAGCTGGTGTTCGATCCGCCCTGGACCATGGACAGAATGTCGGAAGCCGCCCGGCTGGCCGCTGGCCTGATGTGAGCGGCACGCCGTCCTGCTTCATTCTACCCTGCACGCGAGGTCGTCACGCACCGCCGCAGCAGAGTCCCGTGGCTGCCTTATCACGGCATGGCAGCAATCCCCAGTGGTCCTTTTGGCGATAATCGGGCATGCTTGGCCGCGCCGCGGCAAAGCGGCAAGTTGGCGATGGCGCCTGGTGCACCGACCGTAGAAGGACGAGGCAAGGTTGTATACAAGCTGGCAGCACCGTTTGAACCGCCTGCTCGCTCAGGCTGGCAGCGCCGCCCTCGCCGGCGGCCTTAAGGGTCTGGAAAAAGAGAGCCTGCGCATCACTCTCAACGGCGACCTGGCGCAGACCCCGCATCCGCGCGCCCTGGGCTCGGCGCTGACCCACCCCAGCATCACCACCGACTACTCCGAAGCCCTGCTGGAGTTCATCACTCCGCCCAGCGCCGACGTCCGCCAGACCCTGGCCACGCTGTACGAGCTGCACGCCTTTGTCTACCGCAACATTGGCGACGAGATCCTCTGGGCCACCAGCATGCCCTGCGTGGTCGACGGCGATGCCAGCATTCCCATCGCCACCTATGGCAGCTCCAATCTCGGCCGTATGCGCTACATCTACCGGGTCGGGCTGGACTACCGCTATGGCCGCCTGATGCAGGCCATCGCCGGCGTGCACTTCAACTACTCCCTGCCGGCCGACCTCTGGCCGCTGCTGCGGGAGATCGAGCAGGACCGCCGCCCGCTCAACGATTATCAATCGGACGGTTACTTCCGCCTGATCCGCAACTTTCAGCGCTACGGCTGGCTGATCCCGTACCTGTTCGGGGCCTCGCCGGCCGTCTGCCGCTCCTTCATGGCGGGCCGGCCACACAGCTTCGAGGATTTCGACGACTGCACGCTCTACCTGCCTTACGCCACCTCGCTGCGGATGAGCGACATCGGCTACAAGAATAAGGCGCAGGCGACGCTCAACATTTCCTACGACAATCTGGAGAGCTACGTCGCCGACCTGACTCGGGCCATCACCACGCCGGACCCGGACTACCTCGCCATCGGCGTCAAGGTCGACGGCCAATGGCGCCAGCTTAACGGCAACGTCCTGCAGATCGAGAACGAGTACTACAGCACCGTGCGGCCAAAGTGCATCGCCCGCAGCGGCGAGCGGCCCACCCTGGCGCTGCGCCAGCGCGGCGTGGAGTACGTCGAGATCCGGGCGCCCGACGTCAATGCCTACAACCCGGTCGGCGTCGACGAGAGCCAGCTGCGCTTCATGGAGGCCCTGCTGCTGTTCTGCCTGCTGGAGGACAGCCCGCGGGTCGATGCCGCCGAGCGGCAGGAGCTCGAGCACAACATGGCCCTGGTGACCCGCCGCGGCCGTGAGCCAGGACTACGCCTGCGCCACCGCGGGCGCGAGCTGTCGCTGCGGAACTGGGGGCTGGCATTGCTGGAGCCCATCGAAGCCATCGCCGAGCAGCTGGATGCCGCCAGCGGCGAGCAGGCCTACCGCGCCGCCGTCGCCGAGCAGCGCGAGGCCTTGCTCGATCCGGACCGCACGCCGTCAGCACGGATGCTGGCAGAAATGCGCGAGCGGGGCGAGGCGTTCACCGCCTTTGCCCTGCGGCTGTCGCGCCAATACGCGGAGGAGTTTCGCGCCATGCCGCTCGCCGACGAGACCGTTGCCGAGCTGCGGCGCTTGGCCAGCGAGTCGCTGGCCGAGCAAGAGCGGCTGGAACAAGCCGACACGCTGTCGTTTGAAGAGTATCTGGAGCAGTACTTCGCGCAGGCGTAGCGGGCTTGCGGTGCCCGGGCCCTGCCGCGGCGGCAGGGCGTCCCGCCGATCTGGCGCTCAAATCGCCTTGGTCTTGCTGGCGTGGCAGCGCTTGCAGCGGAACACCGTCACCAACCGCCCCTGCTTTACGTCGAAGCGCTGGGTATGCACGATCTCCCACTTGTGATGGCCGCTGCGGCACAGCGCTTTTCCCTCCTACTCGGCCGCCCGGCGCTGCCGCCGGCGAAACGGAATCACCTCGCCCATGCTGCATTCACCTCGAAAATCGAATTTCGCGCATTTGACCAATCGGTTGGCTGCCCAATCCCGATCGCGGCAAAAATCCCGACCCTGGCGCCAATCTAGCGATATGCGGCCGATTCCAAAGCGGCTAAAGCAACACGGCTGTGCAAACCGCAAAATGCCACGCTCTTGCAGGCAGACCTGGCGAATCGGCCCTGCTATTATTGGCCCCTGCCAACATTTGCCCGGGCCAGCGGTCCCGTTGTGACGAGAGCCGAAAATGACCGAAACCTCCGCCACCCCTTCCGCAGTCGACAAAAAGCGCGCCCGCGCTGCTCAGGCCCGCGCGCTCCTGGAGCGCCTCGCCGCGCGTTACCCCGACTGCTTCACACGTAACGCCGAAAAGATACGCCCTCTGGCGATCGGCATCCAACAGAAGCTGCGGGCAGAGCTGGCGGAAGATCCTGAATTCCAGGACGTGCCGGGCTGGCAAATCCGTCAGGCGCTGGCCATTTACACCCGCTCGCTGTCTTACCTCAAGGCGCTCATCGAAGGGCGCCCGCGCGTCAATCTGGACGGCAGCACCGCTGGCGAGGTGACCGCTCAGGAACAGGCCCATGCCCAGGCGCGCTTCGACGAGATCAACGCCATTCGGGCCGCCCGCCGGGTCCAGCAGCCCAAGCGCCCCGCCGCGCGCCGCAAGCCGGCCGCCAAGCGGCCTGCCCGCAAAGAGCCTAGCCAGCGCAAGCTGGAGCAGCTGGCAGCCAAGTTCTCCCGCCGCTAAAGCGGGTCGGCAACGGCCGCCGGCACCGAAATCGGCCATGGTCGTGAAACGGCGATGGTTCGCGCGGGGCCGGCGCGCTGCGGCCGGCAGAAGCGTGGAGGGGCGCCGATCGGACGGCGCTCGAGCGCGGCTCAGCTGCGCAGGTGACGCTGATTGGCCTCGCAGCCGTAGCCATAGGCGAGATCACGCAGCGCGCCGATATCCTGCAGCGCGATCTCCTTGCCCGATGCGGTGATCAGTCCCTGCTCCTGGAAGCGACGGAACAGCCGGCTCATGGTCTCCGGCGCCAGCCCCAGGTAGTTGCTCAGCTCGGCGCGAGACATCGGCAGGCGGAAACGGGTGCGGGAGAGCCCCCGACGGCCGAAACGGTTGGAGAAGCTCAGCAGCACGATGGCCAAGCGCTCGTCCGCGCTGCGCTTGGCCACCGCATACAGAAGCTCGTGATCCTTGAAGATCTCCTTGCTCATGATGCGCAGCAGGGACTGCTGCAGGCCGGGGATCTTGGTCGCCAGATATTCGAGATTATCGAAGGGAATCTCGCAAACGCTGGTGGTTTCCAGTGCCTGGGCACTGCAGGGATGGCGGCCGCTGTTGATGGCGTCCAACCCGAGGATTTCTCCCGGCAGGTGAAAGCCGGTGATCTGCTCTTCACCGTTGATGGATAGAACGGTGGTCTTTATGGCTCCGGCGCGGACGGCGTAAATGGCGCGGAACGGATCCTCGGCGCGGTAAAGGTATTCGCCGCGACGCAGCGGGCGGCGACGCTGGACGATGTCTTCCAGCTGTTCGACGTCCTCGGCATCCAGAGTGACTGGCAGGCACAGCTGGAACAGGCTGCATTCGCTGCATGCTTGCCGGATGGTGGACAGGTTAACCACCCTCTGCTTTGCAGCCACTCTTGAACCTCCATCTTGATCGACGTCAATGCATTATAAGGAAAATTTCGCATTAGGTCATAACCACTTGTTCTATCCGATAGTCCAATACAAAAAATGCAGACCGGCCAAAGCGAATAGCCCGGCCACGGCATCGTCGACCATGATGCCAAATCCGCCCTCGATATAGCGATCCAGCAGCCTGATTGGCCAGGGCTTGAGTATGTCGAACAGCCGAAACAGCAGAAAACCGGCCAGCACGGCATGCCAGCTGGGCGGGATGGCTGTCATGGTGATCAAAAAGCCAACGATCTCGTCCCAGACGATAGAAGGATGATCGTGCACCCCGGCCGCCTTTGCTGCCGCCCCACACAGATAAATTCCCAGCCCGAACAGCAGCAAAAGCAGCAGCAGATAAAGCGACAACGGCAGCCGGGCAGCGAGGAGGTAAACCGGAATTGCCGCCAGCGTGCCGAAGGTGCCAGGCATCCACGGCATCAGGCCGGAACCGCAGCCCAAGGCCAGGAACTGCACCGGATCGCGCAAGCGAAAGCGCTTCTGCCCTGCATTTTTCATGGCTGCGGCCCCGCCGGGAAGTGCTGATAGCCACCCTGCGGCAAGACCAGCGCCTGCCCCGCCCCGTCAACCAGACGCAAGCCGGCGGCTTCCTCGACGACGCCGATGGCGGTCACGGCGGTCCCGCAACGGGCTGCCGCCTGGCGCAGCCTGACCTCTTGCGACGGCGGCACGGTGAAGCAGAGCTCGTAGTCGTCCCCACCCGTCAGCGCCAGCTGCCGCGCCTCCGCCAGGGGGAACAGCTGCCGCAGCGCGGCCGATAGCGGCAAGCGCTCGATCTCGATGCGCGCGCCGACGCCACTGGCAGCCAGGATATGCCCCAGGTCAGCCGCCAGGCCGTCGGAGACATCGATTGCGGCGCTGGCCAGGCCGCCCAGGGCAGCCCCCAGGGCAAGTCGCGGCGTCGGATAATGCAGCCGCGCCAGCAGCTCGCCGACAGCGCCGGCACGGTGACGCTCGCCGGCCTGCCACAGCCGCAACCCGGCCGCCGCGTCTCCCACGGTGCCGCTGACAAAAATGCGATCGCCCGGGCGTGCTCCGCGGCGACGCAGCACCTTGTCCGCCGCCACCCGCCCCAGCAGGGTGACGCTGACGGAGCGGCGCGGCCCCCGGGTGGTGTCGCCGCCGATCAGCGCCACACCGCTGCTCTCGGCCAGGGCGCGAAACCCAGCGCTGAATCCCGCCAGCCAGGCAGAATCGGGCTGCGGCAGCGTCAATGCCAGCAGCGCCCAGGTCGGGCGCGCCGCCATCGCCGCCAGATCGCTGAGATTCACCGCCAGCGCCTTGTGACCGACAGCCTCGGCCGGCGCATCAGCCGGGAAGTGCACGTCTTCGGTGAGGGTGTCCACGCAGGCCGCCAGCAACTCGCCGCTACCGGCATCTACCAGGGCGGCATCGTCACCAACGCCTTCCACCACGTCCGAGCGGCCCGCGCTCAGGGTCGAGAAGAACTGCCGGATCAGCTCGAACTCCGACAGGGGAGCCATCGCCTACTCCGACGGCGGCCGGTACCAGGCCGGATAAAGCTCGCGCACGGCTTCACCGTCATCGCGCCAGCCATGGCAGGTGTTGAGCAGCGGCGGCCGTTTGTCCGGATTCGGCGGCCGGCGGCGGTTGCGCAACGGAAAGATGGTCTGGATGGCGACGGTGGCCAGCGGGCGCAGCAGCTCGAAAAGATGGGTGCAGCCATTGGTCAGCCCCATCTTCTCCCGCACCTCCTCGGTCCAACCCGAGCGGATGCGCATTCCTACCAGCTGCTGGTAGTTGGGCGCCGCCTGCGGACAGGACGGAAAAGGCGACAGCCGGGTGCTGGCCGCGACCTCGCGGATGGTAAGCGTATCGTCGACCGTGAGCCGCATCCACATGTCGTGGATGGGCTCGCCGACCGGGATTTGGCCACGAAAGTGGTTGCTGAACTCGTAGCTCTTGGTGTCGACCAGGTGGGCTTCGATGTCCCACAGGCCGTCGTCGCGCTCGTAGCCGTTCAACTCGATGCGGCGCGTGTGCCGCAGGGTGCGTGGTTTGGGTTCGGGAAGCGGCATGCAAGCCTCGCCTTTACTTCTTGTCGGTTGTCCGGCTGGCCTCGATTTCCGCGGCCCGCAGCGGCAGGCCGCGGGCCACCTTGTCCAGTACCCCGTTGATGTAGCGGTAGCTCTGCTCAGCGCCGAACTGCTTGGCCAGTTCGACGGCCTCGTTTATAACCACCCGGCAGGGAACGTCCAGCCGCTCCTGTAGCTCGTAGGTCCCCATGCGCAGAATAGCCTTCTCGATCGGGTCGAGCTGATCCTGCGGCCGATCCAGGAACGGACCGAAGCGGGCATCCAGCTCGTCCACCCGCGCCGGCACCTCGTGCAGCAGCTCGCGGAACAGCTCCATATCCACAGCGCTCATGTCCATTTCCTGCTCGAACTGCGCTTCGATGTCGGCCAAATCCTGGCCAGCGATCTGCCACTGGTAGAGTGCCTGCAGTGCCCGCCGGCGGGCGCGGGTGCGCAGCCGGCCGATGTCATCCTTGCGCTTTTTCATCAGGCACCAAGCTTGCGCAGCAGGCTGATCATTTCAAGGGCCGACAGCGCAGCCTCGGCGCCCTTGTTGCCGGCCTTGGTGCCGGCTCGCTCGATCGCCTGCTCGATGGTGTCGACCGTCAGCACGCCGAACGCTACCGGGATCTCGTGCTTCATCATCACTGCGGCCAGCCCCTTGCTGGCCTCGCCGGCGACGTACTCGAAGTGAGCTGTGCCGCCACGGATCACCGCGCCCAGGGCGATGATGGCGTCGTAGTTGCCGCTCTGAGCCAGCTTCTTGGCCGCCAGCGGCAGCTCGAAAGCGCCGGGAACCCAGACGACGGTGAAATTGTCATCATCGACGCCGTGGCGGCGCAGGACGTCGAGCGCCCCCTCCAGCAGGCGCTCGGTGATGAAGCTGTTGAAACGAGCCACTAGCAGTGCATAGCGGCCGTCTCGACCGGTGAAGTCGCCTTCGATCACTTTCATTGGTCGAATCCTGTGCTAGACGAAGAAATCGTGTTTCATGCCACCGGCTCGACGTACTCGACCACCTCGATGCCGAAGCCAGACAGTGCATGCATGCGCTTTGGCGCTGACAGCACGCGCATCTTGCGCACGCCGAGATCGGCCAGGATTTGCGCACCCACGCCAAAGGTCCGCAGCTCCTCGCTCTTCTGGCCGCGCTGGGTCCCCTTGGCCCCAGGCTCCTCCTCGCGCTGCAGGCGATAATTGCGCAGGCGCTTGAGGATGTCGTCGACGTCGTCCTTCTGCCGCAGCACCACCACCACGCCGCTGTCGGCCTTGGCCACCTGCTGCAGCGCCGAGCGCAGCGGCCAGCCGAAATCCGGCCCGACCGCGCCGAACACGTCCGATAGGGTGTTCTGCACATGCACCCGCACCAGCACCGGCTCATCCGGCATCACGCTGCCGCGCACCAGGGCGAAGTGCATGGCGTTGCTGACGGTGTCCTGATAGGCGTAGAGGCGGAAATTGCCGTACTCGGTCGGCAGCTCGGTTTCCGCCACCCGCTCCACCGTGCGCTCGTGCTTGATGCGGTAGGCGATGAGATCGGCCACGGTGCCGATCTTGAGGTTGTGCTCCCGGGCGAATTTGAACAAATCGTCCCGGCGCGCCATGGTGCCGTCTTCGTTGAGGATCTCGACGATCACGGCCGCCGGCTCAAACCCGGCCAGACGGGCTAGGTCACAGCCGGCCTCGGTGTGGCCGGCGCGGGTCAGCACGCCACCAGGCTGGGCCATGAGGGGGAAGATGTGGCCCGGCTGGACCAGGTCTTCCGGCCTGGCATTCGGCGCCACCGCAGCCTGGATGGTGCGGGCGCGATCGGCAGCGGAGATGCCGGTGGTCACGCCAGTCGCGGCTTCGATGGAAATCGTGAAGTTGGTCGCGTGCTTGCTGTCGGTGCTGTTGACCATCAGCGGCAGGCGCAGCTGCTCGCAGCGCTCGCGCGTAAGCGTCAAGCAGATCAACCCGCGGCCGTAGCGCGCCATGAAGTTGATGTCTTCCGGCCGAACCAGGCTGGCGACCATGACCAGATCGCCTTCGTTCTCGCGGTCCTCATCGTCCATGATGATGACCATCTTGCCGGCCCGCAGGTCTTCGATGATTTCGGGAATGCTGTTGAACTGCATGCTGTGCCTTCGGATACGCTCTGTTGATTTCCACGGCCGTGCTAGCGGCGCCCTTATTTTCCCGGCAGAAGCGAAACAATGCCAGCGAAGCGGCGCAGCGCTGGTCGGCCCGGGCCGGAGCTGGCACGGAGTTTCAGCCGCTGCTGACGACCGGGCCGGGTACCGCGGCGCTGGCCACGCTCACTCGAGGAAGCCGGCCCGCCGCAGCGTCTCCAGGCTGCCGCCCCCGCCACTCTCGGCCGCCTTGTCGCCGAGCATGAGCCGCTCCAGGTAGCGGGCGATCAAATCGACCTCCAGATTGACCTTGCGCCCGGGCCGAAACTCGCCCAGCGTGGTCACGCTCAAGGTATGCGGGACGATGTTGACATCGAACACGCTGCCGTCGACCGCGTTGACCGTCAGGCTGACCCCATCGACGCAGATCGAACCTTTCTCGGCGATGTAGCGCGCCAGTCGCTCCGGCGCGTGGATGCGGAAGCGCTCCGAGCGGCCGTCAGGACGCCGCTCCAGCACTTCGCCTAGCCCGTCCACATGGCCGCTCACCAGATGCCCGCCCAGGGGCGTGGCCAGCGTCAGCGCCAGCTCGAGGTTGACCCGGTCGCCCTCCTTCAGGCTACCCAAGGTGGTGCGGGCCAGAGTTTCGCCGGAGACGTCGGCGGCAAAGGCATCCGGCTCCAATGCGACCGCCGTGAGGCACACCCCACTGACGGCGATGCTGTCGCCGATCTGGGCCTTGCCAAGATCCAGCCCGCCGGCATCGATGACCAGCCGCATGTCCTCGCCGCGCACCTCACGACTGCGTATCCGGCCGACCGCTTGAATGATTCCCGTGAACATGACCTAACTTGCCTCCGGCCGGGCGCGAATCCGCAGATCCGGCCCCACCATGCGTACCTCCAGGATGCGCAGCGGCAGCCGCTCGGCCATGGTGCTGATGCCGGCCAGCTGCAGCAGCGGGCGGCCCTCATGCCCCATCAGGTGCGGCGCCAGGTAGACCACCAGCTCGTCCACCAGCCCCGCCTGCAGGAAGGCGCCGGCCAGCGTCGGCCCCGCCTCGACCAGCGCCTCGTTGACCTCCAGCGCCGCCAGGCTGGCGAGCACCGCGCCGAGATCCAGCCCGCCCGCCGATGCGGTCGCCACGCGCTCGACCCGCGCACCGGCGGCGGCCAGCGCGGCCGCCGCCTCGGGCGCCGCCTCTACGCCATGGAACAGCACGACGCTGCCTTCGCCTCGCACCACGGCTGCCTGCGGCGACGTACGCAGCCTGCTATCCAGCACCACCCGCAGCGGCTGCCCCGGCCAGTGCGGCGGCAGCTCCACATCGCGCACCGTCAGCCCCGGATCGTCGGCCCGCACGGTGCCGCTGCCCGTGACGATGGCGCAGCTGCGCGCCCGCAGCCGGTGCACGTCGCGGCGGGCCGCAGAAGATGTAATCCATTTACTCTCGCCGCTGGCGAGCGCCGTGCGCCCATCCAGGCTCGCCGCTAGCTTGCAGCGAACATAGGGCCTGCCGCTGCGCATGCGCATGACAAAGCCGGGATTGAGCGCCTCGGCTTGCGCTGCCATCAGGCCGGCAGCGACTTCCACTCCCGCCGCCCGCAATTGGGCCAGTCCTTTTCCGGCGACGCGGGGATTGGGATCTTCCATGGCCGCCACCACGCGGCCGATACCCGCCGCCAGCAGCGCATCGACGCAAGGCGGCGTGCGGCCATGATGACTGCATGGCTCCAGCGTGACGTAGGCCGTCGCGCCCCGCGCTCGCCTGCCAGCAGCGGCCAGCGCGACCACCTCGGCGTGGGCCTCGCCGGCGCGCAAATGTGCACCCTCGCCCACGATTTGCCCGTCTCGCACGATAACGCAGCCGACCCGGGGATTTGGCCGGGTGGTCCACAATCCCCGCTCAGCGAGCTGGAGCGCGCGCGCCATGAAACGGTGATCGGCCACGCTGAAGCGGCCGTCCGGCTCTTCTGCGCGAACGGGCTTGGCACCAGTGTCCGACTCGCTCATGCGAGCTCAGTCCTCGTCGCGGGGCGCATCGTTGGATGGATTGAGCAGCGACGGCTGCCCCTCCAAGCCCTCGATGACCTCCCGAAATGCGCTGACGTCCTGGAAGCTGCGGTACACCGAGGCGAAGCGCACATAGGCCACCTGGTCCAGCTCCTTCAACTCGGCCATGACCAGCTCACCGATCGTGCGACTCGGCACCTCGCGCTCGCCGGTGGCCATCAACTGCTTCTTGATGCGGTTGATCGCCGCCTCCACCGCCTCGGTCGGCACCGGCCGCTTCTCCAGCGAGCGTTGCATGCCGGTACGCAGCTTGTTCTCATCGAATGGCTCGCGGATACCGTTGTTCTTGATCACCCGCGGCAGTTGCAGCTCGGCCGATTCGAAGGTCGTAAAGCGCTCCCCGCATGCCGTGCACTCGCGGCGACGGCGCACCATGTCACCGTCGCTGGCGAGCCTGGAGTCGATCACCCGCGTATCGTGGGTATGGCAGAACGGGCAGCGCATGGGCCTCAGACCTGCTTGTACACCGGGAAGCGCTTGCAAAGCTCCAGCACGTTCTGACGCACCCGGGCGATGGTGTCCTCGTTCTCGATGTCATCGAGCACGTCGCAGATCCAATGCGCCAGCTGCCGCACCTCGGGCTCCTTGAAACCGCGGGTGGTCACCGCTGGCGTGCCGATGCGCAGCCCCGAGGTCACGAACGGCGACTGCGGATCGTTGGGCACGGTGTTCTTGTTGACCGTAATGTTGGCGCGACCCAGCGCCGCATCCGCGTCCTTGCCGGTAATGCCCTGCTTGATTAGGGAAATCAGGAACAGGTGGTTGTCGGTGCCGCCGGAGACCACCTCGTAGCCGCGTTCCATCACCACCTCCGCCATAGCCCGGGCATTGGCCACGACTTGCCGCGCGTACTCCTTGAACTCCGGCTCCAGCGCCTCCTTCAGCGCCACCGCCTTGGCAGCGATCACATGCATCAGCGGACCGCCCTGGGTGCCCGGGAATACCAGGCTGTTGAGCTTCTTCTCGATCTCCGGGTTAGCGCGCGCCAGGATGAGGCCGCCACGGGGACCGCGCAGGGTCTTGTGGGTGGTGGTGGTGGTGACATCCGCGATCTGCACCGGGTTCGGATACAGCCCCGCCGCCACCAGACCGGCGACGTGCGCCATGTCCACGAACAGATAGGCGCCGACCGAATCGGCAATCTCCCGGAAACGCTGCCAGTCCATCACCCGCGAGTAGGCGGAGAAGCCGGCGACGATCATCTTCGGCTTGTGCTCCCTAGCCAGCCGCTCGACCTGGTCGTAATCGACTTCGCCGGTCTCGGGGTCGATCCCGTACTGCACAGCGTTGAACAGCTTGCCGGAGAAATTGACCTTAGCGCCATGGGTCAGATGGCCCCCATGGTCCAGGCTCATGCCGAGAATGGTGTCGCCCGGATTCAGCAGCGCGAAGTAAACCGCAGCGTTGGCCTGCGAGCCGGAGTGCGGCTGCACGTTGGCGTAGTCGGCCCCGAACAGCTGCTTGGCGCGGTCAATGGCGAGCTGCTCGGCAATGTCCACGTATTCGCAGCCGCCATAGTAGCGCCGGCCCGGATAGCCTTCGGCGTACTTGTTGGTGAGCACGCTGCCCTGGGCTTCCAGCACCCGCGGGCTGACGTAGTTTTCAGAAGCAATCAGCTCGATATGCTCTTCCTGCCGCCGGCGCTCTTTCTCGATCGCCTCAGCGAGTTCAGGGTCGTAGCTGGCAATGGTCATGTCACTGGAGAACATCGGCGCTCCCTACTCAGGTCGGCACGGCTTGCAGCCGGCAGTTGAAGACAATGTCTGCTAAAGGCCGAGCGCCCCGCCCCCTGCCCTTAGCGCACACTCCTCGGAAGGGCCCGAGTATAGACGAAGCGAGGACTTGCTGCATTGCGTAAAGCACTCATTGAGCGGGCCGGGATCGCAAGAATGCCCAGAGAAGATGAGTCAGCAGCGTTGGCCCATGTAACAAGGGACTGACGCCAGCGAAATGCCAGCACGACATGAGGACGCGCAGGACCGCAGTGACAGCTTAAGCCAAAGCAGGACAACTAGTCGCGCAAAATGGGGGTGTTCAGTTGCGCTTGCCATCGTTGCAGAAGCGCTTGGCAATTCCAGCGCCGGAAAACGCCTCCCGGATCTTTGTCGAATTGGCAAAAAGCATGTGGTTGGCAAAGCGCCGCTCGGCCTTCAGCACGTCATCGCCCCGCTCCGACGAAAGCACCCGGCAAGTTCGGCATCGATGCTCTGCGGATCCTCCAATCAGTGAGAACGTTCTCGGCTTCGCGCTGCCTGCTAGACGGCTTCAGGGTCGCGCACATCGATCCCTTCACGGCGGGCAATCTCAGGACGGCGAGCAGCGCCAGTAATCGCTGAAAGCCGCTCGCCAATCTCCCGCTGCTTGCGAGCAACCAGGGCCGCCATCTGCTCGGCTTCACGAATGGCGCTATCGTCAAAACCGAACAGATCCCCCGTGGTATCGGACGGCTGCGCCCCCATCGCCTGCACGGCCTGGATCGTCGCCACGGCGCGTTGCGTGTTCGCCCCCTTGTTGACGATCTGGTCAACGCCAAGCGATTGCAGCCGCTCGTTATTTGGCGCTGCTAGCGCGATCGCTTCCGCTTGGGCGTCAGGGATTCGACCGGCACGAAGCGCGGCAATGAGCGTATCGCTTCCCGAATTTGCGATTCGGTAACCCCGGCGTCCCGGAGTTCTTGCCAGAAGCCCTTTCGCTCGCGCTTGTTCTTCGGTGTAGTATCCTTCTCGGAAGAAATCGACATAATCAATAACCTTTCCTTGTCCGTCACGGATGTTTAGCTCGGCATCGAGGATGGCCGCCTGGGCCTTATCGAAGCCATCGGCTTCATTGTAGATTTGCGCCGGGATGGTTTCCTGACCGGTCCGGCGGGCCAAGTCTAGCCGGTGGCGGCCAGAGATAACCTCAAGCCTGCCGTCCAGCCGACGCCATACCTGAATCGGCGCAAGGCCACGACGATCAAACTCGCCTTCCAGCGGCTCGACAACCCCGCGCTCATCAGCTCCGGACTTGAACTGTGGAACATCCGTCGACAGTTGCAGGTCCGCTACACGGACCTCAGTAACCGGGATGCCTGAGTCCGCATGCTGGCCTAACTGAGGCTCGGGTCGTTCGGGCCGTTCGCCCGACCGATCTGTTGCAGCTTGGCTATCATCGCTTTGGCCAGCTCCAAATCCTCTACGTCTTTGGTCGGTGTCAACAAAGCCTCGCGGGCGCTCACCACGGGCAGCGCGCTCCCCGCGTCTCTCGCGGGCCTGCTTGTCTTGTGTGAGGGCGATTTCTGCATCATGAATGTTCTCCCCTATGCCATAGCTAAAACCTGCTCCAGTATAAGCATAACCCCGACCACTGATAGTTGCGGCAGCCAGATACTGACGGGCGCGCTCAAGGGCATCGCGCAGCGTTTCTATATCATCGGCTTGAGCGTAGAACTCGTCGCCGGATACGTGGTACGCATCCCGGGAGAGGCCAGCAGTTCTCAGCGCTTCGCCGGCGGCGGCAATCAGGGCATCACCTGCTTCGTGCCCCATGTTGTCATTGACGAACTTGAGGCTGTCCAAGTCGATAGATGCAACGTACCGTTTAGGCTGTCGTGTCAGCCAGGCCTTGTTTGAGCCAAGGCCGGTGCGCTCATCAATCAGCAATTCGGTGCGCAACTGCTCAAGTATGGACTTGGCTTCGTCCAGGTCTTTAATGTCCTCAAGACGAGCGTTGTAGATGTCGCGCTGTTCGCTGTTGCGGCGGTCGGATGCTACCGTTTCTTCGCCTTGGTCAAGACGGGCCAGCGCCTCGCGAACCTGGTTCGGGCTATCCATGCCGGACACGTCGCCGCCCATGTCCTCGATCATGTCTCGGGCGCCGTTGTACCAGCTTCTCAAATACGGGCGGATCTTCTCGATGGTTGTACCGAGATCTTGCGCAACAGCCTTGGCAAAGGCAGCGAACCGACGAGCGCCACGCTCGATATGGTAAACCGCCAGCTCGGTTCCTATGTGTCGTGTCCCGGCTGATTGGTAACACGTCTGTTGAACAGTTCGGGGTGTGATCGCTGCCATTGTTTCATGGCCTGGATGGGGCTGACATGCCCCAAGGCTTTCTGTGGCAGTTGGTGATTGTACAGCCAGACATACCGCAGGATGGTGGCCTCAAGTTCTTCGCCGGAATGGAAGTGATGGGTGCGCAGGATGTCGGCGATGCGCCCGTTGAAGCGTTCAACCATGCCGTTGGTCTGCGGGTGTTTTGGGCGGGTCAGGCGATGCTCAATGCCTAGCTCCTCGCAGAGCTGATCGAACTGATGCCTGCCGGTCGGCGTACGCTCTCCCCGTGTGATGAAGCGATCCGTGAATTCCTTGCCGTTGTCGGTCAGGATCGTTCGGATACGGAAGGCAGCGGCCTTGTGCAATTCCTTCAGGAAGCGCCGGGCGTTGGTAGCGCTCTTGCTGGCATAGACACGCACGAACACCCAGCGGGTGGCGCGATCAATGGCCACAAACAGGTAACGCCGCGTGGTTTCGTCCGCCATCTGCGGCAGGTACTTCACATCGATGTGGACGAAGCCGGGCTCGTAGGCCTTCAACGGCTTGGTCCTGGGGCGATCCACGCTCAATGCCTCGCGCGCCGACACTCCATGGCGTTTGAGCATGCGGTGCAAGGCAGCGCGTGAGATGGTCGGATGGATGAACTCGCGTACGACTGCCAGCAGGTCATCCAGCGAAAGGCCCAGGCTTTTACGCAAGACGAGCACGATGGACTCCTGGGCCGGCGTCAGCGTGGTTTGCAGTCGATGAGGGGTATGGGAGGCGTCATGAACCGATGCACGCTTCTTCCAGCGGGCGATGGTGGAGACACTCACGCCAAAGCGCTGGGCCAGAACCCTCATGGGCTCCTTGCTGACCTGGATCTCGGCGCGGATCCTGGGTGTCGTGGTGGCGTTCTTGTGCAGCCTCAGATGCATCGTTTCAGCTCCAGCATGACCTCTCGGGCCAAGAGTAAACCACGGCGTCGTCCAGTCAACGAATCATCCGAGACACGACACCTATGGCCAGGATCTCCGGATCGATACCACTGCTAAGCTGTGACAGTTTTGCCTTGAGCCGGCGGCGAAGTTCTTCGGCGCGTTCGTCCGTAACAAGACGGTTCGGAGTCGGCTGCGGGCGCTGCTCCTTGCCGGCCTGTTGCTTTTCTGATCTGATTTGAGGCTGACCATCTTGAGCACTTTCTTCGCCTTTCTGCGTTCTTTCTTCAGCGCCACGCAAGCTAGCAGCGGTTTTGCTAAACCCAAGCTCCTCAATCCTGCCAATCGCGCCAGAATCGCCAGCCATTGCCGAATCCAGAAGATCCTCGGCTTGGAATATGCTCTGGCGCATCTTGCGCAGTTGAGACTCGGCGGCTTTGGTTTCTGCGTCATCGTCGCCCTTCTCGCGGCGCAGGCGCTTAACGCGCTCCTTGGCGCGGCGCAGCTCATCATCAAGCTGATTGCGTTCGGGTGCTTCTTTGTCGCGGGTCCCCGGCTGCCCGTCGCGCCTGGCCTCTTTCTCTTGGCTTGCTTGAACAGGACGCAGCGCCCAGCCACCATCAACCTGCACCGGCTCGTAGCCTTGCAGGCGGCGGTTCTTCGCGGCAAGGCGCGCAGCTTGTGCCGTCTTGAATGGGGAGCCGTCGGAGCGATAAACCAGACCTTCCTCAGAGCGCCCTTTCTCGGTTTCGCGGCGCGGCGCACCAACAGGCTGGGCGCTCTTAACGCGCCCCGATTTCCGAGTTTTACGCTTGGGAGGAATGACCGATGAGATTATTGGGTTGCGCTTATCCTCTGCCGCAAGATAGGCCAGGTCGATTAATGTTCCGCTGCCACTCTCCGCGTCACGAATATACATGCTGTTGAGTCGAATGTCTTCGATGATATACGGCGTGTTCGCCGTTGCGTAATCGTGGTCGCTATTGAAGGTGACAGTAGCGCCCTTAGCTAGGCCGCGCTTATCGACAAACGCCTGGACGCGCGGGGAATTCTTTTGCTTTCTAGCAGTCTTGGCAGGCTTCCTATCTTTTTTCCTTGATGCCGGCTCAGCGCTCGCTCGCGGCGACGCACCTTGCGGATCAAATTTGTCGGCTGGAGTATCATCCAGCTGCTCCTGGCGCGCAGCATGCCCTGCCTTGCTCTCCGGGTCATTTAGCTCGGCCAGGTGCTGCTCTACCAAACTGCGCCGCAGTGCTCCGCCTATAGCTGCGAAGCAGCTTAGGGGGTGGTGAAGCAGCGCATGGCGCACAGCGCCATTACTCGGGTGATTCCTGTTGCTCGATGTACTGCTTCAGCACCG
>JAAYIK010000001.1 GCA_012523465.1 Lysobacteraceae bacterium | reverse complement strand
TTACATCGCTCGCTTCTACAACACGAGCCGACTGCATTCGGCCGCCGGGGGCAACCCACCGGCCGTACAGCATGCGGCGCTACGCAAAGCCGCCTAACGGAGTGTCCGGAATTACTTGACCACTACACATCACGCCGCTGGCGGCCACGCTCAAGATGGCGGGGCTCACCCTGGATGTGCCAACCGCCAACGCCCACATCGGCCGCTGGTTGGACGAGGAGGAGCGCTTGGTGCTCCTGCCGCTGCCGATACAGGCGCAGGCGCCTGCGCCGGCACCGAGCCTGCGCGCAGGGCGCGTAGTCCCCCGCGAGAGCTTCCAGCACCCGCTCTCGGTCTACCAGGATCTGCTCGCATGAACCTCCAGCACGACCGTATCCAGGAGCTGTGCCAGAGTTTGAAGCTTGAGCGCATCGGCACCGACTGGTCGCATCTGGCGCAGCAGGCGGCAAAGACCGAGGCGAGCTTTGCCGACTTTCTCGAACAGCTGCTTGCTACCGAGCGCGCCGCCCGCGCTGAGCGGAGCCGTCAGACGCTCTTGAAGATGGCGAGCCTACCGGCGGTGAAAACGCTCGAGCAGTACGATTTTGCCTTTGCCTCGGGTGCCCCGCGCGCCCAGCTCCAGGAGCTCTCGGCGCTCACCTTCCTCGAGCGCACCGAGAACATCGTGCTGCTCGGCCCGAGTGGGGTCGGCAAGACGCACCTGGCGATCGCGCTCGCGTACCGGGCGGTGATGAACGGGATTAAGACGCGCTTTGTCAGTGCTGCGGATCTGATGCTGCAACTGCGTGCCGCCCAGCGCCAGGAGCGCCTCAAGCAGTACTTCAACCGCGTCGTGATGGGCCCCAAGCTCCTGGTGATCGACGAGATCGGCTACCTGCCCTTCGGGTGCGAGGAAGCCAATCTCTTCTTCAACGTCGTCGCCAAACGCTACGAGCGCGGCAGCATGATCTTGACCTCGAATCTGCCCTTCACGCAGTGGGCCACCACCTTTGCCGATGATCAGACGCTCACCGCCGCAATGCTCGACCGACTCCTGCATCACGCACACATCGTGCAGATCAGCGGCGAGAGCTATCGGCTCAAGGACAAGCGCAAAGCCGGGACGGCGGCGAAGGCATCGGCCGTGACCAACGAGTAACCCGACGGGCCCAGGGGGTCAATTTTACTCCGGCGATCGACGCCCAAAAGGGGTCACTTTTCAGTCGGCGTTGACAGGTGTCGAGCACGATCACGGCAGCGCCTCCCAATCGCTGTCGGCAACCGGGGCGAACGGATCGTCATACTTGATCACCGATCCTTTCAGCCGCTGCTGAGCAGACTGCACTCGCGGCGAGTACTTCTGGACGATTAGAGCTGGATTGCCATGATCCGTGATAATGACGGGCTCGCCGGTCCGCTCGATCCTGCGAAAGATCTCTAGAGCGTGCGCCTTGAACTTCGATTTCGACACCTCGGAAACCATGACGCACCCCAACCATAGTCACGGAACCATAGTCATAATGACCACAAAATATACCATGCTCCATCATCCTTATCCGGGTGATCGTCAGCGCTGAGCGCTCCCTAGGAGGCTACTCGGTAGGTCCGATGCGTCTGCCCTGGCTGGCTGCTTTCTTAATGCTTCACCGGCTCCTGTCGCGCCGACAGATAACTCACCACGGCTGGCGGCCGCGCCTCGGCATGCTGCCGCACCGCCTGCCATAGCAGGTCGACCCCGGGCCCGCTGCTGACAAACCCTGTCACCGCTTCCTGCAACACGGCGTAGGCTTCGCCGTAATCGAACCGGTCATAAGCCCTTTCCAGCCGGGATAGCAGTTCTTCCACTTTCGGCCACGGCAGTGCCGCCTCCATCGCGCGCATGATCATCGGATGGCGTGTGCCGGAGACGTTATCGCCGATCCACAGCTCCTCGTAGAGCTTCTCGCCCGGCCGCAGGCCGGTAAACTGCAATGCGATGTCGCCGTTTGGATTCGCCTCGTCCCGGACCTGGTAGCCCATCAGGCGGATCATCTGCCGGGCGAGATCGACGATCTTCACCGGCTCGCCCATGTTGAGCACGAACACCTCGCCGCCCTGCGCCATCGCTCCGGCCTGCAGCACCAGCGTGGCCGCCTCGGGGATGGTCATGAAGTAACGGGTGATCTCAGGGTGGGTGACCGTCACCGGCCCACCCTGGCGAATCTGCTCGCGGAACAGCGGCACCACCGAGCCCGATGAGCCCAGCACATTGCCGAAGCGCACCATGCAGAACACTGTATCGCCGCCCTTCTGCGCCAACCCTTGCAGCACCAGCTCGGCCAAGCGCTTGCTGGCGCCCATGACGTTGGTCGGCCGTACGGCCTTGTCGGTGGAGATCAGCACGAAAGTCTCCACCCCGGCCGCCTGCGCCGCCGCCGCCGCATGCCACGTGCCCAGGGTATTGTTGCGGATACCCTCCAGCACGTTGTGCTCGACGATCGGCACATGCTTGTAGGCCGCTGCGTGATAAACCGTGTTGACCGCCAGCGACTTCATGAGCACCTGCAGGCGCCGGCGGTCCAGCACCGAGCCGAGCACCGGTACCAGCTCAACCGTTGCCCCCTGCTCGTCCAGCTTCTCGCGCAGCTCGCGGTCGATCTGATAGAGCGCGAACTCAGACAGCTCGTACAGCACCAGCCGCCGCGGCCCAAGCCGCGCGATCTGCCGGCACAGCTCCGAGCCGATGGAACCGCCGGCGCCGGTAACCAGCACGTTCTTGCCACGAATGCAGGCCTCGAGCAGGCCCTGATCCGGAGCCACCGGATCACGCCCGAGCAGGTCTTCTATATCGATATCGCGGATGTCGCCCAACTCGGCGCGGCCGGTGGCGAGATCGTTAAGGCTGGGCACGGTCTTGACATGCACCGGAAAGGGCTCCAGCCATTGCAGGATTGCCCGGCGCCGCTCGCGGGAGGCGGTCGGCAGCGCCAGCAACACGTGGCGGATGCCGGCCTCCTCAATCAGCTGCTCCAACGCCGCCGGCGGGTGGACCTTGAGCCCGCGCACCAGGCTGCCCCATAGACTGCGATCGTCATCGATCAGCGCCACCGGCGCATAATCCGGGCTCAAATCCAGCGCACTCACCAGCTGAGCGCCTGCCGCGCCGGCGCCATAGATCACCACCGGCTCACGGCCACGCGCACGCCGATGGAGCGTCTGCAGCAACGCCCGAAACAGGATGCGGCTGCCGCCAATGTACAGCAGCGCCATAAGCCAATAGAGGATAGGCACCGAACGCGGCAACTCGCGCAGCCCGCCCAAAAGCGCGGCCATACACAGCAGCACGGCCGATAACGTCACCCCTTTGAGGACCGCGATCGCGGTCTGCGGCCCCATGTAGCGCAACACTTCCCGGTACAGGCCAGACCAGCGCAGCACCGGCACGCTCAACACGGGAACGACAAAAAACAACCACCAGAAAGGCTCAAGGGCAGGGGTAAAGGTTCCCTGGCGCAGCGCGAAGGCGGACCACAGCGCCAGCGGAAGCGCTACCACGTCGGTGGCGATAGCCATCAGCCGCTTGGTCGGCCGCGGCAGTGCCTCCAACCTGCGCGCCGCGTTAAAGACGATGCTGTTCATGGAATCAGCCCCAGGCCCTATTCATTGTCGATTCTTTTCATTCCGGCGAGGCGTCGCCACCGAAGGCTTGGGCCCATCTTGCTGCCTTCGCGGGATACCGGCCACCTCAAGATGCATGATTTGCGACTTACCGGGTAGTTACTGCGCCCCCGCTGGTTCAGCCGCAGGGGCCTGACCAGCACCAAATTTCACCGCGAGCAGTAGCAGCGGCAGGTAGGCCACGACCGCCAGCCACCAGCCATAGCCTGGAAGTGCGCAGGCCACCCCAGCCAGTGGCAGCAACCATAGAACATTCAACGCCCCCACTGCGAGCGTGACTTTACGGTGACTCCCGAACCGCCGCGCGGCATGCTGGTAGGCGTGCGTGCGGTGCGCCTCGTACCAGCGCTCACCCCGAAGCAGCCGCCGCAGCAGCGTCACGGTGGCGTCGGTGATGAATACGGCAAGCAAAATCAGCCATACCCAGAGATTGAGCGGCCCCTCAGCACTGGTTGCCAGTGCCATCACGCCAAGCACAAAGCCGAGATAGGCACTGCCCACATCGCCCATGAAGATCCTGGCCGGCGGCCAGTTCCAGGCCAAAAACCCCAGCACCGCGGCTGCCAGCAGCACCAGCACGCCCGCCATGGCGGCATCACCTCGCACCCACAGTAGCAAGGCAGCGCCCGCGGCGACCGTGACGGCCTCCACGCCGGCGATGCCATCGATCCCGTCCATGAAGTTGTAAAGATTGAGCAGCCAGACGATGCAAAGCACCCCTAGCGGGATGCCGAGCCAGCCAAAGCCCAGCTCCAGGCCGGGCAAAGGCAGGGCCGGGAAGCCACCCAGCCACCACAGAGCTACACCGGCTGCAATCAGATGCACCGGAAAACGCCAGCGCGCGGGAAGATTGTGGCGGTCGTCGAGGTAGCTGACAGCAGCGAGCAGCAGCCCGCCAATCCCTGCCGCAGCCACGAACTCGGGTGCCACAGCACCCAGCCACCACGATACGAGCAACGCGAGATTGAAGCTGACAACAATCGCCAGCCCGCCACCGCGGGGTGTCGGCCGCGAGTGCGAGCTGCGCGCGTTCGGCAGGTCCAGCAGCTGCGTTCGCAACGCGTAGCGGCGCAGCGCACCGGTTAGCCAGCTAGAAACAAGCAGCGTGCCGCCGGACGCAATCAGAATCAGCCATGTGCCCATTATTAACAACGGATCCTATGCCGGCACTCCTTGCATCCCCCAACCAACACCATCCCCGTGTAGGAGCGGCCCCCGGCCGCGATTGCTTGGTACCTCTGACAACGCACTCAAGTACGCTGCTGAGCCAAAAAGTGCGCCGCCGTCTTGCGCAGCGCCTCATTCACGCTAACCGGCGGCGTCCAGCCAAGCAACGTCCGCGCTTTTGAGATATCCACCTGCAGCGACCCAAGCAGCCGCTGCGCCACCGCGCGCTTGCCAAGCACCGCCGCCCCAGCATTCAGAAGTGTCGGGGGCACCGGGATCAAGCGCGCCGGCCGCCCTAGCGCTGCACCCATGCGCCGCAGGAGCTCCGTGGTGGAGAGATCCTCACCATCACCAGCCAGAAATGTCTGGTTGGCTGCGGCGGGATGATCGATGCAGGTGACGATCAGGTCCACCAAATTATCCAACGCGACCAGGCTGCGCCGGTTGTTGATCGCACCCAGGGGCAGAGGAACACCCCTGTACAACCAGCGCATCATGCTGAGGAAGTTGGCTTTGACGCCCGGACCATAGACAAGCGGCGGGCGGATGATGACGACTTCCATGCCAGTCTCCTCCGCCAGGCGCCGCAGCTGTTCTTCGGCTTCATGCTTGGAGATACCGTAAGGATCGGCTGGCTGCGGCGGATCCTCTACGATGAACGGCCTGTTGTTCTGCGTGCTTTCGCCGTTGACCTTGATCGAGCTGATGAAAATGAAGCGACGGATTCCAGCTGCCGCAGCCTGGCGGGCGAGAGCGAGCGTCCCTTCCACATTGACGCGCCGAAACTCAGCCAGAGGATCTATCGAAGGATCATTCATCACATGCACGCGCGCAGCGGCGTGAATTACGACATCAACCTTCGCCAGCGCTCCCCGGAGGTCGGTGCTCGCATTCAAATCGCCGACCTCATGAACTTGTATGTCAGAGGGCAAGGACGGCAGCCAATGTCGAACAACTGCGCTTACGTCGAATACCGGATCTGCCCGTAAACGATCTAACAGGGCGCGGCCGATAAAACCAGTTGCGCCGGTAACAAGAATCTTTGTTGGCTGCATCAAAATTGACCGCACAAGGCTATTTTTTCTAGCTACTACCAAGCTCCACTTCGGCTTCTTTACGAGCTTCCTGCGCCACTGGGATCTCGCTTTTTTCTGGCACCACAGAAAGTAAAAAGGGCAAATTGCGCGGGCGCTCAATACCCATCGCTTGCAGCATCACAGCATTAACCTTGTATACGTCGAACCGCTCTTCCGCCATACGTCGGCTCTCGCGCCCCATGGATTCAATCAATTCCGGCTGTTCAATGAAACGAAGCATCGCCTCCGCAAGCGCCCGGGGATCTCTGACCGGCACCAAAAACCCGTTGCGGCCGTGCTCCACCGTCTCTCTACAGCCGGGAGCGTCGGTCGTGATCACAGGCCGCCCCATTGCCATCGCTTCCTGGGTACTGCGCGGCACACCCTCTCTGTATGAAGGCAGCACATATACGCTGGTCTGCGCCAGCCATGGCCTGACGTCCACGTGCCCTGGCCATTCCAGCAGCCCTTCCCGCACCCATTCTTCTACTTCCGACTGGGTCAGCCCCCCGGGATTTGGATCCAGGCCGCCGAGCAGGACGAAGCGGATGTTGGGATAACGTCTTTTGACTCGCCGTGCCGCCTCGGCGTACTCGACAATGCCTTTCTCGCGCAGCAAGCGGGCGGCGAGCAGGAACGTCAGTGGCTGCATACTTGGTGGGAGTGGCCGCCATTCGTCAAGATCAACGCCGATACCACCCAGCTTGACGGTCTTGTCCTGATCGACGATTCCCTTCTCCACAAACTCGGAAATGTCGTCATCATTGAGGAAGAATACTCTTTCTGCTCTCTTGAGTGCGGCACGGTAAAGAGCGCTCACGATCCAGCACAGCACGACACGCCGCCAAGACTCTTTTGCTCCAGACTCAGTGAACACGTAGCCCAGGCCTTCGATCAAAGCGTAACGGCGCGGAACACCCGCCAACCAAGCGGCGATCGTCCCGTAAATTACCGGCTTGATGAAATAGCCCAACGTGGCATCGGGCCGGATGCGGCGCAGCAGGTTCGTCAGACGCAGCAGGTCCAAGCCATCGCGCAGCGGGTTCATTCCGGTGCGCGCGAGCGAGAAGTCCACCGGCACCGCGCCAAGCGAGCGCACCTCGCCCCGGAACCGGTCGTCATAATCGGGCGCGAGAGCATAGACCTCGACGCCTGCCGCAACAAGCTCGCGAATAAGGTATCCGCGAAAGTTGACGAGCGAAAATGCCTGATTGGAAATGATTGCGAGGCGACGCACTTGGATCAAACCTTTGCTGAACGTACGAACGAGCAGGGAGCCATCGATGTCAGAAGGTCGCCCTGACGGTAGCAGCGTTCTGGATTACGGTTGGTCGTCATAGCCACGAGGATTGCTCTCCTGCCAGCGCCAAACGTCACGCATCATGGTGTCCAGATCGTATTCGGCACGCCAACCCAGCTCATGCCATGCTTTCTCCGTGGCTGCCCAGCACTCAGCCACATCGCCTGGCCGTGGTTCTACCACCCGGTACGGCAACGGCCTGCCGCTGGCGCGCTCGAAAGCGCGAATCACATCGAGCACCGAATAGCCCTCGCCTCGGCCGAGATTCCAGACATTCACGCCGGGCTTGCGCATGATCGCAGCCAGCGCTTTGAGGTGCCCCCTGGCGAGATCAACAACATGGATGTAGTCGCGCACGCCGGTGCCGTCGCGGGTCGGATAGCAATCCCCGTACACCGAGATGCAGTCGAGCTTGCCTACAGCCACTTGAGCGACATAAGGAACGAGATTGTTCGGGATCCCCCGCGGGTCCTCACCAAGCAGGCCGCTGGGATGGGCGCCTACCGGGTTGAAATAGCGCAAGATGCCGATCGCCCAGCGCGGATCGGACGCAGCGAGATCCTTAAGTATCTCCTCAACCATCCATTTGCTGCGACCATACGGGTTCGTCACTCTGCCGGTTGGGAATGACTCCTCAATCGGCATCCGCTCAGCGTCCCCATACACCGTCGCGGACGAACTGAAGATCAGTCGGAACACGCCAGCTTCTGCCATCGCCTGGCATAGTGTCACGCTGCCCCCAACGTTGTTGTCGTAGTACGCGAGCGGCTGCTCGACACTCTCGCCGACCGCCTTGAGCCCAGCAAAATGCAGCACCGCATCGAACTGCTGCGCCGCAAATGCTCGCCGCAACAGCGCCGCGTCGCGGACATCTCCTTCGATGACATCGACCCGCTCACCACAGACCTGCGCCAGTCTGTCCAACACCCGGCGTGAGCTGTTGCAAAAATTATCCAGGATGGTGACGCAGTGTCCTTCCTGAACCAGCTCGACCACCGTGTGCGAGCCAATGAAACCGGCGCCGCCGGTGACAAGCACGTTCATAGGTTTCCCCGAATACCGATTGATTGTTAAGCCTGACGAGCTTCACCTGCAGGCTTTATCGCGCCCACACCGAATGATAGGCCTGAATCATCTTTTCAATGCTGAAGTGATCGACAATACGTTGCCGCGCCGCCTTCTGACGTGCAGACCACTCCCCAGGCTGCCGCCACACAGTTAATGCCTCTTCTAAAGCGCCGGCTAACGCAACTGAGTCGCCAGGCGGCACCACCCAGCCGGTGTCACCTACGATCAGCGCCGCATCCCCAACATCAGTCGTCACGCATGGCGTGCCACAGGCCATGGCCTCAGCGAGCACGTTGGGGAAGGCCTCACCAGAACTGGACAGCACATGAACATCGAGCGCATTCATCACCGCCGGTATATCGCTACGTCGGCCAAGTAATTGCACCGTATCTTGGAGCTCGCCTTTCTCGATCAGCGCCATAAGCGCCGCATTATTCGTATCCACATCTGTGCCTACCAGTACACAGCGAAAGGGAACTCCGCGGCTGCGCAGCACGCTCAGCGCACCAAGCAGATTGGCGTGGTCCTTCTGCGGATCGAAGCGCGCCACCATGCCGAGCAGGGGCATGTCGTCAGGCACGCCCCACTCGGCGCGCAGCGCTCTGCCGGCCGCACGATCCGGGGCAAATTGCGCTAGATCGTATCCGTTGGGAATGACGCGCATCTTGGTCGTGTCGTACCCCAACTTGCCATGCACCGCGACAGATTCCTCCGCGCAAGCCACGATCCGCGTTGGCACCAGCCTGGACAGCCGGGCGAGCAGCCGCGCCACTGCAATGGTGCTACGAGGGGACTTCCCCGGCATGAGCGTCGTGTGATGGATACCCCATACCACGGAACGAATTCCGGCCAAGCGCGCGATCACCCCACCAAGCAGATCCGCGTGGTACATCCAGGTCTGCACGACATCGGGCTGGAGTTGCCGCAACAACCGCCATAGACGCCAAAGCGCGCCGGCTCGCACCCGGCCGCGTGGCATGTTCAAGCAATGCACAGTGATGCCGGCTTCGGACAGCAGCGGGCCGTACTTGCCGGCGTCCATCAGCGAAACAACGGTGTGCTGATGGTCAGCGTCGTGGATGCAAAGACGGTGCAACACAGCCTCAGCTCCGCCATCGCTTAGGCCTGTAATTATGTGCACTACTTTCAAGAGTGGTTTCCCATAGTTGATTTTTGATTTGGAAAGAGAGATTGGAGACGGGCCTTGCGCAGACCCAGCATGGCAACAATGATCAGAGTGCCCGCGATCAGCGGAAAGTTCCCCGATACCACAAGGTGCGGCTCCGCGTAAAAAGCACCCAGGACTGCAACCTTGAGCGCAACATGGGCTTCTAAGATCCCGCGCACTCCGCACAGTGGCACTCTGTCGATAAGTACCTGCAGGCCGCGCAGCAATAATCCGAACATGGATCCTACTACAAAGACGCCGAACAAATGCGCTTGCATCAAACCCAGCGTCAGCAGATCAACAGGGATCGCACCGGTCACACCGTCTTCCCCCTTAGGCGCCCCCATTATCAAAGCCGTGTTGACCTGACCTACCGGATCGAACCAGCTTGTCCACCAAGATGAAGGCAGGAGGTAAATAGGGGATAGTAAAAAATCGATGAAGCCCCGGGAAAGGTGCTCGCCATGATTCCACTGCGCGAAAAAACTTACAAAAGGAAAAGAAAGCTCCCGAGCAAGAAACTCCAGCAGCGAACTGGCGGCCTTCAAATTAAGCCACAGACTTACGCCATAGGCAGAGACAAGCAAAAGGACGAATACTGCCGAACCCCACAAGATGACTCTGGCTGGGCTAGAACCCCGCACCAGTATAACACCGAGAATGAAGGTTGCAACGAATACCAAAAAACCCATCCTCCCCAGCCAGGAGTATAGTATGTACAGACTGAAAACTAATGCGATAACCAAACCCAGCGAAGCACTTATTCCCCGACACCCAGACAGTCGAAGGCCGAAGAAGCCATAAGCAGCAATCATTGCCAGCCCGCCGAAGGGCCTGAGAAAGCTCCATGAATTCGCGGGCACAGCATCAAACAATCCAGATCGTATTAGTGCCGAATACTCTAGCAGGCCGAGGTAACCACCATAAGCGCGCGTGTAAATCCCTTGCAGAAGGACCGCTACAGTGAGCATCATCCAAAAGGCGAAGGCCCATGATCTGGCCGCTGGGCTTCGGGTAGACAGCTCCTGCGCACGGCGCAGTGGAAGCGCGGAAGAAGGGACATACCAACCGCCTAGCACACCAACAACCAACAGAAAGGCGGCAGCGGTGTGCATGGGGTACAGCGAGGGGAATGGAGTGATCCAGACTTCCCATAGGGGGTTGTTTCCGGCCTGAGTTGCCAGCAGCACCAAGACCCAACCCAGGCCATACATGCCGCCGACGGCTAGTAAAGACCAGTCCAACAAGGTCATGCGCTTGACCCGCAGACTATGGGCCACAGCACAAATTCCACAGAAAAGCGCGAACAGGATTCCCAACAGCAACGCAATCTCAATCACGCAACCGCTCCCTCGCTTCGATGTACAGTCGCGCGAGCAGCCCGCCGCGCAGAGCGTTGAATCCATCTCGCCAGGATGAATTGGCGAGCGGTGCTTCAACCTCGATCCGACTATGCTCGAGAAAACCGTGCAGACTGGCGAGTCATAAAACGAGTTCGTCCAGGCTATTGGTGCTGCGCGTACCGGCGCGGCCCCAGGCGCGCAGCGCACGGTCCAAGCCGCTGTCGCTGAAAAGCCCTAGCTCACGAATCCGCTCGCTGTTAACCTGAACGATCACTGCTTCGCGCAGCTCCTCCGGCAACCATACGTCATAGGCGTGATGCTGGCGCTAGCTGTCGCCCGGAAGATCGTCGGACTGATTGTGCAGGCGGCCAATCCTATTCTATAAGATGCCCGGTAAACCGGGCCTGACACCAGGCTGTACGCAGCGCTGTACGCAGCGCCGCTCAGCGCTTATTTACTTCATATTGATATTCGCCCGGCAGCATCACCCGCAAATAGCCTTCCACCGCCCGATCCACGCTGAAGTCTGCGGCGCGCGCGGCAACATCCGGATGTTTCGCCTCATCCAGTGTGGCGGCAATAGCTTCAGCTAGCGCCACTTCGTCGCCAACTGGCACGAGCCGGCCCCAGCGGCCGTTCTCTAGAATCTCGGCGGGTCCGGACGGACAATCCGTAGAAACTACAGGCGTTCCGCAAGCCATGGCTTGAATCAACGCGTTAGGTAAACCTTCCCATGCCGAAGACAGCACGAATACGCTGGCTGCTCGCATATAGGGAAATGGATTGTCCCTAAATCCCGGCAGGGCAACATCTTTCTCAATGTCAAGTGACCGAACTAAGGACTCCAGCTCCCCCCTCAGTTCCCCCTCCCCCAGGATGAGGAGTCGCACCGGGCGGTTGGCACGTACGCGCGCAAAAGCCCTGACCAGGGTAGAAAAATCTTTTTGGAACACAAAACGACCGACCCCTAGCACAACCGGTGGCTGGCCCTCAGCAAACCAAGGATGTTCTGGCTCGGAACGGCTCATGGCTATGAGGTCATTGGTCATTACAGGGTTATAGACCACGTCGATCGCGTCTCGCGGCAACTTGACGCTTCTGGCCAAATCGTCAGCCACGCCTCGCGAAACAGCCACCACCCCTTCCGCAAGCGGATAGGACCAGCGCATGAAATGCCCCATCATGCGGCCACGCCACGACCGCGCATTAGCTTTTGACAGTGAAAAATTGTTGCGCTCACTGACTACCAAGCGTACTGGCACCCCAGCTAACCGGCGTGCAAGCACTGCGATCACATTGGCGTGACTTAGGGCTGAGAGCATCGCTACTGGCCGCTCCCGACGCAGATAGCGGACCAAGCCGGGCAAACTGGTGGCTACGCGAGAAGCTCCAAGATCTACCACCCGCACGTTCTCGGCCACATCGCCTAGATACGGCCCTTCGGCCTTGGCCAATACCAGATCCACGGCATAGCCGCGCTGCGCGAAACCGTTGGCGAGCGTGACCATTACCCGCTCCGCGCCGCCACCGCGCAGAGAGGGGACGAAGATCGCAATCCGATCACTCACTAGAGGCCTCATGCCTGCAACTTTGACACAATATACCGGTACTTCCCGCTCGACGTTTTCGGGATATCCGGAACACACTCTATGGAGAGCTGACAACTATCCCCCATAACTCGCCGAACGATCTGCTCGATTACCCCCCTTGCCTTTTCGATATTGGACATTACTTGATCCGCGGCCAGATCCGAAACAATCAGAAGGCGCAAAGAGTCGAAATCCTCCTGTATTAGTTGATATTTTTTTATAAAAGACAGATCACCCCTCTCAACCACACCAAAAAAGTGCACGAAGTATGCGGGCGTCACCGAAGAGCCATCTTTCCGGCGCAATACGTCCATAATCCTTCCGCTTACTTCCTTCAGCAACGGCCATTGCCTTCCGCAGCTACACGTTTCGTCAGTCCAGGCAGCCATATCCCCAATGCGGTACCGTAGCAGAGGCATCGCTTCGTTCGTTAACAACGTCACCACTACTTCACCGATCTCTCCGGGGTCGCAATAGCTACCATCTGGCCGCAGAATCTCCACATGATGTGTGCTTGGATTAATATGCAGCCCCTCCGCCTTTTCACACTCGCAGGCAATGTCACCTACTTCGCGCGAGCCGTAGCGATTGAAAACTGGAGCGCGGAACACGCGCTCAATCACCTCCCTCATATGCGGGTAAAGCGTTCCCGCAGTGGTCATCACAGACTTGGGCGAATAAACGCACAAGCCTTCATTTTCAATGAAATTCGCTAATTCTGTAGCTATATCCACATAGGCGAGCAGTTGTACAGGCCTCACGCGGTTGATCGTTTCGACAAACTGGAACATATCGGCGGTCGTCGTACGGAAAGCGTTCAACGGGTACTCATTACGCAGCCACCGCCCAACTCTTGCACGGAAGCTCTCCTTTCCGACCAATAGATCTCGCTCCGACCCCCAGAGCAAAACCTTCGGCATACCTAATGAGCATCCAGACCACTCGTCAAACAGATACTTATTGGCCATGGATGCCGCGTGATATTGTGCGTCCTGAACAAACTGAACCGGCTCACCCGTCGATCCTCCGCTGCTATTTAGATACCACCGCCTGTTACCAAGATCGCGCGCCTTCAGATCTTCAAAACGGTCGCGCAAAACTGACCTATCAAGAAGCGGCATCAGCCGCAGCACACCTAACGGATCATTGGCAATGTCATCTTCAGTGATAGAAAGGTCTTTAAATATATCGCGATAATAAGGCACGTTACTGCGCGAGAAGCGAAGCATATGCGAAACGCGGTCCACATGCCTATGCCACATATCCCGCCTAGACTCGAATTGAAGTTTCTGGAAATGCGAATAGAAGCCCAACTGCTTTCCACGCCCGGAAAGGCGCAGATAGGCCGAGTACAGGGGAGACCGGATGTTCGATATCATCATATGCAATTGGTTTGGTCTTTCAGACTTCGCTGCCCGCAAATGGTATGTTTCCACTATGGCAACAGTAGACTGAGCATTCCACCATCCAATGGTGCCCGTACTCACGCGCTATAGTCCGAGCATCAACGTTCATGGCGATGTCTACGAAACACAGCAGCTGCGAGTTTGGTAGTCGCGCCGCGCAGGCCAACCACATCCAACAGGAGCGCTGTGAGTAGAGCTGCGGCCGCGCCTGAGGTTAGCCCACCGACGAGGACGGCAAACGGATCGGGAACAAAGCCGACCGCAAAATGGGCCGTAGCGCCGGTTGCCGCTGCCACAACAGCAGCCCGTAAGATAATGGGCGCGAGAGAGGGCATGGCGGACACGCCCTTCCCCACTACCGCACTCAGGGCGCACGCCAATCCGTAAGCAATCAGCGTCGCCCATGCCGCGCCGACAACTCCATATTCAGGGATAAGCAGCATGTTTAAGATGATATTGACAGTCGCGGCAACGGCACTGATGTACACTTGCAAGTAGGATTTGCGCGCCAACTGGAAGGCCAGGTCGAAATGGAAGGCTTTGATTCCGGCAACGGCCGCCGCCGCCGCGATCCAAGGCATAATCTCCACCGCTCCAGCCCGAAAAGCCTCTCCGACAAGAATATCGAGCAGAGCCGGGGCAAGCGCTGCGAGCCCGGCCGCTCCCGTAAGGGCCACGGTGATAATCAACTCTCCGTTTTGCGCCAGTTGAGCCCTTGCCGCCTCTTCTCCTTCCTGCTCGAGCTTTCGGACCGCCAGCGGGTAGGCGGCGGTGTTTACCACAGCCAGCAACAGCCCGAGACTGTGCTGAGAAAGATCGTAACCAACCGCATAAATGCCGGTTGCGGCCTCATCCAGCAGCCAAGCAATGAGCATCCGGTCGGAGCTGGCGATGATCCAGCCGAGCGCGAATGTCGCGACGAACGGCAATCCATACGCCGCATACTCTTTCAGTCGTTCGGGCGCCGGCCAGCAGGGCCGCATGCCTCGCCATAATCGGAGCCCGAACAACAGCCAAGCCGCCGAAGCACCAGCTAGCATCCCCACCAAGGGTGCCTGCGCACCCAATCCAAGCCACGCTAGCCAGCCGCCGACCATAATCGCCAGCAGACTCTTACCACCGAGCAAGAATCCATAGCGGCCGGGCCGTAGGTTTGTCGAAGCCAGCGTGAGGTTAAGCTGCAGCCAAGCCTCTGCAACCGTCAACGGCACGGCGAGCGCCAGCAGAGCGCGCCAAACCGGATCGGACCAAAGCAGCGCGGCACCCAGCCCGGCAACCGAAACCGAGCCGGCAATGAACAGGAACAGAGCCAGGATCGATTGCTGCACGACCTGCGGCTCATCCCGGTGCGCAGGCAGGAAACGCCCGAGCACAAGCTGCAGCCACTGGAAGAGAAACACGTGAATCAAGCTGACGGAGGCGACTACCAGCGAGTAACGCCCGAACTCGTCTGGGGCCAGGAGCCGGGTATAAAGCGAGAGCGCCGCAAAGTTGATCAGTCCAGGGAGGCCACGAGCTGCCAAATAATACAGAGTGTGTCGTAGCAACATTGCGGATCAGCCTGCCACGCCATGGGCATATCGCAGCAGACAAAGGTCCGCGGCAAGCCGCTGCAGGGGTATAGCAACAACATCCAGCAGCAGCCGGCTGGATGTATTGCTGCCTTTACCGACTTTGAGTCGCTGACTTTGAAGCATCACTCATATTGCCTGGGCGTGTGACTTCGTAACAGATGGGAACATGCCGCGGATCGGTCCGGCGCTTAAGTCGAGTCGCTCTCAGGCACAAAGGACTCTGTTCTTCGAGGCTCGAGACCGCGATAGTCCACCTCTTTCCGCAATTCCTCGATCTCGCGTTCGAGCGCCTCATACTCCTGCAGCTTGCGCTTGAGAAAATGCACGGTCACCCGCGCCTTCTCCTCCAGGCCCTGCGGCGTGAGGTAGTAGACATAGGCCTGCTTGTTACGGCTGTGGGTGAAATTGCTGGCCTTGACCCATCCCTTGGCGATCACCGCCCGCAGGCAGTAGTTGAGCTTGCCGAGGCTGATGCCGAGTTCCTTTGCCAGCGCCCGCTGGCTGACGTCCGGGTCAGCGTGCAGACGCTTGAGGAGGCGGTAGCGGGTGGCGTCGTCGAGCATGCGGGTGTGTTGTGGTTATTAGTGGCGTTCAGCGCATGAACAGGAGCGCATTAGACGCTTAAGGTGGTGCTTATGTCAAGCAGGCACAGCTAATACGGTTGGGCGGCCGGGGGAGTGTCCTGAATTCTGTGTGCGAGCCGGTAGTTGAGTCAGTCGCTCAGCGTGAACCGCTCGGCGAATTGTATCGCCAGTTGTGCCTTGGCGGCATGCCATTCCCGCGGCGGGCGTTTCCACTTGGCCTGGATCTGGCGTAGCGACAGGTAGATCAGCTTGATCGCGGCCTCGTCGCTAGGGAAGTGGCCCTTGTTGCGGATAGTCTTGCGCACCTGGCTGTGCAGGCTCTCGATGGCGTTGGTCGTGTAGATGATTTTGCGCACCTCCGGCGAGAAGGCAAAGAAGGGGACCACCTGTTCCCACTTGCGCCGCCAGCTGGCGACGATCGGCGGGTACTTCTGCCCCCAAGGACCCTGCGCAAACTCCTCCAGCGCCGTGGCGGCCGCCTCTGCGCTGGCGGCGGCATAGACGGGCCTGAGCGCCTTGGCGATGGCCTTGCGCTCCTTCCACGAGGCAAACTGCATCGAGTAGCGAATCAGGTGGACGATGCAGGTCTGCACCACGGTGTCCGGAAAGACCGCCGTGATGGCCTCGGGAAAGCCCTTGAGCCCATCGACGACGGCGATCAGGATGTCGCTGGTACCGCGGCTTTTCAGCTCGGTCATCACGCGCATCCAGAACTTCGCGCCTTCGGTCTGCTCAATCCAAAGGCCCAGAATCTCCTTGGTGCCCTCGCAGGTCACGCCGATCGCCAAGTACACCGCTTTGTTGCGGACCAGGCCCTCATCGCGGATCTTCACCCGCAACGCATCGAAGTCGACGATCGCGTAGGTCGCCTCCAGCGGGCGGTTCTGCCAGGCCGTTGCCTCGTCCATGACCGCCTCGGTCACCGCCGAAACCAGATTGGCGGAGATCCGAACCCCGTAGATCTCGTCGATATGCGCCTGAATGTCCCGAGTGCTCATGCCGCGGGCATACAGTGCGATGATTTTCTCGTCGAAGCCGGGAAAGCGCCGGGCGTACTTTGGAATCAGCGCCGGGTCGAACTGACCGTGGCGATCGCGCGGGATGTCCAGCACCACGCGATCCTCGGCCATCGTCACCGTCTTTGAGGAATAGCCGTTGCGGTGGTTACCGGCCGCCTTCTGCTCCTCATCCTCGAGGTGTACATCCAGCTCAGCGGCCAGCATCCGCTCCGCCAGGCGCTTCTTCAGCTCGCCGATCAGACCGTCGTTGCCCAGCAGCCCGGCGCCGTGCTCGCGCCCCTCCAGCAGCTTGTCGATCAGCTCATCATCAATCGTCGGTTTGGTGCG
>JAAYIK010000032.1 GCA_012523465.1 Lysobacteraceae bacterium | reverse complement strand
GCCTTGCAGGGACTCCTTGCCGGCCAACGTCTGCTGCAGCCGCTCCGCCTCGGCGCGTTCCAACACCGGCCCGACCCGCCCCCGGTAGAACGTCTGTCCCTCGCTGCGCACCCGCTCAGTATACGCGTTATACCCCTTCGCCCGCAGGCTGTCGCGCAGCCTGAGCGCATTGCTTTCGGCGCCAAAGCTGCCGCCCTGCACCGCCCAGGCCGCCCGCTCGCTCGGCGTGCGCGACGCCGGCGCGGGCTGCTCTCGAAACGGTGTTGGCGGCGCGGCCTCAGGCGGTGTCGGCTGCGCCGCCGCCGCCGGCCCTGCTGCTGGCACTGGCTCCGCCGGCACGATCGATTCGGCCGCCGGCTCCGCGCGCGGCAGCAGCAACGGCCCAGGCCGTTGCACACTGACCTGCGGCCGCGGCGGAATCTCGATGGGGATCGAGGTCGCTTCCCGCTCCACTGGCCCCTGCAGCAACATGGGGATGAAGATCACTGCCAGGGCGACCAGCACCACGGCGCCGACGAGTCGCTGTTTCAGACGCTGCTGCATAAGCCGGTGTTCCTTCCGGATCGGTTGGCCATGTCCGCACGCCCGGACCCGGGCATACCCCACGGTTCAATAGTTCCCTCCCTCGGCTGCGGCCGCAAGCGCAGGCATCCCGCACGGCAGCGTCATTTTCCGCTCCGATAGCGCAGCGCCTCTTCGACGGTGCGAAACGAGCCGCACACCAGCACCCGGTCACCCGGCTCGGTCGCCGCGGTGACGGCGTCGAACAGGTGGTCGGCGCCGCCCTGTCCGGCCACCTGCAGGCCAGACTGCCGCAGTGCAGCGGCCACCTCCGCCGCCGGCCGGACGTCCGGATCGGGCAGCTGCAGCAACCACCAGCAGTCGACCACCTCCGCCAGGGGAGCGAGGACTTCCGCCAGCTCCTTGCGCCGCATCTGCGCGAATACCGCATGACAACGCCCCCGCTGCGGCCGTTCGCGCAAGGTTTCGACCAAGCTGACGACGCCGGCCCGATTATGGGCCACATCGAGCAGCCACTCCACCGGTCCCGGCAGGCGCTGGATGCGGCCACTCAACCGAGCGGCCTCGAGCCCGGCCGCAACCTGCTCGCGCGTGACTGGCAGCCTGTCGGCAACCGCCTGCAGCGCTGCCAGCGCTGCGGCGGCGTTGGCGAACTGATGGCGTCCGGGCAGGCGGGGCGGCGGCAACGACGCCCAGCTGCCACCGGGACCGATGAACGACCATTCGCCTCTGCCGATCCGATACTCATAATCCCGCCCCACGCGCCAGAGCGGCGCCCCGCACTGCGCGGCCGCTGCGGCAACGCTGGCCGGCATGTCCTCGGCACCGAAAACGGCCGGGCGCCCCGATCGGAAGATGCCGGCCTTCTCGGCGCCGATGGCCTCGAGATCCGCTCCCAGCAAATCGGTGTGGTCCAGACTGATCGAGGTGATCACAGCGACATCGGCATCGAGCACGTTGACCGCATCGAGCCGCCCGCCCAACCCCACCTCGAGCAGCCAGACATCGCAGCCGGCGCGCTTGAACAGGTCGAAGGCAGCCAGCGTGCCGAACTCGAAATAGGTCAGCGTGGTTGCACCGCGGGCCTGGTCGATGCGGGCGAACGCCTGCACCAGGTCGGCGTCGGCCGCCTCGCGGCCGCCGATGCGGATCCGCTCGTTATAGCGCAGGATGTGGGGCGAGGTGTAGGCGCCGACCCGCTGGCCCGCTGCCGTCAGAATGGCCTCCAGATAGGCCACGCAAGATCCCTTGCCATTGGTGCCGCCTACCGTGATGACTGTTGGCGGCCGCTCCAGCAGCCCCAGCCGGTCGCCCACCTCGCGCAGCCGCTCCAGCCCCAGGTCGATGGCCTTGGGATGCAGCCGCTGCTGCCATTGCAGCCAGTCTTTCAGTCGGTGGAAACGCATCGGCGGGCGCTGGCGGCCTCAGTCTCCGTTACCGGACAGGCGGGGCACGTCGGGCGACGGCTGCCGGGTCAGGATGGCCAGCAGGCTGGCCAGCCGATCCCGCATCTGGCGGCGGTCGACGATGAAATCGAGGGCGCCATGCTCGAGCAAGAATTCGCTGCGCTGAAAACCTTCCGGCAGGGTTTCCCGCACCGTCTGCTCAATCACCCGCGGACCGGCGAACCCGATCAGGGCGCCAGGCTCGGCGACGTTGACGTCGCCCAGCATCGCCAGACTGGCGGACACGCCCCCCATAGTCGGGTCCGTGAGCACCGAGATGTACGGCACACCTGCCTCGCGCAAGCGGGCCAGGATCGCCGAGGTCTTGGCCATCTGCATGAGCGAGAACAGCGCCTCCTGCATGCGAGCGCCGCCGCTGGCGGAGAAGCAGATCAAGGGGATGCGTTCCTGCAGGGCGATATTAGCCGCCCGAACGAAGCGTTCGCCGACCACGGAGCCCATGGAGCCGCCCATGAAGTTGAACTCGAAGGCGGCCGCCACCACCGGCATGCCCTTGAGCGTGCCGCGCATGACAACCAGGGCGTCATCCTCGCCGGTCTCTTTCTGGGCCTGAGCCAGGCGATCCTTGTAACGCTTGCTGTCGCGGAAACGCAGGATGTCGACTGGCTTGATCTCCGCCCCGATCTCGCTCCGGCTGCTGCTGTCCAGAAAGGTCTCCAGACGCCGCCGGGCGCTGATGCGCAAGTGGTGATTGCACTTGGGACAGACCTCCAGATTGCGCTCCAGCTCTGGCCGGTACAGCACGGCATTGCAGGCAGTGCATTTGGTCCACAGGCCTTCCGGCACGTTGCTGCGGACCCGGCTCCGCTGCCCCGCTTCGGTGCGGATGCGCGAAGGCATCAGTTTTTTGAACCAGCTCATGTTCTTGTCGCCTCTTATGCGCCTACGGGCTCTATGGTATCGATCGCCCGCCGCAAGTCTGCGACCAGGTCGGCCATTGCTTCCCGTAGCTTGTACGTGTCGTCTTGATGCTGCTCGACCAGACGCACCAGCGCGCTGCCAACCACCACCGCATCGGCCACCCTGGCCACCGCGGCCGCTGAATCGGCATCGCGGATGCCGAAGCCGACGCCGATGGGCAGATCGGTGCTCTTGCGAATTTCCTGCACCTTGGCGGCGACATCGCCGACGTCCAGTGTCGGTGCGCCGGTCACTCCCTTGAGGGAAACGTAATAGATAAACCCCCGCGCCGCGGCGCAAATGCGCTGCAGGCGCTCGGGCTTGGTGGTCGGCGCCACCAGCAGAATGGGATCGATACCGCGGCCAATCAGCGCCCGGTTCAGTTCCTCGCCCTCCTCGGGCGGCAGATCCACGGTGATTACGCCGTCGACGCCGGCGCCGGCGGCGGCCTCGGCGAAGCGCTCGTAGCCCATGGCCTCCACCGGGTTGGCGTAGCCCATGAGCACCACCGGGGTATGCCGGTTCTGCTGCCGGAACGCGCGCACCATGTCGAGCACCCGCGGCAGATTGACTTTATGGCGCAGGGCCCGCTCGCAGGCGGCCTGGATCACCGGGCCCTCGGCCATGGGATCGGAAAAGGGCACCCCCAGCTCGATGATATCGACCCCGGCCTTCACGACTTCGTGCATCAGCGGTACGGTGACGTCGGGATTAGGATCGCCGGCGGTGAAGAAGCTCACCAGCAGCTTGCGGCCCTCGGCGCGGCGCCGGGCGAAAGTGTCGGCGATGCGGCTCATAGGTCGATCCCCTTCATTCGAGCGATGGTGTTGATGTCCTTGTCGCCGCGTCCGGAGAGGTTGACGACGATGATCTGATCCTTGCGCATGGTCGGCGCCAACTTCATGGCGTAGGCCACGGCGTGACTGCTTTCCAGGGCCGGAATGATGCCTTCCAGACGGGTCAGAGTCTCAAAGGCCTCCAGCGCCTCCTCGTCGCTGATGCAGACGTAGGTGGCACGCCCCAGATCCTTGAGCAGCGCGTGCTCGGGACCGACGCCAGGATAGTCCAGGCCGGCGGAGATGGAATGGGTGCCCAAGATCTGGCCGTCCTCGTCCGACATCAGGTAGGTCCGGTTGCCGTGCAGCACGCCGGGCTTGCCAGCAGCCAAAGGCGCGGCATGGCGGCCGGTTTCGATGCCGGCCCCGGCGGCCTCGACGCCGTACAGCGCCACTTGGCGGTCTTCGAGGAAGGGATGGAACAGACCGATGGCGTTGGAGCCGCCACCGACACAGGCGATCAGCGCATCCGGCAGCCGACCGGTAGCAGCCAGCAATTGGCGCTTGGCCTCACGGCCGATCACGGCCTGGAAGTCCCGTACCATCAGCGGGTAAGGATGGGGCCCGGCGACGGTGCCGATGATGTAGAAGGTATCGTCGACGTTGGTCACCCAATCGCGCAGAGCCTCGTTCATAGCATCCTTGAGCGTGCGGGTGCCGGCCGTCACCGGCACCACTTCGGCGCCCAGGAGCTTCATGCGAAAGACATTGGGCGACTGCCGCTGCACGTCCTCGGCACCCATGTACACCACGCACTTCATACCGAAGCGGGCCGCCACAGTCGCCGTCGCCACGCCATGCTGACCGGCGCCGGTCTCGGCGATGACCCGGGTCTTGCCCATGCGCTTGGCCAGCAGCGCCTGGCCGACCGTGTTGTTGATCTTGTGAGCGCCGGTATGGTTTAGGTCCTCGCGCTTGAGGAAAATCTTGGCGCCGCCAAGCGCGGCGGTCAGCCGCTCGGCGTAGTACAGGGGCGAGGGCCGGCCGACGTAATGCTGGAGGTCGTGGTCCAGCTCGGCGATGAAATCGGGATCGTTGCGGAACCGCTTGTAGGCCGCCTCCAGTTCGTCTAGCGCTGCGCTCAGCGTCTCCGCCACGAAGCGGCCGCCGTAGATGCCGAAATGCCCACGGGCATCGGGGTACTGGCTGAAATCGACGCCTGCGGCGTCATCACTCGCTTTCGACACGTCTCACCTCGCTGATAAATGCGGCCATCCGCTCTGCATCCTTGATGCCCTTGGCGGCCTCGACCCCGCTGCTGACATCCACCCCGTACGGCCGGCATTGCCGAATTGCCTCCGCCACGTTGCCGGCATGCAGCCCGCCAGCCAGCAAGAACGGCCGCTCCAGGTCGCGCGGAATGCGCTGCCAGTCGAAGGTCTGGCCGCTGCCGCCGCGCTGCCCGGTGGCATGGCTGTCAAGCAGAAAGGCGGCGGCATCGGAATAGCGACGGGCCTGAGCCGCCGCCGCTTCGGCACCGTCTGCCATACCCAGCGCCTTCATGTAGCGCCGCCCGAAGGAGCGGCAGAACTCCGGCGGCTCGTTGCCGTGAAACTGCAGCAAATCGATCGGCAGCGCCGCCAGCACCCGCTCCACCTCCGCCCGAGTTGGATCCAGGAACAGCGCCACTACCGTCACCAACGGCGGCAGGGCAGCGATGATCTCTGTTGCCGTAGCCAGCTCGACATGCCGCGGCGTGCCTGGGACAAACACCAAGCCGATGGCGTCCGCGCCCAGCGCTGCCGCCTGCTGCCCGTCTGCCGGCCGCGTGATGCCGCAAATCTTGATGCGAACCCGCACGCTCAGACCTCCAAGGGCCGAAATCCTAACCCGCCCACCGCCCCTATACCAGCTTTCCCACGCCAGCGCAGCCGCTGACACTCACGAGAACACCGGCCCCGCCCCTGGCTCCGGCAGCCCATAATGAGCCGGATAGCGGACACCGACCAGATACAACCCCTGGGGCGGCGCCGTCACCCCGGCTAAGCGGCGGTCGCGGGCCGCCAGCACCTCGGCCGCCCATTGCACGGGCTGCTCGCCGCTGCCCACGGCCATCAGCACCCCGGCGATGTTGCGCACCATGTGATGCAGGAATGCATTGGCCTCGACGTCAAGATAAAGCAGATCGCCGCGGCGCTGTACGCTCAGCGAGTAAATTTCCCGCCGCGCGTGTTTGGCCTGGCATTCCGCCGCACGGAACGAGGAGAAATCGTGCTCGCCCACCAGCGCCTGTCCCGCCTGGTGCATGCGCTCGGCATCCAGCGGCTTGTAGGTCCAAGCCACCCGATCCCGGTACAGCGCCGGCAGCACCGGGCGCGAGGCGATGATGTAGCGATAGCGGCGGCTCAGCGCCTTGAAGCGGGCATGGAAGTCCGGCGCCACCGGCTCCGCCCACCACAGGCGAATGCTGCCCGGTAGATGGGAATTGGCGCCGCGGATCCAGGCTGTGCTCGAGCGTACAGCGGTACTATCGAAATGAATCACCTGGTGCACGGCGTGCACGCCGGCATCCGTGCGGCCAGCGCAGACAACCTCGATGGGATGAGCCGCCACGGCAGCGAGCGCCTCTTCCACGGCCTGCTGGATGGTGACGGCGTGCTGCTGGCGCTGCCAGCCGGCAAATTTGGTACCGTCGTACTCGAGCACGGCCGCATAGCGGATCGTCCCCGCTTCGGCCGGCAGCTCGGCGGCGGGCTCGATTGCGCAATTCCGATCGGATGAAACCATTGTCTGCTTGCTGCCGATCTCGTCGGCGCGGAGCGTCGACGGAATCGCAAAAGTCGGTCAGAGCATGAAAGCGACACCGGCCGGGGCATTGCCCGGCCGGCGTTCGAAGGATACGACCTGTCAGGCCAGCTGCTGCAGCAGGCTTTCCGCTTCCTGCCGCTGGGCGCTGCTGCCCTCGGCCAACACCTCTTCGATCAGGCTGCGGGCCCCTTCGTGGTCCCCCATGTCGAGATAGGCGCGCGCCAGGTTGAGCTTGATGCCGACCTCGTCCAGATCTTCCAGATTCTCGTCGCTCACCCGGGCATCACCGTCGGCTGCCGCGTGCTGCTCGCCGTCAGACAGCGAGAAGTCGAGTTCGTCGCTGGTCGCCTCCTGCTCGGGTTGTTCCAGCGTCAAGCCTTCTAGATCGAAATCGAGCGGCGCCAGCTCGTCCGCGGCCTGCTCGCGCTCCTCGGCGACCCCGGCTGCGCTCGCAGCGACGGCCGGCTGCTGCGGCGGCTCGGGCAGCTCGAAGTCGAGGATATGCTCGTCATCGGTTGCCGCCTCCGCCGGCGTATCTGCCGCGGCTTCGATCTCTGCTGCCGGCTCGGCGGCGGGCTGCTCGCGGTCAAAGTCGAAATCGATGTCAAAGGAGACCTCCTGCTCCTGCTCGGGCTCCACCGTCTCCTGCGGCTCAGCCTGCTGCAGCGGGCTGTCCTCGGCCGCCGTCGCGCCGCCAGAGAACAGCGGCTCGTCAGGCAGGAACTCGCGACCCATTTCCCTGGCCCGCCGCCAATCCTCGTGATCGTCCCCAACCTGGCCATGCAGCAGGCGGGCGTGAATGATGAAACTGTCCTCGTCCTGCAGCAGCGCCAAGGTCTCCAGCAGCTTGAGTCGCAGCTCGGTCTGTTCCGGCTGCTGCTCCAGCGCAGTCTCGAGCAACTCCCTGGCCTGCTCGTAACGGCCGTAGGCAAGATAGACCTCGGCCTCGCTGAGCGGATCGTTGTCTGCCAGCAGGTCGTCCTCCGCCTCGGCGCTTGCCTCGTCCGCTGCCGCGGCCATCTCTGCCGGCACCTCCCGCCCCGGCTCCTCAGCCGCCGCTTCCTCCGCAACCGGCTCCTCCTGCAAGGCAGCCTCGGCATCATCCGCCGCCATGGCCATCTCGGCAGCCTCGGCCTGCTCGGCCTCGGCCTTGCGACGGCGGCGAATCAGCAGATACAGCAGCGCCAGCAGCGCCACGGCCAATCCACCCAGGGTGGTGAGGTTGCGCGGCTCGTCGAAGAAGCCGGGCTCCTTCGTCTCGGGCGTCACGGGCACGGTGGGAGCAACAGCCGGCGCAGCCGTGACGCCAGGCTCCTCGGCAACGGGCTCCTCGGCAGGCGTCTCTTCAGCGACGGCGGCTTCAGCGGCCTCCTCGGCAGGGTGGTCGGCTGCGGCATCGTCGACGTCTGACTGCAGCGCGGCGACCTCTTCAGCCGTCGTCTCGCCCACTGTCGCCGGCTCCGGCGCCCGGGCATCCTCGCTCTCGACCAACGCCGCCTCCGGCGCGGCCGCGGGATCGGTCGCCAGCGGCTGCTGCACCGTCAGGCTCAGCAGACGCTCGAAATGCGCCAGTTCCCGCTTCAGCCCTTCGATCTGCGCCTTCAGGTCTTCGTTCTCGGCCTGCAGGTTGATGTTGGCCTCGCGATAGGTCTGCAGCTCACGCCGCAGCCGCTCCAGGGTGTCGCTGTCGGCCACTGCCTGATCGGCGCCGGGTTCATCGCCGTCGCGGCTCTCGGCGGGCGGCGCCACCACTTGCAGCCGGCCCTGCGGCTGTTGCTGCTGGGCCGCTGCAGTCGCCTGCCGCCAGCGCTCCAGCTGCGCCCGCACCTCTCGATTCGCCTCGGCGGGATCGACGGCGGCGATCTGGGCGAGCTCCGGCACCCGCAGCACGCTGCCGCGGCGCAGACGGTTGATGTCGCCGCCGATGAAGGCCTCCGGGTTGGCGCGCAGCAGCGCGATCATGACCTGATTGACGGACACCGAGCTGTCTGGCCGCACCCGGTTGGCAATCTTCCACAGGGTGTCGCTGGCGGTGACCGGCCCGTAGGTACTGACGGCCGGCGCCGCCGTCGGCGCCACCTCCACCACGGTGCTGTCGCTCGGCGCCACGCCGGCCGCCTGCACGGCCGGGCGCCCCGGCTGCACCGCCGCGCCGGCAGCAGGCACGACCGGCGCGGCCTGGACCACCGGCGCCGGAGCCACGCCGGCGCCGGCATAGATCGGCGGATCAAGCAGCACGGTGAACTCTCTGATCAGGCGCCCTCTATCCCAATCCGCCTGAATCAGGAAATCCAGAAATGGCTCCTTGACCGGCTGCTCGGTATAAACCCGAATATGCGGCTGCTCCCCCCGAACCACCTGAAAACGCAGCCGCGTCAGCGAAAATGGCCGATCGACACCGGCACGCTGGAATGCTTCCGGCGAAGCCAGGGAAATGGAAAGGGTTTCCAATTCGCCTTCGTCCGCGGGTAGCAGCGGGATCCGAGCATCCAGCGGCTGATTGAGAGCCGACTTAACTTCGATCGCGCCAAGGCCCAGCGCATGGGCGCTGGAGGCCGAGATGGCGCCAGCGAGGACAAGAGCGACAGCCAGTTTGGTGCGTGCCATGGGATTTCCTGTTACCGGCACCCATCCCATGATGCCAGCTTTTTTGTTTATTGTCCGAGCGGCGATCCCTGCCTAGGAGGCTCGAACAAGTTGTTCCGCGAGCCGAATAGCATTGATTGCCGCACACTTGCGAACATTATCTGCGACAATCCAGAAATTCAAACTCTTTGAACGCGATTCGTCGTCGCGCAGCCGACCTAGAAATACCTCATCGTGGTGGACGGCTTCCGTGACCGGTGTTGGAAATCCGGCCTCGCCGCCGTCCATGATGCGAATTCCCGCCGTCTCGGCCAGCATTTGCCGCGCATCGGCGGCGGTCAGCCGCTCCCTGGTCTGCAGGTGGACCGTCGCCGCCAGCCCGTAAAACACCGGCACCTGAATCACGCTGAGCCCGATCGACAGGGACGGATCCAGAAGCCGCCGCAACTCGCCGACGATATCGGCCTCGGTCTGACTGCTGCCGTTCTCCTGCAGCCCGCCTACTTGCGGCAGCAAATTGAAGGCCAGCTGCTTGGGGAAGACCCTGGTGGTGACGTTGCGGGCGTTGAGCAGGCCGGCCGTCTGGGCGGCCAACTCCTCGACCCCCGCCCGGTCCGCCATGGAGGCGGGGAAGCACAGGGTGACGTCGAGCCGCTCCAGCCCCGCCGCTTGCTGCAGGGGGCCCAGGGCCAAGGCCAGCAGCACTGCGGCCGGCGAGGGACTGGCGACAATGCTGCCCGCCGGCAACCCGCGCCACCAGCCGGGATCCAGCTCCGGCACGACCAGCGGCACCTGCCGATCTCGGCGAAACCGTCCACTGAGGTCGATGACGCTGCAGCCGGCAGCAGCCGCCCGCCAGGCATGCTCGGCCGCCTGCTCCGGCACCGTGAACAAGGCCAGCCGAACCTGGCCGAAATCGAAACTGGCCAGATCCTGCACTCGCAAGTAGCGGTCTTTGAACTCGATCTTTTCTCCGGCTTCCCTATCCAGCAGATGCACCTGCCCCAGCGGCAGCTCGGAGTCGGCCAGCAGTTGCAGCAGGGCCTCGCCGACCAGAGTACTGCAGCCGGCCACCGCGAGATCGACCGGGATCGCCGCGCTCATCCCGCCGAACCCTCCTGCCTCTGCCGCACTCAGTACTCGAGCAGGATGCGCAGCATGCGCCGCAGGGGCTCGGCCGCCCCCCACAGCAGCTGGTCGCCGACGGTGAACGCGCCCAGATACCTGGACCCCATGTTGAGCTTGCGCAGCCGGCCGACCGGGATGCTCAGCGTGCCGCTCACCGCTGTCGGGGTCAGCTGCTGCATGGTAGCTTCCCGCTCGTTGGGGATCACCCGCACCCAGTCGTTGGCGTCGGCGATGATGCCCTCAAGCTCGTCCAGTGGCACGTCCTGCTTGAGCTTGATGGTCAGCGCCTGACTGTGGCAGCGCATGGCGCCAATGCGCACGCAGATGCCGTCGATGGGGATGATCTGGTCACCGCTGCGACCGAGAATCTTGTTGGTTTCCGCCAGCCCCTTCCACTCTTCGCGCGACTGCCCGTTGTCGAGCTGGCTGTCGATCCAGGGAATCAGGCTGCCGGCCAGCGGCACGCCGAAGTGCTGGACCGGGAACGCGGCCGAGCGCTGGGCAGCAATCACCTGACGATCGATGTCGATGATGCTGCTGGCGGGATCGGTCAGCAGCTCCCCCGCCGCGTCCCGCGCCGCCCCCATCTGCAGCAGCAGCTCCCGCATGTTCTGGGCGCCGGCGCCGGAGGCGGCCTGGTAGGTCATGGCCGTCATCCATTCAACCAGGCCAGCCTTGAACAGGCCGCCCAGGGCCATGAGCATGAGGCTGACGGTGCAGTTACCGCCGATGAAGTCCTTGATGCCACGGCTTAGGCCGTCCTTGATGGCAGGGTAGTTGACCGGATCCAGCACGATGATGGCATCGTCGTTCATCCGCAGCGCGGAGGCGGCATCGATCCAGTAGCCGTTCCAGCCCGCCTTCCGCAGCGTCGGATGCACTTGCTTGGTGTAGTCGCTGCCCTGGCAGGAGATGATGATGTCCATCTGCCGCAGCCTTTCGATGTCGGTAGCATCCTGCAGCGGCGGCGCTTCCTTGCCGAAATCGGGTGCGGGGCTGCCTGCTTGCGAGGTGGAGAAGAACACCGGCTCGATGTGGTCGAAATCGCGCTCTTCCTGCATGCGCTGCATCAGCACGGAACCGACCATCCCGCGCCATCCAACCAGACCAACTCGCTTCATGGTGTCACCTCGAAAATGCGTGAACTCTGTTCTTGCGCCAGCCCCGCGCCCTCACGGACGCAGGGCGGCGACGACGGCGTCGCCCATCTCGGCAGTCCCCACCTGCCGCATGCCGGGCGTATGAATGTCGCCGGTGCGCAGGCCCTGATCCAGCACCTTGCCGACGGCCGCTTGGACCCTGGCGGCCAGCTCGGGTTCCCCGAGGCTGTAGCGCAGCATCATCTCGACCGAGAGGATGGTCGCCAGCGGATTGGCTACGCCCTTGCCGGCGATGTCGGGCGCCGAGCCGTGGATGGGCTCGTACATGCCCTTGGCGTTCTCGTCCAGCGAAGCCGAGGGCAGCATGCCGATGGAGCCGGTCAGCATGGCCGCGCAGTCGGAGAGGATGTCGCCGAACATATTCTCGGTGACCACCACATCGAACTGCTTGGGCGCCCGCACCAGCTGCATGGCGGCGTTGTCGACGTACATGTGGGAAAGCTCGACGTCGGGATAGTCCTTGCCGACCCGCTCCATTACCTCGCGCCACAGCTCGGAGACCTCCAGCACGTTGGCCTTGTCCACCGAGCACAGCCGACGGTTGCGCTTGCGGGCGATGTCGAAGGCGGCCCGCGCGATGCGCTCGATCTCGCTTTCGCTGTAGATCATGGTGTTGAAGCCCTCGCGGCTGCCGTCGGCGCGGCTGCGGATGCCCCGCGGCTGACCGAAGTAGACGCCGCCGGTGAGCTCGCGGACGATCATGATATCCAGCCCGGCGACCAGATCCGGCTTGAGGGAGGATGCTGAAGCCAGCTGCGGATAGAGAATGGCCGGACGCAGGTTGGCGAACAGGTTTAGCTCCGAGCGGATCTCCAGCAGGCCTCGCTCCGGCCGCAACGGCCGCTCCAGCTTGTCATACTGCGGGCCGCCAACTGCCCCCAGCAGCACCGCATCGGCCTCCTTGGCCAGGCGCAGGGTTTCCTCCGGCAGCGGCCGGCCCTTGGCCTCATAGGCCGCACCGCCGATCAGCCCCTGCTCCAGCTCCACCTGGAGGCCATACTCCTGCTTGAGGCACTCCAGGACCTTGACTGCCTCGGCCACGATCTCCGGGCCGATGCCATCGCCCGGCAACACCAGAACTTTCTTGCTCATATCCGCCTGCCTGCTGCAGTGGGCGGCAAGCGACAGGAGCCGGCCACTGGCCGACGTCTTTCCTGACCCTGCTGCCCCCATGCTGCGTCCGTGTGATTGACCCTACCCTTGTTGCCCTACGCCTCGAACAGCCACGGCGCCTCTTGCCGCCGCCGCTCCTCGTAGGCGCGAATCGCATCGGCATGCTCCAGCGTCAAGCCGATCTCGTCCAGCCCGTTCACCAGGCAATGCTTGCGGAACTCGTCGATCTCGAAGCGGAACACCTCGCTGCTAGGTGTGGTGACCGTCTGCGCCGGCAAATCGATATACAGCCGATAGCCTTCGGTGGCCTCGGTCTCCCGGAACAACTGATCCACCTGCTCCTCGCTGAGCACGATGGGCAGCAGCCCATTCTTGGTGCAGTTGTTGTAGAAGATGTCGGCGAAGCTTGGCGCGATGAGCGCGCGGAAACCGTAGTCCGCTAGCGCCCAGGGCGCATGCTCCCGCGACGAGCCGCAGCCGAAGTTCTGCCGCGCCAGCAGTATCTCGGCGCCCTGGTAGCGCGGCTGGTTGAGCACGAAGTCCGGGTTCGGCCGGCGCTTGGCGTTGTCCACGCCCGGCTCCCAGGGATCCAGATAGCGCCACTCGTCGAACAGGTTGGGACCGAAGCCGGTGCGCTTGATCGACTTCAGGAACTGCTTGGGGATGATGGCATCGGTGTCGACGTTGGCGCGATCCAGCGGTGCGACCAAGCCATGCAGAGTCGTGAAGGCACGCATCAGAAATTCCTCACATCGACGAAATGACCTGCGATGGCCGCAGCGGCCGCCATCGCCGGGCTGACCAGGTGGGTACGCCCGCCCTGCCCTTGCCGTCCTTCGAAGTTGCGGTTAGAGGTGGAGGCGCAGCGCTCGCCCGGCTCCAGCCGGTCGGCGTTCATCGCCAGGCACATGGAGCAGCCCGGCTCGCGCCATTCGAAGCCGGCCTCGATGAAGATCTTATGCAGCCCTTCCTCCTCGGCCTGCCGCTTGACCAGGCCGGAACCCGGCACCACCAACACCTGTTTGACATTGTCGGCCTTGCGCCGCCCCTTGATCACCGCCGCGGCGGCGCGCAGATCCTCGATCCGGGAGGTGGTGCAGGAGCCGATGAAGACCTTGTCGACCTTGATCTCGGTGATCGGCATGCCCGGCTCCAGGCCCATGTACTCGAGCGCGCGCTCCACGCTTCTCTGCTTGACCGGATCGGTCTCGGCGGCAGGATCGGGCACACGGCCGTTGACCGGCGCCACCATCTCCGGCGAAGTACCCCAACTCACCTGCGGCTGGATGCTGGCTGCGTCGATGCGCACCGCCTTGTCGAACCGCGCATCCGGATCCGAGTGCAGGGTCTTCCAGTAAGCAACGGCCTTGTCCCAGAGCTCGCCCTTGGGCGCGTATGGCCGGCCCTTCACGTATTCGATGGTCTTGTCATCCACCGCCACCATGCCGCAACGGGCACCGGCCTCGATGGCCATGTTGCAGACCGTCATGCGGCCCTCGACGGACAGCGCCCGAATCGCATCACCGGCAAACTCGATGGCGTAGCCGGTGCCACCCGCGGTGCCGATCTCGCCGATGATGTGCAGGATGATGTCCTTGGCGCTCACCCCCGGGCCGACCTGGCCGTCGACACTGATCAGCATGGTCTTGGCCTTGTGCTGCACCACGGTCTGGGTCGCCAGCACGTGCTCGACCTCGGAGGTGCCGATGCCGAAGGCCAGGCAGCCCAACGCGCCGTGGGTGGAGGTGTGGGAATCGCCGCAGACGACCGTCATGCCCGGCAGGGTTGCGCCCTGCTCCGGACCGATGACGTGCACGATGCCTTGCCGGATGTCGTCCATGTCGAACAGGGTGATGTCGAAGTCGCGGCAATTGGCGGCCAGCGTCTGCACCTGCAGCCGCGAGACCGGATCGACGATGCCGGCACTGCGATCGGTGGTGGGGACGTTGTGATCGGCCACGGCCAGAACCGCCGAGCGCCGCCACAGGTTCCGCCCGGCCAGCCGCAGGCCCTCGAAAGCCTGGGGCGAGGTGACCTCGTGCACGAGATGGCGATCGATATACAGCAGCACCGAGCCGTCCGCATTGTGACGGACGACGTGCGCGTCCCAGATTTTGTCGTAAAGGGTTTTTCCGGCCATGACGCTCGTCCAACAACTCGAAACAAGCGATTGAGTATACCCAAGTCAGTGCTGCGCTGCAGGATCCTGGAAGCGCTTTGGCACCGCCCACCCGGCCAATCCTGCCGCCAGGACGGAGGCGACGGCAGCCAAATAAAACACCAGGTTGCCGCCGGTCTCGGCCCAAAGGTAACCGGCCAGCAGACTGCCGATGGCCACGCCGGCCCCAAACGTCAGACTGCTGTAGATGGCCTGCCCCCGTCCCTGGCTGCGGCCACGAAAGAAACGGTTCACCACTGCGATGCCGACTGCATGATAAATGCCGAAGCTGGCGGCGTGCAGGGTCTGGACCGCAAACAGCAGGCCCAAATGCTGGGGAAAGGCCCCGGTCACCAGCCAGCGCAGCCCGCCTAGCAGCCGCGCCGCCAGCATCAGTCGGCGCGGCCCATGGCGCGGCAGCCAGCGGTGAATGACCGCGAACACGGCGATCTCGGCCACCACCGCCCAGGCCCACAGCAGGCCGATGAGACCGCTGCCGTAGCCATGCTCCTGCAGATAAATGCTGAAGAACGCGTAATATGGTCCATGGCTCATCTGCGACAGAAACGCGGCCAGCAAAAAGCCCAGCACCTCCGGACGGCGCAGCTGCTGCCAGAAATTGCCGGCCGAGGCCGGCGCCAGCGGTGCCTCCCGATCTGGCGTCAGCAGGCTCACCAGCCACATCCCCGTCGCCAGCAGCAGCATGGCCCAGGGCACGAGCCCAACGCCCCAGCGCTCGATCAGCGCGCCCAGGAGCGCCACCGCAACGATGAAACCGACCGAGCCCCAGAGACGGATGCGGCTGTAGCGGTGCTCCTGCGCGCCCAGGTGGTTCATGGTCGCCGCCTCGAACTGCGGCAGCGCGCCGTTCCAGAAAAAGCTGAAGAGACCGGTCATCAGCAGCAGCCAGCCGAAATCCTGGCTGCCCTGCAAGCCGGCCAAGGCCAGCAGCGCCAGCAGGGCCGCCACCCGCACCACCCGCAGCCGCTGCTCCCAGCGGTCGCTGAGGTAGCCGAGCAGGTTGGGCGCCACCACCCGCATGAGGTTGATCAGCGCAATCGACTCGCCGACCTGGCCGGCACTGAATCCCAGGCCCTGCAGGTACGGCCCCCAATACGGCACCAGGGCGCCGACGATGGCAAAGAAGAAGAAATAAAAACCGGAAAGACGCCAGTACGGCAAGCAAGCGCTCCTGCCCAATCAGACGGATCTCGCGACGCAGCCGGCCGCCGCCACGGCGCGGCGCAGTAAGCTCACGGCTAAGCCGTCATGCCGGGCTAGGGCCGCCCCGGCACCACCGGGGTTCTGGATTCGACGTCGGCGTTCTGAGCGCGGTGGCGCAGAGCATGGTCCATCAGCACCAGCGCCAGCATGGCTTCGGCGATGGGGGTGGCGCGGATGCCGACACAGGGGTCGTGACGGCCGGTGGTGATGACTTCGATGGGATTGCCGTCGATGTCGATGGAGCGCCCGGGCGTCGTGATGCTGGAGGTCGGCTTGAGGGCGATGCTGACCACGATATCTTGACCGGTGGAGATACCGCCGAGGATGCCGCCGGCGTTGTTGGACAAAAAGCCCTGCGGAGTGATCTCGTCGCGATGCTCCGAGCCGCGCTGGGCGGCCGAGGCGAACCCAGCCCCGATCTCCACCCCCTTGACGGCGTTAATGCTCATCATGGCATGGGCGATGTCGGCATCCAGCCGATCGAACACCGGCTCGCCCCAGCCCGGCGGCAACCCTTCGGCCACCACTGTCACCTTGGCGCCGATGGAATCGCCCTCCCGGCGCAGGCTGTGGATGAAGGCCTCCAGCTCCGGCACCCGCTCCGGGTCGCCACAGAAGAAGGGATTCTGCTCAACCGCATCCCAGTCCTTGAGCTCCAGCTGGTAGGGACCGATCTGCGACACGTAGCCGCGTATGCGCACCCCGTAGCGCACGGCCAGGTATTTCTTGGCGATGGCGCCGGCCGCCACCCGCATCGCCGTCTCCCGCGCGCTGGAGCGGCCGCCGCCACGGTAGTCGCGGATGCCGTACTTCTGCTGGTAGGTATAGTCGGCGTGCCCCGGGCGGAAGCTGGCCTTGATCTTTTCATAGTCCCGTGAGCGCTGGTCGGTGTTCTCGATCAGCAGGCCGATGGGTGTGCCCGTAGTGCGCCCTTCGAAGACGCCAGAGAGGATCCGGACCCGATCCGGTTCCCGCCGCTGCGTGGTGTAACGCGAGGTTCCCGGCCGGCGCCGGTCCAGATCGTGCTGCAGGTCCTCTTCGCTGAGCTCCAGCCCTGGCGGACAGCCGTCGACGATGGCCCCCAGCGCCGGTCCGTGGCTCTCGCCAAAGGTGGTCACGGTGAATAGCTTGCCGAAGGTATTGCCGGACATAGTGGGGATTCCTTTGCTCAGCCCGCGAAATGGGCCTCGTACTCATCAAGCTGCTCGGCGGTAAGCAGGAAAACCTCGCCTTCGCCGTGGACGAACTCCAGCCAGACGAAAGGCACGTCGGGATATGCAGCCTCCAGGGCCGGTGCGCTGTTGCCGACCTCCACCACCAGCAGGCCGTGATCGCTCAGCCGCTGTCGAGCCTGGCGCAAAATGCGCCGCACCAGATCCAGCCCGTCCTCGCCCGCCTCCAACGCCAGCCGCGGCTCGTGCCGGTACTCGGGCGGCAGCTCGCTCATGTCGCGCGCATCCACATAGGGCGGATTGCTGACGATGAGATCGTAGACACGGCCTGCCGGCAGCGCATCGAACAGGTCGGACTGCACCAGGTGGACCCGGTCGTCCAGATGATGGCGGGCGACGTTGATGCGCGCCACCTCCAGGGCGTCGGGGCTGATATCCACCGCATCCACTTCTGCCTCGGGAAAGGCAAGGGCGCAGGCGATGGCGATGCAGCCGCTGCCGGTGCCGATGTCCAGCACCCGCCGGACTTCGCCGGTCAGCCAGGGCTCGAAGTGTTGCTGGATGGTCTCGGCGAGAGGCGAGCGCGGCACCAGCACCCGCTCGTCGACATAGAATGGCAGGCCGGCGAACCAGGCTTCGCGGGTCAGGTAGGCCAGCGGCAGGCGCTCTTGGATGCGGCGGCGCACCAACTCCAGGATGGCTTCGGCCTCGGCGGCGGTGACGCGGGATTCCCACCACGCTGCGCTGAGATCCAGTGGCAGGTGCAAGGCGTGCAGGACCAACGCCGCCGCCTCATCCAAAGCATTGTCGGTGCCGTGACCAAACACCAGCCCGGCTTCCTGGAAGCGGCTGGCGGCCCAGCGCACGAAATCGCGCATGGTGCGCAGTTCTGGCGGAACGGAGTCGAGTTGCTGCATAAAATCATCAATCCTGGTTGCGGTGCCGCTCGCATGATACCGGAAGCCGGCGCTGTCGCAATCTCGGCTCTATGGAATAATCAGCGCCATGAACGCAACAACCAAACGTCCGTTTCTCAGTCCAGGCCTGCTGCTCATTCTGGTGGCGGTCGCCAGCGTCATCGTCGGCGTCCTGGCCGCGGCCTTACTGTACCGGCCGCAACAGACGCTGGAGCTGGAGGAGCTGCGCGCCGCCTACCTGCCCGGCGGCAAGCCGGTGCGGCCGTTCCAGCTGGTCGACCACCGTGGCGAGCGCTTCGACAATGCGCGGCTCGAGGGACGCTGGAGCTGGGTCTTCTTTGGCTATACCCATTGTCCAGACGCCTGCCCGCTGGCTCTGGCAACCCTGAACGCCGCCGTCGAGGAGTTGCAGGCGCGCGCTCCCGAGCTGCCGCTGCAGGTCGTCATGGTGTCGGTCGATCCGGCGCGTGACACCCTGGAACGCCTGGCTGCCTACGTGCCGCATTTCAATCCCGGCTTCATCGGCGCCACCGGCAGCGACGAGGAGTTGCGGGCGCTGACACGGGATTTGGGCATCGTGTACGTCATCCACGAGCCCGAGCCGGACCGCGGCGGTTACTACCTAGTCGACCACAGCACCGCGATCCTGCTGTTCAACCCGGCAGGCAGGCTGCAAGCTATATTTAGCCAACCCCACATACCGCAGTCGATGGTCGACGACCTGCTGAAAATCCAGGGACATTACCAGTCGCGATGAACACCATCATGCCCGTTCGTGCTGCCGGCGCAGCGACCCTGCGCGACAAGCTCAAGAGCCTGCCGTTTTATCTGCTGCCCCACCATGCCATCTCGCGCGTCGTCCATGCGGCCGCCCGCTGGCGCGCGCCCTGGTGGAAGAATGCGCTCACCGGCTGGTTCATTCGCCGCTATGACGTCGACCTGAGCGAGGCGCTAGAGCCCGATCCGCGCGCCTACCCCAACTTCAATGCCTTCTTCACCCGCGCCTTGCGGCCGGACGCACGCCCCTTGCCGCCCAACCCGGAGGTGGTGGTCTCCCCCGCCGACGGCACCATCAGCGCGATCGGCGACATCGATGGCGACACCATCGTCCAGGCCAAAGGGCGCGCCTTCACCGTGCGCGAGCTGCTGGGTGGCGACGAGACGCTGGCCAGCCGCTTCCATGGCGGCCGGTTCGCGACCATCTACCTCTCTCCGGCCGACTACCATCGTGTGCACATGCCCGCCTCCGGCCGACTCAAGGAGATGATTCACGTCCCGGGGCGCCTGTTTGGCGTCGCCGCCTTCTCGGTACGCGCCGTCGACCGCCTGTTCGCTCGCAACGAGCGCATGATCGCCGTCTTCGACACCACCTACGGACCCATGGCCGTGATCATGGTCGGCGCCATCAATGTCGCCAGCATCGAGACCGTCTGGGCCGGCGAGATCACGCCGCCCCGCGGCCGCCGCATCCGCCGCTGGTTCTACCACGGCAACGAGGCCCGCAGCTTCCAGCGCGGCGACGAGATCGGCCGCTTCAATCTGGGCTCCACCGTCATCGTGCTGTTCGGACCGGGGCAGATCGCCTGGCTGCCAGAGCTGCTGGCGGAGCAGAAGGTCCGCATGGGGCAAGCGCTTGGCCACCATGAAGCGCGCAGCGACTCCAAGGTCGTGCCGCTGGAGCCGTACCTGCGCAACCGCAGCCAGTCGCAGTGACTGCTCCCGCTGCGCGGCCTCAGCTCAGCCTACCGAGCCTGCCCGCCAAGGGATAGCCACGCAACGGCCAAAGCCGTCGCACCTGGTTGAACCGCTCCAGGAAGCGACGCTTGTGTAGCGCCAACGGCTCATCGCACAGCGCCAGCCAGGACTTGTAGACACCAGACAGATCGGCCGCCCGCAACAAGGCCTGCAGTCGGCGCGTTGCCCGATCGATCCGAAGCGCCGACTGGAAATCGATCAGATAAGGCCGCCTTTCGATGCCACAGAGGATGTTGCCGAGGTTGCGCAGGTCGAGGTGGACGATGCCGCGCAGGTGCATGGCTCTGACCGTTTTCTCCAGCGCCTGAAAGAAGGTAGCCGGCAGGCGTGCTCCGCGTCGACGCAAGGCCGCCAGCGACTCCCCCTCGACATAGGGATAGGCCAGCATGGTGTCGCTCAGCCTGCAGCTTCCCGGCGCAATTCCAGGAACGCCCTTGAGGTGCTGCAGGATCCTGTGCTCCCTGGCGATGAAAAAGCGGCCTAGCGTTTCCCTGATAAGCGGTGGGGAATGCGAGAAATCCTTGATGGCAAGGTCGTATGCCTGGTCCCGATAGCGGAAGATGATGGCATTGGCAAACCACCCGCGGTGGATCAGAGCGACCCGCCCGGGATCAAAGCCGTGCCATGGAAACCGATTTCTCAAAGCCAGCGTCACCCCCGACTCCAGCGACGGCATTCGTCCTCCCTTGCACATGGTGATTTGCATCCTCCCTTGCCATTTAGCTGCCTTGGCAAACATTTGCCTGCCGCTTCGCGGTGACGAGCAGATGCAGCGGAACCAAACGGAGAAGACCGCCGGCAAGCCTTGCAAGCCGGCACCCCTGCCTCGCTCTGGTGCCTTCGGCGCTTGAGCCTGCGCAGGCAGCGGTGCGATGGCTAGCGCTTGCGGACGGCCGAGCAGCCAGCACTACCTGGCGGTCGGCAGGCAACGGGTGCTTGCGGCATCAAACCGAGCGGACGAGATGGCATGCCCCGAAATCAGCCTCTTGCTGCCTAGGCAGCAATAATGACAGAGACTTCCTTGCAAAGCAAGCGAAGAACCAAAAACATCCCCTTCCATCAAAGGCTTGCAAGACAAGGAAGGTCTGCACAAGGGTCCGGCGACGGCACGCCACCAGGAACAGCGCGACGGGAGCGGCTTGCAGCAGGCCGGCGGCTCAAGCAAGCCCCACCGAGACTCATTCCTTTTGCTGCAGAATTTGCCGCACGAAAGGAACGGTCAGCCGCCGCTGGGCAGCCAAGGAGGCCTGATCCAGCCGGTCCAGCAGGCGAAACAGGGTGGGCAGCTCCCGCGGATAGTGCATCAGCAGGTAGCGCGCCGTCTCGTCCGGCAGCTCCAGCCCCCGCAGCTTGGCGTGAAAATGTAGGCTGGCCGCCTTTTGCGCATCGTCATGATCCTGCAGGCGCAGCACCAGCCCCCACTGCAGCCGCGAGACCAAATCCTCGAGCTGAAGCCCGAGGTCGGCTGGCCGGCCAGCGCCCGAGGCCAGCAGCCGATGCCCGGCGGCACGCAGGCGGTTGAACAGATGGAACAGGGCTTCCTGCCAGGCGGGGGAGGCGACCACCGCCTCCACATCATCCAGCGCCACCAGCGTCATGGTTTCCAGCCCCTCGACGACGCCGGGCGACCAGCGCACGGCTTCCCGTAGCGGCAAATAGGCTACCGGCTCGCCTCGCTCGGCCACCTCGCGGCAGGCGGCCTGCAGCAAATGGGTCTTGCCCAGCCCCGGGCTGCCGTACAGAAACACCACCTGCTCGCCCGTACCGGCGGCAAGCGCGCGCACGGCCTCGACCACCTGGCCGTTGGCGCCAGCGAAGTAGCTGGCGAAGCTGATGCCAGGCTCCAGCCGCATGTCGAGGGCAAGCTGAGGCAACATCGTCATCTGCGCTGATTGGTCCAAGGGACTGAATTGCACCCCGCGCCGCCGCGGCTGTCAATAATCCTTTTTCAGCGTCCGCCGCACTGCTACAGTGTTCGGCAGCAATAACACCAGGGACAGGGAGAAAAACGTTGAAATTCCCCTTCGCCGTCGGCCTGAGCCTTGCGCTCGGTCCCGCTGTTGCCACCGCCGCCACCGTGCTCATGGACACCGGGGAGCGTTTCCAGGGGCAGATCACTGGCATGAGCAGCGGCAGCGTTCAACTGCAAGGCGAATTCGGCAGACTGAGCCTGCCCTGGAGCCGCATCGTCGAACTGGAAGCCGATGAGCCACTGCAAGCCACCTTGTCAAGCGGCGCCCGCCTCAACGGCACCATACGCCTGCGTCAGGGCAGCATCGGCTTCCTCGAGCCAGGGTTGAACCAATTGACGTTGCCGGTCGAAGCCATCGTCGCGCTGGCACCGGTCGATACGCCCGACCTCAGGCTAGAAGCGCGGCTCAATGTCGGCCTGGCCGCCACCAATGGCAATACCGACACCGAGTCCTATCACGTCAACGGCGAATTCATCGCCCGCGGCAGTCGCAATCGCTTCCGGCTGGGTGGACAGTACAAGTACACCAGCGAAGAGAGCCGGCGCACCGAGAACAACGCCTCGGCAGCACTCTCCTACGACCACTTCCTCAGCGACAACTGGTATCTCAACACCAACTTTGGCCTGGCCCGGGACGAGTTCAAGGACCTTGCCCTGCGCACGACGGCCGGCATCGGCATGGGCTACCAGTTCTGGGACCGGCCCGGCAGCCGGTTGGCCACCGAGCTAGGCGTGAGCTACATCCACGAGGACTTCGACGAGGCCGAGGATCGCGGCCAGCCGGCGGCGCGCTATGCGCTGGATTTCCTCCGGCGCCTGACCGCAGGCCCGACCTTGTTTCACCGCCACGAGGTGCTAGCCGGCCTGGAGCATGGCAAGGACATTCTGCTGCACGCCGAGACTGGGCTGCGGCTGACCCTGCTGGAGAACGTCACCGGCACGGTGCAGATCAACTACGACTATGACTGGAAGCCGGCGCCGGGGACGGAGCGTGCCGACACCACCTACCTGATCACCATCGGCTACAGCTTTCTGCCCTGAGCGTGCCGCCGGCGGACGCTAGTGGCGCGCAGCCCGGCCCGCGGCCAGCTCCCGCCGCGCCTTCAGGCCCCAGCGAATCACATAATCGACGCCGCTGGCGATAACCGTGCAGCCGCACAGCAGGAGCAAAGGCTCCAGCGCCATGCTCCGGTCGAGAATCTCGCCGGCAATCACCGCCAGTATCAGCAAGATGAGCACGCCGGTATTGAGCTTGCTGATCAGCGAGGGCGCGATGCGGAAGCTGCCGATGAAATAGCGGTAGCTCAAGGCGCCGATCACGATGACTAAATCGCGCGCCACCACCAGCGCCGCCAGCCAGAGCGGCAGCAGTCCGATAGCGAGCAGGGCCAGCACCGCGCTGACCACCAACAGCTTGTCGGCAAGCGGGTCGAGGATGCTGCCAAGCTCGCTGGTCCAGCCGTAGCGCTTGGCAAGAAAGCCATCCAAGGCATCGGAGAGGCCGGCAACCAGCACCAGCCCGAGCGCTGCCTGATGGCGGCCGGCGAGGATCAGTGCGATGACCGGCGGCACCAGCAGCAGCCGAAAGACACTGATCAGATTGGGGATGTGACGGTAGATCACGGCGCTAGGCGATAGACGGGGACCTGCGAACCGGGCGCGGCATCCGCCTCACTATCCAGGACTGGCAAACGCACCAGCAGGCGGTCCCGTTCCAGCAGCCCGAGCACCCGCTGCGGCGGCGCATCCAGCATCAGCTGCAACGCCACCGCATTCGGCTCGAGCCGCAAAGGCCGCAACCCCGTTACCCCCAACACCTCCCGCAAGCGGCGCTCCAGGCGCGTGTAGTCACGCAGCGTGCTGACTCCCTGCACTTCGATCACCAGCTGCTGGATCTCGGCGCCAGCGCCGGGCAGCATGGCATAGCGCGCCCGCAGACGCCTGGCCAGCTCGGCCGCCGCCGCATCCAGCAGCTCTTCCTGGCTGAGAGCGCTCATATTCCAAGACATTGCGTCGACGCCGCTCAAAATCCACCGCGCCGCCCAGCCCCCGCTCTGTGGATGCATGCGTCCGGTCAGGATGACAGCTGCCCCGTAGCGCTCGCTGGCTTGCTGGATGCGCTCGATGAAGCCGCCGAAGACATCGGTGCTGCTGATGCGCTGCCGGTCCTCGCTGTCCATCAACGGGAACAGCAGCTGCACCCCGCGCCGAGTGGCTGCCGCCTGCAGCTGCGCCCGCAAGCCGACTCCCTCCTCGCCGCCGACCAGCACCCGACCGCCGGGCTGCTCCACCGCTAGCCAGACCAGTACCGGTGGCCGCTCGGCCCGCCAGGTCTCGATGCCCAGCTCGGCAAGCGCGCGCCGCACCGCCTGGCCGTCGAACTGCATCAGCAGCATCAGCCGCTGCCCTGCCTCGGTTTCGTACTGATAGCGTTGCAAATAGCGGCCAGGCCGCTCAAGCAGCGCCGCCGCCTCCGTCTCGGCGATGTCGTCGCGCCCGGTCAGGCGCAGCAGCACTTGGGAAAGCCCTTGGCGCATGGCCTGCTCGCGCACCTCCGGCAATTGGCTCTCGACGGGAAGACGCACTGAGAGCGCCCGGTCTGCCGCAAACGCGGGCAAAAGCGCGAGCAGCAAGCACGTTCCCAACAAGGCAAGCAAGATTTGGCGCTGGTTCATGTTGGCCCCGGACGCATGATTTGGGACGATTCGACTGCCGAGCAAGGCGAGCGATCGGACCTATGCCACAAGCGGCAGGTCAAAATCCGTTTTAAAATAGCACGACGTTCCTTTCCTCGGCCCACACCGCTACCATAACCGCCTTTCCGACCAGGAGCATGCCGTGAGCCAGCAGTCCAATCCATCATCAGGCTTGACCTACCGCGATGCCGGTGTCGACATCGATGCAGGCAACGCCCTCGTCCAGCGCATCAAGGCCGATGTCGCGTCGACCAAGCGCCCTGGCGTCCTGGGTGGACTGGGCGGCTTTGGTGGTCTGTTCGAGCTGCCCGTGGATCGTTATCGTCGTCCGGTGCTGGTGTCCGGCACCGACGGGGTCGGCACCAAGCTGAAGCTCGCCATCGAAACCGGGCGTCACCAGGGCATCGGCATCGATCTGGTCGCCATGTGCGTCAACGACGTCCTGGTGCAAGGAGCCGAGCCGTTATTCTTTCTCGACTATTATGCCACCGGCAAGCTGGACGTCGACGTCGCCGCCGCCGTGGTTGGCTCCATCGCCGAAGGCTGCCGGCAAGCCGGCTGCGCCCTGCTGGGCGGCGAGACCGCGGAAATGCCGGGCATGTACGCCGACGGCCATTATGACCTGGCCGGCTTTTGCGTCGGCATCGTCGAGAAGGACGCCATCATCGACGGCAGCGCGGTCCGTGCCGGCGACGTTCTAATCGGCCTCGCCTCCAGCGGCCTGCATTCCAACGGCTTTTCGCTGGCCCGCAAGATTCTGGAAGTCAGCGGCAGCAGCCTGGACGACACCTTAGACGGCCGCACGCTGGCGGATCACCTGCTCGCGCCCACCCGCATCTACGTACGTCCCATCCTGCAGCTGCTCAAGCAAGTCAAGGTCAAGGCGCTGGCTCACATCACCGGCGGCGGCCTGCCGGAGAATCTGCCGCGGGTACTGCCGCAAGGCCTGACGGCGCGCATTGACACCGGCAGCTGGTCCTGGCCGCGGATCTTCCAGTGGCTGCAACAGCAGGGCCGGGTAGCAACCGCGGAAATGTACCGCACCTTCAACTGCGGCGTCGGCATGGTGGCAGTGGTAGCCCCGGAGGATGCCGAGCGCGCCATCGAACTGCTGCACGCAGCCGGCGAGCATGCCTGGTGCCTGGGTGAAATGATCGCGGCCGGATCGGGACAGCCGGCCGTCGTCCTGCAGGGGGAAGGCTGATGCGCACCTCCCCCATGCCCATCGTGGTGCTCATCTCGGGCAACGGCAGCAATCTGCAGGCGCTGATAGACAGCCAGGCCCGCGGCGAACTGCCTGTCGAGATTCGGGTCGTCATCAGCAACCGCAGCGACGCCTACGGCCTGGTCCGCGCACGCAAGGCCGGCATTGAGACCATCGTGCTCTCGCACCGGGATTTCCCGAGCCGGGAGGCCTACGATGCCAAGCTGATGGAACTGATCGATGCCCGCCAGCCGGAGCTGGTCGTGCTGGCCGGCTTCATGCGCATCCTCAGCGAACGCTTTGTCAACCATTATCTCGGCCGCCTGATCAACATCCACCCCTCACTGCTGCCTGCCTTTCGCGGCCTCGACACCCATGAACGCGCCCTGCGCGCCGGGGTCAAAGAGCATGGCTGCAGCGTCCACTTCGTCACGCCGGAGCTGGATGCAGGCCCTATCATTATTCAAGCGCGTGTTCCCGTCCTTGACGGCGATACGCCTTCGACCCTCGCTGCCAGGGTCCAAACCCAAGAGCATCGGATCTACCCGCTAGCGGTCAAGTGGATTGCTGAAGGCCGCATCCAGATGCGCGACGACGGAGTCTATAAAGATGGCATTCGACAGGAGTCCCCGCCCGTGCTGGAGGCCGACACAGTGGCTACGGAAAGCTAGCGGCCTGGCGGCCGCCCTCCTGCTGCTGTTTTCCGCCAGCGCAGCCGCCTTCCCGCAGGCGTTTGCCGTCCGCTACGAAGTGACCTACTCCGGGCTGACCCTGGGCGAGGCTCACGTCGACTATCGCCAAATCGGCGCAGATCGCTACCGCTACAGCTCGCACATACGCCCGCTCGGCCTGGCTGCCATGCTGCTGCGCAGCGAGATTACCGAGCTCAGCGAAGGCCGCATCGTTGACAGCGGCTTTCGTCCCCACCGCTACGAGTACAGGCGCACCGGCCGCAATTCTCGCGAAACCGACCTGATCTTCGATTGGGAGCAGCGCAAAGTGATCAACAACGCCGCCGACGCCGTCTGGAAGGAGCGCATTCCGGACGATGTCCTCGACCGCATGGTGTCGCAGCTGCAGCTGATGCACGACCTAGCAGTGGCCGAGGAAGACCTCAGCTATCCTATTGCCGATGGCAACCGGATCAAGCGTTATACGCTACGCATCGTCGGCCAGGAAATCGTGCGGACCCCTTACGGCGACTTCGAAACCCTCAAGATCATCCGCGTCGCCGACAGCGACAAGCGCTCGACCACGTTCTGGTGCGCTCCGGCCCTGAACTACCTACCCGTTCGGGTGGAGCATCAGGAAAAGGGAGACAATTTCACCATGCACCTGCGCGACCTGGAAGGCCTTTCACCCAAAGCGCCCAGCGATCCCCAGCTAACCAAGCTGCAGGCGCAGCGCTAGCCACTCTCGCTTCATCTTCATGCCTGCTGTCTGCATGCCGATTCTTGCGCCATGAATGCACAGGCTCCTGTCGGCGTTTTCGATTCCGGCCTGGGCGGCTTGTCGGTGCTGCGAGAAATCCGCCGCCTGCTGCCCCGGGAAGACCTGCTTTATGTCGCCGACTCCGCCCACGTGCCCTATGGAGACAAGCCGGAGCGGCTGATTCGGGAGCGCGCCTTCACCCTCACCCGCTTCCTGGTCGACCAAGGCGCCAAGGCCATCGTGGTCGCCTGCAACACTGCCACCGCCGCCGCTGTCGGCCAGCTGCGGGAAGAATTCACCGACATTCCCATCGTGGCGATGGAACCGGCAGTAAAGCCGGCTGTCAGCGCCACCCGCAGCGGCACCATCGGCGTGCTGGCGACGGTAGGCACCCTCTCCAGCGCCCGCTTTGCCGCCTTGCTGGCTCGCCATGCGGGTGAAGCGCGCATCCTGACCCAACCCTGTCCTGGGCTGGTGGAGCAGGTGGAAGCTGGCGAGCTCACCAGCGCCCGCACCCGGGCGCTGCTCGAGCAATACCTGCGGCCGCTGTTAGCGGCCGGCGCCGACACCCTCATTCTCGGCTGCACCCACTACCCCTTTCTCAAGCCTCTCATTCGCGAGCTGGCGGGCCCCAACGTCGACATCATTGACACCGGTCCAGCAGTGGCGCGTCAACTGCAGCGGGTGCTGGATCGGCATGGCCTGCTGCGCAAGTCGGGCCGTGGGGTGGAGCAATTCTGGACCAGCGGCGACAGCCAGGCCCTGCAAAATGCAGCCAGCGCCCTTTGGGGCAGCGGGGTGCTAATCGAAAAGCTGCCGACGGACACCGTCGTCATCTGAGCCGCAGCCGGCCGTCAATGCAGCAGTGGCAGTGCCACGCCGTGCACCGTTTCCTTGCCGTGGTCTTCGCGCCACAGTCGTCCGCCTTGGATTTCCGCCAGCGAACGGCTGATCGCCAGGCTCACGCGGCTGCTGTCGGAGTAGGCAGTGAAGAACGGCAGCGGCTCGTCCGCGCTTAGCGGCAACGGATGCAAGCCGTTGTCGATGACACGCAAATGAATCTCCCGCTCCGCCCGCATCACCTCGAGCACGAGTCTGCGCGCATCCGGCGCGACTTGCTGTAACGCGGTCAAGGCATTGGCCAGCAAGCCCAGCACGATTTGCACCAGATGCGCTTCGCTGCCACGCGCCGGGGGCAACCCGGGCGCGATCACGAAGCGCAGCTTAACCGAAGCAGCCTGCAACGACGGCAGCAGGAGGCTTTGCAGCTGGCGTATCGCCTTTTCTACGTCGACCGAGCCGGTGGCGCAGCTGCGCCGCACAATGAAGCTCTTGGCGGCCTGCAGCGTCGCCCCGGCGCGCTCGACCTGCTGCAGTAGTTGCTCGCTCAGATAGGCGATTTCGTGGTACCGGTCCTGTTCCTGCGACAAACGTCGCTGCAGCGCACCGGCATAAACCGCCAGTGCCGTCAGCGGCTGGCTCAACTCATGGCTTAGTCCCTGCGCCAGCTCTGCCATCCCGGCCAATTGCCCCTGTCGCAGTATCTCGAGCTCGCGGGCAAGCACGAACTGCTGGAAGGCATCGCGCCGCGCCAAAGCAAGCAGCTGGCTGGCAACCTGGCTCAACAACCGCCTGCGTTCGTCATCGACGCCGCCTGGGGCGACAAAAGCGGTCATGGCGAACAAGCGCTCCCCGTCCGCGACCTGGAGCAGGACGGGACAACCGGTGGTCATGGCAGCATCCGAGCTCCGGCGAACGGTCGCGAGCAGACGCCGCACTTCCACGTGAGGATCGATGCCCGCATGCGTCGCAGCCGCCACTTCAGGATGCGCAGTGAACACGCGCCAGCCCAAGGCACGCCAGCCCAGCGCGGTTGCCAGATAATCCTCCACGCTTGCCACGCCGTCACTCAGGCAAAGCGCCGCATTGGCCAACTCGGCAGTGTGCTGCAACAGACGCAAGCCGCCACTGTCCAACGGCGTCTCGTCGCGCGCGGCGTCTGCGGAAATAACGACCGCCGCTTCTAGGCAAACCGTAGGGCGCGGTCGATGACGCCGAAGCTTGTCCTTGCCGGCGGCTTCGATGATCGTCTTGTGCGCCGCCTTTTTACCGCTGCGTGGATAGTGCACCGATTGCGTGGCCGCAGCCATGGGAATTTCCTGCCGCTCGCCGTGCGGCTCAATTTGCGTGGACATCGTGCCTCGCGCTAGATTCGAATGAACGTGTCGATTACATACTGTCCACGGCCTTGCGTCCCAAGCGGGACACCTGCCAGCCGGACCAAGGGAAGGTCCGATCGGCGTGCGGACAGTGGTAGAGGCGCCCGCAGCCATCTGAGCCCGCGCCTGGCTCCAGCCGAACATGACCTGCTTCCGCAACGGAATGTCCCGTAGCTGTTAGATTGGGAAAGACATGCACGAAGGTCAGGCAATCTCCGCAGATCATCCGCAATCCGGCCTGCGCATTGGCATCGCCTTGGGCAGCGGCTCGGCCCGCGGCTGGGCCCATATCGGAGTTCTGCAGGAACTCAAAGAGGCCGGAATCACGCCCGACGTGGTAGCCGGCACATCCATTGGCGCACTGGTGGGTGCCTGGTACGTGCGCGGACATCTGGACGCCTTCGAAGAGTGGGTGCGCAGCCTAACCCGCCGCGATGTCATGCGCTACATGGATATCGTCTTCTCCGGCGGACTCATCGAGGGGCGCCGGCTGATGGACCTCTACCGGCAACGCTGGGGCGATGCCCTCATCGAAGAGTTGCCGCGGCCCTACACGGCTGTAGCTACCGATCTCAAGACCGGCAAAGAGATCTGGCTGCAAAAGGGTTCGCTGCTCGATGCCGTGCGCGCCTCCATCTCGCTGCCCGGCCTCTTCCGACCAGTCCGTTATGGGCAGCAATGGCTGGTCGACGGCGGACTGGTCAACCCGGTACCGATCACAGCCTGTCGAGCTATGGGAGCGAACATCGTCATCGCCGTCAACCTTAATGGCGACCTGCTTGGCCGGCGCCGCCGGCTGCGCACTCCGCAACCGGCCAGCGAGCCCAACTGGTGGGACAAAGTTTCTTCGTTTCTGACCCGCAACGGCCGAAATGAAAAGAACAGGCAAGAAGAGGAGCCAGGCCCAGGCTTTTTCGAGGTCTTACACAAGTCCATCAACATCATGCAGGATCGAATTACCCGCAGCCGCATGGCTGGCGATCCGCCGGAAATCACCATCACCCCGCGCCTTGAACACCTCGAGCTCATGGACTATGCCCGCGGCATAGAGGCAATCGAAGAGGGCCGCAACGCCGTGCGCCGCATGCTGCCCTTGATCGAGGATGTGCTAGGCTTGAAAACCACGCTGGCGACTGGCACAGACGAAATGGAAGCCTGACTCCAAGCGTGGCAAGGATTCCGGGCTGGCCGAGCCTGCTTGGCCTGCCCTATGCCATCCCCCCAATCAGGAGGAATTAAATGGAAATCAACATCGGCATCTCAGAAAAAGATCGCAAAGAAATCGCCGAAGGCATTTCCCGCCTGCTCGCCGACACCTATCTGCTTTACGTCAAGACCCACAATTTCCACTGGAACGTCACTGGACCGATGTTCAACACTCTGCACCTCATGTTTGAGGAGCAGTATCGGGAACTGGCCGATGCCATCGACGACATCGCCGAGCGGATCCGCGCCCTGGGCTTTCCTGCGCCTGGCTCCTACAAGCAGTTCATTGAGCTTGCCTCGATCGAGGAAGAAACGGGCGTGCCATCCGCCGAGCAGATGATTCGACAGTTGGTGGAGGGCCAAGAGGCGGTTGTAAGAACGGCCCGCAAAGTGCTGCCGCTGGCGGCCGAGGTCAACGACGAACCGACGGTGGACCTGCTGACCCAGCGCATGCAGGTGCATGAGAAGAACGCCTGGATGTTGCGCAGCCTGCTGAAATAAGCAATTGCTTGCACCGCCAAGGGATAGCTGCCTGCAGCGTCCAGTCGCGCCTTTGCAAGAGCGCAAAGTTGATGCAAAAAGAAAACCCCCGTCAGGTTGTTTTTCCTGGCGGGGGTTTTGGTTTGAGAAGTGCCTGGCGATGACCTACTTTCGCGCCGCAGCGGGGCGACACTATCATCGGCGCTGCACGGTTTCACTT
>JAAYIK010000031.1 GCA_012523465.1 Lysobacteraceae bacterium | reverse complement strand
TTACATCGCTCGCTTCTACAACACGAGCCGACTGCATTCGGCCGCCGGGGGCAACCCACCGGCCGTACAGCATGCGGCGCTACGCAAAGCCGCCTAACGGAGTGTCCGGAATTACTTGACCACTACATATTGGCGACCGGGGCGATGCCTGAGCGGCCTCCATCGAGGCCGCTCAGGCTCAGAGTGCCTCCCGCAGGAGGTATGGGGAAGGATTCCCGCTCATGCTTTCTCGTTGAACATCGCGATACGGCCGCCGTCGACCACCAGATCATGGCAGTTCACGTAGCCGGCCTCGTCGCTGGCCAGGAAGACCGCCGCATTGGCGATGTCGTCGGCCAGGCCGGCGCGGGGAGTGGGCGTGGCATGGGCGAGATTGCGCTGCAGCTTCTCGAACTTCTGCCGGTTTTCCTCGTCGCTCAGGGTATTGGCACGCGCCGAGCCGCCCCAGAAGATCGGCGTGGCGATGGCGCCAGGGGAGATCGCATTGACGCGGATGCCGTGCGGCCCAAGTTCGGCGCCCGCCAACCGGGTCAGGTGGCTGACGGCCGCCTTGGCGCCGGAGTAGAGATAGCCGCCCTGGTTGATGCGATGGGCGGCGATGCTGGAGTTGTTGATGATGGAGCCGCCGCCCTGCGGCTTCATCACCCGGGCGGCATGCTTCATGCCGAACACCACGCTGCCGACCAGCAGCTGCATGACCTCGGCGAACTGCTCTTCGGTGACCGATTCGACGCTGCTGCGCTCGCCGGCGCCGGCGTTGTTGAACAGGCAGTCGAGGCGGCCGAAGCGCTCTACCGCCTTATCGACCAGCGCCGCGATGTCGGTCTCGCGCATGACGTCGGTGCGCTGGAAGACGGTCTCGCCGCCCAGTTCGCGCGCCAGCGCCTCGCCCTTGTCGACGCTGCGTCCGGCCAGCACCAGCCGGGCGCCCTCGGCGGCAAAGCGCCGTGCCGTGGCTTCGCCTATGCCGCTGGTGGCACCGGTGATGATGACGACTTTGTCCTGAAGCCGGCCTGTCATGGTCTCTCCTCGTTCTGTGGTGATAGCCGATCGTAGCGCGTCGGGACGGCGGTTGCCTGCCGCTGTTCCCGGGCGCGCCCGGCGACCGGCGCCGACGAGCCGATGGCATCCGCGGTAACGGCAGGTTACCTTGTGGTATCTCCGACACGCTGTGGCGCGTACCCGGCTACAGCCGTCATGCGATATGAGGCCCGAATGCACGAATCGCCCCCCATTCCACGTCCCGCTTCCACGCTCATCCTGACGCGCGATACCCCCGAGGGTATCGAGGTGCTGCTGATGCAGCGCACCCACAAGGCGATCTTCATGCCGGGCGTCTACGTCTTCCCGGGCGGCGCGGTGGATGCCGACGATCGCAACGACGAGCTGGCGGCTCTGTGCAGCATGGACGATGCCGCGGCGAGCCGGATGCTGGGCATCGAGCAGGGCGGGCTGGGCTATCTGGTGGCGGCCGCACGGGAGTGCTTCGAAGAGTCGGGGCTGCTGCTGGCGCGCGATCGGCACGGCCGGCCGGTCGAGATCCGCACGCCGGAGGACATCGAGGCCTATGCGGCGCTGCGTGCCCGGCTGAGCGCCGGCGAGATGACGCTCACCGACCTGTGCCGCGACCGTGGGGTGACTCTGGCCCTGGACCAGCTGGCCTTCTTCAGTCACTGGGTGACGCCGGTAGGGCCGCCGCGGCGCTACGACACGCGGTTTTTCGTCGCGGTCGCACCGGCCGGTCAGACGGCCTTGCACGATGGCGAGGAGACCATCGCCCATGTCTGGATCCGGCCGGCGGAGGCTCTGGAGCGCAGCCGCCGCGGCAGCCTCTCGCTCGCCTCGCCGACTATTCGTACCCTCAAGGCGCTGACCTCGTTCCCCACCACGGCGGCGCTGATGGACTACGCGCGCCGGCCGCGCGAGGTGGTGGTCGCCCATCCGCGCTTCGCCCGCGGCAGGGCCGGCATGCGGCTGTTCCACGAGGGCGATCCGCCCTATGCCGAGATCTGCAAGCTGGATCCGCAGGGCAGGGGCACGGCGTCTTACGAGATCCTGCCGGGCGTGGTGACCCGGCTGTCGGAGACCGTGCGGCGGCTGACGGCGCCCAATCCCAGCGTGATGACAGGGCCCGGCACCAATACCTACCTGATCGGCAACGCCGAGATCGCGGTGATCGACCCGGGGCCGCCGATTGCCGAGCACATCGAGCGCATCATTGCCGCTGCCGGCAGCGGCCGCATCCGCTGGATCCTGACTACCCACACCCACATGGACCACTCGCCGGCGGCCCGGCTGCTGAAGGAGCGTACCGGCGCCGAGGTGCTGGGCATGCCGGCGCCGCCGCATGACAGCCAGGACCGCGAGTTCCGGCCGGACCGGGTGCCGGCCCACGGCGACCTGCTGCAGGTGGATGGCGTGACCCTGCGCGCCATCCACACGCCAGGCCATGCCTCCAACCATCTCTGCTATGTGCTCGATGAGGAGCGGCTGCTGTTCTCCGGCGATCACATCATGCAGGGCTCCACGGTGGTCATTAATCCGCCGGATGGCGACATGGGCGCTTATCTGCGTTCCCTGAACCTGCTGGCGGAGGAAGAGCTCGACTACATCGCCCCGGCGCACGGCTTCCTGATGGATAAGCCGCACCAGGTGATCGACCGCCTGATCTCCCACCGGCTGGCGCGCGAGGCCAAGGTGCTGGACGCGCTGCGCCAGCTCGGCCCGGCCAGCGAGGACGAACTGGTGCCGGTGGTCTATCGGGACGTCCCGGACGTCATGCATCCGCTGGCCAAGCGTTCGCTGCTGGCGCACCTGCTGAAGCTGGAAGAAGACGGCGAAGCCGCCCGCGACGGCGAGCGCTGGTGGCTGCTGCCGCCCAAGGCGGCGTAGCGGGCCGGTTGCTGCACTGCGGTGCCATGACTCTCATCCTTCGCGGCCAGGGGCCGCTCCTACGAGGCCATGACAGGCTTCTTCTGTAGGAGCGGCCCCCTGGCCGCGAACCTGCGAAGAATCGCGGCGGGGAACGCCGCTCCTGCTGGCGTGTAAAGGGAAAAGGCAGCTGCTTGGGTTCTACGGCGCTGCTTGCAATACCACCGCGCCATAGGCCGGCAGCCGTAGCGCCGGCCGCCTTGGGTCGAGCGTGAGCGGCCGGTCGCCGAGCAGGTCGAGGAGACGGCCGGAAGGGAGGGCGGCGGTGTTCGTGAGCCGGGCGGTCAGCGGCCGGTCGCTGAAATTCAGCACTACCAGCACATCCTCGGCCGGTGTCGGCCCCGGCCGGAGGAAGCTCAGTACCCGCTCCTCCTGGTCGTTGCCGACCAGCTCCAGCCGCTCGGACCACAGCGCCGGCGTGTCGCGGCGCAGTGCCGCGAGGCGGGCATAGTAGGGCGTGAGGTCGTGTGGGTCCTGCCAGACCAGCGGCGGGCCTTCGTCGTAGGGTTCATACTCGGCGCCGATCTCATCGCCGGTATAGATCACCGGCACGCCGGGCACGGTGAACTGCAGCGCGGCGGCCACCCGGGTCATGCCCAGGCCGTAGCGGCCGATGAAGCGCTCGCCGGTGTCGTTGTTGTTGAGAAAGCGCAAGATCAGCGTGTCGGCCGGATAACCCCGACCACGGTTGGTGAGCGCGGCCCGCAGGCGGGCGAGGTCGGCGCCGCTGGCGTCTGCCCTGAACACATCCTGCCAGGCCCAGCGGCCGAGCTGTTCGGTCCAGTCGTAGGCGGCGTCGAAGCCGCTGCGGACGTAGTAGGGGTCGCGTGCCGAGGCCTCGGCCAGCAGGAACAGGTCCGGGTCGATGCGCTTGAGTTCCTCGCGCCAGCGCTGCCAGAACTCCGGTGCCCGCTGCCGCACGCCCCAGCCGGCATCGACCCGGAAGCCGTCGACGCCGTGCCGCCGCACCCAATAGGCGAAGGCGGCGATGACGTAGTTCTGGACTTCGGGGTTGTCGTAGTCGAGGTTCTTGAGGTTGTCCCAGTCGAAATAGCTGGCGATCTCGCCGTCGGCGCCGCGCTCGAACCAGCCGTAGTAAGGCGAGCGCGACCCACGACGGGCAACGTCCAGGTAGTAGCGGTGCCGGTCGGAAACGTGATTGGGCACGAAGTCCATGATCACCCGCAGCCCAAGCGCCTGGGCGCGCTGCACCAGGGCGTGGAATTCGGCCTCGGTGCCGAACTCCGCGCGCACCCGGAACGGGTCGGCGAGCGCGTAGCCGAAATCGCCTTCCGGCGCGGCGGTCACGGGCGAGAGCCAGATGGCGGTCACACCCAGCGCGGCGATCTGCTCAAGCCGCTCCAGCACGTCGCGAAAACCCGTCGGCCCGAAGAAGAACGGCACCACGCCGTAGACCACGGCACGGTCCACCCAGGCCGGATGCTCGCGCTGCAGGTCGACCTCGGCCGCCTCGCCGGCGGTCACCCGGAACACGCCGGTGCTCTGGTCGACCCGGCCGAGCGCGTCGAAGACGCGCAGGGTCACGTAGTACTCGCCATCGGCCGCCGGAACCCGCAGCTCCAGCTGCTCGCTGACCAGCGGCTGCTGATCGATGGGCTCGCCGCCGGCGACGGGGATCAGGGGCGCCGGGTTGTCGGGCCGGGCGGACCATTCGTAGCGGACGATGGGCGCCGGAATGCCCTCGGCGCGCGCGGTGCGGCCGGCATCCAGGTGGACCGTGCCGTCTTCGACTCGCAACCGGATCCAGGCCTTGGGGGCGTCCTCCAGCTGCACGGCCCAAGCCTGCTCGGCCTGTGCGGCGCGCGTGCCGCGACAGCCGGCCTGTACCCGGTTGACGCCTTCCTGCAGCGGTACCCTGGCTTCGAAGCGGCGGCCATCGCTCCAGGCCGGCACCGTACCGGCCGGCGAGCGCAGCTCGATCTGGTCGCAGTGGCCGGCGTCGATCCGGCCGCCGATCAGCTTGTCGAAGGTCCAGGCCTCGCCGCCGTCGGTGTCGAAGGCAAGATCGGGCGCAAGCAGGCTCTGGCAGCCGCCGAGCAGGGCCGCAAGCAACAGGAGCCGGCTAGAGCGGAGCCATGCCGAAGCAAGGGATTGGCGGGACGGGCGGGCCAACATGATGGGGATCTAGATGACGCCCTGCGCCCTGAGCTTCAAGCAGGCAGGCGTGGATGACAGGCGAGAGGGGGCGCGCACGAGCTTTGTCGGGCGGGGGCCATGGCGGCTGGTGCCGCGGCGGGAGAGAAAGCGGTCGAGGCGGGGCTTGTTGTCGTCGTGCGCGCGCAGTGTTTAAGACCGTTGATTTCTTGCAAAGTTCAATGTTTATAAAGGCTTAAGTGCCGTTTTCCGCCCCGTGAAGAAGCCGGGCGGCGGGCCGTGCCGGGCGCTGGCGGCGCCCGGTGCGGCCGGCGCAGTCGCGTCAGTCCCAGCTCAGCGTGCCGCCGGTCTGGTACTCGGTGACGCGGGTCTCGAAGAAGTTCTTCTCCTTGCGCAGGTTGGCCTGCTCGTCCAGCCAGGGCAGGACGTTCTGCGCGCCCGGGAACGGCTCGCTCACTCCCAGCTGGCGGGCGCGGCGGTTGGCGATGAAGCGGAACTGCTCGACGTGCGCCTCGGCGCTGTAGCCGAGGATGGGCGTTGGCAGCAGGAAGCGGGCGTATTCGCTCTCGGCCGCTTCCGCTTCCTCCCACATTGCTGCCAGGGCCAGCGGATCGAGGCGGACGCTTTCTTCCTCCAGGATCTGCCGCACGACCCGGATGCCGAAGCCGCAGTGGAGGATCTCGTCGCGCAGGATGTACTGCAGCTGCTCGGCGGTGCCCTTCATCAGGCCGCGCCGCTGCAGGGCGAAGATCGGGCTGAAGCCGTTGTAGAACCAGCAGCCTTCGAACACGGCGGCGAAGAACACATAGGCCATCACGAAGGTCTGCAGCGCCTCGCGGTCGCGCAGGTCGATGTCGGGCCGCATGATGGATTCGAGCCGGGTGCTGGCGATGCGGATCTTGGCGTGGATGGCCGGCACGGTCCGGTAGCGGTTGTAGATCTCGCTCTGGTCCAGGCCCAGGGTCTCGATGCAGTGCTGGTAGGCCCAGGTATGCAGCGCCTCCTCGTAGACCTGGCGGGCCTGGTAGATCTGCAGCTCCGGCGCGCACATCTTCTCCATCACCGCCAGGCCGATGTTGCGCATGGCGAGGATGTCGGAGGTGGTGAGGTAGGCGAGCACGTTCTCGTAGACGTGGCGCTCGGCCGCGGAGAGCCGGTGGTGGTAGTCGTGCACGTCCTGGGCCATGTTGATTTCCAGCGGCGTCCAGTGGTTCCTGTTGGCGTTGAGGAAGTACTTCCAGGCCCACGGATAGCGGAACGGCGCCAACTGGTTGATGTCGGTCTGGCCGTTGATCACGCGCTTGTCTTCCGGCCGCACCGCGGCGGCCGGGCGGATGTCGTTCTGGTTCGGCATGGTTGTTCCTTGTCGGTAACCGGTTCCGGCCTGCCTTACTGGCATGCCTCGCAGTCGGGATCGTCGATGGAGCAGGCGGCGGGGGCGCTGTCGATGGCGGTTTCCGGCGCGCCCTTCTCCATGTGGGTGGCGCCAAGGGTGCGCAGGTAATACGTGGTCTTCAGCCCCCGCACCCAGGCGAGCCGGTAGAGCTCGTCCAGCGCCCGCCCCGAGGGCCGGGCCATGTACAGGTTCAGCGACTGGCTCTGGTCCAGCCACTTCTGACGGCGCGAGGCGGCCTCCACCAACCAGCGCGGGTCGATCTCGAAGGCGGTGGCGTAGAGCCGCTTGAGCTCATCGGGCACCCGGTCGATGGGTTGCACGGAGCCGTCGAAGTATTTGAGGTCGTTGACCATGACCTCGTCCCAAAGCCCCAGGGCCTTGAGGTCGCGCACCAGGTGGGGATTGACCACGGTGAATTCACCCGAGAGATTCGATTTGACGTAGAGGTTTCGGTAAGTGGGCTCGATGGATGGGGTCACGCCACAGATGTTGGCGATGGTGGCCGTGGGTGCGATAGCCATGGTATTGGAGTTGCGCATGCCCACGGTCTTGACGCGCTCACGCAGCGCATCCCAGTCCAGAGTGGCAGAGCGGTCCATCTGCAGGTATTCCCCGCGCACCCGGGCAAGCCGCTCGATGGAGTCGATGGGCAGCACGCCCCGGCTCCACAGCGAGCCGGGAAAACTGGGGTACGACCCGCGCTCGGCGGCCAGCTCGGTGGAGGCCTCGATGGCGTAGTAAGACAGCAGCTCCGTGCTGCGGTCGGCGAAGGCCACCGCCTCCTCGCTGGCATAGGGGATGCGCAGGCGATAAAGGGCGTCTTGGAAGCCCATCACCCCCAGGCCCACCGGGCGATGACGCAGATTGGCCCGCCGCGCCTGCGGCACGCTGTACCAGTTGATGTCGATGACGTTGTCCAGCATGCGCATGGCGGTCTTGACCGTGCGCGCCAGCTTCTCTGCATCCAGACCGTTTTCATCCACATGTCGGGCCAGGTTGACGCTGCCGAGGTTGCACACGGCGATCTCCTCGTCAGAGGTGTTGAGGGTGATCTCCGTGCACAGGTTGGAGGAGTGGACCACGCCGACGTGCTGCTGCGGCGAGCGCAGGTTGCAGGGGTCTTTGAAGGTGATCCACGGATGGCCGGTCTCAAACAGCATGGTCAGCATCTTGCGCCAAAGCTCCACGGCCCGGACCTTGCGGCTGACGGCCAGCTCGCCGCGCTCGGCCTTGGCCTCGTACTCGCGGTAGCGCTCGGCGAAGGCCTCGCCGTAGAGCTCATGCAGGTCCGCGACCTCGTCGGGTGAGAACAGCGTCCACCAGCCGTCCTCGATCACGCGCTGCATGAACAGGTCCGGAACCCAGTTGGCGGTGTTCATGTCGTGGGTGCGGCGGCGCTCATCGCCCGTGTTCTTGCGCAGCTCCAGGAACTCTTCGATGTCGATGTGCCAGGTCTCCAGATAGGCGCAGACCGCGCCCTTGCGTTTGCCGCCTTGGTTGACGGCCACCGCCGTGTCGTTGGCCACCTTGAGAAAGGGCACCACCCCCTGGCTCTTGCCGTTGGTGCCCTTGATGTGGGCGCCCAGGCCCCGCACCCGTGTCCAGTCGTTGCCCAGGCCGCCGGCGTATTTGGACAGCAGGGCGTTGTCGCGGATGGCACCGAAGATGCCCTCCAGATCGTCGGGCACCGTGGTGAGATAGCAGCTGGACAGTTGCGGGCGCAGGGTGCCGGAGTTGAACAGCGTCGGTGTGGAGCACATGAAATCGAAGCTGGAGAGCAGCTCGTAGAACTCGATGGCGCGGCCGTTGCGGTCGTCCTCGTTGAGGGCGAGTCCCATCGCCACCCGCATGAAGAACGCCTGCGGCAGCTCGAAGCGGACATCGTCGTGATGCAGCAGATAGCGGTCGTAGAGGGTCTGCAGGCCGAGGTAGTTGAACTGCAGGTCCCGTTCGGCGAGCAGCGCCTGCCCGAGCCGGGCGTGGTCGAACTCCAGCAGGCGTGGATCGAGCAGCTCCCGTTCGACGCCGCAGCGCAGGTAGCGGCCGAAGTAATCGGCATAGCGTGCCTGCATCTCGGCCGGCGCGGCGGTCTGGCGCTCACCGTAGACGAAGCTCAGCGCTTCCCGCTGCAAGCGGCCGAGCAGCAGCCGGGCGGCGACAAAACCGTAGCCCGGTTCGCGCTCGATCAGCGTGCGGGCGCTCATCACCAGCGCGTGGTCGACGTCGTCCTCGCCGACGCCGTCGTAGAGATTGCGCAGGGCATCGGCGACCACCGCCTCGGCATCGACGTCGGCGATGCCGGCGCAGGTCGCAGCCACCCGCTGTACCAGCTGGCCGCGGTCCAGCGGCACCAGCGTGCCGTCGGCCAGGCTCATGCGCAGCGGTGGCGCTGCCGGGCCGACCGGAGGCTGGGCGGCGGCCCGCAGGCGGGCTCGCTCGGTGCGATAGAGCACGTAGGCGCGAGCCACCTTGTGGTGACCGGCACGCATCAGCGCCAGCTCGACCTGGTCCTGGATATCCTCGATGTGCACCGTGCCGCCATCGGGCTGGCGGCGGCAGAGCGCCTGGACGACCTGCGCGGTGAGCGCATCGACGGTATCGCGGATGCGGCGTGAATCGGCGGCGGCAGCGCCTTCCACGGCAAGGAACGCCTTGCTCATGGCGAGCGCGATCTTGCCGCTGTCGAAATCAGTGATGCTGCCGTTGCGGCGGATGACCTTGAGCTGCGGCAGCCCGGTCGCCGGGGGCGCGGCTGCGGCGAGAGTCGTGGATTGCATGGCTTCCTCCAGAGCATGGATACACCGAGGAACCATCGCGGAGGGCCGGGGCAAAGACAGGCTGTGGAACGGGCGTGTCCTTACGCCGGGAACCTTGACGCGAGATTCCGGCTGACGTCTTGCGAGGTATTCGGACTCGTGCGGCTGAACCGCCTTACCGTTGCGCGACAGTCCCGGGTTCTCACCGGGTTCCCCTCGTGCGGCACAATATGTGGTGCCGCGTGCAAGACGAAATACAAGATATAGGCCGTCGCCCGGTTTGGCAAGCTGCCCCGGGCAGCCGGCGCGGCGCTAGGCGGCGAGCGGCTCGATGCCGTCGAGGGTGGCGGCCGTGGTGGCGCGGGCGCAGGCAATGAAGGCCTGCATGTATGGCAGCTCGGCATCCTCCTCGCGGGCGGCGGTGTAGAGCGTGCTCCACAGGCCGTCCGGGCCGAGCGGCAGTGCCGCCAGGCTGCCGCTCTGCAGGAATTCGGCCGCCGCCCAGTTGGGCAGCGCCGCCACCCCCGGCCGCTCGCCACCAGCTGGACGATCAGCGCAGTCAGTTCGCTGGTGCGCACCGCGGCCGGCTCGATGCCCGCCGGGGTCAGGAAGCGGGAGAAGACGTCCAGCTTGCTGCGGCAGACCGGGTAGGAGATGAGCGTCTCGCCGGCGAGATCGGCCGGCTCGATGAAGGGCCGCTCGGCAAGCCGATGCGCCCGCGGCACCAGCAGCTGCACTTCATAGCGGAACAGCGGGGTGAAGCGCAGGCCGCCGTAATCCTCTTCCGGATCGGCGGTCACGACCAGATCGATGTCGCCGCGGTACAGCGCCGGCAGCGGGTGAAAGCTGAAGCCCAGCGAGAAGTCGAGCTCGACCTGCGGCCATTCGCGCCGGTAGCGCTCCAGGGTCGGCATCAGCCATTGGAAGCAGCTATGGCACTCGATGGCCATGTGCAGCCGCCCGCGGCTGCCGCGGGCGGCCTGCCTGAGAGCTTCCTCGGCGGCGGAAACGGCCGGCAGGAGCTCCTCGGCCAGCCGGATCAGGCGCTCGCCGGCCGGCGTCGGCCGCAGCGGCCGCTGATTGCGGAAGAACAGCGGCACGCCGAAATAGTCCTCCAGCCCGCGGATCTGGTGCGACAGCGCCGACTGGGTGAGATGCACCCGCGGCGCGGCGGCGGCGAGGCTGCCGCTGTCGCGGATGGCGAGCAGGCTGCGCAGATGGCGGAGTTCCAGCACCGGAATAGCTTCCTTGAATGAAATTCATAGTAGCAATGACCAGCGCGAGCTGGCCTCATGCTGCTACTCTGCCCAGACTCTCCTGCCAGCACAAGCAACAATGCAGGAGAAGATGGCAATGGCGGTTCTGCACAACCTCGGTTTCCCGCGGATCGGTCTGCAGCGTGAGCTCAAGCGGGCTCTGGAAGCGTACTGGCGCGGCGAGCTGGACCAGTCGCGGCTGGAGCAGGTCGGCCGCGAGCTGCGGGAGCGGCACTGGGCGCTGCAGGCCGAGGCCGGCATCCAGCTGCTGCCGGTAGGCGACTTTTCCTTCTACGACCACGTGCTCGACATGAGCTGCCTGCTTGGGGTGGTGCCCGAGCGCTTCGGCGCCGGCGACGGCGCGGTGGACCTGGATACCTATTTCCGCATGGCGCGCGGCCGCGCCCCGACCGGCGAGGACGCGGTGGCCTGCGAGCTCACCAAATGGTTCGACACCAACTACCACTACCTGGTCCCGGAGCTCGCTCCCGAGCAGCGCTTTAGCCTGCATGCCGACCGTCTGCTGGGCCAGATCGCCGAGGCGCAGGCACTGGGCCACCGGGTGAAGGCGGTACTGCTCGGGCCGCTGACCTTCCTCGCCCTCGCCAAGCCTGCCGTGCCGGGGGTGGACAAGCTGGGCTTCCTGGATGCGCTGCTGCCGGTCTACGGCCAGCTGCTCGAGCGCCTGCGCGATGGCGGCGTGGAGTGGGTACAGCTCGACGAACCGATCCTGGTGACCGAGCTCGACCGGCGCTGGCAGCAGGCTTTCGAGCATGCCTACAACCGCCTGCAGCTCCCCGGCCTCAAGCGGCTGCTGGCGACCTATTTCGACGGCCTGGGCGACAACCTGCACCTGGCCGCCAGCCTGCCGGTGGACGGCCTGCACATCGATGTCGTGCGCGCGCCGGAACAGCTGGAACCGGTGCTGGACCGGCTTCCCGGCTACAAGGTGCTGTCGCTGGGCGTGGTCGACGGCCGCAACGTCTGGCGGGCCGATCTCGGCGCCTTGCTCGACCGGCTGGAGCCGCTGGCGGCGCGTCTCGGCGAGCGGCTGTGGCTGGCGCCGTCGTGCTCCCTGCTGCACGTGCCGGTGGACGCGGCAGCCGAAACGGCGCTGGATCCCGTGCTGCAGGCCGGGCTGGCGTTCGCGGTGCAGAAGCTCGACGAGCTGCGGCTGCTGCGCCGGGGCCTTGCGGAAGGCCGCGAGGCGATTGCCGCCGAGCTGGCCGCCAACCGGGAGGCGCTGAGCGGCCTGCAGCGGCTGCGCACGGGCCGCGAGGATGGCCGGCGGCGGGTCGAGCGGCTCGATGCGAACGCCAGCCGCCGCAGCCTGCCGTATGCGGCCCGCGCGCCGCTGCAGCGGGCGGCGACGGCATTGCCGCTGCTGCCGACCACCACCATCGGTTCCTTTCCGCAGACCGCCGAGATCCGTGCTGCCCGCGCCGCCTATCGGCGCGGCGAGATCGACGCGCAGGAATATACCCGGCGGATGCAGGAGGCGATCGCGCAGGCCGTGCGCGAGCAGGAAGCCATCGGCCTGGACGTGCTGGTGCACGGCGAGGCCGAGCGCAACGACATGGTGGAGTATTTCGGTGAGCAGCTGGAGGGCTTCGCCTGCACCGCCAACGGCTGGGTGCAGAGCTACGGCAGCCGCTGCGTCAAGCCGCCGATCATCTACGCCGACGTCAGCCGCCCGCGGCCGATGACGGTGGCCTGGACCAGCCATGCCCAGTCGCTCACCGACCGTCCCATGAAGGGCATGCTGACCGGCCCGGTGACCCTGCTGCACTGGTCCTTCGTGCGCGACGACCAGCCCCGCTCCGATACCTGCCGGCAGCTGGCGCTGGCCCTGCGCGACGAGGTGGCCGACCTGGAGGCGGCCGGCATCCGCATCATCCAGATCGATGCGCCGGCCTTCCGCGAAGGCCTGCCGCTCAAGCGCAGCAAGTGGGCGGGCTACCTGCAGTGGGCGGGGGAGTGCTTCCGGCTGGCGGCCGGCGGCGCCGATCCCGCCACCCAGATCCATACCCACATGTGCTACTCGGAATTCAACGACATCATCGACGCCATCGCCGCGCTGGACGCCGACGTCATCACCATCGAGACCGCCCGTTCGCATCTCGGGCTGCTGGATGCCTTTGCCGAATTCGCCTATCCCGGCGAGATCGGTCCCGGCGTGTGGGATATTCACTCGCCGCGGGTGCCGTCGGTGGAGGAGATGGTGGCAGCGATCGAGAGCGCCCTGCGCTGGTTGCCGGCCGAGCGGCTGTGGGTGAACCCCGATTGCGGCCTCAAGACCCGCGACTGGAGCGACGTGCGTCCGGCGCTGGCCAACATGGTCTCAGCCGCGCGCATCGTGCGCGAGCGTCTGACGGGCCAGGCCGTTGCCGGCAGCGGCTGAGGCGGGCAGGCGGCCGAGCGGCCGGCTTGGCCGACGCCGATCCGGCCGCCTGCCGGCGCTAGCGCCCAAGCTGTAAAAACGGCGCCAGCGAGAAGTACAGCACCGCCGCGGCGATGGCCAGGTAGTGTAATGGTTCAATGATTTCGGACACGCGGTTAGGGTTACTACACCAGCCGGACCGAGGGATCAGATGAGCAGACGATATTTTCCGCCTGAGTTCAAAGTCGAGGCCGCGAGCAAGGTGCTCGATGA
>JAAYIK010000030.1 GCA_012523465.1 Lysobacteraceae bacterium | reverse complement strand
GTCTTAATCCCTTTTAGATCAGGGCTCGGTTCCGACGAACAGATCGCTGAAGGTGTCTTTGACCTTCACGTCTTAATCCCTTTTAGATCAGGGCTCGGTTCCGACCTACGGCTGGCACCGGCTGGTGCCGGCCACCGCGTCTTAATCCCTTTTAGATCAGGGCTCGGTTCCGACCGGCTGGCACCGGCTACGGCGGAATGCCGCCGAATGTCTTAATCCCTTTTAGATCAGGGCTCGGTTCCGACGCGGGGGAACGGAGGGCATGGCCTCCGTTTCGGTCTTAATCCCTTTTAGATCAGGGCTCGGTTCCGACAGCGGCGCCGAAATTCTGCTTTTCAGTCAAATGGTTACGGACGCCCTTGACGACTTTCGCAAAGACCGGAAAGTTAGCGAAGCGGCCGACCACGTTTTTCCCCCTGAGCGACGTCACGACCGACCCTCGTTTCCATAGCCAAACGCAGAGCCGGGCATCAACCCGCCGCCGGGAATAATACACCATCCGGCGAACGTGACGCGCCCGGAAAGCTTGCGCGCGCCGCGCAAGGCGACGCCTATCGCTCCGGTCCGCTGCCGCAGTTCCAGCATTGGGCGAACTGCGCCTCGATGCGCTCGCCGCAGGCGGGGCAGATCCAGGGAGCACTGGCGGGGTCGTGGGAGAGGAGATCGTCCAGCAGGCGGCGGGCCCGGGGGAAGTCGGCATCGTCTTCCACCCACAGTTCGGGCCAACACTCGTGCGGCGGCAGCTCGCCGGCGGCGCCCTGTAGAAACGCGTTCTTCACCAGGCAGGGGATGTGGTGCTGCTCCAGCACGGCCTGGAGGTGGCCGGCCAGCAGCGGGTCGTTGGTGGTATAAAGCCGTTTCATCGCTGCGCTCCGCGGAACGGGCTTCCATGAGTATAATAACGCTCTGTCGAGAGGATGTCCGGCCGCTGTTGCGGCTCCGCTTGCTGTCGTCGAGGTTTGTGCACTGGGCGCGCTTTCCATCGTGATTTTCTGCTTGGGCGTCGGGCTGCTGACCGCGCGCCTGCCTCATCCGCAAGGCCTGGCGCAGGCATTGAACTGGTGGGTGATCTACATCGCACTGCCGGCAGTGGTGCTGAGCCAGGTCACGCGCCTGGACAGTTCCGCACCCCTGCTGCTGCCGGCCCTGAGCATTTGGCTGGTCTTCTTGGGCGGTTGGCTGCTGATGGCGGTGGCCGGCCGCCTGCTCGGCTGGACGCGCGACCGGATCGGCGCCATGGCGCTCACCGCCGGCTTCGGCAACACGTCTTTCGTCGGCTACCCCTTGATCGAGGCCCTGCATGGCAGCGGCGGCCTGGGGCTGGCGGTGATCGCCGATCAGTTCGGCTCGTTCATCGCGATGGCCACCCTGGGCCTGGCAACGGCAGCGCTGTACTCCGGCCAGCAGGTGGATGCGCTGGCCATCGTACGGCGGCTGCTCGTCTTCCCGGCCTTCTGGGCTCTGCTGGCGGCGCTCGCCCTGCGCACCCTGGACTGCCGGCCGACGGCGCTGCTGGAGCTGAGCGAGCGGCTCGGGCTCACGCTCACGCCACTGGCCCTGTTTTCCATCGGCCTGCAACTGCGCCTGCGCAGCCTGGGAGGAGACGCCGCCGCGCTCACGCTGGGCCTGGGCTGGAAGCTGCTGCTGGCGCCGTTCCTGGTCGGCCTGCTGCTGTGGGCCACGGGGCTGGATTGGCACGCCACCACCATCATCGTGCTGCAAGCCGGCATGGCGCCCATGGTGACGGCCGCCATCATCGCCCAGCAGCACGGCCTGGCGCCGACCCTGGCCAGCCGCATGGTGGGACTAGGGCTGGGGTTGTCCCTGCTCACCATCCCGCTGATTAATCTCGTCATGGGCTGGCTGGGCTGAACGCGGCATGCGCACCGGGTGACCAGACCCGCGGACGCGCCGGGTCCGAGCTCAGGCGCGGATCAGGGTGCCGACACCCTCGTCGGTGAGAAGCTCCAGCAGCACGGCATGCTCCACCCGGCCATCGATGATGTGGGCGCTGCCCACGCCGGCGCGGACTGCGTCCAGAGCGCAGTTGACCTTGGGCAGCATGCCGCCGTGGATGGTGCCGTCGGCGATCAGCTCCTGCACCCGCTTGCTATCGAGCCCGGTAAGCAGCTGGCCGTTCTTGTCCAGCACGCCGGCGGTATCGGTCAACAGGATGAGCTTTTCCGCCTTCAGCACTTCGGCCAGCTTGCCAGCCACCAGGTCGGCGTTGATGTTGTAGGAGCGGCCATCCTCGCCCACGCCGATGGGCGCGATCACCGGGATGAAATCGCTGCGGTCCAGCATCTCCACCACCGACGGGTCGATGCTGGCCACCTCGCCGACGTAGCCCAGGTCGATCAGCTCGGCGTCATCGCCGGCGCCGGGCTGGCGTAGGGTGAGCTTGCGGGCCCGGATCAGGTTGCCGTCCTTGCCGGTCAGCCCCACAGCGCGGCCGCCCTTGCCGTTGATGAGGTTGACGATTTCCTTGTTGACTGCGCCGCCCAGCACCATCTCGACCACGTCCATGGTCTCGGCGTCGGTGACCCGCATGCCGCCGACAAAACGGCTCTCCCGCCCCAGGCGCTCCAGCAGCCTGCCAATCTGCGGACCGCCGCCGTGCACGACCACCGGATTGATGCCGACCAGTTTCATCATCACGATGTCGCGGGCGAAGCTGTGCTTGAGGTGCTCGGCCGTCATGGCATGGCCGCCGTACTTGACCACCACGGTCTTGCCGCGGAAGCGCTGGATGTACGGCAACGCTTCGATCAGAACGTGAGCGACCTGGGATGCAGACGTTGCGGTGCTGGTCATTGGCGGATCACCTGACTGACAACGATGGAAGCAGGACATTCTAAGCGATGCGGCGACTGATGCGATCTGGAGCTACCGGCTAGAACGGCAACTCCAGATCGGGCTTGATCTCCAGCAGCCGGCTGCGGAAAGCCTCCTGGATGCGGGCGAGGGCATCCTGGTCGTCGCCTTCGAAGCGCAGCACCAGGCAGGGCTCGGTGTTGGACGAGCGCACCAGCGCCCAGCCGTCGGCCAGATCGACCCGCAGGCCGTCGATGGTGGTGACCCGAGCGCCGCTCAACGTGGCGCCCAGCTCGCTGCCTAGCTGCTGCATGATGCGCTCGGCCTCGCCGTCGGCCAGCCGAATGCGGATCTCGGCCGTACCCAGCGCATTCGGCAGCTCGTCGAACTGCTCGGCACTGCTGCGGGCGTCCATGGAAAGGATCTCCAGCAGGCGGGCGCCGGCGTAAATGGCATCGTCAAAGCCGTACCAGCGGTCGGCGAAGAAGATGTGCCCGCTCATGTCGCCGCCCAGCGACGCCTGCAGCTCGCGCATCTTGTTGCGGATCATGGAGTGCCCGCTCTTCCACATGACCGGCACGCCGGCGTGATCGGTAATGAACTCCGGCAGGCGGGCGGTGCATTTGACGTCAAACACCACGTGCCCGCCCGGCGCGCGGGTCAGCACGTCGCGGGAAAACAGCATGAGCTGGCGGTCCGGCCAGAGAATGCGGCCGCGGTTGTCGACTACGCCGAGCCGATCGCCATCGCCATCGAAGGCCAACCCCAGGTCGGCCCCCTGCAGGCGCACCAGGCTGATCAGCGCGTCCAGGTTGGACGGGACGGTGGGGTCGGGATGGTGATGGGGGAAGTTGCCGTCCACCTCGCAGAACAGCTCTTCCACCTCACAGCCCAGGGCCCGGTACACTTGCGGCGCCACCGCGCCCGCCACGCCGTTGCCGCAGTCGACCACGATGCGCAGCGGCCGGTGCACGGTGACGTCGTCGCAGATGCGCTCGACGTAGGCTTCCAGCACGGATTCGGTACGGACAGTGCCCTCACCGCTGACGAAATCGCCCTGCTCCACCCGCCGCCCCAGCGCCTTGATCTCGTCGCCGGCCAGGGTGCGCCCATCGATGACGATCTTCAGGCCGTTGTACTCTGGCGGATTGTGGCTGCCGGTCACCATGACGCCGGCGCTGGTGCCGAGATGGAAGGTGGCGAAGTGCATCATGGGCGTCGGCGTCTGGCCGATGTCGATCACGTGCCGGCCGCCGGCCACTAGCCCTTCGATCAGGGCCTGCTGCAGCTCCGGGCTGGTCAAGCGGCCATCACGGGCGACCACGATTTGCTGCTGGCCGGCTGCGGCAGCCAGGCTGGCGATGGCGCGGCCGAAGCCGTACACCACCTTGGCGTCCAGCCCCTGTCCGACGACGCCGCGAACGTCGTAGGCGCGCAGGATGCGTGGGTTGACTGCGATGCGCTCAGACGCGGGCCTGGCCGGCTCCGGCTGCCGAGCCTGCGCCTGGGCGGGCTTCTGCTGCTTCGGCTTCGACTCGACGGCCTTGCCGGAAGCCGGTCGAACGCGGGCAGGGACAGGCCTTGCCGCCGGCCGGCGCGACGGCGCGACATCTAAAGCCTGCAGCGTGGCCAGGCTGCGCCTGGCAAGCTCGCGCTGCAGCAGATGAAAGGCCGCGGCGATGACAAGCAGCAGCGCCCCGAGCAGCGCCAGCGACAGCAGCATGACGGTAGAGAGCCGGGCCGGGGTGTCGATGGGCGCGGTATAGGCCAGCTGCCAGGCTGTGCCAGGCACTGCGACCCGCACCTGCACCCCCTGCGCCGGCCCTTTCTGGAACAGCGTCACCCCGGCCTGCTGCAGGATGACGCCGCCGTCCACGCCGCCCAGGGCCTGTTGCAGCCAACTCAAGGGATAGGTCGCCAACACGTGGCCCAGGACCGCACCCTGCCCGTCCAGCACCGGCTGCACCAGATTAACATGGGCTCCGACCAGCCCGGGCAGATGCACCTCGGGTGCGGGCGCCGCCTGCTGGCGCTCCGCCTGGCGCAGCATGTCCAGCACGGCATAACCGATGGGCGGCTGCGCCTGCATGTCCGGCGTGCTCAGCCCGGCGGGCAAGAGGGCGACCCTTGCTACATCCGGCAGACGGGCGCGGTAGTCGTCCTGCAGGCGGGCCAGCGCCTGCGCGTCGGCGGTCTGCAGGGCCTGCAGCAAGCCTTCTTCGCGGCTCAGTACGCGCAGGGCCGCGGCCGCGCCTTCCAGTCGGCGCTGCAGCTGCAGCGCGGCCAGCCGCGCATCGCGTTGCGCCTGCTCGGTCCAGGCGGCGCGCTGCTGCTGCACTTGCTCCCGATGCGCGCTCCAGCCCAGGAGGGCGACGGCGCAGACGATGGCTAGCATCAGCACGCCAGCATAGGGCCAGACCGACGGCAGCTGGCGCCGCTCAAGTTGAGGCAACGGTGCAGCCTGCTTGCGAATGACCGGCTGTTTCATTGTTACCCGACTCAGCTTCGTCCTGTATGGCCGAAGCCGCCTTCCGCCCGCTGGGTGGGAGCGAATTCGGCCACGACCTCGAACCGCGCCTGCACCACCGGCACCAGCACCAGCTGCGCGATGCGCTCGCCGGGCTGGATGGTGAAGCTTTGCTGGCCGCGGTTCCAACAAGAGATGAAGATTTGCCCCTGATAGTCGGAATCGATCAGGCCGACCAGGTTGCCGAGGACGATGCCGTGCTTGTGCCCCAAGCCGGAGCGGGGCAGGACCATGGCGGCGAGCCCGGGATCGCCGATGTGAATGGCGATGCCGCTAGGGATGAGCTCGGTGGCGCCGGGCGCGAGGGTCAACGGCTCGTCCAGGCAAGCGCGCAGGTCTAGTCCTGCCGAGCCCTCGGTGGCATAGGACGGCAGAGGGAACTCCGATCCCAGGCGGGGATCGAGAATCTTAAGCTGAATGTTTCGCATGGTACCGTTCGGCAATCAGGTCGACCAGCTGTTCCGCCAGCTTGTCCTTACTTTGTCGGCCAAGGCTGGCGTGGCCATCGGCCCAGAACACCTCGAGCGCATTGTCGACCGAATCGAAGCCGGTCTCGCCACCCACCCAGTTGGCGGCGATCATGTCGAGCTTCTTGCGGGCCAGCTTGTCCCGCGCGTAGCGCTCCAGATCGTGCGTCTCGGCCGCGAAGCCCACGGTGAACGGCGGCCTGGGCTGCATAGCCACGGCCTGCAAGATGTCCTCGGTCCGCTCCAGAGCCAGCGTCAGCGTCTCGGCGTCTTTCTTGATCTTGGCGTTGGCCGCCTGCGCCGGCCGGTAGTCAGCCACCGCGGCAGCGCCGATGAAAATGTCGATCTCCCCGAGCCGGTCCATGACGGCCCGGTACATCTCGGCCGCGCTGGTGACGTCGATCCGCTCCACGCCGGGCGGCGTCGACTGCTGGCTGGGGCCGGACACCAGCAACACACGGGCGCCGGCGCGGCGCGCCGCGGCGGCGACGGCATAACCCATGCGCCCCGAGCTGCGATTGCCGATGAAGCGGACCGGGTCGATGGCCTCATACGTCGGCCCCGCCGTCACCAGCACGGTGCGGCCGGCCAGCCTGCCTTGGCCCGCGCCCTCCTCGCTCAGCGCCTGGACGATCTCCAGCGGCTCCAGCATGCGCCCTTCGCCGACCTCGCCGCAGGCCTGGCTGCCAGCGGTCGGCCCGAGCAGGCGAATGCCGCGCCGCTGCAGCAGGGCGACATTGTCCCGGGTGGCGGGATTGCGCCACATCAGCCGGTTCATAGCCGGCGCCAGCACGATGGGCGCGTCCGTCGCCAGACACAACGTGGTCAGCAGGTCGTCTGCCAGCCCATGCGCCAGCCGCGCCATGAAATCGGCGCTGGCCGGCGCTACCAGCACCAGATCGGCCCAACGCGCCAGCTCGATGTGCCCCATGGCAGCCTCGGCCGCCGGGTCGAGCAGGTCGAGATGTACCGGATTGCCGGACAGCGCCTGGAAGGTCAACGGGGCGACGAACTGGGTGGCTGCCGGCGTCATCACCACGCGCACCTCGGCGCCGACGTCTTGCAGGCGGCGGGTCAGATCTGCGCTCTTGTAGGCGGCAATGCCGCCGGTGACGCCAAGGACGATTTTGCGTTGGGCCAATGCTGTCATGAGAGATGGGAATAAGGTGATTTCGGGCCAGATTAACCGCAAACGGCCATTGCGGCAAAGGCAGCAGTCAGGAAACTTGGTATATATATCACTCCTGCGACTGCCCCATTAAGAATCGACAAAAACAGGGAGCCGCCGGTCGGGGGCGCGTTCTTTACTGTCTCCGATCGCCGGCGGTCTAGCGAGGGAACGATGGCTACCATTCGCGACTGGCCCCTGGCCGAGCGGCCGCGGGAGAAGTTACTCGCGCGTGGCCCGCAGAGTCTGTCCGACGCCGAGCTGCTGGCAATTTTTCTGCGTACCGGGGTCCGCGACCTGACCGCGGTCGATCTGGCTCGTCGGTTGCTGGCCGAGTTCGGCGGCCTGCGCCAACTACTGGAAGCCGACTTGGCCGCCTTCAGCGCCCACAAGGGCTTGGGACCGGCCAAGTACGCCCAGCTGCAGGCCGTGCTGGAAATGGGCCGCCGCCATCTCTGGGAACGCCTGCAGCGTGGAGATGTGATCAGCAGCCCGGATGACACCCGCCGCTTCCTGCTAGCCCGGCTGCAAGACTATCCGTACGAGGTCTTCGCCTGCCTGTTGCTGGACAACCGCCACCGGGTGATCGGTTTCGAGGAGGTCTTCCGCGGCACCATCGACGCCGCCAGCGTCTACCCGCGCGAGATCGTCAAGCTAGCCCTGCTGCGCAACGCCGCCGCCCTGATCGTGGCCCACAACCATCCTTCCGGGGTAGCCGAGCCGTCGGCGGCCGACCAGCAGCTGACCCGGCGGCTGAAAGAAGCCCTGGCTCTGGTGGACGTGAGACTGCTGGACCATTTCGTCGTCGGCGACGGCGAGGTGGTCTCGTTCGCCGAGCGCGGCCTGCTGTAAATTTGCTGCCACGGCAGTCTTTTGCCTTGAGAGGACTCATGAGCATAAGCTTATGCTCATGAGCAATACCAATTCTGCCGTTTCCGCCTCTACGTCCTCCCTCCTCGCCCTGCTCCCCGGTCTCGTCATCGCCGGCGCGCTGGCCGCGCTGGCGACCTGGGCCGCGGGCCTGCCCACCATCGCGCGGCTGGGGCTGAGCCCGCTGATCCTGGCCATCCTGGTGGGGATGGTGCTGGGCAACACAGCCTATCCGCGCCTGTCCAGCGACGCCGATGCCGGCGTCAATTTCGCCAAGTCCACGCTGCTGCGAGCCGGCATCGTGCTGTACGGCTTCCGCGTCACCTTTCAGCAGATCGCGGGCCTCGGCTGGTCCGGCTTTCTCATCGATCTGGCGATCGTTGTCGCCACCTTTCTGCTCGGCGCGGTACTGGGGACGCGGCTGTTCAAGCTGGACCGAGGCACCTCCATGCTGATCGGCGCCGGCAGCGCCATCTGCGGCGCGGCGGCGGTCATGGCCACCCAGTCGGTGCTGCGCTCGCCGCCGCATCAGGTCGCGGTTGCCATCGCCACGGTGGTGGTCTTCGGCACGCTGGCCATGTTCGTCTATCCGCTGTTGCAGGCCTGGCTGCAGCTGCCCGATGAAGTCTTCGGCGTCTATGTGGGCTCGACCGTGCACGAGGTCGCCCAGGTGGTCGCGGTGGGCAACACCATCAGCGCCGATGCGGCAGCAACGGCTGTCATCGTCAAAATGCTGCGGGTCATGCTGCTGGTTACCTTTCTGCTGATACTCGGCGGCTTCGCCCGATGGCTGGCGCCGCAGGCGGGTCGGCAGGGACCGATCGCTATCCCATGGTTCGCGCTGCTGTTCGTCGCTGCTAGCGCCGTCCATTCGGCGCAGCTGCTGCCGGCGGAGGTGGTGACGGAGCTGATCCGCATCGACGACATCCTGCTCGCCACGGCGATGGCCGCGCTGGGCCTGCACACGCGGGCGGCGGCGCTCCGGCAGGCCGGGATCAGGCCGCTGCTGTTGGCGGGAGTGCTGTTCGTCTTTCTGATGGTGGGTGGCTACGCCATCAATCGCGGCGTGGCTGCGCTCTGAGCAAAGCGGGAGAGTAGGCGGAGCCCGCCATTGGGCTCCACGCAGGACCGACGCCAAGGGCGGCTCAGGACATCATGGCCGCCTGCAGCTTTTTCATCGCATTCTTTTCCAGCTGCCGGATGCGTTCGGCGGAGACGTGATAGTCGTCGGCCAGCTCCTGCAGCGAGGTTTTCTGCTCGCCCAGCCAGCGCCTGGTGACGATGTCGCGCGAACGCTCGTCCAGCGTCTCCAGCGCCCGCTGCAGCGCCTGCGACTGCTGCCGCCGCCAATCGTCCTCCTCGGCTACCCAGGCCGGGTCCGGCTCGTCGCTCTCCAGATAGGCTGCCGGGGCACGTATCATGCTGTCCTCGTCGTCCTCGTCCAGGCGCGCCTCAAAGCCGATATCCTGCCCCGACAGGCGGGATTCCATCTCCAGCACAGTTTCAGGCTTGACCTTGAGATCGTTGGCGACCGCCAGCACTTCCTCGTAGGTCAGCCAGCCCAGCCGCTTCTTGCGGCCGCGCAGGTTGAAGAACAGCTTCCGTTGCGCCTTGGTAGTCGCCACCTTGACGATGCGCCAGTTGCGCAGGATGAACTCATGGATCTCGGCTCGAATCCAGTGGACGGCGAAAGAGACCAGCCGCACCCGCACCTCGGGATCGAAGCGCTTGACGGCCTTCATCAGCCCGATGTTGCCCTCCTGGATGAGATCGGCCAGCGGCAGGCCGTAGCCGGTGTAGCTGCGGGCGATGTGCACCACGAAGCGCAGATGGGACATGACCAGTTGCCGGCCCGCCTCGAGGTCGCCTTTTTGCCGGTAATTGACCGCCAATTCGTACTCTTTTTCCGCGGTCAGCATGGGAACTCGGTTGACGGCATAGATGTAAGCTTCCTCGCTGCCGACCTGCAGCGGCAACGGGGTCGCTTTATCGGTCACGAAGGCAGAACGACTGTCCATAGGGCTACCTCTTTCCTTGGCGTTGCTCTTCCTCGATTCCCCTGGAGCGGGGCACGGACGAGGCTGACATGACGGCGTTCGGTCCCGGAACGCCGCGGGAAACGGAGGGAAGATCGTCTTGCTCCAGGCCCGTTTCCTGCGCTACAGAATAGCCATACCGCCTGCCGACCCGGAATCGGGGAATCCCTGCCGACGACCTAGGACAGACACCAGAAAAACCATATGGACAAATGGTTTACGAGCAATTCCTGAGGAATTCCGTCGCCATTTGACGACAACCGAAGGGGTGGACTCGTCTCATCGCGGGAGCATTCGCCAGATCGTCACAAGCCGGCCGGGGCGGCTCAACGCGGCTCGATCTCGCGCAGGTGCCGTCCCACCGCCAGCCAGGAACCGACCAGCCCGAGCAGCACGCTGCTGGCCAGCAACAGGCCGGCACCCTGCCAGTCCAGGCCTGCAAGGCGCAGCGAGCTACCGTAGGAAACGGCCAGCATGGCGGCCGGACCGCGCAACAACAGCAGAGCGACGCTGACCATCAGCAGGGCCAGCAAGCCGCCGCCTAGGCCGTACCAGCAGCCCTCGTAGAGAAACGGCCGCCGGATGAAGGCGTCGGTGCCGCCCAGCAGCTTGACGATCGTCACTTCCTCGCGCCGATTCTCGATGCCGAGCCGGATGGTGTTGCCGACGATGAGGACCACGGCAACGCCGAGCATGACGGCGATCACCAGCGTGACCCGCTGCGCCAGCTCGACCATGATGGCCAGGCGCTGTATCCACTCGCGATCGAGCTGCACCTGCTCCACCCCGGGCAGCTGCTGAGCGCGGGCAGCAAGCGCCTCGTAGGCTTGCGGCTCCAGCCCCGCGGCCGGCCAGACCAGGATGACTGCAGGCAGCGGGTTGGCGTCGAGCAGGGCCAGGGCGTCCTCCATGCCGGCGAGCTGGCGAAACTCCTCCAGCCCCTGCTCCGGCGTGATCAGGCTCACCGCCGCCACCTGCGGATCCTGCTCGAACCTGGCGAGCAGCGCCGGGTAGCGCTCGGGGCTGGTACCGGGCTCGAGATAGATGCTGAGGCGGGCGTCAGTACGCCAGCCGGCCGTGACACCCTGTAGGTTGGAGAGCAGCAGCAGAAACGCCGTCGGCAGGGCCAGCGCCACTCCCAGGACGGCGATGGTCAGCAAGGTGTTGAGCGGCGTCCGCCACAGCCGCCCCAGCGAGCCCAGCAGAGCCCGGCCGTGGCTGCTCGCAAAGGCATTGACGCTGCGCCGCAGCCGACCCGGGCTGCGACGGCTGACGGACTCCGACATCACGTGCTCCCCGCCGGCACATCATCCAGCAGCCGGCCGCGCTCCAGCACGATAACCCGCTGCCGCATACGCCTGATCAGTTCCAGGTCGTGACTGGCGATGACTACGGTCACCCCGACCTGCTGAAAATCCCGGAACAGCTGCATGATTTCCCAGGACAGCTCCGGGTCAAGGTTGCCCGTCGGCTCATCCGCCACCAGGATGGGGGGACGACTTACCACGGCCCGGGCGATGCCGACCCGCTGCTGCTCGCCGCCGGACAGCGTGATCGGCTCCACCGCTTCCTTGTCCAGCAAGCCCACCTTGTCCAGCGCCGCCCGCACCCGACGGCCGACCTCCTGCGGCGGTACGCCGCGGATGATCAGCGGCAAGGCGACGTTGTCGAAAACGCTGCGGTCGTGCAGCAGGCGATAGTCCTGGAAAATCATGCCGACCCGCCGCCGCAACTGCGGGATGCGCCGCCGCGGCAGCCGATTCAGGTTGATCCCGTTGACCAGGACCTGGCCGGTGGTAGGCCGCTCGAGCAGCGGAATCATGCGCAGCAGGGTGCTCTTACCAGCGCCGGAGTGGCCGGTCACGAACACCATCTCGCCCTGACGAATGTGCAGACTGATGCCGAACAGGGCCTGGTGACCGTTCGGGTAGCGCTTGCTGACGTTGTCGAAACGGATCATGCGCTGGAGCACTTAATCGTTGTCGTTGTTGGCCGCGCTTCATTCTCCAGGCTGATCCAGCAGCGCCGCGACGAACTCCTCGGCGTCGAACGGACGCAGGTCATCGACGCCCTCCCCCACGCCGATGAACCGGATCGGCAGCTGCAGCGCCTCGGCGATGGCGAAGATGACGCCGCCCCTGGCCGTGCCGTCGAGCTTGGTCAGCACGATGCCGTCCAGCTCGACCGCCTCATGAAATTTCTTCGCCTGATTGAGCGCATTCTGCCCGGTGCTGGCGTCCAGCACCAGCAGGGTCTCGTGCGGCGCATCCGGATCCAGCTTGCCAAGCACCCGCACCACCTTCCTCAGCTCTTCCATGAGATTGGACTGAGTATGCAGCCGGCCGGCGGTATCCGCGATCAGCACATCCGTGCCGCGCGCCCGCGCCGCCTGCAGAGCGTCGAAGATCACCGAGGCGGAGTCGGCCCCGGTATGCTGGGCGATGACGGGGATGTTGCTGCGCTCGCCCCAGGCCTGCAGCTGCTCGATGGCCGCCGCTCGGAAGGTATCACCAGCGGCCAGCATGACCGAGCGCCCCTCGTTCTGGAAGCGGCGCGCCAGCTTGCCGATGGTGGTGGTCTTGCCGGCGCCGTTGACGCCCACCACCAGCACGACGAAAGGCTTGCGCGCCTCGTCGATGACCAGCGGCGCGCTCACCGGCGCCAGGATCTCCACCATGATGTCGCGCAGCGCGCCCATCAGCGCCTGGCTGTCGTCCAGCTGGCGCCGCGCCACGCGGTCGGTGACACCCTGGATGATGCGCTCGGTCGCCTCGACGCCGACGTCCGCCATCAGCAACCGGGTCTCCAGCTCTTCCAGCAGCTCGTCGTCGAGCTCCTTTTTGCCGAGGAACAGGCTGGCCAGGCCCTCGGTCATGTCGGCCCGGGTGCGGCTCAGTCCCTCGCGCAGCCGCGCCAGCCAGCTCTTGCGCCGGCTCGGCTCGGCAGAGGCCTCTGCCGCTGCGGCGGCCGGCGCCGCAGCCGGATCCGCCTGCTGCTCCCCGGCCGGCCGCTCGACCGGCTGGTCCTGCTGCTCCGGTTGCGTTTGCTTTGCCTTGTCCTTTTTGCGAAAACCCCACATGGGCAGGTACTGTCCTTCGTTAGGTCCGTGGCGCCCCGCGGTCGGGGACTGTATTCGGGAACTGCCGGTATCCTATCATCGCTCGCTCGATCTGCCGCCCTTCCGACGCCGAGAGAGGTTGTGTATGCATCGTCTGCTCTTCATCGTCCTCGTCCTGCTGGCCTTGCCGCTGACGGCCGCCAGCGCCGCCGAACGGCCGCAGATCCAGGAATTCATGCTCAAGAATGGCATGAAAGTGGTCGTCCGCCCGGACCATCGCGCTCCCGTGGTGGTGTCCATGGTCTGGTATCGGATCGGCTCCAGCTACGAGGAACCGGGCCTGACCGGCATTTCCCACGTGCTGGAACACATGATGTTCAAGGGTACGACTCGCTACCCCGGCGGCGAGTTCTCCCGCATCATCGCTGAGCAGGGCGGTCGCGAGAACGCCTTCACGGGACGCGATTTCACCGCCTACTTCCAGCAGCTCGCCGCCGACCGGCTGCCGATCGCGCTGGAGCTGGAGGCGGACCGCATGCGCAACCTGCGCCTGCGCGAGGAAGACTTCCGCAGCGAAGTCCAGGTGGTGATGGAAGAGCGCCGCCTGCGCACGGAGGACAACCCCATCGCGCTGGCGCTGGAGCACTTCAACACCATCGCCTATCCGCTCAGCCCGTACCGCAACCCCATCGTCGGCTGGATGGAAGACCTGGAGGCGCTGACGGTAGCCGACCTGCAACGCTGGTATCAGCGCTGGTATACCCCCAGCAACGCCATTCTGGTGGTGGCCGGCGACGTCGAGCCGCAGGAGGTGCTGCGGCTCGCCGAGCGTCACTTCGGCCGCATCCCGGCGCGCGCCACGCCCAAGCAGCGCAAGCCGGTGACGCTGACCAGCCCGGGCAGCCGCCGCCTCGAGCTGTCGCTGCCGGCGGAGCTGCCTTATCTTGCGATCAGCTTCCAGGCGCCGTCCATAGCCACCGCCAGCGAAGACTGGGAGCCGTACGCGCTGACCGTGCTGGCCGGCATTCTCGACGGCGGCGAGAGCGCCCGCCTGCCCAGCGAGCTGGTGCGCGGCCAGGAGATCGCCGCCGGCGTCAGTGCATCGTACTCGGCGGTAGCGCGCCTGGACGGACAGTTCAGCTTCGGCGCCTATCCGGCCCGCGGCCGCAGCCTGCACGAGCTGGAGGCTGCGCTGCTGGAGCAGATCGCGCGGCTGCAGGAGGAGGGCGTGAGCACCGATGAGCTGGAACGGGCCAAGAATCAGATGATTGCCGACCATCTCTACCAGCTCGATTCGATCTTCTACCAGGCCATGCAGATCGGCCTGCTGGAGACGGCCGGCATCGGCTGGCAAAAATTGCTGGAGTTCGAGGAGCGCATTCGCGCCGTCACCGCCGAGCAGGTCCAGACCGTTGCGCGCCGTTACCTGACCGAGCCGCGGCGAGCGATCCTGCACCTCAATCCGATTTCCGGGGAGCAAGGCTGATGCGCCACAGACTGCTGAGCTTTTTCCTGTTCGCCCTCCTGCCTGGGCTGGCTCTGGCCGTGCCGCCGATCCAGCACTGGACGCTGGACAATGGCGCGCGGGCGTATTTCGTCGAAAGCCACAACCTGCCCATCGTCGACATTCGCCTCACTTTCGACGCCGGCGGCGCCCGCGACGGCACGCTGGCCGGGCTGGCGCGGCTGACCAACGCCCTGCTGGACCAGGGCAACGGCGGCCAGGACGCTGGCGAGGTCGCGTTCCGCCTGGAGAGCGTGGGCGCCCGCCTTTCCGGCGGCAGCGAGCGCGACATGGCCTGGCTGCACCTGCGCAGCCTGACCGAGCCGCAGGCGCTGGAGCAGGCGGTCGACACCCTGGCCCTCATCGTCGGCAAACCGGACTTCCCGCCCGCTGCCTTCGAGCGCGAGCGCTCGCGCATGCTGGTCGGCCTACAGGCGGTGCACCAGTCGCCGGACGAGCTCGGCAACCGCGCCTTTTACCGCGCCCTCTACGGCAACCATCCCTATGGCAGCCCGCCCGACGGCACCGAGGAGAGCCTGGCGCGCATCGAGCGCCAGCACGTGATCGACTTCTACAACCGCTACTACAGCAGCGGCAACGTGGTCATCGCCATCGTCGGCGCCATCGATCGCGCCCAGGCCGAGGCGCTGGCCGAGCGGATCAGCGGCGCCCTACCGCAGGGGCCGGCCGCGCCGCCGCTGCCGCCAGTAACGCCCCGGGGCGAACGCCACGAGGAGCAGGTGCCCTTCAACTCGGCCCAGACCCACATTCTCATCGGGCAGCCGGCGCTCAAGCGCGACGACGAGGACATCTTCGCCTTCATGGTTGGCAATCACGTGCTGGGCGGCGGCGGCCTGGTGTCGTTGCTCACCAGCACCATGCGCGACAAGCACGGCCTGTCCTACTCCACTTCCAGCCACTTTGTGCCTTCGGCCCAGCCGGGTCCCTTTGTGATCAGCACCCAGGTGCGCAACGACAGCGCCGACCGCGCGATCGAAGTTCTGCGGGAAGTCTTCCTCGACTTCCTGCACAACGGCCCCACTCCGCGTCAACTGGAGCTGGCCAAGCGCAACATCACCGGCGGCTTTCCGCTGAACCTGAACAGCAACCGCAAGATCGTCGGCTACCTGTCATCCATCGGCTTCTATCGGCTGCCACTGGATTATCTGGACACCTATCTGGAGCGGATCGAGGCTGTCACCGCCGAGGACGTGCGCCGCGCCTTCCAGCGCCACATCGATCCGGACACCCTGGTGATCGTGCGGGTCGGGCCGCAGCAGGAAGCGCCAGCGCAATGAGCCGCCCCCGCAACACCCTGCGCATCATCGGCGGCAACTGGCGCCGCCGCCGGGTATGCTTCCCCAACGTTCCCGGCCTGCGGCCGACCAGCGACCGCATCCGCGAGACCGTGTTCAATTGGCTGCAGCCCTACCTTCCCGGTGCCCGCTGCCTGGACCTGTTCGCCGGCAGCGGCGCGATGGGGCTGGAGGCGCTGTCCCGCGGCGCCGGCTCGGCACTGTTCGTCGAGCGCAACCCGGCCGCAGCCGCCTCCATCCGCACCGCTCTCAAGCAGCTCGGCGCCGTCGGCGGGGAGGTGCTGCAAGCCGACGCCCTGCGCCTTCTCGAGCAGCCTGGCGGCAGCTACGACATCGTTTTCATTGACCCGCCGTTCGGGACCGATATCATCAGCACATGCTGCGAGCTGCTGGAACAGCATCAGTGGCTGAAACCCGGCGCCCTCATCTACCTCGAGCAGGAGCGGGGCAAGCCGATTCCAACCACACCCGACAACTGGAGCCTGCACCGCCAGGCCAAGGCCGGTCAGGTGGCGTACTACCTGATGCGGCGCCAGGAGGACAGGAGTTAAGGTAACGCGTCATGCCGATCACTGCGATCTATCCGGGCACCTTCGACCCGCTGACCAAGGGCCACAGCGACCTGATCGAGCGTGCTTCCGGGCTGTTCGATCATCTCATCGTCGCCATCGCCGCCTATCCTAGCCCCAGCAAGAAGCCGGCCTTTACCGTCGAGGAGCGGGTGGAGCTGGCCCGGAAAGTCCTCGACCACCTGCCCAACGTGAGCGTGGAATCGTTCGATACGCTGCTGGCCGACTTCGTCCGCAAGAAAGGCGCCCAGGTGATTCTGCGGGGGCTGCGGGCCGTATCGGACTTCGAGTACGAGTTCCAGCTCGCCAGCATGAACCGCCAGCTGGTCGACGCCGAGACCATGTTCCTGACCCCGGCCGAGCAGTACTCGTACATCTCCTCCAGCCTGGTGCGCGAGGTGGCGGCGCTGGGCGGGGACGTCAGCAAGTTCGTCCACCCCATCGTGCACGAGGCGCTCGTCGAGCGCGTGCGCATCAAGAAATCCGAGTAAGGAACCCAGTGCGCCCGCCGGCTGTCCAAGCTTTATGCTTGATATCTTTGCGGTAATCCCATGTCCCTTTACATCACCGACGAATGCATCAACTGTGACGTCTGCGAGCCGGTCTGCCCCAACGAGGCCATCTTCCAGGGGCCGGAGATCTACGAGATCGACCCAGACCGCTGCACCCAGTGCGTCGGCCACTTCGACGAGCCGCAGTGCCAGCAGATCTGCCCGGTTGAATGCATTCTGCCGGACCCGAACCGGCCGGAGTCGCAGGAAGAGCTGTATGCGAAGTTCCTGCGCCTCACCCAGGGCAAGGCCGTCGAAGGCGCCTGAGTCGAGACTGCCGCCGGTCGCTCGCGCATGACAAGACCAAGCGACTTTTCAGGGATTGCAACCATGTTTCGCCCCTTGCTCGCCGGCCTGCTGCTCCTGGCGCTTGCCGGCTGCGCCACGCCCGAGAAGCGGCCCTTTCAGTCGCCGCGCAGTGGCCCCACGGCCGAGGTCAGCTTCCGCAACGCTACTCCGGGGCGCACCGAGGTCGCCATCTTCGAGGACGCGGCCGAATGTACCGGGCGCCGCTTCCTGCCGGATCTACTGATTGGCGAGCAGCAGACGGTGCGCGTGCCGGCCGGCAAACCGCTGGCCTTCGGCATCCGCTACATCGTTCCCAACACCACCCCGCAGCGCTACTGCGAGGTGCTGGCGTCCTTCGAGGTCGAGCCCAACGGCCGCTATGAAGTCATCATCCGCAGCGGCAGCGACCGCCCGTGCACGGCCCATGTCCGCCAGCTCGTCGGCACCGCCACCGATATGCGCACCCTGTTGCGCGCACCGGTCAAAAGCCGCAACGAAGACGGTCCCTTCTGCTTTCCGATCCAATGAGCCGTTATCGTCCACCCCGACCCAGCGGATCCAAGTACATCACGCCGGAAGGCTACAAGCGCCTGCAGGATGAGCTCACCTACCTGTGGAAGGTGGAGCGGCCGCAGGTGACGGCTGCCGTGGCCGAGGCCGCAGCCCAGGGCGACCGCTCCGAGAACGCCGAATACACCTACGGCAAGAAGCGGCTGCGCGAGATCGACCGGCGGATACGCTATCTCAGCAAGCGCCTGGATGGCATGATCGTCGTGGACCAGCTGCCCAGCGACCAGAGCCGAATTTACTTCGGCGCCTGGTTCGAGCTGGAAGACGAGCAAGGCAACCTGCACCGCTACCGCATCGTCGGCCCCGACGAGTTCGATCCCGCCAAAGGCTGGATCAGCATGGACTCGCCGCTGGGCCGGGCCGTCCTGCGCAAACAGGTCGACGACGAGGTCCGCGTCCGCCTGCCCAGTGGCGAGGTGACCTACGTCGTCACCGAAATCCGCTACCGCTCCTTCGACGAGGACTGACGGGCACGACTAGCGCTGGCAGCGCGGACAATAGTAGGTGGCGCGCTGCCCTAGTCGGGACAGCCGCACCGGCTCGCCGCAGCCGGTGCAAGGCTCGCCAGCGCGGCCGTAGACATGCAGCTCCTGGCTGAAATAGCCGGGCTTGCCGTCCGAGTCGATGAAATCCCGCAGCGTGGTGCCACCAGCGGCGATGGCCGCCCGCAGCACCTCTTGCACCGCTGCCGCCAGACGCTGGTAACGCTCGCGGCTGATGCGCCCGGCCGGCCGGCTGGGCAGGATGCCGGCACGGAACAACGCCTCGTTGGCGTAGATGTTGCCCACCCCCACCACGACCTGGGCATCCATCAGAAAAGTCTTGACCGGGCTGCGCCGGCCACGGGAGAGGCGATGGAGATGATCGCCGCCGAACCCCGGCCCCAACGGCTCCGGCCCCAGATCCCGCAGCAGGGGATGACGTAGGGGATCGCCTGCGGTCCAGAGGATGCAGCCGAAGCGGCGCGGATCCTGGTAGCGCAGCAGCGCGCCATCCTCCATGACGATGTCGACGTGCTCGTGGCGCCGCGGCGGCTGCGGGCTCAGCAGCACGCGCACGCTGCCGGACATGCCCAGGTGCATGATCATGGCACCCGCGGCGGTGCGAAACAGCAGGTATTTGCCGCGCCGTTCCAGGCTGATCACCGTCTGGCCATGGAGCTGGCTCAGCTCCGCCGGCACCGGCCAGCGCAGGCGCGGCTCACGCACTACAACCGTCCGCACGCGCCGCCCCTCGACATAGGGCGCGATCCCGCGCCGGGTGGTTTCCACTTCGGGCAATTCAGGCATGGGAATTCCATCCTAGGCTCGCAAGGTCATGGCCGCGCCAGCAAGGCGTCCAGCTGTTCCCGACTCAGCTCGTACTGCAACCCGAGATCGATCCGCACCAGCTGCGACTGCTCACCATTGCGCCAGCGCCAGGGAATGCGCTCGCCGGACTCCAGCTCCAGCTCGAACAGCTCACCGGTCTCGACGTCCAGCGCCGGCTGCACGATGCTGGCCAGCTCCTGCCGCCAGTGCGCGGCCCAGGTGGCCGGCGCGCCCGGCTCCAGCACCGTGCCGTCAGCAAAGCGCAGCCGCAGCGGCGTGCCTGCCGGCAGCAGGCGGCGGTCGATGAAATTCCACCACGGCGAGGCGAGCAGCGCCGAGACGCCCTCCTGCACCAGCAGCACCTCGTCGCCCTGCAGCAGATAGCGCAGCCCTCGCAGCGGCTCCAGAGCGCCGAACTGAAAACGCAGCTGGTCTGCCTGCAGCACCACACCTGGCCGCGCCAGTCCCACGGCGGCAAGGTCGATCTGATCTCGCGGGTAGCGCTGCCACACCGGCGACTCGAGGAAGCGTAGCAGCATCTGCACGTGGTGCTCACTGGCCGGCAGTTGCCGCGGCCTGGCCAGCCGCCAGCCGGAGGGCTCGCGAACCAGCTCAATGGCGACCGCGCCGGGGCGCTCGATCGACAGCCGCTGGATGCTGTCGACCGCCTGTCTGCTCAGCCGCGGCGGCGGCTCCGACTGCCGCTTCTGCCACAGCCAGAACGCCACCAGCGCCAGCAGCAGCAACAGGATCAGGTTGAGAACGAGCCGTGCCCGCATCAGCCCCGCCGCCTGCGCCACCAGCGCGTTCCAGCCATGACCAGGAAACCCAGCGGCAACGCCAACAGCAAGCCGACGGCCAGCGTCACCACCTGCCAGTAGCCGAGCTCCAGCACTTGGTCCGGCACCGGCCGCGCGTAGCTGTCGAGGAAGGCTTCCGACTGGGTCAGCCAGTCCACCAGGTTTAGCCCCAGCGCCAGGTTGGCGCCGTTGCCGAGATAGCTGTTAGAGAGGAAGTCGCCATCGCCGAACACCGCCAGCCGCTGCCGCCGGCCGTCCACGCTGCGGCTCAGCGCCACCCCGGCCAGGGCACCGGCCGCGGTGGTCGCTGCGCCGTCGGGATAGTCTTGCACCAGCCCGTGCTGGGGCGACAGCGGCAGCAGCGGCGCCACCTCCCAGCCGGCCGCGGGCGGCTCCAGCGCGCCGGACTGCACTAGTAGCGCCGGCGCGCGCAGCGAGGCAGTGATGACGTGCTCGGGAAAATCGTCGATCAGCACCAGCCGGGAATCGTCGATGCCCAGCGCCGCGGCAGCCTGGGGATCGACCACCACGCCCGGCCGCCAACGCAGGCCGATGGCCTCGGCCAGGAAGGCGAGCTCACCCTCCTCGCCGGGGTCGGCCAGCCAGAGCAGGTTGCCGCCGTCCTCCAGATAGCGCAGCAAGACCGCGCGCTCACCGGGCAGCAGCGGTACTTGCGGCGGCGTCACCACCAGCAGTGCGGTGTTGTCGGGTATCGCCTCGGCGCGCAGCAAGTTGAGCGGCTGCAATCGGTAGCCCTTACGCTGCAACGCCTGGCCGAATGCGCCCAGGTCGTGGTTAGCCTCGCCCAGCAAATTGCGCTCGCCATGCCCGCTGAGGAATGCGATGAACTGGTCCTGGCTGCGCAGCAGCCGCTCGAGGGCAGCGCTGATGTGCGCCTCTGCGGGCACTGGCACCAACTCGCGCCGACCGTCCAGCTCGAGCACCACGGTGCCGATCTGCTCCACCCCGTACTCGCGCACCAGGTCGGGACGGGTGTCGGGATTGACGATGCTGGCTCTGAAGCGGGGCGTTTCGGCCTGATAAAGCCCCAGCAGCTCGCTCAGATGCCGATGCAACAGCTGGCCGGGCTGGGCGAAGCCGTAGGCTTGCACGTCGCGATCCAGCAGCGCCAGCAACCGCCGGCTCGGCTCCGACAGCGTGGTGTGCAGGCTGCCGCCCCACTGCCAGCTCTGCTTGAGGTCGGCCGTAGCCCAGGCCAGCAGTGCCAGCAATGCCAGCAGCAGCAGGTTGAAGGTCCAGCCCTGGGCACGCAGCCAGCGGTTACGGTTCTTCATGCCTGCACCCGCAGCGCATCCAGCCGCCGCACCGTGAAGGCCAGCAAGCCGCCGATCAGAAGGCCGAAGTAGGCGAGATCAGCCAGCCTGATCTGGCCGCGCAGAAAGCCTTCGTAGTGGCTCAGTATGCTCAGGTAGCCCAGCACGCCAGCGTCTCCCCCTTGCTGCAGCAGCAACAGCAACAGGCCACCGACGAAGGCGCCGACAGCGGCGACCGCAGGCTGCGCGCTCCAGGCCGACACCCACAGCGCCAGAGCACACAGGGCGGCCAGTAGCAGGAACAGCCCCAGCAGCCCCGCCAGCATCCGCCCCAGGTCGAGCTGGGTGCCTAGTTGCAGGGCGAACGGCATGCCGCCCCACAGCAGCGCCAGCAGCAGGGCGAAGCCCAGCGCGCCCAGATACTTGCCGAGGATGATCTCGCTGGAACTGACCGGCGCGGCCAACAGCAACGGCAGGGTGTGGTGACGGCGCTCCTCCGCCAGCAGGCGCATGGCCAGCAGCGCGGCCGCCAGCAACAGCAGCATGAGCAGACGCGGGTCGGCCAGATAGGGCACCACCACCAGATCGGTGACCCCTAGGCTAGCGTTGAGCTTGACCAGCAGAGGCTGATACTGCTGCTGGTAGCGCTCGGTCAGCGTCAGCAGCAGCCAGGCCAGGATGAACTGGCTCAAGGCCAGGAACACCCAGGCCAGCGGGGTGGCGAACAACGCGGCAAACTCGCGCCACGCGATCCGCAGCGTCACCTGCATGCGTCCTCCTGCTCGCCATGCACCAGGGAAAGGAACAGCCGCTCCAGGCCAGTCTCGGCCGGCATCCACTCCTGCAGCCCCCAGCCGGCCTCCAGCACGGCGCGCTGCACCCGCTCCGCGGCCGCGTCGTCGGCCAGGCTCAGCCGCAGGCTACCATCGGCGGCGGCTTGCGCCTCCAACACCCCAGCGATGGTGCGAAGCCGCGCCGGCTCGGGCCGCTGGCGGCAGCGCAGCCGCACCTGCTGCACGCCGGCGCCGCCGCTGGCGCTGACCGCGCCGTTGTAGACGGGCTGGCCGTCGCGCAGGATCACCACCCGATCGCACAGCGCCTGGATCTCGGGCAGGATGTGACTGGAGAAGACGATCGCCCGCCCTGCGCGCAGCTGCTGCATGAGCTGGCGTATCTCGCGCATTTGCAGCGGATCCAGCCCCACCGTCGGCTCGTCCAGGATCAGCACCGGCGGATCGTGCAAGACCGCCTGGGCGATACCCACCCGCTGCCGGTAGCCCTTGGAGAGATTGCCGATCAGCCGGCGGCGCACGCCCTCCAGGTTGCAGCGCTGCAGTGCCGCCTCCTGCGCCTGCCGCAGCGCCGCACCGCGCATGCCGCGCAGCTGAGCGCAGTAGCGCAAATAGGCCTCGACGGTCATGTCGAGATAAAGCGGCGGCAGTTCCGGCAGATAGCCAAGCTGGCGGCGGGCCGCCCGCGGCCGCGCAAACAAGTCAATGCCGGCGACGGTGACGTCGCCGCTGTGCGGCGGCAAGGTCCCGCTGAGGATGCGCAGGGTGGTGGACTTGCCGGCGCCATTGGGCCCGAGCAGCCCCAGGATCTCGCCACGGCGCACGTCCAGATCGAGCCCGCTCAAGGCAAGCCTGTCTCCGTAACGCCGGCTCAATCCCCGGGCCTGCAGCAGCACGTCTGTTGTCATGATTGTTGTCTGAGCACCAAACCGGGCCTGGCGCTTGCGCGAATCCTGCAGCTGAAGCGGCGGCAGCGCATGCTGCCGATGGATGCGATCGAAGGCAGCGGCCTTTGCTCATGTGACGGCCACCGCAATATTGGTAACGTGCCGCCGACCGAGAAGCAAGCCGGGGTGGCGAATTATTGACGGTCGCCAAACGCCGCGCAGCGTCTATATTTGCCTTGAGACGCCTTTCCGTCCGTGTGGTTTGGCGCCCTTTCAACCGGCAACCTTGGAAAACCGACTCATGTGGCAAGGCGTTTTCGACCTCACCATCTGGGGCCACGTCCTCGCGGCCCTGGCTTTGACCCACGTCACCATCGCCAGCGTGACGATTTACCTGCACCGCCATCAGGCGCACCGCAGCCTGGACCTGCATCCGGCCGCCAGCCATTTCTTCCGTTTCTGGCTGTGGCTGACCACCGGCATCGTCACCAAGGAGTGGGTGGCGGTGCACCGCAAGCACCACGCCCACTGCGAGACGGCAGACGATCCTCACAGCCCGCAAGTGGAGGGATTGCCCAAGCTGCTCTGGGGCGGCGCCTTCTTGTATCGGCGCGAGGCGGCCAAGACGGAGACGCTACGCAAGTACGGCCACGGCACGCCGGACGACTGGCTCGAGCGCTCGCTCTACGGCCGCCACAGCTGGCTTGGCATCAGCCTGATGCTGGCCATCGACCTGATCCTGTTCGGCCCCGCCGGCGCGGTGATCTGGCTGGTGCAAATGGTCTGGATACCGTTCTGGGCGGCCGGGGTGATCAACGGTGTCGGCCATTACTGGGGCTACCGTAACTTCGAGCCGGCCGACGCCTCGTGCAACATTTGTCCGGTCGGGATCCTGATCGGGGGCGAAGAGCTGCACAACAACCACCACGCCTTCCCCAGCTCGGCCAAGCTATCGATCAAGCCCTGGGAGTTCGACATCGGCTGGGTCTACATCCGCCTGCTGCAGGCGCTGGGGCTGGCTCGGGTCAAGCGGGTCGCGCCGCGGCCCGTGGTAGTAGCGGAGAAAGACACCATTGACAAAGAGACGGTAGCGGCCGTGATCGCCAGCCGCCTACACGTGCTCGCCAGCTATGCCCGGGACGTGATCAAGCCCACCCTGGCCGAGGAAAGCCGCCGGCTCGGCCGCGGCTACCGCCGCCTGCTGCGCCGCGCCCGCCGCGCGCTGCTGCGGGACACCCGCCTGATCGCCCCGCAGGAGCGGCAGCAACTGGAGCTGGCGCTGGGCCTCAGCCAGCGGCTGCGCATCGTGTACGAATACCGGCAGGCGCTGCAGGAGGTTTGGGCTCGCTCGGCCACCACCCACGATGCCTTGATCAAAAACCTGCAGGCCTGGTGCGCTCGGGCGGAGGCCAGCGGCATACAGGCCTTGCACGAGTTCGCCCGGCGCCTGCGGGGCTATGCGCTGCAAACCTGACCGTGGCCGCGCGCAGCCTAAGCCTGACCAAGGCTCCAGGCCACGGCGGGCGCGGCAGGCGCCTGGTGGCGCGGAATGACAGAGGCGGTTTCTCCCCCCGGATGGCAAAAAGCCCGCTTGCGCGGGCTTTTTGAAGTTCGGTAAGGCTTACTTGATCTTCGCTTCGCGATAGATCACGTGCTTGCGCACGACGGGATCGTACTTCTTGAACTCGAGCTTATCGGGCGTGTTCTTCTTGTTCTTGGTGGTGGTATAGAAGTGGCCCGTACCAGCCGAGGACACCAGCTTGATCTTCTCGCGCATGACGGACGCTCCTTAGATCTTCTCGCCGCGGGCACGCAAGTCCTTGACGACCTGCTCCAGCCCGAGCTTGTCGATAATGCGCATGCCCTTGGCGGAAACACGCAGCCGCACGTAGCGCTGCTCGCTCTCTAGCCAAAAGCGGCGATAGTGGAGATTCGGCAGGAAGCGCCGCCGAGTCTTGTTGTTGGCGTGGGAAACGTTGTTTCCGGTAATCGGACTCTTGCCCGTAACCTGGCAAACCTTGGACATGTTCTGGCTCCTAAGCGAGCAAGGGCAACCACATCGACCCGTGTCGACTAAAGGCCGAGTTTTATACCAGGATCGGCGCGGCGGTTCACGCTCGGCCACGGACTCGCCTCCCGACCGTCAACCGCGTCGCACGGCGCGGCCTTGCAGCCGCGCCGACTGTTCCCCGTTCGCGCCACAGCGCGTATCATGCTCGCGTTTTTCGACACCCCTGATCGCGCCATGCAGTACAAGGACTACTACCAAATCCTCGGAGTGGCGCGCCAAGCCAGCACGGATGACATTCGGATGGCCTACCGCCGCCTGGCGCGCAAGTACCATCCTGATGTCAGCACTTTGCCGGACGCGGAAGCGCGCTTCAAGGAAATCACCGAGGCCTACGACGCGCTGAAAGATCCCAGGCGGCGCGCGGCCTACGATCGCCTGCTGCAGGAGCGGGACAGCAAGCGGGAGGCCAGGCCGGACGTGCAGCCGCCGCCCCGGACGCGCCGTGCCGAGACCACCGAACAGGCGACGACGACATCGTTCAGCGAGTTCATCCAGAACCTGTTCAGCGGTCGCCGCAGCCGCGCCACGGACGACGGCAAGGAGCGCCGCCAGCGCGCCGCCGGCGCCGATCAGCACGCCAGCATCACCATCAGCCTGGAGGAGGCCTACCACGGCACCCAGCGGACGGTCACCATTCCCGCGCCAACCAAATCGGCCCGGGCCTCGGCCCAGGCGCGCACGCTCAACGTCAAGATCCCGCCGGGGGTGCAGGCCGGGCAGCAGATCCGCCTCGCCGGCCTGGGGGCGCCGGGGCGCGGCGGCGGCAATCGCGGGGATTTTTATCTAAAGGTGGAAATCGCGCCCCACTGGCTGTTCCGCCTGGACGGCAAGGACGTGCACCTGGAGCTGCCGATCGCGCCCTGGGAGGCCGCGCTGGGAGCCAGCGTGCAGGTGCCGACCCTGGGCGGGCCGGTGGAGCTGCGCGTCCCGGCCGGCTCCCAGAGCGGGCGCAAGCTGCGCCTCAAGGGCCGCGGGCTGCCGGGTGATCCGCCGGGCGATCAGTACGTCCAGCTCCAGATCGTCACCCCCCCCGCCGATCATTTGCAGCTGCGCAATCTCTACGAGCAGCTGCGCCGCCAGAGCGGATTCAATCCGCGCGCCGACTTCGGCTGAGCCCGGCGCGGCCTGGAACGTCCTCGGTCCAGTCCGGTCTATAGCTGCAGTAGCCCTCCCGCTACCAGCAAGCATCAATAAGACAGGACCGAGCACTGATGAAGCAACACCATCGCACTTTGCGCTTCCTGGCTATCGCATTGATCTTTCTGTTCGCCTTGCCGGCGTCGGCGCACCTGCCCGTGGCCGTCGACGGCGAGAGGCTGCCGAGCTTGGCGCCCATGCTGGAAAGGGTGACGCCGGCAGTGGTCAACATCGCGACCAAAAGCCGGGCGCGCATTCGCGAGAACCCGCTCTTCCAGGACCCCTTTTTCCGCCGGTTCTTCGACCTGCCTGAGCCGCGCCGCCCGCGACCGGCGCAAAGCCTCGGCTCCGGGGTCATCGTCGATGCCAAGAACGGCTACATCCTGACCAATCACCACGTCATCGATAAGGCCGACGAGATCACCGTCACCCTGCAAAACGGTCGCGAGCTGGCCGCCGAAGTGGTGGGCGCCGACCCGGAGACCGATATCGCCGTGCTCAAGGTCGATCCCAAGACCACCCAGCTGATGGAACTGCCACTGGGCGACTCCAACAAACTGCGGGTGGGCGATTTCGTGGTCGCCGTCGGCAACCCCTTCGGGCTGGGCCAAACCGTGACCTCCGGCATCGTCAGCGCGCTAGGGCGCACCGGTCTCGGCATCGAGGGCTACGAGGACTTCATCCAGACCGATGCCTCCATCAACCCCGGCAACTCTGGCGGCGCGCTGGTCAACCTCCGCGGGGAGCTGGTCGGCATCAACACCGCCATCCTCACTCCGGCCGGCGGCAACATCGGCATCGGCTTCGCCATTCCGTCCAACATGGCGCGCCAGGTGATGAATCAGCTCATCAAGTATGGCGAAGTGCGGCGCGGCATGCTGGGCATCTCGGTGCAAGACCTCACCCCGGCCCTGGCCGACGCCTTCGGGATCGACGTCGAGGAAGGCGTGGTCATTGCCCAGGTCACCCCAAACTCGGCTGCCGAGGAAGCCGGCTTGCAGGTGGGCGACGTGATCGTCGCCATCGACGGTCAGCCGGTCCGGCACGCGGCCCACATCCGCAACCGTATCGGCCTGCTGCGGGTCGGGGAAGCAGTGGAGCTGACCGTACTGCGTAACGGCAAGCGCATGCAGATCACCGCTGTGATCGGGGAAGACACGCAGCAGACCGATGCCGCAGCCCTGTCCCCGCGCCTGGCCGGGGCCGAGTTCGGCGAAGTGCCGGCACCTCCCGGCGAGGAAGGCAAGCGCGTTGCCATCGTGCGGGTCGAGCCCGGCAGTCCTGCCGCTTTCGCTGGCCTGCGCCAAGGCGATATCATCCTATCGGTTAACCGGATGCCGGTGACCGATCTGGCCAGCCTGCGCAAGGCGATAAGCGGCAGCAAGGGACGCTTGCTGTTGCACATCCGCCGCGGCTCGGGCGCTTTCTTCCTTCTGCTTCAGTAAGACGTCTGCACGACGGCTGCGGCGGTCGGCTGGCCCCTGCCGGATCGGCCGCAGCCGTTTCCCGTTTTTCACGCGCGCATTATGGCAAGCGGCGCAGGCTTTTCCTTTTCACATGCCTTTCATCACCAGAGCCTTTGCAAATGCAACAAGACCAATTCGTTGATGTTCAAAATAGCTATGGCCGCTGCCTGCAAAGCGGTCACTTCATTCAACGCTTCTACGAGATTTTCATGGACAGCCACCCCGATGTGCGGAAGGCTTTCGCCAATACCGACATGGGGCGCCAGCGGCACGCCCTGCGCCGCGGCATCAGCAACGCCATTCTCTATGGCGGCGGCCACACGCTGGTCCAGCGCGTCATCGAGGAGACTGCGGACCTCCACAGCCGCAGAGGCCGTGCGCCCATTCCGCCGTTCTTGTACGACTACTGGATGGAAAGCCTGATTCAAGCCATCCGGGAGTGCGATCCTCGGGTCACGCCGCAGCTCGAGCAGCGTTGGCGCGATGCGCTGGCGCCGGCGATAAGGCTTTTCATCGAGCGCTACTGATTTCTCTCTGCCAGCAATACCTCCTGCAATCTTGCAAAGCGGGGCTTGCGCCCACACCACCTGGACGTGGATGTGATGCCCGCATTTCCCGACATTTGCATGGATTCGCAACCCGCCAGGCGGGCCTTGCGCTCGACTGGCGCCACAGCGTGCAGGAGGTCATATGGAAAAGGAAAACAACGAGTCCAGTACCGTCAGCGCCCGTGCTGCCCAGGCGGCTCATGATGCCATCGACAAGATCAGCAGCCGCAGCGCCGAGGCGGAAGAGCGGCTACGCCAGACCAGCCAGCGGGCGACCGAGCGTACCCAGGAGCTGAGCGAGGAAATCGCGGAGTACGTCTCCAAGAACCCCATGACGGCGTTGGGCATCGCCGCTGCGGCCGGCTTCATCCTCGGCGCGCTGCTGCGGCGCTGAACCATGCCCAATCGGCCATCGTCGGCGACGGCGGCACCGTCCGAGCCGGCGGCCCCATCGCTGGCTCAGCTCGCCCTCGCTACTTTCACCGAGCTGCGGCAGCTGATCGGCGGCTCGCTGAGCCTGGCGGCGCTGGAGGCGCGCCTGGCTGCCCTGAGCCTGATCGGCATCGTCGCCACGGCGCTGGCGGCGGTGCTCGCCATCATGGCGTTCTGGCTCACGCTGCAGGCCACGCTGGTAGCGGCGCTCTGGCGCCTGGGCGTGGACCTGCTGTGGGCGCTGGCAGGCTTCACGCTGCTTAACGCCCTGCTGGTCGCCCTCTGCCTGCTCTACATGCGCCGCCTGAGCGGCAACCTGAAGTTCTCGGCCACCGCCGGCATCTTGCGCGGGCACGGCTCGCATGCGACGACTGAAGCAGGAAATACGCCTTAAGCAGGACATGCTGCTGCGCCGCCGTGCCCAGCTGGCGGCCGACGGCCGCACGCTGCAGCGCCAGGCGCTGGCTTCCCTGGCCACACCGCGGGCGTTGCTCGGCGGTTTCTGCCTCGGCTTCGCCCTCGCCCTGCTCACCGGTCGCCGCCGGAGTAGACCCGCCGGTAAGGCCGCGCCGGCCTGGCTGCGGCTGCTGCTGCGGGAGCTGGCCGCGCCGGTCGCCATGGGCGCCGTTCAGACCTATTTGACCACCCAGCAGATGCGGACGAGCCACGCCTGGGACGAGGCCGATCGCCTGCCGCCCACGGGCAATCAGCTGCTGCGGTGATCCCTGGAAAGCAAGGACGAGGCGCCAGCCGCCTCGTCCACTGGCGCTACACCGGCTTGTACAGCTCGCTGCCGGATCGGCGGAACTCGGCTGCCTTCTCCTGCATGCCGGCTTCGGCGGCTGCCGCATCGGCAACACTTCTGTCCTCGATGCGGGCGAACTCGCGCACCTCCTGCGAGATTTTCATGGAGCAGAACTGCGGCCCGCACATCGAGCAGAAGTGGGCCAGTTTGTGCGCTTCCTTGGGCAAGGTTGCATCGTGGAACTCACGCGCCCGCTCGGGATCCAGACTCAGGTTGAACTGATCCTCCCAGCGGAACTCGAAGCGCGCCTTGGACAGCGCGTTATCGCGCAGTTGCGCGGCCGGATGCCCCTTGGCGAGATCGGCGGCGTGTGCGGCCAGCTTGTAGGCGACGATGCCCTCGCGCACATCATGCTTGTCCGGCAGCCCCAGGTGCTCCTTGGGCGTGACGTAGCAGAGCATGGCGGTGCCGAACCAGCCGATCATGGCGGCGCCGATGGCCGAAGTGATGTGGTCGTAGCCGGGGGCGATGTCGGTGGTCACCGGCCCCAGGGTGTAGAACGGCGCCTCGTGACAGGTCTCCAGCTGACGCTCCACGTTCTCCTTGATGAGGTGCATGGGCACGTGCCCCGGGCCTTCGATCATGACCTGGACGTCGTGCTGCCAGGCGATCCTGGTCAGCTCGCCCAGGGTCTTGAGCTCGGCGAACTGCGCCTCGTCGTTGGCGTCGGCGATGGAACCGGGGCGCAGGCCGTCGCCCAGAGAGATGGCGACGTCGTAGGCCCTGAGGATTTCGCAGATCTCCTCGAAGTGCTCGTAGATGAAGTTCTCCTTGTGGTGGGCCAGGCACCACTTGGCCATGATGGAGCCGCCGCGGGAGACGATGCCGGTGACGCGCCTGGCGGTGAGCGGAATGAAGACGAGGCGCACGCCGGCGTGGAGGGTGAAGTAGTCCACGCCCTGCTCCGCCTGCTCGATCAGGGTATCGCGGAAGATCTCCCAGGTGAGCTCCTCGGCCTTGCCGCCGACCTTCTCCAGCGCCTGGTAGATGGGCACCGTGCCGATCGGCACCGGCGAGTTGCGGATGATCCACTCGCGGGTCTCGTGGATGTTCTTGCCGGTGGAGAGATCCATGACGGTATCCGCGCCCCAGCGAATGGCCCAGACCATCTTCTCCACCTCCTCCTCGATGGAGGAGGTGATCGCCGAGTTGCCGATGTTGGCGTTCACCTTCACCAGGAAGTTGCGGCCGATGATCATCGGCTCGAGCTCCGGGTGATTGATGTTCGCGGGAATGATGGCGCGCCCGCGGGCCACCTCGTCGCGCACGAACTCCGGGGTGATCACCTCCGGGATCACGGCGCCGAAGGCTTGCCCCGGGTGGCGACGGGCCAATGCAGTCTCGCGGTAGAGCTCAAGGCGCTGGTTCTCGCGGATGGCCACGAACTCCATCTCCGGCGTGACGATGCCGCGCCGGGCGTAGTGCATCTGGGTGACGGCGGCGCCCGGCCTGGCGCGGCGCGGCTGCCGGACGTGCTCGAAGCGCAGGGGCGCCAGGCGCGGATCCTCCAGCCTGGCCCGGCCATACTCGGAACTCGGCCCAGGCAGCTCCTCGGTGTCGCCGCGCTCCAGGATCCAGCGCTCCCGCAGCGGCGGCAGCCCCTTGCGCAGGTCGATGCTGGCCTCGGGGTCGGTATAGGGACCGGAGGTATCGTAGACGTAAATCGGCGGGTTCTCCTCGGCGCCGAACGTTAATGGGGTGCTCGCCTGGACGATCTTGCGCATCGGCACCCGCAAGTCCGGCCGGCTGCCCTGCACGTAGACCTTTTCCGAATTAGGGAAGGGACGGGTAACGGATTCGGCCAGTGCCGCCGCTGCTTGGCGGACATCCTTGCTGACAGCGCTCATGGTGTCGTCTCCCTTGATCGAAGGTGGATTGGTGACGACGCGGGAACGCCTTGGAGAGGTCTCGAAGCTCCCTACGCCGGTACTAACCGGATCAGGTTCGAAGGGACTCTCTCAGCCTTCGGCAACGCCAAAGGCACCCCCGCTTCATCGACTGGCCGGGCGCTCGTCGCCCGGCTGTGGCCACCGTAGAGGAGCCCCGGGAAGCTGTCAATCGGCCCCCTCCCGCCATGGTGCCGACCTTGCCAGTTTCAGCAAAACCTCATACCCTTTACCCGCTTAGCGGTGACACCTTCGCTATGCGCCCGTGTCCTTCGCTGTCCGCGTTGCCCGGGTCTTCCACCGGCCCGTGACGCTAGTCTCGATTGGATGGATCACATGCCAGAACTCGACTTCGAACGCGCCCGCTTCAACATGGTGGAGCAGCAGATCCGCACCTGGGAGGTGCTGAACGATCGTGTCTTGAACGTTCTGCGCGAGGTTCCCAGGGAGCGCTTCGTGCCGGAGCGGTACCGCAAGCTCGCCTTCGCCGACCTGCGCATCCCGTTACCCAAAGGGCAGTACATGCTGGAGCCCAAGATCGAGGCGCGCATTCTGCAGGCGGTCGATCCGCAAAAGACCGAGCAAGTTCTGCATATCGGCACCGGCAGCGGCTATCTCACGGCCTGCCTGGCGCGCATGGCGGCGCACGTCACCAGCGTCGACATTCATCCGGAGCTGACTGAGATGGCCCGCGCCAATCTAGCTGCCGTGAGCATCGACAACGTTACCTTGAAAACCGGCGACGCCGCCCAGGGCTGGGACGACGGCCGCCGCTATGACGTCATCGTGGTCGGCGCCTCGCTGCCCGAGCTGCACCGCGGGTTCCACGAAAGCCTTAACGTCGGCGGCCGCCTGTTCGTGATCGTCGGCACCCCGCCGGTGATGGAAGCGCTGCTGATCACCCGGCTCGCCGAGGATCAGTGGGTGCAGGTGAGCCTGTTCGAAACCAACACCCCGCCGCTGATCAACGCGCCGGTTACCAAAGCTTTCGCCATTTGAGATTCCCGCCAGACGCCGCCCTCCGCGCCACCAATGGCCCACCGGGCGGCACCACTTAGGTCTGGCGCAGAAGCGCGTCGACCAGCTCCAGCGTCCGTCCCAGCGCGCCCCGGTTTTCCTCCACCACCTGCCGCGCACGCGCGCCGGCCGCCAGGCGCGCTTCGGCATCGGCCAGCAAGGCCGCGACTTGCTCTGCCAGCGCTGCCGCATCCTCCACCACGGTAAGCGCCCGCGCCTCTTTCAGCAGCTGGGCGATTTCCTCGAAGTTGAACAGCTGCGGCCCGCTCAACGGCGCCAACCCAAGGGCGGCAGGCTCCAGCAGGTTGTGCCCCCCCACCGGCACCAGGCTGCCACCGACGAAAGCGACATCCGAGGCTGCATACAGCATCATCAGCTCCCCCATGGTGTCGCCCAGGTAGACCTGCGCTGCCGCGGCCGGCTCGCCTCTGCTGCGGCAAGCCAGCGCGAAGCCTTCCGCTCGGCACAGCTCGGCGACCCGCTCGAAGCGGTCCGGGTGACGCGGCACCAGCACTAGCAGCAGACGCGACCAACGTTCCAGCAACCGCCGATGCGCTGCCAGCACCAGCTCTTCCTCACCGCCATGGGTGCTGGCCGCGATCCAGACCGGCCGATCGCGGCCAAAATCGGCCCGCAGCGCGCGTCCCTGCCCACGCAGCCCCACCGGCAACGCGAGATCGAACTTGACGTTGCCGGTTGTCACCAGCTGCCGCGGCTCGGCGCCCAGCGCCGCATAACGCTCCGCGTCGCGCGGCGACTGGGCGGCGATGGTATCGACGCAAGCCAGCGTCGCCCGGATCAGTCGCGGCAGGCGCCGGTATCGCTTGAGCGAGCCCGGTGACAGGCGCGCGTTGGCGATCAGGATCGGCGTGCGGCGCGCCGCGAGGGCATGGAACAGATTCGGCCAAAGCTCGGTTTCCATCACAATGGCAAGCCGCGGCCGCACCTGCCGCAGGAAACGACGCACCGCCCCGGGCAGATCGAACGGCAGGTAGCAATGGCCGACGCTTTCACCGAACAGCGCGCGCACGCGGCCGGACCCGGCTGGCGTCGTGGTGGTGATCAGCAGCGGCAGATCAGGTCGCTCCCGCTGCAGAGCGCGCACCAGGGGAGCGGCGGCCTGCACTTCGCCCACCGATGCCGCATGCAGCCACACGGGCTGGCTCGGCAGCTGCCGTGTCCCGAACCCGAATCGCTCCTTCCAGCGCTGCCGATAGGCCCGCTCCTTCAGGCTGCGCCCTGCCAGGTAGAGCAGGACGAGCGGCATGAGCAGGTAGAGAAGCAAGCTATAAAAAAAGCGTGACATGGCCATGACGCTGACGAATGCCGAGTTGCTCCCGCTGCGGCGTCGGAAGGCGGGATTTGTACCAGAGCTGCCGACGGTTCGCCAAAAGCCGACAGCGCCCTTTGTTATAATTTGCGCTTTGTTGCTTTTCGCTGCTCGCTGAGTCCCTCACCAGAATGAAAAGCCCTACCTTGCCGGCACGCGCTTATTCGCCTCGCTACTGGCCGACCTGGCTTGCCATGGGCCTCCTTTGGTGCCTTGCGCGCCTGCCGTTTCCGCTGGCGACGCGCGTCGGGCTGGGCCTGGGTCGCCTGCTCTATCCGCTGATCCGCGAGCGGCGCAAAATCGTCCTGCGCAACCTGGAGCTCTGCTTTCCCGAGCTGGATCGAAAACGGCGGGAGCAGCTGGCCAAGCGCAACTTTGCCTACACCGGCAAGGCCTTCGCCGAGATCGCCCATGCCTGGTGGGGCAACCACGACAAGCTCGCCGGCCGCTGCGAAGTCCGTGGCATCGAGCATCTGCGAGAAGCGCAGGCCCAGGGTCACGGCGTGATCCTGCTCTCGGCCCACTTCACCTGCCTTGAGATCGTCGCCCCCCTGGCGTCGGCGGTCGCACCCTGCTACGTCATCTACCGGCCACAGCGCAACCCGGTGATCGAGTACTGCATGCGCAGCGCGCGCGACCGGAACACCCTGGGCGCCATCCCGCGCAACGATGTGCGGGCGATCCTGAAGGCGCTGCGCAAGGGACATTCCGTCTGGTATGCGGCCGATCAGGACATGGGCCGCAGGCGTAGCGTGTTCGCACCCTTTTTCGGGATCGAGACGGCGACGGTAAATGCCCTCACCCGCTTGGTCAAGATCAGCAAAGCTCCGGTCGTGCCGGTGTTCTTCCATGGCAAGCCGGACCACAGCGGTTATGTCGCCGAGTTCTTTCCCATCCTGAGGGAGATTCCTGGCCCGGACGAAGTCAGCGATGCTGCCGTCGTCAATCGCGCGATCGAGGAGGCGGTGCGCCGACATCCCGAGCAGTACTTCTGGGTACACCGCCGCTTCAAGACCCGACCCGATCCCGACGAACCCAGCCCCTACCGGGACTGAGCCTGGGCTGGCGGCAATGTTCTTGGCAGCCCGGCGGCGACCAGCCGCTCCAGGCGCTCCAGAACGTCGTCCACCAGAATGCGCTCCATCACGTCCGGATCCCTCACCCGCTTGCCCCAGGGCAGCTCCTCCACCGACTTGCCGAAAGCCGCCTGAACGGCTTCAGGATAGCGGTTGACTACCCATTGCTGGCTCAGATAAGGCCCGGTACGCAGAGGATTCGAACTTGCATACAATCCGATGACCGGCGTGCCGACCGTCGTCGCCATGTGAACCGGCCCGGAGTCGGGAGATACCAGCACGTCCGCCCGCTGCAGCACGGCCAGCAACTGCTTGAGCGAGGTCCTGCCGATCAGATCGAGCGGCTTGCGCGTCATGCGCCTGGCGATCTCTTCCCCGTACCAGCGCTCGAGCTCGGTTCCGCCGCCCGTGAGGACGATGTGGAAATCATGCTTGCGCATGGCCTCCTCGGCCACGGCCGCATAGCGCTCCGCGGGCCAGTTGCGGAAATTGTTCCAACGCGCGCTGCTGCAGGGGCTGATCACCAGCAGCCGTCCGGGCGGCAGCTCCCGCTCGGCGAATTCCTGCGCTTCAAGCGGGATCGGAATGTCCCAGCGCAACACCCGCTCCTTGATGCCCAGCGCCTCCAGGAAGGCGAACATGGAATCCATCACGTGGACACGCTGCTCGCCCTGGATGCGGGCGTTGGTGAACAGCCATTGGAAATCCTTGGCGCGGGCGCGGTCATAGCCAAGCCGCAGCCGGGCCGGGATGCACAGCGAGGCAATGCTCGCGCGCAGAGCAGCCTGCAGGTGCAGCAGTACGTCGTAATGCCGCCCTCGCATCTGCTGGAGCAGCTTCCGATACGCTTGGCGCCCTTCCCGCTTGTCGAAGCTGACAAACTCCACCCCGGGCAAATCGCCCAGAAGCGTCGCTTCAGTGCGGCCGATAATCCACGTGATCGCCGTCTCCGGCCACACAGCCTGCAACGTCCGCAACACGGGCACCACATGACAGGTATCGCCGATCGCGGATAGACGCAGTATTGCAAGCTGATCGGGCGCACCGTCGAGGAGGTCAGGCATGCTATTAATTCCTCGCTCTATTGCATAGAGAAGACACTAAATGGTCTTTTGGATACGACGAGCGCACGTCTGGGAAACTTGCTCTTGACCCGCCTCCGCCTTTTGAAAACTTTCTTTGCTTGACAGCCAGGCTGCGATAAAAACCATTGGAAACCAGAGCATCACCCACGATTCCTTCGGACTGGAAACGAACTTTGAGCTATCCGTCAGATTTATAAAGACCAGCCCGATCAGGATAAAATAAATCCAAAATCGCTCTTTCTTGCCACAGCGGGCATTGATATCCTTAAACATATAATAGACGGCAAACAAAAACAAACTGACTGCCACCACCCCACCGTCGTGAAAAAGCTGCAGCAAGGTGTTATGGGTGTGATATGCATTTAGCTTGACACTTTCTATAAGAATTCTATGCGCCTCCGTCTCGTTGAAATCCTTCATCACTCCATTGCCAAACCAAAAGGTGTCTTTACCTGACTCCAGGATGGCTGCCCATATATCTGGCCTATAAGACCAGCCCCTCTTAGAAAGCAAATCAAGTGTTATGACATTAAAAACCATCAGTGCCGCAACAATTACAGCGGCTGCGACAGCCCCAAATGAGAAAAAGAGATACCTTCTCTCTTTCTGTGCCACCGAGATAACAAAAACGAGAATAATCCCAACCATTACAGATATGATTGCCCCCTGCTTTGGGTCAGCAGCGCATAAATGACATGCCCCAGCGATACAAGGGCGAACAAGAGCCCATCAATTTTTTAAACTCTCCTGTAAAACACAAAAATGCGCCAATCATCCAATAAACAAAAAGCACAGACGGACCGAGAATTGCCTCTGAAAGAAACCCGGGCCCCGTCACTCTCTGAAGCTGATACCCATTGATCAAATAAGGGTAGCAGACAATAAATGCCCCAAAGACAACCAGCCCGAAATAATACCTTGCCAGCCATTTGCGACCACTCATCATCACAATGAATGACGAGTAAGCCATGGCGACAAAAAACAATGTTTCAATGGAGTTACCAATCGCTCTGAGATAATCTCTAACGTCGTTCAAAAAAAACACTTGGCAGAGCCAGATATAAGACAACCGCCCCAGCAAAAACAAGAAAATCGGCGTTTTTTCTCTAAAAAAGCTCCGCCTCCTCTTCTTGCCAGAAGAATCAAAAAGACGAGTGAACAAAAATAAAAATATGTGCTATAATGTCCCGTTCTGTCGATGAGCAAAGTTAGCCCCAAAAAGAGCTGAAAAAGCAGCGCAGAAAAAATTCTTTCTTACTAAAAACTTTGCATTTCATTTTAAGCCAAGCTTGAACAAGCCATTATGAAAAGTGCGCCTGGCTTTTTCACTAAAGTTAAAAGCCTCTCTGCGCAGCCTTGTAAAAAGAGACCTGTCCTTCTTCTTGTTGTGATAGTCTATGGTTGTATCGAATCTGCTATCAGCCTCAACAAATGCAGGCTTTACTCCATAACACTCCACACCATGAGCCCAAAACCTTTCCATATATATATCAACAGGATAAAAAATTGGGTTAACGTTATTTATTAGTTTATGCGCGCCGCCTGGATTCAAGTAATATCCAACGGCCGACATCAATCCCTTTCTATATTTGACAATATCGAAGCCACCAACTTCTCCAGACTTTATTTCATAGTTGCCTCTTACGCTCCTAAAAAAAAGTCTAATGCACTCAAACCTCTCCGGTATCTTGTCAGAAGCATTTATAAACTGAAGAAACTTGTCTTTGTGAATCCTGGCATCATCCTCCAAAACAATGACAGGCTTTTCACTGATAAAGCAATTAACCCATATCTTGTAATGGCTTGCAAAGCATCCAATTTGGCCTCTCGTTAGCGCCTCCCCTTTAAGAAGTTTTCTAAGTTTCTCGTCATAGAATGCATCGACCTCACTTCGCGAGACTCTGCCATCAACGCCATAGAAAACAGAATACTCAACCCCACACTCATCGAGCTGCCGGGTTATATTTTCTCGCCTGCCTCGCGCGCTCTCTAGGCTTATCACAACAATATCAGGGCGCATTTTAATCTCTTTTATTTGAACTCGTTCTGCACATCTTGTGCAGACAGCAAATCGCTGACCATCCAACTGGCTGCCTTGCTTCCCTCTATTTTGTAATATGGAAATTCTCATGGCAAACATGGCATCATGCCATCCCTGGAAGCAGAGCAGGGACACATAAGCCGTGGCAATAGACTAGATAATGAAACCGACTACAGCGAACATACGCAGAGTCTCCGTATGGGAGAAGATCTACATCATCCATGACCGCAGCCTGTTGTCTGAAATCAATGAGTGGCTCTTCTCGCCTGCAACTCTCAGCGAGCATAGCTTAATCCAAAAGACGACCACCGGCCGCAAGCCGGCTTACGTGTTCCACTATGCTGGCAAGGATTTCGTACTGCGGCATTTCTGGCGCGGCGGCTTGGTTGGGCGGATTGTGGACGACACTTACCTCTGGTTGGGACTGAGCCGTGCGCGCCCGGTGCGGGAATGGCAGCTGTTGAGCGCGCTCAGCCGACAAGGCCTACCCGTACCCCAGCCTGCCGCCCTGCGCATCGTGCGTCGCGGACTGAGCTACCGTGCCGATCTCATCACGGTTTATTTACCCGATACCCATACGCTTGCAGACTGCCTGACCCGCGGTTCGCTCGCTCCTGAAGCATGGCGCAAGATTGGTGCCGCCATCGCAAGACTGCACCGCTCCGGGGCTTGCCATGCCGATCTCAATGCCCGCAACATCCTCTTGCAAGATGGCACCGGGCAAATTTACGTGATCGACTGGGACCGTGGCCAGCTGCGCAAGCCGCAGCCAGGCTGGCAGCAGAACAACCTGTCGCGCCTGCGTCGGTCACTGGACAAGCTGGCAGCCAACCTGGCGCCCTTCCACTACCAGCCTGACCAGTTTGATCATCTGCTGGCTGGCTACCGCGCGGCAATTTAGCTGCGCTTGGCGAGTTCTTCCATGTAACGTGGCACCCCCTCCTCGATCGAGATGAATTCCCGGTCATAGCCGGCTGCACGCAAGCGGGTCAAATCAGCTTCGGTAAAGCTCTGGTAGCGGCCCACGAGGTGCGCAGGGAACGGGATGTACTCGATCTCGCCACCACCGTTCCACGCAATAACGGCACGGGCAACATCGTTGAAGGTGCGCGCCTTGCCCGTGCCGGCGTTAAAGATGCCGGAACGGTCCGGGTGGTCGAAGAACCAGAGATTCAGCGCGACGACGTCGTCGACGTGGATGAAATCGCGCCGTTGCTCTCCTGGGCCGTAGCCGTCACTGCCCTCGAACAAGCGCACCCGGCCAGTTTCGCGTATCTGATGGAAAAAGTGGTACGCAACGCTGGCCATCCCGCCTTTGTGCTGCTCATTCGGCCCGTACACGTTGAAGTAGCGCAGCCCCACGACCTGTGCCGTCAGCTTGCCCAGGTAGCGACGCAGATACTGATCGAACAGATATTTCGAGTAGCCGTAAACGTTCAGAGGCGCTTCGTAACGTGGCTCCTCGATGTAGTGCGGGCCGGCACCGTAGACGGACGCCGATGAGGCGTAAATGAAAGGTATGTCGCGCTCCTGGCAGTAATGGAACAGCGTCTTGGTGTACTCATAGTTGACTTTCATCATGTAACGCCCGTCCCACTCCGTTGTCTTGGAGCAGGCGCCCTGATGAAAAAGCGCCTCGACCGAGCCGCCAAAATTGTCGCGACGTTCGACACGCGCCAGGAAATCGTCCTTGTCGAGGTAATCCGAGATTTCGCAATCAACAATGTTGCGAAACTTGGTGCCGTCGGTCAGGTCGTCCACGACTAGCACATCTGTGCAGCCGCGCTCATTCAGACCCTTGACCAAATTGCTACCGATGAAACCAGCTCCGCCAGTGACGATAATCATGATTCAGCCCTCAAGCCTTCTGGCGACGTATCGCTTCGATCACGCGCGTCGTCGAAAGCCCATCGACATAATCCAGCACGACGACCGTGCCGCCGTTTTCCTGCACGCAGCGCGCACCGGCGATGTCCTCAACCCTGTAGTCGCCGCCCTTGACCAACACATCCGGCAGAATTCGAGAGATCAACCGCTCTGGCGTGTCTTCTGAGAAAGACGTCACCCAGTCCACCGCAGCCAACCCCGCGAGCACCGCCATGCGATGCTCCAGCGAATTGATCGGCCGCTCCGCGCCCTTGAGCCGCCGCACCGAATCGTCGTCATTGACGGCGACGATGAGCCTCTGCCCCAGGCTGGCTGCCTGCTGCAAATAAGCCACATGTCCGGCGTGAAGGATGTCGAAGCAGCCATTGGTCATGACGATGGTTTCACCGCGAGCCCTGGCCGCTTCCACCAGCTGCACGAGCTCCTCCTCGCTGACGACACCACGCCCATTGTGGTGGGCCTCGAACAAGCTCTGGCGCAACTCAGCAGCGGTCACGCTGGCAGTGCCAAGCTTGCCCACGACGATGCCGGCGGCGGCATTGGCAAGCACCATAGCTTCAGGTAGCTCGAGCCCGGCAGCCAGCCCCGATGCCAATACGGAGATCACGGTATCGCCAGCGCCAGTCACGTCGAAGACCTCGCGCGCCTGGGCCGGCAAATGCAGCGGCTCATGGCCTGCCCGCAGCAATGTCATGCCTTCCTCGCCGCGCGTAATCAGTAGAGCCTCGAGCCCCAACGCATCCAGCAACCTCAGTCCCTTTGCCGCAAGTTCCTCGTCAGACCCGCATGCCCCGACGACGGCTTCAAATTCTCCGCGGTTGGGCGTGATGACACTGGCACCGCGATAAATGCTGAAATCCCGACTTTTAGGGTCAACCAGCACGGGCTTGCCGGCCATGCGCGCGGCCTGAATAAATTCCTGCGCCTGGCGCAGAACGCCCTTGCCATAGTCAGAAAGCACGACGACATCAGCATCCGGCAGCAGCGCCTTGAAGCGCTCCAACAAAGTCTGCTGATCCGACTGCGGCGTCGCATCTTCGAAGTCCAAGCGAATCAGTTGCTGGTTTCGACTGATGACCCTCAGCTTGGTAATCGTCGGGACTCCCGCGACCCGCACGAACTCGACCTGCGCACCGCGCTGGCGCAGCAGCCGTTCCAGCGCACGCGCATCGGCATCATCCCCCGTCAGCCCTAGGATCGTTGCCTGTCCACCCAGGCTGAGCACGTTGACAGCCACATTAGCAGCTCCTCCGGGTCTGTCCTCCGTGGACTCGACCCGCACCACCGGCACAGGTGCCTCGGGAGAAATGCGCGACGTTCCGCCGTGCCAGTAGCGATCGAGCATGACGTCTCCGACGACCAGCACGCGGGCTTGGGAAAAGGCAGGCAATTGAATCTTCATGGCTTGGCTAGCTAGCGCCCAGGGAAGAACCGGCGCGCATGATAGCACAAGCAGGCCATGGCTCTGCGGCCGTCTGCGCATAATCAAGTGCGGACCAACTCGCCCTACCAGATTTGAGCTAGCAGATTGCTTGCTTTTACCTCATATATTATTACAATAAGAGATTTATTGTTTAGCCAATTATCATAATCTTCTTGTAGAAACGCCGCACGAAGCCAGCAAAGAAATGACAATCGACTTAAGCAATGCAAAACTGATCGGAAAAGGCGGGGAACGCGACTGTTATCAACACCCACTTAATCCGAATCTTTGCATAAAGATTACAGTGCGCGCTCCGGCAAACAAAAAAAACTCAAAATATTCGTGAGCCATTTTATTACAAACTGCTAACGAAGCAGGGCATTGACTGGACACATATTGCTCGTTATCACGGGAGAGTGATGACAAACCGGGGAGAGGGACTTATTTTTGATCTCCCGCCCGACCCTGACGGAAAGCCATCCCATACTCTGGAGCTGGCAATAGAAAGAAAACTCATCGAACCGATGGAAGTCAAGACAAAGCTTGAAGAGCTACACGACTACCTCAATAAATACCTTATTCTAACTTATGACTTAAGACCAGGAAACGTTATATTAAACACAAAAAAGAGGGAAAAGAAAACTTATAATAATTGACGGAGTAGGCAAGAGAAATCTTGTTTGACTTGCCTCAAAGTCTAAATATCACAAAAAGTATTACTTAAAGAAAAAAATGGCAAAGATTTGTTCGGGAGACTTACTCATTAATAGAAGACGCGCCACAAAACACTTATGCTTGGCTTCGTTAGATCCAAAACCCTCCAACAGACTTCTGGCCGCACAGCACGCCGGGAGGACTCTCACCGATGCAAGCAGACTACTTTTTCGCACTCAAGCCCACAACCCCCATTCAACTCGTCGTGTACTTAGCTAAAACCGAGAAATTGCTCACAATTTAAGGAAACCTCTTGCGCCTAACAAAAAAGCGACATATTCTATGAAACCTGCGCACCAGCGCAGTTAATCATTTGTTATTTAAGCTCTTGATTAACAGGCCAGAATTTAGAGGGTAACGCTCTGCTGATAGGACATATCAATCTTGCTAGCGGCTTCGGAGGCGGCGAGCAGCAAACCTTCAATCTCATAAAAGAGCTTGCCACCAAAGGAATCAAGCAAAAACTGCTGTGTCGCGGCCCTAACCGCTTGGCTGAAAATGCCCTCAAGCTGGGCATTGAAGTTCATTACATCAATCACTGGGCCTTTAGGCATCTAAGAAACTTTGACGCAGACTTCTGGCATGCGCATGATGGAAAAGCAGTTTATTGGGCAGCTCTCCAACACATCATTCACAAAACTCCCTACGTCATTACGCGCCGTGTAGACAACCCTCTTAGTCAAAACAAATTTACTCGAATGGCTTATAGGCAGGCCAGCATGGTCGTTTGCCTTAGCCGTGCAATAGAGGCGAAAGTCAAAGAGCTGGACAATGAAATCAAGACGACAATAATCCCCTCCAGCTACTCTGGCTTTAATCACTTTCCGCAAGACAAAGAAAAAATAAAAGAAGAATACAAAGGAAAGTTTTTAATAGGACAAGTTGGCGCCCTTAGAAAGCATAAAGGACAGCACATTACAATCAAGGCGGCACATCTGCTGCAAGACCTGCCAGACATACATTTTTTGTTCTTGGGTGACGGACCTGACAGAAAAGAACTGGAAGAGAAAGCGAAGAACCTAACCAACGTCAATTTTCTTGGGCACAAGAAGAACATCGGCCCTTACTTTGCCGCATTTGACCTTTTCATTTTTCCTTCTCTTTCCGAGGGGCTTGGGTCCAGCATCCTTGAGGCCATGCAGGCAGGGGTGCCCGTTCTAGCCAGCCATACCGGTGGCATCCCTGATATCATTGAGCACGCAGTGACGGGCTGGCTGATCGAACCTGGTGACCCGGTTCAACTTGCACAGGCGATCAGGCATCTCTATAGTAATCCGGAGCTAAGAACGCAGCTTGCCACGCAGGCAAGTGAACGCTTGCACAAGTTTAGCCCACAATCCATCGGGAAACTGTATCTTGAACTGTATCGGCACATAATATCTTCCAAATAGCGAGTCAAGCCTCAAGGGAAAGATAAGCACGCCCTTCACTGACAGCTCTAGCCAACTCGGACAACTAAAGTCGATACCTATTTGTCCATAGAAATCTACATGAACAAGCAGAGCACATATTTATTAGACAATCCTTCAGATGCCTTAAAACCTAGTGAGATGCCAAAGCTTTTGTTCATGGCGGGGCTTGCTTCGACCATCACTTATGCATTGACAAAAATAAGCTTGGGAAACATCGCAAAAATATCAAGTATTATTTTTATTGTGCTTGGCGTTTGGGCAAGTCTTTACTACACAAAAAAAAGGTTTCTTAGATTTGCCTATCAGCTTCTAGTTCTGTCTATAATTGTCCAAATTTTAAGCTGGTTATTCTCGAAAGCAACTCATCCAGAGCTTGCTCTCGACGCCCCTGACATAGAGTATCTTTCTCGTCTTTTCATTATTATACCGATAGCTTGGTGGCTTGCCGGAAAGACCAGAAATGTATTACTGCTTTGGCTGGCTGCTTCTATAGGAATAGTGACCGCTCCCTGGCTGAGAGGAGATGGGGTCGAGGAAATCTTGTTGGGCTTGCAAGGCACTCGCGTAGATTTTAACATCTCTAACGCTCAACATCCAAGCCTTTTTTTTGGAACGCTGCTGCTCGGACTTCTCACATTACATAAGCGTTTCTGGTCATCTAAGAAATACTTTTACATCCCTGTAATTGCTTGGGTGGCTCTCGTTATCTTCTCGTTGATTATCGTCGTAATCACTCAGACGCGCTCGAATTGGCTGGCATTGGCGGTGACTGCAGCGTTTGCCGTAATTGCAATCTTCATCAAAGCGATCAAGCAGAGAGCGTACAAGCTGTTTTTTTCTTTTTTGATTATCTTTGCTGTATTGGTCGCAAGCTTGCACCTTACTTTTCGGGACATTTTAAGCAATCGGGTTTCAGCAGAATCAGAGGTCGTTGAATTACTGCTCAATGGAAATATTGAAGAAATTCCTTACACTAGCATTGGGATCAGAATTCACAGCTGGCGAGCAGGTCTAGAAGCCTTCTTGGAAAAACCTCTGCTTGGTTGGGGACCCAATGGAAAAACCCTGGCAATCCAGGAATCTAGCAAGATCCCTCAATACATCAAAGATGATTATGGCCATCTTCACAATACGTATCTTGAGATTTTGGTAAACTTCGGGATCATCGGATTTGCCATCTTTTCAATATTTATCGGCTGGGTCGTTAAATCCTTAATTATGGCCAAAAAAACCAAAAAGATGCCAGAAGACATATTTTTATTCTCCATCCTTGCGCTTATCTTCTGGTCTATTACCAATATTTTTGAATCTTATCTCATGTTCTGGACAGGCGTATTTTTGTTTAACATTGTCCTAGGCGGAGCGCTTACTTACATTCATTCTGAATCAAAAGAGAAAGCAGCAGCATACCATCATGGCTGAACGCTTTAGTTTAAAATCTTAAACAAGACCATGGAGCACACCAACTCATCCCTTCCATTGCCGATCACTGCGCTGATCACCACATACAACGTAGAGCATTGCATCGAGGCATGCCTGAAAAGCCTATCAGGGTGGCTAGACGAGATATTGGTGGTAGATTCCTTCAGCACGGACAGGACACTCGAGATCGTATCCAGGTATACCCCAAACGTTCTTCAGCACGAGTACATTAGCCAGGCAGTGCAGTGCAACTGGGCGATCCCCAGGGCGAAGAACGAGTGGGTCTTGCTGATCGACAGTGATGAGGTCGTGTCACCCGAGCTCAGGCAAGAAATCATAGAACTGTTCCGCAAGGAGCCTGATCAGGATGGATACTGGATCTATCGAAAGAACTATCTGCTAGGCCGCCACATCAAGCACTCGGGCTGGGGCAAGGACAGCGTGCTTCGGCTGTTCAAGCGAGATCTTGCCAGGTATCCGGAAAAAAGGGTGCACGCGGAAATTTCGCTCGAAAAGACAGGCGTGCTGAAAGGCAAGCTCGAGCATCACACTGTCGCATCGATCAGCAGCTGGGCGAGCAAGATCAACACCTACTCTTCACTGAAAGCTCAAGACAAGTACGACAAAGGATTTCCCTTCCCATACCTGCAACTGCTCATCAGACCACCCTGGCGATTCTTCAAGGATGTCTTCTTGCGCCTCGGTTTTCTTGACGGCTGGCGAGGCTTCCTGATTGCCGGGATGTCCTCTTTCGCCGAGATGCTGATGGCAGCGAAAGTCATCGAACTAAAGAAAACCCGATCTGGAGGCAGCAAATGAGGACAATTCGTCACTCGATCGGCATCAGACCAGGCCGAGCAGGTTTCGCTTGATCGTTTCATACTGCCTGTCATGGGAGTGATTCAAGGCCAGCCTGGATAGCGCTTCGCCCAGCGCCTTGTCGCCGCAGGCTTGCTCAATCCTGGCTGCCCATTTTTCCGGCAGGTAATCATGCAGAACCAGCTGGGGATGCCGGGTCAAAAGCAGCTCGGAAGCTCCGACCCAGCGGGACACCACCACTGGCACGCCACAGGCCATGGCCTCAAGGACTACGCAGCCGAACGTCTCAATGCGTGCCGGCAGCACGAAGATGTCGAGCGCACCGTAGACCTTGTGAACTTCTTCCATCGGTCTCAGCCAGGCGAACCTGTTTGCGATTCCCATCGCTGCGGCAAGGCTCTGGTAAGGAGTCGGATCATCGTCTCCGACAACGAGGAATCTGTAATCTTTCTTACTTTTTTGTGAAAGCGAGTACGCAATTCTAACAAAGAATTCGACGTTTCTCACATGGAAATTGCCGGACGTTACCAACCCGACCAAACAGGCATCATCTGGCAGCAATAAGATTTCCCGCATTTCCTTGCGAGCTGCTTTTGCCCTGTCAACGTTGAATATTTCCGAATCATAACTTGGGTAGAGAACGCTCATCGAACCTTCGTCGATTCCGTATCGCGTCTTGAAGTCCTCCGCCATCAACCGCGAGTTGACAACCAGTCGCTTAAACCGTCGTCCTTCTAGAATCCGGTCATGTATAAAGGCTACATCAGCATCGTTACTAGGTGGAAATCCTAACCTTTCGTTGGCAAGATGAATGCAGTTGTGCATGTAAAGCACATCACTGTTTTCGACGTCACCGTGGCTTATCAAAAGATCAGGCCTGTATCGTTTGCACCATCTCTGTACGCTGCGATTGAACTTAATTCTTCGCCACTTTCCTTTGAAGGGCCAGCGAAGGATCTTCCGGTATAAAACTCCGTCAAGCCCTACGTATTTTTTGTCAACTCTTTCAGCCAGAACATAGACATGGTAACCCAAATCAACTAGAACCTTGATCTGCTGCTGAGCAATGCGAACAGCCCCTGTGGATCGAGCCATCTGCCTAATGGCCATGACAGCAACTGGTTTTTTTGAAAAGCTGGACATCAAAAATTTTTCCTATAGATCAGGCATCAGAGTTGACTTTACAGAACCTTTTTGACTCAGCCTCAATTCGCCGTCAACCCCATTGCCTCAATCACCATAGACGGTCGCAATTCCTTAAGGCAGTTCAGATGACCCAGTGGACACTCGCGCTTGAAGCACGGGCTGCATTCAAGTCGCAATGACAAGATCCGTGCGCGCTCGCTCAAAGGCGGCGTAAAGCCCGGGTCGGAAGAACCATAGATGGCCACCACGCCTATGCCCACAGCTGCTGCCACATGCATCAGCCCCGAATCGTTGCTAACAGCCATCTCGGCCAGCGACATGAGGTCGATCGCTTCGCCAAGCGTGGTCTTGCCAGCCAAATCGATGCACCGACCATTCGTTTGCCTCGTTATCTCAGCGGTGACCGCTTTATCCTTGGCGGAGCCAAACAGCCAAACCGCACCTCCCTGATCGAGCCAGCTGCGCGCCACAGCTGAATAGTGCTCGGCAGGCCAGCGCTTGGCCGGGCCGTATTCTGCCCCTGGACACAAGGCAAGCAAGGGCTTGTCTGGACGGGACAGTCCATGCCGCTCCAATGCAGCCTCGATACCCTTGTGGTCCACTTGCAGCTGTGGGGGATTGACGACCGGCGGAGACGCGATTGGCCCTTGATCCGCCAGAGCCACATAGCGCTGCACCGTCATGGGCAAGAGCTTTTTGTCCAGGATTCTCAGGTCATTGAGAAGACCGTAACGGAATTCCCCGCGATAGCCCGTGCGAACCGGAATGCCAGCCCAGGCAGGAACCAGCGCAGATTTCCATGAGTTCGGCAGGACAATGGCGCGGTCGTATTGGCCCCGCAATGAGCGCCCCAGCTCCATGCGGGTCTTCAACCCAAGCTGCCCGTGCCCGAGCGGCATCAGGATCGAGCGCCGTACCTGCGGCATGCGGGCAAGCAATGGTTCCGACCAGGCCGGCGCCAGGACGTCGATGCAAGCATCGGGATGCAGCTCCTTCAGTCGGATGAACAGGCTTTGGGCCATCACCATGTCGCCGACCCAGGAAGGACCAACTATCAAATAACGCAACATAAATTCCTGAACTCGAAATCAGGCCACAGAGTATTGACTTGTGAGCAATGAACTGGAGAAGCGGTCCCAACTTGCGGTCACTTGCCTGTAAAATCCGCGCCGTCCCAACGCAGCTTCCCTCCGGATACAGCAACCGCCCGGCTTCGCTTCAAGAACCGCTGAACGGAACTCAGGCAGCTGTCGCGCCGGATGCGAGCAGCTCGGCATAGACCGCAAGCGTCTTGCGGACCGTCTGTTCCACGTTGAAATGCTGGCGAATTCGCTCCTGGGCTGCCTTCCCCATCCTTGCGGCCCGCTCATGATCCGACAGAATCTCCGATAAGGCAGCAACCAACGCGTCGACGCTTCCAGCCTTAACGATGCGACCGCTGATTCCGTCCTCGACCAGCTCGGGACTGCCTCCGGCATCCGTGACGATAACGGGAACAGCCTGCGCCATCGCTTCGATGACCGACTTGGGCAGGCCTTCTCGCCGCAGCGTAGGCAATACGGACACATCCATCGCGCCGGTCAAAGACACCGCATCGGCGCGATATCCGGTCAGGTGGATGCGATCACGGACGGGGCTGCGCGCAACCGCTCTAGCGATCTTGGGATCGGCGACCTCCCCAACCAGGAGCAAATGCGCTCCCCATTCGAACGGCAGCCGCTCGAAGGCTTCGATCAGGACCGGAATCCCTTTACGCGGCCGCATGTTCGCGACGCAACCGACGACCGGACTGCCGGCTGGAATGCCCAGCTCCGTCAGGTCAGCCTTGGGCTGCCTGGCGTACCACTCGATGTCGTGCCCTTTGTAAATAGTCACGAGCTTGTGCGGCGGGATATGCAGCCCTAGCAAACGCATGCTCAGCAGGTCTTGTCGGATCGCTTCCGCCACGCAGATGATCTTGTCCACCCTCGGATGCAGAAAGCTCATCCACGAAGTGGGATCCAGGAAGTTGAGGTTTCCCACGATCCCCCTGTATGCAACCAGGCGCGGCGGCAATCCCTTAAGAGCAACCAGGGTGTTGGACAGCGTGCGCTTGGCGAAGACATGCACAATGTCGGGCTGCGTGGCTTCGATCAGTGCGCGCAGCCTGGCAATTGCGCTCGAATCGCGTCGAGAGCGGAATGCCAGGCGATGCACGGGTATGCCGGCATCGGCCAGGACCTGTCCACGCTCCGAGCCAGGGTGGCAAACCGCCGCCGCCTCGACGCCGCAGGCCTTCAAGCCCAGTATTGAATGAAGCTCGCCGCGATCGATCGAGGTCAGCACATATAAAACTTTCATTATGAGATGCTACCCTTCCGGCAAGAATCTACCGGTTTCTTCCCGGCTCCCGGCCGGAAGAGGAAATGCCTGATATTCTTCGCCGCGGCCCCGAGGCCGGCCTTGAACGTCACTTCACCGGCTGCCGCCGCCCGCGCCGCACCACCTCCAGGTCCGACGGCTTCCAGTCCTTCAGCACGTAGACGGCGCTGCAGTACGGGCACCTCTCCTCGCCCGTCTCGTGAATGGGCAAGTACACCTTGGGATGGGAGTTCCACTGGTACATGCCCGGCATGGGACAGGACAGCGGCAGATCGTCGACAGTGATCTCGTAGCGGTTGGCTGCGTTTGGCTGGATCAGATCGCTGCGATCGTGCGTCTGCGGATCGGGCATGGCATTCTCCTTCTGTCGTTCGGCATGTCATTGCGACGGCCTCGGAGCTGCCCGGGCCAGGTCCCCTTGCGACTTGCGCCCTGTCGAGGCCGCCGCATCGACTACGGCATGGCTTGTCCAGTCTCACTGAGGGCCGACCGCGGCGATGCTGCCGGGTGCATGCCTCTTGCCTGCAGGAAGCAAGGCGCATGCGGCATCGCAACACGAGATCTGGCCCGCGCTGCAAATAATACCTTCTTAAGGCCAGAAAAGATCGACTTTGTACACTGTTGCGCCGAAAACCGCGCTCACCGCATGGCCGGCCCTTGCTGCGCCGATCAAGCCTCCATCAGCCGTTGCCACATGTGGCTAACGAACGCGCGCTCTTCCACCAGCTCGGCGGCATCGACGCAGCCTGGCAGCTCCTGCAGGCTCAGGCGATGCAGGCGAGCGCGAAACGTTCTATAGGCATCGGCGAGCAGGCGGGCCTCGTCGGCGCTGATCCAGCCGGTATCGCTCAAATCGTCCAGCAGGCGGATATTGTCGGTATAACGTACCAGCTGCGGATAATCGGCTGCGCGCGACAGGACGCCGTACTGCACCATGAACTCGATGTCGGCGATTCCGCCACGGTCCATCTTGAGATCAAACAGCGCCGGATCCCTGTTGCTCTCGCTGAGCTGACGCTCGCGCATTTCACGGACTTCTTCCCGCAGCCGGTCGGGATCGCGGCGGCGGCGCAGGACGTCTTGCCGGATCTCGGTAAAGCCCGCGATCAGCCTGGGATCGCCGGCCACCGCCCGGGCCCGCACCAGTGCCTGGTGTTCCCAGGTCCAGGCCTTGTTGTGCTGGTAATCGGCGAAGGCGGGCAAGGTCGTCGACAGCAGCCCGCTCTTGCCGCTGGGCCGCAGCCGGGTGTCGGTCTCATAAAGCACGCCGCCCGCCGTGGGCGTGCCGAGAATGTGCAACACCCGCTGGGTAATCCGGCCGTAGAAGGCCTGTAGCTCGATGGCGTCGCCCTCGTTGTCGTGCAGAAAGACCAGATCCAGATCGGACCCGTAGCCGAGCTCGATGCCGCCGAGCTTGCCGTAGGCGACGATGGCCATGCCGCAATCGCGACCGCGCCCTTTGCCGAGCTGCGGGTAGCGCGCCGCCACCTGGGCGCAGGCCAGCTGCAGCACGGCCTCGAGTATCGCCTCGGCCAAATAGGTGAGGTAGTCGCTGACCACCATCAGCGGCACGGCAGCCGTGATGTCGGCCGCGGCCACTCGCAGCATGTGCGCCTGCTTGAAGTGGCGCAACGCTTCCATCTGCTGCTCGAGGTCGTCTTCCGGCAGCGCATTCAGCCGCTGCGCCAGCTCGGCCTCAAGCTCGGCCTTGCCCGGCGGCGTATAGAGCGTGCGGGCGTCCAGCATCTCGTCCAGCAGCACCGGGTAGCGTGCCAGCTGCCGCGCCACCCAGGGGCTGGCCGCGCACAGTTGCACCAGCTGGGTGCGGGCGGCCGGGCTTTCGATCAGCAGTGCCAGATAGGCTGTGCGCCGCGCGATTGCCTCCAGCAGCTGCAGCAGGCGCGCGGCCGTCACTTCCGGCTGCTCGGTGCGCGCCACCGCTGTCAGCAGCAGCGGCACCAGCCGATCGAGTCGCCGACGACCGCTGGCGCTGAGCGAGCGGCAGGCCGAGCTGGAGCGCAGCGCCTTCAAGCGCTGCCAGACTTCCTCGGCCCGCTCGAAGCCGGCGCTGCGCAGGATGGCCGCGGCCTGGTCATCGCCCAGCTCCATCAGCCAGACGTCCCGCAAATCCTCCCTCTCATCCGCCTCGGGAACATGCGCCGGCGGCTCGCTGAAAACCTGATCGAACTGTTCCTGCACCAGGGTTCGCCAACGATTCAGCTGCTGGAGGAATTCCGGCCAGTCGCGGCAACCCATCGCCAGCGCAAGCCGCGCCTGATCGACAGGATTGGCCGGCAGGTCGTGCGTTTGCCGATCGGCCATGGCTTGCAGGCGGTTCTCCGTGCGACGCAGGAACTCGTAGGCCTGGGCGAGCTGCTGCGCCGCCTCCAGCGTCAGCAGCCCTCGTTCGCCGAGCACGCCCAGCACCGGCAACAGGCTGCGCTGGCGCAGCGCCGGATCACGGCCGCCGCGGATCAGCTGAAAAGCTTGAGCGATGAATTCGATTTCCCGAATGCCGCCGCGGCCCAGCTTGATGTTGTCCTCCATGCCGAGCCGGGCGACTTCGCGTCCAATCATCCGCTTGAGCTCACGCAGCGACTCCAGCACGCCGAAGTCGAGCTAGCGGCGGTAGACGAAGGGCCGCAGCATCTCCAGCAGCTCCGCGCCTCGCTGCCTGTCGCCGGCGACCACCCGCGCCTTGATCATGGCGTAGCGCTCCCACTCCCGACCCTGGCTTTGGTAGTAGGTTTCCAGCGCGTTGAAGCTCATCGCCAGCGGGCCGCTGCTGCCGAAGGGGCGCAACCGTATGTCGACGCGGAAAACGAAGCCATCCGCCGTCGGCTTGTCCAACACGGCGATCAGCTGCCGTCCCAAGGCGGTGAAAAACTCCTCGTTGCTCCTGCCACGCGGGCCGTCGGTGCTGCCGGCATCGGGAAAGGCGAAGATCAAGTCGATGTCCGAGGAGAAATTCAGCTCGCCGCCGCCCAGCTTTCCCATGCCCAGCACCACCAGCTGCTGTGGCTGTCCCTGACGGTTGCGGGGCACGCCCCACTGCGCGCACTGCCAGCGGTAAAGACGCTCCAGTGCCGCTTCCAGGCAACACTCGGCGAGCGCGGTCAAATCGGCCAGCGTCTCCGGCAAGGGCGCCCAGCCGGCCAGGTCGCGCCAGGCGATGCGCAGCATCTCCTGGCGCCGGAACTGGCGCAACCCCCGTTCCAGCGCGGCCTGATCCTCGACCGCGGCCAGCCGCTCTTCCAGCCGCTGCCGCAGGCCGGCGGCGGTATCCGGCCGCTGGAGCCTCCCCTGGGCATCCAGCGCCGCCAGCAGCTGCGGCGCCTGCAGGCAGGTGTGGGCAACGAACTCGCTCATCGCGAACACCCGCGGCAGCGCCTGCCGCACGGCAGGCGACAGCGGCTCGGCGCAGCGGCCGAGGAATTCTTCCAGCCAGTCGCGCGTTTGCCGCCTCAGGACGGGCGGCAAGGTGGCGATGTTGCTCTCGAGTGCTTTCATGACCGTCGCGTCGCTCGTTGCTGCGCCGAGCCGCGGCAACCGCGGCTCATCGACCGTGATATCTATTGGCGGCCGGTGCCTGTTTAACCTCGAGCAGCCCGTTTGCCGAAGCGGCGACGGCGAAAGCTTCACCCCTGACCTGCCACGTCGCTGGCCACCGGCACGAACAGCTTGCCCGGATTCAGGATGTTGCTGGGATCGAGCGCCTGCTTGATCGCACGCATGACGGCAACGCCTTCGCCGTGCTCCTGCAACAGGAACTCCCGCTTCCCCAGGCCGATGCCATGCTCGCCTGTGCAAGTACCGCCCAGCTCTAGGGCCTTGGTCACCAGCAGCCGGTTGAGGCGCTCGGCCTCGGCGATTTCCTCCGGACTGTTGCGGTCGACCACGATCGCCATGTGGAAATTGCCATCGCCGACATGCCCCAGGACCGGGGCCGGCAGGAAGCTCTTGTCGGCCTCGGCACGGATGTAGGTGATCACCTCGGCAAGATGCGAGATCGGCACACAGACGTCGGTTGCCCAATTTTCGCATCCCGGCCGCAGCGCCTTGGCCGCGTAAGCGGCGGCGTGCCGCGCCCGCCAAAGCCGGCCGCGCTCCTCTTCCCGATCCGACCAGCGGAAACCGCCGCCGTTGGCTACCGCCAGCTCTTCCACCGCCCTAGCCTGCTCCACGACGCCCTGGGCGCTGCCGTGAAACTCCAGGAACAGGGTAGGCTGCTCGGGAAGATCGAGCCTGGAGTAGCGGTTCACGGCGTTGATCATGACCTCGTCGAGCAGCTCCACCCGGGCGATGGGTATACCCATTTGGATGGTCTGGATGGCAGTGTCCACGGCGCCCTTGAGGGTTGCGAAATGGCAGGTCGCGAAAGCCGTCGCCTCCGGCCGCCCGTGCAGGCGCAGGGTGACCTCGGTGATCACGCCCAGCGTGCCTTCCGAACCGACGAACAGCCGGGTGAGATCGTAGCCGGATGCCGATTTGCGGGCCCGCCCGCCGGTGCGGATGACGCGCCCGTCCGCCAGCACCACCGTCAGCCCCAGCACGTTTTCCCGCATGGCGCCATAGCGCACGGTGGTCGTGCCGGAGGCGCGCGTCGCACACATGCCGCCTATGGTGGCATCGGCCCCAGGATCGATGGGGAAGAACAGCCCGGTATCGCGCAAGTATTCGTTCAGCTGCTTGCGCCGCACGCCGGCCTGGACGGTCACGTCCATGTCTTCCGCACTGACGCGCAGAATCCGGTCCATGCCGCTGAGATCGAGCGAGATGCCACCGGCGACGGGAATGAGATGGCCCTCGTATGAGGTGCCCGCGCCGAAGGGAATCACCGGAACCCGGTGGCGGTTGCAGATCGCAAGGATTCTCGAAACTTCCTCGGTCGAGCGGGCGAAAGCGACCGCATCGGGCAGCGCCGGCCGATGCCAGGACTCGTCCCGCCCATGCTGCTCTCGCACCGCCATCGACTGCGACAGCCGCTCACCCAGGAGCGCCTTCAGCTCATCGATGGCTGCCGCCACGGACTGCGTTTGCTTGCTCATTGCCTCCTCCCGCAGGGACCTATCGCCTCGTACTTTAGCGCGGTTTCCTGCCCGGGAGCAGGCCAAGCGGCAGCATGCCCGGGAAGCGTGCCCGGGGTGCTTCCACAAAAAAGCCCCGCTTACGCGGGGCTTTTCGTATCCAGCAAGGTGCCGAATTACATAAGGTGCCGGATTACATCATGTCCATGCCGCCGCCCATGCCAGCGTTGGCAGGCTCTTCCTTCGGCAGCTCGGCGATCATGCACTCGGTGGTCAGCATGAGGCCGGCAACGGAGGCCGCATTCTGCAGGGCAGTGCGGGTCACCTTGGCCGGGTCCAGGATACCGAGCTGGGTCATGTCGCCGTACTCGCCGGTCTGGGCATTGTAGCCGAAGTTGCCGCTGCCCTGACGGACCTTTTCCACCACCACGGACGGCTCGGCACCCGCGTTGGCGACGATCTGGCGCAGCGGCTCTTCAATCGCGCGGCGGACGATGGAGATACCCACGTTCTGGTCTTCGTTGTCGCCCTTGAGCTCCTCCAGCGCAGCTTGGGCGCGGATCAGAGCGACGCCACCACCCGGCACGGTGCCTTCTTCGACGGCAGCACGGGTTGCGTGCAGGGCGTCTTCGACGCGGGCCTTCTTCTCCTTCATCTCGACTTCGGTCGCCGCGCCAACCTTGATCACGGCCACGCCGCCAGCAAGCTTGGCGACCCGCTCCTGCAGCTTCTCGCGATCGTAGTCGGAGGTAGCCTCCTCGATCTGCTTGCGGATCTGCTCGACGCGAGCCTTGATCTTGTCCGGCGAGCCGGCACCGCCGACGATGGTGGTGTGCTCCTTGGTGACGGTGACCTTCTTGGCGCTGCCGAGGTCGTCCAGGGTGGCCTTCTCCAGGCTCAGGCCGACTTCCTCGGAGATCACCGTGCCGCCGGTCAGGATGGCAATGTCCTCCAGCATGGCCTTGCGGCGATCGCCGAAGCCCGGGGCCTTGACCGCAGCGACCTTGACAATGCCGCGGATGGTGTTGACCACCAGCGTGGCCAGCGCTTCACCTTCGACGTCCTCAGCGACGATCAGCAGCGGACGGCCAGCCTTGGCGACGGCTTCCAGCAACGGCAGCAGCTCGCGGATGTTGCTGATCTTCTTGTCGTGCAGCAGGATCAGCGGATCCTCGAGCTCGGCAGCCATGGACTGCTGGTTGTTGATGAAGTAAGGCGACAGGTAGCCGCGGTCGAACTGCATGCCCTCGACCACCTCGAGCTCGTTCTCGAGGCCGGAGCCTTCCTCGACCGTGATCACGCCTTCCTTGCCGACCTTCTTCATCGCCTCGGCGATGATCGAGCCGATGGACTCGTCGCTGTTGGCGGAAATGGTGCCGACCTGGGCGATGGTCTTGTCGTCGGTGCAGGGCACGGCCAACTTGCGGATTTCCTCGACGGCCCTGGCCACGGCCTTGTCGATGCCGCGCTTGAGGTCCATCGGGTTCATGCCGGCGGCGACCGCCTTCATGCCCTCGCGCAGGATGGCCTGGGCGAGCACGGTGGCGGTGGTGGTGCCGTCACCCGCAACGTCGGAGGTCTGGGACGCCACTTCCTTCAGCATCTGGGCGCCCATGTTCTGGAACTTGTCCTTGAGCTCGATCTCCTTGGCCACGGACACGCCGTCCTTGGTGACGGTCGGGGCGCCGAAGCTCTTCTCCAGCACCACGTTGCGACCGCGCGGGCCCAGCGTGACCTTGACGGCGTTCGCCAGGATGTTAACGCCCTCTACCATGCGGCTGCGGGCGTCGTCGGAAAAGCGTACCTCTTTCGCTGCCATAATCCGGTTCCCTCAAGATAATCGTTGGTAATTGCGCGCTCAGGCAGGCGTCTTAGCCTTCGATGACGGCCATGACGTCTTCCTCGCGCATCACGAGGAGCTCTTCGCCGTCCACCTTCACCTCAGTGCCGGAATACTTGCCGAACAGCACCTTGTCGCCGACCTTCAGGTCAAGCGGACGCACTTCGCCGTTGTCCAGGACCTTGCCCTTCCCGACGGCGATCACTTCACCGCGAATCGGCTTCTCGGCCGCGGTGTCGGGGATCACGATCCCGCCGGGAGACGTGCGCTCTTCTTCCATGCGCTTGATGATTACGCGGTCGTGCAAAGGACGGATTTTCATCGGACCTTGTCTCCCTATGGATTTAGCTTTGACTTCGGCAATGAGAAAACTGTGGTCTGCCAGACGCGCTTATTAGCACTCGCAGCTGGTGAGTGCTAATGATAGTCATGCGCACCGGGGAGTCAAGACATCGACCGCCCCCTGGCGACTCGGCCCGCTCTATGGGATAGCCTGCTACAATTCAAGCCCGCACGCCGAAACGCTCTCTGCCACCTGAGGAGGAAGCCATCGTGAAGGATGCGTCCCACCTGGTCCTGCTGTGCACATGCCCCACGATGGAAGCGGCGCAGGAGATCGCCAGCACGCTGGTCGAAGACGGTGCGGCCGCCTGCGTCAACATCGTCACCGGACTGACCTCGGTCTACCGCTGGCAAGGCGAGACCCGCAACGACAGCGAACTGCTGCTGGTCGTCAAGACTACCGCCGCCGCCTACCGCCGGGCCGAAGAGACCATCCAGCGCCTGCACCCGTATGAACTTCCGGAGATCATCGCGGTCCCTGTGGTCAAAGGTTTGAGCGACTATCTGCATTGGGTGACCCTGCAGACGAGCGCTAATCAATAAGATCCAGAGGTCCATCCATGCCGACCCACGTGTCGCGGCTTACGCTGCTGGCCCTGATTTTCTGCTCCCTGCTGCTGGCCACCGCCCAAGCCAGCGGACTCGGCAGGCTGTTCTGGAGAAGCGTCTTTGAGCGCCAGCCC
>JAAYIK010000029.1 GCA_012523465.1 Lysobacteraceae bacterium | reverse complement strand
TATGGTCTGCGACAGCCGCTCGATCATCACATTCATCGCCTGCAGCAGCTCACCCACCTCGTCCCGCGAGCGACTCTGCAGACGCACCCCAAGATCACCCCCAGCCAGCGCATTGGCCGCGGCAACCACCTCTCCGAGCGGACGCGAGACCAATCGACGGGAAGCGAACCACAGCGCCAGTATCATGAGAACCAGCGCGATAGCGGAAAACGCCAGCAGATAGTTGCGCAGCGTAGCGCTGTCGCGGTTGAACTCCTCGGCGTAGCTGCCTGCCGACAGCACCCAGTTCCAGGGCTCGAACACGCCGTAATAGGCCAGCTTCTCGCGCGGCTCCTTTTCGCCCAGCTCCGGGTTGTGCCAGAAATAGCGGACGATGCCCTCGCGCTCGCGCAGCATCTCCTTGATGAATTCGAAGCCGTTGACATCCTTGGTATGCAGCTGAATCTGGCCTTCCAGCTCCGGATGCATGGTCAGCCTGCCATGCCCCGGACCCGGGTTGCTGTCGACGGCGAAGATGTAGCCGGTTTCGCCGATCTTGCTGGCCAGGATCTGGCGCTTGGCTTCCTCCAGGCCGTCATGGATGTCGACGCCCAGCAGCAGTATTCCGCTGATTTGATTGTTGATCTGCAGGGGAACCAGCTCAACCATGTGATCCCTGCCGTTCATGCGGGCTAGCTGCACGGAACCCTTGCCCTGCTGGGCGGCACGGAACTTCTCTTCGATCACTTCCGGCAGCTCGGTGATGGGCTCGCCGTGGGTCATCTTGCTGCTGGCCACCTCCCAGCCGTTGGTCTGGTCGAGCTGGTAGGTAACGAAGGCGAACGGCAGCCGCGACAAGGCAAACGACACGAAGGGCAGATCGATCCCCTTGCGAAGAATCAGGACATCGCCTTCCTGGGTAGCCAGCTGCCCTAGCCGCTCGTCCATTTGCTCGCGAGCATGCGCCAGGGAGGCACGGGCCTGGCGGTCGATGGCGGCCAGCACTGACTTGCTGAGCTCGAGCTGGGTCTTCATCGCGTCCAGCGCATTCCGGTCCAATATCCCGGTCGCGGTGCGCGCAATCGACAGGGTCATCAGACCGAGCGCGATGGCAATGACCACGAAGGCAGTCAGGGAAAGCTTGACGGTAATCGAAAGTTGGCTCAGCCACCGCTTGATGTTCATGAATCCGCTTTGCTCTTGCTTCTTGTCCATAGTGTTCAGGCCGCTACTCGGCCGCCCCCCTCTTGCTGTAGGCGCTGCATCAGATTGGGAATGTCCAGAATCAGCGCGACCCGACCGTTGCCGAGAATGGTGGCCCCGCTGATTCCGTTGATATGCCTGAACAGGGTTCCCAAGGGTTTGATGACGGTCTGGTGCTCGCCCAGCAGCTCATCCACCAGCAAGCCGGCCTTCTGCCCCGCGTACTGGACGACCACCATGTTCTCGCGCCGCCCGACCGGGCCCTCGATGCGGAAGTGCTCGCGCAGTCGCACGAACGGCAGCACTTCCCCGCGCAGATTGATGTAGTTGCGCTCCAGCGCTTGGGTGCGCAGATCGCCGGACAGCTCGATGCACTCGACCACGCTCTCCAGCGGCACCACGAAGTCCTCGTTGCCAGAGCGGATCAGGAAGCCGTCGATGATGGCGAGCGTGAGCGGCAGGCGAATGCGGAACACGCTGCCCTTGCCCGGCGTGGACTCCAGATCGACCGTGCCGCGCAGCGCCTCGATGCTGCGCCGGACGACGTCCATACCCACGCCGCGGCCGGACAAATTGGTCACCTGAGGCGCGGTGGAGAAGCCCGGCTCGAAAATCAGATTGAAGATCTCCTGCGTACTGAGCTCCTGATCCGGCCGCACCAGCCCCCGCTCCACGGCCTTGGCGAAAATCTTGTCGCGGTCCAGGCCGCCGCCGTCGTCGCTGACCTCGATCACGATGCTGCCGGAGTCGTGGTAGGCATTGAGCTGGACCAGCCCACGAGACGGCTTGCCGCGCGCCACGCGCACCTCCACCGGCTCGATGCCGTGGTCCACCGCGTTGCGCACCAGATGGGTGAGCGGATCGGAGATTTTCTCCACCACCGTCTTGTCGAGCTCGGTGTCGGCGCCGCTGATCTGCAGCTCGATGTCCTTGCCCAACTCGGCCGCGGTATCCCGCACCACCCGGGTGAAGCGCTGGAAGGTCTCGCCGATGGGCACCATCCGCAGCTGCAGCGAGCTGTCACGGATCTCTTCCACCAGGCGTGACAGCTCCGCCACCGACTCCAGGGTGGCGGTATCGCCGGAGGCAGAGGCGATCAGCTCCGCGGCCGCGCTGGCGATCACCAGCTCGCCCACCAGGTTAATCAGGCTGTCCAGCTTGTCCGCCCGCACCCGGATGTACTGGCTGGCCAGCGAGCGGCTTTCGCGGTTCTTGCGCTGCTTGTGCAGCGCTGCTTCCACCAGCTCCGGCTGCACCGCGCCCTGTTCGACCAGCAGCTTGCCGAGCTTGCTCTTGTTGTCGGCCTGGGCGCTCTGCTGCAGCTTGAGCCCGCGCTCCAGCTCGTTCGGCGTCAGCGCGCCGCAGGCGACCAGCAACTCGCCCAGCCGGGCCTCGTCCTCGGGCAGCTCGCTGATCAGGCGCATGTATTCGCTAAGCTGGCTGCGCGGTGGCAGGATACGCAGTTCGCAGTCATCGCGGACGAACTCGAAGACGTCCTCGATGGTCTTCTTGTCGACGTCGCCGCGGAAGGCGATCTCGAAGCCCAGATAGCAGGCTTCCGGATCGTAGTCGGCCGGCACCGGCAGCGCGTCGGCCACCGGCTCCACGTGCACCAGCTCCCCCAACTTGCCAAGGTAGCGGATGAAGCCGAGCGGATCCATGCCGTGCTGCAGCACCTCGCGGCTGAAACGCAGCGAGATGTGCCAGGTATCGCTGTCCACCGGTCCACCGCCGAAGCTCTCCACCTCCGTCCGCTCGGTGGCGGCCACCGGCATCGTCTCGCCACCCCCTTCGGGCAGGTAGTCCTCCAAGGCGTCCAGCAGCCGTGCGCCGGCCGCCTGCTGCGCCTCGTTAAGATCGTCCAGCGAGGTGGGGCAGAGCTCCACCAGCTCGAGGATGTAGTCGCGGCACTGCAAGAGCAGAGCGGCGAGATCGGCATCTAGGTCGAGCTTGCGCTGTCGCAGCTGGTCCAACAGGTTCTCGACCACATGGGTAAAGTCGACGATGGGCTGCAGGCCGAAAATGCCGGCTGCCCCCTTCACCGTGTGGACGCTGCGGAACAGGGCATTGAGCAGCTCGCCGTCGTCTGGCGCGCTCTCCAGTTGCAGCAGATCATATTCCATCTGCTCCAGCAGCTCCCGGCTTTCTACCAGGAAGGTCTGCAGGGCGGCATCGAGGCTCATTAGTGCACCTCCTGCTCCGACGGCAATACCACCGGATCCCCTAGCAGGCCGGCGACATTGATCAGCCCCAGCACATCGATCACGGCCTTGCTGTGATTGACCAACTGCAAGGACCGGCCTTGCTCGGCGGCTGCGCGCTTGAGCATCAGCAACAGCTGCACGCCGGCGGTGTCGCACTCATCGACTTCGGCCAAGTCGATCTCGCGCACCCGCCCCAGCGCGCCTTTCAGCTCCGACCACAGCTGCGCGGCCTGATAAATGGTCAGGCTGCAATGGAGACGCAGCCGCTCTTGCTTTTCTTCGATGGTGAACATGGCTTAGGCCATGACCAGCTTGGACACCGCATTCAACATCTGAGCCGGCTCGAACGGCTTCACCATCCAGGCCTTGGCGCCGGCTGCCTGGCCCTCTTGCTTCTTGTCCTCGGCCGACTCGGTCGTCAGCATGATGACCGGGGTGAACTTGTACTCGGGCCGCGCCTTGACTTCCTTCAGAAAGGTCAGCCCGTCCATCACCGGCATGTTGACGTCGGAGATGATCAGGTGGACCCGCTGGCCGTTGAGCTTTTCCAGCGCGTCCTTGCCGTCGCAGGCCTCGATCACCTCATAGCCGGCACCCTTGAGGGTTATCGACACCACCTGCCGGATCGCTGCCGAGTCGTCCACCACCAATACCGTTTTGCTCATCGTTTTACCCCTTCACCAGAGCAAGCTGATTGCCCGGTCGTTCTCAAAAGAAAGTGACATCCCCGACCGCCGTCGTGGTCGCCTCGCCGTTGTGGTTTTGCCGCTCCTCCGCCATCGCGTAGGAGCGCTCCAACCCCACCAGCAGCGCCTCCGTGTTGGGGGCGACCAGCACGCCCTCGGCCTGGAAGCGCTGCTGGACCCGCAGGAGCTCGTCTGCGGCGGCGCGGATGTTGTCGCAGACATGGGACAGAATCTGACTGCTGCGGTCTTGGAACTGCAGCTCGACGATGGCGCCCGAAATCTGGTTCTGGATGCTGGCGCTGCTCCGACGCAGCGTTTCGCTGGCCTTGCTCAAGCCATCGGCCACCGTGCGGAATTCATTCAGCACTTGCCGGATGGTCTCCTCGGCGCCTGCAACCGCCTTGCTGTCGCGCTCCGTCGACGCCTCCCCGGCGCTGAAGGCCGAGGCGATGGCTTCATTGATGATCTTGATCTTTTCACCGATGCGCTTGCCGGTAGCCCCGGACAGCTGCGAGAGCTGCCGCACTTCGTCGGCCACCACGGCGAAGCCGCGTCCTTGCTCGCCAGCGCGCGCCGCCTCGATGGCAGCGTTTAGGGCCAGCAGGTTGGTCTGGGCGGCGACCCGAGCGACGTCGTGCGCCATCTGATCGAGCTCGGCGGTGAAGCCCATCAGGCTGTCGAGCTCACGCATCAGCGCGACCTTCTCATCCAACACCACCCGCAGGGTGTTCACCACCTTCAGCAGCGCGGCTTCGCTGGAAGCCAGCACCGAAGCGACGCTTTCGCCGTCGCCCGCCACTTGCTTGGAAACCTCAATGGCGTCGTCCAGCTGTTGCACGATGCTGGCAAATTGATTGCTGAGCGCGACGATGGCGGTCTCGGTCTGCTCCCGAGCGGTATTGATCTGTCGTGCCCACACCGGCGCCAGGGCCCGCCCCATCTCGGCGATGCCGTCGGCGAAAGCCGCCGCCCCCGGAGGCGTCGCGCTTGGCGGCGTTCCCGCGTCGCCGTCCCGGGCATCCATGGGCTCCTTCGCAGCTGCTGCCAGCGACTGCAGCCGCGCGAGCTGCCTGCGGCCGTGCAGGCTCTGCAGCCCGGCGATCATCATCACTGCGACCGCCAACGGCAGCCAGGCCAGACCGCCCGCCACGACGACGGCGACGGCGCCCGGAATCGCGGCGTAGACAGGCAGCAGAATCAGCTGGAGCGAAGAGGTCTTAGGCAAATCGGCCTCCGTGTCCTGGCAAAACCAATGCTCGCCGGCAAGCAGCGGGAAACGCCCAGGACATCATCGAAAATCGGCCGACGTCGGAGTATCGGCAGCCGCTGATTTGCTGCTAGGACTTTGCCTGTCGGCAGGTTCCGCCAGTCCGAGCGGAATCGGTAAAGTCCGAGCCGGAGCAGGAAAATTCCGAGAGGGCGTGTCGATCGGGGAGGGCGGCTCGCAGGCGCTGGAGATCAGCGCTTGTCGCTGGAGCGCGGGCCGGAGGAGGGGATGTTGACTAGGTTGTGCTCGATGGCGTAGCGGATCAGCTCAGCCATGTTGGTCCAATTCATCTTCTGCATGATGTTGGTTTTGTGGGTGCTGATGGTCTTGACGCTGAGATGCAGCTCCTTGGCGATTTCCGACACCGTCAGTCCCTCGGCCAGCATGATGAACACCTGATGCTCGCGGTCGGAAAGCTCGGTATGCGGCAGCTGATCGCCACCGATGACCTGCAGCGCCAGCTTCTCCGCCACGTCCTCGTTGATGTAAAGACGCCCCGAGGCAACCCGGCGGATCGCCGCCAGCAGCTGTTCGGAAGGACTGGACTTGGTGACATAGCCCATGGCGCCCGCCTTGATGGTGCGCACGGCATACATGTCGTCTTCGTGCACGCTGAGGACCAGCAACGGCAGCCGCGGCCATTGCGCCTTAATCGCCTTGATCAGATCGATCCCACTGCGCCCGGGCATGGACATGTCGCAAAGCACCACATCCGGCAGCTCCTGCCGCAGGTGTGCCATCAGTTCGTCGCCGTTGGTCACTTCGCCGGCGACTTCCATGTCACCCTGCTCGGAAATCATCTGCTTGAGTCCATTGCGTACGACGGGATGATCGTCGGCAATGAGGATACGTATCATCGACCGCAAACCCCCTCCACATGAACGGCGACAGGCGGCCATTCCCATGGCCGCCCGCGCTTTCCTCCTACTTTTTCATCGTGCCAGTTGCGCATGGAGGAATGCCAGCAGCTCTCCGCTCCACCGTGCAGGGAGCAACAGGGCCGTGGCCTGGCGCACGGCGCACCGGACCGATTGCTCGCTGTCCGGCGGGCCAGGCCCTGCGCTACCGCGGCAACCGTGCCCGTCCCCTATATCTATAACAACTGGGCCGTGTTGCGACATATGCAGCGGGCCGGGGGCGGCAAGGTGGCGTATAATGGGCGCACTTGCCGCGCTGGCAGCAGCCCGGCTGCTAAGCCTGCCTGCTTCGCCGCGACCACGGCGCCGCCAGTAAGACGCCGGAACGCATGAAGGTGGCGCTGGCATGGGCAATGGGCTCGCCACGGCCTTCGTGGTACGCCGTTGCGCGCACGAAGGCCACTTGGCGCTTGACGCTGACGCACTCGGCGCGGGCATAAATCGGCAGCCCCGGCCTGGCTGGCCGCAGCCAATCCATCCGCAGATCAAGGGTTGCGACCAACGCCGGCGGCGAGAACGCCAGGCTGGCCACCGACCCGCAGGTCTGATCTATCAGCACCGTGACGGCGCCGCCGTGGACGAAGCCTGCTTCCGGATGCCCGATGACGCTTTCCTGGTAGGGCAATTCCGCAATCAAGGCATTGGGCTCGACCGCGACAATCCGCATGCCCAGCTGCCGACCGTGCGGAATGCGGCGGAAGAAGGCGCGTGCCAGCAGCCGCCGGAACCAAAGCCGGCGGCTGATCGTTGTCAGTAGCTTTTCGAGGATCATAGACGATGGCCGGTCGACGTCTCTGGCGGGAAAATCCATGCATGGGCGGCAAGGCGCCGATGGAATATGGATAGTAGCAAATTGTTGATCCAGGACAAGAATTTGGGACTTTTGCGGCTTCATGCGGCCGGCCTTCGGTTATAAAATCCGTTCTCCGCAAAAATATTTTGGTGACGAGTAATCATGTCGACTGTTGGTACCGAGCGCGTGCTCAGCGTGCATCACTGGAATGACACCCTGTTCAGCTTCACCACGACGCGCGATCCGACGCTGCGCTTCCAGAATGGCCAGTTCGTGATGATCGGGATCGAGGTCGACGGCCGACCGTTGATGCGCGCTTACAGCATCGTCAGCGCGAATTACGACGATCATCTGGAATTCCTGAGCATCAAGGTGCCGAACGGCCCCCTGACTTCCCGGCTACAGCACATCAAGGTAGGCGACCCGCTCTTCGTTAGTCGCAAGCCGACGGGGACGCTGCTGTTGCACGACCTGCTGCCGGGCGAGAATCTCTATCTCTTCAGCACCGGCACCGGCCTGGCGCCGTTCATGAGCATCATCAAGGACCCGGAGACCTATGAGCGGTTCAACAAGGTCATCCTGGTCCACGGTGTGCGCCTGGTCAGCGAGCTGGCCTACGCCGACTACATCACCAAGGAACTGCCGCAAAACGAATATTTCGGCGACATGGTCCGGGAGAAACTGATTTACTACCCGACCGTCACCCGCGAGCCGTTCCGCAACCGTGGCCGACTGACCGAGCTCATCGACAGCGGCAAGCTATTCAAGGACATCGGCCTGCCGCCGCTGGACCCGGCCCGAGACCGGGCCATGGTCTGCGGCAGCCCGAGCATGCTCGCCGACACCACTGCGCGTCTCGACAAACTGGGCTTCAAGATCTCGCCCCGCATCGGCGAGCCTGGCGACTATGTCATCGAGCGAGCCTTCGTCGAGAAGCACCAGTAGCCACCACGCTCAGGAAGACCAGGCGCGGTCTTCCTGAGCGGCACCGCTACAGGCTCATGTCGAGCGCGTAGTCCGCCTCATCGTCGCTGACGTCGATGTCGTCATCCAGCGGCCACACCTGGTCGTCCTTGTCCCAGTCGGCCGGCTCGTTGAAACCTGCAGCGATGCCTGCTGCCGGCTGCGCCGCACGGCGCGGGCGCACCAGCCGCGGCCGTGCCGCCTGCGGAAACAGCTGGGCCCGCAGTTGCGCCAGGCCAAGCTGCTGGGGCTCTTCGGAGCCGTCGCGGGACGTCAGGGTGATGAGCTGGGTCTGCGGATCGTAGCTGACATCGCGCTTGATGGGTTTCGGCTTGCAGGCGTACCAGATCCTGGGGTAGCCCAGCCAGCGGGTTCTGCCCGTGGTCAGGTAGCGCACCAGGATCTTATCGCTCTCCAGTGCCTCCACCAGCACGGGTTCCTGGATGTAGCTTTCGCACAGATACCACTCGCCGATGCGTGTTTCCATTGTTGTACGCTCCGACCCGTTGAGACGTTGGCAAATATGGTAGGGGCATCCCGCCCAAGCTGACGAGCTAGGCAACGACCGAGGTCATGCTGCCGCTTCCACCTACCTCGTCGCTTCGTCATGCTTCCCTCGCTGCGCTCTCACCGACCGGTCGCGCAGCGCACTTGGGCCGCGACGGCAGCCCCCTTGGGACATTCCTGGGGTGGCCTAGGATTTCCCGCGGTTACGCTCACCGTCCCGCTTGGCTAGAGTTGATGGCGTCTTAGGGAGGAGAGTGATCGAGCCGCAGCGGATGCGGTAAACACTAAAGAAACGAAGGTATCAGGGACGACGCGTACGGCCAGGAAGGCCGCTCGCAGGACTGCCGCCACCAAGGGATGGTGATGAAGACAGGAATGTCTCGGCAGTCCGTTTTTATTTCAAAACCGGTCATCCGCGCAAGCCCAGCGTAGCGCCAATGCCCGCCCGAGACAGCTAGGACGACGACTCGGGCACATCGTAGCCATACTGACGGAAAACCTCGCGCGCTGGCGGCGACTGGAGGAACCGCCAGAAGGCGCGGGCGGGGGGCGTATCCCGCAGCAAAACGGCCTGCTGCTCGATGGGCGGATGCAGGTCCGCCGGCACGATCCAGGCGCTGCCGACGATGAACCCACCAGGCCGCCGGATCTGCGCCAAGGCGACGAAGCCCAGCTCGGCGTTGCCGCTGCCGACGAACTGATAGGCCTGACCAATGCTCTCGCCCTGCACCAGCTTGCCCTGTACGCCTTCCCACAGGCCTCGCGCTCGCAGAACGGCCTCGGCGGCGACTCCATAGGGCGCCAAACGCGGATTGGCAATGGCCAAATGACGGTAGCGACCGTGCTCGAGCACTTCTCCCTGGGGATCGACCACGCCGGGCTGCGGACTCCAAAGCGCCAGACGCCCGACCGCATAGGTAAAACGGGTGCCGGCGACCGCAATTCCCTCCTGCTCCAGGCGCCCGGGCCGCTCGGAGTCAGCGGCCAGAAACGCGTCGAATGGCGCCCGCCGCCTGATCTGCGCGTAGTGCTTGCCAGTGGCGCCGAAGCTGAATACCAGCCGATGCCCGGTTTCTTGCTCAAACAGCCGAGCGATATGCTCCAGCGGCGCCTGCACATTGGTAGCGGCCGCCACCATCACCTGCTCTGCCGCAGCCGCAGCCGAAGCCGCCCCGGCAAGCAGCGGTAGCGCCAGGTGTAAAGCGAATCGGCGACTGACAAGACCCCTGTTCATGCCACGACTATAGCGCAGCCGCAGCGTTGACGCTGAGATACGAGATCACCGCGCGCACGCCGGCCGTGCCGCGCGCGATCCGCTCCGCTTCGGCGGCAGCCGCAGCCGAGAGCGCCTCGCCCCACAGCTCGACCACGCCGTCGCTGACCTTGACGATGATGACGACCCGCTGCGCACCCCAGGCGGCGATCACGCGCTGGGCGATTGCATCGGACATCACGCCTTCCGGGCGCTGCTGCGCCGCGGCCGGCGCCAAAGCCGACGACAACAAGAGGACAACCGCGACTCTCCCCAAGCTCGTTGCTGCCATGCCGGTCTCCCGTTTCCTATCATTGACTCTTCCTAGCCCCAAGGCATTGGGGCGTGCCGGCCACTGCTTTTGTTCCGAGCCCACTCAACGAGATGGGGATACCGTGAACGCTGGACCAGCCGGTCCGGCGAACCCAGCTTGCCTTCCTGGCAGCAGTCGACACGCCTGGGCAGCGGGAGCGTCATGACCGAAAGCAGGCAAATCATCAAGAATCCCTATGTGCCACCAAAACGACCGGTCCTGCTTGGGGGCCGGAACGGCCATCCCAGGCTGGTCATGGCCGGCGACGACGGCGCCCGCGCTGAGCTCTGCTTGCACGGCGCGCGGCTGACATCCTGGGTGCCGTCCGGTGGCGGTGAATGGCTGGACCTGAACGCGGAAGAGGGCGCCGATGGCACCGGCCCGCCACCCGGCGGAATCGGCTTGACCTTCCCGCAAGCGGGCTCGGCCGACTTCGCCGCGCGCTCGGACTGGCAGCTGGTGCAGGTCAGCCAGACCAGCGCCGTCGTGACTGCGCGCCTGCGGCTGACTGACTCCCGCAGCAGCCGCGACCGCTGGCGTTGGCGCTTCCAGTTGGATTTGCTGGTGACGCTCGGCGGCGCGACGCTGAACCTTCATTGGCAGCTCAAGAACACCGGCCAGAGCTCGCTGGAGTGCTTCCCCGAGGCGCAGCTGCCGTTGCGGCTGGCGACCGGTACCGTCGAGTACCTGGCTCCGGCCAGGGCGCAGCCTAGGCAACCCTTGCTGTTACGCGACGGCGACCGCACGCTGGAGATCAGTAGCCAGGCCTTGTCTTGTCTGCCGCCACCAACGCCGGCAGGCTCGGTCCTGCGCCTGAGCCTGCGTGCGGAAAGCAACAACCCACTGGTGCTGCCACCTGGCCAGCCATGGCGGGCCGCGCTGCGCCTGGTAGCAGGCACCGACGCCCACAGCCACCTTCATCCTGCAGGAGCCACCGCATGGGAGCCGTCCGGATCGCGCTTGCCGTTACCCTGATCCTCGCTGCGCCGCCGCTCGCGGCGCAAGCTGAAGCGCTCCTCCTGGAGCCCATCGTGATCACCGCCCGGCGCAGCGCGGCCGACTGGTTGGATACGCCGGCCGCCATCGGTACGGTCGAGCTGGAGCGCAGCCAGCAAGGCACCCTCAATCTGGCGGTGGACGAGGCGCTGCATCGCCTGCCCGGCATCTACATCCAGAATCGCTACAACTTCGCGCAGGGCGAGCGACTGTCGGTGCGCGGCTTCGGCGCCCGTTCCAGCTTCGGCATCCGCGGCCTACGGGTCCTGCTGGACGGCCTGCCGCTGACCATGCCGGACGGACAGACCCAGCTGGATGCCGTGGATCTGGACCTGGTGGAACGCGCCGAGCTGATACGCGGTCCTGCCTCAGCCCTCTACGGCAATGCCGCCGGCGGCGTGTTGCTGCTGTCGACGCGGGAGCCACCGCAGCGCGAGCTGGGGCTCAGCCTGACCGGCGGCGAATTCGGCCATCAAGCCTTGCGCCTGGAAGCAGGCGGTCGCCGCGGCCGCCTGGCCGTGCTGGCAGCCGCCGAGCGCTCCAGCTTCGACGGCAGCCGTCGGCACAGCGGCTTCGAGGAAGCGGGCTTCTACGGCAAGCTGGTCTATGACGGCGACGCCTACAACTCCACCTTCATCCTCAGCCTCTCCGACTCCAGGGCAGACGATCCCGGCGCGCTGACCCAAGCCGAGCTGGCTGGCAACCGCCGCCAAGCCGCGCCGAACAGCCTGCTGTTCGATGCCGGCGAGAGCTCCACCGAGATCCGGCTTGGCTGGCTGCTACAGCGCCCGCTGGACAGCGGGCGCGAGCTGCAGCTGCGGCTGTTTGGCGGCTATCGCGAATTTGCCAACCGCCTGCCGTTCGGCGCGCAGCCGGCGCTGGGAATCAATGACGACTCCGGCGGCCAGGTCGTCTTCGATCGCCTGCACGGCGGCCTGGGCCTCCAGTACAACCTGGACGGGCTGCTACTGGGCCAGCCGGGCAGGCTCAGCATCGGAGCCGACATCGAGGCGCAGCGCGACGACCGGCGCCGTCATGAAAACCTGCCCGGCGGCGGCCGCGGCAGCAGGATGCTAGCGCAACTGGAGCAGGTGGAGTCACTGGGGCTGTACATGAGCGGCAGCTGGCAGCCGGCCTCGCGCTGGACCACGGCGGCGGCGGCGCGCATCGATTCCATCCGGCTGGCGGTGGACGATCGCTTCCCGCGCGGAGCGGATCAGTCCGGCAGCCGACGACTGAACGAGCTCAGCGTCCTGGCCGGCATCGGCTATGCGCTCGCCCCGCAGCACCGGCTGTACGCTAACATCGGCACCGGCTTCGAGGCGCCGACCACCAGCGAGCTGGCCAACCCCGCCGGGCGCGGCTTCAATCCGGACCTGGAGCCGCAGCAGGCGCGCAGCCTCGAATTGGGACTCAAGGGCCAACTGGCTCGGCTGCGCTACGAAGCCACCCTGTTCGCGGCGCGGGTGCGCGACGAGCTGGTCCGCTTCGAGCTGCCCGGCCAGACAGGGCGCGCCTACTATCGCAATGCCGACCGCTCCCAGCGCCGCGGCCTGGAGCTGAGCGTCGACTGGCAGCCGTCCCCGGCTTGGCACCTGAGCGCCGCTTACACCCATCTGCGCGCCGTCTTCGATCGCTACAGCGAAAACCCCGCCTTCAGCGGCAATCGGCTGCCGGGCATTCCCCGCCAGCACCTGTTCCTGGAGCTGGCCTATGACACCTCCCGCCATTACGCAGCGGTGGATCTGCTGGCGGTCGCTCGCATCCATGCTGACGACGCCAACTCGGCTGCCGCGCCCGGCCATGCGCTGATCAACGCGCGCGCCGGCCTGCGCCGCCCACTAGACGGCTTGCAGGCGGAGGTCTTCGCCGGCGTGCGCAATCTGTTCGATCGCGACTACATTTCCAATGTGCGCCCCAATGCCGCCTTTGAGCGTTACTACGAGCCAGGGCCGGGGCGGTATTTCTATGCCGGCGTGGCATTGCGATACTAGGCCCCGCCTTTTTCCCGCCGCGCGGAAATCCGCTAGGCTTGCCTGAGATCGCATTCTGAAGGAGGGAGAACATGCCGCACGCCATACGCATCCATGAGCACGGTGGACCAGAGGTCCTGCGCTGGGAGCCGGTCGAGGTGCCCGCACCCGGCCCCGGCGAACTGCGGATTCGCCATACCGCCGTCGGTCTCAACTTCATTGACATCTACTACCGCACCGGCCTATACCAGCCACCCGGCCTACCGTTCACGCCCGGCTCCGAAGCTGCCGGCGTGGTCGAGGAAGTGGGCGAGGGCGTCGAAGGCTTCAAGCCCGGCGACCGGGTCGCCTACGGCAGCGCCAGCCTGGGTGCTTACAGCGAGCAACGCCTAGTGGCCGCCGACCGGGTCGTGCACCTCCCGGACAATATCGACGACGCCACCGCCGCGGCCATGATGCTCAAGGGCATGACGGCCCAATACCTGCTGCGCCGTACCTATCGGGTCGAGGCGGGCGACACCATCCTCATTCATGCCGCCGCCGGCGGCGTCGGCAAGATCGTCTGCCAGTGGGCCAAGCTGCTGGGCGCCCGCGTGATCGGCACCGTCGGCAGCGACGAGAAGGCCGAGGAAGTGCGCCAGCTGGGCTGCGACCACGTCATCGTCTACAGCCGCGAGGATTTCGTCGCCCGGGTGCGCGAAATTACAGACGGCCGCGGGGTCGATGTCGTCTACGACTCGGTGGGCGCCGACACTTTCATGAAGTCGCTGGACTGCCTGCGGCCGCTGGGGATGATGGTCAGCTTCGGTCAGTCCTCCGGCAAGATCCCGCCCTTCGACGTGGGAATACTGGCGCAGAAGGGCTGCCTGTTCCTCACCCGGCCCACGCTGTTCACCTACACTGCGACCCGCGAGGACCTGGTGGCGACGGCCGAGGAGCTGTTCGAGGTGGTGGGCAGCGGCAAGGTTCGCATCGACATCGGCCAACGCTTCCCGCTCAAGGAGGCGGCCGCCGCCCAGCAAGCACTGGAAGAGCGGCGCACCACCGGCTCCACGGTGCTGCTGCCCTGAACCGCCGCCAGCGGTGCCATCGGGCCGTCCAGCTTCAGCTGACGGCCCAGCGGCCTGGGTGCGCTGGCGCCGCGACTCCCGGCGGCGACGAAGAAAGCTGCCGTTCCGGACGGCCCGGCCGCGTCACTGAAGGCACGAGGACCGTTATGGCCTCGCCTGCCGGCTTTGCTCGTCCTTGGCTTGGATCAGGGCGCGCTGCTCGGCGCTATTCAGCGGCAGCAACGCGCCGCCGTTGCCGCTGAGCCGCTCCAAGGCCTGGCGGTAGCGCTCCCGCGCCGGCTCCAGCTCGCCCATCTGCTCCAGCAAGCGGCCCAGCAAGTACAAAGCATCCGGGGCGGACTGACGGGCGCTGGCGGCTTCCAGGTAATCGCGGGCACGGCCCCACAGGCGCGCTTGCAGTGCCAGGCGGCCTGCGGCCTGCAGCAGCACCGGATCGTCCGGCCGCTCCAGCAGCCATTTCTCCACCTGGCTCAATGCCTTCTCCGGAGCTGCCAGCGGCAGCTGGCCGTAGCGCTGGGCCAGCCGGGGATCGTAACTCTTGTTGAGGCGCGTCCGCAGAAGGCGCTCCGCCTGCTCGCCCTGCCCGTTGGCGGCCAGGCCGTCCACATAGACGATTTCCAGGTCCGTGTCCTGGCGCAGCCGCCGATCCAGGCTGTTCCAGGCCGCCTCCACCGCGGCCGCCCCTTGCGCCTGTGCCTGCTGCAGCCGCCGCAGCGCGGCCGTCCATTCCAACCTGCTGAGCTCGCCGCTGCTGACTGCCTTCTGCCGCCGCGCCGCCGGCAGCAGAAGTTCGATCCGTTTCCATTCGCCCAGCGCCTCGCAGGCCCGCAGCAGCATGGCCTGCACCCGGGGATGGTTGGGAGCGAGATCGTGCAAATAGTGCAAAGTGGCCAGCGCCTGTTCCCACTGCCGCGCTTCCAGCTGCAGCTGGGCCTGGATCAATCCAACCGCAAGACTGGCCTTGGGACTGGATTTGTCCGCCTGCGCCAAATAAGCATCACGCTGCTCGTGCGCGCCTTGGCGCTGGGCGGCGATGGCGGCGCCCAGATAATGCAGCAGCGGCGCTTCGCTCAGGTGGACATTCCAAGTCAGCAGCTTCTCCGCCTCCTCGCTGCGCCCTTCCGCCAGGCGGAGCAGGCCCTTGATGAGGCGGTTGCGAACCTGACGCTCGCGGCGCTGCTGGCGCCATTGACCCAATCGTCCCGGCACGCCGAACAAGCCGCGCAGCAACGCCACCGCCAGCTGCAGCAAGGCCAGGGCAGCAACTAGCGCCAGCACGAAGAACAACACGCTGGTCTGCAGCGTCCATTCACCCAGGGTGATGATGACCAGGCCGCCCCAGCGGTACAGGACCAACGCCGCGGCGACGCTGAGCAGCAGGATGAGGAGTGCGAGGATCAGCTTGCGCATGCTCAGTGCCCCGTGACCGGCTCCAGCAGCGGCGTCAGCGCCGGCAGCTTGGGCCTGAGCTCGACCGCCTGCAGCGTGGCGAGCTCGCGCAGCATCCGGTCGACTTCCGGCTCGCCGCGGAGGTAGTAGCGCTCTATCCACTCCGCTGCCCGCGCCAGGCTGCGCTGGTAGATGGCCTGCTCGCTCTGCAGCAGGGCGAGGCGGGCGGCTTCCAGCTGCAGCCGCAGGTTGTGGTGGAGGAAATAGCGCTCTTCCGGAGCTAGCAGCGGCTCGGCGGGCTGGCCCCGCTGCACGATGACCAGCTGCCCCAGCGTCTGCTTGAAGCGCTCCCAGGCCCGCAGCAGCTTGTCCCGCCAGGCTGGGTGCTCGACCTGCCGGTTGGCCGCCGGCTGCGGCGCGGCTAGCTCGTGCAACTGCTGCTGCAGCGGCAGCACGTCGATACGCTGGATCAGCTCCTCGATGCGGGCGGCCAGTGCAGGGATGTCGGGGAGATTGACCGCGACCAGCTGGTTGATAGCGCGGTGCAGCGCCTGCCGCTCGCCGATGGCGCCGCTGCCGAGCCGGCTCAGCAGCTCGTCAGCAAGCCTGAGCGCCGCCAGGGCACCGTCGACGTCGCGCTGTAGCTCGGCCCTGAGGATGGCCAGGCGGGCCAGATACACCGCCTCGGCCCGCAGCCAATCGCCCTGGCGGGCCCGCGTTTCCACATCGAGCTGTGCCAGGCGGTCGGTCAGGCGCTGCTGGGCTGCGGCCAGCTCAGCCAGCTGCTGCTGGATTTCGGCATTGTCGCCGGTCGCGGCTGCCGCCGCCTGCTCCACAGTCTCCAAGTCCTGGCGCAGGCGGCGGTCGGCCAGGGACAGCTGGCTGACCTGGGCCTGCAAATCGTCCTGGCTCGCTAGCGTTCGCTGCGTCTCCAGCAACCGCTGCTGTTGCTGCCAGAGGTAATAGCCGCCGGCAGCGGCCAGCGCCAAGGCCGACAGGGCGACCAGCAGCGCCAGCAGGGCGATGGCCTGCCGCGGCGGCCGCGCCGGGGAGGGAGCCGGTACCGCCGGCAAAGCGGCAGCCTCTTCCTGGGCTGGCGATTCCGGCTCCGGCGCCTTATCCGTTGGTTCGGTCATGGGCCTTCCGTTTCTCGTTTTGATCCGACCCGATCAGGTCGGCAGCCAGTCAGATTGAAATAAACCTCGCCACGGCAGCAGGCAAGCCGACCGGCCTAGCCGTTCTTGAGCGCGGCCAGGATGCGATCGCCGCCTCGGGCAAGCAGCTCGTCGCCAAGTTTAATGCCCAGCGCCTGAGCTTGCTCCGGCGCGCCGCGAATCTCGCCGCGAATGATCGTCTTGCCGTCGGGCGTGCCGACCATGCCGCGCAAATACAGCTCGCCCTCCTCGAGCACCGCATAAGCGCCCAGCGGCACCTGGCAGCTGCCCTGCAGCCGGCCGCTGAAGGCCCGCTCGGCCTGCACCCGAATCTGCGATGGCCAGTGCTGCAGCGGCCGGATCAGGTCCAGCACTCGCTGGTCCCCCTCCCGACACTCGATCCCGAGCGCTCCCTGGCCGACCGCCGGTAGGCTTTCCTCGGGACTGATAATGCCGCGGATGCGCTCTTGCAGGCCCAGCCGCTTCAAGCCCGAAGCAGCTAGAATAATGGCGTCGTATTCGCCCGCATCCAGCTTGGCAAGCCGCGTGTTGACATTGCCGCGCAGCACGCCGACCCGCAGATCCGGCCGCCGCGCCAGCAGCTGGCATTGTCGCCGCAGGCTAGCGGTACCGACGTGCGCCCCCGGCGGCAGGGCGTCGATGCTGGGATAGCGGTTGGAGACGAAAGCGTCGCAGGGATCTTCCCGCTCCATGATCACCGCCAGCAGCAACCCCGGCGGCAGGTCCGGCGGCACGTCCTTCATGGAGTGCACGGCGATGTCAGCGCGGCCGTCCAGCAGACCCTCTTCCAACTCCTTGAGGAACAACCCCTTGCCGCCGATCTTGGCCAGCGGCGTATCCAGGATGCGGTCGCCCTTGGTGCTCATGCCGACGATCTCGACCTGGAGCCCGGAATGGTGCCGCTTCAGCTCGGCGGCCACGTGCTCGGCCTGCCACATGGCCAGCGGGCTTTTGCGGGTGGCGATGCGAATGATATTGTCGGACATAACACCTCGAGCCTGCCGAAAGACCTAAACCGCGACAAGCATGGCATGCCTGCCCTGCTCAGGTCACGGCAACGTTCCCGCCCGGCGCTAGAATAGCGGCGGCCATTATTGCGGCCGCCTTAACCTTGCATTCTTGATTCTGACATAGACCAGGAGGAATCGTGCTCAAGCTCCATACGATAATTTGCAGCACTCGCCCAGGACGCGTCGGTCCGGCCGTCGGCCGCTGGTTCAACGACTTCGCCACCCGCCACGGCAAATTCGAGGCCGTGCTGGTGGATCTGGCGGACTTCGATCTGCCCGTCTACGACGAGCCTCATCATCCCAGGCAGCAGAACTACGAGCACGAACACACCAAGGCTTGGGCAGCGAGCGTGGCCGCCGCCGACGCCTACGTCTTCGTGACGCCGGAGTACAACTACGGCCCGCCGCCGTCCTTCGTCAACGCGCTCAACTACGTCTATCACGAATGGAACTACAAGCCCTGCGGCTTCGTCAGCTACGGCGGCGTCTCCGGCGGCCTGCGGGCGGTGCAGCTGGAAAAGCAGCTGGTCACCACGCTGAAGATGATGCCGATGGTGGAAGGCGTGGCCATCCCCAACGTGTGGCAGCTGCTGAGCGAGCAGGGCGAGCTGCAGTCGAACGAGCTGATCGACGACTCCGCCGTGACCATGCTGGACGAGCTGCACAAGTGGGCCACCGCCCTCAAGGCCATGCGGCAGTAGAGCCGCCGTTGCCGGCGGCGCGGCCGGCCTTGGCCAGGACCGGCGCCCCGGCCCGCGCCTTTCGCCTTCAGCCCGATTCCGCCAGGCGCCTGACGAATTCTCGCACCGCTGCCGTATGGCGGCGGCTGACGTCAAGCAGGACGTCGCAGCCGCGGATGCGCACCTGGTAGCCGCCGTCCGGCCGCCGCTCCAGGCCGGCCAGGTAGCGGCGGGCCACGAGGGCATTGCGGTGGATGCGGATGAAGCGGTCGCCGAACCGCTCCTCCAGCTGCCGCAGCGAGTCCTCGATCAGATCCTCACCGCCGAGGTGATTGACCGTAACGTATTTGTGGTCGGCCTGCAGGAAACGCACGTCGTCTATGGGGATGAGTTCCAGGTCGCCGCGGCGGCGGCAGAGCAGGTGCTGGCCGCCGTCCTGCTGCCGCAACTGCAGCGCAGCAAGCTGGGCGCGGTTCAGCCGGCGCGCCTTTTGCAGCGCCTCCGCCAATCGCTCCCGCCGCACCGGCTTGAGTAGGTAGTCCACCGCCTCGGCCTCGAAGGCCGCCAGGGCGTGGTCGCCATAGGCGGTGACGAAAACGATGGCCGGCGGCTCGGCCATCTGGTTGATGCCAGCGGCAGCCTGCAGACCGTCGCCGCCCGGCATGCGGATGTCGAGCAGCACCAGATCAGGCTGCAGCCGCCGGCAGGCGGCAATCGCCTCCTGTCCGGTGGCAGCCTCTCCCACCACCTGGTGCCCGTCCAGCGTCGCGATCATCGCGCGCAGCCGCTGGCGGGCCGGCGCTTCGTCGTCGACGATGAGGATTCTCATGGCACGGCACTCGCAACTTGCCGGCAGGGCAGGCGCAGCTCCACCCGGTACTCGCCGCCGTCGGTCGAGGTCGTCAGGCTGGCGGCGCTGCCGAAAGCCAGGACCAGGCGCTGGCGGATGTTGTCCTGGGCAATCCCCAGTCCCGGCCGCTGCGCATGCGACTCCGGCGGCAACGGATTAGTGACGCTCAGCACCAGCCGACCGCGCTCGCAGCGGCCTTCCACCCGGATCTCGCTCGGCTCCTGCCGCGGCTCCACCCCATAATACACGGCGTTCTCCAGCAGTGGCTGCAGCGTCAGCGGCGGCAGCAGCACGTCCCCCGGCACCGCCGCCACCTCCCAGCGCACCAGCAGACGCTGATCCAGGCGCAGGCTTTCCATGCGCACATAGCCCTTGGCCAACGCTAGCTCCTCGGCAAAGGTCACCAGTTGACCGCTGCGGGCGAGGCTGGCCCGGAGCAAATCGGCCAGATCCTCGACCGCCGCCTCGGCCTTGTCCGGCGCCACGGGAATCATGGCGGCAATGGTGTTGAGGCTGTTGAAGAGGAAATGCGGCCGGATGCGCGCTTGCAGCGCCTCCACCCGCGCATTGGTCTCGCTTTCCAGGCGCTGCCACCATTGATGGGCGACATACAAGTAGCGCAGCGCCAGCGCGGCCACGATAGCGCTGATGCCCAGCGCGCGCAGGACGAAGGCATGGTCGATCTCGACCAGGCTGAAGTCGTGCAGCAGCCGGTAGGCGCACTCGCTAATGACGGCGGTGACCAGCAGCACCAGCAGATAGCTCAGCAGGGCGGCGGCGACGTTGGACAGCCGGCCAAGCCAGCGCCGGACGGCGCACAGCAGGGCAGCGCAGGTCAGCACGATCCACTGGATCAGCAGCGACAACAGGCTGAGATCCTGCCAAAAGCCGGCCTCGCTCGGTGCCGCCAACGCCAGCACGAAGGCCAGCAGCTGGCCGCTTAGCACCAGGGCGAAGACGGCGCCGATCTGGCAGAAATCTGGTAGAAATCTGGTAGAAATAGTTCCTTGCCGCACAAGCCGCGGTTCTCCTTTTCGCCGGTGCACCCTCTCCCGGGCAGCCCGCAGCCGCCTGCCGGCGGATCCAGTCCGAGTTTCCACGCTGCGGCGGCACCCTGCAAGGTGGTCCTGTTATACTGTGGCACCCGCCAAACTTGTCCATGGAGAGTCGGATGGGCGATACCACCTCGAGCCAGCTTTGGACCGGTCGCTTCAGCGAGGCGACGGATAAGTTCGTCGAAAAGTTCACGGCGTCCGAGCACTTCGATCGCCGGCTGTACCGGCACGACATTCAGGGCTCCATGGCCCATGCTCGCATGCTGCACAAGATCGGCGTGCTCAGCAGCGCCGAGCTCGAGGCCATCCTCGGCGGCCTGGAAGCCATCCTGGCCGATATCGAGCGCGGCGACTTCGCCTGGCTGCCGGAGCTCGAGGACGTGCACATGAATATTGAGAAGCGGCTCACCGACCGCATCGGCGAGGCCGGCAAGAAGCTGCACACGGCGCGCTCTCGCAACGACCAGGTGGCGACCGACGTGCGTCTTTACGTGCGCGACGCCATCGACGCCATCACCGCCGAGCTCATCCGCTTCCAGCGCGGGCTGGTGGACCTCGCCGAGCAGCACGCCGACGTCATCATGCCGGGCTTCACCCACATGCAGGTGGCGCAGCCGGTCACCTTCGGCCACCACATGCTGGCCTGGTACGAGATGCTGGTGCGCGACCAGGAGCGGCTGGCGGACTGCCGCAAGCGGGTCAACGTGATGCCACTGGGCTCGGCAGCGCTGGCCGGCACCAGCTTCCCCGTCGATCGCGAGTTCACCGCCCGCGAACTGGGCTTCGACCGGCCCAGCCGCAATTCTCTGGACGCGGTGTCCGACCGCGACTTCGCCATCGAGTTCGTCGCTGCTTGCGCCATGATCATGATGCACCTGTCGCGCATGGCGGAGGAGCTGATCCTCTGGGCTTCGCCCATCCTCGGCTTCATCGAGCTACCGGACCGCTACTGCACCGGCTCCAGCATCATGCCGCAGAAGAAGAATCCGGACGTGGCGGAGCTGGTGCGCGGCAAGACGGCGCGCGTGCAGGGCCACCTCACCGCCCTGCTCACCCTCATGAAGGGCCAGCCGCTGGCCTACAACCGCGACAACCAGGAGGACAAGGAGCCGCTGTTCGACACCATCGACACCGTGCGCGACTCCCTGCATGCCTTCGCCGACATGGTGCCGAACCTGCAGGTGAACGCCGCGCGCATGTACCAGGCCGCGCGCCAGGGCTTCGCCACGGCGACCGACCTTGCCGACTACCTGGTGCGCAAGGGCGTGCCGTTCCGCGACGCCCACGAGATCGTCGGCAAGGCGGTGCGCTACGGTGTCGAGCAGAGCAAGGATCTCAGCGAGATGTCGCTGGAGGAGCTGCGGCAGTTCTCGCCCGCCATCACCGAGGACGTGTTCGCTGTGCTCACCCTGGAGGGTTCAGTAGCCGCCCGCGACCACCTCGGTGGCACGGCGCCGGCGCAGGTGCGCGCCCAGGTGACGGCGGCGCGCGAACGCCTTGCCCAGTTTCCCTGAACCGCCTAATGAAACCGTCTTCTCAGGAGGAGGCCTGCCGTGTCCCGCATCTATGACGACAACGCCCAGTCCATAGGCAACACGCCGCTGGTGCGCCTGCGGCGGCTGAGCCGCGGCAACGTGCTAGTCAAGGTCGAGGGGCGCAACCCCGCTAACTCGGTCAAGGATCGCATCGGCTACAGCATGATCGAGGCGGCCGAGCAGGCCGGCCTGCTCGGGCCCGGCAAGGAGATCATCGAGCCCACCAGCGGCAACACCGGCATCGCGCTGGCCTTCGTCGGCGCCGCCCGTGGCTATCCGGTCACCCTCACCATGCCGGCCAGCATGAGCCTGGAGCGGCGCAAGCTGCTCAAGGCGCTGGGCGCCAAGCTGGTGCTCACCGATCCGGCCAAGGGCATGAAGGGGGCGGTCGAAAAAGCCGAGGAAATGCGCGCCGCTGAGCCCAACCGCTACGTGATGCTGCAGCAGTTCGAGAACCCGGCCAACCCAGCCATCCACGAGGCTACCACCGGCCCGGAGATCTGGAACGATACCGGCGGCGAGATCGACGTGCTGGTGGCGGGGGTCGGCACCGGCGGCACCATCACCGGGGTATCCCGCTACATCAAGCTGCGCCAGGGCAAGCCCATTGTCAGCGTGGCGGTGGAACCGGCCGAGTCGCCCATCATCAGCCAGCACCTGGCCGGCGAGCCGCTTCGGCCGGGCCCGCACAAGATCCAGGGCATCGGCGCCAATTTCATTCCCAAGAACCTGGATCTGGAGCTAGTGGACCGGGTCGAGGCGGTCAGCAGCGAGGAGGCCATCGCCACCGCCCGGCGCCTGATGCAGGAGGAAGGTATCCTCTCCGGCATCTCCGGTGGCGCCGCCGTCGCCGCGGCCCTGCGCATCGCCGCAGAGCCGCAATTCGCCAACAAGACCATCGTCGCGGTGCTGCCGGACTCGGGCGAGCGCTATCTCTCCACGGCGCTTTTCGAGGGCATGTTCGGCGAGCTGGAGACGGTGCCGTAAAGCGGCTCCCTACATTAGCCGCTCCCGCACGAACCAGGCGCGACGACCGGCGAAGTCGAACTGCAGCCGGCCATCGTCCTCCAGCCTTATGCTGGCGCTGGCCTGATGGCCGCCGGCAGGATGGATGGTGTGCAGCATCGTGCCCTCGACGCGGTACTTCAGCTCGAAGAAGGCCTGCTGCCCTGCCACGGTGATGGTGTAGAATAGCTCCCCGTCGCGGCGGAAATCCATGCGGGTATCCGGCAAGATCTCCAGCCCTGCTTCGGCCCGCTGCAGGCGCCAGCGGCCCAGCAGCCACTCCGGCGGCGATTCGCTAAACGCGGACACAACCGGTTTCCCTCATTGTCGCGCTAGCCACACCAAAAGCCCCTGGGTGTTGAGGGTGATGTCGACGGCGAGAAACTGCGCAGCGCGGTCCGGCTCCAGCGGGCAGCCGTGCGCCTCCAGTCGTCCCAGCATGTACTCGCGCAGGCCCGCGCCGATGCGCTCGGCTGGATTGTCCGTACCCTGCGCCCGGCGCGCAATGGCGACGTAGGCATCGATGTCCTGGTGCAGCTCCGCCGCCAGGCGCGGCAGGTCCTCCACCCGGCTGTAATGGGTCAGATAGGCCGCCTGCGGCTCGAACCCCAGCAACCGGTCGATGGAAGCGTGCAGGGCGTCGGGGTCGAACTGAACCGGGGTGCTGGTCACGAAAGCGATGGGACCCTTGGCAGAGTCCAGCTCCCGATAGGAAACGCCGAAGGTATCGCCGGTGAAGACGCTGTTGGAGTCGTAGTCGACGATGCAGTAGTGATGGGCGGCATGGCCGGGCGTGTGAATGAACAGTAGCCGGCTGTTGCCCAGCTTCAGCTCCTCGCCGTCGCTGATGGCGATCACTCGCTCGGCCGGCACTGGCCGGATCTCGCCGAACATGGACTTGAAGGCCTCGGCGCCATAGACCGCGATCGAGCCTTCGATCAGCCGCTGCGGGTCGATCATGTGGCGCGCACCACGCGGATGCACCACCAGCCTGGCGTTGGGCAGCGCCTGCATCAGTTGGCCGGCGCCGCCGGCATGGTCCAGATGGACATGCGTCACCAGCACGTAATCGACTTGATCCGGAGCGATGCCCTTGCGTTCCAGCACCGCCAGCAGATGCGGCACCGAGCTGTTGACCCCGGTGTCGACGAAGGCGGCGCGGCCATCGCGCACGATCAAGTGGCTGGCATCGAGGTAAGGCCGCACGTAGTCGGTGTCGATAGCCGTGATGCCATGGTCGTAATCGTCGTAGCGAGGCTGCAGCATGATCTCCTCCTTCCCGCGCTCGCCGTCCCGGACCTGCCGAGCCTCGTTCGAGCTCCCTCGCTGGCCGGCCGTCCCTCAGGACGCTTTTCGTACGTTCTCCATCGTCGCCGACCGCCCGTCAGCAGCTACCGGCGCTGGCCGGCTGGACGGCAGAATGGCGATCTCGCCGGTCTTCTCCGGATAACGGCCTATTTTATCGGCATAAAACTCTCGGATCCGCTGCAGGTCGGCCTCCAGGTTGCCGCTGGGATAAAAGGGCTCGCTGATGCCCATGGCCTTGCGCCGATAGTCGATGTAGCCCAGCGCCAGCGGCACCTGGGCCGCCAGGGCGATGTAGTAAAAGCCCGTCTTCCAACCCTTGGTATAGCTGCGTGTGCCTTCCGGCATGATGGCCAGTACCAGCCGCTCGCGCCGGGCGAACACGGCTGCCATCTGCTGGCTCAGGTTGTGGCGCCCCCGCCGATCCACCGGAATCCCGCCCAGCCAGCGCATGAACCAGCCATAGGGCCAGCGGAACAAGGTGTGCTTGCCCATCCAGTTCAGATGCAGCCCTAGGGTGACCTTGCCCAGATAACCCCAAGGGAAATCCCAGTTGGAGGTATGCGGCGCGACAACCAAGACGTACTTGGGCGCCTCGGGGGCGGGCGTTTCCACGGTCCAGCCGCACAGACGAAGCACCAGGCGGGCAAGCCGCTGGCGCAGGCCGCGAGTGGTTCGACGCATGTGTCTCCTCCACCGCGTCCCTGCGGTTGCAACAGCAGGCTGGCTCCAGCCAGCGCGTGAAACGATTGTCCCGCAACCGGCTCACAATGCCCATGGCCACGGATGATGAGCGCGGGCGACGCTGTAGACGTAGGCGATCGTCACCAGCGCAGCGAAGAAAGCGGCGATGCGCACCGCCTTGGTCTTCCCTCGCCGTAAGGCGACCATTCCGAGCCCGATATAAACCACCAGGCCGATCACCTTCGCCGTCAGCCAGCCGTGGACGAACGGATATTGCCGCAGCATCACGGCCAGGGCGATCGCGCTTAGCAGCAACACGGTATCGTTGATGTGCGGCACGATGCGGACCCAGCGCTTCTCCAGCATGCCGGGGCTGAACACCATCCAGATGCCGCGCAGCACGAACAGCGCGATGGTGATGTAGACCGTGGTGATGTGCAAATGTTTGATTCCGAGGTACATGGCTGCTCAAAACCGTGATGGACTCGGCAATGAGATTAGCACGAGGAGACGGGCGGCAGGCTCACAAAGTTATTGCAAAAGATAATGATTACTATTAACTTCATTAACTCTCGCCATGGAAAGGAGTCCCGAGGATGGGATATCGCATCAATGCCCGCGCCACGCACGGCCGCCCTTGCCTGGAAATCCGCGACGCCTCCACCGGTGCCGTCCGTCTGCTGTGGCAGCATCCGGCGGCGACCCGGAACGACCCGCCGGAGGACCCGCTCGCCCGGGCGCTGCTGGCGGAAGAAGCGCTACACAGCCTGTTCCGGGAGCTGTTCCTGCTGACCGCCAAGGACCGGCTGCTGCGCTGACCAACCCTGCGGCAACGCGCAATGGACTGGCCACGGACGGCGCCGGTCCTTCGACACAGCGGCCGCAGCCGCTATAATGCCTTTCTTTCGCAGGGAGCCGGTCATGTCCAAGCGCTTGCTTCTCACGCTGCTCATGCTGGTGTCGGCCGCCGCGCTTCACGGCTGTGGCCAGAAAGGCCCTCTCTACCTGCCGGCCGAGACCAACGGACAGGCCGCCTCCCGCTGATTCACAAAGGGATTCCCCGATGCAGACGCTCTCCCGCCGCAACGGCCGCCTGTTCCTGGAAGACGTCGATCTCGCCGACGCAGCCGCGCGTCATGGCACACCCTGCTACGTTTACTCCCGGCGCGCCATCGAAACCGCCTGGCGCGCCTTCAACCAGGCCTTCCAGGGGCGCGACCACCTGATCTGCTACGCCGTCAAGGCCAACTCCAACCTGGCCGTGCTGAACTGCCTGGCGCGGCTGGGCAGCGGCTTCGACATCGTCTCCGGCGGCGAGCTGGAGCGCGTCATCCGGGCCGGCGGCGATCCGCGCAAGGTGGTCTTCTCCGGCGTCGGCAAAACGGCCGCGGAAATGCGCCAGGCCCTGCAGGCAGGCATCCTCTGCTTCAATGTCGAGTCCGAGCCGGAGCTACAGCGGCTGAACGCGGTGGCCGAGGAGCTGGGCGTCAAGGCTCCGGTCTCGCTGCGGGTCAATCCGGACGTCGACGCCCGCACCCATCCCTATATTTCCACCGGCCTGCGGGACAACAAGTTTGGCATCGAGATCAACCAGGCCGAGCGGCTGTTTCTGCAAGCCCGGGCGCTGGAGCACATCGAGCTGATCGGCGTGGACTGTCACATCGGCTCCCAGCTGACCAGCCTGGAACCCATCGGCGACGCTCTGGAGCGCCTGCTGGTCCTGATCGACCGGCTGCAGGCCGCCGGCATCGCGCTGACGCACATCAACATCGGTGGCGGCCTCGGCATTCGCTACCACGACGAGCAACCGCCGACGGCAGCCGAGTACGCTGCCGTGGTGCTCGAGCGGCTGGGGCAGCGCCCGCTCAAGCTCATCATGGAGCCGGGGCGTGCCATCGTCGGCAACGCCGGGGTGCTGCTTACCCGGGTGGAATATCTCAAGCGCGGCCCGGCCAAAAGCTTCGCCGTGGTGGATGCCGCCATGAACGACCTACTGCGGCCGGCCCTGTACGACTCCTGGCAGCGCATCGAGCCGGTGACCGAGAATCCGGCCGCCGCCGAGGATATCTACGACGTGGTCGGACCGGTCTGCGAAAGCGCCGACTTTCTCGGCAAGCAGCGCCGGCTCGCCATCGCCCCTGGCGACCTGCTGGCGGTGCACTCTGCCGGCGCCTACGGCTTCGTGATGAGCTCCAACTACAACAGCCGGCCGCGCGCCGCCGAACTGATGGTGGACGGCGACCGGATGCATCTGATCCGTCGTCGGGAAACCATGGAGGACTTGCTGCGCGGCGAGACGCTGCTGCCGGCGTAGGCGGCCGGCGGCTGCCGCGCATCCGTGCTAGGGTTTTGTCAGCGGTTTGGTTTATCGTTAATTGCAACGGACAAACGCAGCGCCAGGACCCGATCACATGACATTCAGCCAACAGCCGCAGCAAGCGGCCGATGATTCGGTCGAAGCTGTCGTCACCGATTTCCTCATCAGGAATCCGCAGTTTCTGCGGCAGCACCCGGACCTGCTGGCGCAGCTGGACATTCCCCACCCTTGTGGCGCCGCGGTCTCCCTGCTGGAATACCAGGCCCGCGTGCTGCGGGAACGCAACCGGCAGCTGCAGCAGCGCCTAGATGAGCTGCTGGCGGTGGCGCGCGACAACGACCGCCTGGCCGAGCGCATCCACCACCTGACCCTGGAGCTGATCAGCGCGCCGCATCTCGAAGCGGTCCTCTTCGTGCTTAAGGACGAGCTACGGCGGAACTTCGACTGCGACGCCATCGTGATCCGGCTGCTGGGCTCCGGAGACGGCCCCGACTGGGTGGCGCCGGAGGCACCCGAGCTTGAGCTGTTCGCGCCGCTGCTCAAGGCGCCGCGCCCCCTCTGCGGCCGTCTCACCCGCGAGCAGCTGCACTTCCTGTTCGGCGACAGCGCCGTGGCCATCGGCTCGACCGCACTGGTGCCGCTGTTTGACGGCCGCCTCCTTGGCCTGCTGGCCATCGGCAGCTACTGGCCCGAACGCTTCCAGCCCGGCATGGGCACGGTCTTCCTGCGCCAGCTCGGCGCCGTCGCCGGCCGCGCCCTGCAGCGCTACCTGCCGGCCGCGCCATGACCGAGGCCAGCGCCTGGCTCGACCGCTTCGAAGCCCACCTGCGCCACGAGCGGCGGCTGTCGCCGCTGACCTGCCGCCATTACCGGCGCGATCTCGAGCTGTTCGACGAATTCCGCCAGCGCCAGCGGTTGGCACGCTGGCAGGACCTCGACAACCATCACGTGCGCGCGTTCATCAGTGCCCGTCATCGCGCCGGTCTGTCCGGCCGCAGCCTGCAGCGGCAGCTGTCGGCCATCCGCAGCTTCTACCGTTTCCTGATCCGCGAGGGGGTGGCCAGGCACGATCCGGCTGCCGACCTCAAAGCACCCAAATCGCCGCGCCGGCTGCCCAAGGCCCTGGACGTAGACACCACGGCCGCCTTGCTGGAGATGCCCACCGACGATCCGCTGCTGGTGCGGGACAAGGCCATCTTTGAGCTGATCTATTCGTCCGGCCTGCGCCTGGCCGAGACGGTGCGGCTCGATCTGACCGACCTCGACCTCGCCGAAGGCGAAGTGCGCGTGCTCGGTAAAGGCGGCAAGGTCCGCGTGGTGCCGGTAGGCCGCCAGGCCCGACAGGCGCTGCAGCGATGGCTGCAGCTGCGTCCAGGCTTTGCTGTCGCTGACCAGCCGGCCCTGTTCGTCAGCCGGCGCGGCAGCCGCCTCTCGGCCCGCTCCATCCAGGCCCGCCTAACCCGCCTCAGCCAGCAGCAGGGCCTGGGCCGGCCGGTGCATCCTCACATGCTGCGCCACTCCTTCGCCAGCCACCTGCTGGAATCCAGCGGCGACCTGCGCGCAGTGCAAGAGCTGCTAGGCCATGCCGACATCGGCACCACCCAGATCTATACCCATCTGGATTTCCAGCACCTGGCCAAGGTCTACGACGCCGCCCATCCCCGCGCCCGGCGGCGCTCGCAAAAAGAGTAAGCCAGCTCCATTGGCGCTATAATCCCGCCATGCTGGGCTGCGCACCGGCCAGCGCCCTCACCTCAGCCTTGCGGCGGCATGGGCTGGCACCGCGGCCGCCCTCATAGTTCTTGACGCGGGCCGCGGCCCCGTTACGATGGCTGCGCGCATACACACGGTCCGCCACCGTCCATTCTCTAGAGCTGGAGTCCGCTGTGGAGCAATTCAGAGGTACGACCATACTCGCGGTGCGGCGCGACGGCCGCGTTGCCGTTGGCGGCGACGGCCAGGTGACCCTCGGCCAGACCATCATGAAGAGCAACGCGCGCAAGGTGCGCCGCCTGCACAACGATCAGGTGGTGGCCGGCTTCGCCGGGGGCACCGCCGATGCCTTCACCCTGTTCGAGCGCTTCGAGGGGCAGCTCGAGAAGCACCGTGGCAACCTGACCCGGGCCGCGGTGGAAATGGCCAAGGACTGGCGCAGCGACCGGGTATTGCGGCGGCGCGAAGCGCTGCTGGTGGTCGCCGACAAGGACACCATCCTAATGATCTCTGGCAACGGCGACGTGGTGGAGCCGGAGAATGGGCTGATCGCGATCGGCTCCGGGGGCCCCTATGCCCAGGCCGCGGCCACGGCGCTGCTGGAGAACACCGATCTGTCGGCCCGCGAGATCGTCGAGAAAGCGCTCCACATCGCCGGCGACATCTGCATCTACACCAACCGCCACCTGACCATCGAGGAACTGCCGTAGGCACCTGGCGCTGCGCAACGCCGGCCAAGGGAACCGGCTGCCGCACCCGGCGCCACCAGCGACCAGCGCCTTACCATGGCAGGGCCTGAAGGAGTGAACCCATGTCGATGACCCCTCGCGAAATCGTCCAGGAACTCGACAAGCACATCATTGGCCAGACCAAAGCCAAACGCGCGGTCGCCATCGCCCTGCGCAACCGCTGGCGGCGCATGCAGGTGGCAGAACCGCTGCGCAACGAGATCACGCCCAAGAACATTCTGATGATCGGTCCCACCGGTGTCGGCAAGACCGAGATCGCCCGCCGGCTGGCCAAGCTGGCCCGGGCGCCCTTCATCAAGGTGGAAGCCACCAAGTTCACCGAGGTCGGCTATGTCGGCCGCGACGTCGAGTCCATGGTGCGCGACCTGGTCGAGATCGCGGTCAAGATGACCCGCGAGGAGGAAATCGCCAAGGTTCGCACCCGCGCCGAAGACGCTGCCGAGGAGCGGTTGCTGGACGCCTTGCTGCCGCGGCCCCGTTCCAGCATGCGCTTCGAACCGCAGCAGCCGCCGCCCGACGACAGCACCCGGCAGAAATTCCGCAAGCTGCTGCGCGAGGGTAAGCTGGACGACCGTGAAGTGGAGATCGAGGTGCGGGCCATGCCGATCGGCGTGGAAATCATGGCCCCGCCAGGCATGGAAGAGATGACCAGCCAGCTGCAATCGCTGTTCCAGGGCCTGGGCGGCGAGCGCACCAAGACCCGCAAGCTGCCCGTGCGGGAGGCGCTCAAGCTGCTGCAGGAAGAAGAGGCAGCCAAGATGGTCAACGAAGAGGAGATCAAGCTCAAGGCCCTGCAGCGCGCTGAGCAGAACGGCATCATCTTCATCGACGAAATCGACAAGATCGCGCGCCGCTCCGAGCACGGCGGCCCCGATGTATCGCGCGAGGGAGTGCAGCGCGACCTGCTGCCGCTGGTGGAAGGCTGCACCGTCTCCACCAAGTACGGCATGGTCCGCACCGACCACATCCTGTTCATCGCCTCCGGCGCGTTCCACCTCTCCAAGCCCTCGGATCTGATCCCCGAACTGCAGGGGCGGCTGCCGATACGAGTCGAGCTGGATCCGCTGTCGGTGGAGGACTTCGTGCGCATCCTGACCGAGCCCGATGCCTCGCTGGTACGCCAGTACCAGGCCCTGCTCGCCACCGAGGGTGTGCAGTTGAGCTTCACCGAAGACGGCCTGGCCCGCATCGCCCAGGTAGCCTGGGAGGTCAACGCGCGCACCGAGAACATCGGTGCCCGGCGACTGCACACTGTAATGGAACGGCTGCTGGAAGACGTCTCCTTCACCGCCGCCGACCGCGGCGGCGAGCAGATCGTGATCGACGCCGCCTTTGTCGATGCCGCCCTGGCCGATCTGGCCCGCAATGAGGACCTGAGCCGCTACATCCTGTAAGGTAGGAAGCCCCGCGGCACGATTGCCGGCCGTGGCTGCCCGTGAGGATCGCTCCCATGTTCCCGACCGAAATCAAACTGCACCGCAAGTCGCGCATCCTGGAAATCCATTTCGAGGACGGCAAGGTGTTCAATCTGCCGGCCGAATATTTGCGGGTGCACTCGCCGTCGGCGGAAGTCCGCGGCCACGGCCCTAACACCGCGGTCCTGCAGGTCGGCAAGGAAAACGTCAACATCGACGACGTCCAGCCGGTCGGCAACTACGCCGTCCGGCTGGTCTTCGACGACGGCCACGCCACCGGCCTGTACACTTGGGAGTACCTGTACGAGCTGGGCAGCAATCAGAAACAATATTGGCAGCGCTATCTGGAAGCCCTGCAAAAGGCGGGCATCGAGCGTCGCCCACCCTCCGACTCCTGAGGCCGCCATGAGCAACAAAGAGACCGTCGACTTCGGCTACGAGCAGGTTCCCGCCCACGAGAAGGTGCGCCGGGTCGAGCAAGTCTTCCGTTCCGTCTCGGACAAATACGACTTGATGAACGACCTGATGTCGCTGGGCCTGCATCGGCTGTGGAAAAGCCATGCCATCAATCTCGCCCAAGTGCGCCCCGGCATGCGCTGCCTGGACCTGGCGGCCGGCACCGGCGACCTGTCCGCCAAGCTGGCGCGGCGGATTGGGCCGCAGGGTCTGGTGGTAGTGTCGGACATCAACCCGGCCATGCTCGGCCGCGGCCGCGACCGGCTCATCGACGAAGGCCTGGTCGGCAATACCGAATTCCTGATTGCCAACGCCGAGCGGCTGCCGCTGCCGGACAACAGCTTCGACCGGGTGACTATTGGCTTCGGTCTGCGCAACGTCACCGACAAGCAGCAGGCGCTGAACGAAATGTACCGGGTGCTCAAGCCGGGCGGCATGGCCCTGGTGCTGGAGTTCTCTGAGGTTTATCTCAAGCCGCTCCGGCCCCTGTACGACCTTTACTCCTTCGAGGTGCTGCCGCGGCTGGGCCGGCTGGTGGCAGGCGACGCCGACAGCTACCGCTATCTAGCGGAGTCCATCCGCATGCACCCCAACCAGGAAACCCTGCGCTCCATGATAGAGCAGGCGGGTTTCGAAGACTGCGAATACTTCAACCTGACCATGGGCATCGTCGCCATCCATCGGGGCCGCAAATACTAAATGTCCAACGCCGCGACCACGACGACACCTTTGCTCAAGCCACTGGAAGCCGCCGTCAACCGCATCCTGTCCCTCGATCCGGAAACGCCGCTGCGGCTCAAGTCCCTGGCCGGCCGCAGCGTGCGGGTTGAGCTACCGGAGGCCGGCCTGACCCTGCGCGCCTGCTTCGACGGGCAGGGCATCAGCCTGCGGCCGTTCGTCCCCGAGGAGCAGCCACCGGTGGATGCCAGCGTGCGCCTGCCGCTGGCCGCCGCCGTGAGCCTGCTGCGCTCGCGCGGGGAGCAGGCCCAGGGGGTGGAGTTCCGCGGCGACGTGGCGGTGGTCCACGCCCTGCGGCGGCTCGCCGGTGGCCTGGAAATCGACTGGGAAGCGCAGCTGGCACGCCTCACCGGCGACATCGTCGCCCACTGCGTCGGCCTAGCCGCCCGCGGCCTGCTCGGCTGGCTGGATCACGCCCGGCAAACCTTCGAGGCCAACCTGGGTGAATACCTCACCGAAGAGACGCGGCAGCTACCGCCGGCGGCGGAGGTGGCGACCTTCCTGGATGAGGTCGACCGGCTGCGGCAGGACGCCGACCGGTTGGAAGCCCGCCTCGCGCGGCTGGAGCGCGCCTGCCAGGGCAAACCCGGGAGCCGTTGATGAGGCTGCGTCAGCTGCTGCGGGTCGGGCGGATCAATCTGGTGCTGCTCCGGCACGGCCTGGACGAGCTGCTGCTGGACGTTCCGCTGTTCCGGCCCGTGCGCTGGCTGAAGCTGTTCATGTTCTGGCGCTGGCTGAAGGCGCCCAGCGGCACCCGCGGCGAGCGCATCCGCGGTGCGCTGGAAGACCTCGGACCGATCTTTATCAAGTTCGGCCAAATCCTCTCCACCCGTCGCGACCTCCTGCCGCCCGACATCGCCGCCGAGCTGGCGCGCCTCCAGGATCAGGTCCCCCCCTTCCCCGGAGCTGATGCCCGCCGCATCGTCGAGGCCTCGCTCGGGGCGCCGCTGGAGACCATCTTCGCTCACTTCGACGAAACTCCGCTGGCCTCGGCCTCCATCGCCCAGGTGCACGCGGCGGAGCTGCTCGACGGCACCCGGGCCGTGGTCAAGGTCATCCGCCCCGGCATCGAGAAGATCATCCGCGACGACATCCAGCTCATGTACGCCATAGCCGAGCTAGTGGAGCGCTACATTCCGGACGCCCGTCGCCTGCAGCCGCGGCAAGTGGTCGCCGAGTTCGAAAAAACCATTTACGACGAGCTGGACTTGATGCGAGAAGCGGCCAATGCCTCCCAGCTTAAGCGCAACTTCCAGAACTCGCCGCTGCTGCACATCCCGGAAGTCTACTGGCCGCACGTGCGCCGCAACGTCATGGTCATGGAACGCATCCATGGCATTCCCATCAGCGACGTCGCCCAGCTGCGGGCGCGCGGAGTGGACATGCGCGTACTGGCCGAGCGAGGCGTGGAGATCTTCTTCACCCAGGTGTTCCGGGACAGCTTTTTTCACGCCGACATGCACCCCGGCAACATCTTCGTCGACGCCAGCGATCCCGCCAATCCCAAGTACATTGCGGTCGACTTCGGCATCGTCGGCACCCTGGCGCCGGCCGATCACCGCTATCTGGCCGAGAACTTCATCGCCTTCTTCAATCGCGACTACCGCCGGGTAGCCGAGCTGCACATCGAATCGGGCTGGGTGCCGCCCCATACCCGGGTCAACGAATTCGAGGCGGCTATGCGCACCGTGTGCGAGCCTATCTTCGAGCGGCCGCTGCGGGAGATTTCCTTCGGCAACCTGCTGCTGCGCCTGTTCCAGACCGGGCGGCGCTTCGACATGGAGATCCAGCCGCAGCTGGTGCTGCTGCAGAAGACCCTACTCAACATCGAAGGCCTGGGTCGGGACCTGTACCCGGAGCTGGACCTGTGGAAGACCGCCAAGCCGTTCATGGAGCGCTGGATGCACGAGCAGATCGGCTTCGCCTCGGCCCTGCGCCGCATCCGCAAAGAGCTGCCGATCTGGAGCGAGCGCCTGCCCGGGCTGCCGGCGCGCATCAATCAGGCCCTCGACGATCTGAGCGCCGTTCGCCAGCAGCTGCAGCGGCAGGTCGAGGAGCTGCAGCGCCTGCAGGAGGAAGAGCGCCGTGGCAACCGGCGCCATGTCACCGCCATTGGCGGCGGCGCCCTCGTGCTCAGCGCGGCCGTGCTGCTGGCCGGTGAGGCCTCGCTGCCGCGCCTACTTCCCACCGATGAGTCCGCGCTGGCCTGGCTGCTGGGCGGGCTGGGCCTGATTCTGCTGCTAGCCACCTGGCTGCGCCGCTAAAACGTGGCCGGCTAGGGCAGGGGAAGGACGTCCAGAGCGCCCTCTTCCAGCCGCTGCTGGCGGACCAGCATCTCCCGCAGCGGAATCAGCTCGATGCCATGCGCCGGCAGCTCCGGCAACCGCCTCTCCAGCACCGACAGGGTGGACGGGTAAGGGTGGCCGATGGCGACCGCCAGCCCCTGGCGGCGGGCCAGCGCCAGCAGACGGTCGAATTCAGCCTCGACGGCCTCCGGCGAGGGGTTGTGATCCAGAAACACGTGCCGTCGCAGCACCGGCACGCCTTGCTCCCGCGCCATCTGCTCGGCCACGGTCTTGGCGCTGGTGCGGCTGTCGACGAAGAACAGCCCGCCGCGCTGCTTGAGCTCCTGCATCAGCCAGGTCATGTGGCCGGGATGGCGAGTCAGCAGGCTACCCATGTGGTTGTTGACGCCGACGCGGTGGGGAATGGCCGCCAGCGCGGCGTCGACGGCGGCAGCGAACTCCTCCCGGGTCATGTCCATGGTTACCGCCCCCGGGCCGAGCGGGCCGTCCTGGACTGCCTGCATGGGCAAGTGCAGCAACACCTCCTTTTGCCGCTGCGCGGCCAGCTCGGCCAGGCGCACGCTATGGGGCGTATGGGGCAGAAAGGCGAAGGCGACCGGCCCCGGAAGGTCGATCGCCCGCAGGCCCGGCTGCAAGGCTGGGCCAATGTCGTCGATGATGATGCTGATCGCCGCCGGCGCTGCGGCCGTTGCGACCCGGCCGAGCGTCAGCAGCAGGATCAGCAGCAACCCTCGTCGCAGCAAAGCCTAGCCTCGCCGCATGACGCGGTCATGGTAGATGGCCAGAGCGCGCAGCAGGTTGATGGCCTCGCTCAGGGCATAGTCCTCGCCGGCGTCGAAGCGCTTGCTACCGGCCTCGTCGGCAGGCGTCTCAATGCGACCCTGGGGGTTGCTGATATGGCCCTTGAGGTCGACCTCACGCAGCTGCCTGGTCGGCGCGGCCTCGGCCTTTGCCAGGACGTAGTTGCCGATCTCCACGTCCGGCTTGATGCCTTCAGCTTGGATCGAGCGCCCCGACGGCGTGTAGTAGCGAGCCGTGGTGATCTTGACCGCGCCGCCTTCCTGCAGCGGCATGATGGTCTGCACCGAGCCCTTGCCGAAGGTAGTGGTGCCCATGATGATGGCCCGGCGATGGTCCTGCAGGGCGCCGGCTACGATTTCCGAGGCCGAGGCCGAGCCGGAGTTCACCAGCACCACCATGGGCGCATCGTCCAGCACGTCGTCCGGCTTGGCGCTCCAGCTGTTCTGCAAGCTCTTGCGGCGGCCGTCGGTGTAGACGATGGTGCCCTCGCGCAGGAAGGCGTCGGCGACCTCGACCGCCGCGTTCAGCACCCCGCCGGGATTGTTGCGCAGATCCAGCACCAGCCCGGACAGCTGGCCGCCGGCTTCTTCCTTTAGCTTGTTGATCGCCGCGACCAGATCCTTGCCGGTGCGGGACTGGAACTGGCTGATGCGCACGTAGCCCAGGCCGTCCTCGATGAGCCGGCTGCGCACGCTTTTCACCTGCACCACGGCCCGCGTCAGGGTGACGGTGAACGGCTCGCCTTGCCCCTCACGCAGGATGGTCAGCTCGATGTTGGTGCCCGGCTCGCCGCGCATCAGCTTGACCGCCTCGGACAGCGACATGCCCTTCACCGAGCGGCCGTCCAGCCGCAGGATCAGGTCGCCCGCCTGCAGCCCGGCCTCGGCGGCGGGCGTATCGTCGATGGGGGCGATGATTTTGACGAAGCCGTCCTGCATGCCGACCTCAATGCCCAGCCCACCGAACTCGCCGCTGGTGTTAGCTTGCAGCTCCTGGTACTGGGCGACGTCCAGATAGGTCGAGTGCGGGTCCAGCCCGGACAGCATGCCTCGCACGGCGTTCTCGATCAGGGTCTTGTCATCGACCTGGTCGACGTAATCGCGTTTGATGCGCGCATAGGCTTCGCTGAATGCGCGCAATTCCTCGAGCGGCAACTGGACCCGCGGTTCGCTGTCGGCCGAGACGATGGGCGCCATCGAGCCGAAGAAACCAAGGGAAATTCCGGTGCACAGCGCAAGGAATGTAGGTCTGATCCGCATTTGCTGCTCCTGGCGAATAATCGTTGCAGCGCCCGCTGGCGCTTGTTAGGGCCAGTAAACAATCAATGGCGAGGTCGTTCCGTGACCGCTGTCACCCCCGGGCGACACCCGGGCGGAGGATAGCCGGAGTTGTGAGCCAGGACTCATCCCTTGACCGGCCGTAGCCATTGCAGCGGATTTACCGGTTTCCCCCCAGAGCGCACCTCGAAGTATAACCCGGCGCGTGGTGGAACTCCGCTGGTGCCGACCGCGGCGATGATCTCACCCGCCTGCACCCAATCGCCGTGTTCCTTGAACATGGCCTCGTTGTTGCCATAGAGGGTCATGTAGCCGTCGCCGTGATCGATGATCAGCAGCAGGCCGAAGCCACGCAGCCAGTCGGCGAACACCACATGTCCCCGCGCCACCGAGCGCACCGGCTGCCCTTCCTGGCCGGCGATCAGCACGCCGTTCCAGCGCATCTCGCCAATCCCGCGCTTCTGCCCGAAGCGGGCCAGCAGCTGGCCGTCGATGGGCCAATCCAGCTGACCGCGACGGCTGCTGAAGGGCTGCTGGCTCAGCTCGATCCCGCGCACGTCGGCCAGGGCGTCGCGCAGGCGGTTCAGCAGCTGCTCCAGGGCAGCGGCATCGCCTTGCAGCCGCTCCAGCTGACTGCCCTGGGCCGCCAACCGGGCCTCGATCGCCGCCAGCGCTTCGGCCCTCTCGGCGCGCGCCGCCTGCAGCGACTGCTTGCTAGCAAGCGTCTGCTGCCGCAACGTTTCCAGCTCGCGCGCCTCCGCCGTCAGCCTCCGCTCCAGCGCGGCCAGCTCGCGCAGTGCGGCGGCGGCGGCCTCCATTTGCTGGCGGCGGGCATCCTGCAGATAGCGATGGTAGGCCAGCATGCGCCCCAACCGCATGGGATAGTCGGCATTGAGCAGCACCTTCAGATAGCTGCCCTGGCTGTTGACGTAGGCCGCCCGCAGCTGCCGCGCCAGCAGCTCGCGATGCTCGCCGATGCGGCCTTGCTGCTCCGCCACCGCCTGTTCCAGGGCTGCCACCCGCCTGGCCACCTCGGCCTGCTGCCGCTCCAGGACATGCAGGCGCTGGGCGACGGCAGCGACCGCCTGGTCTGCCTGCCGCAGCCGGGCGCTGGCCTGATCCTGCCGCTTTTGCTCTTGCCGCAGCTGGTCCTGCAGCTGTTGGATTTGCCGCCGCACCTGCTCCAGCCTGGCCCGCGAGCTGTGGAAGTCCGGTTCGGCAACGGAAGAGGCAGCCAGCGCTGGTGCGAAAGCGCAAACGATCGCTAGGGAAAACGCTAGATGGAAAGCTTTCATGCCCTGGCTGCAACGTATTAGTATGAAATATATCGACAAACGTCGAATTTATTACAAGTTAGGTATAATGACTTAACGGTCGGCTCTTCGGAGCCGACAGGAACGTCTTCCAAGAAGGGAAGAAGGCGCCCCGGCTAGCCGGGAACATAGCAACAACAAGAGGGTCCAGGGAATGGTCTCGATCGTTGATGATATCCAGCCCGCAGCACGTGCACTCAAGGCGTTGGCTCATCCGCTTCGGCTGCACATCCTGTGCGTCCTGGCGGACTCCGAGGTCAACGTCCAAGAAATCGTCTCCGAGGTGGGCACCTCGCAGAGCAACATCTCGCAGCACCTCGCCATACTCCGCGAGAAAGGCATCATCACGGCCCGCAAAGATGCGAACCGCGTCTACTATCGCGTTCAGGACAAGCGAATCCTGAATCTTATTGGTATGATGCGCGACGTGTTTGCGGCGCCGCGCTACCCACGGGCATTGCCCTGATGCCTTGAATCGTGCGGCGCCGTTCGCTCAACACGGAACGGCGCACGTATGGAACGAATCGTAGAATTCATTGGCAACCACCCGCTGCTGGTGCTCGCCACAGTCGTCGTCGCGGTCACGCTATTGGTGACCGAGATCCGGCGTCTGAAGGCGGGCCCCAGCAGCCTCGATCCCTCTGCAGCGACCTTGCTCTTCAACAGAGAAGGCGCGGTCTTCGTCGATGTCCGCCCGGAAGCGGACTATCGCAAAGCCCACCTCCCGGGCGCGCTGCATGTCTCGGCCTCCGCGCTTGAGCAAAGCCTCGACAGGCTCAAGCGCTACCAAGACAAGCCCATCATCGTCTACTGCAATACCGGCATGTCGACTGGCCGCGTGGTGGCCCAGCTGAAAAAGCGCGGCTTTGACCGTGTCTATCAGCTGCGTGGCGGCCTTACCAGCTGGCAGGAAGGCGGCTTTCCGGTCGAAAGCAAGTAAGTGTGACTCGAGGATACTCCATGGCAGACGACATCAAGCAAGGCGGCCAACAGCAGTCGAACAGCGCCCAGACCTTTCATATCGCCAAGATCTACCTCAAGGACGCCTCCATGGAGGTGCCAAACGCCCCCAAGATCTTCCAGGCGGGTGAATGGGCGCCGGAGATCAGCGTCGATCTCGCCACCGAAGGCCAGGCCATCGACAACCAGACCTATGAGGTGGTGCTGCGGGTCACCGTGACCGCCAAGCTGAAGGAGATGACCGCCTACTTGTGCGAGGTCCATCAGAGCGGCATCTTCCAACTGAGCGGTTTCGACGCGCCCACCCTGAACGGGCTGCTGGGCAGCTACTGCCCGTCCATTCTATTCCCTTACGCCCGCGAAGCGGTCTCCGACCTGGTTGCCAAGGCCGGGTTCCCGCAAATGCTGCTGGGGCCGGTCAACTTCGATGCCCTTTATGCTCAGCGCCTGCAGCAGGCCGCGGCGCAGCAAAAGCAGCAGCAGGCAGGCCCAAGCAACAGTCACTGAGCCATGGCATCTTGGACGATTCTAGGCGCCGGCTCCTGGGGCACGGCGTTGGCGCTGGTCCTGGCCCGCAACGGCCATGACGTGCTGCTGTGGGACCATCGGCCGGAACGGGCCGCGCAAATGGCGGTGCAGCGGGAGAACCGGCGCTATCTGCCCGGCGTTCCGTTGCCGGAGAATCTGCAGGTCAGCGGCGATCTGCAGCTGGCGCTGCAGCCCGAGCGCCAGCTGCTGGTGGCAGTTCCCAGCCATGCCTTTCGCGGCATGCTGGAGCGCATGCGGCCGCTGCTGGCTCCGGGGCGGCCGCTGGCCTGGGCCACCAAGGGCCTGGACGCGGCTTCCGGCGGCTTTCTCCACCAGGTCGCCCAGGCTCTGCTGCCGCAAGCCGGCTCCTGCGCGGTGCTCTCCGGCCCCAGCTTCGCGATGGAGGTGGCGCGCGGGCTACCGACCGCGGTGGTAGTCGCCTCGCCGGACGCCGACTTCGCCACCGCGGTGGCGCAGAGCTTCCACAGCGAAAGCTTCCGCGTTTACACCAGTCAGGACATCATCGGGGTGGAGCTGGGCGGGTCGGTGAAGAACGTGCTGGCCATCGCCACTGGCATCTCGGACGGGATCAATGCCGGCGCCAATGCTCGCGCCGCCCTGGTCACCCGCGGCCTAGCCGAGCTGATGCGCCTGGGCGCGGCGCTGAACGCCAATCCACAAACCTTGATGGGGCTAAGCGGGGTCGGCGACCTCATCCTCACCTGCACCGACGACCAATCCCGCAACCGCCGGCTCGGCCTGGCGCTTGGTCGCGGCCAGTGCATCGCGCAGGCGCTACAGGACATCGGCCAGACTGTGGAGGGGATACGCACCGCCGCCGAGGTCTACGCGCTGGCCCAGCGGGTCGGGGTCGAAATCCCCGTCTGCGAACAGGTCTATCGCGTCCTGCAAGACGAGATCAGCGTCACCGCTGCCATGCAGAAGTTGATGCAGCGATCGCAAAAACCCGAGTTCTACCGCTGACGCCTGCCGCCGAACGCGCCTAGACTGCCCCTGCGAACCCCTGCTGGCGCCAGGCCTCGTACACCACCACGGCGACCGCGTTCGACAGGTTGAGGCTGCGGCTCTGCGGAACCATGGGAATGCGCAGCATGGCGGTCGGCGCCAGTGCTTCCAGCATGGCGGCATCGAGGCCGCGGGTTTCCGGGCCGAACACGAAGCAGTCGTCCGGCTGGAAGCGGACCTGGTGGTAGCCGATGCTGGCCTTGCTGCTGAGGGCGAACAACCGCCTGGGCCGGATGGCGGCGAGCAGTGCAGGGATATCGGCATGCTCCTCCACCCGCGCCCATTCCCGATAGTCCAGGCCGGCCCGGCGCAGGCGACTGTCATCCATGACGAAGCCGAGCGGATGCACCAGATGCAGCCGCACGCCGGCATTGGCGCAGAGACGAATCACATTGCCGGTGTTGGGCGGGATCTCGGGCTGGATGAGAGCGACGTGGAACATGGCGCGGCATTGTCGCGCTCCGCGCGGGCGCAAGCAACTAGTGCAGGCGCGACGGCCGATGCATGTAGAAGACCTGCGGGCCGGCCCGGGCCACCACCCGGCCCCGGGCGTCGAGGATTTCGGCGCTGAGCTGGTGCGCGCCGCGGTCGACGTTCATGAGGGTAAATGCGGTCGAGGCGACCGGCTCGGCGGCCGGCTGGCCGTCCAGCAAGAGGCGCACTGTGTGCCCTTCGCGCAGGCCTGGCTCCAGCACCAGCACCACCCCGACCTCGCCGATGGCGTTGCGTATGGTCGCCTCCGGGCCCGGCGCGGCGAACTCGACCCGCGCATAGCTGATCTCGGGTTCCGGCGCCGACTGCTCCGCCGACGACCGCGACAGGGCCTGCAGCTGGCGCTCGCTTGGCGGCGCCTGATAGGTCTGGATGGGCGGCAGGTCGAGCTCCACGGCGCCTGGGCGCGGCGAGTCGCTGTAATGCCAGCGACCGCTTTCGTCCTGCCATTTGTAGACTTGGCTCCAGGCCGGCAGCGGCAGCAACGCCAGCGCGAGCAGAAGCGCTTTCCGGTTCATGCTTCTAGATATAGGCCAGCCAGCGCCGGACGGCAATAGAGCCGCTCACAGACTGTAGTAGAGCTCGAACTCCAGCGGATGGGTAGCCATGCGCAGCCGCTGCACGTCCTGCATCTTGAGCGCGATGTAGGCATCGATCATGTCGTCGGTGAACACGCCGCCGCGCTTGAGGAACTCTCGGTCCTGATCCAGCGCTTGCAGAGCCTGCTCCAGCGAAAGCGCCACCTTGGGCAGATTCTTCTCCTCCTCCGGCGGCAGGTCGTAAAGATCCTTGTCGGCGGCATCACCCGGATGGATCTTGTTCTGGATCCCGTCGAGCCCGGCCATCAGCATGGCGGCAAACGCCAGGTAAGGGTTAGCGGTGCCGTCCGGGAATCGCACCTCGATGCGACGCGCCCTGGGATCTGCCACGTAGGGGATGCGGATCGCGGCCGAGCGGTTGCTGGCGGAGTAAGCCAGCAGCACCGGCGCTTCGAAATGGGGCACCAGCCGCTTGTAGCTGTTAGTGGAAGCGTTGGTGAAGGCATTGAGGGCATGGGCATGCCTGATGATGCCGCCGATGTAGTAGAGGGCGGTTTCCGACAGCCCGCCGTAGAGCTCGCCGGTGAACAGGTTCTTGCCGTCCTTGGCCAACGACTGGTGCACGTGCATGCCGGAACCGTTGTCGCCGACAATGGGCTTGGGCATGAAGGTCGCCGTCTTGCCGTAGGCGTGGGCTACGTTGTGGACCACGTATTTCAGGATTTGCACCTCATCGGCCTTGCGCAGCAGGGTGTTGTAGCGCACCCCGATCTCGCATTGGCCCGCGGTGGCGACCTCGTGATGGTGGACCTCCACCGTCAGTCCCATCTCCCGCAACCCCTCGCACATGGCGGTGCGGATGTTGTGCAGGGAATCGACCGGCGGCACCGGGACATAGCCGCCGCGCATGCCGGGACGATGCCCCATATTGCCGTCCGGGTAGCTCCGTGACGCACTCCAGCAGGCTTCTTCCGAGTCCACCTTGTAGAAGCTGCCGCTCATGTCGGTGCCCCAGCGCACGTCGTCGAAAATGAAGAACTCGTTCTCGGGGCCGAAATAGGCGGCGTCGGCGATGCCGGTCGACTGCAGGTAGAGTTCAGCGCGGCGGGCGATGGAGCGGGGGTCGCGCCCGTAGCCCTGCATGGTGCTTGGCTCGATGACGTCGCAGACCAGGACCAAGGTCGGCTCGTCGAAGAAGGGGTCGAGCACGGCGGTGGTCGGATCCGGCAACAGCACCATGTCGGACTCGTTGATTCCCTTCCAACCGGCGATGGAGGAGCCGTCGAACATCTTGCCTTGCTCGAACAGCTCGGGGTCGGCCTGACTGGCCGGGATGGTCAGATGCTGCTGCTGGCCGCGGGTGTCAGTAAAGCGGAAGTCGATGTATTTGACATCGAGCTCCTTGATCATGGTCAGGACGTCGTCTGCGCTGCGAGACATTGCTTCTCAGCCTCCGGTGGAAGCGATCGATGGTGCGTGCCGGCAACGAAACCAAGCCTTCCAGGCCCCACTCCAGCATCGGCACAGCGGGCAATGGTAACGGCTTTACGTGCGGCGTGAAATAGCGGACTTGGCCGCGCTATACTAGCCGGCTGTTCGGAGCTCCTGCGGATAGCCTGATGGCGCCGCCCCGCCCCTGTCAGGGCGGGTGAGCGAGTTCCTGCAATCCAGCGAGCTGCCGCAGATCGCCGCAGCGATTTTCGCCCATGCCGGCGTCCACGCGCTCCACTGCCTTTGGGAGAGGCCGTTTTGCCCGCGACTAGCAAACAGCCCATGACGTTCCAAGACCTGATCCTGGCGCTACAGACCTATTGGGCGCAGCAAGGCTGCGTTATTCTGCAACCCCTGGATATGGAGGTAGGGGCAGGAACTTTCCACCCGGCCACGTTCCTGCGCGCCATCGGCCCCGAGCCCTGGAACGCGGCCTACGTGCAGCCCTCGCGCCGCCCTACCGATGGTCGCTACGGGGAAAATCCCAACCGCCTGCAGCACTACTACCAGTTCCAGGTCGTGATGAAGCCGTCGCCGCCCGACTTCCAGGAGCTCTATTTGGGGTCGCTCCGGATGCTCGGCTTCGATCCGCTGGTCCACGACATTCGCTTTGTCGAGGACAACTGGGAATCCCCCACGCTGGGTGCCTGGGGACTGGGCTGGGAAGTGTGGCTGAACGGCATGGAGGTCACCCAGTTCACCTACTTCCAGCAGGCCGGTGGGCTCGACTGCCATCCGGTGATGGGCGAGATCACCTACGGCCTGGAGCGGCTGGCCATGTACATCCAAGGCGTCGAGAGCGTCTACGACCTGGTCTGGACCCGCGGTCCCCAGGGGACGGTCACCTACGGCGACGTCTTCAGACAGAACGAAGTGGAGATGTCGGCCTACAACTTCGAGCATGCCGACACTGACAGCCTGTTCCAGTGGTTCGATACCTGCGAGCGCGAATGCAAGCGGCTGATTGAGCTGGGGCTGCCGCTGCCGGCCTACGAGATGGTCTTGAAAGCATCACACACCTTTAATCTGCTGGATGCCCGGCAGGCGATCTCCGTCACCGAGCGCCAGGGCTACATCCTGCGGGTGCGCGCCTTGGCCCGCATTGTGGCCGAAGCCTACTATGCGGGACGGGAAGCGCTGGGCTTTCCGCTGCTGGCGCGTAGCGAGGAGGCGCATCAATGACGGAGCGGCGTGATTTTCTGGTCGAGCTGGGCACCGAGGAGCTGCCGCCGAAAGCCCTGCTGCGGCTGTCCCACAGTTTCCGCGACGAGCTCGTGCGCGGCCTGGCCAGCAGCCACCTCGACCACGGCGAAGTGAGCGCCTACGCCACGCCGCGCCGACTGGCCGTGCTGGTGGAAGACTTACTGTTGCGGCAGCCCGACCAGCGGTTCGAGCGCCGCGGCCCGGCTGTCAGCGCCGCCTTCGATGCCGCCGGCAAACCGACCCAGGCCGCCCTGGGCTTCGCCAGATCGTGCGGCGTCGAGGTTGACGCGCTGCAGAGGTTGGAAACCGACAAGGGCGCCTGGCTGGTGCATCGTGGCGTGCAGCCCGGAGCACCGGCGGCGGAACTGCTGCCCGGGCTGGTACAGCAGGCGCTGGACCGGCTGCCCATCCCCAAGCGCATGCGCTGGGGCAGTGGCCGCAGCGAATTCGTGCGCCCAGTGCACTGGCTGGTGATGTTTCTGGGTGAGGAGGTGGTGCCCGCTTCGGTGCTGGGCGTTGAAAGCGGCAACCGCACCTACGGCCATCGCTTCCATGCGCCCGCTCCCATCACCCTGCGCAATCCACGGGAATACCGAGCGCGGCTGGCCGAGGAGGGTCGGGTCATCGTCGACTTCGCCGAGCGTCGGGAGCGGGTGCGCAGCCAGGTGGAAGCCGCCGCCAGCGCTGCTGGTGGCAAGGCCGTGCTAGACGACGAGCTGCTGGACGAGGTGACGGCGCTGGTGGAGTGGCCGGTCGCCATCGCCGGCCGCTTCGAAGAGAAGTTCCTCGAGGTCCCGCCCGAGGCGCTCATCTCCAGCATGCAAGGCCACCAGCGCTACTTCCCCGTGCGCGATGCCGACGGTCGGTTGCTGCCCGTCTTCATCGCCGTCGCCAACATCGAAAGCCGCCAGCCGGAGCTGGTGCGGCAGGGCAACGAGCGGGTCATCCGGCCCCGCTTGGCCGACGCCGCCTTCTTCTGGGAGCAAGACCGCAAGCGTCCCCTGGCCGACCGCATCGAGCAGCAGCGCTCGGTGGTTTTCCAGCAGCAGCTCGGCTCCGTCTACGCCAAGACCGAGCGAGTGGTCGCCTTGTGCCGCTGGCTGGCCGAGCGGCTGGGCGCCGACGTGGCGCTGGCCGAGCGTGCTGGCTGGCTCAGCCGCTGCGATCTCTACACCGAGATGGTGGGCGAATTCCCGGAGTTGCAGGGCATCATGGGTCGTTACTACGCCACTCACGACGGCGAGCCGGCTGAAGTCGCGGTTGCCCTGGACGAGCTGTATCAGCCGCGCTTCGCCGGTGACGACGTTCCCGCCAGCACCCTGGGCCAGATTCTCGCCATCGCCGACCGCGCAGACACCCTGATCGGCATTTTCGCCATCGGCCGCGAGCCAACCGGCGACCGTGACCCCTTCGCCCTGCGGCGGGCAGCGCTAGGCATGATGCGCACGCTGATCGAACGGGAGCTTGACGTCGACCTGCAGGCGCTGCTGCAAGCAGCGGCCGAGCTGCTGCCGGACGAGCTTGAGGCTGGCAAGCGGGTAGAGCAAGTGTTCGACTTCTGCCTGGAGCGGCTGCGGGTGTACTACACCGACCAGGGGGTGGCCACCGAGCTTTACGACGCCGTGGCGGCGCTGCGGCCCAGCCAACCGCTGGATTTCCATCACCGCCTGCAGGCCTGCCGCGCCTTCGTGCAGCTGCCGGAGGCGGAGGCCCTGGCAGCCGCCAACAAGCGTATCCGCAACATCCTGCGGCGGGCAGACACAGACATTCCAGACGCGGTCGATCCGCAGGCGCTGCAGGACGCTGCCGAGCGGGCGCTGCACCAGGCTGTCGAGGAAGCCGCAGTCGAGGTTGCGCCGCTGCTGGCCGAGCATCGCTACGAGTCAGCTCTGACCCGCCTGGCCCAGCTGCGCGGGCCCGTCGACCACTTCTTCGACGAGGTCATGGTGATGGCCGACGACGCTCGGCTGCGGTCCAACCGGCTGGCCTTGCTGCAGCGCCTGGAGAACCTGTTCCTGCGTATCGCCGACATCTCGCGCCTGCCGGGAAGCTGACCATGCTGTTGGTCGTGCTAGACAGGGATGGGGTAATCAACGAAGACTCGGATCACTACATCCGCAGCGTGGCCGACTGGCGGCCCATTCCGGGCAGCCTGGAAGCCATTGCCCGCCTCAACCGGGCCGGCTTCGAGGTGGTGGTGTTCACCAATCAGTCCGGGATCGCCCGCGGCTATTTCGACGAAGCTACCCTGCACGCCATTCATCGCCACATGGAGGCGCAGCTGGCCGCGGTCGGCGGTCGACTGCGCGGGATTTATTATTGCCCGCATGGACCCGACGACGGCTGCGACTGCCGCAAGCCGCGCCCCGGGCTGCTGCATCGCATTGAGCGCGATCTCGGTCGCGATCTGCATGGGGTGCCGGTGGTGGGGGACAGTCTGCGCGATCTGGAAGCCGCCGTGGCGGTCGGCGCCAAGCCGCTGCTGGTCAAGACCGGAAAGGGTCTGCGCACCCTGCGGCAGCCGCTGCCGCCGGAAACCGAGGTCCATGCCGACTTGGCAGCGGTAGCCGACCGGCTGCTGGCCGCCGTTTCCAGCTGAAGCGCTTCCCCGTCCACTTCAGGGAGGAAAGAACGAGTGAAGTGGTTGCGGCAGATTGATTTGTTCATCCGCTCCTTGCTGCAGATGATGCTTTATGTCGGCTCCACCATGATCTGGGCCGTCGTCTCGCTGCTGTCGGCGCCGCTGCCGTACCGCCAGCGCTACTGGATCATCACCCGCTGGACCCATTTCAACCTCTGGGTGGTCGAGCGGCTATGCCGCATTCGGGTTGAAGTGCAAGGACTGGAAAACATTCCAGCCAGCGGTGGCGGCATTGTCATGGCCAAGCACCAGTCGGCCTGGGAAACGCTGGCCTTGCAGCGCTGGTTCACTCCCCAGACCTGGGTGCTGAAGCGCGAGCTGCTGTGGCTGCCGCTGTTTGGCTGGGCCATTTCGCTGCTCAATCCTATCGCCATTGATCGCGGCAGCGCCGCCAGCGCCCTGCGCCAGCTCTGCCGCCAGGGGGCCGAACGGCTGGCCGAAGGCCGCTGGGTGGTGGTCTTCCCCGAGGGCACCAGGGTGCCGCCCGGTACCCGCGGCCAGTATCAGCCCGGCGGTGCGGTGTTGGCCGAGCGCACCGGCGCCGTGGTGGTGCCGGTCGCCCATAACGCCGGCCGCTGCTGGGGCCGCAACAGCTTCATCAAGCGCCCGGGTACGATCCAGGTGCGTATCGGCCCCCCCATTGATCCCAAGGGAAAGCGCGCCAGCGAAATCCTGCGCCTGGTGGAGGAGTGGATCGAAGCGCAGATGCAGGAAATCGATCCGCCGGCTGCCGCCAGCGCCGCGCAGCGGACCGCCACCTCCAGTTCCGCTGGCGCCGGCAACTGAGTCCCCGGTCAGCGCAGCTGGGCGTCCTCCTGGTCGTCCAGCTGCTCCCAGTCCAGCGGAGGTGCGGCAATCTCGGGCGAACTGGTGCTGGCCGAGCCCGGGCTCGACATCAGGCGAACCGAGCTGGCCTGCGGCCCTTGTTCGCCCGCCTCGGCGAGAAAGTGCACTTCCGAGCCGATCTCCAGCCGCTCGAAGGCGCCGTTGAGCACGGCGCCCTCATGCATGTAGAACTCCCTGCCGTCCTCGCTGAGGATAAAACCATAGCCGTCATCCTCGAACAGGCGGACCACGGTCCCTTGCAGCGGCTCCTCTTCTTGCGCCCGGCCTAGCGGCAGTCTGCGCTCATGCGGCTTTGTCGCCGCCCGTAACTGCCTTTCCATGGCATCGAAGGCCCGTCCGATCACCGTCCGCAGCTCCACGTGCCGCTCTGTCATCGCCTCCTTGCTGGCAACCAACTCGCGCTTGCGGGGCAGGCTCAACTCCACCCGGCAACGGTAGGGATTTCCGGTTTGCCGGTTCTGGTGCGGCCTTTCCACTACTACCCGGCAGGCAATGATTCTGTCGTGGATTTTCTCCAACCGGCTGATGCGCTCGCGGATGTACTCTTCGTTGTAGCTGGAGTGGTCGATACCGTGGAAACTGATCTGCGGGGGAACCTGCATGCACACATCTCCTCGAGCCCGCGGCGGTGGCAGCCGTGCGCTCCCGCCGCCGGCGCTTCCTGCGTTGTAGAGACGAACGCACGGCCGCCAATACGGCCTGCGCCGTCCTTTGGGACATATGACCCCGTCCGTCCAGGCTCAAGCCGAACGGTTCATTCCACGGTCACCGCCTTGGCGAGATTGCGCGGCTGGTCCACATCGGTACCCTTGAGCACCGCCACATGATAAGCCAGTAGCTGCAGCGGCACGGTGTAGAGGATGGGTGCCACCACGTCATCTACAGGCGGCATCCGCAGCACCTGGAAGCCCTGGCTGCTTTCCAGGCCGATCTCGCCATCGGCGAACACCACCAGCAGGCCGCCGCGGGCATGCACTTCCTGCAGATTGGATTTCAGCTTGTCGACCAGGGCATCGCACGGCGCTACCGCCACCACCGGCATGGTGTCGTCGATCAGCGCCATCGGGCCGTGCTTGAGCTCGCCAGCCGGATACGCTTCGGCGTGGATGTAGGAGGTCTCCTTGAGCTTGAGAGCTCCCTCCATGGCGATCGGGTACTGCGGACCGCGTCCGAGGAACAACGTGTGCTCCCGGTCGGCGAACAGCTCAGCCAGCTTCTCGATCTGCGCTTCCAGCTGCAGCGCCTGGTCGATCAAGGTCGGCAGCTGGCGCAGCCCCTGCACCAGGCGCTGTTCGGTCTCGGGCGTCAGACGATGGTGACGGCCCAGCGCCGCGACCAGCATCAGCAGCACGCTCAGCTGGGTGGTGAAGGCCTTGGTGGAAGCGACGCCAATCTCGGGGCCGGCGCGGGTGATGATGGCCATGTCCGACTCCCGCACCAACGAGCTGTCCGGCACGTTGCAGATCGTCAGCGTCGCCACATAGCCGAGCTCCTTGGCGACCCGCAGGGCCGACAGGGTGTCGGCGGTTTCCCCGGACTGGGAAATGGTCACGAACAGCGTATCGGGGCCAACCACGTGGCGCCGGTAGCGGAATTCGCTGGCGATTTCCACGTCGCAGGGGAGGCCGGCGTAGTCTTCCATCCAATAGCGGGCCACCATGCCGGCATGGAAGCTGGTCCCGCAGGCCACGATTTGCACCCGCTTGATGGTCGGGAACAGCTGGGCAGCTTGCGGACCGAAGGCTGCTTCCAGCACCCTGTCCTCAGTGATACGGCCCTCGAGCGTGGCCGCGATGGCGCGCGGCTGCTCGTAAATCTCCTTGATCATGAAATGGCGGTATTCGCCCTTCTCGACCGCATCGGGCGACAGCTGCGAAACCTTGATCTCGCGCTCCACCGGCTGCCCGTGGCGGTCGTAGATGCGCAACGAATCACGCCGCACGTCAGCCACATCGCCATCCTCGAGATAAATGAAGCGGTGCGTGACCAGCAGCAGGGCAGCCGGGTCCGAGGCGATGAAATGCTCGCCGATGCCAATGCCGATCACCAGCGGACTGCCTTTGCGGGCGGCGATCAGCCGTCCCGGCTCGCGGCGGCAGACCACGCCGAAGGCGTAAGCGCCTTCCAGGTCTTTGAGCGCCGCCTGAACCGCCTGCAGCAAATCGCCGCTGTGGGCGTAGTAGTAATGGATCTGGTGTGCAGCCACCTCGGTGTCGGTGTCGGAGCTGAAGCCGTAGCCCAAGGCTTCCTGCCGAGCCCGCAGCTGCTCGAAATTCTCGATGATGCCGTTGTGAACGATGGCCAGCTCGTCGGCCGAGACATGCGGATGGGCATTGCGATCGCTGGGACTGCCATGCGTGGCCCAGCGGGTGTGGGCCAGGCCGCAGCTGCCGCTGACCGGGTTCTCAGCAATCGCCTCGCGCAGTCGGGCCACCTTGCCGGTGGTGCGCACTCGCTGCAGCTCCCCATCCTGGTTCAGCACGACCAGACCGGCCGAGTCGTAGCCGCGGTATTCCAGCCGCTGCAATCCCTCCAAAAGGATGGGGGTAACGTCGCGTTCCGCTACTGCGCCGACGATGCCGCACATCGATAATTCCTCTCGTTTGCTCGGTCCCGGCCTAGCTTAGCTCCGCCAAGTCTGCAAAAATGTGGCGAGTTGTCAATTCTTCTCAAGACTGCTTTTTTACCGGCCTTCGCCATCCCTCGACGGTCTTTTGCCGCGCTCTCGCCAAGGTAAGCTTGTCGGCCGGGGCATCCCGCGTCAGGGTGGTGCCGGCCCCGATGGTCGCGCCGGGACCGACCGTGATCGGCGCCACCAGATTGGTGCCCGAGCCAATGAAGGCACCATCGCCGATGACAGTACGGTGCTTATTGGCGCCATCGTAGTTGCAGGTGATGGTGCCCGCGCCGATGTTGACGTCGGCGCCGACATCGGCGTCGCCGATGTAGCTGAGATGGTTGACCTTGGAACCCCGCTGCAGGCGCGCCGCCTTGATCTCCACGAAATTGCCGACCCTGGCCCGCTCCTGTAGCTCGCTGCCTGGCCGCAAGCGAGCGAACGGACCGACCTGGCAGGATGGGCCGATGCGAGCATCGTCGATCACGGAATTGGGGAGGATGACCACGTCGTCGCCGATCTCGGCATTGCGGATTACGCAGTTGGGGCCGATTTTGACCCGGTCGCCCAGCACGACCCGGCCCTCCAGCACCACGTTGACATCGATGCTGCAATCGCGGCCATGGAGGAGCTCGCCTCGCAGATCGAAGCGGGCCGGGTCGGCCAGGGTAAGCCCGGCTTCCATCAGCCGCCGGGCCTGGCGGGCTTGTAGCTCCCGCTCCAGGGCGGCCAGCTGACAGCGATCGTTGACGCCGGCCACCTCCATCGGATCAGATACCGCAATGGCCTGGACCGCCTTGCCTTCCTGCACCGCCATGGCGATCACGTCGGTGAGATAGTATTCCCCTTGTGCATTGTCGTTGCGCAGCCGTCCCAGCCAGCCTCGCAGCAGCGCCGCTGGCGCGGCCAGCAGGCCGCTGTTGCACTCCCGTATCCGCAGCTGCTCGGGGCTGGCATCCTTGTGCTCGACGATGCCGACAACCGCCCCGCTTTGATTGCGCACGATACGGCCGTAGCCGCTGGGATCGTCCAGCTCCACGGTGAGTAGCGCCAGTCCGCCTTCGGCGGCAACCGCCAGCAGCGGCCGCAGCGTTTCCGGACGCGTCAGTGGCACGTCACCATAGAGCACCAGCACCAAGTGGTCGTCGGGAATCTCCGGCAGCGCTTGGGCGACGGCGTGCCCTGTGCCCAGCTGCTCTGCCTGCAGCACCCAACGCACCTCATGGTCGACCATGCGCTCGCGCACCAGCGCCCCACCGTGACCGTGGACGACGATGGTCTGCGCTGGCTGCAGCGCCTGGGCGGTGCGGATGACATGGCTGAGCATGGGTTGCCCGCCCAGCGGATGCAGCACCTTGGGCAGGTCCGAGTGCATTCGGGTTCCCTGGCCCGCGGCCAGTATGACAACCGTTAGTTTCATTTTTGACTATGCATCGCAGGATGAAAAAGAGCCGTGGTCAGAGCTGACACACGGCTCTAGTGTAATTGCGCTGCGACGGATCCTTTTCAAGATCCGTCTTCGCCTCAGCGCAGATTCTTGCGCAGGTTTTGAATCGCGCGAAGCTGCGCCATTGCCGCTGCCAGCTCGGCCTGGGCCTTGGCGTAATCGATGTCAGCCGAGCGGTCCTTGAGGGCACGTTCCGCCCTGGCCTTGGCCTCCAGGGCCGCGGCCTCGTCCAGGTCCTTGGCCCGGGCAGCGGTATCGGCAAGCACCGTGACGATGTTGGGCTGAACTTCCATGATGCCGCCGGAGACGTAGAAGTACTCCTCCTCGCCACCCGGCATCTTGACACGCACTTCGCCCGGCTGCAGCTGGACCAATAGCGGCGCGTGGCGGGGCAGAATGCCGACATCTCCATGGACAGCGCGTGCGGATACGAACTCCACGGCGCCGGAGAAGATCGACTTCTCCGCACTAACGATGTCCAGTTGCATGGTCTGGGCCATATCACCCGCCTCCGTCGCTTACTTGAGCTTCTCGGCCTTCTCGATGGCTTCGTCGATGGTGCCGACCATGTAGAACGCCTGCTCCGGCAGGTGATCGTATTCGCCTTCAATGATGCCCTTGAAGCCGCGGATGGTCTCCTTGAGCGGCACAAACTTGCCCGGCTGACCGGTGAACACCTCGGCCACGAAAAACGGCTGCGACAGGAAGCGCTGGATCTTACGCGCCCGGGCGACGATCAGCTTGTCCTCCTCGGACAGCTCGTCCATGCCCAGGATGGCGATGATATCGCGCAGCTCCTTGTAGCGCTGCAGCGTGCCCTGCACCCGCCGCGCCACCTCGTAGTGCTCCTCGCCGACGATTTGCGGATCGAGCTGGCGAGAGGTCGAATCGAGCGGGTCCACCGCCGGATAAATGCCCAGCTCGGCGATCTGGCGCGACAGCACCACGGTGGCGTCCAGGTGCGCGAAGGTGGTCGCCGGGGAGGGGTCGGTGAGGTCGTCCGCCGGCACGTAGACCGCCTGGATGGAGGTGATCGAGCCGGTCTTGGTGGAGGTGATGCGCTCCTGCAGCACGCCCATTTCTTCCGCCAGAGTCGGCTGGTAACCCACCGCCGAGGGCATGCGGCCGAGCAGCGCGGACACTTCCGTGCCGGCCAGGGTATAGCGATAGATGTTGTCGATGAACAGAAGCACGTCACGGCCTTCGTCGCGGAAGTACTCCGCCATGGTCAGGCCGGTCAGGGCAACACGAAGGCGGTTGCCGGGGGGCTCGTTCATCTGGCCGTAGACCAGCGCCACCTTGTCGAGGACGTTGGACTCCTTCATCTCATGGTAGAAGTCGTTACCCTCACGGGTGCGCTCGCCCACGCCGGCGAATACCGAAAAACCGCTGTGCTCGATGGCGATGTTGCGAATCAGCTCCATCATGTTGACGGTCTTGCCGACGCCCGCGCCACCGAACAGGCCGATCTTGCCGCCCTTGGCGAAGGGGCAGATCAGGTCGATGACCTTGATACCGGTTTCCAGCAACTCGTTGGAAGCCGCCTGCTCCTCGAAGGACGGCGCCTTGCGGTGAATGACCCAGCGCTCCTCGGCCTCGATCGGGCCAGCCTCGTCGATGGGGTTGCCGAGCACGTCCATGATGCGGCCCAGCGTGGCCTTGCCCACCGGCACTTCGATGCCCTTGCCGGTGTTGCGCACCGACAGGCCGCGGCGCAGACCGTCGGTGCTGCCCATGGCGATGGTACGGACCACTCCGTCGCCGATCTGCTGCTGCACCTCGAGGGTGAGGTTGACGTCTTCCACCACCAGCGCGTCGTAGACGTTGGGGACCGCATCACGGGGGAACTCGACGTCCACCACGGCGCCGATGATCTGCACGATGTTGCCTGAACTCATTGCCAAATCCTCTTTGCGAATTCTGTTGATCCGGCCTGCCTAGACTGCTTCGGCGCCGCCGACGATTTCCGCCAGCTCCTTGGTGATCGCCGCCTGTCGGGCCTTGTTAAAGGCCAGCTGCAGCTCGTCGATGAGAGTACCGGCGTTATCGGACGCCGCCTTCATGGCGACCATGCGCGCAGCCTGTTCGCTCGCGATGTTCTCGACCACCGACTGGTAGACCAGCGATTCCACGTAGCGACCGAGCAGCAGCTCCAGCACCGACGCCGGGTCCGGCTCGTACAGGTAGTCCCACTGGTGGGTCTGCTCGACCTTGCCGTTGGCCGGCAGCGGCAGAATGATCTCCAGGACCGGCCGCTGGGTCATGGTGTTGACGAAATTGTTGTAGCAGAGCACCAGCCGGTCGATGCGACCTTCCCGATAGGCATCCAGCATCACCTTGACGGTGCCGATGAGATCGGTCAGCTGCGGCGCATCGCCGAGGTTGGAGGTTTGCGCCACCACGGTGCCGCCGTAACGGCGGAAGAACTGGATTGCCTTGTTGCCGATCAGGCACAGATCCAGCTCGACGCCCTGTTCCTGCAGCCGCTTCATTTCGGCCAGGACATTGCGGAACAGGTTGGTGTTCAAGCCTCCGCACAGGCCGCGATCGGACGAGACGATGATAAAGCCCGCCCGTTTCAGCTCCCGCTCCTGCATGAAGGGGTGCTGGTATTCAGGGTTGGCATGCGCCAGGTGACCGATCACCTGGCGGATCTTCTCGGCGTAGGGGCGGGCCGCCACCATCCGCTGCTGCGCGCTGCGCATCTTGGAGGCGGCGACCATCTCCATCGCCCGGGTGATCTTCTGCGTGCTTTGGATGCTTCGGATCTGCGCTCGTATCTCTTTTGCACCGGCCATCGGTATTCCCTCGCTCAGGTCTACCAGTTACCGGTCGACTTGAAAGCCTCGACCACCTGCTTCAGGCCAGCAGCAATCTCGTCGTTGTAGTCACCGGTCGCGTTGATCCGATCCCGCAGCTCGCCGAACTGGGCGCGGAACATGGCATGCAGGCCGGCTTCGAAGGCGCCTATCTTCTCCAGCGGCACGTCGTCCAGGTAACCCTCGTTGACGGCGTACAGCGACACCGCCATGTCGGCCACCGTCAGTGGGGAATACTGCTTCTGCTTCATCAGCTCGGTGACGCGCTGCCCGCGCTCGAGCTGGCGCCGGGTGGCTTCGTCCAGGTCGGAGGCAAACTGGGCGAAAGCGGCCAGCTCGCGGTACTGTGCCAGCGCAAGCCGGACACCACCGCCGAGCTTCTTGATGATGGTGGTCTGGGCCGCGCCACCGACGCGCGACACCGACAGGCCGGCGTTGATAGCAGGCCGGATGCCGGCGTTGAACAAGTCCGTCTCCAGGAAGATCTGGCCGTCAGTGATGGAAATCACGTTGGTCGGCACGAAGGCGGAGACGTCGCCGGCCTGAGTTTCGATGATGGGCAGGGCGGTCAGCGAGCCGGTTTTGCCCTTCACAGCGCCGTTGGTGACCTTCTCCACGTAGGTCGCGTTGACGCGCGCAGCGCGCTCCAGCAGCCGCGAGTGTAGGTAGAAGATGTCGCCCGGATAGGCTTCACGGCCCGGCGGACGGCGCAGCAGCAGGGAAACTTGGCGGTAGGCCCAGGCCTGCTTGGTTAGGTCGTCGTAGATGATCAGCGCGTCTTCGCCCTTGTCGCGGAAGTACTCGCCCATGGCACAGCCGGCGTAGGGGGCGATGAACTGCAGCGCAGCCGAATCCGAGGCGGTCGCGGCCACCACGATGGTGTGCTCCATCGCGCCGTGCTCTTCCAGCTTGCGCACCACGTTGGCGACCGAAGACGCCTTCTGCCCGATCGCCACGTAGATGCATTTGATGCCGGTGCCGCGCTGGTTGATGATGGTGTCGATAGCCACCGCGGTCTTGCCGGTCTGACGGTCGCCGATGATCAGCTCGCGCTGGCCGCGGCCGATCGGCACCATGGAGTCGATGGCCTTGAGACCGGTCTGCACCGGCTGCGACACCGACTGGCGATAGATTACGCCTGGCGCGACCTTCTCCACCGCCGAGGTCCCCTCGGCATTGATCGGGCCCTTGCCATCGATGGGATTGCCGAGGGCGTCGACCACGCGGCCGAGCAGGGATTCCCCGACTGGCACTTCCAGCACGCGGCCGGTGCATTTGACAGTATCGCCTTCCTTGAGGTGCAGATAATCACCCAGGATCACGGCGCCGACCGAATCACGTTCCAGGTTCAACGCCAGCCCGTAGGTGTTGTTGGGGAATTCCAGCATCTCGAAGGACATGGCATCGCGCAGGCCGTGAATGCGGACGATGCCGTCCGTCACGGAGACGATGGTACCTTCGGTTCTGGCTTCGGCGACGCCTTCGAAGTTCTCGATGCGCTGCCGGATGATCTCACTGATTTCGGAAGGATTGAGCTGCATTACTTCGTCCTCTTAGCGGTTCAGGGTCGCGGCCATGCGTTCCAGGCGCCCGCGGACCGAACCGTCAATGACCAAATCCCCTGCCCGGACCACGGCGCCGCCCAGCAGACTGGGATCGGTTTCCGTCGTGAGGTTGACCTTCCGGTTAAGACGCTTCGAGAGCGCCGCCGCGATCTTCTCGCAGGCGGTGGCATCCACCGGCTGTGCCGTAATCAGGCGGGCGTCGATAGTTCCTTCGGCGCGGGCCCGCAGCTCCTCGTAGAGGGCCGCGATATCCGGCAGCAACGCAAGCCGTCGCCCTTCGGCCAGCACGCGCACGAAGTTCCGTCCCAGCTGATCCAGTCGCTCGCCCGCCACCTCGATCAGCAGATCGGCCAGCTGCTGCCGGCTGATCCGGGGACTGTTGAGCAGGGGGCGCAAGTTCGGATCACGGGCTGCCAGGGACAGCACTTGCAGCGCTTCCGACCAGCGGCTGAAATCGCCGCTGGCCTCCGCCAATTGGAAGATTGCCTGCGCATAAGGTCGCGCGATGGTGCTACGCTCCGCCATCTATCATCCGCCTATCGTCTGCTTAGAGTTGCGCCGCGAGGCGTTCGAGCATCTCCTGGTGAGCCTTGGCGTCCACCTCGCGCTCCAGGATCTTGGCCGCGCCAGCCAACGCCAGTGCAACCACTTCCTTGCGCAGCTCGCTGCGCGCCTTGTTGATTTCCTGCTCGAGCTGAGCCAGGACGGCGGCTCGCTCACGCTCTGCCTTGGCTCGGGCATCGAGCTTGGCCCGCTCGATCAGGTCGGCACTGGTCTTGTTGGCCTGCTCAATGATTTCCGATGCCTGCAGCCGCGCCTTGCGCAACTCTTCCTCGGCCTGCTTCTTCGCCAACTCCAGCTCGCGGGAGCTCCGCTCGGCAGCGGAGAGGCCCTCCGCAATCTTGCGCTGGCGCTCCGCCAAGGCCCTGTTGACGTGCGGCCAGACGAATTTCATCGTGAACAGGACGAACACGAAGAACGTGATGCCCTGTCCGATCAGGGTGAGGTTGATTGCCACGCTAGAGCCTCCCCTCGTGGTGCGTTTGCGTTAGACCGAATGGCTTATTGCAGAGCGCCCAGCAGCGGGTTGGCAAACATCAGCAGGGCCGCGAACGCAACACCAATGATGGACAGAGCGTCCAGAAGACCGGCGATGATGAACAGGCGCACCTGCAGCGTACCGGCCATTTCCGGCTGACGCGCGGCAGACTCCAGGAACTTGCCGCCCAGCAGAGCAAAACCGATGCCAGTGCCCAGAGCGGCGGCGGCGAAAATCAGGCCGATCGCGATGGCAGTGTTGGCCTGTACCTGAGCGATGAACTCCATGATGCCTCCTAAGACAAGTTGCGTTGGTTTGAAAAAAGCTCAGTGCTTCTCGTACGCCAGGCTGATGTAGACGATGGTCAACGTCATGAACAGGAACGCCTGCAGCGGAATGACGAGAATATGGAAAATGGCCCAGGCAGTGCCGGGGATCCACTGGACCCACCACGGCAGCAGCGCGATCAGAATGAAGATGATCTCCGCTGCGTAGAGGTTGCCGAAAAGTCGCATGCCGAGCGAGACGGGCTTGGCGATCAGCTCGACCAGGTTCATCAGGATGTTGGCCGGGATCAGCGCCCAGTGCGAGCCGAAGGGATGGGTTAGCCACTCGCGCGCATAGCCGCCTGCGCCCTTGCCCTTGATACCGTAGAAGATGATCAGGAGCAGCACGCTGATCGACAAGCCGAAGGTCGCGTTCAGGTCGGCCGAGGGCACGATGCGGAAGTACTCAATGCCCATTGCCGCCGCCAGGGTGGGCAGCCAGTCGACCGGAAGCAGGTCGAGCAGGTTCCAGAACAGCACCCAAATGAAGATGGTCAGCGCCAGCGGCCCCATGAAATCCCGCTTGCCGGAGAAGGCGTCGGCCACCGAGCGGTCCGCGAATTCGACGAAGACCTCGACGATGTTCTGCAGCATGCCCGGCACACCCGAGGTGGCCTTGCGCGCGGCGGCGTAGAAGATGCCGAGGAAGGCGAGGCCGGTCAGCCAGGAAAACAGCAGGGTGTCGAGATGGAGGGTCCAGAAGCCGCCGTCGCCGAACGTCAGTGTCAGGTGCTGCAGGTGATGCTGGACGATTTCACTTGCGCTTTGCGACCCACTTGCCATGTCTCAACCCCTAGCGCTTTGAGTTATCGATGCGACCAGAGCAATATGATCCAGTACGCGGCCAGCGTCGCTGCGAAGGTCGTGACCAGGGCAGCGGCACTTGCTCCGTAATGGTAGGTCGCGCTGCCCAGCAACACGACCGCCAGCAGGAACTTCAGGGCTTCGGTCTGGTACAGAACGCCGGTCACCTTCCTTGGAGGCGCATTCCTGGTTCGCAGGAAGAAGCGCAGAGCGACGAACAGCGTCAGAAAGATGCTGATTCCGCCGCCGGTCAGTGCCGCGATTGCCCAGTCCGGCCCGCGCAGCAGAAGCCAAACGACTCCGCCGCCGATTCCAATCATGAGCTGCAGGAGGATGAGCCGTCCGATCAACCCGACAGGCAATTGCCACCCTCCGCCGACCCTCTTAAAGGAAGCGGGCCGGAGTATAGGAAGAACGCGGGCTTAGCGCAACGTTTGGCGGCAAATTCGATGTCCGAACGCGATCTGCCGCACAGAATCGGGCAGCCACGCCCGTCCCGCCTAGCCCAGCCGCGCCAGAATGCCATCGAGCTCGTCCAGGCTGGAATACTGTATCACCAGCTTGCCGCTGCCGTTGCGGCCGTGCTGGATGCGAACCGCCGCGCCCAGGCGCTCCGACAGGTCCTCCTGCAAGCGGCGGATGTCCGGATCGAGCCGCTTTGCGCTCGCATCGGCCGGCTCGCCCTGCTGCAACCGCCTGACCAGCGCTTCAGTCTGGCGCACGGTCATGCCGCGCGCGAGCACTTGGGCGGCGGCCGCCGGCTGCTTGGCTTCCGGCAGCCCGGCCAGGGCGCGGGCGTGGCCCATTTCCAACTCACCGCGGGCGATGGCGTCCTTGACCTCCGGGTGCAAATCGAGCAACCGCAGCAGATTGCTGACGCTGGCCCGCGAGCGGCCTACCGCCTCGGCGACTTCCTGATGGGTGAGGCCGAACTCGTCGATCAGTCGCTTCAAGGCCGTAGCCTCTTCCAGCGGGTTGAGGTCCTCGCGCTGGATGTTCTCGATCAGCGCCACCGCCAGCGCGGCCTCGTCCGGCACGTCCCGCACTAGGACCGGCACCTCCGCTAGCCCGGCCAGCTGGGCTGCGCGCCAGCGCCGCTCGCCGGCGATGATCTCGTATTTGGTGCCGCCTAACGGCCGCGCCACGATGGGCTGGACGATGCCCTGCGCCTTGATCGAATCGGCCAGCTCCTGCAGCGCCGCCGGATCGAAGCCAGTGCGAGGCTGATAGCGGCCCCGCTGCAGGAACTCCACCGGCAGCTGCCGCAGCTCGCCGTCCTGCGTCGTGCTCGCCGGCTCGAGGCTGGTCCCGAGCAGGGCGTCCAGACCGCGTCCCAGTCCCTTGCGCTTTGCCGCCATCGCCTTAGTTCTCCCGCGCCGCGTTCGGCAGCTGCGCCGCCTTGCGGTCCTTGCGCACGATTTCGCTCGCCAGCGTCATGTAGGCGATGGCGCCGCGCGAGTAGCGATCGTATTGCAAGGCCGGCAGGCCGTGGCTGGGGGCTTCGGCGAGACGCACGTTGCGCGGAATCATGGTGCGATAGACCTTGTCGTTGAAATGCTGGATCAGCTGCGCGCCAACCTGATTGGCCAGGTTATTGCGCGGGTCGAACATGGTACGCAGCAGGCCCTCAATTTGCAGGTTTTTGTTCACGGTCTGCTGGATGCGGCGTATGGTGTCGAGCAGGGCGGTCAGGCCCTCAAGGGCGTAGTACTCGCACTGGATGGGAATGAGCACGCCGTCGGCCGCCACCAGGGCATTGACAGTCAGAATGTTGAGCGACGGCGGGCAGTCGATGAGGATGTAATCGAAATCGTCGCGAATGCGCGCCAGCTGCCGCCGCAGCCGCTGCTCTCGCCCCGGCTGCTCCAGCAGCTCGACCTCCGCCGCGGTCAGGTCACCGTCGGCAGGTATCAGCATGTAGCCGGCCGACTCCACGTGGACCAGGGCTTCCCGGCTGCTCACCTGATCCATCAGCACCTCGTAGCCGGAATAGCGATAGTCTCCCTTGTGCACCCCGGAGCCTACCGTGGCGTTGCCCTGGGGGTCGAGATCGACCAGCAGCACGCGCTGGCTCAGGTTGACCAGCGCCGCGGCGAGATTGACGCAGGTGGTGGTTTTGCCTACCCCGCCTTTTTGATTGGTGACGGCGATGACCTTGCTCATGCGATTCGTTCCCGGCGGGACGGCCCCGCCTTGTTCATGCTAACCGGCTGGATTGCGGCGGATTTCGACGAGGTGCCGCAAGGCATCCAGTCCTGGTACCGTCAGGCGATGGCAGTGCAGCTGATAGCGTTTCTTATGCACTTCCGCCAGCTCATTTTCGTCGAGCCGCCCCTTCATGGCCAGCCAGCGGCCGGTCGGGGCCAGCAGCGGCTCGGTCAACCGCACGAAGTCGCCGAGGCTGGCGAAAGCCCGCGAGACGATGCTGTCGAAGCGCGGCTCGGCACCATAGGCTTCCACCCGCGTCTCGGCCACTTCGACGTTGCCGAGGTCGAGCTCCAGCTTGGCCTGGCGCAGAAACCGCGCCTTTTTGCCGTTGCTGTCCAGTAGCACCACCTGTAGCTGCGGCCGCGCCAGCGCCAGCGGGATGCCGGGCAGGCCGGCTCCACTGCCGACGTCCAGCAGCCGTGCCCCCTGAACCCAGGGGAGAATAGCCAGGCTGTCGAGCAGATGACGGTACAACATCTGCTCCGGATCACGGACGGCCGTCAGGTTGAAGGCGCGGTTCCACTTGACCAGCAGGGCGAGGTAGTCAAGCAGCCGGTCGGCCAGCCCCGCCTGCTCGATGTTAAGCTCGGCCAGCCCCGCCTGCAGGGGGGCGCGCAACGACGACATCATAGGCATTTTACGCGTCAGGCGCTCTGCCGCAGCAAGCCGCGCCGTTTCAGGTGCACCAGCAGCAGTGAAATGGCCGCCGGGGTGACGCCCGGAATGCGGGACGCCTGGCCTATGGTGGCCGGACGCTGGCGTTGGAAGATCTCGCGCACTTCGCTGGACAATCCGGCCACTTGATCGTAGTCGAGATCCGGCGGCACTGGTAGCGATTCATAGCGCCGCACCCGCGCGACTTCCTCCTGCTGCCGCTCCAGGTAGCCGGCGTATTTTGCCTGGATTTCCACCTGCTCGGCGACCTTGGTGTCGTCGACACCGGGACCGGCGCCAGGCAGCGTCATGAGGCTGGCATAGCCCACCTCCGGCCGGCGCAGCAACTCGATCAGCCGCTGCTCGCGCCGCAGCGGACCACCCAGCACGGCCGTGGCCTGCTCCTCGCTGAGGTCGCCGGGACGCAGCCAGCTTGACTCCAACCTGGCCTGCTCGCGTTCGATGGCCTCGCGCTTGGTCTCGAAGGCACACCAGCGGGCGTCGTCGACCAGGCCCAGCGCGCGGCCGATCGGGGTCAGGCGCAGGTCGGCGTTGTCCTCCCGCAGCAGCAGGCGATACTCGGCGCGGCTGGTGAACATGCGGTAGGGCTCGGAAGCGCCGCGCGTGATGAGGTCGTCGATCAGGACACCGATGTAGGCCTGGTCACGCCGCGGCCACCAGGGTTCCCGCTCCTGCACCCGCAGGGCGGCGTTGAGGCCGGCCACCAGACCTTGGGCAGCAGCTTCCTCGTAGCCGGTTGTGCCGTTGATCTGGCCGGCGAAGTAAAGCCCTTGGATGAACTTGCTCTCCAGCGTCGGCTGCAGATCGCGGGGATCGAAATAGTCGTATTCGATGGCGTAGCCGGGGCGGGTGATGTGAGCCCGCTCCAGGCCGCGGATGGAGCGCACCATCTCTAGCTGAACGTCGAAGGGCAAGCTGGTAGAGATGCCGTTGGGGTATACCTCGTGCGTATCCAGGCCCTCCGGCTCCAGAAACACCTGGTGCGAGGTCTTGTCGGCGAACCGCACGATCTTGTCTTCCACCGACGGGCAGTAACGCGGACCAGCGCCCTCAATGACACCGGTGTACATCGGCGAGCGGTCCAGACCAGCCCGGATGATGTCGTGGGTGCGCTCGTTGGTATGGGTGATCCAGCAGCTGACCTGACGCGGATGCTCATCCGGGCTGCCGATGAAGGAGAACACCGGCACCGGTACGTCGCCCGGCTGCTCCTGTAGCCGGCTGAAATCGATGGTGCGGCCGTCCAGCCGCGGTGGCGTGCCGGTCTTGAGCCGGCCCACTCGCAGCGGCAGCTCGCGCAACCGCGCCGCCAGGGTATTGGCCGGCGGATCGCCGGCGCGACCGCCCTGATGACGATTCAGTCCGACATGGATTACGCCGCCGAGAAATGTGCCGACAGTGAGCACCACGGCCGGCGCCGTGAAGCGCAAGCCACTTTGCGTCACCACGCCTTGTACCCGATCGCCCTCGATCAGCAGATCGTCCACCGCTTGCTGGAACAGTTGCAGATTAGGCTGGTTTTCCACTGCCCGGCGCACCGCCTGCTTGTACAACACCCGATCGGCCTGGGCACGGGTGGCTCGGACCGCCGGGCCCTTGCGGGCGTTGAGAATGCGGAACTGGATGCCGCTGCGATCGGCGGCTCGCGCCATTAGGCCGCCCAGCGCATCGATCTCCTTCACCAGATGGCCCTTGCCGATGCCGCCGATGGCTGGGTTGCAGCTCATTTGGCCGATGGTCTCGATGTTGTGGGTCAGCAACAGGGTGCGGCAGCCCATGCGAGCCGCCGCCAGAGCTGCTTCGGTGCCGGCATGACCGCCGCCGACGACGATGACATCGTAATGGTCCACGTGATGCACTGAACTACCGCCTCAAGCTGGAGAACCGCGCAGTGTACTGGCGCAAGACCTGACAGAACAAGCGACTGCGTCCGCGTTTATCCCAGTGCAGCCAACCGCTTAGACCTGGAATATACTTGCCGCGGTGCAAGCCGTCCCAGAAAGGCTCCCGCCGCGGACTGCCCGCAACGCATGAGACCGCTGCCGCGACAGCGGGTTCAGTGGCCCTGACAACAAGAGCATAAACCATGCCGATCGCCAGGCAGTGGGCGGTCACACCTTTCTGGAACCGGATCCCGCGGTTTTTCTCTATCCGTTGCAGCCGCACGGCCTGCTGCTGCGCCTGCCCTTTCTGCTGTTCTTCATCAAATACAACCTGCAGGTCTTGGCTGAAACTTCCGAAGGCAGGCTGCGCCCGCCCAGCCTGGCGGCGGCGCTGACCACGGACGGCTACAGCCTGCCGTTCAAGCTGTTCGCCGTTTATTTCGTCCTCGCCATCCTGCAGGAGCTGCTCGCTCGCCTCAGCGGATCCTGGCTGATCATGGCCGCGCCAGGCCTGCTGGCCAACCTGCTGCTGCCGGCCATGACCACGGTGCTGACCGTCAGCGGCAGCCTGCTGGAGGCGCTCACGCCGACCATCGTGGTCGGGCTGATCGCCCGCATCGTCTGGCCTTATCTAGCTCTGTCAGCCAGGGCGGACGGCCCCAGTCAAACTGGCGGTCGAACGGGATGATGAGCATGGACGTTCGGAGCTCGTTTTTTGTCGAAGTATACGGCGCCCAGCACCGGCCTTCTCAGCGGACCGCGGCCAGGTCCGGCATGATCGCGCCCAGGAAGATCGGGACGCTGGCCGCCAGCTAAAGCGGATTCACGCCGCCCAGCCAGGGGTGATCCGCCGCGGGAGCGAGGCGCAGCGACAGACTGGAAGCTTGGCGCCGGCGCATCACTTGCCGATGCAGAAGGTGGAGAAGATCCGACCCAGCAGGTCGTCGCTGGTGAACTCGCCGGTGATTTCGCCCAGCGCTTCCATGGCCTGGCGCAAGTCTTCCGCCAGCAGCTCGCCAGCGCGGTGCTCCTGCAGCTGCCGCTGACCCTGGGCCAGATGCTCCGCGGCCCGCTCCAGCGCGTCGATGTGCCGGCGGCGAGCGAGAAAGCCACTACCGTCACCGGAAAAGCCCACGCTGGCCTTGAGGTGCTCGCGCAGCAGCCTGATGCCCTCGCCGGTGAGCGCCGACAGGCGCACCTCCGGACCCAGCTCGCCGTCGACGATGGCAGGCGCCGCGCCGCTGAGGTCGATCTTGTTGCGCACCACCGTCACTGCACAGCCTTGCGGCAGGCGCGCCAGGATGGCGCGCTCGGCCTCGGTGACGCCGCTGCGGTCATCCACCACCAGCAGGATGCGGTCCGCCTTCTCGATGGCTTGCCAGGCGCGGCGAATGCCTTCCTGCTCCACCGGATCGGCGCTGTTGCGCAGGCCGGCGGTGTCGATCACGTGCAGCGGCATGCCGTCGATATGGATGGCTTCCCGCAGCACGTCGCGGGTGGTTCCGGCAATGTCGGTGACGATGGCCGCCTCGTAGCCGGCCAAGCGATTCAGCAGGCTAGATTTGCCGGCATTGGGCAGGCCGGCGATGACCACCGTCATGCCGTCGCGCAGAATCTGGCCGTGGCGGGCGCTGGCCAGCACCTGCTGCAGCCGGTCACTGATCCGCTGCAGGCGGGAAGCCACCTCGCCGTCGGTGAGGAAGTCGATTTCCTCCTCGGGGAAATCGAGGGCGGACTCGACGTAGACCCGCAGCTCGATCAGGGCGTCTGCCACTTGGCGCACGGCCTGGGAGAACTCTCCCTGCAGCGAGCGCAGGGCGGCGCGGGCACTGGCCTCCGTGCTTGCAGCGATGAGATCGGCTACAGCCTCGGCCTGGGCCAGATCCAGCTTGCCGTTGTGAAAGGCACGCTCGGAAAACTCGCCGGGCCGGGCCAGGCGGGCGCCCAGCTCCATCACTCGTCGCAGCAGCCGGTCCAGTACCACCGGTCCGCCGTGGCCGTGCAGCTCCACCACGTCCTCGCCGGTGAAGGAAGCTGGGCCAGGGAAGAACAGCAACAGCCCTTCGTCCAGCAGCTCGCCGTCGGCGGCGCGAAAACGGGCGAAGTGGGCATGGCGTGGCTTGGGTTCGGCCCCCAGCAAGGCGCGGGCGATTCGCCCGGCCGCTGGCCCCGAGGCCCGGACGATGCCGACCCCGCCCTGGCCTGGCGGGGTGGCGACGGCGCAGATGGTGTCGTCCCACCCCGTCATTGGCACTCCCTCAGGCCTTGGCCTTTTCGCTCCGCTCGATGCGGCTGGTGATCAGCCATTGCTGGCCAATGGAAAGGACGTTGTTGGTCACCCAGTACAGCACCAGGCCAGCCGGGAAGAACACGAAGAATACGGTGAAGACGATGGGTAGTATCGTCATCACTCGCTGCTGTATGGGATCCAACGGCGCCGGGTTGAGGCGCTGCTGCAGCAGCATGGAGGCGCCCATCAGGATGGGCAGCACGAAGTAGGGATCCGGCGATGACAGGTCCCGGTACCACAGGATCCAGTCCGCATGGCGCAGCTCCACGCTCTCCAGTAGCACCCAGTAGAGAGCGATGAAGACGGGGATTTGGATGAGGATCGGCAGGCAGCCGCCAAGCGGATTGATCTTCTCTCGCTTGTAGAGCTCCATCAGCTCCTGATTGAGACGCTGCCGGTCGTCCCCGTAGCGCTCCCTGAGCGCTTGCATCTGCGGCTGCACCTTGCGCATCCGTGCCATAGAGCGATAGCTGGCCTCGGACAGCTTGTAGAAGACGACCTTGATCAGCAAGGTCAGCAGCACGATGGCCCAGCCCCAGTTACCGACTAAGGCGTTGATCTTGCTCAGCAGCCAGAACAGTGGCTTGGAGATGATGGACAGCTTGCCGTAGTCGACGGTCAGCTCCAGGTCTGGCGCCACCGCCGCCAGCCTCGCCTGGTCCTTGGGACCGGTGTACAGCTTGCCGGTGAAGACCACACTCTCGCCAGGCTGGGCCAGCTGCCAGGGCGAAGAGGCGCCCAGTATGTATTGGCCATCCACCGCGCGGGCGTAGTAGCGGTAGGTCGCGTCCTGGGGCGGCACCCAGGCCGAGACGAAATAGTGCTGCAGCATGGCCAGCCAGCCGCCCTGCAGATCGCGCTGCGGCTCGCCCTTGAGGGTCCGGTTGGCCATCTCGTCGAAAGAGATTTTCTTGTAGCGCCAGTCAGGCCCATGCACCACGCCGCCAGTGTAGCTGTGGGCGCCAAACATGAAACTGCGCTTCTCCTCCGGCTTGGTACGGCGCAGCTGTACGTACTGGAAGCCCTGCCAGGGCTGGACGCTGTGGTTGTGGACCCGCTGCTCCAGATCGATGACATAGCTGTCGCGGTGGAAAGTGTAGCGCTTCTCCACCGCGATCCCGGACTCGTCGACCCAATTCAGGGTCACGGTCAGCTGATCGGCGCCCTCGGGCAACTGGTAGCTGTCCTGCTCGGCACGGAACACTGCCTGTACCCCGGGCGCGGCGGCGTCCTGCGCCTCCAGGCCCGATTGCGCAATATAGAAGCGAGTGCCGTCGCTTTGCAGCAAGGCGATCGGGGTGGGATCGTCGATGGAGATGCCGTAGCGATGCAGACGACCGCTGCGGACATCGCCGCCGACGGTGCTGATCTCGGCCGTCATAAGGTCGGTCTCGACCCGGATCAGCCGTGCCTCGCCGCCGGCCTCGGTCTCGGCCGGCACGTCGGGCGCGACGGGCTGGGCGAGCGGCCGACTCTGCTGGACGCCGGGCGCCTGCGCCACTTCTGGCGGACGATGATAGTCCTGCTGCCAGGTCATCCACAGCAACAGCAAAAGGCCGCCAAGAGCCGTATAAAGAAATAGGCGCTGGTATTCCATTTATGGTTCGTCCGCGGATCGGGGTTCAGGTACTGGATCGACGCCGCCGGGATGCCAAGGGTGGCAGCGCAGCAGGCGCCGCAGGGCAAGATAGCTTCCGCGCAGGCTGCCGTGAAGCCGTACGGCTTCGATCGCGTATTGCGAGCAGCTGGGGTAGAAACGACAACAGGGACCGAGAAGCGGACTGATCGTCCACTGGTAGCAGCGAATCAAGCCGATCAGTATCCGGTTCATGTCCGAGCCAGACGGTGCCAGTGTCGTTCCAGGGCCGCAAAGAGCTGCGCGTTGTCGACCCGGGCAGCCTCGCTGCGGGCAAGCACGACGATGTCGTAGGCCCCCAGGTCTTGCCGGTGCTGGCGAAAGCTCTCTCGGATGATTCTGCGTATGCGGCTGCGGTCTACAGCTCGCGGCAGCTGCCGACGCGACACGGCCATGCCCAGGCGCGCCATGCCTACATCGTTGGGTGTTGCAAGAACGGTAAAAAAGCGGTCGCCGCGCCGCCTAGCCTGCTCAAATACCCGCAGGAACTGGGGGCTTTCGGTCAGTCGAGCGGCGCGGGGGAACCGTCTATCGCGCGTTGCGCCGGAGGCCGGCGACTCACGGGCAGAGCCGCACACGACCCTTGGCGCGGCGCCGGGCCAGAACCTGCCGACCCGCCTTGGTCGCCATACGGGCACGGAAACCGTGAGTGCGCTTGCGACGCACGATGCTCGGTTGGAAAGTTCTCTTCATGGCACTGTCCGGTTGATTGCTAGAGCGGCGAAAACCGAGCCGGCGAATTTACCCTCGATACCGGTCAGATGTCAATATTACTGCGTTCCGCTCTGCGGCGCTCGGTGGCTAAGACCTGGTCGGCGTTATATCCTTTTACTCCCGCCCTGGCTTTGATCGTGACGGAAGTAAGTCTCTTGAGCGAGTCCCTCTGGAAGAGCTGTCTGCAACAACTCGAGCGCGAGCTACCGGAGCAGCAGCTGAATACGTGGATCCGACCGTTACAGGCTGAAGAGTCCTCCGACGGCTTGCGCTTGCTGGCGCCCAACCGCTTCGTGCTGGATTGGGTTCGTGAGCATTATGCCGAGCGCATTCAGCAGCTGCTTGCCGCGCTGCGGCCGGACGCCCACCCTAAGCTGGTACTTGAGGTGGGCAGCAGCCAGCGCCGGCCGCCCGCCGTGCGGGCGCAGCCGGCCACACCGGAAACCCGCAGCGCACCGCGAGCCTCGGAGAGTAATCTCAATCCCAACTACACCTTCGACACCTTCGTCGAGGGCAAATCCAACCAGCTGGCCCGCGCCGCCTGCCTGCAGGTGGTGGCCAACCCCGGCAACGCCTACAACCCGCTGTTCCTCTACGGCGGGGTGGGGCTGGGTAAGACCCACCTGATGCACGCCGTCGGCAACCAGCTGCTGGCCAACGACCCCAACTTCCGGGTGCTGTATCTGCATTCGGAGCGCTTCGTCGCCGACATGGTCAAGGCGTTGCAGCACAACGCCATCAACGAGTTCAAGCAGTACTACCGCTCGGTCGACGCACTGCTGATCGACGATATCCAGTTCTTTGCCGGCAAGGAGCGTTCGCAGGAAGAGTTTTTCCATACCTTCAACGCCCTGCTGGAAGGGCATCAGCAGATCATTCTGACCTGCGACCGCTATCCCAAGGAGGTCCACGGCCTGGAAGAGCGTTTGAAATCTCGCTTCGGCTGGGGTCTGACGGTGGCCATCGAGCCGCCCGAGCTGGAAACCCGAGTGGCCATCCTGATCAGCAAAGCCGCCAGCCAGGGCATCGATTTACCGCACGAGGTGGCGTTCTTTATCGCCAAACGCATCCGCTCCAACATTCGCGAGCTGGAGGGCGCGCTGCGTCGGGTGATCGCCAACTCGCAATTCACCGGCCAGCCGATCACGGTGGAATTCACCAAGGAGGCCCTGCGTGACCTGTTGGCGCTGCAAGACAAGCTGGTGACCATCGAGAACATCCAGAAGATGGTCGCCGAGTACTACAAGATTCGCGTCTCCGATCTCCACTCCAAGCGCCGTAACCGCTCGATCACCCGGCCCCGCCAGATGGCGATGGCGCTTGCCAAGGAGTTGACTAACCACAGCCTGCCGGAGATCGGCGATGCCTTCGGCGGTCGGGACCATACCACAGTGCTGCACGCTTGCCGAAAGGTCGAAGAGTTGCGCGAGACCGATCCGCGCTTCAACGAGGATTACACCAACTTGTTGAGAACCCTGACCACATGATGTGGAGAAGCCGTCGTAATCCTGTGGATAAGCCTGTGTATGAATTTTATCCACAGATTGTTCAAGAACTATCCAACGCCGACAGGGCGGCTTATCCAAGCTTCATCATTGCGACAAGCCATTGTCAAGTAAGGAAAATATAGAGTTATCCACAGATCTCGACCAAGCTTATATATCCAATAATCTTCAAGAAGAAGATAAAGAATTACTATTGATATCAACGGAGCCTGGGCATGAAGTTCGAAATCGACCGGGAAGAGTTTCTAAAGCCACTGCAGGCCGTCATCGGCGTCGTCGAGCGTCGCCAGACCCTGCCTGTGCTTTCCAATGTGCTGGTAGTTGCCGAAGGCAACACCCTGTCTTTAACAGCCACTGACCTCGAAGTCGAACTTGCCGCGCGCTGTGAAGCCAGCATCGAGGAGCCCGGTCGCATCACCTTGCCTGCCCGCAAGCTCATGGACATCGTGCGCAACCTGCCGACAGCAGTGCGCATCCGGATCGCGGTGGAAGAAGACAAAGCGCACATTGTTGCCGCGCGCAGCCGCTTTACCTTGGCCACGCTGCCAGCCAATGACTTTCCCCTGGTTGACGTCATCGACGATGGGCAAACCCTCGCCCTGCCGCAACACCAGCTGCTGGCCCTAATCGAGCGGACCCACTTCTCTATGGCGCTGCAGGATGTCCGTTACTACCTGAACGGACTGCTACTGGAGCTTGATGGCAATACGGTACGCGCCGTCGCCACCGACGGCCATCGACTGGCTCTATCCGAAACCCAGATTGCTGCCGGTATGGAAGGCCAGCGGCAGGTCATCGTGCCACGTAAGGGCGTACAAGAGCTGCTAAGACTGCTGTCCGATGCCGAGGATGAGGTGCAGGTCGAGCTCGGCAGCAACCACATCAGGATTTCGCTGCCGGACATCAAGTTCACCTCTAAACTGATCGACGGCCGGTTTCCTGATTACCAGCGCGTCATTCCAACCCACGCCGACAAGGTCATGCTCGTCGACCGCGAGAACCTACGGCAGGCGCTGGTGCGAGTCTCCATCCTCTCTAACGAGAAATACCGGGGGGTACGGTTCGACATCTCCAGCCACGAGCTGCGCATCGTCTCTAACAACCCTGAGCAGGAAGAGGCAGAAGAGGAAATCGCTGTCGAATTCTCCGGCGATCACCTGGAGATCGGCTTCAACGCCAGTTATCTGGTCGACGCCATCAGCGCCATCGATGAAGAGCAGGTCGAAATGGCATTCACCGATGCCAACAGCAGCTGCCTAATCAGCGGTCACAACAATACGGTTAGCAAGTATGTCGTCATGCCCATGCGGCTCTAGTTCCGCTCGCTCCTTGCGTGCTAGATCTCTCGATCTTGCCGGTTGCTTGCGCTGGTCGCTGGTGATGGGGCAGCCCCTGCCGTCGGTATTGGTCGATGCTCCATCGCCAGCCTAGTCTTCATTGGCTTCTGGCGTACGCCGTACATCAGCTTCCCGGCAGCTGGCAATCTTTCGCTTGCATTGTTGCTGTCCAGGCTTCATGGCTGCCGCATGCGCATCGCTGAGCTGGTCATTGAAAACTTTCGTAACCTGGCCATGGTGGAACTTCGCCCTGGCCCCGGCGTCAACTTTATTACCGGGCCCAATGCCTCGGGCAAGACGAGTTTGCTCGAGGCTATTCACTTCCTAGCTCGGGTGCGTTCCTTTCGCACAACACGGCCGCAACAGCTGGTGAGGCACGGATCCGACGCCTTGCTGGTGCGTGCCAGTCTGGCCGAGTCACAGGTTCGCCTTGCCGTCCGCTGGAGCGCAAATGGCACCCAGGTCCGCATAAACGGCGAAGATGTACGGACTCTGTCGAGCTTGGCCCGCTTTCTCCCGGTGCAAGTGGTTAACGCTGAGAGCCAGCGCATCCTGCTCGATGGCCCGCAGGTGCGGCGCAGCTTTCTCGACTGGGGATTGTTCCACGTGGAACAATCTTACTATGACAGCTGGCGCCGCTATGACCGCGCCTTGCGGCAACGCAACCTTGCACTGCGCAGCAAGGATGCGAGGCTCAGCAAGTCATGGGAACCGGAGCTTGCCCTGCAGGCTGCCGCGCTGACCCGCTACAGGGAGGATTTCATAGCCCTGTTGAAGAAAACAGCCGAACCCCTACTGGCCGACTGGTTACCGGATGAATCCATTGACTTCGAATACCGTCGCGGCTGGCCGCAAAGCAAGAGCCTGGAGCAGGCCTACACGGAAGGGCGCGAAAGGGAGCTTGAACTGGGATACAGCCTCTATGGACCGCACCGCGCCGATCTGCTCGTCCGCGCCAGTGGCATGGAGGCGCAGCACCGTCTTTCTCGTGGACAGCAAAAGCTGCTTGCGATCGCCATGTTGCTAGCAGCGGCAGCCGTCATGCATGAGGACAATCCGACAATCCTGCTAATCGATGATCTGCCAGCAGAACTCGACGTGACAAGAAGAAAACATGTGCTCGATCAGCTGCAGCGAATCGATGCTCAGGTTTTTATCACTGCCACAGACCCTGCGGCACTGCCTGTAGCAAGAGAGCAAGCCCGCTGGTTCCACGTGGAACATGGGCGCTACCGGGAGGTGGTATAATCCACTATCTTCCACCAAGGGTTTACCTATGACTGTTGAGCCAGCCTACGATTCCAGCAACATCAAGGTGTTGCGAGGTCTGGATGCTGTCCGCAAGCGTCCAGGGATGTACATCGGTGACACTGACGATGGCACCGGCCTCCATCACATGGTTTTCGAGGTCACCGACAATTCCATTGATGAGGCCCTTGCCGGTTACTGCGACCGGATCGAGGTCATCATCCACATGGATAACTCGGTGACCGTCATCGACAACGGTCGTGGCATACCCGTCGACATTCACCCGGAAGAAGGTCGCTCAGCAGCGGAAGTCATCATGACGGTGCTGCACGCCGGCGGCAAGTTCGACGACAATTCTTACAAGGTCTCCGGTGGACTGCACGGCGTTGGGGTATCAGTCGTCAACGCCCTGTCCGATAAGTTGAAGCTGGTGATCCGCAAGAACGGCAAGATCCACATGCAGGAATACCGGCTGGGTGTTCCGCTGGAGCCACTGAAGGTCATCGGCGAGACCAGTGAGACAGGCACCCAAATCACCTTCCACCCAAGCCCAACCTACTTCAGCAACATCGAGTTCCATTACGAAGTGCTGGCCAAGCGCTTCCGCGAGCTCTCGTTCCTGAATCCGGGGATCCGAATCATCCTCAAGGACGAGCGTACCTCACGGGAGGACGAGTTCTATTACGAAGGCGGCATCAAGGCCTTCGTCGAGCACCTGAACCGCAACAAGACGCCACTGCACAAGTCGGTGATTTACATCAACACCGAGCGCGACGGCATCGGGGTCGACGTCGCCATGCAGTGGAACGATTCCTATCAGGAAACCAGCTTTTTCTTTACCAACACCATCCCCCAGAAGGATGGCGGCACGCATATGGCCGGCTTCCGTGCCGCGTTGACCCGCACCTTCAACAACTACCTGGAGCAGGAGGGCTATACCAAGCGGCTCAAGGTCCAGCCAACGGGAGATGATGTCCGGGAAGGCCTCACCGCCGTCGTATCGGTCAAGGTGAAGGACCCGAAATTCTCCTCCCAGACCAAGGAGAAGCTGGTCTCCAGCGAGGTACGACCAGCGGTGGAGTCGGTCGTGGCCGAGCATTTGTACGACTTCCTGATGGAGAACCCGCAAGAAGCCAAGATCATTGTCGAGAAGATCTGCGAGGCGGCGCGGGCACGCGATGCCGCGCGACGGGCACGGGAGATGACCCGTCGCAAGGGAGCCTTCGACGTCGCCGGACTGCCCGGCAAGCTGGCCGACTGCCAGGAGCGCGATCCCGCTCTCTCCGAGCGTTATCTGGTCGAGGGCGACTCTGCCGGCGGCTCCGCCAAGCAGGGGCGCGACCGGCGCACCCAAGCGGTGCTGCCGCTCAAGGGCAAGATTCTCAACGTGGAGAAGGCGCGCTTTGACCGCATGCTGTCCTCAGCTGAGGTCGGCACGCTGATTACCGTGCTAGGCGCAGGCATAGGCAAGGACGATTTCGACATCGACAAGCTGCGCTACCATCGCATCATCATCATGACCGACGCCGACGTTGACGGCTCGCACATCCGCACTCTGCTGTTGACCTTCTTCTACCGGCAAATGCCGGAGCTGATCGAGCGAGGCCACATCTACATCGCTCAGCCGCCGCTCTACAAGGTCAAGCGGGGCCGACAAGAGCAGTACGTCAAGGACGATGCCGAGCTGATGGAGTTTCTGCTGCAGCTGGCGCTATCCGACGCCGGCCTGCACGTGGCGGCAGACGCACCGGCACTGAGCGGGGAAGCACTGGAGTCACTGGTGCGCCGCTTCATCCGGGTGCGCGAATTGATCGACGCGCTGCGTCGCCGCTACGATCCCCAAGTGTTGGAGGCACTGACCCGGTTGGCGCCGCTGCACGAGAACAGCTTCACCGACGCCGCAGCACAGCAGCGCTGGTTCGATGCGCTACAAGAAGAGCTGAATCGGGCAGCGGAGCCTGGCATCAGCTACGAGATCGAAATCGACCGCGGTCCGGACGGCAGCTTCCAACAAGCCACCGTGAACAAGCGGATGCACGGCCTGATCCATCCGACCATCCTGCCGATCGATTTCTTCCTCTCCAGCGAGTACGAGACCATCAAGGGGCTGGCAGAAGAGATTGCCGATCTGCTGCACGAGGGAGCCTACGTTCGTAAAGGCGACCGCCGGCAGCCGATCAAGAGCGTCAGGCAGGCAATCGACTGGTTGCTGGAAGAAGCGCGCCGCGGCCTGACCATCCAACGTTACAAGGGCCTGGGCGAGATGAACCCGGAGCAGTTGTGGGAGACCACCATGAATCCGGAGACCCGTCGTCTGCTGCAGGTCAAGATCGAGGACGCGGTGGCTTCAGACGAAATCTTCACGACCCTGATGGGGGATCAGGTCGAACCCAGGCGGGAGTTCATCGAGAAGCACGCGCTGAGCGCGGTCAACATCGACATCTGACCGCACGAAGGCCTACAGGGTTTCCTGCAGGCCTTGTCAAGTGATTGAAACGAAAAGGGTATCAATCGAATTCAACAGGTTTGGGCCAGGCGATCTCCAGCACCCGTCCCAGCTTGCTCGCCTCATCCAGATGGCTGCGGATGTGCTCCACGATCTCGCTCGGAGTGATCCGAGCGCCGGCGGGATTGATATTGCACATGCAAAGCGCCGCACTGGCGCTAAGGAAGCCGGCGCTGGTCTTGAAGGCGCGCAGGTTCAGCACCTGATGGATGCGGCGCAGGGAACCAGGACGGCAGGGGGCGTTGGTCGGGAATCGCATCAGCACCGCATACTCGTCGTTGTCGATACGGCACACGCAGTCCAGTGGCCGCACCGATTGCTGCAGCCGGATGGCGCTAGCTTGGCGAATTTCATCGACCACCTTTTCGCCGTGGCTGCTGCGGATAGCGTCGAGATCGCCGAGCCGAATGAGCAGCAGCACGGCGCCGCCACCGCGGGCTTCCAGATGGCGGAAAGTGTTGTCGAGCTGGCGTTCCAGATAGCTACGGTTGCCAAGGCCGGTGACGGCGTCGAAACAGTGATGCTCCTCCAGCTGCCGGTTCAGCTCCGCTAACCGACGGTTGGCCTCGATCAGGTGTGTCTGCAGCTGGGAGATGCGGCCAGCGGCAGTTACACGTGCCAGCAGCTGGGTGCTGTCGGGCGATTTGGAAATGAAGTCGTCAACCCCGCGTTCGAAGGCTTCCGCCAGCGCTGCCGATCCTTCCTTGGCGGTCAGCAGGATGATTGTAGGTGTAGTGATCGTTTTCCTCGTCGAATTGCCGGACGTGCTGGGTGAGACTCAGCCCGTCCATTTCCGGCATCATCCAGTCGGCGACTAGGATGTTGGCCTTGCGCTGCCGCATCATCCTCAACGCCTCGGCGCCGGAGAGAGCGACCCGGATGTCCTGAAAGCCGGCTTTGGCGAGAACGCGCCGGATCATCTCGAGGGTGAATTTGGCATCGTCCACGACGATGATGGAAATGTCGTCAAAAGGCTGAAGACGGCGCGAAGTCGAGTGCATTGTTATCCAGTTCCACGCGATACGTGCATGCGCAAGGGTGCCACAGCAACGAAACGATTAAAATGCTTCAGATTAAGACAATCGCGCCAAATGAGCGGTGATAGGATAGCAAGATGAACCTGAAAGACCTGAGGTACTTGGTGGCTGTGGCCGAGCACAAGCACTTCGGCAAGGCCGCCGAGGCCTGCTTCGTCACCCAGCCCACGTTGAGCACCCAGATCAAAAAGCTGGAAGAATTCCTCGGCGTGCAGCTGCTCGAGCGCAACAGTAAGCAGGTCATGCTGACCGCCGTAGGCGAGCGGGTGGTCGCCCGGGCGCGCCGGGTGCTGCACGAGGTCGACGACCTGGTGGAGATGTGCCGCGCTGCCAGAGATCCGCTGGCGGGAGAGCTGCGTATCGGGTTCATCCCGACCATCGCACCCTATCTGCTGCCGCATCTGGTGCCCGAACTGCGGCGCCGGCTGCCGCAGCTGAAAATCCTGCTGTACGAAGACCAGACCGCACGCCTGGTCGAGCGGCTGCACCGCGGCGAGATTGACGCCGGTCTGATGGCGGTGCCGGTGGAAGCTTACGGGCTGGAGCATTGGGAGCTGTTTTCCGAACCCTTCATAGTCGCCATGCCCAGCGAGCATCCCCTGAGCCAGCGGGAAGAGCTGGAGCTGGACGACCTACGTGACCAGCACGTGCTGCTGCTGGACGAAGGACATTGCCTGCGCGACCAGGCCCTGGACATCTGCAACATGGTGGGTGTGCGCGAGCAGCATGCCTTTCGCGCCACCAGCATGGAGACGCTGCGGCAGATGGTAGCATCCGGCGCCGGCATGACTCTGCTGCCGGCGCTGGCGGCCGAGGCCAACGCCAGCGTGCCCAACAGCGGGGCAGTGGCACTGCGGCCGTTCAAAAAGCCGCAGCCGATGCGCCGGATGGCGATTTATTGGCGCCGGAGCTCGGCCCGAATGGAGGCAGTGAAGGCAGTTGGCGAAGTGATGCGCGAGCTGCCGGTGGTCAAGGCCATGCAGGAATAGGGCCCCTGCCTTCCTGCCCCCAGGCACGCACTTGCCGGGCGCGTCAAAACCGTGCCGCTGCGCCGGCGAAATCGCCTCCACCTTTGCTACACTGCCTCGCCATGGACGTATCGGATCTCATCGCCACACTCAACGACGCTCAGCGCGAAGCCGTCACCGCCCCGCAATCGCCCATCCTGGTCCTGGCAGGAGCGGGCAGCGGCAAGACCCGGGTGCTGACCAATCGGGCTGCCTGGCTGATGCGGGTGGAGCAGGAATCGCCTTATTCCTTCTTCGCCGTCACCTTCACCAACAAGGCGGCGGCGGAGATGCGCGGCCGCATCGAGCAGCTGCTGGGGATCACCGCCAGCGGCATGTGGATAGGCACCTTCCATGGCCTTGCCCACCGATTCCTGCGCAGCCACTGGCGCGAGGCCGGCCTGCCGCAAAGCTTCCAAATCCTGGATGCCGATGACCAGCTGCGCCTGCTGCGTCGCCTGCTGCGCAGCCTTGAGATCGACGAGGATCGCTGGCCGCCGCGGATGGTGGCGAGCTTCATCAATAACAGCAAGGACGAGGGGCTGCGACCGCAAGACATTGTCGCCGACGGTCCCTTCAAGCAGCAGCTGGTCCAGCTTTACGCGGCCTACCAGGAGGCCTGCGAGCGGACGGCGCAGGTCGATTTTGCCGAGCTGCTGCTGCGATCAGTGGAAACCTTGCGCAACCATCCCGAGCTGCGCGCCCATTATCAGCGCCGCTTCCGCCACGTGCTGGTGGACGAGTTCCAGGACACCAACACAGTGCAGTACGAGTTGCTGCGGCTGCTGGCCGAGCCGGGCTGCGACGTGTTCGTGGTCGGCGATGACGACCAATCGATTTACGGTTGGCGCGGCGCCAGGGTGGAAAACATCCGCCGCTTTCACCAGGACTATGACCCCCGAATCATACGCCTGGAACAGAACTACCGTTCCACCGCCACCATTCTGGAGGCCGCCAACCGCTTGATCGCGCACAACAGCGGCCGCATGGGCAAGAACCTCTGGACCGCCGGCGCCGAAGGTGAGCCAATCAGCCTTTATGCCGCCTTCAACGAGCAGGACGAGGCGCGCTGGGTGGTAGACCAGATCGAGCAGGGGCTGGAGAACGACCATCGGCGCTGTGATTTCGCCATTCTTTATCGCTCCAACGCACAGTCACGCGTCTTCGAAGAAGCGCTGATGGCGCGCGGCATTCCTTATCGCGTCTATGGCGGCCTGCGCTTCTTTGAGCGCGCCGAGGTTAAGGACGCGCTGGCCTACCTGCGCTTGCTGCAGCAGCGCTACGACGATCCTTCCTTCGAACGGGCGGTGAACAATCCCCCGCGCGGCATCGGCGAGCGCACCCTAGATGCGGTGCGCCGCTTGGCCCAGGAGGAATCCTGCAGTCTCTGGCAGGCTTCTCAGCGACTGCTGCAGCGCGGCCAGCTCGCCACCCGCGCCGCCAATGCGCTGCAAGGTTTTCTCGATTTGATCGACGGGCTGTCCGCGCAACTGAACGAGGAGCAGCCGCCGCTGCACGAGCAGGTGGCGCGGGTGATCGAGGCCTCCGGCTTGCGGCAGTACCTGCAAAAGGATCGCAGCGAGAAGGGCGAAGCACGGTTGGAGAACCTGGACGAGCTGATCACCGCGGCGCATACCTTCGCTCAGGAATATCAGCCGGATCCGGAACAGTCGCTGGAGCCGCTGGCGGCGTTCCTGGCCCACGCCGCCCTGGAGGCCGGTGAAGGCCAGGCGGAGACGTGGGAAGATGCGGTCCAGCTCATGACCCTGCATTCCGCCAAGGGCCTGGAGTTTCCGGTGGTGTTCCTAGTTGGGCTGGAGGAAGGGCTGTTCCCTCACCAGAAGTCGCTGGAAGAGCCAGGAAGGCTGGAAGAGGAGAGACGGCTTTGCTACGTCGGCATCACCCGGGCGCAAAAGCGGCTGGCGATCACCTATGCCGAACGCCGGCGCCTGCACGGGGTCGACGTCTATGGCACGCCGTCACGCTTTATCCACGAGCTGCCGCCGGAGCTGCTGGACGAGGTCCGCGCCTCGGTGCGGGTGACGCGGCCGACCCTGGCACACCGGCTGATCCCCAAGGAAGCTGCCGCTTTCCAGCTTGGCCAGCGGGTGCGGCACGAGCAGTTCGGCGAAGGCGTGGTGCTAAGCTACGAAGGCAGCGGACCGACGGCGCGAGTTCAGGTCAATTTCAGCGAAGTCGGCAGCAAGTGGCTGGTGGTGGGCTACGCCAAGCTGCAGCCTTGCTGAGGTAGAAACGAAAGGGCCGCCCGTGAGCGGCCCATAGACGTCGCTGCGACCGCGCTTAGCGGTATTTCTCGCCAGTCTCGGCGCCCATCAGGCTGAGATCGGCGAATTGCGCGGCGAAGGCGTTGTAGACGTTCTCGTTGGCGCTGGCCCAGGCCATCTGGCTGTCGAGGAACTTCTTCCAAGGCCGGTAGACCTTCTCCCAGGTCTTGTTCTTGCTGGCCAGGTCCTCGTACATCTCGAAGGCGATCTTGCGCGCCGCCGCCATGACGTCGTTGCTGAAGCTGCGCAACTGCACGCCACGGTCAAGCAGCTTCTTCATGGCGATGGGGTTGAGGTAGTCGTACTGCGCCGTGATGCGGATATTGGAGTCGGCAGCGGCGATGCGCAGCGCCTCCTTGAACTGATCCGGCAGCTTCTCGTACTCCTTCTTGTTGACGTAGATGGAGAAGTTCGCCGATGGCTCCCACCAGGCCGGGGCGTAGTAGTACTTGGCCACCTGCCAGAGACCCAGCTTCTCATCGTCGTAGGGGCCGACGAACTCGGCCGCGTCGATGACGCCGCGCTCCAGCGCCGGATAGATCTCGGCCGCCGCCAGGTTTTGCACGTTGACGCCGAGCTCGGCCAGGATCTCGCCGCCGAAGCCCGGGATTCGCATCTTCAGACCCTTAAGCGAGGCGAGATCAGGCACTTCCTTGCGGAACCAACCGCCCATCTGGGTGTTGGTGTTGCCGCCAGCGAACGAGACGATGTTGAAGGCCGAGAATACCTCGTTGTTCAGCAGCTCCTGGCCGCCGCCGCGATAGTACCAGGCCTGGAACATGCGGGTGGTCATGCCGAACGGAAGCGCCGTGTCGATGGCGATGGTGCGCTCCTTGCCGATGAAGTAATAGGACGCGGTGTGGCCCATCTCCACCGTGCCGGTCTGCACGGCGTCCAGCACGCCGAGGCCGCTGACGATCTCGCCGGCGGCGTAGGGGCGGATGTTGAACTTGCCGTTGGTGAGCATGCTCACCCGCTTAGCGAAGTCCTGCGCGCCGCCGTACAGCGTGGCAAGGCTGGTCGGCCAGCTGGTGGCCATGCGCCAGCGGATGGTCGGTTCCTTTTGCGCATGGACGTACGGCGCAGCTACGGTGGCGGCGGCGCCGGCGGCGCCGGCCGTCATCGCCTTCAGAAAATTACGACGCTTCACGGGATTCCTCCTTTGCCTAGCTGTGATCGTTATGTTTGTCGAGCCCGCTGGCTACGTTATTAGCGTAGTACGTTCCGTTCGCTAGCGTATGAGCACGTGCACCAGCTGCGGATAGAAATAAACCGCCAATAGGCCCAGGATCTGAATGCAGATGAACGGCACCACGCCGCGGTAGATATCCGTGGTCGTTATGGGCGGCGGGGTCACCCCGCGCAGGTAGAACAGCGCGAAGCCGAACGGCGGCGTTAGGAACGAGGTCTGTAGGTTCATGGCGATGAGCACGCCGAACCAGACCGGGTCGATGCCCAGGATCTGCGCGGCCGGGGCCAGCAGCGGCAGCACGATAAAGGCGATCTCGAAGAAATCGATGAAGAAGCCGAGGATGAAAATTGCCAGGTTGGCGAGCAGCAGGAAGCCGATCTCGCCACCGGGCAGGTTGGTGAGCAGGTCCTCGATCCAGAGGTCGCCGTTGAAGCCACGGAACACCAGCGAGAACGCCCGCGAGCCGATCAGAATCATCAGCACCATGGCGGTCAACCGCAGGGTGCCGTCCATGGTCTCAATCAGGGTCTTGAGCTTAAGGCGGCCATTGAGCGCGGCCAGGATCACCGCCCCCAGGGCGCCGAAGGCGCCGGCCTCGGTGGGCGTGGCGATGCCCAGGAAGATCGACCCCAGCACAACCATGATCAGGAGCAGCGGCGGCAGCATCACCAGCAGCACCCGGAGCAGCAGCCGCCGCATGTTCTCGGGACGCTCGGACGGGGGCAGCGCCGGCGCGGCCTGCGGCCGGAACAAGGCGACGATGATCACATAGACGGCGTACATGCCGGCCAGGATCAGGCCTGGCAGCAGCGAGCCGCGGAACAGATCGCCCACCGAGATGCTGAGTTGGTCCGCAAGCACGATCAGCACCACGCTGGGCGGGATGATCTGCCCGAGCGTGCCGGAGGCGGCGATGACGCCGGTGGCCAGGTACTTGGAGTAACCGTAGCGCAGCATGACCGGCAGCGAGATCAGTCCCATGGTTACCACCGTGGCGCCGATCACGCCGGTCGCCGCCGCCAGCAGCGTGCCCACCGCCACCACCGACAGCGCAAGCCCTCCCCGTAATGGGCCGAACACCTGCCCCATGGTCTTGAGCAAATCCTCGGCCAGCCCCGAGCGTTCCAGCATGTTGCCCATGAACACGAAGTAGGGCACGGCCAGGAGGGTATAGTTCTCCATGGTGGCGAAGACGCTCTGCGGCAGCGCCTGCAGCAGCGACGGCCCGAAGAAATCAAAGCCGATGCCGATGGGGATGAACAGCAACGCCACCCCGGCCAAGGCGAACGCCACCGGGTAGCCGCTGAAGATCAGCACCAGCAGCGTGAGGAACATCGCCCCCGCAAAAAAGCCTTCGCTCATATCCTTTTTTCCTCAACACCGGCGGCGAGATCGAACAGCCGCTCGCGATGCCCCGTCAAAAATGCGACGGCTTTGATCAGATGGGACACTCCCTGCAGGAACAGCAGCATGAAACCGATGGGGATCACCGCCTTGAGGGGATAGCGGGCCAATCCGCCGGGATTGGGCGAGCCTTCGCGGACGCGCCAGGACAGCTCGACCCAGTCGAGCGAGAACCAGAGCGCAGCAATACAGAACGGCAGCAGGAACAGCGCCGTGCCCAGTACCTCGATCCAGGCCTTGGTCTTCTCGCCGAGCCGCCCGTAGATGACATCCACCCGCACGTGGCCGTTGTGGCGGAGCGTATAGCCGGCGCCCAGCATGAACATGATGCCGAACAAGTACCACTGGGCATCGATGTAGGCGTTAGAGCTGAGGTTGCGGCCGATGTAGACGCCCAGGTAGCGAACGGTGGCGTTGTACACGCCGAACAGGATCATAATCAGGCTAAGCCAGTACAGAACCTGCCCGACGCGCTGGTTGAGCGAGTCGATGAAGCGTGCCAGTTTTAGCCAGACGTGCATGGTTTTCCCGTCCGGCCGGGCCTATTCTTGTTGCGCTCGATGGGCAAGCGCCGCATTTTCTCGTGTGCCCGGCATGTCGTGATTAAGAAAGTCATGATGCTCGCCTTCCCCGGCAGCTGGCGTCAAGCATCACCAGGTCAATATCTGCCAGCGATTGACTTCCGGCATCTCCGGATTGACATCGCGTCGGGTTTCCAGGCTGCCGTCGCCGTCGGAATCGTAGAGGTAATAAGGCGGTCCGTTCCGGGGGATGATCTTAACCGCGTAGATCCGCCCGCCGATGCTGTACTCCTCGATGGTGGCCCAGGCCCGCCGCAGGATGGTGACCTTGGGTTCCACCGACTCGTCTTGCGGGCGCAGCGACTCCGGCGGGGGCGGAGGAGTGACGGTGGGCTCCGGGCCGTCGCTCGCCAGCGCGGTGGGGCTGGCCAGCAGGAGCAGCAGGACGGCGTGACGCAGCAAGGAGCTCGGCATTGAGGGCGTCCTCATAAGTCCAGGAGAATGTCCCACTCCTGGCTGGAAGGCTCGAAGCCGCGCTTTTCGTAGTAATCGAAAATGGCGTCCACCACCTTCTCGGGCTCGTCGATCACCTGGAACAGCTCCAGATCGGTCTCGCTGATCATGCCCTGCTTGACCAGCACGTTCTCGAACCAGTCGATCAGGCCCTTCCAGAAGTCGGATTGCACCAGGATGATGGGAATTCGGCGCGCCTTGCCGGTCTGCACCAGGGTAAGAATTTCGGCCAGCTCGTCCAGGGTGCCGAAGCCGCCTGGCAGCATCACGTAGGCCGAGGCGTACTTGACGAACATGACCTTGCGCGAGAAGAAGTGGCGGAACTGCAGGTTGATGTCCTGATAGGGATTGCCGACCTGCTCGTTCGGCAGAGAGATGTTGAGCCCAATGGAAGGCGATTTGCCGGCGTAGGCGCCCTTGTTGAAGGCTTCCATCAGACCGGGGCCGCCACCGCTCACCACTGAGAAGCCGGCGTCGGACAAAAGGCGCGCAATCTCTTCGGCCAGCTTGTAGTAAGGGTGGTCCGGCGAGGTCCGCGCCGAGCCGAACATGCTGACCGAAGGCTTGATCTGTGCCAGCCGCTCGAATCCCTCGACGAACTCGGCCACGATCTGGAAAATCTTCCAGGATTCGCGGCTGAGCACCGAATCGTTGGGAAGCTCGCGTCCGATGAATTTGTCTCGATTGTGCATAAGATCTCGCTGTCACGGCTCCCATGCGACATGGGAGCGGTTTCTTTTACCACAAACTCTCGACCAGCACATCGTATAATGCGCCCCCGCCGGGCACAGGCTGCTCGAGCGTCAACCGCAATCTCCACAAGGAGCGAGTACGATGCGTCCCGTAACCAAAGCACTCAGCATGGCCGCCTTGCTAACCGTGGCCACCGCTGCACAGGCGGAATTCGTTGGCCTGGAAGTCGGTATCTCTGGCTGGTATGCCGATCCCAGCGGCTGGGTTGAAAGCGAGCGGTCCGGTGCCAGCGGTCGCGCCGATCTCGAGCGCGATCTGCACCTCGACAGCGAGACCACCGGCTTCGTCTGGCTGCGGGTGGTGCATCCGCTACCGCTGTTGCCCAACTTCAAGCTCAGCCATGCGCCGATGAAGTTCGAAGGGGCAGGGAGAGTCGGCCAGGAATTCAGCCTGCGCGGCCAGGCGATAGGCGTTGGAGAGCGGATCGATTCCGAACTGGAGCTCGATCAGTGGGACGTCGCGCTATTCTACAACCTGCTCGATAACGTGGTCGAATTGGACCTGGGCATCAACGTCAAGGTGCTCGACGGCCACGTCAGCGTCACGCCCGAGGGGGGCAGCACGCAAAGGATGAGCTTCACCGCTCCCGTGCCCATGCTCTATGCCCGCGTCGGTGCCAATCTTCCCTTCACCGGCCTGTATGTCGGTGCCGAGGGCAGCGCCATCAGCTACGACGGTCATAAGCTGGCAGATCTCAAGGCCGGCATCCGATATACCTTCGCCCACGTCGTCGGATTGGAGGCGGGCTATCGGCTGCAGAAGTTGAAGCTCGATGATCTCGATGACGTCAGCGCCGACTTCGAGGTCGCCGGTCCCTATCTGGGGGTCTCGGCCCGCTTCTGATCCGCTGGCGGTCTTTGGCGCCGGCGGCCACGCCGCCGGCGCAGCTGTGGCAGAATCAGGGCGTTCCATCCCCATGCCACGGATGCTGCCATGTCTGAATCCAAGCCGCTGATCCTCGTCGACGGCTCGTCGTATCTTTATCGCGCTTACTACGCGCTGCCGCCGCTGTCCACTTCCCGCGGCCAGCCTACCGGTGCCATACGCGGCGTGATCAACATGCTGCGCAAGTTGATCCAGGAATACCGGCCGGCCTACATGGCGGTGGTGTTTGATGCCCCGGGCAAGACTTTCCGCGATGAGTTGTTCGAGTCCTACAAGGCGCAGCGCCCGCCCATGCCGGACGATCTGCGCGTCCAGATCGATCCGCTGCTCGCCGTCATCCGCGCCATGGGATTGCCGCTGCTGCAGGAGCCGGGGGTGGAAGCCGACGACGTCATCGGCACCTTGGCGCTGCAGGCAGCCGCAAGCGGCTGCCCGGTGATCATCTCTACCGGCGACAAGGACATGGCGCAGCTGGTGCGCGACAACATCACCCTGGTCAACACCATGACCAACACGGTGCTCGACCGCGAGGGCGTGATCGAGAAGTTCGGCGTGGGGCCCGAGCGCATTATTGATTTGCTGGCGCTGATGGGCGACAAGGTCGACAACATCCCCGGCGTGCCCGGCGTCGGCGAGAAGACTGCCCGCGCACTGCTGCAGGGCATCGGCTCGCTGGAGGAGATCTATGCCGATCTCGACCGGGTGGCCACGCTGAACATCCGCGGCGCCAGGACACTGGGCAAGCGGCTGGCGGAGCACCGCGAGCAGGCCCTGCTTTCCTATCAGCTTGCCACCATCAAGGTTGACTGCCCGCTGACCTTGCGTTTCGACCAGCTGACCCTGGAGGAAGGCGATCCCGCCGAGCTCAGGCGGCTGTACACCGAGCTCGAGTTCCGAAGCCTGCTGGCCGAGCTGGAACAGGACAATCCCAGCACCGCCGCGCCGGAGGTCATCGGCAAGGATGGCTACGAGACCATCACCAGCGAGGCCGAGCTGTTGCGCTGGTTGGAAAAGCTCAAGGCGGCCGAGCTGTTCGCGCTGGACTTGGAGACCAATAGCCTGGATTACATGCGGGCCGAGATCTGTGGGCTGTCCTTCGCCGTCGAGCCAGGGCAGGCCGCCTACGTGCCGGTCGCGCACAGCTACCCCGGCGCACCGGCCCAACTTGACCGCGCGCTGGTGCTCGGCTACCTCAAGCCGCTGTTGGAGGACGCCTCCCGCCCCAAGGTGCTGCAGAACGCCAAGTACGACATGAGCGTGCTGGCCCGCCATGGCATCACTCTTCGCGGCGTGCGCTACGACACCATGCTGGAGTCCTACGTACTGGACTCCACCGCCACCCGCCACGACATGGACTCGCTGGCGCAGAAATATCTGGGCCACGCCACCATCCGCTTTGAGGATATCGCCGGCAAGGGGGCCAAGCAGATCACCTTCGACCAGGTGCCGCTGGAGCAGGCCGCTGCCTATGCTGCTGAGGACGCCGACATCGCCCTGCGACTGCATCACACGCTCTACCCGCGGCTGCAGAAGACGCCCTCGCTGCTGCAGCTGTTCGAGGAGATCGAGATGCCCCTAGTGCCGGTGCTGTCCAAGATAGAGCGGTGCGGGGTGCTGGTGGATCCGGACATGCTGCGTCGGCAGAGCCGCGAGCTGGCCGAGCGCATGCAGGAGATCGAGGCGCAGGCACACGAGGTGGCCGGGCAGGCCTTCAATCTCAGCTCGCCCAAGCAGATCCAGGAGATCCTGTTCGAGAAGCAGGGTTTGCCGGTACTTGAGCGCACACCCAAGGGCCAGCCTTCCACCGCCGAGAGCGTGCTGGAGCAGCTGGCCGACGAGTATCCGCTGCCGCGGCTCATTCTGCAGTACCGCAGTCTGGCCAAGCTGAAGTCCACCTATACCGACAAGCTGGTGGAGCTGATCAATCCCGAGACCGGCCGGGTCCATACCTCGTTCCATCAGGCGGTCACCGCCACTGGCCGGCTGTCCTCGTCCGATCCCAACCTGCAGAACATCCCGGTGCGCACTGAGGAAGGGCGGCGCATCCGCCAGGCCTTCATCGCCGCTCCCGGCAGCAAACTGCTCTCGGCCGATTACTCGCAGGTCGAGCTCCGGATCATGGCGCATCTGTCCGGCGATGAAGGCCTGCTGGCGGCCTTCGCCGCCGGCCAGGACATTCACCGGGCGACCGCTGCCGAGGTCTTCGGCGTGCCGCTGGACAAGGTCGGCAGCGAGGAGCGGCGCGCCGCCAAGGCGATCAACTTCGGCCTGATCTACGGCATGTCGGCCTTTGGCCTGGCGCGCCAGATCGGGGTCGACCGCCAGCAGGCGCAACGCTACATCGATCGCTACTTCCAGCGCTATCCTGGGGTCAAGTCCTACATGGACCGGATCCGCGAGCAAGCCCGCCGCCAGGGCTATGTCGAGACGGTCTTCGGCCGCCGCCTGTACCTGCCGGAGATCAACTCCCGCAACAGCCAGCGCCGCCAGTACGCCGAGCGCACCGCCATCAATGCGCCCATGCAGGGGACCGCGGCCGACATCATCAAGCGGGCCATGATCGCCCTGGACCAGTGGCTCAGCGCCGAGCACCCGGACGTGCACATGGTGCTGCAGGTCCACGACGAGCTGGTGTTCGAGCTGCCGGCGGAGAAGGTGGAGGAGGTCAGGGCCGGCATCGTGGAGCGCATGCGCAACGCCGCCCAGTTGTCGGTGGCGCTGGAAGTGGAGGCCCGCGCCGGCGACAACTGGACCGATGCCCACTGACGGCGGCTGGCTCGGCTAGCGCGGCGCCAGCTCCTGCCACCAGTCCGGCATGGCGGCCACGACGCCTTGCTCTTGTCTCAGCCGGTTGGCCAGCTCCAGCGCGGCCAGTCCCGGCTCGCTTGGCACCAGGAAGGCATTGGGCAGGATTTCCCGCGCCGGCTGCAGATTGCGGCTTAGCAGCCAGCTCTCCGCCTCTTCGCTGCTCCAGGCGGGATCGAGATGAACGATGACCCCACCAGGCAGCGCCCGCATCGGCCCGTCCGGGCTGGGAGAGTCACGCAACACCGGTGAGATGCGGGCGTCCGGCTCCAGCGTCTGCAAGCTGCGGGCAGCCCTGACGGCTTGCGGCAACCGCCAGAGGCGCAGCCCTGGCGTCGCACTCGGCAGCTGCCTGGCTGCGGGCGCCAGGCTGCGCACCGCCGCGTCGACGCTGTCGTTACGGTCGCCGAAGATCGCCACCACCTCGGGATCCAGCCAGGCCTGCCGCGGGGTGTCGCCGTCATACCAAACGTAGCTACGCATGGGCTCGGCCTCGGCAAGGGGGGTGGTGCCACCGGCGCAGGCGGTGCCGGTCAGCAGCAGGATAAGTAGCGGGAGTAGGCGCTTGCATGTCGGCATGTTCATCTTCCTGTCGCTGGCAAGGCTCCAAGCGGTGCTCGGCTTCAGTGGCCCCGGATGATCAGACGCCAGGACTGCCAGTCGCCACTGCCGCTGAAGGGCTGGTCGACGGCATCGACCACGCGCAGCGTCCAGGCCCCGTCGGCAGCCTCGCCCAGGTGTCTGGCGCTGCCGAAGCGCCAGCGCCAGACGCCGTCCGGGCCGGTGATGGCGCCGGTGCAGTCCGCTATCCATTGGCCGCTGCGGGAGTTGCGGCAGCCATGCGGCAGCGCCAGCCGGCTGACCGTGCCGGCCGGGCTGGTCAGGGTGATTTCGAGATTGCCGGCATAGCTGTGGCTGCTGGCGAACTCGATGTCCACCCATTCGATGAAATTGATGCCGCTGCCGCTGATCCAAAGGGTGTCGGCAAGGCCCTCGGTGTCGCCTTTCGGAATCGGGGAGGCGACGAGGCGGGTGGTGTCGGGGCCGTCGGACGAGACCGGCGGCGGAAAGACCTTCTGCGCCGGCAGCAATGCCCAATCGTGGGCGAGTGCGACCGCGGCGGCGGCGTCGACCAGGCCGAAGCCGTAGCGGTGGCTGTGGCGCAGCGGGTTCCGGTAGCCCGGTCGCGGGGACGACCAGTCGCTGGCCGCCAGCCCGTGGCGGCGGGCGCTTTCCGCCAGCACCAGGCGCACGTCGCGCCAGGTCAGCTCCGGCCGCGCCTGCAGCACCAGGGCAACCACGCCGCTGACCAGCGGCGTGGCGGCAGAGGTGCCGGCCATGCAGCGGGTATAGTCGGGGTGCTCCAGCAGATCGTCGGGCTTGGCGCCGTCGTTGAGCCCGCCCGGGCCGGACAAGTCGGTGGTCACCAGGCTGCTGGAACAATGGCCGCTGCCGCCGGGGGCGACCAGCCACAGGTTGGCGCCGTCCTCGGAATAATCGGTCTTGCGGCCGGCGTGGTCGACGGCGCCAATAGCCATCACGCCGTAGAAATTGGTGCGGCCGTCGTAGTTGGCGTTGTCCACCGCGACGGCGCGGCCGTTCTCCCACACCCTCGCGCCGTTGCCGGCGGCCCATACATAGACCGTGCCCAGCCCGTTGCGGCCTTGCTGCAGGCCGCTCTCTATCGCCTGGCGCCAGCTGAAGTCGGCCGGCTGCAGCTGCCCGCTGCCGTCGGTGGCGCCCCAGCTGTTGTTGGAAACGGCGACCCGGGCGAGATCGTGGGTGAGCGCACTGGCCTGATTGCTCAAGGTGGGGCTTTTGAGCAGGTTGATGCCGACGAGTTGCGCGCGCGGGGCCACGCCGCGGCCGCCTTCGCTGTTGAAGTCGCGGGCCGCCACCAGGCCGGCGACGGCCGTGCCGTGGCTGTCGTTGGGATCGTCGATGTCCTGGTCGTCGATCAGGCCGGGGGTGGGGTCGCGACCGCCTGTTAGAAAATTCAGGCTGGCCCCTGGGACCACGTTCATCCATAGATCCGGGTGGCGCACTTCCAGGCCATCGTCGACGATGGCGATGCGCACGCCTTCCCCGCGCAGCCCACCGTCACTCTCGCCGCAGCTCTCTCCCACCATGCAGCCCCAGACCGGCATCACGTTGATGTCCATGCCCGGCACCCCGCCGGTCTGACCCACGTTGTTCAAATGCCACTGCAGCGCATAGAGCGGATCGGGGCCGGGCTGGATGGCGCGCGCCGGCTGCTTTTGCGCAGAGCCGCCGCCTCCGCAGGCGGTCAGCAGCAGAAGGTAGGTCGCTGTCAGCAGAATGGAGCGGACGCCGTGGCTGGTCATGGCAGGTCGTTGTTATCGTGTCGAGGCGCATCAAGCCTGCAATCAAGCCTTCATTCGGGTGGCGGTATCGATGGCGTGGAAGCGGGGTTGCGATTCAGTCGCCGGCGCTTGCCGGCACGGCACGGGATCGACCGTCGGTCGGGAGCGGTCGCGATGGTAGCCCTCGGTACAGTTCGACACCGTGCGCTCGGTCCGCTCCGCGCGAATTGTCTGTCCCCGATCGGGACTTGCGGCTGGTGATTCGACGGCGAAGGCGGGTACGGCGACGCTCGCGGCCAGCAGCCATCCCGCTGTCAGACAGGTTCGCGTTGGAATGGTCACGATCGCTCTTCCTCGTGGCGTACCGTGACTAGAGATGGAGGCTGGCCGGGACGGCACAAGAGCAGGGAACCTTTGTCGCCGTTGCCGGTCTCAAGGAGCGAGTGCCAGTGCCCGGCACCTTCCACCACGATCCCCAACTGGTGGAGCGACACCGGCTCTGCTGACCGGTGCCTTTGCCCCGGCTACTTCTCCCCCCCTGGTGCCGGGGCTTTTTTTATGTCCGGCTGCCGCTCTCCGCCATCGAGTTGCTTTCTGGATACAGCCAACGGTCCAGTTGGGCATGCACCGCGTCCACGCCCTGGCGGGTCAGGGCGGAGAACAGCTGCGCTTGCGCGTGCGGATAGGCCTTGGCCAGCTCGCGCTGCACCTGCTGCAAGGCGTTCAAGGCCGGGCCGCGCTTGAGCTTGTCCGCTTTCGACAGCAGCACCAGCGTCGGCAGTCGGTTTGCCGCGGTCAGCTCCAGCATGGCTCGGTCGTGCGGAGTCAGCGGATGGCGCACGTCCATGATGACGACCACGCCCTTGAGCGAGAGACGCTCGCTGAAGTAGCGCGGCAGCAATTGCCCCCATTCGGCTCGCAAGCCGGCGCTGACCTTGGCGTAGCCGTAGCCGGGCAAATCGACCAGAGCGCGGCCGTCGCCGAGGGTAAAGACGTTGATCTGCTGGGTGCGTCCTGGTGTCTTGCTGGTGCGGGCCAGCGCCCGCTGCTGGGTGATGGCGTTGATGGCGCTGGACTTGCCGGCGTTGGAACGGCCGGCAAAGGCGACCTCGTGCGTCAGGGACGGCAGCTGCTCGAGCCGGACGCCGCTGAGGAGGAATCGTGCGCGCTGATAGATCGGATTCATGGTGCTCTGCCTCGGCGCTCAGTGTCGCAAATTCGCTCGCCGCGATCCATGCGTGAACAGCTGCAAATTGACCCTAATGCGACCAGACTGGTATAACTGCCGCGGCCGATCCGCTTTCCTGACGGCATGCATGCGAATCGCCTGACCGCACTTCGGCGGGTTCCATGAAGGCTATGCTAAAGGCACCAGGAGTTCTCTCTGATGAATAAACGGTTGATCATGCTCGTTGCTTGCGCTGCGCTGGCGGTTGCCGGTAGCGCCTTCGCGCAGGGCGATGTCAATGCCGGCAAGCAGAAAGCCGCCGTGTGTGCAGCCTGTCACGGTCCCGATGGCAACAGCATCAACCCGATATGGCCGAGCCTGGCCGGCCTGGGCGAGCGCTACATCGTGCGCCAGCTGCAGCTGTTCAAGAACGGCGACCGGCAGGATCCGCTGATGAGCCCGCAGGCGCAAGCGCTCAGCGAGCAGGACATGCTGGATCTGGCTGCCTACTTCGCTGGCCTGAGCATGCGTCCGAGCGGCGCCGATCCGGAGCTGGTCGAGCTCGGCGAGCGGATCTGGCGCGGCGGGATCCCGGAGCGGCAGGTCCCGGCCTGTGCCGCCTGCCATGGTCCGGCCGGCGAAGGCAACCCGGCGGCAGCCTATCCGCGCTTGGGCGGGCAGCAGGCCGTCTATTTGGCCAACAGCCTCACCGCCTACAAGACCGGGCAGCGCATCAGCGGTGAGCAGACCGGCATCATGAACGACATCGCCCGACAGCTGACCGAGGACGAAATCCGTGCCGTTTCTTCCTTCGCCTCGGGCCTTTATCATCCCTGAAGCAGCCTTCGTTCAGTGTCCGTAAAGGGTGGCCATGCCACCCTTTTTTCTTGGCGACGGCCGGACCTTCGGAAGCTTTCGGCGGCCGCTGGCAGGGGAACAAATTCGCATTCCGCTTGCCTCAAGAGACGACCTGAACGAAAAATGTCCTGCGGCCGGCAAGGTCCGGGTGCACGCGACTTCCCCATGAGCGCTGAAAATGAGGTTGGAATGATGCAAGGTATCGCGCGTTGGTTGGCCGCCCTGATGCTGTTCGCCACGGCAGCCGCGGTAGCCCAAAGCGGCGGCTACACCACCCTCAATCCGCCCGTGCCGACCAGCAATGACGGCACCGTCGAAGTGCGGGAATTCTTCTCCTACGCCTGCCCGGCCTGCGCGGCTTTTGAGCCACACTTGAGCGCCTGGGTCGCCGAGGCGCCGGAGGAGGTGCGGGTGGTGCACGTGCCGGTGGTGTTCAACGAGAGCTGGCGGCCGTTTGCCCAGGCTTATTACGCCGCCGAGGCGCTGGGCGTGGTGGAGCGCATCCACCGGCCGCTGTTCCAGGCCTTGCACGTCGAGAAACGCCGGCTGGGTAGCGAAAAGGAATTGGTCAGGTTTTTCGCCGAGCAGGGTGTTCCGGAGGACGAGGCCCGGGCGGCGCTTAATTCCTTCCGCGTCGACATGCTCATGCGCCAGGGCGCGCAAGCCATGCGCGAGTTCCGCATCGAGAGCACGCCGACCGTGGTTGTCGCCGGCAAATACGTGGTCACGCCCCGCAGCGCCGGCGGCTATGCCGAGGCCGTGGCCCTCATCGATCGCTTGGTCCGCCAGGAAATTGCCGCCAGAAAGTGACGGCGCCGGCAAATCCCATGCGCAGCGGTTCACGACTGGAGGTTTTCGGCGCGAGCTTCGAGCCCGGCTGCGCTAAAGTGTGGGCATCGAGTTCTGATCGGAGCAGGCAGATGGAGAACCTTCACGGTTATGTCGCGGCGGCGACGGCGGAGCGCACCCCGGCGGTCCCCGTCCCGGCGCGGACCGCGACGTCGCCGCGCAATCTGCGCCTGATGACCTACAACATCCAAACCGGGATCGAGACCAACGAGTACCGACATTACCTGACCCGCAGCTGGCGGCACGTGCTGCCCAACGTCGAGCGGCAACTGAACTTGGCCCGGATCGCCGACTTGATCAGCGAATACGATCTGGTTGGGCTGCAGGAGGTTGACGCCGGCAGCTTTCGCAGCGGCTTCATCAATCAAGTGGAATATCTCTCCCGCATGGCCGGCTACCGTCACTGGTACGCCCAGACCAACCGCAACCTGGGCAAGCTGGCGCGCCACAGCAACGGCCTGCTCAGCCGCTACCGGCCCAGCGCCATCCAGGAGCACAAGCTGCCAGGGATGATTCCTGGCCGGGGGGCGCTGGTGATGCATTTCGGCGACCTCAAGAATCCCCTCACCGTAGTGCTGGTGCACCTGGCGCTGGGCCGACGCACGCGGCTGCGCCAGCTGGACTACCTGGCCGATGTCATCAGCGACTACCGCCACGTGATCATGATGGGAGATTTCAACTGCCACTCCCGCAGCAAGGAATTCGAGCTTCTGCGCCGCCGCACCCATTTGTGCGAGCCGCTGCACGATTTGCATACCTTCCCCAGCTGGCGGCCGCAGCTCAACATCGACCATATCCTGGTGTCGCCATCCTTGCAGGTGCTTGAGACGTCGGTGCTAAATTATCCACTGTCGGACCACCTGCCGGTGACCATGCAGATTCGGCTGCCCGAGGAAATCGAGCTGACCGCCTGAACCCGTCGCCGGCCGCCTCTGCGCTCCCGCGGCCGGCAGCTTGGCCCGCCGGGCTTCCTGGCTCCCGCCAAAACGGCAGCAACTTCCTCCATCCGATTTGCAATTATGTCAATGTTGCTGCTCTCGAGGCCGTGCTAAATATTTGCTAGGCCCCATCCATCGAAAAACGAGAGCATCGGTTAGGTGAGAGGAGGAGCGCGACATGGCAGTTAATATCGTCCAGCCGCGGTACATGGTCATAGGCGCGGGCGCGAGCCAGGAGCTGGCCGCGATGCTGCGGCAGCTGAATCTGAGCAGGCCGTTCATCGTCACCGACAAGTTCATGGTCGAGTTCGGCTATCTGGACCGGCTCACGGCCGGGCTCAAGGAAGCCGGCATCGAGTTCCGGGTGTTCGCCGATACCGTGCCCGATCCGACCTCGGCGTCCATCGAACAGGGCGTGGTCGAGCTCAAGAAGCAGTCGCATGACTGCGTGGTCGCGCTCGGCGGCGGCAGTCCCATCGACAGCGCCAAGGCCATCGCCTTCCTAGCGGTCCATGGCGGTCGCATGCGCGACTACAAGGTGCCGGTGGTCAACAACGAGCCGGGCCTGCCGGTGATCGCCATCCCCACCACTGCTGGCACCGGTTCGGAAGTCACCCGCTTCACCGTCATCACCGACGAGAGCAATGACGAGAAGATGCTGTGCACCGGCACGGCCTTCTGCCCCACGGTGGCGCTGGTCGACTACGAGCTCACCATGAGCAAGCCCAAGCGGCTCACCGCCGATACCGGCCTGGACACCCTGACCCACGCCATCGAGTCCTATGTCAGCGTCAAGCGCAACCCGTTCTCGGACGGCATGGCCAAGCTGGCCATGATGGCGCTGGGCAAGCACTTGCGCACTGTCTACAACGAGCCCGGCAATCGGGAGGCGCGCGAGGCGGTGATGCTGGCGGCAACCCAGGCGGGGCTTGCTTTCTCCAACGCCTCGGTGTGCTTGGTGCATGGCATGAGCCGTCCTATCGGCGCCTTCTTCCACGTCCCGCACGGCCTGTCCAACGCCATGCTGCTGCCGGCGGTCACGGCCTTCTCCATCGAGGCGGCCCCTGACCGCTACGCCGACTGCGCCCGCTTTATGGGCGTGGCAAGCGCCGAGGACAGCGACGAGGTGGCCTGCCAGAAGCTGCTCGACGAGCTGCGCCAGCTCAACAAAGACCTAGAGGTGCCGACGCCCAAGGAGTACGGCATCGACAAGGATCGCTACTTCAAGCTGCTGCCAACCATGGCGCAGCAGGCCCAGGCTTCCGGCTCGCCGGGCAACAACCCGCGGGTGCCGACCATCGAGGAAATGGTGGCACTGTACGAGGAGATTTGGGAGTAAGCCGCACGGGCCCTAGCTCTGGCCGGCAGCTTCGCCGGCCGGGACTAGGGTCCGGCATCAGCCGTAGCGGCTGGCGCGGTAGTGGGTGGGCGACATGCCCATGACCTTGCGGAACACGCGGGAGAAGTAATAAGGGTCGTCGTAGCCCAGGCTTTCGGCGATCTCGCTGATGCTCTTGTCGGTCACGTCCAGCAGGTAGCAGGCCCGCTCCATCTTAAGATACAGATAATGCTGGTAGGGCGAGTTGCCGGTGATGGCCTTGTAGCGGCGGCAGAAGCCGTGCCGGGACATGCCCACCATAGCCGCCAGCGTCGCCAAGTCCAGCTTGCCGTGCAGTTTTTCCTGCATGAAGGCGTGGATGGCCTCGAGATCGAACTTCCCTTCTGGGTGCTGCTGGCGCTCCACTAGGTGTCCCATCAGCGCCAGCATTTGCCGCAGCTGGTTGGCGGCGTGGATGAACGAGGACTCGGCGAAGCCGGTGTTGCGCAGCTCCATCAGGGTTTCGAAATCCGCTACCAGCTTGGCGGCCGCTCCCAGGTGCCGCACCGGCTGCTCCGGCCGGAAATCCAGATGGCGCCAGAAGGCGTCCGCATCCTCGCCGTCGAAATGTACCCAGTAGAGCGTCCAGGGATCGTGGTCGGAGGCTCGGTAGGCGTGCGGCAGACCCTTGGGCAGCATCATGACGTCGCCGCGCTGGACGCGATGCAGCTGGCCGTTCACCCGCAGCTCTCCTTCGCCGCCGACGGCGTAGAGCAGGAGATGATCACCGTGCTCGCGGCGGTTGACCCGATGCCCCTTGGCGTTGGGATAGTAGCCCACGGCGCGGATATAGAGGCCTCGGGTCAAGGGAGCTGCCGCCATCCGCTCCTGCAGGAAGCGCGGCACGACGAACCGGACGCCGTCGGCCGGGAGAGGCCAGTCGGAAGGACCGCTCATGTTTTACCTCCCCACGTAGCACGACTGGTCAATATAGTCCAAGTCACGGTCGATTTCGTCAATCCCCGTCGGTCGACTGCAGTGCTACAAATTCATAGGCTTAAAGATGTTTCGGCAATCCCTTAGCCAAGGTCTATCCAAGTCAACAAGCTCCATTAGCAGGTAGAGGAGGGAGGAATCATGAGCCAGCTCGGTGCAGCAACTCCGGCCGAGATCCGGCAGGTAGGCCACTTCATCAATGGCCGTGTGGTGCGCGGCAGCTCCGACCGGATGCTGGATGTGCACAATCCGGCCAACGGTCAGGTCGTGGCTCGGGTGAACATGGCCGACGCTGCCACGACCCGCGAGGCCATCGCTGCTGCGGCCGAAGCGCTGCCGGCTTGGGCCGCCACGACGCCGCTGCGGCGGGCGCGTATCCTGTTCCGCTTCAAGGAGCTGGTGGAGAAGCACTTCGACGAGCTGGCTCGGCTGATCACCAGCGAGCACGGCAAAGTTTACGAAGACGCTCAGGGCGAGCTGATCCGCGGGCTGGAAGTGGTCGAGTTCGCCTGCGGCATCCCCCATTTGCTCAAGGGCGAGCACTCGCTCAACGTTGGCACTAACATCGACAGCTACAGCTTGATGCAGCCGGTGGGCGTGTGCGCCGGCATCGCGCCGTTCAACTTCCCGGCCATGGTGCCGATGTGGATGTTCCCGGTGGCCATCGCCTGTGGCAACACCTTCGTGCTCAAGCCCTCGGAGAAGGATCCCAGCGTGCCGCTGCGGCTGGCCGAGCTGCTCAAGGAAGCCGGTCTGCCGGACGGCGTGTTCAACGTAGTCAACGGCGACAAGGAAGCGGTGGACGTACTGCTCACCGATCCGACGGTGCAGGCGGTCAGCTTCGTCGGTTCTACCCCCATCGCCGAGTACGTCTACAGCACCGCGGCGGCCCACGGCAAACGGGTGCAGGCCCTGGGCGGCGCCAAGAACCACATGGTGATCATGCCCGACGCCGACATGGACCAGGTGGTCGAAGGCCTGCTGGGCGCGGCTTATGGCTCGGCCGGCGAGCGCTGCATGGCGATCTCGGTGGCAGTGCCGGTGGGCGACAAGGTCGCCGACGAGCTCATCGCCCGGCTCAAGCCGCGGGTGGAGAACCTGCGCATCGGCGACGGTCTGGCCGAGCGCGGGCTGGAGATGGGACCGCTGATCTCGCGCGAGCATCTGGAGCGGGTCAGCGACTACGTCCGCATCGGCATCGAGGAAGGCGCGACCGCGGTGGTCGATGGCCGTCAGCGGCAGTTCCCGGGGCTGGAGGGCGGCTATTTCATTGGCGGCACGCTGTTTGACCACGTTACCCCGCAGATGCGCATCTATCGCGAGGAGATCTTCGGGCCGGTGCTGTCGGTGGTGCGGGTGCCTGACTACGAGTCGGCGGTCAGGCTGATCAACTCTCACGAGTACGCCAACGGCACCGCCATCTTCACCCGCGACGGCGATGCCGCGCGCCAGTTCAGCCAGGACATCCAGGTGGGCATGGTCGGTATCAACGTGGCCATTCCCGTGCCTATGGCCTTCCACAGCTTCGGCGGCTGGAAGCGCTCGCTGTTCGGCCCCTTGCACATGCACGGTCCGGATGGGGTACGCTTTTATACCAGAATGAAGACCGTCACCTCGCGCTGGCCGACCGGGGTGCGCGCCGGAGGTGAGTTCATCATGCCCACGATGAGCTGAGCGGATGGACACGCCGGGGCAAGCGCATTGCCGCTTGCCCCTTTTGTGTGTGGCGGTCGCAAAATCGTCCAGCCCGCCCAACTTTGTCAATCCAACCGGTCACATGCCGGTGCTAGTGTCGTTAAGGAGCGAGGTAAGGAGAGCGAAGTCAACAAAAGATAAACATTTTTGGCAATATCCAAACCACGCCATAACCAAGCAAAACCACAACGGGGGAGAGTGAGAAAATGATCAAGTCCCTTCCGACACGCCGTCGTGGCAAGACGGCTGCCCTGCTGCGTGGCAAAACCCTGGCCCTGGCCGTTGCCGGCGCCCTGCTGGGCGCGACCGCGCTGGTGACCGACGCGGTTGTCGAACCCGCCCATGCGGCCGAGATCAAGAAGCCGGAAAAAGCCACCAGGCTGGTCTTCGAGAGCATCTGGCCGCGTTCCATCACCCTGTGGCGTCCTGACCGCTATTTCATCGACCTGGTCAACACCCTGGCGGCCGGGCACGTCGAAATCCAGTTCAACGAGGGCGGCACCTTGTCGTCGGCACTGGACATCTTCGACGACGTGCAGTCCGGCGCCATCGACATGGGCTCCGACTGGCCCAGCTACTGGGAAGGCCGCAACACGGCGTTTTCCCTGACCACCTCGGTGCCGGTGATCTTCACGCCCCAGGACTACATGACCTGGTATTGGCAGCGCGGTGGCTACGAGCTGGTCAACCAGGTCTATGCCAAGTACGGTCTGAAGTGGTTCCCGCACTCGGTGACCTCGCCGGAGGCTGGCCAGCGCACCAACCGTCCGGTTCGCACGCTTGAGGACTACAAGGGCCTGCGTCTGCGCCAGTGCGGCCGCAACCAGTCGCGTCTACTCGACGGCATGGGCGCTTCGGCCGTGTTTACTCCGGGCGGCGAAGTCTACGCGGCGCTCGACCGCGGCGTGCTGGACGGCGCCGAGTTCTCGGTGCCCGAGGTCGACTGGAGCATGGGTCTCCATGAGGTCACCAAGTACGTGGTCAAGCCCGGCTGGCACCAGCCCGGGCCCATCTCTGGCGTCATGATTAACAAGGCCGCCTACGACAAGCTGGACGACTACACCAAGTTCGTCATGAAGCAGGCGGCCATGGCGACCATGATGTGGTCGTACACCTTCTTCGAGCAGACCTCGGGCGAGTACACCCGTCGCTTCCAGGAAGCCGGAATCGAGATCACCCGACTGGATGACTCGGTCCTGCAGCGGGTGGTAGAGCTGGCCGAGCGGCAAATCCTCGACGACGCCAAGGCCAACCCGGACCACGCCAAGCTGGCGCTGTCCATGTACGACTACCTGGTCAACATGAAGGATTGGCGCCAGTACCAGCGGCCGTTCACCCACGGCTGGGTCTGGGATTCGCTGGAGGACACTCATGCCCAGCTGGTCAAGATCGCCAAGGATCACAAGGTCTATGACGAGACCATGCAGGTGATCCAGGATGCGATCGAGCGCAACAAGAACCAGCAGTTCTGGCGTCCCGGCACCAAGTACGAGAACAATCCGGTCGCGAAGAAGTAAAGCAACCCCTGTTCTCTAGGTGGTAAGCCCCTGCCCGCGCGGCGGGCAGGGGCGCTTAATGCCGGAGCAAATCGTGAACGCGGTAATTTCCTTTACCCGGTTTCTGGACCGGATCAATCGTTTCATTGGCAACTGGTTCGTAGCCTGGCTCCTGTTCGCCATCATGGGGGTGATCATCTTCGAGGTCGTCACCCGACGCTTCCTCGGAACGCCCCAGATTTGGACCCAGGAGATCATCGCTTACCTGTTCTGCTCCAATTTCCTTTTGGCCCTGGGCTACACCCTGCACTACAAGGAGCACGTCATCGCCGACGTATTGACGTCGCTGTTGCCGGAAAAAGTGCAGGTTGCGCTGGAAACGGTGGCCTATCTGCTGTTCGTCGGCGTGTTCCTGTACGTGATGCTGCCGACGGCCATGGATTTCACGGCCCGCGCCTGGGCCTACGGCGAGCGGGCGGCTACCTCCTTCAACTCCCCGGTCTATCTGGTGAAAACGCTGGTCCCGATCGGTCTGGTGCTGCTGGCGATACAGCTGGTGGCGATCGTACTGAAGAACGGGATTTACCTGACGACTGGCCGGCGAATCGAGGACTAGGGCGTGGAAGCGGAAATCTGGGTTGCTTTGATGTTCGCCGGCGTTTTCGTCGGCATCCTGGCCGGTGCGCCCATTGCCTTCGTGCTAGGCGGCTTGGCCATCATTTTCGGCTACTTCGGCATGGGCGAGCGGGTGTTCCCCATGTTCGTCAACCGCATGTGGCGCACCTCCATCAACGAGCTGCTGGTGGCCATACCGATGTTTGTGTTCATGGCCGCGCTGCTCGACCGCTCGGGCATCGCCGAAGGATTGTTCAAGGCGCTGCAGTATGCCTTCAGCCGCCTTAACGGCGCGATCGCCTTGACGGTGGTGCTGCTGTCGACCGTGTTCGCCGCCACCACCGGCGTGGTCGGTGCCTCGGTGATCAGCATGTCGCTGATGGCGCTGCCGGTGATGCTGCGCTATGGCTACGACAAGAAGCTCGCCACCGGCGTGGTCGCCAGCGGCGGCACGCTGGGGATCATCATCCCGCCTAGCATCATGCTGGTGATCATGGCCGACCAGTCGGGCGAGTCGGTGGGCCGGCTGTTCGCGGGCGCGCTGCTCCCTGGCCTGCTGCTGTCGGTGCTGTACTTCCTGTACGTGCTGATCCGCACTTGGCTGCAGCCGCAGCTGGCCCCGGCATTGTCGGAGGAAGAGCGCAATCGCTACTCGACCTGGCAGATCGTCGGCATGATCATGGTCAACATGGTGCCGCCGGTGCTGCTCATCTTCGGCGTGCTGGGCTCGATCTGGGCCGGCATCGCCACGCCCACTGAGGCCTCCGGCATCGGCGCTTTCCTGGCGCTGCTGCTGATGATCTTCTACCGCCGCTTCAACTGGAAGGCGATCAAGGAGTCGGTCTGGGGCGCCACCCGCACCAGCTGCATGGTGGTAATGGTGATGGTCGGCGCGGCCCTGTTCACCCAGGTGTTCCTGGGCCTGGGCGGGCGGGAAGCGGTAACCAACCTGATCACCTCTGTGGACTTCCTCGGCAAGTGGGGAATGTTCGCGGTGATGATGCTCATGGTCTTCCTGCTCGGCTTCCTGCTGGACTGGGTCGGCATCGTCATGATCACCTTCCCGGTGTTCTTGCCGCTGGCAAAGATGCTGGGCTTCGACCCGGTCTGGCTGATCATCATGATCGCCATCAACCTGCAGGCTTCGTTCCTGACGCCGCCGGTGGGCTACACTCTGTTCTACATGCGTAGCACCGCGCCACCGGGCGTGACCATGCTGGATATCTACAAGGGCGTGGTCCCATTCCTGGCGCTGCAGGTGCTGGCGATCCTCATCCTGGCCGCCTTCCCCGAGCTGATCACCTGGCTGCCGTCCCTGGTGGCGCGCTAGCGGGCGGCTGTATCAGGCATGCAGGTAGACTCGCGTCAGGTATCTCTTGACCTGTCGGTTGCCGCTGCGAGCAGGGCGTGGTTCTTGCTCGCAGCGGTCTTTTTGAATTCGCTCGCCTTCTTGGCCTTGCAGCTGAGCATGGCCCGGCTGCTGTCGGCCCTGCTCTCGCACCACTACGTTTTCGCCATCTTGGCGCTGGCACTGCTGGGTCTGGGGCTGGGCGGGGTACTGACCCATGCGTTGCATGCGCGCTGGCGCCTGCCGCTTTGCGGCTACGCCTTGCTGGCGTTCTACGCCGTGGCGGGCGCCCTTGCCACTGCCGGCGCCGTTGCCGGCATCGCCAAGATGGCGCACGTGCCGTACTTCTACCGCCATGCGCTGTGGTACTTCGCTGCCGTGTTCCCGGCGTTTTTGCTCGGCGGGCTGTTCTTCGCCGAGGCCTACCGTCAGTTCCCGCGCGCGAGCGGCAGGCTGTACGGGGCGGATCTACTCGGCGCTGCCGCCGGCAGCATCGGCGCCATCCTGCTGCTCGATCGCTGGGGAGCGCTGGGCGGCAGCTATCTGCTGGCGGCGCTGATGGCGGTCGCTGCGGTCCTGCTGGCCTGGCGGGCGCAGGGCCAACGCGCGCCGGCGCTGGCAGTCAGCCTGCTCACGCTGCTGATCGCCGCCGGCTTGGCGCTGCTGCAGGCCGACGGCAGGCTGGTCGGCGACATCCCGCGCCATCTCAATCCCGACAAGGAGATCTACGATGCCATTCACGGACCCTGGCGCGGCGAGGTGGTGCGCAGCCGCTGGAGCGCCTTTGGCCGTACCGAGATGATCAGCTACCGCGACAACGACGAGCACCGCGACATCTACATCGACGGCACGGCCGGCACGCCCATGTACCGCTTCACGGGCGACTTCGACGCCCCCGGGCCGGCCGTGGCCAAGCTGCGGGAGCATTTTCCGGGGGCATTCCCGCTGCGCTTCCTGCGCCCCGATCAGAAGGGGCGTGCGCTCATCATCGGTCCTGGTGGCGGGCGCGACGTGCTGCTTGCTGCGAGCGCGGGCTTCGCCCGCATCACCGCGGTGGAGGTCAACCCGGACCTCCTGCAGCTGGTGCGCGAGCAGCGCGACTACAACGGCGGCCTGTACACCGATTTCGAGCACATTGAGGTCGTCCAAGCCGAGGGGCGCCACTTCATCAAGCGCGACCACAACCGTTACGACCTGATTATGATGAGTCTGCCGGTGACCAATACCAGTCGCAGCCGAGAGGGCTTCGCGCTCACCGAGAGCTTTCTGCTCACGGTGGAGGCGCTGGAAGACTATCTGCAGCATCTGACCCCGCAGGGCCAGCTGTTGGTCATTACCCATGACGAGCTGGGCGTGGTGCGGCTGCTGCGGCTGGCGCTGGAAGCCATGCAGAGGCAGGGCATTGGTACCGTCCAGGCCATGCAGCGGGTGTACGTGCTGGGATCTTTCCCCTATCCGGTGGTGGTGATCGCCAAGGAGCCGTTGGCGCCGCGGCTGGCGCCGCGCATCCTGCGCGAGATCCAGCAAGCGGGTTATTCCCTCAACGCGTCCTACGTGCCCTACATCCGCCAGCAAGGCACCATGAATCCCATGCTGCAGGCCCTGGGGATGGGGGGGCTGGACGTGGCCGACATGGAACGCATCGTCGCCGGCTATGGCCACGATGTCAGCATCGTCACCGATGACCGGCCTTTCTTCTACAACATGGACCCGGGCTTGCCGGCGCCGCTGCCCAGCCTGTTGTGGACCGCTCTGGCGGCGTCGATACTGGTGGTCGGCTATCCCTTGCTGCGCGGACTGCCCGGCGCACGAGGCCGCCAGCGGCTGGCCGGCTGCGTCGCCGTCTTCGCAGCCCTGGGCCTGGGCTTCATGCTGGTCGAGATCTCCGTGGTGCAGCGGCTGACCTTCTTCCTGGGCGAGCCGGTGCTGGCGCTGGCGGTGCTGCTGCTGGCCTTGCTCGCCTTCATGGGGCTGGGCAGCCTGGCCAGCAGCCGGGTGCCACCGCAACACCTGCCGGTGGCGCTGGCGGCCTGCGGCCTGGCGGCAGCCGCCGCCGAGCTTCTCTACGCCCTGCTGCTGCCGGGCCTGCTGGAGTGGCTGCTGCCGCTGGGGCTTGTCAGCCGCATTCTCTGTGCGCTGCTCATCACCGCGCCGCTGGCGCTGCTCCTTGGACTGCCGTTCCCGCTGGCATTGCGCCTGCTGGCCGATGCCGGCCATGCCCGCGCCGTGCCCTGGATGTGGGCGATCAACGGCGTGCTGTCGGTGCTGGGGGCAGCGGCAGCGGTTGCTCTCGCCATGCGGGCCGGGTTCACCCTGGTGCTGGTCGCCGCCGCTGCCTGTTATCTGCTGTTGCCGCTGGCGATGTGGCTGGCGCCGCCCAAGCGGGTCGCCTAGCCACTGTCCGATCAAACGCCCTTCGCAAGGCGCTGCGGCAGCGGTCCGGGCATCACCGCAGCCAGTTGGGGTATAGTGTGCGGCGCCTGCGGATGTCGAGGCGTGCCGGATCAGCGCGCAACCCCGTTGCCGCGCCTGGACCGGCTGCCGCATGGCAGCGCCCGTTTCCTCCCCAGTCATCTGTTCGCCACGAAGGGCCGAGAGTAATGAGCACTGTGTCCGTCTATCGACCCGAGGATGTCGCGTATAGGGTCGACCGCGAAAGTCTGATCCGGGAGCTGCGCCAGGTGCTGCCCGAGGATTCGCTAATCGTCGACGAGGCTGGTCGCCGTGCTTACGAATGCGACGGGCTGTCGGCGTATCGCGCGCTGCCGCTGCTGGTGGCCCTGCCAGCCACGGTGGAGCAGGTGCAGGGCGTGCTTCGCATCTGCTCGCGGCTCAAGGTGCCGGTGGTGGCGCGGGGCTCCGGCACCGGTCTGTCCGGCGGCGCGCTGCCGCACCCTCAGGGCGTGCTGCTGAGCCTGTCCAAGCTCGATCGGATCCTCGAGCTCGATCCCGAGCGGCGCTTGGCCCGGGTGCAGCCCGGGGTGCGCAATCTGGCCATTTCCGAGGCGGCGGCGCCGCATGGGCTGTACTACGCGCCGGACCCTTCCTCGCAGATCGCCTGCAGCATCGGCGGCAACGTAGCCGAAAATGCCGGCGGCGTGCATTGCCTCAAGTACGGCCTCACCGTGCACAACGTGCTGGCGGTGAAGATGGTCACCATCGACGGCGAGCTGGTGGAAATCGGCGGTTCCGCTCCGGAGGCGCCGGGCCATGAGTTGCTGGCGCTGCTGCATGGCTCGGAGGGCATGCTCGGGGTGGTGGTGGAAGTCACGGTCAAGCTGCTGCCGCGGCCGCCGGTGACCAAGGCGCTGCTGGCGGCCTTCGACAGCGTGCAGCGCGCCGGGGACGCGGTCGCCGCCATCATCAGCGCCGGCATCATTCCCGCCGGGCTGGAGTTCATGGACAATCCCGCCATCCGGGCGGCCGAGGATTTCGTGCGTGCCGGCTATCCGGTGGACGCCGCTGCCATCCTGCTGTGCGAGCTGGACGGCCATGCCGAGGACGTGGAGGCAGGCCTGACGCGCGTGGAGCAGTTGCTGGCCGAGCATCAGGCCACCGAGATCCGGCTGGCCCGCAACGACGCCGAACGGGCCCGCTTCTGGGCTGGGCGCAAGAATGCCTTCCCCGCCGTCGGCCGTATTTCGCCAGATTACTACTGCATGGACGGCACCATCCCCCGCAAGCACCTCGCCGACGTGCTGCTGGGAATACAGAAGCTGTCGGAGCAGTACGGCCTGCGGGTGGTCAACGTCTTCCATGCCGGCGACGGCAACCTGCACCCCATCGTCCTCTACGACGGCAATAAGCCCGGCGAGCTGGAACGCACCGAGGAGCTGGGCGGCAAGATCCTGGAGCTGTGCATCGAGGTGGGCGGTACCATCAGCGGCGAGCACGGCGTGGGCGTGGAGAAGATCAACCAGATGTGCGTGCAGTTCAGCAAGGCCGAGCTGGAGCAGTTCTTCGCGATCAAGGCCGCTTTCGATCCGGACGGGCTGCTCAACCCCGGTAAGGCCATCCCGACCCTCAACCGCTGCGCCGAATTCGGAGCCATGCATGTGCACCGCGGGCAGCTTCCATTTCCTGAATTGGAGCGCTTCTGATGGCTGTGCAAGGCAAAGACTGCAGCGCCGAGCTGCAGCAGCGCATCCAGGCCGCTGCCGAGGCCAGGCAGCCGCTCTATCTTGGCGGCAGCGGCAGCAAAAGCTTCTACGTCACGGCTGCCAATGCGGCCGAGCGGCTCGACCTGACCGCACATCGCGGCATCGTATCTTACGAGCCGACTGAGTTGGTGCTGACCGCACGGGCCGGCACGCCGCTCGCCGAGCTGGAGCAGGTGCTGGCTGAGCACGGGCAGCTGCTGCCGTTCGAGCCGCCGCACTTCGACGGCAATCCCACACTGGGGGGAGCGGTCGCCGCCGGCTTCTCCGGGCCGCGCCGCTTCGCCCTGGGTACGGTACGGGATAGCGTGCTTGGGGTGGAGTGCATCACCGGGCGCGGCGAACGGCTGCGCTTCGGCGGCACGGTGATGAAGAACGTCGCCGGCTACGATGTGTCCCGGCTGATGGTCGGTTCCTTCGGCAACCTGGCCTGTCTGCTGGAAATATCGATCAAGGTGATGCCTGCGCCGGAGCAGGAGCTGACCCATGTGTTGGAGCTGGAATACGGCGCCGGGCTGGAGCTGATCCGGCGCCTGACCGCAGCAGCCATCCCGCTATCGGCCACGGCCTATCTAGACGGCCGCCTGTATCTGCGCCTGTCAGGGACCGAGCGGGTGCTGGCCGCGGCCGCCAGGGAGATCGGCAGCGAACCCATGGCGTCGGCCGAGGCGCGGCAGTTCTGGCGCGATTTGCGCGATCAGCGGCTGCCATTCTTCCAGCGTGAGTGCCCGCTGTGGCGAATCAGCCTGCCGCCGTTCACTGAGTTGCCAGCGCTCAATGCCAGGGGACTGAGCGAGTGCGGCGGGCAAATCGTCTGGCTGCACGAGGATGCCGAGCTGGCGGCGCTGCTGCCGCAAGTTCAAGCGCTGGGCGGATACGCCCGGCCGTTCCGCGCAGCGAGCGAGGCGGGCGCGCCGGCCGGACCGGCGCTGTCGCCGGTACTGGCGCGGCTGTTCCAGCGCGTCAAGCAATCCTTCGATCCGCACGGGATTTTCAATTCGAGCCGCCGGTTTGGCGACAGCTAACGAGATACCCATGCAAACCAATCTCGCCGAATTCATCAAAAACAGCCCGCAAGGCGAGGAGGCTGAGCGCATCCTGCGCGCCTGCGTGCACTGCGGCTTCTGCCTAGCGACTTGTCCGACCTATCAGCTGCTGGGCGACGAGCGCGACAGCCCGCGCGGTCGCATCTACCAGATCAAGCAGGTGTTGGAAGGGCAGCCGGCGACGGCCGCGGTGATGACCCATCTGGATCGCTGCTTGACCTGCCGCTCCTGCGAGACCACCTGCCCCTCTGGCGTACAGTACGGCAAGCTGCTGGACATCGGCCGCGAGGTGGTGGAGCACCAGGTGAGCCGCCCGTTGACCGAGCGCTTCCTGCGCTGGGGCTTACGGCAAATGCTGCCACGGCCGCGGCTTTTCGCCGCCCTGTTCAGCCTGGGGGTGCGGCTGCGCCCGCTGCTGCCGCGGCACCTGCGACGGAAGCTGCCCGCTGGCGCGCCACGGACGGTGTCGGACTGGCCGGCGCCGGTGGTCGCCCAGCGCCGCATGCTGCTGCTGGCAGGCTGTGTGCAGCCCACCCTGGCGCCCACCATCAATCCGGCCACCGCACGCCTGCTGGCCGATCTGGGTATCGCCTTGGAGCAGGTGGCAGAGGCCGGCTGCTGCGGCGCCATCGCCCAGCACAACGGCGATCCGGAGGCTGCGCTGGCCGCGGCCAGGCGCAACATCGACGCCTGGTGGCCGCACATCCAAGCGGGCGCGGAGGCCATCATCGTCAACGCCAGCGGCTGCGGGGTGCAGGTCAAGGACTACGGCTATCTGCTGCGCAACGATCCCGCCTATGCCGCCAAGGCTGAGCGGGTGGCCGCCCTGGCCAAGGATCCCATCGAAGTGCTGGAAGCCGAGGCTGAGCGGCTTGAGCCGGCGCCCGACGCGCCGTTGCGCATCGCCTTCCAGTCGCCTTGCACGTTGCAGCATGGCCAGAAGCTGGCGGGCCGGGTGGAGGCGCTGCTCGCCCGCATCGGCTTCACTCTCACTCCGGTGGCGGAAGCACATCTCTGCTGTGGCTCCGCCGGCACCTATTCACTGCTGCAGCCGGAACTGTCCAGGCAGCTGCAGCAGCGCAAGATCGCAAATTTGCAGGCCGGCGAGCCGGAGCTGATTGCAACCGCCAATATTGGCTGCCTGACCCATCTGGCCGAAGCGGCGACCGTGCCGGTCCGCCACTGGGTGGAGCTGGTGCGGGTCAAGCGGAACGGCTGAGCAAGGCAGTTCGACCCTGCGGCTGCCGCCTCGGCAGCCGCTTCTCCAGATCGCCCCGGCGCGCGTTGCCCGGGAGGCAGAAAAGGCGCGGCTCCCAGCGCGTCTTTTGGCGCTGCCTCCCGGGCGCTTACGCGAAAGTCGTGCATTTCGCATTGTTTCTCCCTTTTACAGCCCCCCATCTAGTTCTGCGCCGCTGTAATGCGTGCGACCCATAAAACGGATGCCGCCAAGCGCGTTCACCCGCGCCGACGGTTCGCTGCCGCGATTCCGATGCCTGCCGCAGGGCCAATGGAGGATGAAAGCCATGGAAATGGTACAAGCAGGGACAAGAAAATTCGCTACGATTTTATTGACCGCGCTGGGAGCAATGGCGCTGAGCATGTCCGCCGGCGCTCAGGAGACGATACGCATCGCCTACGTCGATCCGCTGTCCGGGCCTTTCGCCAACGTCGGTGACGCCGGCCTCAAGCATTTCCGCTACAAGGCCGAGCTGTTCAACAAGGAAGGCGGCATTCTCGGCAAGCGGGTCGAGATCGTGCCCTTCGACAACAAGGGCAGCCCGCAGGAGTCGCTGGTGATCCTGCGCCAGATCGCCGACC
>JAAYIK010000028.1 GCA_012523465.1 Lysobacteraceae bacterium | reverse complement strand
GCGATCGAGCAGCTCAACCAGCTGACGCAGCAGAACGCCTCGGCAGCCGAGGAGCTGGCGGCGACGGCCGAGGAGCTGAGCGGACAGGCCGAGCAGCTGCAGCAGCTCATCGCCTTCTTCCGCCTCGGCGAGGCCCAGGCGCAGGAGCGCAGCGCCTGATCCGGCCCGTGGCGCTGCCTCGATCGGACAACGGACAGCGGAAGAATGCGACAGCAGACACGGCCTGCGCGAGCGCTGATCATCGAGGACAGCGACGACGATCTTCTGCTGACCGTGGCGGCGCTGCGAGAGGAAGGTATCGAGCTAGAATACCGGCAGGTCATGACGGCGGCGCAGCTGACGGCGGCGCTGCAGGAGCAGAGCTGGGACGTAGTCATCTGCGACCACAACTTGCCGGAGCTGGATTCCAGCCAGGCGCTGGCCCTGGTACGGCAGCTGCAGCCGCAGCTGCCGTTCATTATTGTCTCGGGCGACTTCAGCGAGCAGGCCACGGTCGAGGCGCTGGCCGCTGGCGCCTCCGATGTGGTCAGCAAGGACAAGCTGGCACGGCTGGCGCCCGTGCTCTGGCGCGAGGTGCGGGAAGCGCGGGAGAAGCAGCGACTGGCGCGGCTGGCCTATTATGACGTCCTTACCGGACTGTCCAACGAGAACGGGCTGCGCGTCGAGCTGCGGCATCGCTGCCAGGAAGGCCGGCCCTTCGGTCTAGCCATGGCCAGTATTCGGCGGCTGCGGCAGGTAGCGCGCCATATCGGTACGCAGGCCGGAAGTCGCCTGGAAGCGGCGCTCAGCGAAGGCCTGCGGGAAACGGTGCCGCAGGGCGGTTGCCTGGCGCGGCTCGGTCCCGACCGCTATGCCTGGGTCGTGGCGGGGGTCGCCTCCGGCAAGGAGTTGCAGGAATGGATGCTGCAGCTTAGCGCCAGCCTGCCGCGCCAGCTGGCTCTGGAAGGCACCGCGTTGCCGCTCAGCTGGAGCGTGGGCGGCTGCCTGTATCCGGAGCATGGGCGTGATGTCGAGGAGCTGTGCCGGCATGCCGAGCGCGCGCTGAACCGGGCCTTGGCGAAGTCGGCGCACAGCCTGCTGTTCGATCCGCGTTGGCAGGACGAGTTCGCTTCCGGCGGGCTGGTGGACGCCCTGCGTCTCGCCCTGCAGCGTGAAGAGTTCTTCCTCGATTACCAGCCCCAGTTCGACCTGCGTACCGGCCGTCAGATCGGGGCCGAGGCCCTGTTGCGCTGGCGGCATCCCCGGCGCGGGGTGATCGCGCCGGGGGAATTCATCCCACTGCTGGAAGAGACCGGTCTGATCGTGCCCGTGGGCGAATGGGTCCTGCGCAGCGCCTGCCGCGAGGCGGCGCACTGGTGGCACCAAGGCAAGACGGCGCGGGTTGCGGTCAACCTGGCGATGGTGCAGTTCGAACAAGCCTCCTTGACCCAGACCGTCCAATCGGTCTTGGAGGACAGCGGGTTGCCGCCGGGGGCGCTGGAGCTCGAGATTACCGAGAGCATCGTCATGAACGACCAGGATCAGGTCGTCGCCACCTTGGATGAGTTGCGCGAACTCGGTGTCAGTCTGGCCATCGACGACTTCGGCGCCGGTTATTCATCGCTGGCTTATCTCAAACACTTTCCGGTCGATAAGCTCAAAATCGATCGCTCCTTTATCCGGGGGATCGACGAGGATCCGCGCGACCGCGCCATCGTCAAGGCTGCCATCTCGATGGCGCAGGCCCTGGGTCTGACCACCGTGGCCGAGGGCGTGGAGAGCGCAACGCACGTCGATTTCCTGCGCTCGCATGGTTGCGAGCAGGGGCAAGGCTTCTACCTGGGGCGCCCCATGCCGCCACAGGACTTGCCGCTTGCAAGAAACGAACAACCTTGACAAAGCGAAAAGTATCATGTTCTTGGCGTCAGCACTGACGAGAGACCTCGTTCGCGGCAATGACGAAAAAACCGCGCAAGAATGGAGATGGCGCTTGCTGCGGCTGTGCTGCGGTCTGTTGGCCTGCTGCTGGCTCGGCCTGGCGGTGGCCGAAGAGCCCAGCTTCGAACTGGGCGTGCTCCCCAACATGGAAACGGTCGAGCTGATACGGCAGTATCAGCCGCTGGCATCCTATCTGCGTGAGCAGCTGGGAATGCCCGTGCTGGTACGTACCCGAGCGACCTACGACCGCTTCGCGCGCGCCGCGCAAGCGGGCGAGTTCGATCTGATTGTCACCGCGCCGCATCTGGCCCGCCTGGCCGAGCAGGAGGGTGGTCTGCGGCCACTGGTAAGCTTCGCTGGCGAGCTGCGTCTGGTGGCGGTGCTGCCGGCAGGCAGCAGCCTGGAGGAGTTGCGCGCGCGGCCGGTGCTGACTATGGCGGTGCCGGATCGCATTGCCTGGGTGGCTTTGATGGGCGAAGCCTGGCTGGCGCAACAAATGCCGCAGGCCGAGATTCGCTTGCGGGCATACCGGTCCCACAGAAACGCGGTAAGGGCTGTGCAACAAGGCGAAGGCGACATCACCTTCATTGGGCCGTGATGCTGTCGCGCCTGGACGAAGAGCAGCTGGACGACATGGAACTGATGGATACCGGGGTCGTCGGACCGAACCTTATCGTTTTGTGTCGGGAGAAGGCGGAGGGGTCCTGCGATGAGCTGGCGGTGCTCCTGGAGCGTTTTCCTGAGTCGTCCCATGGGCGGCGCTTCTTCGCCGACCTCCAGGCCGAAGGCTGGACGGCAGCGCCGGAACTGAGTTACTACGATTCGCTGCTGCCGCGACTGCGCGCGCGCATGCCCGAGCTTTAGCCGGCGATGACCGCAACCCTTTCCCTGCGCAGCAAGCTGTTGCTGCTCATGCTGGCGATCCAGCTGGGCATGCTGGCGCTGCTGCTCGGGAACGGCGTGCTGCAGATGCAGTCCAGCCTGAAGGAGCAGGCCGAGCTGCGGATGCGGCAAGTCGCCGCCAGCCTCCACCCTGCCTTGATCACGGCACTGGCCAACGACGATTTGGCCAGCTTGCAGGGACTGGTCGACGCCAGCCGCGCGGCGGGCGAGCTGGAGCGGCTGCTGGTCTTCTCGAGCTCGGGGGAGCTGCTGGTAGCCAGCATGGCGGCCAGCGGCGGCCGGGAGGAGCGGTTGCTCAGCGAGCGCATGCCGCTCGAGCTGGAGGGGCTGCTCTACGGCTACCTGGAAATCGGCATCTCCGACCAGTTCCTGCGCGATGCCCAGGCGGCGCTGCTGAGCCGCAGCCTGCTGCTTGCCGGCAGCGCCATCGTGCTGGCGACGGTCATGTTGAGCCTGGCGGTGCGCTGGATGATGCGCCACCTGGACGCCTTGCGCGCCGCCAGCGCTGCCTGGGCTCGCGGCGAGTTTGGCAAGCGGGCGCCGGTACGCACCCAGGACGAGATCGGCTGCCTGGCGGCCGAGTTCAACCGCATGGCTGAAGTGCTGCAGGAGCGCATGGAGACGCTGCGCCAGGCCCAGGAAGAATTCCGCGCCATCGCCGATCACACCTTCAGCTGGGTGTCCTGGCTGGGTCCGGACGGCCGAGCCCGCTGGATCAACCCGTCCATAGAGCGCATTAGCGGCTACACCGTCGCCGAGGGAATGGCATTGAAGGATTTCCTCGGCGATTTGCTGCATCCGGATGACGCCCCGCTGCTGGCGCAGATCCGGGAAAAAATGCGGCGGGGGGAGGCGGGCGACTGCGGCAAGCTCAGGTTGATCACCAAGCAGGGCGAGGTGCGCTGGATCCGCCTGTCCTGGCAGCCGATCCGGAGCAGCGATGGCCAGGAGATGGGCATAAGCACCTCCATCGTCGACATCACCACCCGGGTGCAAGTGGAGCAGGCGCTGCGGCAAAGCGAGGCCCGGTTTGCCGCGGCGGCGCAGGTTGCCAAGCTGGGCCACTGGAGCTGGCGGCCCAGCGACAGCAAGCTGCGCTGGTCGGACGAGGTCTATCGCATCTTCGGGCTGGAGCCGCAGAGCCGCTCCATCACCTTTGAAGAATTTCTGCAGCGCCTGGTGCCGCCGGACAGGGAGCGGGTGGCGGCGGCGTTGCAGCAGGCCTGGCGGCACAAGGTGCCTTACCAGCAGGAATTCCGGGTCCTGCGCGACAGCGGGGAAGTCCGCCATGTCCACGCCCAGGCCCGCATCGAGCACGACAGCCAGGGTGAGCCGGAACGCATGTTCGGCACCCTGCAGGACATCACCGAGCGCAAGGAAGCCCAGCTGGCCCTGGCCCGCCTCAACCGCATCTACGCCGTGCTGAGCGAGACCAACAAGGCCGTGGTCCGGGAACGGGACCAGATCGTCCTGTTCCGGCGCATCTGCCAGATCATGGCCGAAGTCGGCGAGCTGCAGTTGGCTTGGTTCGGCGCCGTCGATTCGGAAACTGGCAATGTGGTGCCCATCGCCTACGGCGGCCCGGCCTCCGGCTACGTCTACGGGCTGCGCATCTCGCTGGCCAATCCGCAGCAGGCCCAGGGCCCCATCGCAACGGCGGTGCGCACCGGACGGTTGCAGGTTCAGCAGGACATCGTCGCGGTGCCGGCGATGGAGGCCTGGAAAGAGCGGGCGAAGCGCTGGAACCTGCGCTCCATGACGGTGGCCCCGCTGATCCTGCGGGGCCAGGTGGCTGCTGTGCTGGCGGTTTACTCCGACGAGCCGGGCTATTTCAGCGCCGATATCGTGGAGCTGATGGAAGCCTTGGCGGCGGACATTTCGTTTGCGCTGCATGCCTTCACCGAGGAGAGCCGCCGGCGCCGGGCGGAAAGCAAGCTGGTCCGGCTCAATGCCGAGCTGGAGGCCAGGATCGCTGAGCGCACCGCGGCCCTGGAAGCCGCCAACGAGGAGCTGGAAGCCTTCAGTTATTCCGTCTCGCATGACCTGCGGGCGCCTCTGCGCAGCATCGACGGCTTCAGCCGCCAGCTACTCAAGCACCACGCCCATCAGCTGGATGCGGTGGGACTGAACTACCTGGAGCGCATCGTTCGCGCCAGCGGCCGGATGGAGCAGCTGATCGCCGATCTGCTGCGGCTGTCCAAGATCGGCCGCCAGGCCCTGCAGCCACGCAAGGTCAATCTGAGTTCACTGGCGCAAGCGGTGATCGACGATCTGCGTCAGGCCGCACCGGAGCGGCAGGTACAGGTCAGCATCGAGCCGGAGCTGACAGTCTGGGCCGATCCCCAGCTGCTGCGGATCGCGCTGGAGAATCTGCTTGGCAATGCCTGGAAGTTTACCAGCGACAAGCCGGATGCCCAGATACGGCTTGGAGCGATACGCCGCCAGGATCAGCAGCCCATTCTGTACGTGCGCGACAATGGCGCCGGTTTCGACAACCGCTTCGTGCATCGGCTGTTCGCTCCCTTTCAGCGCCTGCACGCACCCAACCAGTTCGAGGGGACGGGCATCGGCCTTGCAACCGTGCAGCGGATCATCCACAAGCACGGCGGGCGCATCTGGGCCGAGGGCAAGGTCGGCGCGGGGGCAGTCTTCTATTTCACCCTCAAGGAGCCACCGTCTCAGGAGCAAGAGGACGCGACCGCGCTGGAGCCTATCGCTTGGTCGCAGGGCAGGGACAAGGCGCGGCCGTCAGGAGGGGCACCGTGACCGCCGAAGCCAGGCGAGAGCCGCTACAGATATTGCTGGTCGAGGATTCGGACGATGACGCCGAGCTGATCGTCTGCGCCCTGCGCGACGACGGCCTCGACTTCCGCTACCGCTGCATCTGCAGCGAAGCCGAGCTGTTCAGCGCGCTGGCCCAGGAGAACTGGGACCTGGTGCTGACCGACTACAACCTCCTCACCATTTCGGCTCATGAGGTCATCGCCGTCGTCCGCGCAGATCCGCGCGACATCCCTGTCATCGTCATCTCCGGCCATATTGGCGAGGAGGAAGCCGTCTCGCTGATGAAGAGCGGCGCCAGCGATTTCATCCCCAAGCACAACCTGGTGCGCTTGCTGCCGGCCCTGGAGCGGGAGATCCGCGAGGCGGAAGTGCGCCGCCGTGAGCGCCAGGCGCTGCGCGCATTGCGCGAGCAGGAGCGCTTTCTGCAAGAGATCACTTCGGCCCTGGGCGAAGGTATCATCGTGCTGGACGAGGACATGCGGGTCATTTACATGAACCCGGAGGCCGAGCGGCTGCTGGGCTGGAGCGAGGCCGAGCTGCTGGGCAAGCCGCTGCACGAGACTGTGCATTATCTCAAGCCTGACCGCTCCCCCTACCCGGCGAACGAGTGCCCGGTGGCCCGGTTGCACCGGGACGGCCAGCGCTGCCAGGTCGATGACGACTACTACGTGCGCAAGGACGGCAGCCTGCTGCCGGTTTCCTTCGTCGCTACCCGCATCACCGGGCAGAACGGTGCCGTTCGTTACGTCAACGCCTTCCAGGATCGGACTGCCCGCAAGCAGGCGGAAGAGGAACTGCAGGAATCGCGGCGGCAGCTGCGGGAGCTGACCGCCTTTCTGCAGCGGGTTCGCGAGGAAGAGCGCACCGCCATTGCCCGGGAGCTGCACGACGAGCTGGGACAGATGCTGTCCGGCTTGCACATGGACGTCGATTGGCTGCGGCGGCGCCTGACCGACACCAGGGGGCCGGAAGCCGCTAAAATCGAGGCGATGGCGGAGCTGATCGACACCGCATTGCAGACGGTGCGGCGGATTTCCACCGACCTGCGGCCGGCGGTCCTTGATGACCTGGGGCTGGAGGCGGCGGTGGAGTGGCTGGTGGAAGGCCTGCAGTCTCGCACCGGCATCGACTGCAAGCTGCGCTTGGAGCTCAACGACGCCTATCTGGACGAGCCAATCGCCACGGCGCTGTTTCGCCTGGTTCAGGAAAGCTTCACCAACATCACCCGCCATGCCCAGGCCAGCCGGGTGCACATTTCCTTGACCATGGAGGGGCAAAAGCTGCGGCTGGTGGTGCAAGATGATGGGATCGGCTTCGACGTCACGGCCCCGCGGCCGCGTTCCTTCGGGCTGCTGGGCATGCGCGAGCGGGTGCTGGCCTTGAGCGGTGACTTCACCGTGGATAGCCGGCCTGGCGCCGGCACCACCATCATCGCCGAGATACCGCTGGATGAGGCAGGGGCCAGCCTTGGCTCGCCGGGGCGCTCGTTCGCCTGAACGCTGATAGGGGTATGGAAGCGGATCCTTGGAACAAAAAACTCGGCAAGAGCAGAGTAACCAGGCGCCGGACCTGAACCAGCTGCGCAGCATCAGCATGATTCTCAACAGTCTTGATGCGGCGGTTTACGTCGCCGACATGGAGACTTACGAGATCCTGTTCATGAACGACTACGGCAAGGCCCACTGGGGGGATCCGGTGGGCAAACCATGCTGGCAGGTGCTGCAGAAGGAGCAGGCTGGCCCCTGCGCGTTCTGCACCAACGACAAGCTGCTGGACGAGGACGGTCGTCCGGCAGGCGTCTACGTATGGGAGTTCCAGAACTCGGTCACTGGCCGCTGGTATCAATGCCGCGACCAGGCCATTTATTGGATAGACGGCCGCCTGGTGCGGCTGGAGATCGCCTTCGACATCACCGAGCGCAAGCGCCTGGAGCAGGAGCTGCGAGCCGCCGTGGAGCAGGCGGCCTGGCTGGCATCCACCGACGAGCTGACCGGACTGAAGAACCGGCGCGCCTTCTTCGAGCTGGGCATCCAGGCTTTCAAGCAGGCCAAGCGCCGTGGCCGGCCGATCGCTGTGGTGGTCTTCGACGTCGATCGCTTCAAGCAGATCAACGACAACCATGGCCATGCCGCTGGCGATGCCGTCCTGCGCGCCCTGGCCGTCCGCGCCCGCAGCGTGGTGCGGGAATCCGACATCCTCGGCCGGATCGGCGGCGAGGAGTTCGCCATCGTCCTGCCGGAAGCCGACCTCACAGTCGCCTTACGGGTGGCCGAGCGGTTGCGGACAGCGGTCGCCGCCATGCAGGTCGAGACCGAAGCCGGCAGTATCAGCTGCACTTGCAGCCTGGGCGTGGCTGCCAGCGCCACCGGCGACGACGACCTGGAAACCCTGTTGGGGCAGGCCGACCGTGCGCTGCTCCAGGCCAAGCGGGCCGGCCGCAATTGCATCAAATCCTGATCCGCGCCGCACCAACCCTGCCGCAGGAGCTGGCATGCCCACATGCTACACTGCCCGCTCGCCGCTGCGCTCCCGTCAGCTCTCGCCACCGCCGTCGGCTCAGCGCGAAGAAAGCGGCGGCGGAGCGCAGGTCGATCCGCTCCGAGTCCCGGAGCAAGCGATTGTGGGGAATGAATGACAATGCTGGAAAGAATCCGGCGCCGAGCGGCGGTGCTGGGCGGCTTGCTGGCTGGGCTGGCGGCCGCCGCCCTGCCTGCCGCTGCGGCCGAGATCGGCACGCTGACAGTGGTCAGCTCGTTCCCGCCTTCCCTTTACGAGCCGTTTCGGGCCGCGTTCGAGGCTCGGCATCCGCAGTGGCGGCTGCGCATCATCAATCGCAAGACCAGCTCCGCCATCGACTACGTGCGCAGCGACCGGGGCGCTCAGGTGGACGTGTTTTGGGCCTCCGCCCCGGATGCCTTTGAAGTGCTGAAAACGCACGGCCTGCTGGCCGTCCTGCGGCCGCGCGCCGTTGATGCGCCGAAGACGATCGGCGGCTTTCCCATCAACGATCCGGATGGGCATTACCTCGGTTTCGCCTTGTCCGGCTATGGCGTGTTCTGGAACCAGGACTACCTCGAGCGCCACGGACTACCGCCACCGCAGGACTGGCGCGACCTGACCGATCCGCGCTATGCCCGCCACATTGCCCTAACCCCACCCTCGCGCTCCGGCACCATGCATCTGATGGTGGAGGCCATGCTGCAGTCCTTGGGCTGGGAGCAAGGCTGGGCCCTGCTGCAGGAGATCGGGGCCAATGCCGCCACTCTGACCGCCCGCAGCTTCAGCGTGGTGGAAGGCGTGGCGCGACAGCGCTTCGGCCTCGGAATAACCATCGATTTCCTCGGCTTGACCTACAGCGCCAAGAACCCGCACAGCCATTTCAGCTATCCGCAAGGCGGCATTTTCCTGCCGGCCAGTGTCGCCATCCTGAAAGCCTCCCCCAACCGGGCCGCTGCCGAGGCGTTCGTGGATTTCCTGCTGTCGGCACCGGGGCAGGAGCTGCTGCTGCATCCCGAGATACTGCGCATGCCGGTCAGTCGCCGCGCTTACGCGCAGGCCACCCACCCCAACCCGTACCATTTGGCCGCGCAAAACGGCGTGGTCTTCGACAGCAAGCTTTCCAGCCGCCGCTACGGCATGGTGAACCTGCTGTTCGATCATCTGATCACCTACCGCTTGCCGCAGCTGCAAGAAACCTGGCGGCGCATCCACGAAGGCGAGGCGCTGCTGCGGGCCGCCAGGCCGGCGCCGGAGCAGGCCGCCCGCCTACTGGCCGAGGCCCGCGCCCTGGCCGGTGCTGTGCCGCTGACGGCCGAGGAAGCCGAGCAGGCCGAACGGGCCGCCGACCTGGGACGGCCCAGTCTGGGAGCGACACCGGCGCCTTCCCAGCAGGAGCTGGAACGCAGGCTCAGCGAGTGGACGGTGGCGCGCTTCGAGCGGGCCATGCGACTGGCCGAGCAAGCCTTGCAGCAGCTGCGATCGGAGCCGCTGCGCGCCGCGGACTCATGAGCGCGACCATGCGACGGTTTGGCATCCGCGCGCGGCTGTTTCTCGCCTTCGGCTCGGTGGCGGCTATGACGGTGGTGGCTTGCGTCGCGGCCTGGCTGTCGTACGCCCGGCTGGGGGGCTCGCTGGAGGAGATGAGCGGCGTCCACATGCCAGCCCTGGAGCTGGCGACGCGCCTGGCCGAGGAGAGTGGCAGCATTCGGGTGCTGGCGCCTCTGCTGACGGCAGCCATGGCGGAGCCCGAGTACCGGGCCGCGCGCCAGGAGCTGCGGCGGCATCTGGTCGCCATGCGGGCGCTGCTGGCGCGGATCGCTGCCAGCGAGTCGGCGGCGCTGGGGCAGCCGGGGTTGACTGAGCTGGTCGATGCGCTGGAAGCCAAGCTCGATCAGCTCGATGACAACGCTCGCTTGCGCTTTCAACTGGCCCAGCAGAACCGCGAGGCCATGGCGCGGCTGCGCTGGCTGCAGGCCGATTTTGTCGATGAGGCGGAACCGCTGGTCGAGGATGCTCGCTTCAACATCCGGCTTGCCATCGATGCGCTGGACCGCGGCGGCGAGCAGGACGCAGCGCTGCGGTTGCGGGAGGAAATCGGCAAGGCCGAGGCGGTCCTAATCGCCAACGCCAATGCCAATTTGCTGCTCGGCCTGCTGTCCCGGGCCGCCACCTTGGCGTCGGCAACCGATCTCGAAGCCGCCCGCCATTTCCTGGACGAGACCGCTGACCTGTTGCAGCAGAACGCTGTTGTGCTGGAAGCATGGCCGGACATGGTGACCCTGCGCCAGCTGATGGCGCAGCTGCTGGAGCTGGCCTCGACCGAGCATGGCCTGCCGGCGCTGCGGCAACAGGAGCTGGCGGCGCAACAGCACGGGCAGGCGCTGCTGGAGCAGACCCAGGCCTTGGTCTATCGCCTGAACATCGAGATCGCCAGCCGCATCGGCCAGGTCGGGCAGGCTGCCGCAGCCGCCGCCGAACGCTCCGGCCAAGACATCGCCTTCGGGCGCCGGTTGCTGCTGTTGCTGGCCATGGCCAGCCTGGCGGTGGCGTTGGCGGTGGCGTGGGCTTACGTCCACCGCAACCTGTTGCGCCGCTTGACCGAGCTGGGGACGGCGGCGCGGGCCATCGCCGCCGGCGACTTGCGCACGCCGGTGCCGATCAGCGGCGATGATGAGATCACCGAGATGGCGGAGGCCCTGCTGGTGTTCCGGGATACCGCTATCCAGGTGGAGAAGGCCAACGCCCAGGCCATCATCAACAACGCCGTCGCCGGCCTGCTGACCACCGACGAGCAGGGCGTGATCGAGTTCGTCAACCCAGTGGCGGAGGGGCTGCTGGCCGGCTCCGAGGGCCGCCTGCAGGAGCGGCTGCCGGCTGTCGACGGCGCGCGTGTGGCGGCGTTCTTCAAGCAGGTCTTGAGCGGCGCTATTGCCGATGAGGCCGCCATGTTCATGCTGGAGACCACCGGCCGCCGCAGCGACGGCGCGCCGGTGCCGCTGGCCATGGGCATCCGCCCGTTCCGCCAGCGCCGCCGCCGTGGCTTCATCGTGACCATCACCGACATCACCGAGCGGCGCGAGGCGCAGCGCCTGCTGGAGCAGAAGGTAGCTGAGCGCACCGCCGACCTGACCCGTACCAACGAGCGTCTGGAGCAGGAAATCCAGGAGCGGCGGCGGACCGAGCGCGAGCTGCGCGAGGCGCAGGCCGAGCTGGTCCAGGCTGCCAAGCTGGCGGCGCTGGGCAAGGTGGCGACCGGCGTCGCCCACGAGTTGAACCAGCCGCTGGCCGCCATTCGCTCCTATGCCCATAATGCGCGGCTGCTGCTGAAGGCGGAACGGTTCGGGGAAGTGGACCAAAACCTGGCCAAGATCTCGGACCTGACTGCTCGCATGGCCGATATTTCAAACCACCTCAAGCGCTTCGCCCGCCGCCCGGCAACCCAGCTCAGGCCGGTGGAGTTCGCGCCGGTGGTGGAGCGGGCGCTGGCCTTGTTCGAGCTGCGGCTGCGAGACGAGGACGTGGAAGTTATCCGCGACCTGCCGCCGGGGCTGCGGGTGCTGGCGGAGGAAATCCGCCTGGAGCAGGTGGTGGTCAATCTGATCAGCAATGCCCTGGATGCCATGCGCGGGCGGTCCCGTCGCCAGCTCAAGATTACAGCCCGGGTCACGGACGATGACAAAGTCCGGATCCACGTCGCCGACAGCGGCGACGGCATCGCCGAAGAGCAGCTGCCGCTGATCTTCGACCCCTTCTATACCAGTAAGGAGGTCGGCGCCGGGCTCGGGCTCGGCTTGCCGATCTCGTACAACATCGTCAAGGACCTGGGCGGCAGCCTCTCGGTGGCTGCCACCGGTCCCGACGGAACCGTATTCCAGTTGTTGCTCGACCATGCCTGAACAGACGACGCCAGCCGTATTGCTGATCGATGACGAAGAAGAGGTGCTGCTGTCCTGTGCCCAGACCCTTGATCTGGAGGGCTTCGCGGTACGGGCAGAGCAACGGCCGGCCGGGGCCCTGCAGGGACTGACCGCGGACTGGCCGGGCGTGATCGTCACCGATGTGCGGATGCCGGGAATGGACGGCTTCGCGCTGCTGGAGGCGGTGCAGGAAATTGACGCCGAAATCCCGGTGGTGCTGATCACCGGGCACGGCGATGTGGCCATGGCGATGCGGGCGGTGCGCGCTGGCGCCTACGATTTCATCGAGAAGCCGGCGCCGCCGGAGCAGCTGGTCGAAATCGTCCGCCGGGCCCACGCCCAGCGCCGGCTGGTGCTGGAAAACCGTGCGCTGCGGGCCAAGCTGGCCGGGCTGGAGCGGCTCGAAGGGCGGATCATCGGCCACAGCGCTGCCGCCGCCAGGCTGCGGACATTGGTGGCCGACCTTGCCGACACCGACGTCGATGTGCTGATCCTGGGCGAGACTGGGGCTGGCAAGGAGGTGACGGCGCGTTGCCTGCACGACTTCAGCCGCCGTCGCGACAAGCCCTTCGTCGCCGTCAACTGCGGCGCCATCCCGGAAACCATGATCGAGACCGAGCTGTTCGGCCACGAGGCCGGTGCCTTCACCGGCGCCCAGGGCCGCCGCACCGGCAAGCTGGAGCTGGCCGACGGCGGCACGCTGTTTCTCGACGAGATCGAGAGTATGCCCATGTCGGTGCAGGTGCGGCTGCTGCGGGCGCTGCAGGAGCGCGCCATTGAGCGGCTCGGCGGCAATTCGCTGATTTCGCTGGACATCCGGGTGATCGCCGCGACCAAGGTGGACTTGCTGGAGCTGGTCGCCCAGGGCCGCTTCCGCGAGGATTTGTACTACCGCCTCAACGTGGTCACTCTGCCGGTGCCGCCGCTGCGGGAGCGCCGCGAAGACATCCCGCTGTTGTTCACCTACTTCGCCGCCCAAGCGGCGGCGCGCATGCGGCGGCCGGAGCCGGAGTTGACTCCCGAGCTGCTGGCGCAGCTGCTAGCCCACTCCTGGCCGGGCAACGTGCGGGAGCTGCGCAATGTGGCCGAGCGGGTCGTGCTCGGGATACGGGATCCGTTGGGCGGACTGGCCACCGCGCTGGCCGAGGAGCGGACGGAGCCGCTGGCCGAGGTCATGGACCGGGTCGAACGGGCGGTGCTGGAGGCGGCACTGGCCCGGCACGGCGGCCGCATCGGCCGCACCGCCGAGGCGCTGGGCATCATGCGCAAGACACTCTACCTGAAAATGCGCAAGCACGGCTTGGACAAAAGCCACTATCGGGAGGACTGAGGGTGCGCTTCTTGTTCCCTAGCTGACACGCCGGTCCGGGCATATTGTTACCATTTTTACCCATTTTTCGCTGGCGCGGCCGGATCGCTATTGGAAAACAATCGCTTACGAATGGCGGGGTTGGCTCGGTTTTTGCTGCCAAGGGGCTGCCGAGCGCCCACAGCGTGCGCAAGCAACCATTCGTGAGAGGAGTCCGAGTGTGAGAAACGCGATCAAGGCCCTGCCGCTGCTGGCAGCAGCGGTGTTCGCTTCGGCCAGTGCTCTGGCCCAAGGTCCGTCCGGAAAGCTGGTGATCACCACCTCTTTCCCGAACGACATGACTACGCCCTTCCAGCAGGCATTCCAGCGCGCCTTCCCCAAGGTGCAAGTGGAGATCCAGAACCGCAACACTAACGCCGGCGTCAGCTACCTGCGGGAGACAGCCTCCAACAACGTCACCGACATCTTCTGGTCGTCCGCGCCGGATGCCTTCGAGGTGCTGAAGGCCGAAGGCCTGCTGGAGCAGTACGTGCCCAAGGTTGAGGGCATCCCGGCCGAGATCGGCGGCTATCCCATCCACGACCCGGACGGCTACTACGTCGGCTTCGCCCTGTCCGGTTACGGCATCATGTGGAACAAACGCTACCTGCAGGCCCACAAGCTGCCCGAGCCTAAGGAGTGGAGCGACCTAGCGCGACCGGAGTATTTCGACCATGTCGCCATGGCGGCGCCGTCCCGCTCCGGCACCACGCATTTGACCGTCGAAACCATTCTCCAGGGCGAAGGCTGGGAGCAGGGCTGGCGCACGCTCAAGGAGCTGGCCGGCAACTTCCGCATGGTGACCGAGCGCAGCTTCGGCGTGCCCGACGGCGTCAACACCGGTGACTTCGGCATCGGCATCGTGATCGACTTCTTCGGCCTGTCCTCCCAGGCGTCCGGTTTTCCGGTCGGCTTCGTCTATCCGAGCGTGACCACGCTGGTGCCGGCCAACATCGGCATCGTCAAGAATGCCCCCAACCGGGCCGCTGCCGAGGCCTTCGTCGACTTCCTACTGTCTCCGGTGGGCCAGGAGCTGCTGCTGGAGCCGGCCATCAGCCGTCTGCCGGTGAACCCGGCCACGTACACCCAGGCGCCGCCCGACTATCCCAACCCGTTCCGGGACCAGAGCATCAGCGCAGCGGTGCAGTTCGACTCGCAGCTGTCCCAGCGGCGTTTCGCCGTGGTCGACGCGCTGTTCGACCAGACCGTCACCTTCTTGCTCGATGACCTCAAGGCAGCCACCAAGGCGATCCACGAGGCCGAGGCGCGCCTGCAGAAGAAGCCCGACAACGCGCAGGCCCGGGCCCTGATCGCCGAAGCCCGCGACCTGATCGCAGCCGTGCCCATCACGGCCGAGGAAGCGCTATCGCCTGAGGTGGTGGGCGCCTTCACCGTGCGCCGGCGCTCGCAACAGGACGTCGTGCCGCAGCGTCAGGCGGCCCTGGAGCAGCAGTGGTCCTCCTTCGCCCGCGACAACTACCGCAAGGCGCGCGAGCGCGCCAATGAGGCAGCCCGCCTGCTGCGCTGAGCCATTCGTGCTGCCGGCGCCTTTCGGTGTCCTGCCCGACCGGGCGGCTTGAGCCGCCCGGTCCGTTCATGAGGAGAGGTTATCCCCATGTCCACGACTGCCAACGCACGATTGGCTGGTTTGCGCTTCGACCTGGCGACCGCACGGCCGGGGCAGGCGTTGTTGGCCCTGTTCATCGCGTCGTTTCTGATCCTGTTCCTGTTCGTGCCGGTGTTGAAAGTGGTCCACGTGGCCTTTCAGGACCGGGCCACCGGCGCTCTGACGTTGGTCAACTTCATCGATTTCTTCCAGACCGACATTTTCATCCGCTCGTTCTGGAACTCCTTCTACGTTTCGGCCATGTCGGTGGTGCTGGCGACCCTGTTCGCCCTGCCGCTGGCCTATCTGACCTCGCGCTTCGAGTTCCGTGGCGCCGTCATCATTCAGACCCTGGGCGTGATCCCGCTAATCATGCCGCCCTTCATCGGCGCCGTCGCCATGCAGCTGCTGTTCGGCCGCAACGGCACGGTCAACCTGCTGCTGGATCAGCACTTCGGCTTCAAGATTCCCTTTATGGAAGGCCTGAACGGCGTGATCTTCGTTCAGTCCATCCACTATTTTCCGTTCATTCTGATCAACCTTTCGGCCGCCCTGCGCAACATCGACCGCGCCATGGAAGAGGCGGCGCAAAACCTGGGCGCAAGCGGCTTTCGCCTGTTCCGCAAGGTGGTGTTCCCGCTGGCCATGCCCGGCTACATCGCCGGCGCGTCGCTGGTGTTCATCAAGGTTTTCGACGATCTGGCCACGCCGCTCTTGCTCAACGTCAACCAGATGCTGGCCCCGCAGGCCTATCTGCGTATCACCTCCGCTGGCCTCGGCGATCCCATGGGCTATGTGATCTCGGTGGTGCTGGTGGCGTGCTCGCTGCTGGCTTTGTGGGTTTCCGCACTGGCGATGAAGGGCAAGGACTACGCCACCGTCCAGCGCGGCGGAGGCGGCCTGAGCAAACGCCGCATGCGGCCTTGGGAGACCGTGCTTGCCTACGCCGTGATCGGGATCATCCTGCTGCTGGTGCTGGCGCCGCACATTGGCCTGACCCTGCTCTCCTTCGCCACCGTCTGGTCGTTCAGCCCGCTGCCTGACGGTTACACGCTGGCGCACTATCAGACCGTCATGGTCGAGAGCAACCAGTACATCCGCAACACCTTGGTCTACGCCTCCATGGCCGGGCTGATCGACGTGGTGCTGGGCACCGCCATCGCCTATCTGGTGCTGCGCACCAAACTGGTCGGCCGCCGCTGGCTCGACTACGGCGCTATGGCCGCGCTGGCGGTGCCGGGAGTGGTGCTGGGCATCGGCTACCTGCGCACCTTCTACGACATCGAGGTGCCCTTCATGGAGGGGCAGTCGCTGGCGACGTTCTGGCTCGTGCTGGTGATCGCGCTGGCCGTGCGCCGCCTTCCCTACGCGTTGCGCGCCTGTACCGCTGCCCTGCAGCAGGTAAGTGCATCGCTGGAGGAAGCCGCCGAAAACCTGGGCGCAGGCAAGCTGCGCACGGTGTTGCGCATCGTGGTGCCGCTGATGTCCGGCGGCATCATGGCCGGTTTCATCACCAGTTTTGCCACCGCCGCCGTCGAGCTCTCGGCCACTATGATGCTGGTGCAGTCCACCGAAGACGCGCCGCTGGCCTACGGCCTCTACGTCTTCATGCAATCGGCCGCCGGCCGCGGACCGGGGGCGGCCTTGGGCGTCATCGCGGTGCTGCTGGTGGCAGGATGCACCTTCATTTCCCATCTCATCATCGAGCGCGGCAAGGCCGGACGGGCCGCTGCGCCCGATTCCCACTGATCAAGCGGGGATGAATTCATGAATCAAGCGACAACGATCCAGAACAACGCGTCGGATACGGTCATCCCGGGCGGACAGGCGAGGGTTGGGTCCGCCCGTGGCGTGGGCGTCAAGATCGAGGGGGTTAACCTGTCCTATGGCGACACCCATGTGCTGAAGGACGTCAATCTGGACATCAGGCCGGGCGAGTTTTTTGCTTTCCTGGGACCTTCCGGCTGTGGCAAGACTTCCCTGCTGCGGCTAATCGCCGGCTTCAACACCTGCCAGACCGGTCGGGTGCTAATCGGAGACACCGACGTCAGCCGCCTGCCGCCCTGGCGGCGGGAGGTGGGCATGGTGTTCCAAAGCTATGCCCTGTGGCCCCACATGACGGTCTTCCGCAACGTCGCCTTCGGCCTGGAAGAGCGCAAGGTGCCACGTCACGAGATCAAGAAGCGGGTCGGCGAAGCGCTGGAGCTGGTCGGGCTCAGCCATTTGGCCGATCGGCGTCCGTCGCAGCTGTCGGGAGGACAGCAGCAGCGGGTCGCCCTGGCCCGCACCATCGTGGTGCGCCCCAAGGTGCTGCTGCTCGACGAGCCGCTCAGCAACCTGGACGCTAAGCTGCGGGTGCAGATGCGGCGGGAGCTGCTCAACCTGCAGCGCGAGCTGGGACTGACCACCATTTTCGTCACCCATGACCAGGAAGAGGCCAACACCATGTGCGACCGCATCGCCGTGATGTACGACGGCGTGGTGCAGCAGGTGGGGCGGCCGATGGATCTCTACGACGAGCCGGTCAACCTGTTTGTGGCCGGCTTCCTCGGCACGGCCAACGTGCTGGAGGGGGAAGCCGTCACCGACGGCTTCCGGCTGTCGAATGGAGTAGTCGTGCCGCTGCCGCAGGGGCAGTCGCCGACGCCGGGCGCCAAGCTGATGTTCCGTCCGCAGAACCTGCAAATCCGGGATCCGGACGCGCCGGCGCAGCCGGGCTGCGTGCGTCTGCAGGGCAACATCAGCTACCGTGAGTTCCTGGGATCCAGCGTGCGCTACACCGTGCGGGTCGGCAGCCAGGACGTGCAGGTGGATGCCCCGCACCAGGGCGGCGAGCCGCAGCGCGAAATCGGTTCCCCGGTGGCGCTCGATCTGGCCGTCGACAAGGTGCGCTTCCTGAGCGCATGAAGCGGAGGCGTTGATGAGCACCGACAATGCTCTCGCCGCCGTGGTCTTCGACCTCGATGGCACCCTGGTGGACAGCGCCGAGGATCTGCGGGCGGCCAGCAATGCCTTGCTGGCCGAGCTGGGCCGCCCGCCACTGGATCTGGCGACCATCAAATCCTTCATCGGCGACGGTGTGGCCAAGTTGGTGGAGCGGGTGCTGGAGGCGAGTGGCGGCGTGCCGGAGCAAGCCGTCGAGCGGATGCTGCTGCGCCGCTTCCTGGACATCTACGAAGCCGACCCCAGCAGCCGGACCCGGCCTTACCCAGGCGTGGTAGAGACGCTGCAGGCGCTGCGGAGCCAGGGGCTGAAGCTGGGGATTTGCACCAACAAACCGATCATCGCCACCCAGCGCCTGCTGGACGACCTGGGCCTGCGGCCGTTGGTCGATGCGGTGGTGGGCGGTGACAGCTTCCCGAGCCGCAAGCCATCGCCCGAGCCGTTGCTGGGTTTGCTCGCCATGCTGAGGGTGGCGCCCGCCCGGGCGGCCATGGTCGGCGACAATGAGCACGACGTGGCTGCCGCACGCGCCGCTGCGGTCGCCAAGGTGCTGATCATGCGCCACGGCTATTCCAGGGTGCCGCTGGAGCGGCTGGATCACGACGGCGTGCTGGACAGCTTCAGCGACCTGCCCGGACGCTTGTTCGAGGGAGGCGCATGAGCACGGGCTTGCGGGAGCTGATTTTCTGCCGCCATGGCGAGACGGAGAGCAATGTGGGCGGCTGGCTGGCCGGCTCCATCGATGTCGAGCTGACGCCGCGCGGCCGGGCGCAGGCGGCTGCGGCGGCACGGCGGCTGCGAGACATGGCCGTGGCCGGCATTTACGCCAGCCCGCTGCGGCGGGCCCAGGAGACGGCCGCGATCATCGCAGCGGAGCTGGGCTTGCCGGTGGTGACGGTCGATGGCTTGCGGGAGCGCTGCTGGGGCGAGCTGGAGGGTGGCGCGTTCCCCAGCGATCTGGCCCGCCCCGAGGTGCCTGGCGGGGAAAGCCTGGCCGAATTCGAGGCGCGGGTCGCTCAGGCGCTGCAAGGCATTCCCCAGCCGCCGGCAGAACAAGGGCTACCGCTGATCGTGGCCCATGCCGGCACCGCCTACGCAATCTGCCGCTATTTCGGCCTGCCTGCAGCGGCTACGGCGGTGCCGAATGCCGAGCCGGTACGGCTGGCGGCGGCAGTGCCGGTGCTCTGCTGACGCGGGCCCTATGCTGGTCGTCAGGCGCGCTGCAGCGTCTGCTCCAGCGCGCAGTAGTACTTGAATTCCAAGCCCAGGCCATCCGGGTCCACTAGCACGAACTTGCCGTGCTCGGTCGGCTGACCGACATCCTCCTGCCGCGGGCGCACCCGGAACCTGGCTTGTCGCGCTTCTAGCTGCCGCAGCAAGGCCTGCCAGCGCTGCTTGCTGAGAATGACGCCGAAGTGGTCCAGGGTGCGCCTGCTGGGGCCTGCTCCGGCCAGTTCCCCCTGCGGCTGCCGCGCCTGGTGGATGGTAACCTGATGGCCGAAGAAATCGAGATCGCACCAGCTCGGGCTGTCGCGCCCGATGCGGCAGCCCAGCGTCTCGGCGTAGAAGCGCTTGCTGCGCTCCAAATCGTCGACCCAGAAAGAAAGATGAAAGAGCTCGGCCACGCTTATTCCCTCGTCGGGAGGTAATAGAGGTGCGCCGCGGCGGGCGGCGCGCGATCCAGTCTACCGCAATCAGTACCGCATCGAGCCGGTCACCGGATTCCAGCGGCCGTTTCTGACCTGGCTGACCAGGGCTTCGTTGGTGCCGATGTGCTTTTCCTGGCCGAAGGAGATGACCGGTCCGCCGAAGATGTCCCGGTACTCGCTGATTTGCTCCAGGCCTGCGAGGAAGCTTTCCACAGTCAGCTCGGGACCGGTCTGCTCCAGCGCCATGACCACGATGTCGGCGTAGATGTAGCCGAGCTGGGCCGAGGCCGGCGGCTCGCTGCCATGGAGCTGGCGGTAGCGCTGCAGCCAGGCCTTGGCTTCGCCTTCGGCGGTGTCCTCGTACACCAGGTTGAAGCTGGTCACCGCATAGTAGCCCTCGGTGGCGCCGCCCTGCGCTTCCGATACCACGCGGTCGTAGGAGGCGATGTTACCGATCAGGGGCACGTTCCAGCCTATGCGCTTGGCGGTGCCGCTGATGAGTATGGTGTCGCGCAGGATGGTGCCGAGGATGATGGCCTCGCAGCCGGCGCTGCGCAGGGTGGAGAGGGCGCCGACGAAATCAGTGTCGGTGGGTTTGTGGCGCGTCTCCGCGGTGAGGCGCATGTTCATGGCCTGGAGCTGGTCGCGCACGGCCTCGACGGTTTCTTCCCCGAAGTCGCTGTCCTGGGTCATCATGCAGATTTTCCTGGCGCCCAGTTCCTCCACCGCGAAGCGCACGCCGACCCGGTTCTGGTCATAGTAGGTCGAGGTGGCGGCAAACTTGAGCGGATGCAGCGGGTGCGACATGGCACGGGCCGCCGTGTAGGGGAACAGGTTGGGAATGTTTTTCTCGAACATGCGCGGCAGCACGGCGTTGTTCATCGGCGTGCCCAAGGCGCCCAGCATGGCGAAGATGCGGTCGCGGTTGATCAGCTTGTTGGCGGCCTGTACCGCCAGCGGCACCTGATACTGGTTGTCTTCCACCACCAGCCTGAGCCGGCGGCCGTGCACGCCACCGTTTTGGTTGACCTCGTCGAAGCGCATCCGGATGCCGTTGACTGAGCCCACGCCCCAGCTGGCGACCGGGCCGGACAGCGCGGTATGGATGCCGAACACGACCTCGTCCCTGCTGACGCCCTTCGGTGCGGCCTGGGTGCTGCCGGCAAGCGCGGCTGCCAGCGCAAAAGCGGTGAATTTGCGGTGCATGGCGTTCTCCTCCTTCCTTGTCTTTGGCTGCCGGCCCGGCGCGGACCGCGCTAGCTGTACATGCTCTCGATCAGGTCCTTGTATTTCTCGTTGACGTACTTGCGCTTGAGCTTCATGGTCGGCGTCAGCTCCTCGTCCTCGGCGGTCAGTTGCTGCTCGATCAGGCGAAAGCGCTTGATGGTCTCCACCCGGGCAAAGTCGCGATTGACCTTCTCGATCTCCTGCCAGATCAGCGCCTGCACCTCTGGTGAGCGGCACAGGCTGGCGTAGTTGGTGAAGGGGATGTTGTTGTCCTGGGCGAATTTCTCGACGTTTTCCTGGTCGATCATCACCAGGCAGGTCAGGTACGGCCGACGGTCGCCGATCACCACGGCATCGCTGATGTAGGGCGAGAACTTGAGCTGATTCTCGATCTCGCTGGGGGTGATGTTCTTGCCGCCGGCGGTGATGATGATGTCCTTCATGCGGTCGGTGAGGTACAGGAAGCCGTCCTCTTCCAGGCGACCGACGTCGCCGGTGTGCAGCCAGCCGTCGGGGGCCAGGGTTTCCCGGGTCTTGTCCGGCTGGTTCAGATAGCCGCGGAAGACCATTGGCCCGCGCACCAGCACTTCGCCTGCCTCGGAGAGCTTGAGCTCCATGCCGTCCACGACCTGGCCGGCGCTGCCCAGCTTCATATGGCCGCGCCAGTGGTCTCGGTCTGACCGTACAGCTCGTACATCTCGATCCCCAGCGCCATGAACCAGCGGATCAGATCGGGTGAGATGGGCGCGGCGCCGGTGACGGCGAAGCGTACTCGGTCGAGCCCGAGCATGCGGCGGACGTTGCGGAACACCGTCCAGTCCGACAGCAGCCACTGTAGGCGCAGCAACGGGGAAATGGCCTGCCCTCGCAAGCGGCGGTCGGCCAGCCGATAGCCCGCTGCGAGCGCCGTCCGATACGCCCACTGGCCGAAGCGGGTGGCGTCTTTCATCCGTAGCGTGATGCTGGAATAGAACTTCTCCCAGATGCGCGGCACAGCGAAGAAGACGGTGGGTGAGACTTCGCGGATGTTTTCCGGCACGGTCTCCAGGCTCTCGGCGAAGTTGATGGTGGAGCCGGTCGCCAGCGGCCAGAGCACGGAGAAGGAGCGTTCGGCGATGTGGCAGAGCGGCAGGAAGGACAGCTGCTCGTCGCGGGCGAAGGTGGGCAGCTGCCGCTGGAGGATGACCATCTGCGCCAGGCAATTGTGCTGGCTGATCATCGCTCCCTTGGGTGGGCCGGTGGTGCCGGAGGTGTATATCAGCATGGCGACGTCGTCCGGCTGGCTTTGCGCGATCAAAAGCTCCCACAGCTGCGGTTGCTCGAGGCGCAGCGCCTCGCCAAGCGCGCGGAGCCGATCGAAGCTGATCACCTGGGGGTCGCGGAAGTCACGCAAGCCTTCCAGGTCGTAGACAATCACCTTCTCGACGGTCGGCATCTGCGCCCGTAGCTCCAGGTACTTGTCGAGCTGCTCCTCGTCCTCCACGAACAGGAAGCGGCTGGCGGAGTCGTTGACCAGGTAGGCCAGCTGGCGCGCCGAGTCGGTGGGATAGATGCCGCTGGTGATGCCGCCGGCGCACTGGACGCCAAGGTCGGTATACAGCCACTCCTTGCTGTTCTCCGACATCACGGAGATCACGTCGCCGCGCCGCAGGCCGAGGGCGACCAGCCCCAGGCCCACCGCCCGGGCGTTTTCCCCGTACTCGCGCCAGCTGATCGCGCGCCAGATCCCCAGGTGCTTCTCGCGCATGGCGGTCTTGGCGCCGAACTCGCTGACCCTTTGCCAGAATAGCTTGGGCAGCGTATCGCAGCCGGCGATCTCGAAGCGCTCCAGCAGGGGCCGGGTGGGGGTGCCTGCCGGTAGGGGGTTGGTTGCGCTGCCCATGCTCATTCACGCCGCTCCTAGCGCCAGGTCTTGCGCCGCTTCCAGCGGCGCTGCCCTCGTATGCCGCGGTCCTTGATGCCGAGGTAGAACTCGCGCACGTCCTCGCTTTGCAGCAGCCGCTCGCAGGTGTCTTCCATGACGATGCGGCCGACTTCCAGCACGTAGCCATACTGGCCGGCTTGCAGCCCCATGCGCGCATTCTGTTCCACCAGCAGCATGCTGACGCCTTGTTCGCGGTTGAGCCGGACGATGATGGCGAAGATCTCCCGCACCAGCCGCGGTGCCAGCCCGAGGCTGGGCTCATCCAGCAACATCAGCTGCGGCCTGGCCATCAGCGCGCGGCCTATCGCCAGCATTTGCTGCTGACCGCCGGAAAGATAGGCGGCCTGCTGGTCGGCGCGCTCTCGCAGCATGGGGAAATACTCGTACACCAGCTCCAGGTCGTGGCGGATGCCGGTCCGGTCGCGGCGGCAATAGGCACCAAGCGCGAGGTTCTCGCGCACGGTGAGAAAGGGGAACACCTCGCGCCCTTCGGGCACATGGGCGATGCCCTGGCGGGCTACCCAGTCCGGATCGCGGCGGCTGATCTCGCGGCCAAGGAAGCGGACGGAGCCCTTCTGCGGATCGATGGCGCCGGAGATGGTCTTGAGTATGGTGGTCTTGCCGGCGCCGTTGCCGCCCAGGATGGTGACGATGCTGCCCGGATGGACGTCCAGGCTGACGCCGCGGATGGCCATGACCGGGCCGTAGTAAGTCTCGATGTTGCGGACGCTGAGCAGCGGCTCACCCATCGACGTCGCTCCCCAGATAGGCCTGCACCACCGCCGGATTGGCCTGTACCTCCCGGGCGTTGCCCAGCGCCAGCACCCGGCCGTCTGCTAGTGCCAGCACCCGGCTCGAGACCTGCGATACCAGGCTCATGTCATGCTCCACCATGATGATGGTGATGCCCAGTTCCTTCTGGATGTCTTCGATCCAGAACGCCATGTCTTCCGTCTCCTCGACATTGAGGCCGGAAGCCGGCTCGTCCAGCAGCAGTAGCCTGGGTTCGGTGCAGAGCGCGCGTGCCAACTCGACTAGCTTGCGCACTCCGTAGGGCAGGCTGGCGACGAGCTGGTCGCGGTAGTGTTGCAGGTCGAGCAAATCGATCACCTCCTCGACCCGCAGCCGATGCTGCCGCTCGGCATGCCGCACCGACGGCAGGAACAGCAGCTCGGCGAACAGGTTGCTGCGCTTGTGGACGTGCCGCCCGACCAGCAGGTTCTGCAGCACGGTGGCATGCTCGAACAACTCGATGTTCTGGAAGGTACGGGCGATGCCGAGCGTGGCGACACGGTGCGGTGGGATGCGGGTGATGTCCCGGCCGTTGAAAAATAGCCGGCCGCTGGTCGGCTCGTAGAGGCGGCTAATCAGATTGAAGATTGTGGTCTTGCCGGCGCCGTTGGGGCCGACGATGGTGAAGATCTCGCCCGGCAGCACGCTGAAGCTTACCCCATCGACGGCGGTGATGCCGCCGAAGCGCACGCTCAGCCGGTCGGCTACCAGCAAGGGCTGCACGCTCATTGCAGACGCTCCGTCTTGAGGAAGGCCTTCTGCCGCCTGAAGGTCGCCTTGCGGTAAAGCGGGAAGAGATCGAAGTACAGCTTGACCTTGCGCCAGCGGCCGTACAGGCCCTGCGGCTCGAAGATGATGAACAGCATCAGGATCAGCCCGAAGATGCCCGCCTCCAGGCCGGGGGTGCTGGCGACCCCGGACGGCAGGTGGTCGCGCAGCAGGGCCAGCGCCTGCGGCAGGAAGCCGATGAACATGGCGCCGTAAATTGCACCATGCAGCGAGCCTAGCCCGCCGACCACCACCATCAGCAGCAGTTGCACGGAAAGAATAATGTTGAAGGCATCCGGGGCCAGATAGCTGATCTTGTGGGCAAACAGGCCACCGGCCAGGCCGGTGATGCCGGCCGACAGGGCGAAGGCGATCGCCTTGTAGTGCGCCAGCGGGATGCCCATGCTCTGCGCCGAGATTTCGGAATCGCGGATGGCCATCAAGGCGCGGCCGGTCGGCGCCCGCAACAGGTTGGCGCATCCGAGCAGGACCAGGATGAGCACTGCCAGGCAGAGGTAGTAGAACTGCCAGGGCTCGCTGAGCGTGACGCCGAACAGCACTGGATGGTCTACCGCCATGCCCTGGAAGCCGCCGGTAATAGGCCGGAGGTTGATCGCCAGCTGTTCAACGATGATGGCGAAGGCCAGGGTGGCGATGGCCAGATAGATGCCGGTCATGCGCGAGGTCGGCAGGGCGATCAGCAGCCCGGCGGTGGCCGAGATCAGGGTGGCCACGGACAGCGCCAGCAGGAAAGGCCAGCCGAGGCCGATCAAATAGGCATGGGCATAGGCGCCGATGGCGAGAAAGGCCGCATGCCCCAGGCTTACCAGGCCAGTGTAGCCGACCAGCAGCATCAGCCCCAGCCCGGCAATGGCGTAGATGCAGATCAGCGACAGCTCGCCGAGATAGAACGTGTCCAGCAGCAGTGGAGCGAGCAGCAGCAGGCCGTACCAGAAAACGTCGCCGCCATGCCGAAACAGCCGTATGTCCTGGTCATAGGAGGTTTTGAAGACGACTCGCATGGGCTACACCTTCTTGCGCCGAACCTGGGCCAACAGGCCTCCGGGGCGCATCACCAGCACGGTCAGCATGAGCAGGTAGGCTGTCGCCTCCTTGAAGCCCTGCCCCAGCCAGGCGCCGGCGAACTGCTCGCCGAGTCCGACGATGAGCCCGCCCAGCAGCGCACCTGGCAAGCTTCCGAAGCCGCCGATGACCGCCGCAGCGAAGGCCTTGATGCCGAGGAAACCCATCTGTGGCTCGATCAGCGCTACCGGCGCCATCAGCACGCCGGCGACCGCTGCCACGGCAGCCGAGATGGCCCAGATGGTCGACGACAGTCGCTTGACCGGGATGCCCATGTAGTAGGCCGCTAGCTGGTTTTGCGCGACGGCCTGCATAGCCACGCCGACGCGGGTATGGCGGAAGAACAGATAGAGCAGCCCGCACAGCAGGAGGGTGCCGAAGATGATGGCGACGTTTTCCTGGGCGATCATGGCCGGGCCGACCGTCAGCAGCTTGCCGGAGAAGGGAGTCGCGAAGGACACCGGATTGTGTCCCCAGACCACGCCGGCGACCGCCCGCAGCACGAAACCGAGGCTGATGGTCAGGATGACCACGGCGAAAGCCGGCTGGCCGCTGAGCGGCCGCAGCAGCACGACGTCCAGCAAATAGCCGGCGGCGGCCAGTACCAGTACCGCACCCAGCAAGCCCAGCCAATACGGCAGGCCCAGCCCGGCGATGAGGGTAAAGGCGACGAAGGCGCCTATCATCATCAGATCGCCCTGGGCGAAATTCACCATTTCGGTGGCTTTGTAGATCAGCACGAAACCCAGTGCGATCAAGCCATAAATGCAGCCCTGGGCAACGCCGGTGAACAGCAATTGGCTGAGATCCAAAACGCCCTCTTTGTAATCCTTTTCGAAAATGGCTGCACTTCCCTCTCAAATGCAGCATAGACCAAAAAAGGCAATTTTCCGTATGGCGAAACGAGTGCGCCGCTCGTGCTGAACGGCAGTCCAGGAAATATGAAACCGGGGCTTCGGTCTGGTCGCTTTCTGAAGCGGCGCGGGCAGGTCCTTGACGAAAACGGGAATAGCGACAGGCCCTCAAGGCCGGCGTTACATGCCTGGGGTCGTTGCTAGATGGGCATAAAATGGACAAGGATTTTGGATATATTGGAATGCTATTGAAGGTTGTTCTAATTCACGAAATGAAGGTGCCGATGGCAAGCCCAGCGGCACCGTGTCAGGAGGAAGGCGCTTGAATCGCGCTCCATCCGATGCTCATTCGATCGCCAGGGTGGGCGGGAAGCGGCGGATGCGCTGGGTGAGATAAAGCCCCACCAGCAGCCATAGGCAGGTGAAGACGATGGCCAGGCGGAAGCCGCTAAGCTCGATCAGCCAGCCGGCTATCGCCGGGCCGATGAACTGGCCGCCGGCGAAGAACAGGGTCACGAAGCTAAAGGCGATGGGAATGTAGCGCGGCGCCACCTGGTCGGTGCTGGCGGCCTGGATCATGGTGAACATGCCGTTGACCGCACAGCCCATGAAGAAGAAATGGGCGAAGAAGGTCGCCAGGCCTTGGCTGAACAGCGGCAGGGCCATGGCCGCCATGACCAGCGCCATGGCGCAGCTCAAGGCGTTGCCGCGACCCCAGGCGTCCGACAACGATCCCCAGAGCGGTCCGCTGAACACCGACAACAGGCCCATCATGGCCATCATCCAGCCCGCGGTCGCCTCGCTGTGGCCGGATTCCACCATGAAGCTGAACATGAAGATGACTTGGACGATGTAGGTCAGGCCAATGATGCCGTACACCAGCGCTACCGTCAGCACCCGCGGGTTGCGGTAGATCAGCCACTTGTCGGCGGCGGGCAGCCGCCCGGCGGTGCCGCTCGCAGGCGGATCGCGTACCACCAGCAGCACCAGCACCCCGGCGGCGAACGCTACGGCGGCGAAGCTGGCCCAGGCGATGCGCCAGCCCAGGTTGCCGAACAGGCCGTACAGCCACGGCAGGAACAGCCCGGTCAGGAACATGCCGGCGCCGATGCCCGCGCTCATGCAGCCGATAACCAGCCCGCGCTGCTGCGGATACCAGGTGGCCAGCAGGGAGACCATGGGGGCGAAGCTGAAGGCGGTGCCCAGTCCGAGCAACGCCATCAGGGCCACTAGGAGCCAGTAGTGGCTGGCCAGCGCCAGGCCGGTGAAGCCGCTGGTCAGCGCCAGCAGGCCGAGCAGGACGGCTTGGCGCGGCCCCCAGCGGCTGGCCGCCAGCCCGCCGACCAGCACCAGCAGCAGGTAGCCCAGCGCCGTGACCGTTCCCAGCGTGCCGGCCTGGCGGTAGCTGAGCGCCAGGTCGGCTCGCATAGATGGCAGGATGAGGCCGTATGCCAGGCGGCCGAAGACGATCACCACCAGTGCGACCAGCATGCCCGCCAGCACCATGGCGGGCATGCTGGGGCTGCGCCCGTTGGATTTGCTCATGCTCCCAATCCGCTCTTCCTCCGCTCCTGTGAGGACGCGCCGGGCAGGCGCGTCCTTTCTTTCTCCAGGATAGAGCATGGCGGCCGATCTGCAGCCGCGCGGCCGCTACTGGTCGGTAAAGAGCTTCTTGCAGAACTCCGGGACCGCCAGGGCGCCACGATGGATGGCGGCATTGTAGTAATGGGTTTCGAACCGCTTGTTGAGCGCATCCTGCTCCCGGAACTTGGTCAGGTCGGCGCCCTTGCTGGCCATGGTGGCCGACCACCAGCCGCTGGGGTAGCCCACGACCGGGTAGGTCAGCGTCACCACCTTGGCGAAGCCGGCGTCGCGCATCACCGCGTAGAGCTCCGTGAGAATGGTGTCCAGGTGCAGGATGGGGGATTCGCTCTGCTGCACGATGAGGCCGTCCAGGCGCAGGGCGCGGTAGGCGTCCCGCATGAACTCGGGCCCGAACAGTCCGGCGGCGGGTCCCACCGGGTCGGTGCTGTCGACGATGATGACGTCAAAGGAGGCGGCGGGCGCTTCCTTGAGATAGCGCAGGCCGTCTTCAAACAGCAGCTGGGCGCGGGGGTCCTTGATGCCCTCGGTCAGCTCGGGGAAGAACTGCTCGGCCACCCGGGTGACGCGCTCGTCGATGTCGACTTGCACGGCCCGCCGCACGCTGTCGTGCTTGAGCACCTCGCGCAGCATGCCGCAGTCGCCGCCGCCGATGATGAGCACATCCCTGGGGTTCGGGTGGGTGAACAGCACCGGATGGGCCATCATCTCGTGGTAGGTAAAATTGTCGCGCTGGGTGAGCATCACCGCGCCGTCGAGCACCAGCAGCCGCCCCCAGTGGGTGGTCTCGTAGACTTCGATGCGCTGGAACGGCGACTGCTCTTCGTGCAGCTTGCGCGCGATCTTCAGCGAGAACGCTGACCCTTGGCTTTCCAAAGATTCAGTGAACCAGGTATCGTCCAGCGGCATCATGCCCTCCTAGATTTCATGCCGGTGATTCTGGATATGTGATCGAAGTGGCACAAAAGCAGTTATGCCCGCCTGCCGCGATCCCGTACACTCTCGTCGGCTGCGGGGCAGCGCGCGATTTTCCCTTTTTCTGGAGCGGATAGAAAGCAAGATGAGCGAGTGGGATATCCAACAGGCCCGTGAGACTTACAACACGACGCACTGGGGCGAGGGGTATTTCGACATCGGTCCGGACGGCCACCTGCTGGCCTATCCGGATCGCGATACCAGCAAGCCCGGCATCGACCTGGCCAGGTTGGCCGATGAGGTGCGGGCGGCCGGGTTGGCCCTGCCGGTGCTAGTGCGGTTCGTCGATATCCTGCACGATCGGGTCAATACGCTCTGCGATGCTTTTGCCCGCGCCATCGAGGCCGACGACTATGGCGGCCGCTATACCGTGGTCTATCCGATCAAGGTCAACCAGCAGCGGCGCGTGGTCGAGGAGATCGTGCGCCACGGCAACGGCCGGGTAGGACTGGAGGCCGGCTCCAAGCCGGAGCTGATGGCCGTCCTGGCCATGGCGCCGACCGGCGGCACCGTGATCTGCAACGGGTACAAGGACCGTGAATACATTCGGCTGGCGCTGCGCGGCGTCCAGCTCGGCCTCAAGGTGTACATCGTCATTGAGAAGGCGTCGGAGGTGGACGACATCATCGCCGAGGCTGCCGCGCTCAAGGTCACGCCGCTGCTGGGGATGCGGGTGCGGCTGGCCTCCATCGGCGCCGGCAAGTGGCAGAACACCGGCGGCGAGAAGTCCAAGTTCGGTCTGACCGCCTCGCAGACCCTGGACGTGATCCAGCGGCTCAAGGCCAGTGGCTTGAGCGACTCGCTGCGGCTGCTGCATTTTCATCTTGGCTCGCAGATCCCCCACATTCGCGACATCCAGCGCGGCATGCGGGAGGCGGCGCGCTACTATGCCGAGTTCCGTCGGCTCGGCCTGCCGGTGCGCATCGTCGACGTCGGCGGCGGGCTCGGTGTGGACTACGAGGGCACTCGCTCGCGCAGCTTCTGCTCTATGAATTACACAGTGCAGGAGTATGCCAACACGGTAGTGCATACCCTGTGGGATGTCTGCCGCGAGCATGACTTGCCGCATCCAGACATCGTCAGCGAATCCGGCCGGGCGCTGACGGCGCATCATGCCATGCTCATCACCAATGTGATCGACATCGATCGGGTGCCGGAAGCTAGCAGCGTGCAGCCGCCGGGGGAGGACGATCCGCTGATCCTGCACGACCTGTGGCGCAATCTGCAGGAAGTCAACGGTCGCTCGGTGCTGGAGAGCTACCACGATGCGCACCACTGGTTGACTGAAGCGCAGACCATGTACACCCATGGCATCCTCACGCTGGAGCAGCGGGCGGCGGCCGAACGCGCCTATCAGGCCATCTGTCGCAAAATCTACGCCCGGCTCGACCCACGCCAACGTGCGCATCGCGAGCTGCTGGACGAGCTCAACGAAAAGCTGGCCGACAAGCTGTTCTGCAATTTTTCGGTCTTCCAGTCGATGCCGGATACCTGGGCCATCGACCAGATCTTTCCGGTGCTTCCGCTGACTCGCTTGGACGAGGAGCCGGCCAGGCGCTGCGTGCTGCAGGACCTCACCTGCGACTCGGACGGCACCATCGAGCACTATATGTACCACGAGGGCGTCGAGTCGACGCTGCCGCTGCCGCCTTACCGCGACGGCGAGGAATACTTACTGGGCGTCTTCATGGTGGGCGCCTACCAGGAGAGCCTGAGCGACATGCATAACCTGTTCGGCGACACCGACTCGGTGACCGTCGAGCTGACCGAGGATGGCGGCTACCAGCTCTCGGATCCGCGGCGCGGCGATAGCGTGAAGTCCGTGCTGCGCTACGTGGATTACGATGCCGACGACCTGATGGCCGCCTATCGCGCCCGCGTTGCCGCGTCCGGGCTGTCGCTGCAGGAGCAGGAGGTCATCTTGGCACAGCTGGACGCTGGTCTGCGCGGCTATACCTATCTGGAAGACTGAGCTGCCGGCAGTAGCGAAAGGGGGAAACGCATGAAGGTTGGATTCATTGGGCTGGGCGCCATGGGTAGCGGGATGGCCGCCAACCTGGCGCGGGCTGGCTTGCTGCAGGGCGTTTGGAACCGCACCGCGGCCAAGGCCGAGGCCTTCGCCCGTGCGCATGGAGTGACGGTGGCGGCCAATCCGGCCGCCCTGGCGCAGCGCTGCGATGTCGTGATCACATGCGTGTCGGCCGATGCCGACGTGCTGGCCGTGGTCGAGGCGATGCGGCCGGCCCTCGGTGCCGGCAAGGTGGTGGTGGACTGCTCCACCATCAGCGTCGGGACCGCTCGCCGCGCCGCCGGGCTGGTGACGGCGGCCGGCGCGGATTTCCTTGATGCGCCGGTGTCCGGTGGCGTGGAGGGGGCCCGTAATGGCCAGCTGGTAATGATGGTCGGCGGCGAGTCCGAGGTGCTGGAGCGGGTGCGTCCGGCGCTGGCTCCAATGAGCAAGTCCGTGGTCCATATGGGACCGGCAGGCGCCGGTCAGGCCACCAAGGCGGTCAACCAGATCATGGCGGCCGGCATCAACCAGGCTGTGACCGAGGCGCTGGCCTTCGGCGCCGCCATGGGGCTGGAGCTGGACAAGGTGATCGAGGTGGTCGGTGGCGGCGCCGCCGGCAATTGGTTTGTCACCCACCGCGGGCCGACCATGATCCGCGACCACTTCGAGCCAGGCTTCAAGGTGGCGCTGCATCACAAGGACCTGGAGATCTGCCGGGCGATGGCGGCCGAGAAGAACGTGGCGCTGCCGCTGGTGGAAATGACTCTGCATCACTATCAGCGCCTGATGCAGGCCGGCCACGGCGAGGAAGACATTTCCGCCCTCTATCGACTCAAGCACGAGCTGTTCGCGCAAGGCAACAAGAAGAGCCTGTAAGCGGGCATGGCGGCGCGGCCGCGCCGCCACTAGCTGCTCAGCTTGAGCAGCACCGCGTCGATGCCGTTGGACTTCAGCTGCTGGCGGACGCTGGCGATTTCCTCGCGGTCGGTGAAGGGACCGACCCGGACCCGATGCCAGGTCTGGCCGTCCTGGATCTCCACGGTCTGGATGCTGGCCTGCAGGCCGAGCAGGGCCAGCTGGGCCTTGAGGCGGTCGGCCTCGGCATAGCCGCGGAAGGAAGCGACTTGCAGCAGATAGCGCTCCTGGCCGCCGGCGGCCGGCTTCTTGGCCTCAGGCGCCGGTGCCGGGCTGGCCGGCGGCGGGCTCGGCTGGGCGAGCAGCGACTGCTCCTCTTCTTCCGGCACCACCACCTCCAGCTCCGGCAGGATCTTGTAGAACTCGAAGCGTGGCCGGGTGTCGACGGCCGGCGTCCGGCTCTCGGTCGCGGGCACCGGTTGGTTGTCGGCGATTTCCGGGGTCTGCAGGCGCGGCGCCACTTCGCTGTGGTACAGGTGCACCGCCAGAGTGCAGCCCAGCCCCAGCGCCAGACCGGCGAGGAAATAGACCGCGCCGGGCGCGCCCTGCCCTTTTCGCACCGCCGCCTTGTTCCCGGAGCGGCGGCCACTGTTCTTGTAATCTCTGCCCATCGTCAACCTACCTTGGCGTGCGGCGAGTCCTTCGCGCGGCCGCCTATTATCGGCCTCGGGTTGCAGCATGCAAGGGGCCGCGGCACCAAATTATATTGCGCAGCAGACAGTTCGCCCGCTACAGCATCTCCATGGGATCCACGTCCAGCGACCAGCGGACCCGGCGGCCGCTGCGCAGCTGCGCGAGCCGGTCGACCCAGCGCTCCAGTAGCCGCTGCAGATTCTGGCGGCGAGCCGCCTGCAGCAGCAGTTGGGCGCGGAAGCGGCCGGCGCGGCGTTCCATGGGCGCCGGCACCGGCCCCATCAGCTCGACCCCGTCCGGCGCCAGCGCCTCTGCCTGTTGGCGCGCTTCCTCCAAGAATACCAGCGGCGGCTCGGCCGTGGGGGACTCGGCACGCAGCAGGGCCAACGCAGCATAGGGCGGCAGAGCCATCTGACGGCGCTCGTCCAGCAGTTGCCGGGCCAGGGCAGCGTAGCCGTCGCGCAGCAGGGTGTGCAGCAGCGGGTGATCCGGATAGTGGGTCTGGATGATGACCTCGCCAGGACGCTCGGCGCGGCCGGCGCGGCCGGCGACCTGGATGACCTGCTGCGCCAGGCGCTCGATGGAGCGAAAATCGGTCCCGAACAGGCCCTGGTCAGCATCGACGATGGCCACCAGGGAGATCTCTGGCAGATGATGGCCCTTGGCCAGCATCTGGGTGCCGACCAGGATGCGCCCTTCCCCGCGCTGGGCGCTTTCCAACAGGCGTGACATGGCGCCTTTGCGGCGGGTGCTATCGCGGTCGATGCGGACGATGCCGTGCTCCGGGAAGCGGGCCGCCAGTTCCTGCTCCAGCCGCTCGGTGCCCTGCCCCAGGGGGAACAGCTCGCCGTTGCCGCAGGACGGGCAGGCCGGCGGCAGCGGTCGCTCGTGTCCGCAATGGTGGCAGCGCAGGCGGCGGTCGTGGCGATGGAAGGTCAGCCGGGCGTCGCAGCGGTTGCAGGTGCCGGTCCAGGCGCAGTCGTGGCACATCACCACCGGGGCATAGCCGCGGCGGTTGAGGAAAACCAGGGCCTGGCCCCCACGGTCGAGATGCTCGCGCATGCGTGCCAGCAGTGGGTCGGAGAGGCCGGCATGCAGCGGCTTGCTGCGGATGTCGAGCAGCTGGATGGCAGGCATGCCGGCGGCGCCGGCCCGCTGCGGCAGCCGCAGGTGGTGGTAGCGGCCACGCTCGACGTTGGCCAGGCTTTCCAGCGACGGCGTCGCCGAGCCCAGCACCACCGGGATGCCGAGCCGGCTGGCGCGCACCACGGCCAGGTCACGGGCGTTGTAGCGAAAGCCGTCCTGCTGCTTGAAGGAGAGATCGTGTTCCTCGTCCACCACGATCAGGCCGGGCCGGGCCAGCGGCGTGAAGATGGCGGAACGGGTGCCGATGACGATGGCGGCCAGGCCGTCGCGGGCCGCCAGCCAGGCGTTGAGGCGCTCGCGGTCGCTAAGCCCGGAGTGCAAGGCGACGATGGGAACGCGGAAGCGGCGGCTGAAGCGGCGAATCAGCTGCGGCGTAAGGCCGATCTCGGGAACCAGGACCAGCGCCTGGCGGCCGGCGTCGACCGCATCCGCTACCAATTCCAGATAGACCTCGGTCTTGCCGCTGCCGGTAACGCCGTCCAGTAGGTGGCAGGCGAAGCCAGCTCGCTCCCGTACCGCGGCGCAGGCCTGGGCCTGGTGTGAGTTGAGCCGCGGCGGCGGCTGCAGCGCAGCCTCGGCGGGCACGAAGCCGTAGGCCGGGCGCTGCTCGATTTGCAGCCAGCCTTTCTCGGCCAGCGCCTTGGCGCTGGCGCGCAGCCCCCCCAGCCCGTCCGCCGTCAGCTGGCCGCCAGCCTGGCGCAGGAGCGCCAGCAGCTCTGCCTGGCGCGGCGCCCGCCTGGCCAGTTCACTGAGCTCGACCGTCGCGCCGGCCGCGGTCTGGCGCAGCACGGACTGCTGTTGTGGGCGGGCCGGCGCGCCCTGGCGCAGCAGCACCGGCAGCGCGGTGGCCAGTGCTTCGCCCGGCGGATGGTGATAGTAGCGGCTGGCCCATAGCACGAAGCCGAGCAGCTCGGCCGGTAGCACCGGCGTCTCGTCGAGCACGGCGTGGATGGGCTTGAGCCGCTCCGGCGCGAGCTCGCTGTCCCGCCGGCAGTCGACTACTACGCCGGTGCGGGTGCTGCGACCGAAGGGGACCGTGACCCGCATGCCCGGCTCGACCGCGCAGCGGTCCGGCAGGCGGTAGTCGAAGAGCTGGTTGAGCGGCGACGGGACCGCGACCCGGGCGATGGTTGCGCGCTGCAAGGCAGCTGTCGGGGCGTCTGTGGGGGCGGACATCAAAGTTAGCGTCGTTGGTTAAGGTAGTTTGTCAGCAGAGCCGCGCTATGTTCAGCTACGCTAAGAAAATTTCGGCTTATCCACAAAACCTGTGGATAAGTCTGTGGAAGAGTTGCTGATAGAAGCGGCAAAGCCGCATCACTCCAAGCTCTCCGTCAAATTGTCTATAAACTCGACAGTACAATATAGTCTTTTAAAAACAGCAGCTTGCGTTCATTCGCGGGGAGCGCTGCGCTAGCCCGCGGACGTCCTTGACCTTGCCTGACAGTTCTGCTTGCGTTGTGCATAAAACCGGCGCGAGGACACCGGCACCGCCGGCAGTGAGGCCTGCCGCCCCGCCGTTCAGCCGACCAGCCATAGCGAGCGGATTTGCTGGCACAGCAGAACCTGGGGCGTGTCTGGACTGGCGGCGAGAATGATACGCACCAGCGCTTCTTCCGCCTCGCGCTCGAGCCGCGGGCAGTGCTTGCGCATCAGCAGGGAGGCGTTGATGGCGGCGTCGCGCCAGCGCTCCGCCGGCGGGGAGACAGGCAAATCGTCCGGCAGGTCCTGCAGCAGCAGGCGCATCTCGATGCGTTCCGCTTCCAACTCGGCCTCGACCAGCTGATGGCGCAGGGCATGGGTTTGCTCTTCCACGCCCTGCGGCGGTTCCCGCCGCAGCTGACGACGCAGCGCTCGGATCGGCTCGATCACTTCCCGGTGCCATTCCATGGCACGGCGGATCACCATCTCCATATCGGTTGCGCCGAACCGGCCGAAGCCATTGATGCCGATCCAGATCGCGCCCAGCAACAGACTGATACTGAGGCCGTAGCGGGCCTGCACGCGCAGGCAGGCAGCTTTGACGTCTTCCTCTTCGTAAAGGGCGACGGCGAAGTTCCACAGTTCCAGAGGGTCTTTCTGCATAGGGCGACATTCCGTGCGGCAAGGTCTGGACCGGTGTGCAGGCAGCGTGTCGGCGGCCGGAGCAAGCCGCATCAGTGTAGCGTCGGAAGCAAAAAAAAGCCGCCCGAAGGCGGCTTTGCAGTCACAGTTCCTTGAGGACTTGGACCAGCTGATTGGCCACTTCCTGACCGTCCCCGTACAGCATGCGGGTCTTGTCGTGGTAGAACAGCGGGTTCTCGAGCCCGGAGAAGCCGGTGCCCTTGCCGCGTTTGACCACGATGATGTTCTCGGCCTTGTCGACGTCGAGAATCGGCATGCCGTAAATGGGGCTGGAGGCATCGGTGCGGGCGGACGGGTTGACCACGTCGTTGGCGCCGATGACCAGCGCCACCGTGGTCTTGGGAAACTCGGGGTTGATCTCGTCCATGTCGAAGATGAGATCGTAGGGAACCCCGGCTTCCGCCAGCAGCACGTTCATGTGGCCCGGCATGCGGCCCGCCACCGGGTGAATGGCGAACTTGACTCGCACCCCTCGGGCTTGCAGCAGCTGCACCAGCTCCCAGATCTTGTGCTGGGCCTGCGCCACCGCCATGCCATAGCCGGGCACGATCACCACCTGCTCGGCATAGGCCATCATGATGCCAGCGTCCTCGGCCTGGATTTCCTTCTGCTCTCCTTCCGTGGCGCCCGCTGCCGCTGCCGGACCGGTGCCGAAGCCGCTGAAGAGCACATTGGTCAGCGGTCGGTTCATAGCCTTGGCCATCAGGTGGGTGAGCAGGCTGCCGGCCGCGCCGACCACGGTGCCGGCGATGATCATGGCCGGATTACCGAGGACGTAGCCCTCGAAGCCCACCGCAAGGCCGGTGAGGGCGTTGAACAGTGAAATCACCACTGGCATGTCGGCGCCGCCAATCGGAATGGCGATGAATGCGCCTAGCACCAGCGCTAGGGCGAAGAACAGCAGGATGGGCAGCAGCTCACCGGTGAAGAACACCCAAATGCCGCAGAGGATGGTGGCCACGAACAGCGCCAGGTTGATCAGCTGCTGAGCCGGCACGACGCGGTTGCGTCGCATGCGGCCATCGAGCTTGGCCCAGGCGATCAGCGAGCCGGTGAAGGCGACGCTGCCGATCAGCGCCCCCAGGATGCCCAGGATGGCGACGTCGATGCGCATGACCTGGCCGATGACGAGACCGGCGGCAGGATCGGCGGCGATGGTCGTCTGGGCTCGGAGCAGCTCGATCGCGGCAATGGCTGCCGCGGCGCCGCCGCCCATGCCGTTGAACAGCGCCACCATCTGCGGCATGTCGGTCATGGCTACGGTCTTGCCGGCACGCCAGGCCCAGGCGGCGCCGATGACCAGCGCCAGCACGATCAACACGTAGTTGATGGCGATGCCGTCGAGCGCCAGCAGGTCTGGATGGATGAAGGTGACCAGGGTGGCGATCAGCATGCCGATCCCGGCCCAGACGATGCCGCGGCGGGCGGTCCGGGGCGAACTCATGCCCTTGAGACCGAAGATGAACAGGGCCGCGGCCGCGAGATAGCTGATTTGGACGATGAAATTCGTGCTCACGATCGGCCCCCGTTACTGCTGCTTGCTGCTCTTGAACATCTCGAGCATGCGCTCGGTCACCACATAGCCGCCGACGGCGTTGCCGGTGGCCAGCAGGACGGCGATAAAGCCGATCAACAGCTCCCAGAAGCCTTCGGCGTGGCCCAGCGCGACGATGGCGCCGACTACCACGATGCCGTGAATGAAGTTGGAGCCGGACATCAGCGGGGTGTGCAGAATCACCGGCACCCGGGCGATCACCTCATAGCCGGCGATGGCGGCGAGCATGAAGATGTAAAGCGCCGTGTAGCCTTCGATCAACATGGTTAGTTTTCTCCTTGCAGGCGTTGCCGCGTCGGTTCATGACGGATTTCGCCGGCATGCGTCAGACAGCTGTCGCGGATGACCTCGTCGTCGAAGTCCAGCGTGAGCTGCCCGTCCTTGATGAGCAGTGTCAGCAGGTTGTACAGGTTGCGAGCGTACATCTCGCTGGCATGCACCGCGGCCGTGGAAGGCACGTTGCGCGGGCCGTGGATCAGCACGCCATTGTGCTCCACGGTTGCGCCTGGGCGGGTCAGCTCACAGTTGCCGCCGGTCTCGGCCGCCAGGTCGACGATGACGGCGCCGCGTTTCATGCGCTTCACCGTGGCGGTGTCGATGATCTTGGGCGCCGGCCGGCCGGGAACTGCTGCGGTGCTGATGACCGCATCGGCTTCGGCGATATGGTTGGCCAGCACCCGCGCCTGCTGCGCCTTTTCCTCTTCGGTCAACTCGCGGGCATAACCGCCGGCGCCTTCGGCCGTGACGCCGGTTTCGATGAAGCGGGCGCCCAGGGATTCGCACTGCTCCTTGGTGGCCGAGCGCACGTCGTAAGCTTCCACGATGGCTCCCAGGCGGCGCGCGGTGGCGATGGCCTGCAGCCCGGCCACGCCGGCGCCAATGACCACGACCTTGGCCGGGCGTATGGTGCCGGCGGCGGTGGTCAACATGGGGAACAGGCGTGGTGACAGATTGGCCGCCATCAGCACCGCCTTGTAGCCGGCGATGTTGGCCTGCGAAGACAGGGCGTCGATGGACTGCGCGCGGGAGATACGTGGCACCAGCTCCATGGCCAGTGCGGTGACGCGGCGCTGCTGCAGCACCTTGATGAGCTCGTCACTTTGGTGGGGCGCGAGAAAGCCGATCAGCAGCGAGCCTTCCTTCAGCTTGGCGGCCTCCTCCACGCTCGGCGGCTGGACCTTGAGGACGACATCGGCCTGGGCATAGAGCGCGTCGGCGCCGTCGACCAGGGTGGCATCCTCGTAGTCGCCGTCGGCGAAGCCGCTGTCCACGCCGGCGCCTTGCTCCAGCAGGACCTCGACGCCAAGCTTGCCCAGCTGCTTGAGGATGCTGGGTACTACCGCGACCCGACGCTCTCCCTCCAGCGTTTCCTTAGGCACGCCTATCTTTATCGTCATGATTGTGTTTCTCCCAGCTGAACTATCCGCTTTGGAGCGAGGCTGCGCGTGCCCTCCCTGCCCCCTCGCAGCCCTCGGAAAAGCAAAACGCGTCATACTACCGCAACGGTTGCGGATGTAAAAAGTCCTGGATGCGGTTGATTAATCGAAGCCGGGCGTTGCGTTCCGCGATCGTTTGCACATAAATTGACATACGCTCGTGACGGATGTACAGAAAAATCCGTGAGCAGCAGGGAGGCGGCCGTGCTGAGGCTGGATTACCAAATCCTGCGTACCGACATCTCGGGAATGCCGCTGGAGTGGATTTCCTACCAGGAGGCGGTGCGCCTCTATTATCTCGAGGAAGTCGCTTACGCCTGCGGCCGCCTGCTCTATCGGATCCGCGGCGGCATCAACGCCAAGACCGGTCGGCGCAGCATCATCGAACTGAATTCCATCATCGCTACCCAAGGCTCGGTGCAGGCTTCCATGAAAAGCCACGCCGCCTACGTGCCGCCGCTCAACAACAAGGCCCTATTCCGCCGCGACGACAATTTCTGCCTTTACTGCGGCCAGCGTTTCCCCGACAGCCAGCTCTCCCGCGACCATGTCACGCCGCTCAGTCGCGGCGGTCAGGACACCTGGAACAACGTGGTCGCGGCCTGCAAGCCCTGCAACAGCTACAAGGGAAACCGCCGCCCCGAGGAATGCGGCTTGCAGCTGTTGGCGGTGCCATTCACGCCCACGCATGCCGAATACGTCTTCCTGCAGGGCCGGCGCATCCTGGCCGATCAGATGGAATTCCTGCGCGCCCATTTCCCGCGCCGCAGTCCGTTGCGGGAGCGGCTGCGCGGCTTACTCGCCGACGCCCGCGGCAGCGGCGACGCCGCCTGAGGCGGCGTGCCGCTCAGGCCACCTCCAGGCCGCGGATCTGTGCATAGACTTGCTTGCCCGGTTCCAGCTCCAGCGCTTGCCGTGAGCGTTCGCTGACCCAGGCCAGCAGCGGCTGCTGCTCGATCGCCAAGCGAACGATGCATTGGCCGGGCCGGTGCGGCGCGATGGCCATGACGGTCGCCGGCAAGACATTGAGGACGGCGCTGCGGGACGGCGGATCCAGGCTGAGCTCGACATCGCGGGCCTGGACCCGGAGCTGGGTCCGCGCTCCCACCGGCAGCGCCAGCAGCGTGGTCCATAGCCGCTGCCGACCGAGGCGCAGAGCGCTCAGATGATGCTCGGGTTGGTGGTTCTCGACCTCGACCGGCAGCAGCACGCTGGCGTCGGGCCGCAGCGCTAGCGGCAGGTCCAGCCGGGTCAGCAGCGCGTCCAGCGGACCGGCCGCCAGGATCTGTCCGCCTTCCATCAGTGCGATCCGCTGCGCCAGGTGCAAGACCTCATCCAGATTGTGGGTGACGTAGAGGATGGGAATCGGCTGCTGTTCCGGCAGGCGGGCTAGGTAAGGCAGGATCTCGGCCTTGCGCCGCGCGTCTAGGGCGGCCAGCGGTTCGTCCAGCAGCAGCAGCTTGGGCCGAGTCAGCAAGGCGCGGGCCAGCGCCACCCGCTGCCGCTCGCCGCCGGAGAGTGTGGCACTGCGCCGGTGCAACAGCGGCGCCAGGTCGAACAACCGGATGAGCTCGTCGAGTCGGTCCAGGGTCTTTGCGCGGCGGGCGGCGAAGCGCAGATTGCCGAACACGTCCAGATGGTCGAACAGGCGGGCGTCCTGGAACACCAGACCCACTGCTCGCCGGTGGGTGGGCAGGAACAGCCTGCGATCGTCGTCCTGCCAGGTCTCGCCGTTGACGCGGCAGTGTCCACGGGGGCGCACCAGGCCGGCCAGGCAGCGCAGCAAGGTGCTTTTGCCGCAGCCGGAAGGGCCGAACAGGGCCGTGACTCCGGCCGGTAGGTCCAGCGCCGCGTCCAGTGTGAACTGGCCCTGTCGATAGCGGAACGCGGCGTTCAGGCTCATGGCTTGACCACGCCGATACGGCGGTTGGCCGCGTAGACCACGAACAGCAGCAGAAAGGAAAGCAGCAGCAGCGTGCCGGCCAGCATGTGCGCGCTGTCGTAGTTGAGCGCCTCGACGTGATCGTAGATGGCGATCGAGACCACCTGGGTGCGGCCGGGGATGTTACCGCCCAACATCAGTACCACGCCGAACTCGCCCAGGGTATGGGCGAAACCCAGCGTGGCGGCGGTAACGAAGCCGCGCCGCGCCAGCGGCACCGCCACCGTGAAAAAGCGGTCCCAGGGCCCGGCGCGCAGGGTGGCAGCCGCTTCCAGCGGCGCCTTGCCGATCAGGTTAAAGGCGTTCTGCAGTGGCTGCACCACGAAGGGCAGTGAATAAATCACCGAGCCGACTACCAGGCCGGAGAAGGTGAACACCAGCGGCTGGCTGCCGAGGGCCAGCATCAGCCGGCCGATGGGCCCGTCCGGTCCTAGCGCCAGCAGCAGGTAAAAGCCCAGCACGGTCGGCGGCAACACCAACGGCAGCGCGACGATGGCTTCCAGCACGGCCTTGCCGCGAAAGCGCGCGTGCACCAGCCACCAGGCCAGGGGGGTGCCCAGCACCAGCAGGATGAGCGTGGTGACGGCGGCAAGCCGCAGCGTCAATAGCAGCGCTGTGAGGTCAGCGTCACTGAGCATGCGAGCAGCGGGTTCACGGCAATCGGTGGCGGGCTCTCGTTAGCACGGCTTGGGGATCGATTTTAATTATCGTTTGATAACAATACGGTTCCCTCCACTGCTGGGCAAGCGTACCGGCGCCGCCGGTTGCAGCGCTCAGGCGGCGGCCGGTGGGCGGTGCCAGAGTTGGATCGCCTCGGCGACGATGGCGATCGCGATCTCGGCCGGAGAGCGACCGCCCAAATCAAGTCCGATCGGCGCCCGGATGCGCTGCAGCTGTTCGGCGGTCAAGCCGGCCGCCTGCAGCCGCTGCAGCCGGGCGGCATGGGTTTTCTTGCTGCCCAGAGCGCCGACGTAGAAGGCCGGCGAGCGCAGGGCGGCAATCAGGGCCGGCTCGTCCAGCTTGGCGTCGTGGGTCAGGGCCACCACAGCCGTGTGGGCGTCCAGGCCAAGCCGCTTCAGCGCCTTGTCCGGCCACAGGTCGAGCAGCTTGGTCTGTGGGAAGCGCTCGGGCGTGGCGAAGGCGCGGCGCGGATCGACCACGGTGACGTCGAAACCGGCGAGGCCGGCGATAGTGGCCAGATACTGGGCAATGTGCACGGCACCGATGACGATCATGCGCGGAGCCGGCAGAAAGCTGCGGACGAAGACGGTTTGACCGTCGACCTCGGTCAGCTCGCTGCGGCGAGCGGCCAGGGCGCGTTGGGCAGCCTGCTCATGGGCAGGGCCAAGACTCTCCGTGGCGGGCGACGCTGCCAGCGGATACAACGCGCTCCGGCCGTTTGCCAGCTCCACCAGCCGGGCGATGGCATGGCGCCGCTCGATGGCGTCGAGCAGCGGCGGTAGCGCATCCCGCTGCAGCTTCTCCAGATAGATTTTGACCGTCCCGCCGCAGGCAAGTCCCACGTCCCAGGCCTGCTCGTCGCTGACGCCGAACTCGAGCTGCTGCGGCCGGCCGCTGCCGATGACGTCGGCAGCGGCGGCGATGACCGCGCCTTCGACGCAGCCGCCCGAGACCGAGCCAACGAAGGCGCCGCTGGCGTTCACTGCCAGCAGCGAGCCGACCGGCCGGGGAGACGAGCCCCAGGTGGTGATGACGGTTGCTAGCGCGACGTCCTCGCCGGCCTCGAGCCAAGCTGCGGCCTGCGACAAGACGACGCCGGTTTCGCTCTCCGGGCCGTTGCTGACGTGCATGTCCAAGCCCTCCTGCGGTCGGCTATTCCTGCGCGGCTTGGGAAGCCTGGAACTTGGCCAGCGCTTCGGGAGAGGCCTCCTTCTGATACTTGCGCTTCCATTCGTCGTACGGCATGCCGTAGATACGCCGGCGGGCCTCCTCGTAATCGATGGCGACGCCCCGCTCCTCGGCCGCGGCGACGTACCACTTGGCCAGGCAGTTGCGACAGAAACCGGCCAGATTCATCAAGTCGATGTTCTGCACGTCCTTGCGCGAGTCGAGATGCTCGAGCAGGCGGCGGAAGACTGCCGCTTCGATCATGGTCTGCTTGTCCATGGCTACTCCTCGTTGAATTGCAGTTAATGGGCATGTTAGCCCCCCGCAGGCCGGACTGCATCTGGCAGGTTCACTGGGGTGCCCGACTGTGCCTTGTCGGCGACGCGTGCTACCTTCATGGGCAGCATGGAAGATGCTGCGTCCACAGGGATGGTGGCAATGCCTGGCCTAAGCCTTCCTTTGTTCCTCGGAATACCCGCGCTTGCCCTGGCCGTGACGGGCGCGCTGGTGCTGCAAAGGCGCGGCAGCCGCCAGCAGGCGGCGGCTGCCCGGCGGCAGGATCTGGAGCGGCGCCTGGCTCGCTGCAGCGCCGAGGCCCGCGCTCTCGCCGGCGAGCTGGCGCGGCTGCGGGCCGAGTACGATCGCTTCGCCTACATCGTTTCGCACGATCTCAAGGCACCGCTGCGCTCCATCACTGGCTTCTCCGAGTTGCTGCGGCGACGGCTGGGGCAGGAGCTGCCGGACGAGGCGCAGGGCTATCTCGAGTTCATCGTCGACGGCAGTCGTCAGCTGCAGGCCATGATCGACGGCCTGCTGGAGTATTCGCGCGCAGGTGCGCCGCTGGAGCGGCCCCAGCCGGTGGCGCTGCAGCCCCTGCTGGCGCGGGTGCGGATGCAATACGCCGCGGTGCTGGAGGAAACCGGCGGCACGCTGGAGTGCGGCTCGCTGCCGGAAGTCGCGGGCGATTCGCAGCGGCTGTTGCTGCTCTTTCAGCACCTGGTGGGAAACGCGCTCAAGTTCCGCGGCACGGCTCCGCCGCAAGTGCGGATTGGCGCGGAGCGGAGCGGGCAGGAGTGGTTGATCTCGGTCGCCGACAATGGCAGCGGCATCGCCCCCGAGCAGCAGCAGCGCGTGTTCGAGGTCTTTCAGCGCCTGCACGCCCGCGAAGCCTATCCCGGCATCGGGATCGGACTGCCGGTCTGCAAGCGCATCGTCGAGGCGCACGGCGGTCGGATTTGGCTGGAGTCCACGCCCGCCCAGGGGACCACCGTGCTGTTTACCCTGCCGCGACCGAGCGCCGGCAGCGCTGCCGGCGGCACGAGCCAGGCCTGACTGCGCCGCGCCGGTCGGGAGCCGGGCAGCGGTCCGCATTCCGCCGTCTTCCCACTTGAGTTTTGAGCCGATGCCCTCAAGGTGTGCAGTGCCTGTTTCTAATATTCGGGTTGTGCGATTTCAGGATGACGACTGCCGCGGCTTCGGCCAGGAACGGGTTCTGGACGCGAAGGCGACAGCGGAACAAGCGCGATCCTTTCGGCCTGCACAGCGCGGAACGACTGCCGGCAGGGGGAAGGTCAAATTCTTAGAGCAAAGTGCGGCAGCCCGTTTAACTCCACGCTCGGCTGTCCCCATCTTTGAAGGCAGGTGGGTTGAGCGCATGCTCACGAACGATTTCCGCGCGCGGCTGTTCGTCAACCCGACAGCAACCAACTCTTAAATCGTTCTATGGCACTGCCCAGGAAGGGCGGTCGGACGCACAAGGGGTGCCTTATGACGGTCCACGGCAATAGCGGTGGCGGACACCAGAAGTTCCTCGATTCCCTGGCGGCTTTTACCAAAGAGCACCAGGCGCGGTATTGGGAGGGGACTTTCGGCACGTTCCTGGAGGAAATCGTGTCGCAGCGGGCCGCGGCTGTCAGCAGGACCAGCCACCAGTATCTGTGGGACATGCTGCGCTGGCGGCGTCAGTGGGAAAGTCAGGACGCCGAGGACGGCGAGTTTCGGCTGTTCTCGCATGAGCTGTTCGGCATGGAGGAGCCGCTGCGGCGGGTGATGGAGTATTTTAAGGCCGCCAGCGCCGGCTCCGAGGTCGGCCGGCGCTTGCTGCTGCTGCTCGGGCCGCCGTCGGGCGGCAAGTCCAGCCTAGTGATCCTGCTCAAGCGCGGCCTGGAGGAGTACAGCCACACCGAGGAGGGAGCGCTGTACGGCATCAAGGGCTGCCCCTTGCACGAATCCCCGCTGCATCTGATTCCGCATACCCTGCGCGCCGAGTTCCGCGACACCTACGGCGTCGAGGTGATTGGCGAGCTGTGCCCGTACTGTCGCGCTCGGCTGGAACACGAGTTCGAGCGCGACTTCATGACAGTACCGGTGGAGCGCATCTTCATCTCCGAGGCCGACCGGGTGGGGGTGGGCACCTACGCGCCGCACGACCCGACCACGGCCGATCTGGCCGACCTCATCGGCTCGGTGGACCTGTCCAAGGTTTCGCAGTATGGCGACGAGGGCGATCCGCGCGCCTGGAGCTGGTCGGGTGCGGTCTACGCCGCCTCGCGCGGGCTCCTCGAGATGATCGAGATCCTCAAGGTCAAGCGGGAGTTCCTGTATCTGCTCCTCACACTCACGCAGGAAAAGAACGTCAAGGTCTCCCGCTTCCCGCTCATCTATCTGGACGAGACCATCATCGCCCATACCAACCTGGCGGAGTTTCGCAAGTTCCTGCAGGAGAGCGAGAACGAGGCACTGCTCGACCGCATGGTGATCGTGCAGGTGCCCTACACGCTCAACTACAAGGACGAGGCCAAGATCTACCGCAAGCTGATCGCGGCAGCACCGACCTTCCGCGAGGTGCACCTGGATCCGCATGCGCTGGAAGTGGCGGCGGTGTTTGCGGTGCTGTCCCGGCTCAAGCCGTCCGAGCGCGAGGACCTGGATCTGGCCAAGAAGGCCAAGCTGTACGCCGGCCAGGATGTCGAGGGCTTCACGCCCGCCGACGCCGAGCGCATCCGCGCCGAGGCGCCGGACGAGGGCTTGTCTGGGATCTCGCCGCGGTTCGTGGTCAACGCCTTGTCGAACGCGATCTCGACCAGCGAGGCCAAGAGCCTCACCAGCATGCAGGTGCTGCTGACGCTCAAGGATGCGATCGAGGCCGACGCCCGCATCGATCCCAAGCAGAAGCGGACCTGGATCGATTTCCTGGTGACGGTGCGTAAGGACTTCTACAACCACTGGGTCAAGGAAGACGTGCACAAGGCTCTGTTCGCCTCCTTCGAGGAAGAAGCGCAGGCCCTGCTGGACAAGTATTTGGACGAGGTGGAGGCGTCGCTCGACAAGCGCGAGGTGATCGACCCCATTACCGGCGAGAGCCGCGAGCCGGATGCCCGCTTCCTGCGCTCGGTGGAGGAGAAGATCGGCGTCTCCGACGCCGGCAAGCTGTCCTTCCGGCAGGAGGTGGTGCGCAAGGCGATGGTGGCCTTTAAGCGCGGCGAGAAGTTCACGCTGGAGAGCCATAGCCGCCTCAAGGAAGCGGTGGAGAAATATCTGTTCGAGGAGCGCCGCGACGTGCTGCGGCTGGTGACCTCGGTGGCGCGCCCGGACGAGGAGGCGCGCGAGAAGATCGCCGCCGTGGAGCAGCGGCTGATCGACGAGTACGGCTACGATACGCATAGCGCCCGCGAGGCGCTCAATTACGTAACCACGCTGCTGTCCCAGGAGTAGTGGTTGCGAGAGGTAAGCTTCCATGAGTCTGTCTGATACCCTCGCCGGTGAGCATGGCAACCGCTGGTATGACCTGTTCTCACGCGGCACCCGGGACTGGCTGCGGCACAACGAGAAGATCCGCGAGGCGGTGCAGCAGGCGCTGCCGGATCTGATCGCCCGCTCCGATGTGCTGTCGCGGCCGGACAACCGTACTGTGCAGGTACCGGTGCGGTTCATGGAGCACTACCGTTTCCGCCTGCTTACCCCACAGCAGCAACAGGGCGCCGGCCAGGGCAAGGCCGAGCCCGGGGACGTGCTGCGGCCGGGCCGGGGGCAGATCGGCGGCAGCGGCGGCGCCGGCGGCAACGACGACGGCGGCGTCAGCTTCGTCATGGAGTTTCGGGTCGACGATATCCTCGACTGGTTGTGGGAGGAGCTGCAGCTGCCCAACCTCAAGCCGCGCGATGCCGCCAGCCTGGACGACGAAGACTATGTGCGCGAGGGCTGGGACAGAAAAGGCGCCCGTTCCCGGCTCGCCCGGCGTCGCACCCTCAAGGAGGCGGTGAAGCGGCGCGCCGTACAGGGCCGCGCCGCCCTGCCCATCGTCAACGAGGATTTGCGCTTCCGCCAGTTGGTGCGGCGGCAGCAGCCGTCGACCAACGCCGTGGTGTTCTTCCTGCTGGACGTGTCGTCCTCCATGGACGAGCAGTGCCGGCGGTTGGCCAAGACCTTTTTCTTCTGGGTGCTGCAGGGCATCCGGCGGCAGTTCGCCAGGGTCGAGACAGTGTTCATTGCCCATACCGTCAGCGCCTGGGAATTCCATGAGGAAGAATTCTTCCAGGTGCGCGGCGAGGGCGGCACCCAATCCTCCACCGCTTTCCAGAAAGCCTTGGAAGTCGCCGCCGAGCGCTACGATCCGTCGCGCTACAACAGCTATCTGTTTTACGCCTCCGACGGCGACAACTTCATGGAGGACCGTCATCGGGCCCGCGCGCTGCTGGAAGAGTTGGCCACGCGGATGAATTTCCTCGGCTATGCCGAGGTCTCCAGCCGTCACCACCAGCGGCTCAACACGGAAGTCGGCGTGCTGTTCCGACGCCTGGCGGAGCTGGGAGCACCCTGCGGCAGCTACGCGATTTCGTCCGAGGCCGACATCTGGCCGGCGATCAGGGCCTTCTTCACGGAACAGGCGGACGAGGTGGAGAGCTGATGCCCGGAAAACTGCAGGATTACGTCGCTCGCATCGAGGATCTGGCGAGGGAGCAGGGGCTGCGCTACCACCCCATCGATTTCGAGCTGGTGCCGCCCAGCTTCATGATGGAAGTGGCTGTCTACGGTCTGCCGGTGCGGATGCCGCACTGGTCGTTCGGGGTGCGCTGGATTTACCAGATGGTGCAGCACAAGATGGGCCACTCCCGCATCTTCGAGGTGGTCTTCCCCGGCAATCCCAACCGCGCCTATCTGGTCAACAGCAACAGCCTGGAAGAGAACTGCCTGGTGACCGCCCACGTGCTGGGACATGCCGATTTCTCCCACAACAACGCTCTGTTTGTGCGCAGCCAGCGGGAGGCCGGCGACCACATCGTCGAGCAGGCTGCGGCCCACGCCCAGCGCATTGACGCCGCCATCGAGGCTCATGGCCTGCGGCGGGTGGAAGCGGTGCTCGACGCCGCGTTGGCCTTGGAGCAGCACATTGACGTCCAGTATCCAGTCAGCCGGCCCGACTACCCGCCGCCGAAAAAGCAGGCCGAGGAGACGGCGCCCAAGGAGCCGTTCCAGCAGCGCTTCCTGGACCTGCCCGGAGAAGGGCAGGCCGTCCCCGCGCCGGCGCTGCCCCAGGAGGCCAGGATCCCGCCGCACCCGGAGGCGGATCTGCTGTGGTTCATCGCCCGCTACGGTCCGGCCTTGGAGGACTGGGAGCGAGACATCTTTCTGGCGGTGCGGGAGGAGTCGTTCTATTTTCTGCCGGTATTCAACTGCCAGATCATGAACGAGGGCTGGGCCTCCTATTGGCATGCCCGCCTGCTGCGGGAGGCGGACTTCCTGCCGGACGAGCTCTACGTCAATGCCATGAAGACCCATTCGGACGTGGTGCGGCCCTACGCCGGCGACAGCCAGATCGCGCTGGCCATCAATCCCTACCATCTCGGGTTCAACCTGTGGGAGCGCATCATCCGCGACCATGGGCTGGAGCATGCGCGACGGGCGATGATGGAGGAAGACGACTTCGGCTTCATCCGCAACTACCTAACTGCCGACATCGCTCGCGAACTGGACTTGTTCGTCTACGAGGCACGGTGGGACGGCGAGGTGCGGGTGACGGAGTCCAACCTGCACCAGCTACACGAGGCTATCCTGGCGCCCAAGTACAATTTCGGCGCCCCGCGGGTGCTGGTGGACGATTTGCGCGCCGACGGCACCCTGGTACTGCGTCACGACCACGCGACCGACGGCCGCGGGCTGGATCCGCAGCGGGCACAGCGGGTGCTGGAGTACGTGCACCGGGTCTGGCGCCGACCGGTGGTGCTGTACACCATCGATGCCCACGGCGAAGAGGAATGCCTGCGCGCCTGATGCCCTTCTCGCAGCTACGGCCGCAGTTCCGCTACAATCAGGCCCCGTTTCCGCATTCCCGCCGGAGGCCGTTCCCTCATGTCCACCGCAGGTGGCGATCGTCGGATCGCGCTCGCCGTGTTCGCTGTCCTGTCGGCGATCTGGGGCTACAACTGGATTCTGATGAAGCTCGGTATGCAATACGCCGGGCCGCTCACCTTCGTGGCGCTACGCGGGGTGGTGGCGACCGCGGTGCTGTTCGGCGTGCTGGCCGCCGCCGGCCGCTCCTTGCGGCCTGTGGCGTTCCGCGAGGCGCTCCTGCTGGGGCTGCTGCAGACCGCCGGCTTCACCGGTTTGGTGCAGCTCGCCCTGGTGACCGGCGGCGCCGGCAAGGTGGCCGTGCTGGCCTATACCATGCCGTTGTGGACGCTGTTGCTGGCTCGACTGTTCCTGGGGGAGCGGCTGCAGCCGCTGCAGTGGTTGGCGGTGAGCTGCGCCGCCGGCGGGCTGGTGCTCATCCTGCAGCCCTGGTCGCTGGCTGGCAGTACGGCAAGCAAGCTGCTGGCGGTCGGTGCCGGCTTGTGCTGGGCGGTGGCGGTGATCGTCGCCAAGCGCATGCAGGCGCGGCGGCGGCTGGATCTGCCGTCGCTCAACGCCTGGCAGCTCGCGCTCGGCAACATTCCCATTATCCTTCTCGCCTGGGTGGTGCCGGAACCGGCGGTGGTCTGGGCTCCCGAGCTGCTCGGGGCGCTCGCCTTCGTCGCCATCCCGGGCACGGCGCTGGGCTGGATAATGTGGCTTTATGTGCTGGAACGCCTGCCGGCCGGTACCGCCAGCCTCAACGCCCTGGCGGTGCCGGCCATCGCGGTGCTGGGCGCCTGGCTACAGTTCGGCGAGCGGCCGAATCCGGCCGAAGCCGTCGGCATGGTCGTGATCGCTGTTGGATTGGCGTTGATGTCGGTGGTGACACTGCGGCAGGAACGGCAGCGTGCTGTGCGGGTCATAGCGCAAGAGTAGTTGGTTGGGGCCGGGTCGAGCTGGCCGCATGACGCATTGGGTCACCATGGAAATACACACAGACGATCTGGATTTGCTGCTGGCCGTCCTGCCCGCGCCCTTGCGGCAGGCGGCGGCCAGCCTGGAGCGCGATGGGTTGCTGGAGATCATCATGGATTTGGGGCGGCGGCCGCAGGCCCGATACGCCAAACGCGCGGTGGATTTGTCGGAGGCTCCGGTCAGCGCGGACGACATCGCCACGGTGGTCAATGCGGTCGGCGAGTTCAGCGCCGACAACCGCGCCGGCATCGAGGGCACGCTGCATCGCATTTCCGCCATTCGCAACCGCCGCGGCCACATCATCGGGCTGACCTTGCGCGTGGGACGCGCGGTCTACGGCACCATCGATCCCATCCTCGACCAGATCGAGGCCGGCAAGAGCCTGCTGCTGCTGGGGCCGCCCGGCGTCGGCAAGACCACCCGCCTGCGCGAGGCGGCGCGGGTGCTGGCGGACAGCTTCGGCAAGCGGGTGGTGGTGATCGACACCTCTAACGAGATCGGCGGCGACGGCGACGTGCCCCATCCGGCCATTGGCAGCGCGCGCCGCATGCAAGTGGCGCACCCCAGCCAGCAGCACGCGGGCATGATCGAGGCGGTGGAGAACCACATGCCGGAAGTGATCGTGGTGGATGAGATCGGCACCGCACAGGAGGCGTTGGCGGCGCGCACCATCGCCGAGCGCGGGGTGCAGCTTATCGCCACTGCCCACGGTACCACGTTGGAGAATTTGATCCAAAATCCCACCCTGTCGGACCTGGTCGGCGGCGTGCAGACGGTCACGCTCACCGACGAGGAAGCGCGGCTGCGCGGCACCCAGAAGACGGTCAACGAGCGCAAGCAGCCGCCGACTTTCGACGTGGTAGTGGAAATCCTCGACCGCGACGAGCTGGTGGTGCATCCGGATGCTGCCAACGCCGTCGACAATCTGCTTCGCGGCCGACCCAGCGGCGGCATCCTCCGTCGCAGCGGCGGCGAGGAGGAAGTCCTGTCAGGCGAACCGGCACCGCCGCCGACTCCCTGGGCCATGCCCACTCCCCGTAACGGGCGGCAGACCGCGATCTTCGTCTATGGGTTGGCACGGGACTCGGTCGAGCGGGCCATTCGTGACCTGCGCTTGAACGCCCGCACCGTGGCCAGCCCGGACCGCGCCGACATGGTGCTGGCCCAGCGCGCCCGGGCTGCCGATCCACGCCTGCAGCGCCTGCTGATGTACCGCCAGATTCCGCTGCACACGGTGCGCAAGAACACCACCAGCCAGATCCGGCGGGTGTTGCAGGATGTCTTCAACAGGCTGCCGGGGCTGGACGAGGCGGCCGTGGACGCTGCCATTCGCGAAGCTGAGGACGCCGCGCTGCGGGTGCGCGAGCAGGGCGTGCCGCTGGCATTGGCACCGCAGCCGCCGGCGCTGCGCAAGCTGCAACACAAGGTCATCGTGCGCCACCAGCTGTCGGCCCATAGTCAGGGTAGCGAGCCGGAGCGACGCCTGGTGATTTACCCCGACTGAACACCGCCTAGGAGCAGCGGCTGCGGCACGGCTCTCACTCCTTTGGTCCTTGGCCTGCTACCATTGCGCGCTGCTATTGGGGAGGGTCAGCCATGTCGGATGAACTGCGGATCGAGCGTCTGTATGGCGCGGCCATCGCGCAGCAGCTGCCGGGCATTGCCCAGCTGCGGATTCAGGTGTTCCGGGAGTTCCCCTATTTGTACGAGGGGAGCGAGGATTACGAGCGCAAGTACCTGCAAACTTACATCGACTCGCCGGACAGCTTGTTTGTGCTGGTGTTCGACGGCGAGCGCCTGGTCGGCGCCTCCAGCGGCCTGCCGCTGAGCGACGAGGTTGATGATTTGCGCCGGCCTTTCGAGCAGCAGGGCGAGCCGGTGGAGCGCATCTTCTACTGCGGCGAGTCGGTGCTGCTGCCGGAATACCGCGGCCGCGGCATCGGGGTGCGCTTCTTCGAGGAACGGGAGGCGCATGCCCGGCGGCTGGGCCGGTTCGAGAAAATCTGCTTCTGCGCGGTGGAGCGGCCGGCCGACCATCCACGCCGGCCGGCGGATTACCTGCCGCTGGATGGGTTTTGGCAGCGGCGAGGCTATCAGAAGCGGTCCGACCTGAGGACCACCTTCGTTTGGCAGGACCTGGACGAGACCGCCGAGTCGCCCAAGCCCATGGTCTTTTGGATGAAGTCGCTGTGATGTCCCGGGTCCACATCGCCGCCGCGCAGTACCCCATCGGCTACTTCGACCGCTTCGAGCAGTTCGCGGCCAAGCTGAGCGACTGGGTCGAGCGGGGTGTGGAAGCCGGCGCCCAGCTGCTGGTATTCCCGGAGTACGCCGCCATGGAGCTGGCTTCGCTGTTCGAGACCGAGGTGCAGCGTTCCCTGCCGCGGCAGCTGCAGGCCATGCAGGATCTGCTGCCGGATTTCCTGGAAATCCACCAGACTCTGGCGCGGCGGCACGGCGTCCACATCCTGGCCGGCAGCTTTCCGGTGCGGGAAGAGGACGGGCGCTACGTGAACCGGGCCCATTTGTTCGCGCCCAGCGGGGCGCTGGGCCATCAGGACAAATGCATCATGACCCGTTTCGAGGACGAACAGTGGGGCATCAGTCCCGGCTCGCGGCTGCGCCTGTTCGACACCGCCATTGGTCGCCTCGGTATCACTATCTGCTACGACGTCGAGTTCCCGCTGCTGGCGCGGGTGCTGGCGGAGGCCGGCGCGGACCTCATTCTCGCCCCCAGCTGCACCGATACGCTGGCCGGCTACTACCGAGTGCGCATCGGCGCGCAGGCGCGGGCGCTGGAAAATCAGTGCCACGTGGTCCAGGCCGTGACCGTCGGCGCCGCCGAGTGGTCGGAGGCGGTGGACGTCAACGTGGGGGCGGCGGCGCTGTATGGCCCGGTTGACGTCGGTTTCCCGGACGATGGCATCGTCAGCATGGGCGAGTTGAACCGTCCAGGCTGGGTGCATGGCACGGCCAGGCTGCAGCGGGCGCAACGGGTGCGCCGCTCCGGTCAGGTATTCAATTTCCACGACTGGCGCCATCAGGCGGTGTTTGCCGAGGTCGAGACCGTCGATCTGTGAGTTCGTGGTTGGCCGTCATTGCCATCATGACGGCCACCCCTTATGGTGAGTCCAAGGCAGCTCGTTTTCTCGCCAGGCGAAACCGCGTTTTTCCGACTGCCGCGGGCTGCTGCTGGCCGGCTCGCGGCCAGGCCTGCTCCGGGCGTGCCGGCAAGTCGCGCGCCTCTTGCATCCAAGCATCACAAGCAATAACAGAGGCGCGTCGCCGGGCGGCAGCGCCGACGAACAATCGAGGGATACCGACATGGGGCGACTGGTTGACGGGGTCTGGCAGGATGTCTGGTACGATACGGCCAGCACGGGGGGGCAGTTCGTCCGCGAAAGCAGCGCCTTTCGTAACGTGGTGCGCGACGAGGCCGGCGCCGAGTTCCCGGCCGAGCCCGACCGCTACCACCTGTACGTCTCCCTGGCCTGTCCCTGGGCCCACCGCACTCTGATCGCCCGGCGTCTCAAGGAGCTGGAGCAGGTCATCGGCGTGTCCGTGGTGCATCCGTATATGGGCGAGCATGGCTGGACCTTCGATGACTATCCCGGCGCCACCGGCGACCCGATCAACGGCAAGCGCTATCTCTACGAGCTTTATACCCTCACCGATCCCGGCTACACCGGCCGGGTGACCGTGCCCGTGCTGTGGGACAAGCGGCGGCAGGTCATCGTCAACAACGAATCGGCCGATATCCTGCGCATGCTCAATGGCAGCTTCGACCGCTGGGGCAATGCCGAGCTGGATCTGTATCCGCCCGCGCTGCGGCAGGAAATCGACCTGGTCAACGCGGTGGTCTACGAGCGGGTCAACAACGGCGTCTACCGGGCCGGCTTCGCAACCAAGCAGGAAGCCTACGAGGAAGCCGTGCAGGCGCTGTTCTCGGTGCTGGACGAGCTGGAGCAGCGGTTAGCGGGGCAGCGCTATCTGGCCGGCGAGCGCCTCACCGAGGCTGACATTCGTTTATTCACGACGCTGGTGCGCTTCGATGCCGTCTATGTCGGCCATTTCAAGTGCAACCTGCGCCGGCTGGTCGATTACCCCAACCTGTGGGCGTACGCGCGGGAAATTTATCAGCTGCCGGGAGTGGCCGAGACCGTCAATTTCGATCACATCAAGCGCCACTACTACACCAGCCATCCCACCATCAACCCCAACCGCATCATTCCTCTCGGGCCGCAGATCAACTGGCTGGCACCGCACAACCGCGAGCGGCTGCCGGGCCATACGCCCGGGCTGCCGCAGGCCAATAAATGAAAACCGCGCGGTTGGCGCCGCGCGGTCGGCTTCCGTCTCCCGCCGTTCCCTCAGCTCGCCTGCGGGGTCAGCACCAGCTTGCCGGTAGCGCGGCGCTGCATCAGGTCGTTGAGGGCATCGGCGGCCTGCTCCAGCGAATAGGTCTTGCTGACGCGGGGTCTGATCTTGCCCTCGTCGTACAGCTGGAACAGGTGCTGGAAGTTACGGTAGTTGGTCTCGGGGTCGCGGTTGACGAAAGCGCCCCAGAACACGCCGACGATGGAGCTGCCCTTGAGCAGCGGCAGGTTGGCCGGGGCCTGCGGGATGCGGCCGCTGGCGAAGCCAATCACCAGCAGGCGGCCGTCCCAGTTGATGGCCCGCAGGCACTGATCGAAGGCGTCGCCGCCGACCGGGTCGTAGATGACGTCGGCGCCGTTGCCGCCGGTGAGCTCCTTCACCCGCTCCTTGAGATCCTCGGTGGCGTAGTTGATCAGCTCGTCGGCGCCGTGCTCCTTGGCGATGGCGAGCTTCTCGGGGCTGCTGGCGGCGGCGATCACCCGCGCCCCCAGCGCCTTGCCGATCTCTACCGCGGCGAGTCCCACGCCGCCGGAAGCGCCCAGCACCAGCAGGTTCTCGCCCGGCTGGAGCCGGCCGCGCTGGATCAGGGCGTGGTAAGAGGTGCCATAAACCATGGAGAAGCCGGCGGCGGTGACGTAGTCCATCTTCGCCGGGATGGGAATGGCGCGGCTGGCGCGGGTGACGGCCTCTTCGGCAAAGCCGCCGTAGCCGGTCAGGGCCATGACCCGGTCGCCCGGTTTCACGGTGGTGACGTTCTCGCCCACCTCGATGACTTCGCCGGCCACCTCGCCGCCAGGCGCAAACGGCATGGGCGGCTTGATCTGATACTTGCCCTGAATGATGAGGGTGTCGGGGAAGTTGACCCCGCAAGCGTGGACGCGGATGCGGACGTCGTCTGGGCCAAGCTCGGGCCGCGGCAGCTCGCCCACAACCAGGCTTTCCGGCGGACCGTATTCCTTGCAGATCACTGCGCGCATGAATCTCTCCTCAATGTTCGTCGTGAATGTGCGCCGTCACGGCACGGGACCGGCGTGGCGGCACCCCTGTGCCTTGCGGCAGTCTTGCTGTTCGAGCCTGCTAGTCGTCGCGGGCCACCGCGAGCACCAGCTTGCCGAAGTTCTCGCCCCGGAACAGCATCAGCAGCCGTTCCGGAAAAGTCTCCAGCCCGTGGACGATGTGCTCGCGGTGGCGCAGCTTGCCGGCTGCCATCCAGCCTGCCATTTCCGCCACCGCTTGTGCAAAGCGGTCCCGGTAGTCGAAGACCACCATGCCTTCCATGCGGGCGCGGTTGACCAGCAGCGACAGATAGTTGCTGGGGCCTTTGACCGGTTCGGTATTGTTGTACTGCGAGATGGCGCCGCAGATGACGACCCGGGCATGCAGGCGCAGCCGGGTCAGCACCGTGTCCAGGATGTCGCCGCCGACGTTGTCGAAGAACACATCGACGCCATCGGGACAGGCGGCGCGCAGGGCCGACTTCAGATTGCCCTGCTTGTAGTCGACAGCGGCGTCGAAGCCGAGCTCCTGCACCAGGTAGTCGCACTTTTTGCGGCCGCCGGCGATGCCGACCACGCGGCAGCCCTTGAGCTTGGCGATCTGGCCGACCACGCTGCCGACCGCGCCGGCAGCGGCTGAGACCACCACGGTTTCACCTTCCTTGGGCCGGCCGACTTCGAGCAGACCGAAGTAGGCCGTCATGCCGGTCATGCCGAGCACGTGCAGGAAGGCGGGCAATGGCGCCAGGTCGGGGTCAACCTTGGTGAGCTCGTGACCCTCGACCAGGGCATATTCCTGCACGCCGGTCAGGCCGGTGACGTAGTCGCCCACGCTGAAGGCCGGGTCGCCTGAGGCGACGACCCGGCCCGCGCCCAGGGCCCGCATGACCTCGCCAAGCGGCACGGGCTCGATGTAGGAGCGGCCTTCGTTCATCCAGCCGCGCATGGCGGGATCGAGCGAGACGTACAGCACCTTGACCAGCACCTGGCCCGGTCCCGGTGCGGACAACGGGCTGCTGGCGATCTCGAAATCGTCCCTGCTCGGCTCGCCGACCGGGCGGCGAACCAGCCTGACCTGGGTATTCGTGCGCATGTTCCTCCTCCTCGTCGGCTGTCAGCTGCGGCGCGCTCCGAGCGCAGGCCGGAGCTGCCTAGGCCAGCATCCCGCCGTCGACGATGATGCAGGCTCCATTGGTGTAGCTGGCGGCATCCGAGGCGAGATAAAGCATGGTGCCGGCCATTTCCTCCGGTTTGGCGGAGCGGCCCAGCGGGATGTTGGCGACGGCGCGCTCGTAGATTTCCTTGTTCTCGATCAAGGCGGAAGCGAAGCGGGTTTCGGTCAGGCCCGGCAGCAGCGCGTTGACGCGGATGCCCAGCGGGCCGCACTCCTTGGCGAAGGCCTTAGTCATGTTGATGACGGCGGCCTTGGTGATCGAGTAGATGCCCTGCATCAGGCCGGGACGGATGCCGTTGACCGACGCCGTGTTGATGATCACGCCGCGGCCCTGCTCTCGCATCAGCTGACCGAACTTGGCCGACATGAAGAAATAGCCGCGGATGTTGACTTCCACGGTTTTCTCGAAGGCGCCGAGGTCGGTGTCCAGAATGTGGCCGAAGTAAGGGTTGGTGGCGGCGTTGTTGATCAGGATATCCAGCCGCCCGTGCTCCTTGCGGACATGCGCGACGATGGCGTCGATCTGCTCCATGTTGCCGACGTGACAGGGGAAGGCGGAGGCCTTGCCGCCGGCAGCGCGGATCTCCTCGGCGACTTTCTCGCAGGCCTCGGCCTTGCGGCTGGAGCAAATAACGTGGGCGCCGTGGGCGGCGAGGATCTTGGCGGTGGCCTCGCCGATGCCACGGCTGGCGCCGGACACCAGGGCAATCCTGCCGCTCAGATCGAACAGATTCGAAGACATGAAGACCTCCTTCGGGTGCGTGGAAACCATGGAAAGGATGTGCCTCAAGGCGGCGCTGGCACGGTCGGTGCTGGACGCTTCAGCAGGGCGGCTTCGAGGAATTCAATCAATGCGTCGGCGTAAGCCTCCACGCCGATGTTGCGGCGGCGGTACTTCCAGCGCTTCAGGTACCAGTCCTGCAGCAGCGGCTTGATCATGGCCGCGGTCAGTTCCGGATCGCGAACCTCGAACACCCCCTCGGCGCTGCCGCGGAGCAGGCAGTCGGAGAAATAGCGCTCGGAAGCCAGCTCGCCTTCCAGCGCCCGCTCGCGGGCCTCGCGATCGAAGTGCTTGGTTTCCATGTAGGAGAAGTAAAACCAAGGCTGCATGGCTTCGGTGAGGTAAAGATGGGCCCGCAGCAGCTGCCGCAGCTGGTTGCGGGCGTCCAGCGGCTCGGCGGCAGCCTGCGTCATCACCCGCGTCACCGCCATCCGGCCCATGCACAGGATCATCTCTAGCAGCTTGTCCTTGCTTTCGATGTAGCTGTAGAGCGCGCCCATGCTGATGCCGCTGTGCTCGCTCAGGTCGCGCACACTCATGGCCTGGAAGCCCAGCCGGTTGCTGATCTCGAGCGTGTGGTCGAATATCGCGGACAGGCGGGCGACGGCAACGTCTTCGTTCTTGACCCGAATGCGCTCTTTGTTCTGCAGATAGATCTCGCGGCAGATGTCGGCCTTGAGCGCGTCGATTTGCCGCTTGAATTCCTTGTAGCCGCTGCTGGGCCGCATGCATATTCCCCGATCGCTGCCGCGGAAAGCGCCGCCCCCTCCTCGCGAGCGGGCGCGGTCGAAAAGCGAGCGCTCGCTCGCCAGGCTAGAGGTATAGCCTGCCTGGCAGGCGCACGCAAGCCATGCGCGATCGGGATGGTTCAGCGGCGGCGGCTCAGCAGCCCGAAGCCGAGCAGGGCGGCGCAGCCGGCTGCCAGTGCCAGCAGCGACAATGGGTGGCGTCGGGCCAGGGCGGTCGCGCGGGTGGTCGCCTCCTCGGCCGAGGCCGCCGCCCGGTAGCCTTGGGCGGCCGCCAAGTGCGCAAGGTACTTGGCGCGAGCCTGGAGCTGCCGGGCGCTGCCGGTGGCGAAGTGGCGGGCTCGTTCTGCGGCCTGGGCGGTTTGTTTGCGCAATGGCATCGACTGTCTCCTTGTCGCGGATAAGGCAATATTCGAATGTTGCGATCTTCTAGCTTTTGGGGCGCGGGGAGCGGTCGACAATCGCCGCCATAGAGCGAGCAGCCTCCTGCCAGTGCAGTTGCGACCCGTTTTTGAGAACTCTTTCACGAACTACCGCTAAGGCATTGGTCCTGCCGCAGCATTTGCCCTTATCCACAAAACCTGTGGATAACTTTGTGGACAGCGCGTGGAAACGGTCCTCTAGACCGCATCGCCACAAGCCGTGCGACGCTTTGGCGACAATTTGATCAGGGCGGTAATTTTCTTTTCAATCAATTGGTTGCGTTTTGTCGCCGAAGCCTGGAGAAAGGGCAGGCAGCAAACGGGGCTCCCGTTTGCTGCCTGTGCACAAATCGCGTGGGAGGATGACTCAAGATTTGCCGGGCGACTTGCGCAGTTCGCGCTTGGCGTCCTTCAGCATGCCGGCCCCTAGCCACTGCCGCACCCAGGCACCGTGTCGTTCCTCGGCCTCCTCGGCGGCGCGGAAATCGTCCGCCATCTCGTCGTGGCCAAGTTCCTCGGCCAGCTGGATCAGCGCCTGCCAGCCTTCGAGGTCGGCCCGTTCCGCGACCAGCAGGGCCTGCAGCGCCTGAGAGAGCGTGGTGCGGGCATCGGTGATGGTCTTGAGCACACCGGAGGCGATCACCGCGGCGACGTCGGCCGAGGGCGTCATAGCGGTGGGGTCGGCGCCCAAACGCAGCATGTGCTGGCGGACCATCTCGAAATGGGCGAGCTCTTCGTCTCGGTTTTGCTCCAGCTGGGCCCGGGTAGGACCGCCGTCCCAGCTGCCCAGGGCGTCGAACTTGGCAAGTACGGCGTCGTACAGGCGGACGCCGGTGCGCTCGAAGGCCAGCTGCTCGCCGAGCTTGTCGATCAAGACCGTCGGCTTGTGGCCCTTGATGGCTTCCAGCGCCGACTTCGCCATCCCTTTCATCGTGCCCGGCGGCGGCACGGTGCCGATCGGCTGCGTGGAGGCGAAGAAGTCCTGCCGCATGCGCGCAAGCTTGCTCTCGTCCCCCGCTGGGGGCGTGTGCTCCCTGGTGATTTGCAGCAGCTCCTTGGCGAGAGCGGGCGACATGTCCATGCCCGTGCGGTTGGTTCCGGTGGATGTGCGGGTTGCCATGATTCACCTCCTTACATGAGCTGCCGGGGGCTGCGTGTCGGTCGCTGAGTTCGGTGCCGGGGCGCCAGATGTATTCGGCGGCGACGGTGTCGCTGGGGGAGCCGTCCCTGTTGATGTGATGCCGATATTCCCTAGTGGCGGGCGACTCCTTGCTGCCCAGGCCGCCCGGGACGAAGTCGGTGCCGTTGACGGTGAGCTCGACCTCCTGGTTCAGGACCTGGCGCACGAACTCGCGGTGGCTCTCGTAGCGGATCGGCTCCGGCAGCTCGGCCGGCAGGATCTCGGCCGGGTCGCGCCGCTCGTGCTGCTTGAAGAGCTCCATGACCACGTGCAGGTGGCCGAGCTCATAGTCGAGAAAGCGCTCCCAGATCTTCTTGATTCGCGGATTGGGCTCGCCCTGCAGGCAAGAGTAGTAGTTGTAGACCTCGTTGGCCTCGTGCAGCAGCCACTTCTCCAGCCAGGTCTCGTTGGGGTCGATGATGGAGCCGTACTGGGTGACGTGCTGCTCCTCGATGGACAGGATCTCGGCGTACAGCGCCCGCGCCACCGGGTCGGCGTAGGTCGGCCCGAGATTCATGTAGAAGTCGTGGGTTTGGTACTCGGCGGAGAAGATGGTGAGTGCGTTGAGACGGCTGATGGGCGCAGCCGTGTTGCGGTCGTAATGCTTGCGAAGGTCGTCTTCGGGGTGTCGGTGCTGGTCGATGGTCGGCCGCCCCATGGCGATGTCAGTGTAGCACTGAGTGATGTTGTTGGCGTCCTTGCCTTCCAGCCGGTCCAGCAGCGCCGAATAGCGGTAGAGGTGATCGAAGTCCTCCAGCATGCCGAAGCGATAGACCTGGGCGAGATAGGGGTCGGGCTCGTTCTGGGCGACGCTGGCGGTGATCTCGATCGCCACCTGCTCGTAGGCGATGGTGGTCTCCAGCCCCGACTGGTCCGGCGGCAGCAGCCAGTTGATCAATGTTTCCTGGTGGTGCTCGACGCGACGTATCCGCGCCAGCGGCAGCCGCAGATGCTCGTTGAACAGCGCACAGTGGTGAGAGAAGCGGTTGGCCTGGTGCTCGATGCCGTTCATCAGGATGATCCTGACCCGCGTCATGGCATCGTCGTCGAGCTTGCTGATCGGCTCGGGCGCGAGCTCACGCCAGGTGAATTTCTGTCGCTCCAACGGCACGCCTTTCTCTTCCATGAGATGAAGAGCCATCGAGTGCATCCTCCTTCGTCCATGGTGCTTGAAGTGGCCGAAATTGGGGCGATTGCCGCGCGTACAACAGCAATCGCTTATAACGGTGGCGGAGCTTGCCGTCGGAGGCAGCGGGGGACGAGGCAGTGACAGCGGTGCAGGCGGCAGCCACTGCGCCCAGGACAGAAGGCGGCGGGCAGCCCCCTTTTCAGCGCCGGCTCGAGCCGACCACGGCTGCGGTTAGGACTGGCGCAGTTGGTCCAGCGAGTTGCCGGCTGCTTCCCATTCCCTCACCCACTTCGGCTTGCGGCCGCGGCCGGCCCAGGTCAGCTGCGGGTTGTCCGGATGCCGGTAGACGGTGCCACTGCGGGCAACTGAGCCGCTGCGACGGCTGCTGCTGCCGACCAGCTCGGTGACGCTGAGTCCATATTTCTCGGCGATTTGCCGGATCTCCTTGCGCGCTGTGCGCTGATCCTGGCGGCGCCGGTAATCCAGTTCCCTTTCGATCTGACGCTGGAGTCGGATGAGGTCCTGGCGGCTATAGGATGACAGATTCATTGCCATTGCTCGGTATTCTCGCATTGCCATCTATCGATAAGATCTAATTGATGTCTGGCAATAGCTGGTTCAATGCCCAATAACGGCAAGGCAAATCGGGAATCGTGATCGGGGTGCGCCGGCGGCGATCGTGCGGGCACCTGGACCGACAATGGCGGCAGGTCGGAAAGCAAAAACCGCAGCGCCTGATCCGGGAATGCACCGGCCTGCAGGCAATGCTCGCCGTTTCCGGGAGTCACCGCGAGCGCCATATCTAAAGATCTTCGAGCGTGCAAATGCCGGCTGACAGGCAGGCTTCCCGGATCGCAAAAGCAGGCAATTGGCAGGGAGCAGGCAGATGGCCGAGGAGGTTCGGCTGGTCGCCGATATCGGCGGCACCAACGCGCGTTTTGCGCTCTGCGCAGGCGATGGGTGGCCATATGCGATTCACCTCGAGCGCTGCGCCGATCATGCGACCTTGGAAGATGCCGTCAGCGCTTATCTGGCGCGCCTGCCCGTGCGCCCTAGGCGGGCAGCGATCGCGGCCGCGGTTGCGGTGAGCGGGGATAGAGTCCGGATGACCAACCGCGCCTGGTCGTTCTCGGTCACGGCGCTGCGCGCCCGCCTGGGGCTAGAACAGCTGCTGGTGCTTAACGATTTCACCGCGCTGGCGCTGGCCGTTCCGCGGCTGCGGCCAGAGGAGCTGCGCCAGGTCGGTGGCGGCGCACCGACAGGCAACGCTCCCATCGCCGTGATCGGTCCCGGCACCGGACTGGGGGTATCCGGGCTCATTCCCGCCGGCGGCGGCCACTGGATCCCTCTGCAAAGCGAAGGCGGACATGTCACCTTTGGCGCTGCCGACGAGCGTCAAGTGCCCATCCTGCGCGAGCTGAGCCGCCGTTATGGCCATGTCTCGGCCGAGCGGCTGCTGTCTGGACCTGGCCTGGTCAACCTGTATCGGGCGCTGGCGGCAATCGAGGGCGTGCCGGCGGAGCGGCTGACCCCGCCACAGGTCAGCGCCCGCGCTCTCGCCGGCACGTGTCCGCTTTGCCGGGAGGCGCTGGAGACGTTCTGCGCCCTGCTCGGCACGGTGGCTGGCAATCTGGTGCTCACGCTGGGCGCGCGCGGCGGGCTTTATATCGGTGGCGGCATCGTGCCGCGGCTGTTCGATTATTTCGTTGGCTCGCCATTCCGCGCCAGTTTCGAGCGCCGCGGCCGCTTCTCGGCCTATCTGGCTGCCGTTCCCAGTTATGTGATTCTCGCTGAGCATCCAGCCTTGCTGGGCGCATCCGCCGCCTTCGATCATGCCCCCGACCTGATCGGAGCCTTCGCCGCGGCGGACGGCGACTGAACAGCGCGGCCCTTGGAGCCCGTCTCGCTCCGCCCCAGCTTGCAGTTGAGACTGGAGCTGCAAGAGGGGAAGGCATGAGCAACTGGATTGCCCTGGCCCTGCTGGTTGCGCTCGGGCTCGCCGTGCCGACGGCCGCGGCGCAGGAGCGCAGGGAACTGCCGCCCTCGCTGGCGGCAATGACGCCGAGTGCGCTGGCAACCATGCCGGTGATCGGCCGTGATGATGAGACCATCGGCCGCGTCGATGAGGTGGCGCAGGACCAGCGTAGCGGCGAGCTGGTCTTGATTTTGCGGACCGACCAGGGTGAGCGCCTGGCCTTGGAGACGGGGCGGGTGGAAGCCGTCGACGGCCAGCTGCGGCTGCTGGAAAGACTGGAGCGCGGCGAACTGGAGCGGCGCATCGAGGAGTTCACTCCCGATGCTTTCATCGCTCTCCCCCGCGATGCTGAGCTGGCCGCGTGGGCACAAGCGCCGTCCGCCTGAGCCGCTGTAGCCCCGCCGCAACGCAGCGAGTCAATAGCAAGCCTCGTCAAAAAATGTTAAACGGTTCACAAATCGATCAGAATTGGCCGGCGGAGTCGCCGGCGGGAGGGGGGAATGCGCTTCGGTCTCATCGTGGATTCGGCTTGCGATCTGCCCTGGCAGTTTTTGGAAAAATACAAAATCCGCATACTGCCGATCTCGGTCAGAATCGATGGCGAACTGATCGAAGACAGGCGAGATCCGCAGCAGACGTCGCTGTTTTATCGCAGCGGCCTGCTCGCCAAAGGGCATGACGTCGAATCCGTTCCCTACACGGTCGAGCAGATCCGCGCCTTGTTCTTGGAGCAGGTCGTCGTCGACTACGACTTCGCCCTGGTCCAGACCATCACCCAGACCCGCAGCCCGATCTATGCCCATGCCAGCCAGGCCATGCAACGGATCATGGCCGAGTACCGCCAGTACCGTGAGGCGGCCGGGGTCGCCGGCTCCTTTTCCATGCGCGTGCTGGATACGCGCAATCTGTTCGCTGGCCAAGGGGTGATTGCCGCGGAGACTCTTCGGCTGGTCGAGAGCGAGGTACCGCGCAGCGAGCTGCGCAGCCGGATCGAGGCTTTGACTAGGCGCACTTACGGCTTTGCCGTGGTGCCGGACGTCTATTACGTGCGCGAGCGCGCGCAGGAAAGGCGACAGCAGCGTCGGCCTGGTCAGCGCCCTGCTGGGCAAAGCGCTGGACATCGCCCCCATACTCTGCGGCCACGATGGGGAGACCTTTGCCGCCGCCAAGGCGCGTGGCTTCGAGACAGCGGTCCAGCGCTTGTTCGCCTATGCCGAGCGGCGCATCCGTCAGGGCCTGCTCGCGCCCTATGTCTGTGTCAGCTATGCCGGCGACGAGGCGCTGATCTCCCAGCTGCCCGGCTTCGATCGGCTGGCGAGCACGGCCCGGAAGCATGGTGTGGAGCTGCTGACTTGCATGATGAGCGTCATCGGCGGAGCCAACATCGGTCCGGGCGCGGTCAGCCTGGCCCTGATTGCCGAGCCCCACGATTTCGCCGCCGAGCTGAGCGGCAAGGTGGCTTGAAGAAAGGCGTTAGGAGCAGGCCGGCGGCTGCCGCCGGCCGCGGAGCGAATGCTGGCCGGCTGGTCAGACCAGGCGATAGCCCAGGCGGCCGGCGCCGGTTGCGGGTTCCATCCCCTGCCGACCGAACGGCATAGCCTCGCCGAGGCGGCCCAGGTAGCGAGCCAGCTGTTGGGTGGCCCAGCGCATGACGCTGCGCTCCAGCTCGGCATCCGGGTAAACCTGCAGCCGTGCGATGCCGGCTTCGACGCTGGTCTGCCCCTCGGCAAAGCACTCCAGCATGGTGTGCATCGTCGGCGTGTCGAGGACGATTTCCCACATGGTGCGGGCGAGGTCGTCGCGGCTGCACAGCAGCCAGGCGCGCTCTTGCCCGGCGGCTGGCTCGGGCCTTCGCAAGGGGCGCAGTTCCAACACACAGTTGGGGAGAATGTTCAGTGTGGGAGTCATGGCGTCCCTCCTGTCGACCATCGTTGATTTTGTCGCCGCGCCGTTAAGGGTTGTGGCGCTACGGTCCGGTGCGTGCAACGTCCCTGTGCCGGAACCGTCGCCATGAGCATATCCAATCCAGCGTCTGGGGTAAGCTGCGTGTGGTGCGGGTTATCCCTAAGCGGGGCCGCGGCGCAGCCGCACGAGGTGAGCGTCAGGTCGGGCCCCGGGCGCGTTGCGGCGCGGACTGATACACTGCCCGCCAGTACGCGATTTGTGTCCAGAGATTCGGTTTGAGTCGGTTGAGACGTGGCATGGATTGGAAAACGATAGGAAGCCAGATCGCCGCCGCTGTTGGCGAGCCGCTGCCGCCGGGACGGGCCTGGCCGATCGGCGGCGGCCAGATCAACAGTGCATTCCGCTATGAGGCGGGTGAGCGCGCCTGGTTCGTCAAGCTCAACCGCAGCGAGCGGCTGCCGATGTTCGAAGCCGAGGCGGCCGGGCTGCAGCTACTGGCTCGGCCCGGCGGACCGCGCGTACCCAAGGTGGTGACGCTGGGCGAAGTCGGCGGCTACGCCTTTCTGGTGCTGGAGTACATTCCGCTCAAGGCCGTCACGGGCGAGGCGCAGGCCCTGCTTGGCGAGCGGCTGGCTGTGCTGCACGCGGTCACGGCGGAGCGCTACGGCTGGGAGCGGAACAACACCATCGGGACGACGCCGCAGGACAACACGCCGGACAGCGACTGGCTGCGCTTCTACCGCGAGCGGCGGCTGCTGCCGCAGCTGGAGCGCGCCGCCGCTCGCGGCTATTCGCAGCTGCTGACCTGGGCGAAGCCGGTGCTGGAGCAGCTGGAAGCCTTCTTTGACGGCTACCGTCCGCAGCCCAGCCTGCTGCACGGCGATCTATGGTCGGGCAACGTGGCGGTGTCCCTGGACGGCGAGCCGGTCATCTTCGATCCGGCCTGTTATTTTGGCGACCGCGAAACCGACCTCGCCATGACCGAGCTGTTCGGCGGCTTCACCAGCAACTTCTACGATGCCTACCAGGCTGCCGCGCCGCTCCATCCCGGCTACCCGGTGCGGCGCGACCTCTACCAGCTCTATCACGTGCTCAATCACCTCAACTTGTTTGGCGCCAGCTATCTGAGCCGGGCGGAACGGCTGCTGGAGCGGCTGCTGGCAAGGCTTTAGCGACGCCGGCCCGAGGGGCCAGCGTCATTCGGCCTCGCTCTCATCCCAGTCGTCGTCGAAGAGGCTCTCGTCGTAGAGCTCGTCCTGCGGCGGGTTGCCCTCGTAGATCAGGTTCTGCCGGTACTGCATGTAGGCACTGCGGGTGAACAGATAGGGGTCGAGGGCCGCCTGCTCGCGGATCTGAACTGCTTTGTCTAGCTGGGCCCGCTTGTTGACGAAATACAGCGCCGCCAATGGCACGGTAACGTGATAGGTGAATATGTAGCCTAGCGGGTTGGTGGCGATGCTGGCCGGAATGTCGCTGAGCTCGCGGGCATAGTTCGGACCCAGCCCCAGCACCTCGATATAGGGGCCGCTGTTGGCGCCCCAGACGGCGAGGGTTTGCCCCATGTCCGAACGTCTCGCCGGCAAGCCGATGCGGCTGGCCGGGTCCCAGATGCCGAGCAGGCCCACCGTGGTGTTGACCAGGAAGCGGCCGGTGCCGCGAGCGGCATGGGCGAACTTGCCCTGCAGCAGATCGCTCAGGATGACCTTTGGATAGGAGGCGTTGTTGAAGAAATTGTCCACTCCGCGGCGGAAGAAGCTCGGGGTGATGGCCGCGTAACCCGAAGCCACCGGCTCGAGCACGTGGCGGTCGAGTTTTTGGTTCAGCTCGAAGACGTTGCGGTTGTGCTCCTCGTACGGATCGTAGGGGTTGAGCGGCGTGGAGTTGGTGGCGCAGCCGCTCAGCAGGCCGCAAAGCAGAACGGTGACGACAAGGCGCGATCTCATTGGCGTCCTCGGGTTGCCTGTAGTGGGTGTCATCCTGTCCAGCGCCGTCGCGGCACGGCGGTGCGGTTCAGCCGGCGGCCGGCCATGCCCGGGCCTGACGCGCCAGGAAGTCGAGCACTGCCCGGTTGAACTCCTCTGGCTTTTCGATCATGAACATATGGCCGGAACCCGGGATCACGGTCAACTCCGCACCGGCAATGCCGGCGGCCAGACCTCGTCTTCAGCGCCGTGCAGCACCAGGGTCGGCACCTGGATGGCGGCCAGCCGAGGCGAGGTCGGCGTGTGCCGGCGGCAGGCGTCGAGCTGGGCCCGGTAGGCGTGCGGCGGCTGCGGCAGGCTCTGATGGAGGCGCAGCAGCCGGGGCAGCAGGTCGGGCACCCGCGCGCGGTAGCTGGGATGGTAGAAGACCTCGATCAGGTCGCGGAAAATCGCCTCCTGCGGCTCACGGTCCGGGTCCCGCAGCAAGATCTCCCAAACCCTGGGGGCCGGGGGACTGTAATCGGGATCGTTGGGACCGCTCCCGGTGCAGCCGAGGATGAGGCTGCGGACCCGCTGCGGCTGGGCGTGGTACAGAGCCTGCGCGATCAGCCCGCCCATCGAAACCCCCAGCACGTGCGCGCTGCGAATGCTCAGCGCATCCAGCACCGCCAAGGCATCCGCCGCCATGTCTTCGATGCGGTAGGGGCCGGGCGGTTTGTCGGAATAGCCGACGCCGCGGTTGTCCAGGCAGATCAGTCGGTAACGCTTGGATAGCTGGGGGATTTGCAGGCCCCAGGAGCGCACCGTTCCGCCCAGGCCCATGATGAGCAGCAGCGGCTCGCCCTGGCCGAAGGTTTCGTACCAGATTCGGACGTCGCCAGCTTGAATGTACGGCATGGCTTACGCCCCTGCTTTGGTCCGGGAGTCCGGTGCGAAATCGAAGGAGTCGTAGTAGAGGTGGGCCGGATCGAGGCCATGCGCGAGGAAGGCCTTCCGGGCCGCTTCGATCATCGCCGGCGGCCCGCTCATGTACACGTCGTAGCCGCTGAGATCCGGATAGTCGGCCAGCAGGGCGTCCGGCACTAGCCCGGTGCGGCCCTGCCACTGATCGCGCGGGTCGGGATCAGACAGCACCGGCGTGTAGCGGAAGTTGGGATGCTCCTGCGCCCAGCGGGTCGGCAGCTCGTGCAGGTAGAGGTCGCGGCGGGCGCGCACGCCCCAGTAGAGGTGTAGGGGGCGCTGCACGCCGATCTGGAAGGCGTGCTCCAGAATGCCCTTGAGCGGCGCGAAACCGGTGCCGCCACCCATGAGCAGTATCGGTCGCTCCGAGTCTTCGCGCAGATAGAACTGGCCGAACGGGCCTTCGATGCGCAGCAGCGTGCCTTCCCGCAGCTCGGTGAACACGTATTTGGTGAACTGGCCGCCAGGCACCAGGCGCACGTGCAGTTCCAGGCATTCGTCGTCGTGGGGCGCATTGGCCAGCGAGAAGCCGCGCCGCTTGCCGCCCGGCAGCAGGATGTCGATGTACTGGCCGGCGAAGAACGGCATGCGCAGGTTGGCCGGCGGCTTGAGCAGGAGGCGGCGGACGTCGTGGGAGAGGTCGGCAATCTCGACCACGCGCACCGGCAGCTTGCGCGGCACGAAGTCGGTGCCGGCGCGAACCTCACGCACCCGGATTTCCAGATCAGACAGCGGCATGGCGGAACAGAACAAGGCCTTGCCGGCTGCGATCTCGGCCTCGGTGATGCCGGGCGGAATGCCGTCAGGGTAATGCAGCCGTCCGGAGATGACCTCTCCCAGGCAGCTGCTGCACGTGCCGCCGCGGCAGCTGTAGGGAATGACGATGCCCTGGCGCAACGCGGCGTCGACGATGGTCTCGCCTTCGTTGACGCTGATCTGATGGCCGCTGGGCTGGATGGTAACGGTATAACTCATGCTTACTCGCTCAAGCCTGAATTGGGTCGGCTGCGAGGACTTCCTCGCAGGCGAGGCGCCATCGCGCAAGGGGCACATTGTGCTGGTTTGTGGCGCGCGAATAAACCCGACCCTGCCGCAGGGGCGGAAAATCGACGGCGATAGCCCTTGCTGCCCGGACGGATGAGCGCCCCGGCAGGCGGCCGCGATTTGCGCAGGTTCACCGGTCTTGTGGCCGCCACCAGGGCCTGCCGCTGGCGCGCGCCCGCCGCGGGCGGCTGCGCGCCACGTCAGTCAAGGCCTAGCTCCGGCCAGATGGTATCCACCCGCTCCCTGATCGCCGGATCCATGACGATTGGACGGCCCCATTCGCGGTTGGTTTCGCCCGGCCATTTGTTGGTGGCGTCGAAGCCGACCTTGCTGCCGAGGCCCGACACCGGCGAGGCGAAGTCGAGATAGTCGATGGGCGTGTTTTCCACGACCACCATGTCGCGGGCCGGATCCATGCGGGTGGTCATGGCCCAGATCACGTCCTTCCAGTCGCGGGCGTTGACGTCGTCGTCGGTGACGATAACGAACTTGGTATACATGAACTGGCGCAAGAAGCTCCAGACGCCGAACATCACCCGCTTGGCGTGCCCCGGATACTGTTTCTTGATGGTCACCACCGCGAGTCGGTAGGAGCAGCCCTCCGGCGGCAGGTAGAAGTCAACAATCTCCGGGAACTGCTTCTGCAGGATCGGCACGAACACCTCGTTGAGCGCCACGCCCAGCACCGCCGGTTCGTCCGGCGGCCGGCCGGTGTAGGTGCTGTGGTAGATCGGATCGTCACGGAAGGTAATGCGGTCGATGGTGAAGACCGGGAAGGTCTCTACCTCGTTGTAGTAGCCGGTGTGGTCGCCGAACGGCCCTTCCGGGGCGGTATCGCCCGGGTGGATGTGGCCCTCCAGCACGATCTCCGCGCTCGCCGGCACCTGCAGCTCGGAGCCGATGCACTTCACCAGCTCGGTCCTGGCGCCGCGCAGCAGGCCGGCGAAGGCATACTCCGAGAGAGTGTCCGGGATGGGGGTGACGGCGGCCAGGATGGTGGCCGGGTCGGCGCCCAGGGCCACCGCTACCGGGAACGGCTCGCCAGGATGCGCCTGCTGCCAGTCACGGAAGTCCAGCGCGCCGCCGCGATGCGACAGCCAACGCATGATGACCCGGTTGCGGTCGATGACCTGCTGGCGGTAGATGCCCATGTTCTGGCGCTCCTTATACGGCCCCCGGGTGACCACCAGCGCCCAGGTGATGAGCGGGCCAGCGTCGCCGGGCCAGCAGGTCTGCACCGGCAGCTTGCCGAGATCCACCTCGTCGCCTTCCAGCACGTTCTGCTGGCAGGGCGCGCGCGAGACCGTCTTGGGCGCCATGTCCAGCACCTTCCTGAAGATCGGCAGACTCTGCCAGGCGTCGCGCAGACCCTTGGGCGGATCAGGCTCCTTGAGAAAGGCAAGCAGCTTGCCGACCTCGCGCAGCTGGTCGACGCTGTCCGCCCCCATGCCCATGGCCACCCGCTGCGGGGTGCCGAACAGATTGGTCAGCACCGGCATCTGGTAGCCGGCAGGGCTTTCGAACAGCAAGGCCGGGCCGCCTTGGCGCAGCACGCGGTCGCTGATCTCGGTCATTTCCAGGCGGGGGGAGACCGGGTGGCGGATTCTTCGCAGCTCGCCCGACTGCTCCAGCTTATGCAGGAATTCACGTAAGTCGCGGTATTGCATAGTCAAGAATGTGTACTAGGTTTAACCGTAGGCGATGCCGCGGCATCGCCCGGGAAAGCCATGGAAGGCACGACGCGGTTACCGAGGCGCCGCTCCCAGAACAAGGCGAATAACAGTCTCCTCATCTCCGACAACCGCCGAGGCTTTTGCACCAGCTGGCAGGGCTGCCATTGACGCAACCCCGCCTGCGTCCGACCGCGTCTTGCGTAGTAGGGAAGATCGCATGATGCAAAAAAGGAAAATCCTCTATCTGTCTCCACAGGGTAGCGCCTGGGATCAGCTTGCGGTACTGGCTTCTGCCTGGAACGTCCGGACGGCGACACCTGATTCCCTCCCTTGCCTCGAAGAGTATCAGGTCGGCCTGGTGGAACTGGCCGACGGGCGCTGGCATCTGTCGGAGCTGGAACAGATCCTTTCCCGCGGCGCCATCGAGTGGATTGCGTTGATGCCCGCCGAGGATCTCGGCAAGCCTGAGCTGGCGCAGCTGGTGCTGCGCTACTGCGTCGATTTCCACACCCTGCCCGTCCATTGGGAGCGGCTCAATGCCGTCATCGGCCACGCCTTCGGCATGAGCGCGCTGCGGGAAGCCTTCGGCGATCACGGTCCACCGGTGCAGCACCGCATGGTGGGCAGAAGCCGGGCTATGCACGCCTTGATGGCCGCCATCGGCAAGATCGCCAACGTCGAGGCGCCGGTGCTGATCCAAGGCGAGAGCGGCACTGGCAAAGAACTGGCCGCGCAGGCCATTCACGACAATTCCCGCCGCAGCGGCGGGCCGTTTGTGGCGGTCAACTGCGGTGCCCTGCCGGCCAGCCTGATCCAGTCGGAGCTGTTCGGCTATGAGCGCGGCGCCTTCACCGGCGCACAACGACGCAAGATCGGCCGCATCGAGGCCGCCAACGGCGGCACCATCTTCCTTGATGAGATCGGTGATCTGGATCTGGAGCTGCAGGCCAACCTGCTGCGTTTCCTGCAGGAAGGTGTCATCGAGCGGCTTGGCGGCAGTGGCTCGGTGCCGGTGGACGTGCGCGTGATTGCCGCCACCCACGTCAATCTGGAGCTGGCGGTGGCGGAAGGTCGCTTCCGTGCCGATTTGTATTATCGCCTCAACGTGCTGCGCCTCGACATGCCGCCGCTGCGCGCGCGCGCCGGCGACGTGGCGGTGCTGGCCGATTATTTCTTCGAGCGCTACGCCAAGGACAAGGCGCCAGGGGTGCGCGGCTTCAGCCGCGAGGCCTACGCGGCGATGGAGGCGCACACCTGGCCCGGCAACGTGCGCGAGCTGATCAATCGGGTCCGGCGCGCCATGGTGATGTGCGAGGGGCGCTTGATCCGGCCCGCCGACCTGGGGCTGCGTGACAGCCAGGACGCGCCGCTGAGCCTCGTGGAGGTGCGGGAAAACGCCGAGCGGATGGCCGTCGAGGCGGCACTGCAGGCCTGCCGCTACAACGTTTCCAAGGCAGCGAGCCAGCTCGGCACCTCGCGCGTCACCCTGTACCGGCTAATGCGCAAGTACGCGCTGGACGCCCCGCCCGCCGGCTCGGTGATCGTGCGGACCGGCAGCAGCACTTTGACCCGCTAGAGCGCGGGTGCCGCCCGCGCCAGCGAAAACATAACGAGAACCGCAAGGAAGCAATGTATGAAGTACTCCGCCTGGGGACGTACCGCCTCTTGTTTGCTCGCCGTCGCCGGCAGCGCGTTGGCGCAGCAGCCGCCGGCCGAGCCGGCCCAAATCTTCGATCAGCCCAGCGTGTTGACACCCGCCGGCCAGCTGGTGTTGGAGCCGTCGCTGCAATACACCCACTCGTCCAACATGCAGGTGGCGGTCGAGGGCTATACGGTGGTGCCGGCGGTGCTGGTGGGGCTGATTAACATCAGCGAGGTGCAGCGGGATACCCTGACCGCCGCTTTTGCGCTGCGCTATGGCCTGACGCGCCGACTGGAAGCCGAGCTGCGGGTGCCGTTCGTCTACAAGGAGGAAAGCGTTCGCGAGCGGGAGCTGTTCAAGGGCTCGCCCACCGATCTGGTGCGCGACTCATCCGGTGATGGCCTGGGGGACGTCGAGCTTGCGTTGCGCTATCAGCTGAGCTACGGCGGCAATGGCTGGCCGTACACGGTGGTCAACCTGCGGGTCAAGAGCCGCACCGGCGAGGGGCCCTTCGAGGTGGCGCGAGAAGAGCTGACCGTCGAAGACGAGGACACCGGCGCGCCGATCCCGATCGGCGAGATCTTTCGCGAGCAGCCCACCGGCTCCGGGTTCTGGGGTGTGCAGGCCGGGCTGAGCTTCATCTATCCGACCGACCCGGTGGCGCTGTTCGGCAATGTCTCCTACCTGTGGAACGTGTCCCGTCGCGTCAATGCCGAGTACGGCCGGGTCGATCCGGGGGATGCGGTGAGCTTCGGCTTCGGGATGGGCTTCGCCGTCAACGAGCGGATGTCCTTCAGCCTGGGCTACGACCACAGCGTGGTCTTCAAGACCAAGTATCAGCACGACCCTGGCCTGGATGCGCAGTTCAGCCGCTTCCAGGTCGGTTCCCTGCTGTTCGGCCTGTCGCACCGGGTAGGGACGGGCAACAATGTCAGCCTGGCGCTGGCGGTGGGCGTCACCGAGTACGCGCCCGATATCCAGTTGGTACTACGTTCGCCGTTCGTGCTGTGGGGGCGCCAATGAGGGCGCCGGCCATGGTGGGCCGGCGCGGGACACGGCTGACGGCGGCGCCAGTCAGCGCAGCGCGGAGATCAGTCCCGCCTGGATGCGGCTGATCGCGCCGATGCCGGCCAGGCCGCCGGGGCTGCGCAGCTCCACGTTGATGATGCGCATGTGATCGATGAACTTGTCGTTGAGCGTGTTCTGGATCAGCGTCGCCAGCCCCTGGTTGGCCAGCGTGAGCCTGACCCCGCCGGTGTCGGCGGTGTCCTGGACCAGGCGCTCGACCTGCGGGCGCGAATCGCCCCAGGGGATCTCGAGCCGGTTGTGGACCTTGAGCATGCCGTCGATGGCGACCAGGTTTTCCAGCCGGAAGTGGATCTGGAACCCATGGCGGTCGATGAAGCCACCGCGCAGGCTACTGAGCGTGGCATCGTCGACGCTTTCCCAGTCCTGCACCGCCTGCGCCGGCAGAGCCGCTGCCAGCGTCAGCGCCGCGCAGACCAGGACACTGCGGAGACGGAAAGCGAGCTTGTCCATGTTCGCATTTCTCCTCTAACGCAAGCCCGGAAGACCGAGCTGCAGGGTAAAGCCGGCCAGGTCGGCGCGGCCCAGTGCGTCCGCGACCGGCGCCTGTGCCAGCATGGCCCAAACCTCGTCCCGGTTGAAATGCCGCCGGCCGACGCTGGCGTGGCTGCGGATCAGGAAGAAGATCCCGTTCCAGCCCGCCTCGAAGCTGGCTCGGGTGACGGTGCGTAGGCCGAGCGCGGGATCGCCGATCAGCACCCGGTCGCCGCGCACCCCCTTGATCACGACGAAGTGCAGATAGCCGTTGATGTTCAGCAGCGCGATGGCTGGCACGCCGATTTCCGCCAGCCTGGCCAGGTCGATGCGGTAGCCGCCGGCGGTGAAGCCGGCGCTTTCCAGGTAGAGCTTCATGTCGAGCATGGAAAAGCCCTGTTGGAGGATGCGTTCCTGGTCGCCCAGCTCGAACATGCGGCTGAACACCTGCTGTTCGCTGACCGGATGGTCGTAATGGTGGGTCAGCAGCGTGGCCAAGGCTGCCGCGCCGCAGCTGAAGTCGTACTGCTGGCGTATCAGCTCGCGCGAGCGGGCTTCGGCGAAGCTGGTGACCGGCATGGTCACATGGTCGGCGAGGCCGGGCAGGATGGCCGGATTGGCCGTCGCGGCGCCGATGGTGAGCCAGCAGAGCAGGCCGGCGACCAGGCGGCAGCGTTGCCAGCGCAGCATTGCGATCGCGTCCGCGCGGTTACTGGCGTACGCTGACATTCAGGATCAGCGAATCCTGAATGATGACGTTGTTGCCAGTGTTCTGGATGACCGTGGAGAAGCCGGCAAGGCCGGACAGCGCGTCACCGCTGATCAGGTTGTCGCCGGTTCTGGCGCCATTGGCGCTGGTATGGCTCAGGTAGGCGTTTTCGCTGATTTCGCTGATCTGGGCGTTGAAGATGTCCTGACGTCCGCGCGTGCTGTCCAGCTCCTGCTCGCTGACGTCACCCTGCAGGCCAACGAGCTCGAGCACATCGGGCGCCTCGCCGGCGTAAACGGCGGTCGCAAGCAGCAAGCCGACGACCGTGCCGAGGCGGCAAACCGAGAGCCTGGTTCGTGCTTCCATCATCGTGCTATCCCCATTCCCTGGCTGAGGTCGGCAGCAGGCGCCGGCCGATGGCCGGCACCTGCAGCGTTGCGCTTACTTGCTGAAGTTCAAGTTGGCCTGGACGGTGACGCCTTGCTGCGCCATGGCATTCATGCCGCCGTTCTGGGCCACCTGGAAGATGCCGACGGCGTTGGTCATCGTGTGGTCCTGCATGTAGTTGGTGGTGGTGGTGCCCACCGAGCCGCCGGTCGCGCCGGAACCGCCAAAGCCGGCCCCGCCGGCACCCAGCCCCAGGCCCAGCCCCAGGCCCACGCCAACGCCAACCAGCGTCGAATCGTCGACCCCGTTGCCGCCGTCGCCACCATTGCCGGCGTCGGTGGAGCCACGCACCGAGCCGTCCAGATTGGTGGCTGCAACCTGGGCCTTCACCGTGGCCTCGGAGCGAAGATTGGCGGTGTTGTTGGACCACAGGGCGTTGTTGGAGAGGATGTCGTTGTGGGACAGCAGGTCGTTGTTCGACAAGACATCGTTGTGGGACAGGCTATGGGCGGTGGCCTGGCCCTGAGCCACGTTGGAGGCGATGGGCAGCACCGAGATGATGTCGTCGTCACCAGCCATGGCCTGGGCGGACAGGACGAGGCCGAGCGCGCTGATGGCGGTTGCGATGGTCTTCTTCATTCCCTTGCTCCTGGTAAGTTGGTTAGTTTGTTACGCGTCAAGCACCTGTCGACCACGGACGTTCATCCGTTGCGTCGCCCGTTTGTTAAAGCAGGAACGATGCCAACTGCGAGTGTTTTCGCAGATGTTTGTTTTTGTTGAGAAAAAACCTTGCCGGTGGGGCTTTCGGCAGGCTGCGGCGGGAACTGTAAAGGCAGCGATACAGTCCTGCCTGCGCCGTGACCGGTCAGGCGAAGCGAATGCGCGCCAGCATTGGCTTAGTCGACGCGCGGCGAGTGGAAAGAGTCTGAAAACGCTAATATTCAGGGCCCCCCGGCCGCCTTGTCATGCGGCCGGGGGGGATAAGCGGGGATGAGGCGTCAGCGCTTGAATTCCGCCACCACGGGGGCATGGTCCGAGGGCCGTTCCCAGCTGCGCGGCTCGCGGTCGATATAGGCGGCGGTGCAGTCGGCGGCCAGGGCCGCGCTGGCCAGCACCAGGTCGATGCGCAGCCCACGGTTGCGGCGGAAGCTGTTCATGCGGTAGTCCCACCAGCTGAACTGCTTCGGCTCTTGCGGGAAGAGGCGGTAGGTATCGATCAGGCCCAGCGCCAGTAGGCGCCGCAGGGCTGCCCGCTCCGGTTCGGAGAACAGCACCTTGCCCTCCCACTCGGCTGGGTCGTGCACGTCCTCTGGCTCCGGGGCGATGTTGAAATCGCCGACCACGGCCAGACGGGGGTATTGGCGCAGCTGGTCCGCTAGGAAGGCTTCCAGCTTTTCGAGCCAGTCCAGCTTGTAGGCGTATTTGTCGGTGCCGACGGCTTGCCCATTGGGGACGTAGAGATTGATGAAGCGGATGTCGCCGGTGGTGACTGCCAGCACCCGGCGCTGGGGGTCGTCGAGCCCGGGCAGGTCGGTGACGACATCGCTGATGGGTTGCTTGCTCAGCACGGCGACGCCGTTGTAGGTTGGCTGGCCGGCGTAGGCCAAGTGATAGCCCAGCGCTCGTAGCGGCTCGACAGGGAAATTGTCGTCGGTGAGCTTGGTTTCCTGCAGGCCGACGATGGCCGGCTCGCGGGTGGTGAGCCAGTCGAGCACGTGTGGCAGGCGGACTTTGAGTGAATTGACGTTCCAGGATGCGATTTTCATGACGGCATGGTGCGGCACAGCCCCGGGCTGCCGCCGCTTCGAGATTTCCTTACGTTGAAGCGATGGTTACACGTTTCTGGCTGGCGGCAACGCCGGCGCTATTCGTGCTGCTCTGGAGCACCGGTTTCATCGGCGCCAAGTACGGTCTGCCGGCAACCGAACCCTTCACCTTTCTTGCGCTGCGATTGTTGATCGCAGCCGGGATGCTGGCGCTGCTGGCTTGGCTGATGGGCGCCTCGTGGCCGCGCGGGCCGCGACTGATCATTCATATTACAGTGGCCGGGCTGCTGGTGCATGCCGGCTACCTGGGCGGAGTTTTCTATGCCATTCACCTGGGCATGGCCGCCGGCGTGGTGTCCATCATCGTCGCCGTGCAGCCGCTGTTGACCGCGGCGCTGGCGGGGTGGTTGCTGGGCGAGCAGGTCGGACTACGGCAGTGGCTGGGATTGGCCCTGGGAGCGCTGGGGGTGATGCTGGTGGTCTGGAACCGGCTCGACGGCGCAGGCAGCTGGGGGGCTTTCGTCGCCGCCCTGGTCGCCCTGCTCTCGATTACTGGTGGAACGCTTTATCAGAAGCGCTTCTGTCCGGATTCCGACATCCGCACCGCCGGCACCATCCAGTATCTGGGGGCGGGGCTGCTGCTCTTGCTGCAGGCGGTTGGCTTCGAGAGCATGCGGATCGAGTGGAGCGGCGAGTTCCTATTTGCGCTGGCCTGGCTGGTGCTGGCGCTGTCGGTGGGCGCGGTCGGGCTGCTGTTCGTCCTGATCCGGCATGGCGCCGCATCCCGGGTCGCCAGCTTGTTCTATCTGGCGCCACCCGTCACCGTCTTGCTCGGCTATTTGCTGTTCGACGAGACCCTGAGCCCGGCGGCGCTGGCTGGCCTCATGGTCGTCATGATCGGCGTGCTGCTGGTGAACCTGCCGCAGGCTCGGTCTGCCGCGGCGGCGCCCATCGCCGAGGGCTGTGTCGGCAGCGCCCGGCACTGAGACTAGTTGCCGTCGATGTCCTCCTGCTCAAGCAGGCTGGACTTGGGTGGCGTGGTCTGCGGCACCTCGCTGCTGCCGGCGTGGCGGTCGCGGTAGAGCGCGGCGCGCACCAGCAGCACCAGGGTAATGGGCGTGGTCACGGTCATGAAGACCGCGATCAGCAACTCATGCAGCACCGGGCGGCTTTGCAGCACGCTGAAGTAGAGCATGGACGCGAATAGCATGAAGCCGATGCCCAGCGTGGTGCCCAGCGTCGGCGCATGCGTGCGCTCGTAGAAGGTTTGCAGGCGCAGCAGGCCGATGGTGCCGATCAGCGTCAGCGAGGCGCTGAGCAGCAGCAGCACGGCGGTGAGGAACAGCGCCCAGCCTGGCATGTTGGCAGCAGCGTTCATTCGATCACCTCGCCGCGCATGAGGAACTTGGCCAGCGCCACGGTGCCGACGAAGCCCAGCATGGCGATGACCAGAGCGACCTCGAAATACAGGTTGCTGCCGGTGCGGATGCTGAAAGTCAGCAGCAGCAGCATGGCGGAGACATAAAAAGCGTCCATCGACGCGATTCGGTCCTGCGCCCGTGGGCCAATGAACAGCCGCACGCTGCTGCAGGCCATAGCCAGCGCCAGCATGATTTGCGTCAGAGTCAAGGCGGCGGTGAAGAATCCAAGCATCATTCGAAGATCTCCCGCAACAGGCTTTCGTAGCGTTGCGTAATGGTGCGTATCCATGTCTCCTCGTCGATGAGGTCGAGGACGTGGATGGTCAGGACGCCGCTGGTCGATTCGTAATCCACCCAGATCGTGCCCGGCGTGGCCGTGATGATGCAGGCTAGGGTCGTCAGCACATAAGGGTGGCGCGAGGTCAGCTGGATGTGGACGAAGCCAGCGGTGCGGTTCATGGCCGCCCTGCGGCTCAGGATGATGCTGGCGACGGCGATGTTGGAGCGGATGATGTCCAGCAGCACCCGTACGAACAGCACCGCCATGGTCTGCACCCGCCTGGCGAAGCCGGGCGGTGGCTGCAGCCGCACCAGGAGCTGCGTGCCGATCAGCGCCAGCAGCACGCCCAGCAGGATCTGGCCGGGCGCCAGGCTCTGGTTCATCAGTAGCCAGGCGATCAGCACCAGCGCCGCCAGGCGTGGATAGGGCAACCAGCGCTTCATCATGTCTCACCTCCCTGCCCCGCCCGTGGCGCCGACAGCACCCCCTCGATATAGCCCTGGGGCGAATGCAGCGCGGCTGCTGTGTCCTGCAGGTAACGCATGACCGGGCCGGCCTGGACGGTGAGCGCGACGCACAGCAGCAGCAGCAGGCCGATGGGGGTGATCTCGATCAGCCGTACCCGCGGCACGCTGCGCTCCAGCGGTCCCCAGAAGGTGCGGATGCCGGCGCGAGTCATGGCAATCACCACCGCCAGGCCGGACAGGATGATGACCGCCAGCAGCACCCAGGCCGTGGCGTTGGCGGTGCCGTGCGTGCGCAGTACTGCATCCAGCAGCACGAACTTGCCGATGAAGCCGGACAGCGGTGGCAGGCCAGCCAGCAGCAGGGCGCAGAGCAAGAAGCTCAGCCCGAGGATGGCCATGGTGGCCGGGATGGCGATGCCGACTTCCTCTTCCGAGTCCAACGGCTCTTCCTCGGGCTCGCCGAACGCTTCCATGGTGACGGCAAGGATGTCGGCGCCTGGCCGGCGGCCGCGTTCGGCCAGCTCGATCAGCAGGAAGAAGGCGCTGATCGCCAAGGTGGAACTGAGCAGATAGAACAGCGCCCCGGCCGTGATGGCCAGGTCGGCCACGCCCAACGCCGCCAGCAGCGTGCCGGAGGAAATCAGCACGTTGTAGCCGGCTAGCCGGCTCAAATCCTGCGACGCCAGGACGGCAATGGCGCCGAAGCCGATGGTCAGCAGGCCGCCGTAGAGCAGCCAGCTGCTGCCGAAGCCGGCCGCATCGCTGCCGTCGCCGAACAAAAGCAGGCCGAGGCGCAGGATGGCATAGACGCCGACCTTGCTCATGATGGAGAACAGGGCGGCGGCCGGTGCGCTGGCAGCGGCGTAGGTCGTCGGCAGCCAGAAGCAAAGCGGCCACATGCCGGCCTTGACCAGGAAGGCCACGCCGAGGATGGCAAAGCCGGCCCGCAGCAGCCCGAGATCCTCGGGCGCGACCTGAGTCAGGCGATTGGCCAGGTCGGCCATGTTGAGGGTGCCGGTGACCCCGTAGATGAGGGCGACCCCGATCAGGAACAGCAGCGAGGAAGCCAGATTGACCGCGATATAGTGTAGGCCGGCCTTGACGCGGGTCGTGCCCGAGCCATGTAGGACCAGTCCGTAGGAGGCGGCCAGCATGACCTCGAAGAAGACGAACAGGTTGAACAGGTCGCCGGTGAGGAAGGCGCCGTTGATGCCGACCAGCAGGAACTGGAACAGCGGGTGGAAGTGCGGCCCGGCGCGGTGCCAGCGTGCCAGTGCGAACAGCAGTGATGCCAGTGCCAGCACGCTGGCGAGCAGCAGCAGCAGCGCCGATAGCCGATCCAGCACCAGCACGATGCCGAACGGCGCCGGCCAGTTACCGAGCAGGTAGACGCCGATCTCGGGATTGCCACCGTGCACCTGCCGGAGCAGGAGCGCGGCGACGCCGACCTGCGCCAGGGTGACCAGTAGGTTCAGCCCGGCTTTGATCCGCCGCCGGCGCTCCTCAAGCAGCAGCATGACGGCGCCGGCCAGCAGTGGCAGCAGAATCGGAACGATGATCAGATGGTGCAAGCCGACGCTCATGAGCCAGGCTCCCGGCCGTCAACATGGTCGGTGCCGGTCAGGCCGCGGCTGGCCAGCAGCACCACGAGGAACAAGGCGGTGGTGGCGAAGCTGATGACGATGGCCGTCAGCACCAGCGCCTGCGGCAGCGGGTCGGTGTATTGGCTGGCGTCGATCACGGCGCCGGCTTCCACCACCGGGGCTGCGTTCTCCCGCAGCCGTCCCATGCCGAAGATCAGCAGGTTGACGGCGTAGGAGAGCAGCGACAGGCCGATGATCACCTGGTAGGTGCGTGGCCGCAAGATCAACCAGACACCGGAAGCGACCAGGACGCCGATGCCCAGGGCAACGATGAGCTCCATCAGTCCTCCTTGCTCGGCGGTGAAACGGGGGTACGGGCAGCGACCAGGGCGCTGCGCAGCGACTGGTGCGCCAGGGCGATCAAAATCAGCGCGGTGGCGCCGACCACTAGGGAGAACACTCCCAGATCGAAGAACAGCGCGCTTGCCAGCGGCACCTTGCCCAGCACGGGCAGCTCCAGATAGCGGGTGTGCGAGGTCAGGAACGGGTGCGCCGCCAGCCAGGCGCCGATGCCGGTGAGCAGGGCGAATACCAGGCCCAGCCCGATCCAGCGGAGCGGATGCAGCCGGATCCGTGACTCCACCCAGCGGGTGCCGTTGGCCATGTACTGGACGATGAAGGCGATGGCCATGGTCAAGCCGGCCACGAAGCCGCCGCCCGGCAGGTTGTGTCCGCGCAGGAACAGGTACAGCGCCAGCGCCAGCATGAACGGGAACAGCAGCCGCATCAGCACGCCCGGTACCAGCATGTACTCGGCCAGGGTCAGGCCCGGCTGCCGATCCGGACGGGCGCTGTCATAGGCGTTCTGCACCCGCTGCTGCTCCGGGATGGCGATGCTTTCCGGCGCCGGCCGGAAGCGGCGCAGCAGGGCGTAGACCGTCAGCGCGACGATGCCGAGCACGGTGATCTCGCCCAAGGTATCGAAGCCGCGGAAGTCCACCAGGATCACGTTGACCACGTTGGTCCCGCCGCCCTCGCTGTAGGCGCGCTCGGTGAAGTAGTGCGAGATGGTGTCGGGCAGCGGTCGGCGCATGACCGCATAGGCCATCAGCCCCACGCCGGTGCCGGCGCCGAGGGCGATGGTGAGATCGCTCAGCCGCCGGGGCAGCGTGAGCGGCTGCAGCGGATCGATGCCCGGTATGCGGCGCGGTAGCCAGCGCAGGCCGAGCAGGATCAGCACCGTGGTGACGATTTCCACCAGCATCTGGGTTAGTGCCAGGTCGGGCGCGGAGAACCAGACGAAGGTGATCACGGTGGTCATGCCGGCCCCGCCCATCAGGATCAGGGCGCGCAGGCGATGAAACTTGGCCTGGTGGGCGGCGCCCACGGCGCAGGCCATGCCGATCAGCCAGACGATGGTCAAGGTCGGGTCCAGTCCATCCGGCAGCCGCAGAGCCGGTGCCGCCAGCCAGTCCCAGCCAGCCGCCAGCGCGGCGGCGGCAGCGACCGCCACCAGCAGGCGCAGCTGCGGCTGCAGCCGACGGGTGCCCAGCAGCCCCTCCAGCGGCCGGGCGATGCGCCAGGACAGCGTCACCAGCGTGCGCTCGAACAGGCGCTTGCCGGCCATGTGGCGGACGAAGGGTGTGCCTTCGGTCCCGGTCAGCAGGTAGCGCTGCAGGGCCAGGTAAAGCAGAACGCCGCCGGCCATGGCGATGGCGCTCATCAGTAGCGGCAGGTTGAAGCCGTGCCAGACCGACAGGTTGTAGGCCGGCTTGGCGTCGCCCAGCACGCCCAGCACGGCGACGTCGAGCAGCGGGCCGACGGAAAAGCCGGGCGCGATGCCGACCACCAGGCACAGCAGCACCAGCAACTCGACCGGGAAGCGCATCCAGTGCGGCGGCTCCTTCGGCTGGCGCGGCAAATCCACTGGCGGCGGGCCGAAGAAGGTGCCGTGTATGAAGCGCAGCGAATAGGTCACGCTGAAGATACCGTAGAGAATGGCGGCATAGGGGAGAATGCTCCCCAGCCAGGGCAGCGGCGTGGTGACCAGCAGCGTTTCGGTGAAGAACATCTCCTTGGAGATGAAGCCGTTGAGCAGCGGCACGCCCGCCATGGCCGTGGCCGCCACCATGGCCAGCGTGGCGGTGTAGGGCATGGGGCGGCGCAGCCCGCTGAGCCGACGGATGTCGCGGGTGCCGGATTCGTGGTCGATGATGCCGGCAGCCATAAACAGCGAGGCCTTGAAGGTGGCGTGGTTCATGATGTGGAAGATCGCTGCCACCGCCGCCAGCGGGCTGTTCATGCCCAGCAGCAGCGTGATCAACCCTAGGTTGCTGATGGTGGAATAGGCCAGCAGCCTCTTGAGATCGTGCTGGAAGATGGCGACGTAGGCGCCCAGCAGCAGGGTTGCCAGGCCGGTGCCGCTGACCAACCAGAACCATGCGTCGGTGCCGGCCAGCGCCGGCCAGAGCCGGGCCAGCAGGAACACGCCCGCCTTCACCATGGTGGCCGAGTGCAGGTAGGCGCTGACCGGCGTGGGCGCGGCCATGGCATGGGGCAGCCAGAAGTGGAAGGGGAACTGCGCGCTCTTGGTGAAGGCGCCTAGCAGGATCAGAACCAGCGCCGGCAGGTACAACGAATGGTTGCGGATACGCTCGCCGGCGGCGAGCACCTTGTCCAGCTCGTAGCTGCCCGTGATCTGGCCCAGCACCAGGATGCCGGCCAGCATGGCCAGGCCGCCGGTGACGGTGATGGTCAGCGCCATGCGGGCGCCGTCGCGGGCGACGGCGCTGTGGTGCCAGTAGCCGATCAGGAGGAAGGAGAACAGGCTGGTGAGCTCCCAGAAGAAGGCGAGCTGGAGCAGGTTGCCGGAGAGCACGATGCCCAGCATGGAGCCCATGAAGGCCAGCAGAAAGGCGAAGAAGCGCGGCACCGGATCCTGCGGCGACATGTAGTAGCGGGCATACAGCACCACCAGCAGGCCGATGCCGGTCACCAGCGCCGTGAATAGCCAGGCGAAGCCGTCCATGCGCAGGCTGAAATCGACCCCCAGCATGGGAAGCCAGGGCACCGCGAGGCGCGCCACCTTGCCTGCCGCGACGTCCTGGAAGAAGCTCGCGGTGATCAGCAACCCGCTCAGCGCGATCGCCCCGGCCAGCCATGCCTCCGCGTTGCGCGCATTGGTCGGTAGCAGCGCGGCAATCAGACTGCCCACGAAGGGAAGCGCGATCAGGAGGATGAGAAGCATGCTGTCCGACATATGCGCTAACGAGTTGCCCTATGAATTTTGGTCACCAGAAGTCTCCTGCCGGTAGCCGCCGACAAGCAAAGCCTGCATGAGGGTCGCAACAATGCTATGACCTGCTATCGTGGCAGGACGCCATGGACGCGAACGGCTGCAGCCTGCAGCCGCGACGCTCGGGTGCGTTGCCGAAAAAACGCACGTATCTTAGCGGATTATCCGCTTGATCGGACAGCGGAAAGCAGCGATGGGGTCGCGTCTTGCGCGGCCCCATCGGGCATCGCCGCTGCTGGAGCGGTTCTAAGTGCGCCTGGCCGTGAAGAAGGCGCGGGCGGCTTTCCTCGCGGCGGCGAATAGAGCGATGAACGATCCGTGTCGCTCCGTCCCTGTTGTGACGGTCAAGCCGCCAGGCCGGTGTGCCTCAACAGCGGCTCGATGGACGGCTTGCGGCCGCGGAAGGCCACGAAGAGCTCCATGGCATCGCGGGAGCCGCCCTGCTCCAGGATATTATGCAGGAAACTCCTGCCGGTGGCCGAGTTGAAAATCCCCTCTTCCTCGAAGCGGGAGAAGGCGTCGGCCGACAGCACCTCGGCCCACTTGTAGCTGTAGTAGCCCGCCGCGTAACCGCCCGCGAAGATGTGGCTGAAGCTGTTCGGGAAGCGGTTGTAGGGCGGCGGCTGTATCACTGCCACCTGCCGGCGCACCTCGTCCAGGATCTCGTAGATCCGGCCGCCCTGGGCGGGATCGTACTCGAGGTGCAGACGGAAGTCGAACAGGGCGAACTCCAGCTGGCGCACCGTCTGCATGGCGGACTGGAAGTTCTTGGCCGCCCGCATGCGTCGGTACAAATCCTCCGGGATGGTCTCGCCGGTCTCGTAGTGGCGTGCAAACAGGTCCAGCGCCTCACGCTCCCAGCACCAGTTCTCCATGAACTGGCTGGGCAGCTCCACCGCGTCCCACGGCACGCCGCTGATGCCGGCGACGGCAGCCACGTCGACCTTAGTCAGCATGTGGTGCAGGCCGTGGCCGAACTCGTGGAACAGCGTTTCCACCTCGCCATGCGTCAGCAGCGCCGGCCTGTCGCCCACCGGCGGGGTGAAATTGCAGGTCAGATAGGCCACCGGCGTCTGGATGCCGGTGGTGGTGCGGCGGCGAGTGCGGCAGACGTCCATCCAGGCGCCGCCCCGCTTGCGCTCGCGGGCGTAAAGGTCGACATAGAACTCGCCCCGCAGCTCGCCGTTGGCGTCGGTGACTCGGTAGAAGCGCACGTCCGGGTGCCAGACGTCCACGCCCTCGACCTCGCGGATGGTGACGCCGAACAGCCGCTGCACCACCTCGAACAATCCGGCGATGACCTGATCGGCCGGGAAGTACGGGCGCAGGTCCTCCTGCGACACCTGATAGCGCTGCTGGCGCAGCTTCTCCGAGTAGTAGCCGAGGTCCCAGACCGCCAGCTCGGCAACGCCGTGCTCCTCGCGCGCGTAGGCACGCAGCTCTTCCAGCTCCTGCTCGGCCCTGGGCTTGGCGCGGGCCGCCAGGTCGGTGAGGAAGTCCATGACTTCCCGGGTCGAGCCGGCCATCTTGGTGGCCAACGACAGCTCGGCATAGTTGGCGAAGCCGAGCAGCCGCGCCTTCTCGTGGCGCAGGCGCAGGATTTCCTCCATCAGCGGCAGGTTGTCCCACTTGCCGCCGTTGGGGCCGACCTCGGAGGCGCGGGTACAATAGGCGTGGTACACCTCTTCCCGCAGCGCTCGGTTGTCGGCATGGGTCAGGATGGCGTAGTAGGACGGGAACTCCAGGTTGATCAGCCAGCCGTCCAGGCCCTTGCGCTCGGCGTTCTGACGGAAGCTAGCCAGCGCCGTGGCCGGCACGCCGGCCAGCTCCTTCTCGTCGGTGATCAGCTTGCTCCAGCCGTCGGTGGCATCCATGACGTGCTCTTCGAACCTGGATTGCAGCTCGGACAGCCGGCGGCTGATTTCCTTGAAGCGCTGCTTTTGCGCCGGCGGCAGCGAGACCCCGGCCAGGCGGAAGTCGCGCAGGGCGTCCTCGATGGCCTTGCGCTGGGCCTGGCTGAGTCGGGCGAACTCGTCGCTGTCGCGGATCTGCTGATAGGCCCGGTAGAGCCGCTCGTTCTGCCCGACCTCGGTGCTGTACTCGGACAGCTTCGGCAGGCAGGCGTTGTAGGCGGCGCGCAGGGCGTCCGTGTTGACCACTGAGTTCATGTGCCGGACCGGCGACCAGGCTCTGGAGAGCCGGTCCGAGGCTTCCTCCAGCGGCGCGATCAGGTTGTCCCAGGTGTAGCGCTGGTTCTGCTCCAGCAGCCGCTCGAGGGTACGCCGATTGTCCTCGATCAGTGCGCTGATGGCCGGCTCAATGTGCTCGGGCGCGATCGCGTTGAAAGCGGGCAAGCCTTGGGTTGCAAGAAGCGGGTTCTGGGTATCGGTCATGATTTTCATCGCATCACGAATGGGGGGACGGCTTTAAGTTGCTGGCTGCCTGCCGGACTTTAAAGCGCTGGCAGCCGGCGTCTCCATCCTTGTGCCTATTCTAGCAGAGCGCCGGCGCGCAGCGGGCGCGCGATGGCGGCGCTAAGATAGGGGCCAGTGGTTTCAAACGACAGAGTGGTGCAAATGACCGAACACTTCGATTTGCTCTCTATCGGTGGCGGTAGCGGCGGCCTGGCCACGGCCCGGCGCGCAGCCCGCCATGGCGCCAGGTCGGCCGTCATCGAAGGCGCCCGGCTGGGTGGGACCTGCGTCAACGTCGGCTGCGTGCCGAAGAAAGTGATGTGGAACGCTTCCAGCCTGGCCTGGGGCCTGCGGCATGCCGCCGATTACGGCTTTCGTCTCGACGGCAGCTTCCGCCTGGACTGGTCGGATCTGCGCCGGCGTCGCGACGACTACATCGAGCGCCTCAACAGCATCTACCTCCACAACCTGGAGCGGGAAGGCGTCACCCTCATCCGTGGCTACGCCCGCTTCGTCGACGAGCGCACCGTGGAAGTCGAGGGCAGGTGCTACAGCGCCGACCACATCGTGATCGCTACCGGTGGCCGTCCCAGGCGGCCGGATGTCCCGGGCGGCGAGCTGGCCATCGACTCCGACGGCTTTTTCGCGCTCGATCGCCAGCCCCACAAGGTCGCGGTGGTCGGCGCCGGCTACATCGCTGTCGAGCTCTGCGGCGTGCTGCACCACCTCGGCAGCGACACCACCCTGGTGCTGCGCAAGGACAAGCCGCTGCGCGGCTTCGACGAGATGTTGCGTGATGGCTTCATGGAAGCCGCCCAGGCCGATAGCCTGCATGTGGTGACCGGCTTCGACACTGCCCGGCTCGAGCGTGCCAGCGACGGCAGCATCGCGCTGTACAGCAAGGACGGCCGCTGCTTGGACGGCTACGAGGTGGTCATCTGGGCCGTGGGCCGCGAGCCCAACACGGATAGCCTGGGGCTGGAGAACGCCGGCGTCGAGGTGAATCCGGACGGCAGCATCCCTACCGACCCGTTCCAGCAGACCAACGTGCCCGGCATATATGCCATTGGCGACATCGCCAGCAAATGGCAGCTGACCCCGGTGGCCATTGCCGCTGGTCGCCGGCTGGCGGATCGCCTCTTCGGCGGCATGGAGGGTCGCCGTCTGGTGTACGAGAACATCCCCACCGTGGTGTTCAGCCACCCACCCATCGGCACCGTGGGGATGACCGAGGAGGAAGCCCGGGCGCGGTACGGCGACGCGGTCAGGATCTATACCAGCCGCTTCATCGCCATGGACTACGCTCTTTCTGCCGACAAGCGCCGCACGCTGATGAAGCTGGTCTGCGTCGGCCCCGAGGAGAAGGTCGTCGGCGCCCACATCCTTGGCCCCCATGCCGACGAGATGCTGCAGGGCTTCGCCGTCGCCGTGCGCATGGGGGCCACCAAGCGCGACTTCGACGACACCGTCGCCATTCACCCCACCAGTGCCGAGGAGATGGTGACCATGGTCTGACCGGGCCGGCTGACGACCGCCCCGCCCGCTGCGGCGGGCGGCTCCATTCTCCTGGCTAGCTTCTGCAGTGCCCCCGCGCTTTGCTCAAGCGGTCCGAGGGCGGAAACGGCTCCGCAATTGCGGCCGGCGAGGTCGTTTCGAGCGGGAGTGCACAGGGGGATTTGGCCGGTGGGCCAAGCCGATACGTCGTTTGTCGGCTGCAAAGGCAAGATTTGCTTTTGGCGGCGCCTGCTCCAAGATAGCAAGCCTTCGCGGCTGCATCGCGCGCCGCTCCGTACCGCTTGCCAGCCAGGCAGGCGTGGTCATGCAGACAGTTTGGAGTCGTCGATGATCCGTTCGTTTCAAGGCATCCACCCGACCATCGCCGCCAGCGCGTATGTCGATGAGAGCGCCGTCGTGATCGGTGATGTGACGATTGGCGAGCAGAGTTCGATCTGGCCGCTGGCGGTGATTCGCGGCGACGTCAACCGTATCCGCATCGGCGCCCGCACCAGCATCCAGGATGGCAGCGTGGTGCACGCTACCCATGACGGGCCCTACTCGCCCGGCGGGGCGGCGACCACGGTGGAGGATGACGTCACCGTCGGCCACAAGGTCATCTTGCACGCCTGCACTGTCAAGGATCGGGTGCTGGTCGGGATGGGAGCCATCATCATGGATGACGCCGTGGTGGAGTCTGACGTCATCATCGGCGCCGGCAGCCTGGTGCCGCCGGGCAAGGTGCTGGAGTCGGGCTATTTGTACCTGGGCAGCCCGGTCAGGCAAGTGCGACCCTTGACCGAGCAGGAGCGCGAGCGGCTGGTTTATTCTGCCGCCTATTACGTTAAGCTCGCCGACCGCTACCGTTGCGGTTGATCGGAGGCCCGGTGCCCAATACGACTCGCGCCCATTTCGTGCTCGGTGGTCAGGAGATCGCTGCCGGCAGCCGTGCCACGGTCGATCTGCCCGTCGTCCAGCTCTATACCCACACGCCGGTTACCATGCCGGTGCATGTCGTGCACGGCCGCCGGCTCGGGCCGACGCTCCTGGTGTGTGCCGCCATCCACGGCGATGAGATCAACGGCGTGGAGATCATCCGCCGGCTCTTGCAGCTGCCGCAGCTGGGCCGCGTTCGCGGCACGCTGCTGGCAGTGCCCATCGTCAACGTGCTGGGGTTCATCGGCCGCACCCGCTATCTGCCTGATCGGCGCGATTTGAATCGCGCCTTCCCGGGCAGCGAGCAAGGCTCGTTGGCGGCGCGCATCGCCCACCTGTTCAAGACCGAGGTGCTGGACAAGGCCAGCCATGTCATCGACCTGCATACCGCCGCTAGCCATCGCGCCAACCTGCCGCAGGTGCGGGTGAACCTGGCCAGCGAGGCCAGCGCTGCCATGGCCGCCGCCTTCGGTCTGCCGGTGGTGATCAATGCCGGCCTGATCGAGGGCAGTCTGCGCCATGTAGCCGACAGTCAGGGCATTCCGGTGCTGACCTACGAATCCGGCGAGGCGCTGCGCTTCGACGAACCCGGCATCAAGGCCGGCGTGCGCGGTATCGTTCGGGTCATGCGCCACCTTGGCATGCTGCCGGCCGGTCGCGGCGTCACCGTGCCACAGTGCAGGCATTTCGTCGCCGACTCCAGCAATTGGGTGCGGGCGGAGCAGGACGGAATCTTCCGGGCCCAGGTGGCGCTCGGCGCCCAGGTACGCCAGGGTCAGGTCCTGGGGCATATCGCCGATCCCTTCGGCGCGTGCGAGATCGCCGTCGAGGCCAACGCGACCGGCATCGTGGTTGGGCGCACCAATCTGCCCCTGGTGCACGAAGGTGAGGCGCTCTACCACATCGCCCGCTTTGCAGGCAGCGCCAATCAGGTCGCCCGTCAGGTCGAGGTCCTGCAGGAGCAGCTGGTGGCCGCGGACATGCTGGGCGAAGCGTCGCTGGACTGATGGCGTCTTTGCGGACAGCTTGGCTTCCTCTAAGCTGTGGCGATCTGAGGAGGGAGAAGGACAAGCCATGACTACCAACAAGCCTGCGTTTGAATTCTGGTTCGATTTCACCAGCACGTATTCGTTTCTCGCTTCGCAGCGCATCGTCGAGCTGGCGGCGAAAGCCGGCGCGCCGATCACCTGGCGGCCGTTTCTGCTCGGCGTCGTGCTGCGCGAGTGCGGCTGGGACGGCCCGCCGATCGCCAACAACCCGCGCAAGGGCGCCTACATGTGGCGCGACCTGGAGCGTCAGGCGCGGCAGCGCGGCCACGGCTTCACCAAGCCCAGCAACTTCCCCCGCCATTCCGTGCTGGCCAACCGGGTGGCCTTGATCGCTGCCAACGAGGGGTGGGCCGAGAGCTTCGTGCCCCGGACCTTTGCCGTCAACTTTATCGATGACCTGGAAATCGCGGAGCCAGAGGTGCTGGCCAGGATCATCGCCGCTTGCGGCCACGATCCCGACGCCGTGCTGGCGCGGGCGCAGAGCGAGGACAACAAGGCCGCGCTCAAGGCCAATACCGATGAAGCGTCCGCCCGCGGGATCTTCGGCGCGCCGAGCTTCCTCATCGGCAACGAGCTGTTCTGGGGCGACGACAGGCTGGAGGCGGCGCTGGAGTGGTGGCGGGCGGCGTGAGCTGCCTGCTCGACGCCCGCGTCGCAGCGCTAGGGCCGGGCCTGGCTGGCCCGGTCGCAAGCGGCGCTGGCTAGCGCGCCAGGTACCGCATGCCCCGCTCCAGCCCGTCCAGCGTCAGCGGGAACATGCGGCCGTCCATGATCTGCCGGATCATCTGCACCGACGGCGTGTGGGCCCAGCGGCTCTCGGGCACGGGGTTGAGCCAAATGGCTTTGGGATAGGTATCCAGCACCCGCCGTAGCCAGACTTCCCCAGGTTCCTCGTTCCAGTGCTCGACGCTGCCGCCCGGGTAGCCGATCTCATAAGGGCTCATGGTGGCGTCGCCGACGAAGATGACCTTGTAGTCGGACGGATAGGTGTGCAGCACCTCCATGGTCGGCGTCTGCTCTTCGAAGCGGCGCCGGGCGTCCTTCCACACGGCCTCGTACAGGCAGTTGTGGAAGTAGAAGTACTCCATGTGCTTGAACTCGGAACGGGCGGCGGAGAACAGCTCCTCGCAGACGCGGATGTGCTCGTCCATGGAGCCGCCGACGTCGAAGAAGAGCAGCACCTTGACCGCGTTGTGCCGCTCGGGGACCATCCTGAGGTCCAGGTAGCCGGCGTTGCGGGCGGTGGAGCGGATGGTGTCGTCGAGGTCGAGCACCTCCGCGGCACCCTCGCGGGCGAACTGGCGCAGGCGGCGCAGTGCTAGCTTGATGTTGCGGGTGCCGAGCTCCACCGAGTCGTCCAGGTTGCGGAACTCGCGCCGGTCCCAGACTTTGACCGCGCGGCGGTGGCGCGACTCGTGCTGGCCGATGCGGATGCCTTCCGGGTTGTAGCCGTAGGCGCCGAAGGGCGACGTGCCGGCGGTGCCTATCCACCTGTTGCCGCCCTGATGGCGCTCCTTCTGCTCTTCGAGGCGCTTCCTCAGCGTCTCCATCAGCTTTTCCCAGCCGCCCAGCGACTGGATCTTGGCCCTCTCTTCCTCGCTCAGCAGCAGCTCGGCTTGCCGGCGCAGCCATTCCTCGGGGATCCGGGCGAAGATGCCCTCCTCGCCGCTCAGGGCCTGCTCGATGCCCTTCATGTAGTTGCCGAAGATGCGGTCGAAGCGGTCGAACTGCGTCTCGTCCTTCACCAGGCAGCCGCGGGCGAGGTAGTAGAAGTCGTCGATGCTGAGCACGGCCAGGCGCTTTTCCAGCGCCTCCAGCAGTGTCAGGAACTCGGTCAGGGTGACCTTGAGGCCTCTTTGGCGTAGCGCGAAGAAGAAATTCAGCAGCATGATCGCTTCGGCCCTGCGGGGCTCACACCTCGCGGTTGCGGCGGGCCATGAACATCACCCGCTCGAACAGGTGGATGTCCTGCTCGTTTTTCAGCAGCGCGCCGTGCAGGGGCGGCAGCACCCGGCGGGTGCTGCTCTCGCGCAGCACTTCCGGTGGCAGGTCTTCCGCCATCAGCAGCTTGAGCCAGTCGATCAGCTCCGAGGTGGAGGGCTTCTTCTTCAGCCCAGGCAGTTCGCGCAGCTCGAAGAACACCTCCAGAGCTTCTTTGAGCAGTTCCTGCTTCAGGTTCGGGAAGTGAACCTCGACGATCCGCGCCATCGTCTCCTTGTCGGGGAAGCGAATGTAGTGGAAGAAGCAGCGGCGCAGGAAGGCATCCGGCAGCTCCTTCTCGTTGTTGGAGGTGATGATGATGATGGGCTTGTGTCTGGCGCGAATGACCTGCTGGGTCTCGTAGACGTAGAACTCCATGCGGTCCAGCTCGCGCAGCAGGTCGTTGGGGAACTCAATGTCGGCCTTGTCGATTTCGTCGATCAGCAGCACCGGCCGCTTCTCGGACTCGAAGCAGCGCCATAGCGGACCCTTGACGATGTAGTTGGAGATGTCGTGCACGCGCGGATCGCCCAGCTGCGAGTCGCGCAGACGGGAGACGGCGTCATATTCGTACAAGCCCTGCTGCGCCTTGGTGGTGGATTTGATGTGCCACTCGAAGAACGGCAGGTCCATCGCCTTGGCCACTTCCTCGGCGAGCATGGTCTTGCCGGTGCCGGGCTCGCCTTTGATGAGCAGCGGCCGGTTCAGGGTGGCGGCGGCGTTGACCGCCATCTTGAGATCGTCGGTCGCGACGTAAGTGGACGTGCCTTCGAAACGCATCTTTATCTTGACCTATTAGGAAATTTGAATGCCGTAGCTTAGGGAGTGTGGGTGCCGCCGTAAAGGCAGGGAGCCGCCGGCTGCCCCGAGCGTCAAGGCGGGTGGACGTTGATCGAAATAACTTAGCACGTCCGCTGCCAGCGCGCAGGGCGGTGCCGGGGTCGGACGGCATCAATTCTTCCTGCCGATGAACTGCACCACGCTGGCCATGCCGGTGTGCAGCCTGCCTTCGATCACCTCGCGCTTGATCTCGCGGCACAGCAACGGCGTGCAGTTGGGGAACTCGGCCGCGATTTCGGCGGCGGTCAGCAGCATGTCCGGATCACCGGGGCCGCCGGTGCCGCGCCCGAGCTGATCCTTGCTGTAGCCCTCCAGCAGGACGATACCGCCCGGCCTGAGCGCCTGCTCGACCAGCCGATGCAGCCGCTTGCGGGCCTGGCTGGGAAGATGGGCGAAGATGGAGACTACGGCGCCGAAGCTTTGCGCCGGCGTGTAGCGTGTCAGATCGGCGACTTCGGTGCGAATGGTCACGCCTTTCTCGGCGGCGAGCTGCTGCGCCTTCGCTAGGCCGACGGCGGAGGCGTCCACCCCCAGCACGTCCAGCCCCAGGGAGGCCAGATAGACCGCGTTGCGACCTTCGCCTTCGGCGAGGCTCAGCACGGGGCCTTGTAGCAGGTGCGCGTGCTCGACCAGGAAGTCGTTGGGCTCGGTGCCGTAGACGAATTCATCGGTGGCGTAGCGTTGGTCCCACATCGGATTCGTTGTCGCTGCAGCTCGTCGTTGCGCCGGCTTCGGCATGAGTGCCCATTGTAAGCCTTGGCAGGGCTCGCAGCCGCGCCTCAGGCGTGGTTCTCCCGCACCCGGGCGACCGCTTTCGCCCAGCCGTGCAGGAGCTGGTCGCGCTCGGCCTTCTGCAGCCGGGGCTGGAAGCGGCGGTCGGCGCGCCAGTGCTGCTCGAGCTCGGCGAAGGAGTCGTAGAGGCCGGCCTGCAGGCCGGCGAGATAGGCGGCGCCAAGCGCGGTGGTCTCGGTGATGCGGGGGCGGTCGACCTTGGTGCCGGTGACGTCGGCCAGGAACTGCAGCAGCCAGTCGTTGGCGCTCATGCCACCATCGACCCGTAGCGTGGAGGGGTTGGTGGCGCTGTCACCGGCCATGGCGGCCAGCAGGTCGTGGGTCTGGTAGCAGACCGACTCCAGCGCGGCGCGGACGAGGTCGGCGATGCCGGTGGCCCGGGTCAGGCCGAAGATGGCGCCGCGGGCGTTGGGGTCCCAGTAGGGCGTGCCCAGGCCGGTGAAGGCGGGGACGAAATAGACGCCGTTGTTGGAGGCGAGGCTGGCAGCCAGGCCCTCGCTCTCGGCAGCGGTGCGGATGATCCCGAGCTGGTCGCGCAGCCACTGAATGGCGGCGCCGGCCACGAAAATCGAGCCTTCCAGGGCGTAAACCGTGCGGCTGTCGCAGCGGTAGGCGACGGTGGTCAGCAGCCGATTCCTGGAGGTCACCGCCGTTTCGCCGGTGTTGATGAGGGCGAAGCAGCCGGTGCCGTAGGTGCTCTTGACCATGCCGGGGCGGAAGCAGGCCTGCCCTACCAGGGCCGCTTGCTGGTCGCCAGCCACCCCGAGGATGGGCAGCGGGCGGCCGAACCACTCGGGATCGGTGGTCCCGTAGGCGGCGGCGCTGTCCCTGACCTCGGGCAGCACGCTGGCGGGAATGTCGAACAGCGCCAGCAAGGAGTCGTCCCAGCTCTGCGCGTGGATGTTGTAGAGCAGAGTGCGGGAGGCGTTGGTGGCGTCGGTGGCGTGGACCTTGCCTTTGGTTAGGCGCCAGATCAGAAAACTGTCCACCGTGCCGAAGGCCAGCTCACCGCGCTGGGCCCGCTCGGCTGCCCCCGGTACGTGGCGCAGCATCCAGGCCACCTTGGTGGCGGAAAAATAGGGGTCGAGCAGCAGGCCGGTCTTGCGGATGATGCCGGGTTCGTGGCCGCGGGCCGTGAGGTCGGCACACATCTCCGCGGTGCGCCTGTCCTGCCAGACGATGGCATTGTGGATCGCCCGACCGCTGGCCCGTTCCCACAGCAGCGCGGTCTCACGCTGATTGGTGATGCCGACGGCAACCACCTCGGCGCCCTTGCGGCTGGCCTGGTCGAGGGCCGCGCGGCAGACCGCTAGGGTGGAGGACCAAATGGCTTCCGGGTCATGTTCGACCCAGCCGCTAGCCGGGTAGATCTGCGGGAATTCCTGCTGCGCCAGGGCGACGATGTCGCCGTCCTTGTTGAACACGATGGCGCGGCTGCTGGTGGTGCCCTGGTCGATTGCCAGGATGTGCGGTTGACTGGCCATGCTCGCGCTCCTCCTGCCCGCGCTCCGCTGCCGGAGCGTTCGTTGCCGCCGCGGCGGCGCCTGCCTTGACCGGTTTTCCTGCGGCAAGTGTAGTCGGATGGGAAAAAATGCCCAGTGCGATGTTCATATTCGAACTTAGGCGCTATCTTGTCAGGCAGCAAGCAGCGAAGGTGGCCGCAGCATGCAGGAATTGAACGCGCGACAAAAGGAAATCCTGGAGCTGGTTCGCAAGCAGGGCTTCGTCTCCATCGAGGCGCTGGCGCAGCGCTTCGACGTCACTACCCAAACCATCCGCCGCGACATCAATGCGCTCTGTAAGCAACGTCTACTGCGCCGCTACCATGGCGGCGCCGGGCTGCCCTCCAGCGTCGAGAACCTGGCCTATACCGCGCGCAAAGTGCTGAATCTGGAAGAGAAGCGGCGGATAGCCCGGCTGCTGGCGGCGCAGGTTCCGGATCAGGCATCGCTGTTCATCACCCTCGGCACCACCACCGAGGAAATCGCCCGCGCCCTGCACGGCCACAGGGGGCTGCGGGTGATCACCAACAACATGCACGTCGCCATGCTGATGAGCGGCTACCAGGACTGCGAGGTGATCCTGGCGGGCGGCGTGGTGCGTAGCCGCGACCACGGCATCACCGGCGAGAGCACTGTCGACTTCTTTCGCCAGTTTCGGGTCGATCTCGCCCTGATCGGCATCTCCGGCATCGACAGCGACGGCACGTTGTTGGATTTCGACTTCCACGAGATCAACGTGCTGCAGGCGGCCATTGCCAACGCCCGCCAGACCTGGCTGGCGGCGGATCACAGCAAGTTCGGCCGCCACGCCCTGGTGCGGCTGGGGCCGGTGTCGATGGTCGATGCCCTGTTCACCGACGTCGAGCCGCCGCCGCGGCTGGCTGCTGCCTTGGCGGAAGCGGGCGTGCAACTGCACATCGCAGCAGCTGATCAAAACCGAACCTAAATAAGGAGAAAATGTTCAACTTGCCAAAACATTCCCGCGGTTCTATGTTCTAATTTGAACCTCGCGACTGCGGGCTCCGAGCCGTGAGCGGGGCTGCCATGGCCGGCGGCGCTGGACAGGGATGGCTTAGCGATGGAGCGGGAGCGGCACTACGATTTGGTGGTGGTCGGCGGCGGCATCAACGGGGTCGGCATCGCCCGGGATGCGGCAGGGCGCGGCTTCTCGGTGCTCCTTTGCGAACAGGATGACCTGGCCGCCCACACCTCTTCCGCCAGCACCAAGCTCATCCATGGCGGCCTGCGCTATCTGGAGCACTACGAGTTTTCCTTGGTCAGCAAGGCGCTGACGGAGCGCGAAGTGTTGCTGCGCAACGCGCCGCACATCATCTGGCCGCTGCGCTTCGTCATGCCGCACCAGCCCACGCTGCGCCCGGCCTGGCTAATCCGGCTCGGGCTGCTGCTCTACGACCGCTTGGGCAAGCGCCGGCTGCTGCCGGGCTCACGGGCGATTGATCTGCATCGCCATCCGGCCGGACTGCCGCTGCGGCCGGAGCTGAAGCGGGGTTTCGAGTACTCCGATTGCTGGGTGCAGGATGCGCGGCTGGTGGTGCTCAATGCCATGGACGCCGCCGAGCGAGGCGCCGCGATCCTGCCGCGCACCCGTTGCACTGCTGCCGAGCGCGGAGCGAAGCGCTGGCGGCTCCGCCTGCAGGCCGCTGACGGCAGCGAGCGCCGAGTGACCGCGGCCTGCCTGGTGAACGCGACCGGCCCTTGGGTCAGGCGCTTTCTGGAGCAGATCGCTGGCCTCACCGCCGGGACCGACGTGCGCCTGGTCAAGGGCAGCCACATCGTCGTGCCCCGGCTTTTCCAGCACGGCTACTGCTATATCTTCCAGAACCCGGATAGGCGCATCGTCTTCGCCATCCCCTTCGAGCAGGACTACACCCTGGTCGGCACCACCGACGTGCCGTTCACGGGCGATCCCGCCACGGTCGCGATCGACGCCGATGAGGTGGCCTATTTGTGCGACGCCATCAATCGCTACTTTCGCCAGCAGATCGGCCCGGATGACGTGGTCTGGAGCTATGCCGGCGTCCGCCCTCTGCACGATGAGGATGAAGTGGCCGACCCTGCGGCCGTGACCCGCGACTACGCTCTGGAGCTGGACCGCACGGCGGCCCCCGTACTGTCCGTCTATGGTGGCAAGATCACCACTTATCGGCGCTTGGCGGAAGAGGCCATGGGCGCCATCGAGAGCCTGCTCGGCCGCCGCCGCGGCTCCTGGACCGCCGGTGCGCCTTTGCCCGGAGGCGATCTGCCGCAGGCCGACTTCGACGCGTTCCACAAGGACTTTTGCCAGCGCCATCCCTGGCTGCCAGCGCCTCTGGCGCTGCGCTACGCCCGCAACTACGGCAGCCGCAGCGAATTGCTGCTGGACGGTGCGACCAGCCTGGCCGATCTGGGCCAGCACTACGGTGCGGATCTCTATGAGCGAGAGGTGCGCTATCTGATCGCGCACGAGTGGGCGCGTAGCAGCGATGACATTCTCTGGCGCCGGACTAAGCTTGGATTGAGGCTGCCGCCCACCGAGGCGGCGCGTCTGCAGCAGCGGCTGGAAGCGGAGCCGGCACCGCTGACGACGTCGGCTGGACAGGGGCTGAGGAACTAGCACCATGAGCCTGCAGCTGAAGGGAATCAGCAAGACGGTTGGCGGCGAGACCTGGATAGACGATGTCAGCCTGACGCTGGAGCCGGGCAGCTTCAACGTGCTGCTGGGGCTGACGTTGGCCGGCAAGACCACGCTGATGCGGCTGATAGCGGGGCTGGAGAGGCCAGACCGCGGACGGGTGTTCATGCACGGCCGCGACGTGACCGAGGTGCCGGTGCGCAAGCGCAACGTCGCCATGGTCTATCAACAGTTCATCAACTACCCGTCCATGACGGTCTACGACAACATCGCCTCACCGCTGCGCATCGCTGGTCTGCCCCGCCGCGAGATCGACCGGCGCGTGCGCGAGGAAGCCGAGCGGCTGCACATCGACCATCTGCTCGACCGCCTGCCGAGCGAGCTTTCCGGCGGCCAGCAGCAGCGCACGGCGATGGCGCGGGCGCTGGTGCGGGACGCCGACCTGCTGTTGCTGGACGAGCCGCTGGTCAACCTGGACTACAAACTGCGGGAAGAGCTGCGGGCCGAGATGCGCGAGATCTTCGCTCGCCGCCGCTCCATCGTCGTCTACGCCACCACCGATCCGCTCGAGGCGCTGGCGCTGGGGGGCAACACCGCCGTGCTGCAAGCCGGTCGCCTGATCCAGTACGGGCCGACGCTGCAGGTCTATCACCACCCCGCCACCGAGCACGTTGCTTACGTCTTCAGCGATCCGCCCATGAACGTGGTGCCGGGGCGGCTCGACGGCGAGGTTCGGCTCGGCGACAGCACCCGGCTGCCTCTGCCGCCGCACCTGCGGCAGTTACCGTCCGGGGCCTATCGCTTTGGCATCCGCCCCAGCCATTTGTCGATAGTGCGCCGCAGCGAGGCCGAGGTGGCGGTGCCAGCCCGGGTGGTGGTGCCGGAGGTCACTGGCTCGGAAACCTTTATCCACGTCCGCCACCATGACGTCGACTGGGTGATCCAGCAGCCCGGGGTCCATCTGCTGCCCATCGGCAGCGGGGTGACCATGCACCTGGATCCAGCGCGGCTGTTCGCTTTCGATCCGGCCGGCCGCTTGGTGGCGGCGCCGGAGCCATGGGCGGCGGGGAGGGTTTGAGGCGTGGCGCGCATCCAGCTGCAGCAGCTCGCCCATGCCTACGGCGGCAGGCCGACCCGGCCCGAGGATTACGCCCTGCGCCGGCTGGATCACGTGTGGGAGGATGGTGGCGCCTATGCCCTGCTGGGTCCGTCCGGCTGCGGCAAGACTACCTTGCTGAACATCGTCTCCGGGCTGCTGCAACCGACCGAGGGCCGGGTGCTGTTCGACGGCCGGGACGTGACGGCGTTGCCGCCTCAGCAGCGCAACATCGCTCAGGTGTTCCAGTTCCCGGTCATCTATGACGCCATGACGGTGTACGACAACCTCGCCTTCCCCCTGCGCAACCGCAAGCTACCCAAGGCAGAAATCCACCGCCGGGTGCTCGAGGTGGCCGAGATGCTGGAGCTGACCGCGGCGTTGCAGCGGCCCGGGCGCAGCCTTGGCGCCGATGGCAAGCAGCTGATCTCCATGGGTCGGGGGCTGGTGCGGGAGGACGTGGCGGCCATCCTGTTCGATGAACCGCTCACCGTGATCGATCCGCACCTGAAGTGGCGGCTGCGGGGCAAACTCAAGGAGATCCACCAGCGGCTGCGGCCGACCATGGTCTACGTCACCCACGACCAGACCGAGGCGCTGACTTTCGCGGAAAAGGTGGTGGTGATGTACGAGGGGCAGGTGGTGCAGGTTGGTACGCCCCAGGAGCTGTTCGAGCGGCCGGAGCATACCTTCGTGGGTTATTTCATCGGCAGCCCGGGCATGAATTTGCTGCCGGTTACGATCGCCGGTAACTCGGCGGTAGTCGACGGCGAGCACCGCATCCCGCTGGCGCCGCAGCTGGCTGCCCAGGCTGCCCGTAGCGCGCGCACGCTGGAGCTGGGCATCCGGCCGGAGTTCCTACAGCTGCAGCGGCAGGTGACGGCGGACGGCGTGCCGGCCCGCATCGCGGCGGTGGAAGACCTGGGCGGGCACGTGCTGGTGACGGTGGTCCTGGGGCGCAGGACGCTCAAGCTGCGGCTGCCGGAGGGCAGCGAGCTGCCGAGCGAACAGGCCTGGCTGCGTTTTCCCCCGGAGCGGACCCTGTTGTATGCCGACGGACGGCTCATCATTCCAGGAGGCGGGCATGGATAAGCCGGTCAACCAGAAAGCCTGGCTACTGGTGCTGCCGGTGGTGGCCACGGTAGCCTTCAGTGCGGTCATTCCGCTGATGACCGTGGTGAACTACTCGCTGCAAGACATCTTCGACCCGCAGACCCGCTATTTCGTCGGCACCGAGTGGTTCCGGGAGGTACTCAACAATCCCAGCATCCGGGCGGCGCTGGGGCGGCAGCTGCTGTTTTCCCTTATCGTGTTGCTGATTGAGATCCCGCTCGGCATCGGCATCGCCCTGACCATGCCCCGGCGCGGCCCCTGGGTGCCGGTCTGCCTGATCTTGCTGGCCCTGCCGCTGCTGGTGCCCTGGAACGTGGTGGGCACCATCTGGCAAATCTTCGCCCGGCCCGACATCGGCCTGCTTGGACGGCTGGTCAACGGGCTGGGCATTCCCTACAACTACACCGGCAATCCGCTGCACGCCTGGCTGACGGTGCTGGTGATGGATGTCTGGCACTGGACCTCGCTGGTGGTACTGCTCTGCTACGCAGGCCTGCAGGCCATCCCGGATGCCTATTATCAGGCGGCCCGCATCGATGGTGCCTCGCGCTTCGCCGTGTTCCGCCACATTGAGCTGCCCCGGCTCAAGGGTGTGCTGCTGATCGCGGTGCTGCTGCGCTTCATGGACAGCTTCATGATTTACGCCGAGCCATTCGTGCTCACCGGCGGCGGCCCCGGCAGCTCGACCACCTTTCTCAGCCAGCTGCTGACTACCATGGCGGTCGGGCAGTTCGACCTGGGGCCGGCGGCGGCGTTCTCGCTGATTTATTTCTTGATCATCCTGCTGTTCAGCTACGTCTTCTATACCGCCATGGTGCGGCTGGGCAGGGCGGAGGGCTGATCATGAGAATCCGCTACCTGGTCCTACTGGCGTACATCCTGTTCCTGATGCTGCCGTTGTACTGGATGGTGAACATGTCGCTGAAGACGACGGCAGAGACCCTGACCACGTTCTCGCTGGTGCCAAAGAGCCTCACCTTCGACAACTATCGGACCATCTTCTCCGATCCAGCCTGGTACAGCGGCTATCTCAACTCCATCATCTACGTCAGCCTGAACACTGTCATGTCACTGCTGGTGGCGTTGCCGGCGGCCTACGCCTTCTCGCGCTTTCGCTTCCTGGGCGACAAGCATCTCTTCTTCTGGCTGTTGACCAACCGCATGGCGCCGCCGGCGGTGTTTCTGCTGCCGTTCTTTCAGCTTTACTCCAGCGTCGGGCTGTTCGACACCCACATCGCGGTCGCGCTCGCCCACATGCTGTTCAACGTGCCACTGGCCGTGTGGATTCTTGAGGGCTTCATGTCCGGCGTGCCGAAGGAGATCGACGAGACGGCCTATCTCGACGGCTACAGCTTCCCGCGCTTCTTTCTCACGATCTTCCTGCCACTGATCCGCGCCGGGGTGGGCGTGACCGCTTTCTTCTGCTTCATGTTCAGCTGGGTGGAGTTGCTGCTGGCGCGCACGCTGACGTCGGTCAACGCCAAGCCCATCGCTGCGGTGATGACCCGCACCGTCAGCGCCTCGGGTCTGGACTGGGGTGTGCTGACCGCAGCTGGGGTGCTGACGCTGATTCCGGGCGCGCTGGTGATCTGGTTCGTGCGCAATCACATCGCCAAGGGCTTTGCCCTGGGCCGGGTATAGGAGCGCGGTCATGGAGTGGATGGCATGGACGCTGCCCACCATCGTCTTCTTCAGCGGCATCGGCGTGCTGTTGCTGCTGATGACCATCTGGCAAGTAGTCTCGCCCAGCGTGGAGCGCAAGGGCTTTCTGCCCATCCCCACCACCAGGGGCGATCGGCTGTTCATCGGGCTGCTGTCGGCGGCCTACATCCACCTGGCTTGGCTGGCGCTGACCGAGGCGGTCAGCCTCTGGTGGGCGTTCGCCTTGTCGGTGGTCTGGTTGCTGGTGCTGCTGCGCTGGGGTTGAGGCGCGGCGGCGACGTCTTCAGGCGCAGGCCTGACGCCGGCGGGTAGGTTGCGCCGGAGCAAGAGCCGCGGGCGTAGTGTCGCGGCAGGAGAACGAGGATGTTCGAGCATCGTCAAGGAGTGAGTCATGGAAAGAAACAAGATCGCAGCAGCGCGCGCCAGGCCGCTCGCCCTGGTTCTCGCCGTCATCTTGCTGGCTCCGACGGCCAGGGCAGCAACGCCGGAAGAGCTGAAGATCGCTGAGAAATGGCTGGACGAGTTCCAGCCTTCCACCCTCTCCCGGGAGGAGCAGCTGAAGGAGCTGGAGTGGTTCATCGACGCCGCCAGGCCTTTCCGCGGCATGAACATCAAGGTGGTGTCGGAAACCATCACCACCCACGAGTATGAGTCCAAGGTGCTGGCCAGGGCCTTCTCGGAGATCACCGGCATCAACGTCACCCACGACCTGATCCAGGAAGGCGACGTCATCGAGAAGCTGCAGACCGAGATGCAGTCCAAGCGCAGCATCTACGATGCCTATATCAACGATACCGACCTGATTGGTACCCACTTCCGCTACGGCGACGTGGTTCCGCTGTCGGACTACATGGAAGGCGAGGGCAAGGATGTCACGCTGCCGACGCTGGACGTCGACGACTTTATCGGCAAGAGCTTCGGCACCGGACCGGACGGCAAGCTCTACCAGCTGCCGGACCAGCAGTTCGCCAACCTGTACTGGTTCCGCGCTGATTGGTTCGAGCGCGAGGATCTCAAGAAGCGCTTCAAGGAGATCTACGGCTACGACCTGGGCGTGCCGGTGAACTGGTCCGCCTACGAGGACATCGCCGAGTTCTTCACCGTCCACGTGAAGGAAATCGACGGGGTGCGGGTCTATGGCCACATGGACTACGGCAAGAAGGACCCGTCGCTTGGCTGGCGCTTCACCGATGCCTGGCTGTCCATGGCGGGCACCGGCGACAAGGGCTTCCCTAACGGCAAGCCGGTTGACGAATGGGGCATCCGCGTTGAGGGTTGTCATCCGGCCGGCTCCAGTGTCGAGCGCGGCGGCGCCACCAACGCGCCGGCCTCGGTCTACGCGCTCACCAAGTACATCGAGTGGCTAAAGAAGTACGCGCCGCCGGAAGCCGCCGGCATGACCTTCTCCGAGGCCGGGCCGGTGCCCGCTCAGGGGCATATCGCCCAACAGATCTTCTGGTACACAGCCTTTACCGCCGACATGACCAAGCCGGGTACGCCGGTGGTGAACGAGGACGGCACGCCCAAGTGGCGCATGGCGCCGTCGCCGCACGGGGCATACTGGGAGGAAGGCATGAAGCTCGGCTACCAGGATGCCGGCGCTTGGACCCTGCTCAAGCACACCGATCCGGAGCGGCGCAAGGCGGCTTGGCTGTACGCCCAGTTCACCGTCTCCAAGACGGTGTCGCTGAAGAAGACGCTGGTGGGGCTCACTCCCATTCGCGAGTCCGACATCCAGTCGGAGGCGATGACGGAGGCGGCGCCTAGGCTCGGTGGCCTGGTGGAGTTCTACCGCAGTCCGGCGCGAGTGGCCTGGACCCCGACCGGCACCAACGTGCCCGACTATCCCAAGCTGGCGCAGCTGTGGTGGCAGTCGGTGTCGGAGGCGGTGACCGGCGCGCTGACGCCGCAGCAGGCCATGGATCAGCTGGCCGAGCGCCAGGACCGGGTGCTGGAGCGCCTGCAGCGGGCCAATGTCCAGCCCAACTGCGGTCCCAAGCTGAACGAGCGGCGCGACCCGCAGTACTGGTTCGACCAGCCCGGGGCTCCCAAGCCCAAGCTGGCCAACGAGAAGCCGAAGGGCGAGACCGTGCCTTACGAGCAGCTGCTTCAGGCCTGGCGGGAAGGTCGGGAGCGTTGAAGCCTGGATAGAACCGCGACGGGCAGCCTGAGCTGCCCGTCGTGCCTGCCGTGCGTTCCTGGTGGCGGGATCGGCGCGGTGTGCCAGGCAACGCCACCGCCTTGCCAGGACCGCTTGCGGTCATTGCTGCGGCTGCTTGATCTCCAGCTCTTCCAGGCTGCGGCCGCTGCGCTCCCACTGGCGGACCCACTCTGGCTTGGCGCCGGTGCCGGACCAGGTCAGGCGCGGGTCGATGGGATGCCGGTAGCGCGGGACGTCTTCCGGCGGAAGGTACTTGGACTCGGCGACGGAGCCGGACAGCAGGTCAGCAATCGCCGCTCCCCAGTCGTCGGCCAGGTTGCGCAGGCCGTATTCGGTGCCCTTGGGGTCGCGGGCATGGCGCTGCCGCAGCTCCTGCTCGATCTTGCGGCGCAGGTCGACGAGTTCGGCCAGAGACAATTTGCTGAGATCCATCTTGGTGCTCCCTGATACGTCCGAATTAGGCCTAGCGATAAAGGATTTCCTCCCGTTGCGCAAGGGCGCCCGGTCAATCCCGCGGCGCCGGCCGAGGTGGCGTACAATCCCCCGCTCAGATCGGCTGGAGAGGCCGCCGGGGTGTGGCGGCAGTCTCGACAGGGGGGGAACATGCTCGATCCAGATCAGGCAAAAGTCGTCGCTCACGAGACCGGGCCTGCCGCCGTGCTGGCCGGCGCCGGCTCGGGCAAGACCCGTTGCACCACCGAGCGGGCCGCGCGGCGGCTGACCGAATCAGGCGTGCCCAGCGAGGGTCTGGTTCTCCTGACCTTCACCAACAAGGCCGCGGCGGAAATGCGCGAGCGGCTGCGCAAGCGGCTGCCGGAAAGCGTCAAGCTGCCGTGGATAGGCACTTTCCACAGTTTCGGCAACCGGCTGCTGCGCAGCCACGGCCGGCTCATCGGCGTGCCGGCTAACGCCACACTGATGGATGCCGATGATGCCAGCCGCATGTTGGACGCTTTTCTTGCCGTGCCGTTGCCCGACAAAAGCCGCCGCATCGATGCCATCCGCCTCCATGAAGCGATTTGCGCCCACGGCCTCGACATCACCGACGAGGCCGACATGGAACAAATCGAGACGCTATGCGCCAGCCACGGCTTCAGCGGCCATGCCCGGCGCGGTTTCATCGAGGCCCTGCGCCGCTACGAGGCGGAGAAGCGGCGGGCCTCGGTACTGGATTTCGCCGATCTCATCCTGCTGCCGCAGCGCTTGCTCAAGCGCCATGCCGACCTGCGCGAGCGGCTTCGGCAGCAGCTGCGCGACATCACGGTGGACGAGGCCCAGGATACCGACGCTGCGCAGTTCCGGCTGCTGCAGCTGATCACGCCGCTGGACAATACCGTGCTGCTGGTCGGCGACGACGACCAGGCCATTTACGAGTGGCGCCACGCCCGCCCTGAGAACATGCGAGAGTTCATCGAGCGCTACGGTGCTGTGGTGTATCGCCTGGAGCGCAACTACCGCTCGACGCCGGCCATTGTTAGCGGCGGGGCAGCGCTGGTGCGGCACAACGAGAACCGGCTGGAGAAGAACCCCTATGCGGTGCGCCAGGCCCCGCCGGCCGACACCGTGCGGGTCGTGGAATACGACGATGCCGAGAGCATGGCGGACGGGGTGGCGGAGCGGATCGCGGCCGCTATCGCCGCCGGCGCCAGTCCGGCCGACATCGCCGTGCTTTACCGTAAGAACCGCCTTGCCCGCATCGTCGAAACAGCGCTGCTGCGCCATGGCATTCCCTATCGGATCAAGGCCGGCACCGATCTGCTCAGCTACGCCGAGGTGCGCATGATGCTGGCGGCCGGCAGGCTTGCCGCCAACCGCCGCGACGTGCGGGCCTTGGCACGGCTGGCCGATTTGGTGCCAGGGTTGGGAGCCAAGGGGGTGGGGCACATGATCGCCGCCGGTGATGATCCGCTGCTGCAGACTGGTCGCTTGTCGGCCAAGGCGGCGGAGGGCGTGCGGGCTTTGGCGGCGGCGCTGGAGGAGCTGTACCGGCGCGGGCCGGCTGAGCTCATGGCTTGGTGCGAGGAGTACGGGCCGTTCCGGACCTGGCTGCAACGGCGCGCGGTGGCGGTCCTACAATCCGCGGGTCGGCCCACCGATCCGCAGAGCATCGAGCAGGCGTTGCGGCCGGCCAAGGCGCGCATGAGCGCCGTGCAGACCGCCATGCAGAAGCGGCTTGAAACCATGCCTGAGGGCGGCTCGGACGAGCGCTGGGCGCTGGCCTTGGAGGTGGTTGCGGCGGGAACCGACGAGGCCGAAACCAGTGAGGCCAAGGTGACGCTTTGCACCGTCCACGCCTCCAAGGGGCTGGAGTGGCCGACGGTGCACATTTTCGGTTTCTCCGAGCAGCTGATGCCCTTGGCGCGCGACGGGGTGGTCGACAACCTGCCCGAAGAGCGCCGGCTGGCCTATGTGGCCCTGACCCGGGCCCAGAACGAGGTGGTGCTGCACCATGCCGACCGCCTTGATCTGGGAGCTGGCAGCGGCCTGGAGCGGCTGGTGCCGTCCCGCTTCCTGCAGGAGATCGCGGTCGGCCAGGCGGTGGAATGCATCGATCGCCGCGCCGGCGCGCCGCCGACCAACGACCCCGACCGCAAGGCTGCCGCGCGCGATTGGATCGCCCAAATGCGCAAGGCCATTACCTAGGGAAGCCCCGAGGACGCAAGAGTCGAGCGGACGCCATTTCCCGTCGCCCAGCGGCTTTGGCGGCCGCAGGAGCGGAGCGCGCCGATTCTATCCCTTTGTCGCAAATGGCTTTTATTTCTTGCGTCTTTCCAGCACGGCTTCGCCGGCGGCGAATTTGGCCGTTTGTGGCGGCTGCGGCCATTCCTAGCGGACGCGAAAAAGCGTTTGCGCACGTTCCTGGATTGTTTTATTGTCGCCAAAGCCTGCCCAGGCTTTTCAACCCTAGAAAGGCGAAATTCCTGGCGCCGGCTGGCGGAGCCGCGGCAAGTTCTCTCACCTCGGATACCGCTTTTCGAAATCCCGGCCTGTTTCGCACGGGCCGGTTTGTTTGACTACGGGTGAAATGTTTCTATGAAGTCGATTTATGTAGGCAATCTGCCTTACTCCGCATCCGAGGACGAGGTGCGAGAGCTGTTCGCTCCGTTCGGCCCGGTTGAGTCCGTGCGGTTGATGACGGACCGGGAAACCGGCCGTCCGCGTGGGTTTGGGTTCGTCAGAATGTCGGCCGCGGACGCCGATGCCGCCATCCAGGCCCTCGACGGGCAGCCGTTCGGCGGCCGCAACCTGCGCATCAACGAAGCCGAAGACCGCAGAAACGGCGGTCCCGGCCGCGGAGCGCGTCCGGCCAAACGCTGGTAAGCATCGAATCCGCTTGCGGGGCGCCCTGATCCGGGCGCCCTTTTCGTTTCCTGTTTCCTCCTTACCGAGCGCGGCGAGGCTGCACCCCCCGGGTCGGAGTTGCCGTCAGCGGATCCTCGGGCCAGGGGTGCTTGGGATAGCGCCCGCGCAGTTCCTTGCGGATCTCGGCGTAGCCGTGGCGCCAAAAGCCGGCCAGATCCTGGGTAACCTGCACCGGCCGCCCGGCCGGCGACAGCAGCTGGATGGTGAGCGGAACGCGGCCGCCGGCGATGCGCGGCGTCTCTTGCCAGCCGAACAGCTCCTGCAGCTTCACTGCCAACACCGGTGTTTCCCCGGCCAGATAATCCACCGCGATGCGTGAGCCGCTGGGGACGGTGATGTGGCTGGGCGCTTCCTTTTCCAGCTGGCGTTGCTGCTGGTAACTCAGCAGGCTACTCAGCGCCTGTTGCAGCGGAACTTGCCGCAGCTGGCTCAGGCGGGTCACGCCCTGCAGAAAGGGCGCCAGCCAGGTTTCCAGAGTCGACAGCAAGTCTTGGTCACTTACCGCCGGCCAGGCGTCCGGTTCCAGCCGATGCAGCAGCTGGACCCGGGCTTGCCATTGGCGCAGCGCGTCGGTCCAGGGCAGGACATGCAGGCCGCGGCGGCGGATGCCGTCCAGCAGCGCGGTGGCCACGGCCTCCGGCTCGGGGCTGGCGAGCGGTGTGTCGCTCAAGACCAGGGCGCCGTAGCGGCGCTGCTGGCGGGCCAGCACCGCGCCTTGGGCGTCGTCCCAGGCGATGTGCTTGTGCACAGTGATGGCGGCAGCAAAGTGCTCCTCCAGCGCCTCCTGGCCGAGGCCGGCGGCCAGAAAAATGCGCGCATCGCGCGGATCGCCATCGAGCTCGGCGGCGACCAGGAACTCTTGCGCCTGCAGCGGGTCGTCGGCGGCGAGATAGGCGCCGCGACCATTGGCCAGCAGATAGCGCGCGCCCTGGCCGGGACGGCGGCGGGCGATGCGGTCGGGATAGGCGTATGCCAGCAGGATGCCGGCCGCATCAGCGCTTTCAGGCCGCTGCGGCGAGTCGGGCCGCTGCAGCGCCTGGCTGCTGCGCCGGACCTGCTGCAGCCGACCCCGGTGCGCGCCAGCACCGCTGCGCAGCGCGGCTAGGCGCACTTCGATGCTAGTTTCCCGCGAATTGCTCAGGATGTCCCGCTCCGATAGCAGGGCTGCCAGGTCGGCCGCCAGCCGCCCCCACCCCAGCTCTCGGCCGCGGAGCAGCATGTGGGCCAGGCGCGGGTGCAGCGGTTGTGCCTTCATGGCACGGCCGTGGTCGGTGATGCGGCCGTCCGGCGTCAGCGCCTGCAGTTGTCGCAGCAGCGCCTTGGCCTGCTCCCAGGCCGGCCCCGGCGGTGGATCCAGCCAGCTGAGCGCGTCTGGCTCCAGCGCGCCCCATTGCGCCAGCTCCAGCACCAGATCGCTAAGATCGGCTTCGAGGATCTCCGGCGTGGCGAAGGCAGCCAGACGAGCCTGCTCGGCCTCGCTCCAGAGGCGGTAGCAGACCCCGGGTTCCAGGCGACCGGCGCGGCCCCGTCGCTGCTCAGCTGCGGCCTGCGAAACCCGCACCGTGCGCAGACGGGTCAGGCCGCTGGCCGGATCGAAGGCTGGTCGGCGCGCCAGCCCGCTGTCAACCACGATCCGCACCCCCTCAATCGTGAGGCTGGTCTCGGCGATGGAAGTGGCGAGCACAACCTTGCGCCGGCCCGGTGGCGCGGGGGCGATGGCGGCATCCTGGGCCTCCTGCGGCAGCTCGCCGTAGAGAGGCGCGAGCAGGACGTCGGCGGGCAAGCGCCCTGACAGCATGCGTCCGACCCGGCGGATTTCGCCGGCGCCGGGGAGAAACACCAGCATGGAGCCTGGCTCCTCCCGCAACGCCTGCACCACGGTCTCGACCAGGTGCTGCTCGAGCGGCAGACGGGCCGGTGGGCGATAGCGGACGGCAACCGGAAAGCTGCGTCCGGGGCTGCTGATGAGCGGCGCGCCACCCAGCAGCTTGGCCACCGGCGCGGCGTCCAGGGTGGCCGACATCACCAGTAGGCGCAGGTCGGGTCGCAGCGCTTGCTGAGCCTCCAGCGACAGCGCGAGCCCCAGGTCGGCCTGCAGTGAGCGTTCGTGAAACTCATCGAAGATGACGCAGCCATAGCGCTCCAGCGCCGGGTCTTCCTGCAGCATGCGGGTCAGTACACCCTCGGTCACCACCTCGATGCGGGTGGCGGCCGAGACCTTGCTGTCCAGGCGCATGCGGTAGCCGACTGTGCCCCCGACCGGCTCGCCGAGCAGTCGGCTCATGAAGCCGGCCGCCGCTCGCGCGGCCAGCCGGCGCGGCTCCAGCATGACGATGCGCCGCTGCTGCAGCCATGGCTGCTCCAGCAGGGCCAGGGGAACGCGAGTGGTTTTGCCGGCCCCTGGCGGGGCCTGCAGCACGACGGCATTGCGATCGCGCAGGGCTTGCAGGAGTTCGGGGAGGACGGCGTCGATGGGCAGCATGGTAGCGATTATAACCGTCGCCCGCTGGCTTGAACTGCGCCTGAGCCCCCATAAATCTGCAGGACAACCCGGGTTGCAAGGAAGGACAATTCCATGGCAGCGTCCAGCGATAGCTACCACGAACCCTTATCTGATCTCAGCACGGAAACCCGCCATCTGCATCAGGCCCTGGTGTCGCTGCAGGAGGAACTGGAAGCGGTGGACTGGTACCGCCAGCGCGCCGATGCCTGCCAGGATGCCGAGCTCAAGGCCATTCTGCTGCACAACATGCGCGAGGAAATCGAGCACGCCTGCATGGTGCTGGAATGGCTGCGGCGCCGCAGCCCCGATTTCGCCAAGGAGATGGAAACCTATTTGTTCACCCGGACGCCGATCACGGAGGTCGAGAAAGCCGCGGAGCAAAGCGAGGTAGGGACGGCCGGGACGGCGTCAGCCGACCCCGAGCTGCCGCGGTTCACGGTCGGAGATCTGAAGGCGAAGCGGCCATGAATTATCTCAACCGCCAACAGGCGCAGTTTCCGGACTTCATCTGGGATGAAATCGACGAGGCGGCCGTGGTCGCTGCCCGCGAGCGGCTTACCGCCCGCCGCTTCCTCGACGTGCTGGGGCCTTATGGTGTAGGGCTGACCTCGATCGAGATCGGCACCGACGAGTATTGCCGACAGGTGAGGCCCGACGAGGCTGGGGCCGTGATCAGCCGTGCGATTGCCGTGCCCATGCTGCGCAAGAGCTTCGGCCTGAGCGTGCGACGGGTGCAGGGGCACTTGCAGATGGGGCTGCCGCTGGAACTGAGCCCGGCGCAGGATGCGGCCGAGGCGGTGGCGCGGCGGGAAGAGGAATTTATCTACTACGGCAGTCCCGACTTCGGCCTCGAAGGGTTGCTGACCGCCAGGGGCCGGCACGAGATTACCATCGGTGACTGGAGCGCGGTGGAACAGGCGCTCAACGACGTGTTGGCGGCGGTCAACCGGCTCGATGCCAGCGGCTTCCACGGCCCTTACGCCCTATCATTGTCGCCGCACCTCTACAATACCCTGTTCCGCCGCTACGAAGGCACCGACATGCTGCAGCTGGAGCACCTCAAGCGTCTCTGCGAGCTGGGCGTCTACAAGGCCGACATCGAAGGCGGGGTGCTGGTGGACAGCCATGCCGGCCGCATCGTCATCGGCCAGGACCTGATGACCGGCTATTCTGGTACCGACGGCATACACCATCAGCTGTTCGTCAGCGAAAGCCTGGTGCTGATGCTGGACGACGCCGAGGCGATCTGCGTGCTGAAGGAAGCAACGCCGGCGTCGAACCGCAAGCAGCGGTGAGGCTGGGCTTCTCGCCGGACGGCGGCCGGGCAACCTGCCGCGTCTTCGCAAACATGGCGGCGCCTTCAGCGCAAGGCGACGACGACCCCGACCGTCCTCTGCGCGGATGGCAAGCTGTGGCCATCGCAACGCACGCGCCGCTCCCAAGGCTTTTCCCACACGCTTGGCCTGCTGGCAGCTAGCCTGCGCCGCTGGTCCTTGGCGCCGCCGGGCCCAGGCCAAGTTTTTCTTAATTCCCATCGCCACTCGGTCGCCCTTTAAGAAAGGGGTGACTTTTCCGCGCTCCTAGCTTGGTTTCGGATGCCCACATTGCCGTAGCGATACTGTTTCGGCACGACGGAATGAAAAATGCGCAAGAAAAACAAGCTCCTCACCCTGGCTGGCCTGGCATTGACTGCTGTCATTGCTTCCGGCTGCACCACCATCCATCCGGCAGTTTCCAACGTCGTCGATTTGAAAGGCACCGACTTCCGTCAAGAGATGAAGGCGGGGCAGGCTTGCGAGTACTACGTGCTGTTCTTCGGCCCCTTCGGCAGCCGCGATCTGACCACCGCCGTGCGTGCGGGCGACATCAAGGACCTGCGCCTGGTCGAGTACAAGAGCGACTTCTACGTCCTCGGCGGACGGCACTGCGTGAAAGTCCGCGGTTTCTGACGAACGCGATTTTGCGCGCTTCTCCCGGCGCAGGGACGCGCCGTGCCTCTTCCCCTGCAACCAGGTCGACAGCTGCGGCCGATGCCGCCACGACATCCGCGTCGGAGCGGAAAGCTCCTGCTGGCGCCTCGTGAAGGCCGGCAGGCGCTGGATGTCTCCAGCCCCGCCAGCAGGTTCAAACGAACGGGTCCGCGCTCAGTCCGGGTAGAACTTGCCGTCTTCCTCTGCCATGCGCACCAGCAGCTCGGCCGGGGCGAAGCGCTCGCCGTGGGCGGCCTGCAGCTCCTGGAGGCGGGCCACCACCTGCTTGCAGGTGCGCTTGTCGGCGTAGCGGAACGGACCGCCGCGGAAGGGTGGGAAGCCGATGCCGAAGACGGCGCCGATGTCGCCGTCGCGGGCGCAGCGGATGACGCCTTCGTCCAGGCAGCGGGCGGCTTCGTTGATCATTAGCAACACACAGCGGTCGATGATCTCTTCGGCTGGCAACCGCTTGTCCGGCGTGATGCCGAGCAGGGCGTAGACGCTCTCGTCGACCTTGCGCTCGCCACTGCGGCTGCCGTCGTACTTGTAGAAACCCTTCTTCGACTTCTTGCCGTAGCGGCCATCGGCCAGCAGTCGCTCGGCCGCGTCCACTGGCCTCATGCGCTCGCCAAAGGCCTGGTACAGGATCGGGCCGACCTTGGAGCCGACGTCGATGCCGACTTCGTCCAGCAGGGCGAAGGGGCCAATCGGGAAGCCAAAGCGGGTCAGCGCCTGGTCGATGCGGTCGATGGGCACGCCCTCCTTGAGCAGGTGGGCAGCCTCGTTCATGTACGGCGCGAGAATGCGGTTGACGTAGAAGCCGGCGCCGTCCTTGACCACGATCACTGTCTTGCCCTGCTGGCGGCCCATCTCGACCGCGGTGGCGATGACCTCGGGGCTGGTCCTGTCGGTGGCGATGACTTCCAGCAGCGGCATCTTGTCGACTGGCGAGAAGTAGTGCATGCCGATGACGTTCTCGGGGCGGGCGGCCGCCTCGGCGATGCGGCTGATGGGAATAGACGAGGTGTTGGTGGCGAAGATGGTGTGTTCACCGCAGTGGGCCTCCACGTCCTTGACCATCTGATGCTTGAGCGCGAGATCCTCGAAGACCGCCTCGATCACCAGGTCCAGTTGGCGGAAGCCGCTGTAGTCCAGCGTGGCGGTGACCCGGTTGCGCTGCCGGGCGGCTTCGATGGCCGGGATGTCGCGCCGCTTCAGCCGCCGCTGGATGCGTTCGTGGATGTACTGCATGCCGCGGCCCAGGGCGGCGGCGTCGCGGTCCTTGAGGCGGACTGGCAAGCCGGCGCGGGCCGTGGTGACGTAGGCAATGCCGGCGCCCATGAGGCCGGCGCCCAGTACCCCGATCCTGCGCAGCTGGCGCGGACGGACGTCGGGGTCCGCGACGCCGCTGTCTTTCTTCAGCTCGGTGGTGGCGAAGTAAAGGTGCATCAGCTGGCGTGCTTCCGGCGTCATCGCCAGCTCGCCGAAGGCCTCGGCTTCCGCCTTGAGACCGGCCTCGAAGCCATCCTCCAGCCCCTTGCGCACCACTTCGAGTATGCGCTTGGGCGCCGGATAGTGGCCCTTGGTCTTGGCCAGCATTTGCTTGCGGGCTTGCTCGAGCACCAGATTGCGGCCAATAGGGTTGCCTTCCAGGGCCCAGCGTAGCAGGCCGCCCCGGTTTGCATCCTGCCGCTGCCGGGTCGCGGCCAGCTTGCGGACCCGCTTGACCGCCGCTTCCAGCAGAATGGACGGGGCCACTACCTCGTCCACCAGGCCGAGCCGGCGCGCCCTGTCAGCGCGGATCTGACGTCCGGTTAGCATCAGGTCGAGGGCGTTGGGCAAACCGATCAGGCGCGGCAGGCGCTGGGTGCCGCCACTGCCGGGTAGCAGTCCCAGCATCACTTCCGGCAGGCCGAGCACGGTCCTGGGATCGTCGGCGGCGATGCGGGCGTGGCAGGCTAGCGCCAGCTCCAGCCCGCCTCCAAGGCAAGCGCCCTGGATGGCAGCCACCACCGGCAGGCGGAAGCGTTCAATGCGGTTGAAGAATTCCTGGCCGGTGCGGGACAGCTCGGTGACTTCGGCCGCCGTCGTGCAGGCCTGCAGCATCCTGATGTCGGCACCGGCGATGAAGGAGCCTGGCTTGCCGGAGAAAAACACCACCCCCTTGATCCGGGCGTCCCGTTCTAGCTGCGCGAACAAGTCCTTGACCTGGTCGGAAAACTCAGCTTTGAGCGTGTTCTGAGTTTCGCCGGGGACGTCGATGGTGATGACCGCGACACCGTCGTCGCGGATGTCCAGGCGAAACGCCTGCCCTGCTGCTTGGTTCATGGTGGTCTCTTCCATCAGGACACCTCCAGCACCATGGCGGCTGCCAAGCCACCGGCCGCGCAGGCGGTCACCAGCGCCAGCCCGCCGCCGCGCCGGCGCAGCTCGTTGAGGGTTTGCACGATCATGCGCCCGCCGGTGGCGGCGAACGGATGGCCGTAGGCGATCGAGCCACCCAGCACGTTGAGCTTGTCCTCGTCGACCTCGCCGATGGGATCGTCCCGGCCCAGCACTTCGCGGGCGAAGCTGCGGGAGCCCCATTGACGAATGTTGGCCAGGGTCTGGGCGGCGAAGGCTTCGTGGATGTCGATCAGGGCCATATCAGCGAGCTTCGCGCCGGCCCGCTCCAGGGCGATGGGGGCGACGTGGGACGGCCCCATCAAGGCATCGCGGAAGGGGTTGATGGCCCGGAACGCCTGCGAGCGAATGTAGCCCAGCGGTTCCAGCCCGAGCTGGCGGGCGCGGCTTTCCTTCATCAGCAACAGGGCCGAGGCGCCGTCGGTGAGCGGTGTGGAGTTGGCGGCGGTGACGGTGCCGTGCTCCCTGTCGAAGGCTGGCCGCAGCTTGGCCAGCTGTTCCAACGTGGAATCAGGGCGGATGTTGTTGTCGCGCTCCAGCGGCTCCTGCTGCGGTCCGGTGAAGGTGATCATCACTTCGTCACGCAGCTTGCCTTCTTCCCAGGCCTGGTGGGCCAGCCGGTGCGAGCGCAGGGCAAAGGCGTCCTGATCCTCGCGACTGATCTTCCAGTCCTTGGCCATCTGCTCGGCGATGTCGCCCATGGTGAGGTTGGTGGAGTAGTCCTTCACCGCTGGTGCTTGCGGTGCCAGGTCCTTCAGGGTGATGCCCCGGAATAGCTTGAGCCGCTCCAGCGTCGACTTGGTGCGGCTGGCATGGATGAGCGCGCGGGAAAGCTTCTTGGAGACCTGGATAGGCAGCACCGAGGTGGAGTCGGCACCGCCGGCGATGCCGATCTCGATGTCGCCCAGTCGGATGGCATTGGCGATGTCGGCAGTGGCCTGGAAGCTGGTGGCACAGGCGCGGGAGACGCTGTAGGCATCGGTGGTTGGCGGCAGTCCGGCGGCGAGAACCACTTCACGGGCGACATTGGGCGCTTCCGGCAGGATGCCGACCTGGCCATAGACCACGCGGTCGATCAGCTGCGGGTCGATGTCCAGCCGTGTCACCAGCTCGCTGACCACCATGGCGCCAAGCTCGATGGCGCTGGTGTCCTTGAACGCGGTCAACTGACGCGCGAAAGGCGTGCGCAGGCCGCCGACGACGGCGATCCTGTCCTGGCTTGCGTTCTGGGGGCTGTGGGATGACGGCACGACCATTCTCCTCTGGCAACCGCGGGGCTTGCCCGCCTAGCGACCAACGAGGCACAAGTATCAGTGCGCAGCGATGCTACCGCAAGCGGCAGCAGGGCCGGCTCACTCCGTGCCGGTTCGTTCCGGCGCGGCTGCCTGGTTTAGCCGCAGGTCCAGCCAGTCGAGCAGATCGGCATGGACTTCGCTGCGGTTGATTTCGTTGAAAATCTCGTGCCGGGCGCCGGGGTAGATGCGGCAGGTCACGTCAGCAATACCGAGGGAGCGGTAGCGCTCGGCCAGGCGGCTGACGCTGCGGCCGCCTCCGCTGAGTGGATCGGCGCCGCCGGCCAGCAGCAGAATGGGCAGGAAGCGTGGGATTCTGGCCTGGTGCTCGCGCCGGGCTATGAAGCGCACGCCTTCATAGACAGCGCGCCAGAGCGCCACCGAGGGCACATTGCCGCAGAGCGGGTCGGCGATGTAGGCATCGACGACGGCCGGATCACGGCTGAGCCAATCGAAGGGCGTGCGGCGCTTGCGAACCATCAGGCGCAGCACGCCGACGGTTAGGAAATCCAGCAACACGCTGCGATGGGAAGCGCCGCGCCAACGGATCATCTGGCTGGCCAGCCAGGCGCCGAAGGCCGGCAGCGGGTCGGTACGGAAGGTGGTGGCGCTCAGCACCAGGCCATCCAGCAGCGCGCCGTGCTCGATGGCGAAGTGCTGCGCCAGCAGCGATCCCATGCTGTGGCCCAGCAGGATGCGCGGCAGGTTCGGGTGTCGCTCGGAGAGATGGCAGTAGACCGTCATCACGTCGCCCAGCAGGCGGTGCCAGCCGCCGCTGGGAGCCACGTAACCGAGCGCGGTGGAAGACTCGGCGGTGCGGCCGTGGCCGCGCTGGTCGTGAGCGTAGACCGCATAGCCGGCCTCGGCCAGCACGGTGGCTAGCTCGTGGTAGCGGGCGGCATGTTCGGAGATGCCATGAATCAGCTGGATGGTGGCCCGCGGCGCGGCCTGCGGCAGCCAGCAGTAGAGCTGCAGGGAGCGGGCGTCGTCGGCGTTGATGCGATAGTCTAGCCTGCGCATGGTGTCTGCCCGGACCGAACTTGCCGCTTGACCCGGGCGGCCGCCTTGTCTGCGGCCGCCATCCTTCCATAACTTTAGCCGCTGCCGCGGCCTTTTGCTCCCTGCCGCGGTCGACCCGCCGTGCGCTACAGCCAGCCTTTGCGCTTGAAGTAGAGATAGGGGGCTACGCCTGACATGGCCATCAGCAGCAGCGCCAGCGGATAGCCGAACAGCCAGTCCAGCTCGGGCATGTAGCGAAAGTTCATGCCGTAGATGCTGGCGATCACGGTCGGCGGCAGGAATACCACCGCGGCGATGGAGAAGATCTTGATGGTTTGACTTTGCTCGATGTTGATGAAGCCCATCGCCGCGTTCATCAGGAAGTTCACCTTTTCGAACAGGAAGGTGTTGTGCGGCAGCAGCGAGTCGACGTCGCGCAGGATCTCCCGCACCCAATCGCGCTGCTCGGCGTCGAAATGGCCGCGCCGAAGCAAGAAGGTGAGGGCGCGCTGGGTGTCCATCAGGCATAGCCGCACCTTCCCGTTGATGTCCTCCTGCCGGGTCAGCTCGTCGATGGCCTCTTCCATGTCGGCGTTCTTTTCCGCCAGCACCATCTCGCTGACCGCCTCCAGCTTGGTGTGCACTCGCTCCAGCCGGTCGGCCAGGTTTTCGACCTTGGTTTCGAACAGGGCCAGCAGCAGGGACACCGCGTCGGTGACCAGCCCGGGCTCGCGCCGGGCACGCAGGCGCACCAGGCGGAACACCGCCAGACTGTGCTCGTGCAGAGTGAACAGGCGATCGCCGCTGAGGGTGAAGGCGGCGGTGACGTTGGTGGTGCGGCCGTCGACCTCCTGCAGGAACAGCGAATGAATGTGCAGGCCATTCTCGTCCTCGTAGGAGCGGGCGCTGGCCTCGATTTCCTCCATCTCTTCCACCGCCGGCAGCTGCTGCTGGTACATGGCGCGGACGCGCTGGCGTTCGGTCTCATCGGGGTTGGTAAGATCGATCCAGATGGCCTGCTCCAGATCTGCCGGCTCGTTGTCGTTGACCTGTTCCAGGATCCCGTTGGTGAGAGTGAAGGCAGTCAGCATCGGCGCTTCCAGTTCCGAAGAGTGGACGGTTAGGGTGTCGGCGCCGATAGTATACGCGTAGCCTTGCGGCGGCGGCGGTTTTTCAACCATGGCAAGCCGATGCCTAGCGGCGATGGTCGGGCTGGTGAACCGCAGCGGGAATGCGTGCGCGGGCGCGCCAGGAGGGTTGCACGCGGTGACTGCTAATCGATACCACTTCACCCTGTTCGCAGTTTGCCTGACGGCCCTGGCCACCGGTGCCTTGGGTTGGCTGCTTGGCAACACGGCTCTGCAGAATGGCGCCTGGCTGGCGGTGTCCCTGCTCATGCTGGCTATTCTTGCGGTTGAGACCGTGCGAACCCTGGCTAGGCGTGAAGCCGGCATCGACCTGCTGGCGCTGCTGGCCATCGCCGGCGCTGTGCTGCTGCAGGAATACCTGGCTGGGGCAGTGATCGCGGTCATGCTGGCCAGCGGCCGGGCGCTGGAGGAATACGCTGCCGGCCGGGCTCGCCGCGAGCTGTCGGCGCTGCTGGCGCGCGCGCCACGCATTACCCACCGTTTCGAGGACGGCGAGCTGGTCGAGATCCCGGTCGCCCAGGTGCGGCCCGGGGACCGACTGCTGGTGCGCCCGGGCGAGGTGCTGCCGGTGGACGGGCTGCTGTTGTCGGACACTGCGCTGCTGGATGAGTCCGCCCTCACCGGTGAGGCGATGCCGGTGAGCCGCCAGCGCGGCGAGCGCCTGTCCAGCGGCGTGGTCAACGCCGGGGAGGCGTTGGAGATGCGCGCGCTCGCTGACGCTGCCAGCAGCACTTATGCCGGCATCGTGCGCCTGGCGGAGCAGGCCCAGGAAGCCAAGGCACCCTTCACCCGCCTGGCCGACCGCTACGCCTTGCTGTTCATCCCGCTGACCCTGCTCCTGGCCGGCGCTGCCTGGTGGTGGTCGGGCGATGCGGTGCGGGCACTGGCGGTGCTAGTGGTCGCCACTCCCTGTCCGCTGATTTTGGCGGTGCCCATCGCGCTGGTTTCCGCCACCTCGCAGGCTGCCCGGCGCGGCATCCTGGTGAAAAGCGGTGGCGCCCTGGAGCTGCTGGCGCAGGCGGAAGTGATGATGTTCGACAAGACCGGCACGCTGACCACGGGCAAGGCGCGGCTGGTGGAGATCGTCCCGGCCGGCGGCGAGGAGCCCGAGGAAGTGCTGCGGCTGGCGGCATCGGTGGATCAGGTGTCGCAGCATGTCACGGCGCAGGCCATCGTCGCCGAGGCCCGACGGCGGGACTTGCGGCTGGAGATGCCGGCCAAGGTCAGTGAGGTGCCGGGCGCGGGAGTGGACGGTATCGTCGCCGGCCGGCGGGTGCGGGTCGGACAGGCCGACTACCTGGGATTGGAAGGTGACTGGCTGCGGCAGGTGCTGCGGCGCATGTCCTACCAGGGCTGCTCGGGGGCGTTCGTCGCCATCGACGGCCAGCCTGCCGGCGCTCTGCTGCTGGCCGACCAGATCCGCCTGGAGACGCCGCGCACGCTGCGCAGCCTGCATCGTGCCGGCATCCGCCGCACCGTCATGGTGAGCGGCGACAGGCAGGACGTGGCCGAGACCATCGCCGGCGCCTTGGGTATCGACGCGGTGCTGGCGGAACGCTCGCCGGCGGAAAAGGTGGCGGCGGTACGGGCCGAGCGAGCTCGTGGCGTGACCATCATGGTCGGCGATGGCATTAACGCCGCGCCAGCCTTGGCTGCCGCCCATGTTGGGGTCGCCATGGGTGCGCGGGGCGCCGCCGCCTCGGCCGAGGCGGCCGACGTGGTGCTGCTGGTGGATCGGCTGGATCGGCTGCCGGAGGCGCTAGTCATCGCTCGCCGCGGCCGACGGATCGCTCTGCAAAGTGTCACCGTCGGCATGTCGCTGGCGGTCGCAGGCATGCTGTGCGCCGCTGCCGGCTGGCTGACGCCGGTTGCCGGCGCGCTGCTGCAGGAAGCCATCGACGTAATCGCCATCCTCAATGCCCTGCGGGCGCTGCGGCCCGGACCGGATGGACGCCGCCGGCCGCGCCTGCCGGCTGATGTGGTGGAGCACCTGTATCGCGAGCATCAGCAGCTGCTGCCGGTGCTGGATCGGGTCGATGCCGTCGCTGCCGTGATCGCCGGCCCCGCTCCCGAGGTGGCGCGGGACGAGCTGATGGCTCTCGACGTGCTGCTGCGAGAGCAGTTGCTGCCGCACGAGCGGGAAGACGAGGAAGTGCTGTATCCGCGGCTGGCCGAGCTCCTCAGTGGCTTCGATCCGCTGGGAGCGATGAGCCGCACCCACCGCGAGATCTTCCATCTGGCGCGGCTGTTCAGCCGCCTCGTCGAGGACCTGCCGGAGGGACCGCTGGCGGAGGTCGAGCTGGTCGAGCTGCGCCGCATCCTCCATAGCCTGGCCGCCATTTTGCGGCTGCATTTCGCGCAAGAGGAGGAGTTGTTCCAGAGCATTGCGGCGGAAGACGCCCAACCGGCCATGGCGTGAACGAGGTCACAAGCGGATTGCCGAAACTGTGACCTGGCCGGCGTCGCACCGCCACCCGCCTTCCTAGACTGTCTCCTGACCTCGCCCGGCTCCTCGCGCCGGGCCCCAGTCAGGAGACAGAGCCGGTGAAACCGTTCAGCAAATGCTGCATCCGGCTGCTTGCCATCTTTCCTCTGGCAGCCCTGGCGGCTGACAACAACCCCACAAATGCGCCGTCCCCGCTGCCGGAATCGGTAGCCGCCGCCGTGGCGGCAGCCGACTGCGAGCGGCTGATCGCACTCCATCGCCATTACCGGGCCGACGCTGCCGAGTGGGCAGCGGTCGTCGCTGCCCTGGAAGACGCCATCTTCGCCCTTCCTGATTGCGCCCGGGTCGAAGCTGCCTTGGTTCGTGTCGAGCCCCTGCGGGGGGTCGATTTCTTCGATCGCGCGCAGCCCCTCGGCGCCGCCCCCGCCGGACGCTAGCCATGCGACGCTGGTTGACCGCACTGGTTGCGGCCGCCCTGCTGTGGGCGAATGCGGGCCTGGCGCAAACTCCCCCGCCGGAAGCGCGGCTAGCCCGGCAGGCCATCGAGCAGATCCTGACGGCCTGGAACACGCCCGAGCTCGGTCACTGGCTGGCGGCGGACTTCGCCGGCCGAGACCAGCTGCTGGCAGCGCTGACTTTCGACGTGCCGGCGACCGCTCGCCTGCGCATTCTGGCCATCGGTCCGGTGCAGGTTCTCGAGCAGCAGCGCGGCGCGGGAACCCTGACCAGTCTGGTGTCGGTGCGGGTGCGGGCGCAGGCGGAATGGGAGCAGCCCGGGCAGGGGCTGCAGCGGCGCGAAGGCACGGCGGAGTATATCCTGCGCATCACCCGCGAGGTACCGCGGTGAGCCAGCGGCGCCTCGGGCAGGCCCTGTTGCCGTTGAGCGCCGTTCTGCTGGCGCTGCCGGTTGACGCTGCTTGGCAGCTCAACGGTTCCAGCACGCTGCGGGTGGACACCTATCAGGTCGATGGCAACGAGCGCTACAGCCCCTATGCCGAGGAAGGCACGTTCTTCTCCCACGAGCTGGATCTGAGCGTGACCGGCAGCAGCCGGCCGGGCGAGGTCTGGCGCTTCGACTTCTCCGGCGCGCTCACCGATTCGCCCTACCGCAGCCGCTTCACCGGCCTGGTGCCGGAGGTGCTGCGGATGTCCTACGACAATACCACGGCTGCCCTGCCGTTCCGGGTGGACATCGGCGACCAGAACGTCCACTTCTCCGATCTGACCCTGAACCGCACCCTCAAGGCCGGTCGGCTCACGCTGCGCCCCAACAGCGGTGTCGCTGGCCGCAACTACTGGGTGAGCGCGGTGGTCGGCAGCAACGGTCAGGAATGGCGCGACCTCGATTTTGCCGCCAACCTTTATCGCGGTTTTAGCCTGGGCATGCAGGACCGGACCCTGGGCAGCTACAGCTTCTATCTGGTCGAGCACAGCGAAAAGGCAGAAGGCAGGCAGCCGCGGCTCGACCAGTGGACCGCCAGCATGACCGCGCAGCGCAGTTTCGACGTAGCTGGCCAGGATCTCAACCTGCGCAGCGAGCTGGCTTACTTCCATGGTGAGTCGGCCGCTACCCGTCACTTGCCGGCGGATCAGCGCCGTCGCAGCGGGATCGGCTACTTCACCGAGCTCAGCGGTCGCAGCCAAACCAGGCCGCTCGACTACCGCTTGCGCTATGAGCGCTACGGCCGTGATTTCCGCCCCAGCGGCGGCAGCGCGCTGGCCGACAGCGAGTCCATGCTGGCTGAGGGGGGCGTTCGGGTGAAGCAGCACGTAAGCCTGCGCGGTCGCCTGCAGCGCAGCCGGACGCAGCTATCCAGCCATGACCCGCTGACGACCGATAGCGCTGCCTTGGACCTTAGCGCTCCGCTGTTGCCGGGCGATCCGCAGCGGCTGACCGGCCGCTTGAGCCTCAACGTCCAGCAGCGCGAGAGCGAGAGCGGCGCCGTCGACCAGCAGGCCAGGACCGTCGACGGTAGCATTGTCTTCAACCACAACTCCAGTCATCAGACCCGCCTGAGCGGCTCGGTCGCCACCGTGGACGACTTGAATCAGTCCGGCCTCGAGCGCAGGACCCGGCGATTTTCCGCCGGCCACTCTGCCAGGCTGAAGCTCGGCGGGCTGGATTTGACGCTGGCGCCGGGCGTGAGCTTGACCGAGGTCGACGCCGGCGAGGACGAATTCAGCGCCGGTCCGACGTTGGTCGTGACTGCCACCAGCGCCAACGAACGGCTGGCGCTGGAGCTCGGCCAGACGGAGCTGGACGCGGATGATCCGGGCCAGGACGTCGAGACCCGGCGGGTGGCGCTCAGCTATGAGGTCCGGCGCGGCAAGCACAGCTTCGGCGTCGACATCGACCGCAGCGTGCGCGATCCGGCCATCGGCGAGGAGACCGAAGCCTGGCGGGTCGGCATGTACTGGCGCTACGACCTCGGGAAGGACCTTGGCAGCACGGGATGAGCCGCCCGCGCTTCCCGGTTTCGGCGGGCTACACTGTCAAAGGGGGGCCTTCAAGGAAGAAGACGAAGACATCGGGAGGATGCATGGACCAGATCGCGTCGGCGGCGCTGCAGGCCTGTCTACGGCGGGATTACGATTCGGCCCGCCAAGCGCTGCTGGGGCTGGAACCGACGGCCTTGCGGGAGTTGCAGCAGGCGGCCATGGCGCTGCAAAACTTGACCGCTGCCCGCCGTTATGCCATCGCCCAGCAGCAGCTGGCCATCGTCAAGAAATTGCAGGAAGCAAAAATGGCAAATCGGTGAAAGCGTGATACAGTTCAGAGGCAGCGCCAGCGGAAAGGATTAAAGTTGCTTGCGTTGGCCGGTAGGGGCGGCAAGCCGCTTAAGCGCAATACCAACGAACTTGCCGGCTGAAATTAAGACGCTGATACCTCGTATCAGCGTCTTTTTTTTGCCGCAAAATCCTTTCAGAAAACGGCAGCCTGGCCGCTAAATCGCCGTGACCGCTTCCAGCCGCGGCAGACCCCAATGCCGCGCCGACTGTTCTTCCGGCAGCTGCCAGACGCTCAGATGCAGGGCTTGCAGGCTGGCCGGGTCCTGCAGCAGCTCCAGCTTATCGCGTGCGCTTAGCGCCTCCGGGCCGTCCTGCAGCGCGCGGGCCACCAGCACTTGACGGCGTCGCCGGATCTCGGGCTTGAGCCGCCGCGGTTGCCCGATCTGCGCTAGATGCAGCCGATGCGTGCGCGGATCGGTCACGGCCCGCACGCAGCCTGGCGGCGCCGTGGCCTGGGCGCGACTGTCGGTGAGATGGGCGCGGAAGGCGCACAGTTCGGGCGGCGGCGCGACCTCCTCCGGGGTCAGGAACAGCCCCAGCTTGCGAGCGGTGCGGCCCAGCTCAGGCCGGCTGGTTAGCACCGACAGCGGAACCGCCAGCAGCAGGGCGATCAGGATGGGGCTGAGCCACCAGAAGAATCCCGGGTTGACCAGATAAACTACGGCGCCCCAGGCGGCCGCCAGCAGGCTGCCGCCGCCGTGGAAGCGCCAGGCTTCCGACCAGCTGGTGGCGGCATCGCTGCGGTTCTGGGAGCTCCAGCCAATCTGACCGCCCAGCAAGGTGATGAAGATGAACTTGTTGTGGAACAGCATGCGGACTGGGGCTAGCAGGGTGGAGACTACGATTTCGCCGGCTACGCCCGCCAGCAGGCGCGCTGTGCCGCCGAACTCGCTGCCACGCCTCTGTAGCAGCACCAGCAGGATGCTGAACAGCTTGGGCAGGAACAGCACGACGGCGGTCGACACGAGCAAGGTGAGAGCCCACTGGGGATGCCAGACTGGCCAGTTGGGGAACAGGCCGGGCTCGGGGCCGAAGTAGGCCGGCGGTCGCAGGGCTTCCAGCAGCGCGGCGGCAGTGCTCAGGGTGAGCAGCAGGAACCACAGCAGCGCCGAGACGTAGGTCATAGCGCCGTTGAGGAACAGGGCGCGGTGGGCCGGGAACAGCCCGCGGGTGAACAGCAGCCGCATGTGCTGCATGTTGCCTTGGCACCAGCGGCGGTCGCGCTTGAGCTCGTCCAGCAGGGTCGGCGGCACTTCTTCGTAGCTGCCTCCCAGGTCGTAGGCCAACCAGACGCCATAACCGGCGCGACGCATCAGAGCGGCCTCGACGAAATCGTGCGACAGGATGTCGCCGCCCAGCGGCGGCCGGCCCGGCAGGCGCGGCAGGGCGCAGTGCTTGACGAAGGGCTCGATGCGGATGATGGCGTTGTGGCCCCAGAACTGGGCGTCGCCCAGCTGCCAGAAGTGCAATCCGGCAGCGAACATCGGGCCGTACAAGCGGTTGGCGAACTGCTGCACCCGGGCCAGCAGGGTTTCCCGATTGACGCACATGGGGGCGGTTTGCAGGATGCCGACGTCGCGTCGCCGTTCCATGATTTGCACCATGCGCACCAGGGTCGCCCCGCTCATGATGCTGTCGGCGTCCAGCACCACCATGTAGCGGAAGGCGCTCCCCCAGCGGCGGCAGAAATCGGCGATGTTGCCGCTCTTGCGCTTGATGTTGTTGCGCCGCCGTCGGTAGTAGATGTCGGCGTAACCAGTCTGCGCACGCAGCCTGGCCCAGGCCATCTCCTCCTCCACCCACTGGTCGGGATCATCGCTGTCGCTGAGGATGAAGAACGCGAAGCGCTCCAGCTGGCCCGTGGCGCGCAACGAATCGAAGGTGGCCCGGATGCGGGCGAACACTTCCGGCACATTCTCGTTGTAGATAGGGATGAGAATGGCTGTGCGGATGGCGGGCTTGATGGCAGCGCGTCCGTCGATCCAGCGCCCTTGCGTGATGGCAAAGCGGTCGGTGCGACGCACCAGGGTGTAGAAGCCCAGCATGGCGGTCCAGAAGCCGATGGAGATCCAGGCGAACAGGGCGGCGAAGACCACTACGATGGCCAGCTCCAGCGGCGTGGTGCCCTTGTGCGGCAGCACATCGGCCATGTAGCCGCTGCTGATTAGGGTAGGTGCCAGGATGAGCAGCAGGAACAGGCTGCGGCGGGTTGCTGCCCGGCGGCTCCACGGCTCGTGCCTGAATTCCCGCCGGCGCATGTTAGCCTCTCGCCGGTCGAAGAAGGCGCAGGAGGCGGCAGCGTCTCCGCCAGCGAGTCAGCAACGGCTGCCCCTGCAGCCCGCGCTTGAGTGGTTCGGGGACCATGGACTGGCGCCGCGGCGGCAGCGGCCGCGGCAGCACCTCGGCCGGCAGCAACTTCTGTAGCGTCGCCAGGGCGGCCGCCAGGGGGGCGGTGGTGCCGGCTGCCTTGGCCAGGGCCAGCTCGGCCAGCCGCTCGCGTTCAGCGGGCGGGCAGCCCAGGGCCTGCAGGTACTGTAGCAGGCGCCGTTTGGCTGCGGTCGTGGCTCGGCTGCGCCCGCCGCTGGCGGGTTGCTGCCTCATCGTGATCCTACGGTCGATAGGTATAACTCCAGGTTTCGGTCAAGGTATCCTCGCCGCTGCGCAGAAAGGCGCGCAGCTCGATGGGCTGGACCTGCTCCGTCTCCAGCATGAGCCTGATGGGGTTGGCTTTGCCGTTGTCAAGCTGGAACACCAGGCGCCAGCCTCCGGTGACCGGGTTTTTCATCACCTGGGCCTCCAGCAGCCTGCCCTCCGGGGTGACATCGATGACGGCCTCCACTTCGGCGTCGGGCGGCAGTTCCCGCAGCGCGGCTCCCTCGAACTCGATCATGAAGCGGGTTATGCCGTCATCTTCGCCCCTGGCGGCATGGTGGTTGTCGATCCGGGTGGCGACCGCATGCCCGGCCGGCTCCTGCCGCGGATCGAACGAGAACCAGCGCAACCGATAGGCATAGGCCAGCGAACGGTCGGGAGCGATCTCGGCTGCGGGCACCCAGAAGGCGACGATGTTGTCGTTGAGTTCGTTGGGCGAGGGGATCTGGATCAGCTCAACCCGGCCTTCGCCCCACTCTCCCCGTGGCTCCACCCAGGCGCTGGGGCGCAGCTCGTAGCGGGCCTCCAGGTCCAGGTAATGGTCGAACGCCGTGTCCCGCTGCAGCAGGCCGAAGCCGGCCGGATTGGCGGCGGCGAAGCTGTTGAGGGCCAGCCGAGCGGGATTGTGCAGCGGGCGCCACAGCCGCTCGCCGTCCGCCATGACGATGGCCAGCCCGTCGGAATCGTGCACCTCAGGGCGATAATCGTTGACCGGCCGCTGGCTGCGATTCTCGCCGTAGAAGAACATGCTGGTGAGCGGCGCGATGCCCAGCTTGCCGATGGCGCGGCGGGGGAAGAGGACGCTGTCGACGTCCATGACGGTGGCCTTGCCGGGGGTGATGACAAACCGGTAGGCGCCGGCGAGACTGGGGCTGTCGAGCAGGGCATACAGCGTCAGCTGGCGGTCCTGCGGTTCTGGCCTGACCAGCCAGAACTCGCGGAACCAGGGAAACTCCTCACCGCCGGATTCGGCGGTATCGATGGCCAGGCCGCGAGCGGAAAGTCCGTAGACGTTGTCCGCTCCCACGGCGCGGAAATAGCTGGCGCCTAGGAACACCGCGACCTCGTCGTAGTAATCGGGAGTCTTGATGGGCGCATGGATGCGCAGCCCAGCGAAGCCGAGATCGGGTGGAACGGCCTCCGGGACGGCATTCTTGCCGTAGTCGAAATGATCGCTGGCAAAGGGGAGCGGCCGCACCTGGCCGGGCTCTATCACGCGCACCACGACGCTGCGGTCGTAGTAGAGGCCGGGGTGGAAGAACTGCACCTCGAACGGCAGGCCCTCGCCGCGCCAAAGCGCGTGCGCGGGCCTGAACCGGATGTCGCGCCACTGGTCGTAACTGAGCTCGTGCAGCCATTGCGGAATCGGCGCCGGAGGTTGGTAGGGTCTTGCTGCCAGCTGCTGCGCCCTGGCCGTGACATCGGCGAAGGTGAACGCTGCCGCCAGCCCCGGGACAGCCGCGAGCAACAAGCCTCCCAGCCGCAGCACACGCAGGGTGCCCGGCAGCTTCATTGGCCGCCTCCTTTTTCCATGATTGTCAGCCCCATCAAGCCGCAGACCATGAGCCGCGACAGATGCCGCCGCTGGCGGCTCGCTGGCCGTCGGGGAAAACAATTGGGTTGCGGCGCTGGTTTGCCAACTCGCCCGCTCGGTAGGCAGGTCAGCCGTGACGCGGCATGGCCTCCTCCCGCCCCAGCCCTTGGTCGTGCACCTCGCTGGGCGCTTCCCTGGTTTCCAGGAACTCCTGGAAGCGCTCCAGATCCTGGCGGATCAGCCGGGCCGACAGGCTCCCGAAGGGGAGCGCCAGCAGCCGAGCCAGCATGCCTCCAGGGAGCCGGTAGTACAGGTCGATGTCGATCTCCGTGGCATCGGGGACGCTCGGGCGGAATCTGACCTCGCCCCGGTTTTCGATACGAGAGCTGGGCGTGGAGCGCCAGACCAGGCGCGCGTGCGGCGTGTCCTGGACGATTTGCGCCTCCCACCGGGCCCGCAAGCCCGGCGGCATCCGGGCCTGCCAGTGCGAGCGGTTACCGTCGACACGGACGACGCGGAGGTGGCGCATGACCTGCGGCAGCAGTTCCAGGTTGCGCCACGCCCGGTAGACGGCCTCCCGCGGCAGCCGAACCTGGATCCGTTCGTGCACGTGGACTGTGTAGTGTCCCCATAGGCCGCCGTCGTTCGCCCTAGCCGACGTCACTCCCAACGTCCGGTACAGCAGGCAGCGACCGCTCAACCCGCGCAGCAGCAGATAGCTGCCCAGCCAACTCAGCAGGCCGCCGGCCCAGCCGCGTCGCCGCAGTCCGAAGGCCAGCGCGAGACCGCCGCCGGCAATCGATACCCAGCGCTCCCGGGCGCCAACGTTGACGGGCCGCAGCTTGGCAAGGCGGGCCAGCGAGGCCGTGCGGTTCGACAGGCGCATCCTCATGGCGACTCCCTCGTGACGGCGCCAGGCGCAGCCTGACAGCGATTCCTGGATGTGGGAGGACCGCCGCGTTTGCAAGCCATGGGCTTGCGGCCGGCCGGCAGCACCCCGAATTAGAACTTCCTAAGAAAGCAATGCAAGTGATGAACCCAGCAGACGAGGAGCGGAATCATGCAAGTAAGCGAAGTGATGACACTGGGGTGCGAGACCATCGGAGCCGGCGAGAGCCTGCAGGCGGCGGCGCAGCGCATGCGCGACCAGGATATCGGCGCCCTGTTCGTCAGCGACGACAGTGGGCAGGTGATCGGCATCATCACCGATCGGGACATCACCGTGCGCGCCGTTGCCGCCGGCGTCGACGCTGGAAGCGAGGTGTCCCAGTTCATGAGCCGGGACGTGATTTCCTGCTACCAGAACGACGATCTGGAGACCGCGGCCAACATCATGGAAGAACAGCAAATCCGCCGTCTCATGGTGTGCGACGAACAGGATCAGCCGGTCGGCATGCTGTCGCAGGCTGACATTGCCAGGGTCTTGGGGCGGGCGCCTTTGACCGACGAGATGCTGCGGCACATCTCCGAGCCGGGAGGGCAGCACAGCCAACGTCACTGAGTTGCCGCGCCGCGGCTTGCCGCCCTCGCCGTCTCGGGGCGGCGGCCGCGGCCGAGCCGCTCTCTGGCGCTTGTCTGACCGGCGCGGGGCGTCTATGGTCTGCCCTGCGGCCGGGCTTCCGAGTCCGGCATCCGTCGAGGCAAGGCAAAGAGGGCGTTCATGCTCTGTGCGATCTACAAAGGGCGGCGCAAGCCTGATACCTATCTGTTCGTGCCGGTCAAGGACGACTTCGGTGCTGTCCCGGCTGCCGTCCTGCAGTCCCTGGGGCGGCTGGAGCACGTCATGGACCTGGTGCTGACGCCGCAGCGGCGGCTGGCCAGGGCGGAGGCCGTGGCGGTGATGCGCCATCTGCTGCACCAGGGCTGCTATATCCAGCTGCCGCCGCAGGACGAGGAGTTGCCGTAAGCGCTTCCCAGGCAAGCCAAGCCGGCTTGTGCGGCCGAGTCGGCGCCACCAATTTCTGCAGACATCCCTAGCCCTTGCGGCTGCTACTCAAGGACGGTCGCCCGGTCATGGCTGCATGGCAGGAGCTCTTGCCCATCCCCTGGCTGCTCGCCGGCTTCGTCGCCTACGGGGCGTTGGTCGGCTGGGCCTGGTCGGGCCTTGAGCACTGGCGGCTGCGTTGCGATGTGCAAAAGCTGCACGTGTTCTTCGCCAGCGCGGTCGCGGTCATGGCGCTGTGGCTGGCGGGCGGCAGCGTGCTGCCCGGTCCCGGCGCCCACCTGCTGGGCATGACTGCATTGACGTTGTTGGTCGGATGGCGCCAGGCCATGGTGGGATCGTTGTTCCCGGTGTTCGGGACGGCGTTTGCCGGGGTCGAGCCCTGGCAAACGGCCGGGCTCTCCGGCTTGCTCCTGGCAGTGGTTCCCATTGGTGTTACCCACTGGGTGTGGCGCTTGACCAGGCGGATGCTACCGCACAGCGTCGTTGGCTATCTCGCCATCTGCACCGTGCTGGGGTCCATTGTCGCTGCTGCCATGGGCCGGCTGGCGCTGCTGCAAGAGTCGCTGCTCAATGCCGGTGCGGTTGCCGCAGTGGCGGCGTTGCGGCCGAAGTGGCTGATGACACTGCCCCGGCAGCGGCGCTATTACAGTCGCTGAATCCACTCATTCGCCGGACGGAGCGGCGCCGGGACGCTCGCCCGGGGCGCGGGATCCGTGCCGTCCTTCTGCGCGCGCGATGTCCTCTTCGGAGGTGCGGGCGCCGCCGGCCTCCTCGTCGGTGCCAAGCGGGGCTGCCGCCGGGTCGGGATGCTTCACCTTGTCGCCGGTCTCGCCGTTGTCGATCCGCTGCCTGACCTGTGACCAGTTCATTTTCTCGACCATCGTTGTCGTCTCCCCATGAAAGCCTCTTTCCGCCAGGTTGGGGCGGCGGGCCGTTGACGCAAATCGCGACAGATGCCTAGCGTTGCTTATTGACGACGACATGAAATACTGAAATAACAAGGTCTTGCTGGTTTCTTGCCGGGATTCGTGTCCTGGAGGCGACAGTCGGGCGTTGCCCGGCAGCCGCAATTCCTGCCCGTGGGCATGCAATTTGCCCGTGCCAGGCGCTGGCAAGCGCGGCTGGCGCGATTCTTGCCTCGCTTGGCCGGGGCATGGGATTGCGTGAGGTTGGCATGGGATCCAAGACCGATGCCGCTGCAGGCGGCCGCCGAGACGCGCCGGCGCGCCGTGCCAGGCAGGGCCGGCAGCAGGGCGCCGATCGGCGCGGACAGCAAGTGCTACGACGCCTGTTTCGCATCCGGCTGCGTCACCGTGACGACGGCAGCGCCTTCTTCGAGCGGTATGAGGAATAAGGTCCGCCGCCGCGAAAGCCTTGCCCGATTGCTTGCCGAAACTGCCGCCGATCCCAAGCCTTTGCGGTATGGTAGATGAGGCGCAAAACTGCCGCTGCGGCCGGTTGGCCCGGGCTTGGACCAACGGTCGCCAAGGGTTTTGCGATTCTTCTCTCGAAGCCAACGGAGATCGCATGCACTACCATCCGCCGGCGCGCCCCTCCCTGTCGACCCCGGTCGTATCCAGCCTTTTGTTCATCAATGGCTTGCTGTTTTTGATCCTGCCGCTGCGGGCACAGTGGCTGATCGCCAACTTCGCGCTCTGGCCGCTGCACGTGCCGGATACGGCAGCACGCATGCTGGGATTGCTGCAGGTGCCCGACTTCCGGCTCTGGCAGCTCGTCACCTACTCCTTCCTCCATGGCGGACTGCTGCACTTGTTCACCAACATGTTTGCGCTGTGGATGTTCGGCACCCAGATCGAGCGGCTGTGGGGGGCGCGGATGTTCGCGGTCTACTACTTCGTCTGCGTCATCGGGGCCGGGGCGGTGCAGCTGCTGGTGGCCAGCATGACCGTGGCGGAAACCGGGCCTTACCCGACCATCGGCGCGTCCGGTGGCGTGTTCGGCCTGCTGCTGGCCTTTGGCATGATGTTCCCTAACCAGCGCATCATGCTGCTGTTCCCGCCCATTCCCATCCGAGCCAAATGGTTCGTGATCTTGTACGGCGCGTTCGAGCTGTATGCGGGCATTACCGGCACCATGACGGGGATAGCCCATTTCGCGCACCTGGGCGGGATGCTGTTCGGTTTCCTGCTCATCCAGTACTGGCGCTATCGGGCACTGCGCCAGCTTTGAGGCGAGGGGCGCCCGGTCCGTCGGGCAGGGAGCAGTCTGAGTATGAGCATCTGGGCGGCAGGCTTTCTGCTGTTTCTGATTCTGGATCCCATCGGCAACATCCCGGTGTTTCTGACCTTGCTGCAGCGAGTGCCGCCGGAGCGCCGACGCCGGGTGCTGCTGCGCGAGTTGCTGTTCGCGCTGGCGGTGCTGGTGGGGTTCTTGCTGGCGGGGCAGGTGGTGCTGGATTTCCTGCGGCTGGAACCGGAATCGATCAGCATCGCCGGCGGGGTCATTCTATTCATCATCGCCTTGCGTATGATCTTCCCGGAGCGCCGCGGCGGCGCGCTGGCTGACGAGCTGGACAGCGAACCGTTCCTGGTGCCGCTGGCCGTGCCTCTGATCGCCGGTCCCTCCACGGTTGCCGCCCTGCTGCTGCTGGTGCGCTCCGCGCCAGAGCGGGTGCTGGACTGGCTGATCGCGCTACTGCTGGCATGGCTGGCGACGGCGCTTATCCTATTGGCATCCGGCTATTGCTATCGTTTCCTGGGCGAGCGGGGGTTGGCAGCCCTGGAGCGGTTGATGGGCATGCTGCTGGTGGTCATGGCCGTGCAGATGTTCCTGAACGGGTTGCGCGAGTTTCTTGTCAACGGAATCCTAGCCACATGAAACAATTGATATTGATGCGGCACGGCCATGCCGCGCCGGCGCGGCCGGGGCAGTCGGATTTCGACCGGCCGCTGAGCCCTGGCGGGGAGCGTGAGGTCGCCATCGTCGCCGAACGCCTGGCCGGGCTCGGCTGGCAGCCGGAGCGCATCATCGCCAGCGCAGCGCCTAGGGCACAGGCCACGGCGGCCATTCTGGCCTCTTACCTTGGCCGTCCTCCCCTGCTCCTCGACCAGGAGCTTTATCTTGCCGGCAGCGATGTCTTGCGCCACGCGCTCTTGCGCTACGGCGGCGATAGCAGGACCATAGCCTTGATCGGGCACAATCCGGGCATGACCCAGCTGGTGCGGGAGTTGGCGCAGGTCGGTCTGGACGACCTGCCGACGGCGGGCGTCGCTGCTATCGAGTTCCCCGGCCCCGATTGGGAAGCGCTTGGAGAGGGCAGGCTGCGTCATTTCGATGCGCCGCTGCTGCTGCGCTGAGGCGCGGCAGCGACCCTGCCGCCGCTTCGTGTCGGGGCAGGAACGATAAGCAAATCCAAAAGCGAGCGCCGCATTTCGTCTTAGAGGATGAGGTCGTGAGAATCGTATCCGTCTTAGCGCTTCTGCTGGTCCTGCTGCCGACGGTCAGCCAGGCGCAGTTCGGCCGTGGCCTGCGGGAGCTGACGCTGTCGGGGTCTGGCAGCAGTTCCCGTGAATTCGATGCCGGCAGCGTTTCTGCCACCGGTGAACTGGGCTGGTACTACTCGCCGCGATTGGAATTCGGGATACGGCAAAGCTTCAGCTGGAGCAAGAACGAGGAGACGACGTTCTGGGACGGCGCTACCCGGCTCTATAGTGACTACCACTTCGGCAGCGGGCAGTGGCGGCCTTATCTCGGCGCCAGCTTTGGCATCGCCTACGGCAAGAAGCGCGACAGCAGCGAAGTCGATACCATTTTGTTCGCCGGGCCGGAAGCGGGGCTCAAGTTTTACGTCCAGCCGGCGGCCTTCCTGTTCGTCCAAATGGAGTATCAATTTCGTTTCCGCGGTGCCAGCGAGCTGTCGTCCAATATCGACGACGGCGCCTACGCCTACAGCTTCGGGGCCGGTTACAATTTTTGCCCACCAACGGCGGCCGCCATCGCTGCCCCTGCTGCGGCAAGCGGTAGGTCTTCCCGGCGGCCCGTCGGTGCCAGGCACTTGCGCCACGTCAGCGGGGTTCCTATCTTCCCGTCCGTGCGGCTGACGTCTGTCAGTGTGACGCAGGCGGACTAAAATGGCGGACAAGGGCCGCCGAGCCGCGCGTGTTCCCGGCGCAGGCGGCGGGGGCTAAGGGCTTGGAGAGGACGACGATGGCCTTGGATGACGAGCCGGCGACTCATGCGGCGAGCAAGACAGTGGTGTTGCAGGAAGCCGTGGTCGACGGCGTGCAGGATCCGGAGCTGGTGGAGCGGCGGCGCGAGCAGATCTGCGAGGCGGCGCTGGAGCTGTTTCTCGAGAAAGGCTTCGCTTCCACCACCATACGCGACATCTGCGCCCGTTCCGGCGTCAACCAGGGCAGCATTTACGACTATGTCGCCAACAAGAACGACATCCTGCGGCGGCTGCTAAACAAGCTCTGGTTCCGGCCTGACGTGCCGTCGCTGGTCGAGCGGCTGGATCGCAATCCTGACGCTCCGCTGCAGGAGCATTTGGCGGCCTTTTTCCGCGACGCCTGGACCATCAAGCGCAAGGGCACCATCCTGGCCTATCGCAGCGTTCCCTACCTGCAAAAGGAGGACCGCCGCACGATGCGGGCCCGGGATCGTGCCCTCATCGACGAATTGGCTGCCCGCCTGCGCAAGCTTACCGGACTGCCGGAGGATGATCAGAGGGCCGAAATCGTGGCCAATCTGATCGGCTTTCTCGCAGCGTTCGCGCCGATGCGCGACTGGCTGACGCGCGAGATCGACGCCGAGCTCATGCTGCAGACCGTGGCTGCTGGCGTGGCCGCCATGGTTGAGCAGCTGGCCGAGGAGGCAGTGCAGCCGCCCCGGGCCGGTGGCCACCGGCAGGCCTAGCTCCAGCAGCCTGTCCGCTGGCGGCAGCTCTTCGAGCTGCCGCCAGCGCACGCTCACTTGGCAGGAATGGGCACTTGCCGGCGATTGTCCAGCCAGATGATGGCGACCAGCGCCGCACAGGCGATGCCGGCAAGCAGGGTTGCGAGTGGGCCGGGGAAGCTGAAAGCGAACCCGGCAGCTGCCAGTGGCAACCGAAGCGCCGGTCTGACCGCTCCTACCCCCAGCAGCCAGCCCTCGAGGCCGGCGGCGATCAGGCAAATCCCGATGACGATGGACGGCAAGACATAAAGCAGCGGCAGCAGATCGCCCTGCAGGACCAGTGCCGGCTGGAACAGGAAGAACAACGGCACGAAATAGATGACAATGCCAAGCCGCATGGTCGTGAACGAAGTCAGCATCGGCTTGGAGCCGGCAATGGTGCCGGCGAGGAAGGCCGCCGGGGCGACCGGCGGGGTGATCGCCGACAGCATGGCGTAATAGACGATGAACAAATGCACGGCGATCGTGTCCAGCCCGCCTACCTGGATGATGGCTGGTGCCATGGTCACGGCCAGGAAGATGTAGGCGACGATGGACAGGCCCGCCATGCCCATGATGAAGCAGGCCAGTGCGCCGAACAGGATGATGAGATAGAGGTTCCCGCCGCCGAGGCTGACTAGCCCGGACGTGACCGACCCGGTGACGCCAGTGATGGTCAAAGCACTGACGACGAAGGCGATGGGCAGGATGATGGCCGCCGTCTGCGTCACCAGGACACCGATCTGGCGCACGGTCTGGTACAGCCTTGTCGGCGTCATCCGGGTTTCGCGGCGCAGGAAGGACAGGGCCATCATCAAGGCCGCAGCGTACCAGGGTGCATAGTACTCCCAGCGCATGTAGAGCAGGCCCCAGATCAGGAACACCAGGACCAGCAAGTAGGGCCAGCCGCGCTTGAGCACCGGGCCGACGGCCGGAACCGCACTGCTGGGCATGCCCTTGATGCCGGTGCGGGCGGCGTAGGCGTCCACCTGCAGCAGCAGCCCGAGGTAGTACAGTAGCGAGGGAATGATGGCGGCCACCAGCACCGTTGCGTAGTCCACCCCGATGGTGATTGCCATGACGAAGGCGATGGCTCCCATCACCGGCGGCATGATGACGCCGCCCGTCGAGGCGCAGGCTTCGATGGCGGCCGCATAGTGCGGCGGGTAGCCGACCTTCTTCATGGCCGGGATGGTGATGGAGCCGGTACCGGCGATGTTCGAGAACACCGAGCCGGACAGGCTGCCGAAGAATGCGCTGGCTACCGCCGAGACCTTGGCCGGTCCGCCGCGATAGCGGCCGAAGAAGGCGTTGGCCAGATCGATGAAAAAGGCCCCGGCGCCGGTTGCCAACAGCACACCGGCGAAGACGAGAAAGCCCAAGATGATCTCGGCCACGATCTTGGTGGTGATGCCCATCATCCCTTCGGCGCGGAAAATGTGGGCGGCGATCATGCCGTCGAAGCCGTAGGGAATCCCCATCAGCAGACCGGGGAAGCGGTCGGCGGCCAAGGGATAGAGGCCCAGCAGCAGCACGACGAGCAGGAAGGGCAGGCCGCCGCTGCGGCGCGCCAGCTCCAGCATCAGCAGCCAGATCACGGTGCCGAGGGCGGTATTGGCCCAGCCGGCCTGAATGATTTCCCAGGCGTGACCGGAGAAATACAGGCTGATCGCCAAAGCGACGATGGCCGCGGCGATGTCGTAGACGGGGATCCTATTCTGGCCGCGCAATGCCGGCAGGGCGATGAAGGCCGCGGCCATGAAACAGCCGATGAAAATCCAGTAATACTGGGCCTCCAGCAGCGGTGCGCCGCGCCAGGTGAAGCCGAAGAGGTAGGCGACCCCGGTGGCCAGGCCGCATACACAGAGAATGACGAAAACGATGCTTTGCCAGGATGTCGGCGCGCCGAGCCGGGTCACTTCCGACTGCGGCAGCGCTTCCTCGACTGCAGGGGTGGTACTGGTCATGGCTGTACGCTCGCTCGATCCGTTCCGGAGGGATGCAGGCCGTGCGTGAGCACGGCCTGTCGTCATGGCCTGCGTCGCCTAGAGCCGCGACCGGAAGCCTTCCAGCCCCTGCGTGTGCTTGGCGAAGATCTCGAGGTAAGCCGGATTCTGGAAATCGATCCTGACCCGCGCCTTGCGTGCCTCTTCCATGGCCGCCCTGCGCGCCTCCAGCCAGCGTTCCATCTTGGCGATGGCTTGGTTGTTCCAGGCGTCGTCCTCCTCGGTCCAGGCGCCGATCTCACGCAGGTATTTCACCGTTCCTTCGTGAACAGGCAGTGGGCTGCGGTCCAGGTAGTTGCGGAAGTGCTCCAGCGACATCCGGGCTGCCAGCGGGTGGGTGTCTTTGTACTCGTCGTAGGCGGTATGGAGCCATTTCGCCATGTGGTAGGCGTAGTCAACGTCCATGTCCGCGGGCACGGCGTAGAGGAAGTTTGAGGTGACGCCGACCGCCCCGTGCGCCGAGCGCACCCCGAGGTCGATCCTGGTCGGGATGACCATGGGGCGGTGCTCCAGATAAGCTTCCCAGCCCGCCTTGTTGTCGAGGTCCAGCGAGAGCCAGCGGATGCCGCCCGGCGCCCCTTCCATCTCCGAAAGGACTGAGCTGACGGTGGCGCAGTAGGCGATGTCCACCTTGCCCTCCACCACGGCACGGCAGTTTTCCGCGTAGCTGCTGATGGGCACGTAGCGGATCAGCTTCTCGGCCTCTTCCGGCGACAGGCCGACATAGGCCGGCAGCGCGGCGGTGACGGCCGCGATCATGGGCGGCGACCACACGCCCTTGGCGATGCGAATGCCACCCTTCTTAATGTCTTCGACGCTCTGGAGCGGGGAATTGCCCGCGACCACGTAGCCCCAGGGGGTGTCATTGTGATGCCAGAGCACCCGCTGGGCGACCGGCTCGGCGGCGGCATAAGCGCCTATGCCCTGGATCTGGAAGCTCATCTCGGCTGCAGACACAGAGCTCATGTGAACGTTTCGCTGCACCATCAGGCGCTGGTAGCGGATAAGCTCGCTGTCCTCCGGGATCACGCGCGCGGTCGCGCCGTTGTGCTGCTGAAAGATCGGAGTCCAGCCGTTGGTCGAGGCGAAGCTGCCGCTCGCCGTGCCAGGGGTGGCGACGACCAGCAGTCGCGGCCATCGAAAGTCGCTGTTCTGGGCAGCGCTGACGGAACTGAACACCAAGGCTGCCGCAACTGAGACGGCAATCCCGAGCCCGTGCCAAAAGCCAATGCTCCGCATTGTTCTCCCTCCTCCAGTTGTGTGGCTCGCTATCTCGCGGCTTGTTTTGCTGGTGTAGAACCGTTTGTCGTTTGCCGCGCGGGACGGGCCCGAACAGCTACGCTGCCGGACTCGTCCGGAGCCGTTGCATGGTTAGCGCCGTCGGTGCTGTGTGTAGGGGTCTCGCATGAATGCTTCGGTCGCTGCTTTCCTCCTTTGAGGCGGCCTGCTCGCCGCTGGTGATTACGCCTGACAGGTGTCAGGTTAGGTTGGGCTTTGTTCCCTAGTCAACAGCGCGTGGTTCTCGAAGCACCCCTCAGGGCGGTGCTCAGGAAAGGTCTTCGAAAGCCGGCGGCCGCCGCTCGATGAAGCTGCGCACACCCTCCTTGAAGTCGAAGGTGGTGAAGCTTTGCTCCATCTGCCGGTCGGCGATGGCCAGCGATTTCCTGAAGCTTTGTGAGAGCGCGGCGCGTACCTGGCGCTTGATAATGGCCAGCGAGCGGGGCGAGACCTCGTTGGCCAGCACCCGCGCGGTGGCTTGGACGTGCTCCATCAGCGCGTCGCCCGGCAGTGCCTTGTTGACCAGCCCCATGGCGGCGGCTTCGGTGCCGGTGAACTTGCGGGCCGTGAGCAGCAGATCGAGCGCATTGGCCTCGCCGATCAGGCGCGGCAGCAACCAGGCGATGCCATGCTCGGCGATCAGGCCGCGGGCGGCGAAGGCGGTAGTGAACTTGGCCGTCTGATCGGCGAAGCGCAGGTCGGCGTAGAGCGCCAGCACCAGGCCGATGCCGGCGCAGGGGCCGTTGATGGCGGCGATGACGGGCTTGGGGCAGGCATAGAGATAGCCGAACTGGCCGGGATAGGCCGCGCTGAGGTCTAGCCCGGGCTCATCGATGGTGAAGGCAAATTCGGGGCTGGCATTGCCGCGGGGGCGGGACGCGCCCTTGTTGGCAGTGTCCTCCAGCAGTTCCATGTCGGCGCCGGCGCAGAAGCCACGGCCGGCGCCGGTGATGATGATGCAGCGGGTGGCGGGGTCGTTGCCGGCGCACACTACTGCAGTGCGCAGCTCCTCTCCCATCCGAGCGGTCCAGGCATTGAGCCGATCCGGGCGATTCAGCGTGATGGTGGTGACGCGTTCCTCGGTCTGCACGATGATGTCCTGGTAGTCGCTCATTGGCTTCTCCTCGCTGTGCCAATCGTCGCCTTGGTGCAGCCGGCGCCGCGGCCTGGACTGACAGTTGTCAGGAAAACTGTAGCCGTCCCTGGAGGCGGCTGCAACGCGCCGCCGGCACGCTTGACAGCGCCACCCGGCCGCCCTAGCTTGGACTGACAGTTGTCAGCTTGCGGTCGCAGCAAGAACAACCAAGCGGGAGGAGAGCATGAGGAGCTGCGATGGGCGCACCGGCGCAATCGGACCGAGCCGCCCAACCCGGCCGGCCATGACGCAGGAGGAGGCAGTCGCCCACCTGATTGCCAGCGATCCGCGCTTCGAGCTGACCGAGGCCGAGATCTGCGGCGTCAGCTATCGCGTTTTCCGCAATGCGCCGCCCAACCTGCGCGCCTTTCTACAGAGCGCGGCTGCTGGCTATGGCGACGACGGCGAGGTTCTGGTCTTTCAAGACGAGCGCTGGAGCTACTCGCGCTTCGTCGCCGAGGTGCGGCAGTTGGCCAACGCCATGACCGATGAACTGGGCATCCGGCCTGGCGACCGGGTCGCGTTGGCCATGCGCAACTATTCGGAGCTGCCGGTTCTCATCCTGGCCGCCGCCAGCGCGGGTGCGATCGCCGTGCCGATGAATGGCTGGTGGTCGGAGCCGGAATTCGCCTACGCCCTGGAGGATTGCGGTGCTAAGGCGGTCTTTGCCGACGAAGGGCGCTATGGACGGATTGCGCCGTCTGCCGCCCGCCTCGGTCTGCCGCTGGTGGCGGTGCGCGGCGCCGCCGGCCCGCTTCGCTACGAGGCGTTGCGTGACCGCGCCGGCAGCGCCTGGCCGAGCTGCGCCATCGACCCGGACGACGATTTCGCCATTCTTTACTCTTCCGGCTCGACCGGCCGCCCCAAGGGCGTGGTGCTGACCCACCGTAGCGCCATTTCTGCCGTCTACTCCTGGCTGCTGTGGCGGGAGCTGGGGCCGCTGGTTAGCGGCCTGGCGGCGCCGACGCAGCCGCCGTCCTGGCTGATCACCACCCCGCTGTTCCACGTCACCGCCCTGCAGGCCAACTTTCTGCTCGGCTTGGCCGCCGGCGCCAAGCTGATCCTGCTTTACAAGTGGGACGCCGAGGAGGCGGTGCGTATCATCGAGACGGAGCGGGTCACTCGCATCAGCGGCGTACCGACCCAGTCGGCCGACCTGCTGGAAGCCGCGCGCCGCTTGGGAGCCAAGCTGGAGACGCTGCAGCAAATCGGCTCCGGCGGAGCCAAGCGGCCCGCAGCGCAGGTGGGGCAGCTGGCGCAAGCCTTTCCCGGCGCCGTGGTCAGCACCGGCTGGGGCATGACCGAAACCAACGCCCTGGGCATCATGCTGGCTGGCGACGACTATCTGGCGCATCCGGATGCGGCGGGGCGGCCGACGCCGCCGCTGCAGGAGATGCGGATCGTCGACGCCACGGGGCGCGAGGTACCCTGCGGCGAAGTGGGCGAGCTGATCGTCAAGAGCCCGGCCAACATGCGCTGCTACCTCAATCAGCCCGAGGCCACCGCCGAGGTCCTGCGGGATGGCTGGCTGCATACCGGTGATTTGGCGCGCATGGATGAAAACGGGTTGATCTACATCGTCGACCGGATCAAGAACATCATCATCCGCGGCGGGGAGAACGTTGCCACGCTCGAGGTCGAGGATGCCCTGCATCAACATCCGGACGTGCTGGAAGCCTGTGTCTTCCCGGTGCCGGACGAGCGCCTGGGCGAGCTAGTCGGGGCGGCTGTGCGGCTGCGGCCGGGCAGTGCTGTGATCGACGGTCGGCAACTGGCCGAGTATCTCGCTGGCCGCCTCGCGCACTTTAAGGTTCCGGAGCGCATCTGGCTGTGGACGGAGCCGTTGCCGCGGGGAGCCACCGGTAAGCTGGACCGGCGCGCGCTGCAACAGCTGTGCCTGGCCGGCGGGCCGCCGCGCTGAGCCTGTCCGAGCGGCGTCGGTCGAAGGGGGAGGAGAGGAGATGGCGATTTATCTGCGGCAGGTCTGCCTGGTCGCCGCTCGGCTGGAGCCGGTGACCGAGGCCTTGAGCCAGGTGTTTTCCATCCCTGTCTGCCACGTTGATCCCGCGGTCAGCGCTTTCGGACTCGAGAACTGCATTCTGGCGGTGGGTAGCCAGTTCCTTGAGGTGGTCGCGCCGATAGGAGAAAACACGGCGGCCGGGCGCTTTCTCGAGCGGCGCGGCGGGGACGGCGGCTACATGGTGATCTGCCAGGCGCTCAGCCGGGTCGAGCAGGCCGCGCTGCGGGGGCCAGGGCTGCGGAGCAGGGCGTGCGCGTTGCTTACGAAGCGGAGCGCGGCAGCTGGAACGTCATGCAGCTGCATCCTGCCGACATGGGAGCCTCCTTTCTCGAGGTGGATTGGAACGAGCAGGCAGAGCCCGACGGCCACTGGCCACCTGCCGGCAGCCGCTGGCAGGACATGGTGTCGACCGAGGTGGTGGCTGACATCGTCGCCGTCGAGCTGCAGAGCAGCGATCCGGAGCGGTTGGCCAGGCGTTGGGCGGCGGTGGCTGGAGCCGAGCTGAGTCGGGCGGATGGCATGCCGGTGGTCAAGCTGGCCAACGCCGCTTTGCGCTTCGTGCCCGACCGCGACGGTCGCGGGGACGGGCTTGGCGGACTGGATCTGCGGGTGGTCGATCGCTCCCGGCTGCTCGCGCAAGCCAGCCGCCACGGCGTGGTCGTGGTCGACGACTGTCTGGTCATCGGCGGCACGCGCTTTTATCTGGTCGCTTGAGCGGCGCCTGGGCGGCCAGTCACGAGCGCAGGGCCTGGATTACCGGCGCCGTCTGCGGCCGCACCCCGCGCCAGAGGAAAAACGATTCCGCCGCCTGTTCGACCAGCATGCCCAGGCCGTCGACGGTTTTGGTGGCGCCATGCTGGGCAGACCAGCGCAGGAAGGGAGTCGGTTCGTCGCCGTAGAGCATGTCATAGCAAACCGCGCCCTGGATGCAGGCGGGCGGCAGGGGCGGGACCTCGCCGCTCAGGCCGGACGAGGTGCCGTTGATGACGATCTCCGGCCGCAAGGCGCCTGCTGCGGTGAAATCGACGGCTCGCAGCGGCACCGGGCCGCGAAAGCGCTCGACCAGCTGCTCGGCACGGCTCAAGGTGCGGTTGGCGATGACGACCTCGGCCGGCCGCTCCTCCAGCAGCGCCGGCAGCAGGCCACGCACGGCGCCGCCAGCGCCGAGCACCAGCACGCGGCGTCCGGCAAGCGGCGTCCCGTGGTTGTCGCGCAGGTCCCGTACTAGGCCGATGCCGTCGGTGTTGTCGCCGAAACGGGTGCCGTCCGCCTGGAACAGCAGGGTGTTGACCGCGCCGGCCGCCTCGGCCCGAGGCGTGCGCACGTCCGCCAATGCCCAAGCCTCTTCCTTGAAAGGCAGGGTGACGTTGCAACCCTTGCCGCCCTGCTGCTGGAACGTCGCCACGGTATCGGCAAAGCCGTCCAGGGGGACAAGCAGCTTGTCGTAGCGGATGTGGTGGCCGCACTGTCGGGCGAACAGGGCGTGGATTTGCGGCGATTTGCTGTGGGCGATGGGGTTGCCCAGCACGGCATAGCGGTCCATGAGGAGCGGCTCCGTTCAGAAGATGGCGTTCATGATCCAGAAGAACAGGATGGCCAGCAAACCGCCGATCGGCAGGGTCACGATCCATGACAGGAAAATGGTGCGCACCACGGCCAGATTGAGCGCTGCCATGCCGCGCGCCATGCCGACGCCGAGAACCGCGCCGACCAGGGCATGCGTGGTCGAGATCGGCAAGCCCATCGCCGAGGCGAACACCACCGTGCCGGCGGCGGACAGCTCGCAGGCGAAGCCGCGGCTGGGGGTGAGTTGGGTGATTTCCTGGCCCACGGTGGCGATGACGCGCTGCCCCAAGGTCAGCAGGCCGACCACGATGCCGACCGCGCCGAGCAGCAATACCCAGCTCGGGATCGGCGCCTGCTGCCCGATCTCGCCGCCGCTTCCCACGGCGGCGATGACAGCCGCTACCGGACCGACGGCATTGGCGACGTCGTTGGAACCGTGGGCAAAGGCCATGGAGCAGGCGGTGACCACCATGAGCACGGCAAACACCCGCTCGACGTTGGCGTAGTGGGCTTCGCGCTCGACGGTGGGATCAAAGCGAAGGCGGGCGATGATGCTCCTGCCAATGAGCATGAGGACGGTGCCGATCAGGGCCGCCAGCAAATAGGCTTGCGCAGTGGTGAGCGCCAGACCGACATGCTTGAGCCCTTTGAGCATGGTCATCAAGCTCATGATGAAGCCGGCTAGAAAGATGTAATAAGGCACGTAGCGCTTGGCGCTCTCCAGCGGATTGCAGCGGTCGAGTATCAGCCACTGCACGGTGCGGAACAGCAGATAAGCCGCAACGCCGGCGAGCAGCGGCGAGACGATCCAGCTGGAAGCGATGCGCAGCAGGCCGCTCCACTGCACGGTGCTCCAGCCGAAGGCGGCGATGCCGAAGCCGACGATGGCGCCGACGATGGAGTGGGTCGTGGAGACCGGCCAGCCCCGGCGGGAGGCGATCAGTAGCCAGACGCCGGCGGCTAGCAGCGAGGCTAGCATGCCCAGCACCAGTCGCCTAGCGTCATGGCCGACGGTCTCCATGTCGAGGATGCCGCTGCGGATGGTGGCGGTGACTTCGCCGCCGGCCAGCACGGCGCCGGCGAACTCGAAGACCGCGGCAATCATGACGGCGCGCCGAATCGTCAGTACCTTGGCGCCGACTGAGGTCGCCATGGCATTGGCGACGTCGTTGGCTCCGATGCCCCAGGCCATAAAAAGGCCAAAGGCGGCCGCCAGGACCAGGTAGATCGTCCCGTCTTCCATTATTGAGAGTCTCTCTGCGTCAGCCCGCCAGCATCAGTTGCAGTCGGCTGCCGACGCGCTGCGCATGGTCTGCGAGATCGCCCGTCCAGTCAATGATTTTGTAGAGGAACATGACATCGATGGGATGCATGTCACGTTCGATGGTGCGAAGGGTGGCGCGCAGGGCGACCTGCATGCGGTCGGTGTCGTTCTCGATGCTGTCGAGCTTGCGGAGAATGTCGTGGACGATTTCCGCCTGCGCACCGCGGAAGCCGGTGACCACCAGCTCGTCCATCTCGTTGACGGCGTTCAGGGCCATTTCCACTGCGTCCAAGCAGCGCAGTAGAAAGGCCTCGAAATCCTTCTGCATGATGGACGGGATGCGCATCTGCCGGCCCAGCGCCAGCCCGGCGATGTCCTTGGCTTTGTTGGCCACCTGGTCCTGGACCCGCAGCAGCTCGAGCAGATCGCGCCGATTTACCGGCAGAAACAAGGTGCCGGGCAGATTGAGACGCAGCTCTTTTTTGAGCGTGTCCGCCTCCCGCTCCAGCTGCGAGACCCGTGCCTGGGCCGTCGCCATCATGTCGAAATCGTCACGGTTGGCGGCTTGGAACAGCGGCACCAGCTCGCGAGTGCATTCCAGCACCGTTTTCATGTGCCGCTGCAGAGGCTTGATGGGCGACGTGCCAAAAATTCCGGAGAAATAACTCATCATCAGCCTGACTCTATGGAGATTCGCGCAGCCATTTGGCCACGCGCTTGGCGAAGTAGGTGAGTATGCCGTCGGCGCCGGCGCGCTTGATGGAGAGTAGCGCTTCCAGGATGCAGCCGCGCTCGTCCAGCCAGCCGTTCTGGATGGCTGCCATCAGCATCGCATACTCGCCGCTCACATGGTAGGCGAAGGTTGGGGCGCCGAATTCATCCTTGACCCTGCGGATGATGTCGAGATAGGGCAGCCCGGGCTTCACCATCACCATGTCGGCGCCTTCGGCCAGATCCAGGGCCACTTCGCGCAGCGCTTCGTCGCTGTTGGCTGGGTCCATCTGGTAGGTGTGTTTGCCGCCCCGGCCCAGGTTGGCGGCCGAGCCCACGGCGTCGCGGAAGGGGCCGTAGAAGCTGGAGGCGTATTTGGCCGAGTAGGCGAGGATCTGCGTATTGCGGAAGCCGTTGGCTTCCAGCGCCTTGCGGATGGCACCGATACGGCCGTCCATCATGTCCGAGGGGGCGACCACGTCGACACCGGCCTCGGCATGAGACAGGGCCTGCTTGACCAGCGCTTCGACGGTCTCGTCATTGAGGATGTAGCCATTTTCGTCCAGCACCCCGTCCTGGCCGTGGCTGGTGAACGGGTCCAGCGCGACGTCGGTGATCACGCCCAGCTCCGGCAGGCGCTCCTTGAGCGCGCGGACGGCGCGCTGGGCGATACCGTCCGGGTTCCAGGCCTCGGCTCCATCCGGGCTTTTGCGCTCTTGCGGCGTCACCGGGAACAGCGCGATGGCGGGAATGCCGAGCTCCAGCGCCTCTTCCGCCTCCTTCAGCAGCAAATCGATGGACAGCCGCTCGATCCCAGGCATGGACGGGACCGGTTCGCGTCGGCCTTCACCGTCCAGTACGAACACCGGATAAATGAGGTCGCCGGCCGTGAGGACGGTCTCTTGCACCAGGCGACGGGAAAAGGCTTGAGAGCGGGTACGGCGCATCCGCACGTAGGGGTAAGCGCCGGAAGGGTACTGGGGCACGGCAACTCCTCCTAAAACAGGATTTGATGCGATGCATTATGCCTGCGGGCGCGCGCCGGCGCAGCAAGCAGGCATCACATTGTAGGCCAGAGACGCGATGCGACCACGGACGATAGGCCTCATTATCCTACCGGTTGCCTTGTTGGTGGTAGAGAGCGGGGCACTTGCGGCCTGGTCCGATCTCTCCCCGCTGGCACTGCGCCAGTGGTTTGCGGATTTCGGCATCTGGGCGCCCGTCGTCTATGTGGCGGTCTACCTGCTGGCGGGATTGGCCTTCGTCCCGGCCACGCCGCTCACCCTGGCCGGCGGGGTGCTGTTCGGCCCAGTGGCCGGCACCGGCTATGCTTTGCTCGCCGCCGCCGCGTCTTCCAGTCTTGGTTTCTTGCTGACGCGCTACGCCGCCGGCGACGCCGTTGCCCGCCGCGGCGGCAGTTCGCTGGCGCGGATAGTCGCCGGGGCGGAAGCGGAAGGCTGGCGCTTCGTCGCCTTCCTGCGTCTGGTGCCGGTGTTCCCGTTCAGTCTGGTCAATTACGGCCTGGGGCTGACCCGACTGAGTTTCGGCACCTACCTCGCAACCACAGTAATCTGCATGCTACCCGGCACGGCCGCCTATGCTTGGCTGGGGGCGATGGGAGCCGCTGCCGTGGGCGGCGAGGCCAAGGTGCGCATACTCTTGCTGGGATTGGTGGTGCTGGCGGCCTTGCTGTTTCTGCCGCGACTGCTGCGGCGGCTCTGGCTGCCGTCGTAAGTGGCGGAGAGGGGCTGGATCAGCGCCGCACGTCCGCGGACTGCATCTGCCGCCGGCTCCAGGCCAGCACCTGGCGGACTCTCGGCGTGGTGCAGCGGTAGGCCTCGTCGTAGGTCATCCAGCGGAATTCGTGGTGCTCGGCGCGCCCCAGCTCGGGAACATAACCCAGCACCACCTCGCTGGTGGCAGTTTCGGCCAGGTAGTAGCGGGCCACTTTGCCGCGGGCGTAGGGGCCGGTCTCGATGAAGTCCTGTCCCCAGGTGAAAGTGACTTGCTCGATGCCGGTTTCTTCGCGCAACTCGCGCAGAGCGGCCTCCAGGGGCGTTTCGCCCGGCTCGGTCTTGCCTTTGGGGAAATCCCAGTACTGGTAGGCGCGCAGCAGCAAATATAGCCAGCGGCCCTCGTCCCGCCGCACGGGAATAATGCCGGCGGACAGGATCTTGGGCCGCGTTCGGGCCCTAGTCGAGCGCGGAGCCGGGTCGCTCCGGCCGGTGGTACGGCGCGCTGAGCTCATGGACCGCCTCGACTAGCGCCAGCATGTGGGCTGGATCGACTTGTGGGTGGATGCCGTGCCCCAGGTTGAACACATGGCCGGGACCATGTCCGTAGGACGCGAGGGTGCGGGCGACTTCCGCGCGGATGACATCGGGCGGTCCGTATAGCGTCGCTGGATCCAGGTTGCCCTGCAGGGCGACCCGGTCGCCGACCCTGGCGCGGGCGTCTTTCATTTCCAGGGTCCAGTCGATGCCGAGGCAGTCGAAGCCGGCCGCGGCCATGCGCTCCAACCACTGCCCGCCGCCCTTGGTGAAGAAAATTACCGGCACGCGCCGGCCGTCGGCTTCGCGCTGCAGGTTGGCCAGCACCCGCGCGGCGTAGTCGAGGGAAAACTCCTGGAAGGCCGGTGTCGACAGCACGCCGCCCCAGCTGTCGAAGATCATCAGCGCCTGCGCGCCCGCCGCCACCTGGGCATTCAGGTAATTGGCCACTGCCTGACTGAGCTTGTCCAGCAGCTGGTGCAACAGCTTGGGCTGACCGTAGAGCAGCCCCTTGATGCGGCTGAAGTTCTTGCTGGGACCGCCTTCCACCATGTAGGTAGCGAGCGTCCAGGGGCTGCCGGCAAAGCCGATCAGCGGCACCCGACCGTCGAGCTCGCGGCGGATCAGGCGGACTGCGTCCATCACGTAGCGCAGCTTCCCTTCCGGATCGGGGATCGGCAGGGCGTCGATGTCTGCCGCGCTGCGTACCGGCCTTTCGAAGCGCGGACCTTCGCCGGTTTCGAAGTACAGCCCCAGCCCCATGGCGTCAGGGATGGTGAGGATGTCGGAAAAGAGGATGGCGGCATCCAACGGGAAGCGACGCAAGGGCTGCAGCGTCACCTCGCAGGCCAGCTCGGGATTGCGGCACAGCGACATGAAGTCGCCGGCTTGCTGGCGTACCTCGCGGTACTCCGGCAGGTAGCGGCCAGCCTGCCGCATGACCCAGATGGGCGTACGATCGACGGGCTGGCGCAGCAAGGCGCGCAGCAGACGGTCATTTTTGAGCGTGGTCACGGCACCTCCTAAGCGCAGAACTGCGCTCAGTTTAACATCATGCGGAAGGCACGGTCGGGGCGAGTTGGCAGCGGCGCTCAGGTCAGCCGCAGCGGATCGAACAGGCGTTCGTGCTCGGCGATGGCGTAGCGGTCGGTCATGCCGGCGATGTAGTCGGCGACGGCGCGGGCGCGGCCAGCTTCCTGCTCGACAGCTTCCAGCGCGGCGGCCTGTGCCTGCTGTTGCGGCGGCAGCAGCTGGGGATCGTTGAAGAAGGCCTCGAACAAATCGGTGATGACCCGCTTGGATTTGCTCATCATCCGGTAAACCCGATGGTGGCGGTAAAGGTTGCGGAACAGGAACGCCTTCAAATGTCGCAGCTCGCGCCGGGTAGTCTCGCTGAACCGGATCAGCGGCTTGGGCTGGGTGCGCACGTCGTCGATGTCGGCCGGGGCCGCCTCGGCGATCGCCGCCCGGCTGGCTTCGATGAGATCGGTGACCAGGCGGTCGATCAGATGGCGCACCACTTGGTAGATCAGGCGGCGCTGCGGCAGGCTCGGATGCTGTCGCTCGACCTGTTCGAACAGCGCGCCGACCAGCGGAGCCGTGCGCATCTGCTCGATGCTGAGCAGGCCGGCGCGCAGGCCGTCGTCGATGTCGTGCGCGTTGTAGGCGATCTCGTCGGCCAGATTGGCCAGCTGGGCCTCCAGGCTGGGCTGGGTGCGCTCGAGGAAGCGCCGGCCCAGCTCGCCCAACTGCTCGGCGTTGCGGCGGCTGCAATGCTTGAGGATGCCCTCGCGGGTTTCGAAGGTCAGATTGAGCCCTGGGAACTCGGCGTAGCGTTCTTCCAGCAGATCGACGATGCGCAGCGACTGCAGGTTGTGCTCGAAGCCGCCGTAGGGCTGCATGCAGGCGTTGAGCGCCTCCTGGCCGGCATGCCCGAACGGCGTGTGGCCGAGGTCATGGGCCAGGCTGATGGCTTCCGCCAGATCCTCGTTGAGGCCTAGCACCCGGGCCACGGTGCGGCTGATCTGGGCCACTTCCAGGCTGTGGGTCAGTCGGGTGCGGAACAAATCGCCTTCGTGATTGACGAAGACCTGGGTCTTGTAGACCAGCCGCCGGAAGGCCGAGCTATGAATGATGCGGTCGCGGTCACGCTGGAACTCGCTGCGGTAGCGCGGCGGCGATTCCGGGTAGCGCCGACCACGGCTGCGCGCCGGGTCGGCGGCATAGGGAGCGCGCGTGATGGTGGTTTCGACGTCTGGCATGGCAGGACTTATCCGGCGCTGGCGAAGTGCTGCAGCGTGCGGGTCAGTGCCGCGTCGTCGAACTCCGCCGTCACTACGGCGCGGCCCAGCGCCTTGAGCAGCACCAGCCGCAGCCGGCCGGCGAGCGCTTTCTTGTCCACTGCCATCAGTTCGCGGAAGCGCTCGGGCGCGATGGCTGGCGGGCGGACTGGCAGCTCGGCCGCTAGCAGTAGCTGCCGCACCCGCTCCACCTCGGCTGCGGACAGCCAGCCCAGCTCCTGTGACATGTAGGCCGCCATGTGCATGCCTGCTGCTACCGCTTCACCGTGCAGCCAGCTTTCGTAGCCAGTGGCGGTCTCAATGGCGTGGCCGAAGGTGTGGCCGAGGTTGAGCAGGGCGCGTTCGCCCGCTTCCCGCTCGTCACAGCCCACGACGGCGGCCTTGTTGCGGCAGGAGCGTTCCACCGCCACGGCCAAGGCGTCGTGCTCCATGGCCAGCAGCTGCGGCATGTGGCCTTCCAGCCAGTCGAGGAACTCGGCGTCCATGATCAGGCCGTATTTGATGACCTCGGCGAGGCCGGCCCTGAGCTCCCGCGGCGGCAGGGTGGTCAGGGTGTCCATGTCGGCCAGTACCGCACGCGGCTGGTAGAAGGCACCGATCATGTTCTTGCCCAGGGGGTGGTTGACGCCGGTCTTGCCACCTACCGAGGAGTCCACCTGTGCCAGCAAGGTGGTCGGGATCTGGATGAAATGGACGCCGCGCTGGTAAGTGGCGGCGGCGAAGCCGACCATGTCGCCGATGACGCCGCCGCCTAGGGCGATCAGGGTGGTCTGGCGGTCCATGCGCCGCTGCAGCAGCACGTCGTAGATGCGGCTGACCGTCTCCAGGGTCTTGTGGCGCTCGCCGTCGGGCAGCACCAGGGAGGCGGTGTCGAAGCCGCTCAGCATGGCCTGCGCGCGTTCAAGGTAGAGCGGCGCGATGCTGTCGTTGGTGACGATCAGGACGTGCCGGCCGGGTATGTGCGGAGCAATCAGGTCGGCGCGCAGCAAGCCGGTGCCGATGTAGATCGGATAGCTGCGGGCGCCGAGGTCGACGTTCAGGGTACGCATGTCGAATCCTTATGCTTTGCCGTTCAGGTCCTGTAAGCGGCGCAGGATCTCATCAACTATGCTGCGCGCGCTGCCACGATCGGTCGATACCACTACGTGCGCGGTTTCTAAATAAAGCGGCCGTCGCTGGTCGAACAGGGCCTGCAGCCTGGCCCTGGGGTCTTCCGTCTGCAGAAGCGGCCGATTCCTGTCCAGGCGGGTGCGTTCGTACTGTTTTTCCACCGAGGCTTCAAGATACACGACCGTGCCACGTTCGCGCAGGCGGCGGCGGTTGGCGGCCACCGTAACGGCGCCGCCGCCGGTGGCCAGGACCACCTGGTCCAGCTGGCTGAGCTCGTCGATCACGGCCTCTTCGCGGCGGCGAAAGCCGGCCTCGCCCTCGATGTCGAAGATGAGCGGGATGCTGGCTCCGGTGCGTTCCTCGATCACCTTGTCGCTGTCGTAGAACGGCAGCGCCAGCTGCTGCGCCAGCCGCTTGCCAATGGTGGTCTTGCCAGCCCCCATGGGGCCGATCAGAAAGATGCGGGTGCTGTGCATGGAGTCTCTCACAGTATCCGAGAAAGCAAGAAAGGGCCAGTGGCCCTTTCTTGCAAGCTGATTGCCGGGAGCAGGGAAGCCGGCATCAATGCATGCTGAGCGATTCCTTGAGGATTTTTGGCGTGACGAAGATCAGCAGCTCGCTGCGGTCGTCCACCTTGGTGGTGGACTGGAACAGCCAGCCAATCAGCGGCAGCTCGCCCAGCAGCGGCACTCGGCGCCGCCCCTCGACGTTGGTCTGCTCGTAGATGCCGCCGAGGACCACCGTCTCACCGTTGTCCACCAGCACCTGGGTGGTCACCGACTGGGTGTTGATGGCGGGGCCGGCAGCGGTGTCCTGGCCGCGGCTGTCCTTGCTGACCGAGAGATCCAGCAGCACGCGGTCGTCCGGCGTGATTTGCGGCGTCACGGTGAGGCCTAGCACAGCCTTCTTGAAGGAGATGCTGGTCGCGCCGCTGGAGGTCGCTTCCTCGTAGGGAATCTCCACGCCCTGCTCGATGGTGGCCGACTTCTGGTTGGCGGTGATAACCCGCGGGCTGGAGATGATGCTGCCTTTGCCCTCGTTCTCCATGGCGGCCAGTTCCAGCTGCAGCAGGGCGGTGCCGATGCGGCCCACGGCCAAGCTGATGGCGCCGGCCGGGTCGGCGATTGGCAGGTCGACGATCAAGCCGGCGGTGTCCTTGGTGTCGTCGCGGTCGCGGGTGATGTAGCCGGCGTTGTTGCCCGGGCCGAAATCGACGTAGCCGGTGTTGGAGCCACCGATGGTGATGAAATCGCGGCCGTTGTTGGAAGTCTGGGTTCCAGCGACGCCGAAGCGCACGCCCAGGTCACGGGAGAAGTCGTCGGTGGCGATGACGATGCGCGATTCGATCAGCACCTGGCGCACAGCGATGTCGAGTCGCTGCACGAGGTTGCGGATCTGCTCCAGGTTGTAAGCGGTGTCGCGCACGATCAGGGTGTTGGTGCGGGGGTCGATCTTGACCGTGCCGCGCTCGGACAGCAGCGAGGAATCGCCGCTCTGGATCAGCTCGGCCAGCTCAGAGGCCTTGGCGTAGTTGACCTGGATGAACTCGGAGCGCAACGGTGACAGCTCTTGCGCCTGGCGCAGCGTCTCCAGCTCCAGCCGCTCGCGGGCGGCGATCTCTTCCGCCGGCGCCACCAGCAGCACGTTGCCTTCCTTGCGCTTGTCCAGCCCCTTGGTCTTGAGGATGATGTCCAGCGCCTGGTCCCAGGGCACGTCCTGCAGGCGCAGGGTGATGTTGCCGGCGACGCTGTCGCTGACGACGATGTTGAGGCCGGTGAAGTCGGCGATCAGCTGCAGCACGGCGCGGACCTCGATGTCCTGGAAGTGCAGCGACAGCCGCTCGCCGGTGTAACGGCCTTCCTCCGCTAGGCGCGCCTCCAGCTGCTCGGGGGTGATCGGCTTCAGCTCGACGGTGAAGGTGTCGCCGGCTTGATAGGCGATTTGATCGTAGGTGCCGGTCGGCGTTACCACCATACGGACGTTCTGGCCGAAGCGGCGCAGGTCGATGGTCTTCACCGGGGTGGCGAAGTCGGTGACGTCGAGCCGCCGCTCCAGCTCGGCCGGCAGGCTGGTGCTGAGGAAGTCAGCGATGATGCGGCCGCCTTCCTCGCGAATATTGACCGGAGCGGAGCCGTTGGTCAGCTTCAGGATGATGCGGCCGACGCCTTCCTCGGTACGGCGGAAGTCGATGTCGGTGATGGTGTGGGCAGCACCGGCGAAGTCGCTCGCGCCACCCTCGTCGGCCGTCGGCATGCTGCCCGGGGAGTCGATCAGCAGGCGGATGACGCTGCCGCTGGTCTCCAGTTCGTAGGGCACCAGCTGGGTCAGCCGTACGACCACCCGGGTACGACCGTCGGCACTCAGTGTGGTGACGCCTTCGACGGCGCCGACGCCGATCTCGGTGTTGCGCTGGCGGATGCGGTTCTCGGTGGCCGGCAGGTCGATCGCGATGCGGGCCGGATCCTTGATGGCGAAGGTGTGCGGTTCCTCGATCGGCTCGTCCAGGGTCAGGGTAAGCTGGACCTTATTGCCACTCAGGCCGGCATAGTCGATGGTAGTCAGGGCGCGGGCCCAGGCAGGGCTGGGCGTCCCCAGCACCGCCAGGGTGGCGCAGGCCAGGACCAGCAACTTCGGAACCGAACGCCGTTTCGGCAGCTTGGGGGAGAAGAGGTCGGTTATTGTCATTATGTCGCTCCTGAGGACGTCATTCCCTGGCGGCGAGCGAGGCTTCGCGCTCGATCCAGCCGCCCATACCATCGGGGATCAGCTCGCGCAGCACCACGGCCCGCTCGCTGATCTCGATGATGCGCCCGTGATTCTGGCCGAGATAATTGTTGGTTTGAACCCGGTGGATGGTGCCGCTAGGATCGCGTATTAGCGCCCACAGATTGTCGTGCTGCTGCAGGATCCCCACCATCCGCAAGGTATCCAGCGGGAAGTCTTCCAGGATCTCGCGCGGTCTGTTGGGGTCGGGCCGCGGGCCGCCGGCTTGGCTGCTCGCCTGGGCCGGGCTGAAATCGAGCGGAGCAAAGGGGTCGCGCAAGGCTCCCTCGGGATAGGTGAAGGACTCGAACGGCTTGATCTCGGGGATGGGCTCGATCGGCCCGGCCGGCCGTGCCTTCACTTCGCTGATGTAGCGCTCCAGGTCGCTGCTGTCGCGCGCGCAGCCGGCCAGGGCGGCAAGCGCCAGCAGGACGACGGCCAGCTTGCTGTACGTCGACTTGGCGCAGGGGAGACGCAAGATGCTGGCTGTCATTTGGTCACTCCTGCATCTTCTTCCAGGTACCAGTAAGTCTTGGCAGTCAATTCCATGACCAGCCCCTCGGCGCGCGACGCCCGCTCGATGGCGATGTCGTGCAGGGTGACGATGCGGGGCAGGTTGGCAACGGCGCTGATGAAACGGGCGAACTGGTGGTAGTTGCCGCGGACGCGGATTTTGACAGGCAGCTCGGCATAGAACTCCCGCTTCACCTCCGGTGCCGGTTGAAACAGTTCGAATTCCAGGCCGCTGGCCAGTCCGGTCTGGGAAATGTCCACCAACAGCTTGGGCACGTCGGCCTGACTCGGCAGTTGCCGCAGCATGGCGCCAAAGCTGGCCTCCATGTCCGCCAGCTGCTGCTCGTAGGCTTCGAGATTGGCGGCGCGGCGCTGGCGCAGCTCGAAGGACTGCTTGAGCTCGGCTTCCTTGGCCACGGTGCGTTCCAGCGTGGCTGCCTGGTTGCTCCAGTCGAAATACCAGCCGGCGGCCACGGTAAGCGCGAACACCAATAAGATGGCGGCCGCTTTGACCGGAACCGGCCAGTAGGCGGCGTCCTGCAGGTCGAGATTGCGCAGATCGGACAGATTCATGGCCTTTCCCTCAAGTGCTCTTCCCTGCACCGGGTGCGGCCGCAGCCTGTTCCGAGACGGAGCCGGTGCGCTGACGAACCTGCAGCGTGTACTCGCTCAGGCGCCGGTTTTGGGCTTCCTTGACCTGGATCACCGTCAGCCGCGGATCGTACAGCCAACCCGATTTGTCCAGGTTTTCCATGAAGCTGGAGATGCGGGCGTTGGATTCGGCGACGCCGGTCAGCACGATGTTGCTGCCGGTCTGCTTGACGCTGGTGAGATACACCCCGTCGGGCAGCGTCGCCACCAGCTGGTGCATCATGTGCACCACCAGCGGCCGACCTTGCTGCAGCTCCTGCACGACCTCCATGCGCGCCTTCAGCTTGGCCTTGGTGCTCTCCAGCTCGCGGATCTTGGCGATGCGCTTGTCTAGCTCGGCGATCTCACGCTCCAGCAGGCGGTTGCGGTGGTTCTGATAGCTGATCAGGTCGTCGTAGTAGGAGTGGCCGACGAACCATACGCCCAGGCCGGCGACGACGGCGGCGAGGAGCATGAGAATCAGCTGGTTCTGGCGTTGTTTCTTGAGCTCTTCACGCCAAGGGAGCAGGTTGATTCTGGTCATGTTAGTCGAAGCTCCTCAGGGCAAGGCCGCATGCCACCATCAGAGCCGGGGCATCCTCGGCCAGACGTTGGGGACGAATGCTGGAGGCGACGGCCATGGCGCTGAACGGGTTGGCCACGGTGGTCGGTGTGTCGGTCGCCTCCTGGATGGCCTCGGCCGCTCCCGCGATGGCGGCGCAACCGCCCGCCAGCACGATGTGGTCAACACGGTTGTGGCGGCTGGCGCTGAAGAAGAACTGCAGCGCACGGCTGACCTGTTGCGCCATGGCTTCCTTGAACGGCTCCAGCACTTCCTCTTCGTAGCTGTCGGGCAGGCCGCCCTGGCGCTTGGCCCGCCCCGCTTCCTCGTACGACAGGCCGTAGCGGCGCATGATCTCTTCGGTGAGCTGGCGGCCACCGAAGATCTGCTCGCGGGTGTAGATGGTTTGGCCGTTTTCGATGATGGTCAGCGTGGTCATGGTGGCGCCGACGTCGGCCATGGCGATGGCGCGATCCTGGCTGCCGCCCGGCAATTGCTCGGCGAGCAGGGAGAACGCGTTCTCCATCGCATAGCTTTCGACGTCGATGACCCGGGGCTTGAGGCCTGCCGCTTCCAGCACCGCCACCCGGGCGTCGACGTTCTCGCTGCGGGAGGCCACCAGCAGCACGTCGACCTCGTCGGGATTGTGCTCGGAGGGGCCCAGGACTTGGAAATCGAAATTCAGTTCCTCAAGTGGGTAAGGGACGTGCTGGTCGGCCTGCAGGGCGATCTGGGCGGCCATTTCGCGGTCGTCGAGGTTGGCCGGCATGGCGATGGTCTTGCTGATCGCCAGCGAGGCCGGGACGGCTGCTGCCGCTTGCTTGAGTTTGGTCCCGGAGCGCTTGACCGCAGCCCGGATCGCATTGGCCACGGCCGTCTCGTCGGTGATCACCTTCTCCACCACGGCATTGGGCGGCAGAGGCTCGACGGCATAACTCTCGACCCGGTAGCGCGAGCCCTGGCGTTTCAACTCCAGCAGCTTGACGGCAGTGGAGCTGATGTCGATGCCTAGCAGCGGCTGGTTCGATTTCTTGAACAGGGCCACTTTGTTATTTTCCTTATAGTTTGTCGCCTCTTAGGGGCAGCAGGTCCGAAGTTGGTTTCAATAATATGCCTAACTATAGAGCAAAGGGCCAAGAGTCAGATAGTGCCAGCGTCACAGTCGGCTCGCGGCGGCTGATATACTCTGCAAATTCTTCGAATTGGACAGGGGCCGGTCCCTGATGAAACTGCGTTATCTCGTTTATACGTTGGCAGCCTTGTTTCTGGCGGCGCTGCTGGCGGGAGCCGTCGGGACGGGGGTCGCCGTTGCGATCCTAGTGCCCAAGCTGCCGTCCGTGGAAGTGCTGCGCGACGTGCGCTTCCAGGTGCCGCTGCGCGTCTATACCGCCGACGGCGGGCTGATCGCCGAGTTTGGCGAGAAGAGGCGCATTCCGCTGCAGTATCAAGAGATCCCGGAGCTGATGGTCAAGGCCTTCATCGCGGCCGAAGACGACCGTTTCTTCAAGCATCCGGGCGTAGACTATCAAGGGCTGCTGCGCGCATTCTGGAATCTGGTTCTCACTGGCGAGCGCACCCAGGGCGGCAGCACCATCACCATGCAGGTAGCGCGCAACTTCTTCCTCTCCAGTGAGAAGACCTATCTGCGCAAGGCCAACGAGATCCTGCTGGCGCTCAAGATCGAGCGCGAGCTAAGCAAGGAGCAAATCCTCGAGCTCTATCTGAACAAGATTTACCTCGGCAACCGTGCTTACGGCGTCGGCGCGGCGGCGCAGGTCTATTACGGCCGGCCGGTGTCGGAGCTGGATCTGGCCGAGATCGCCATGATCGCCGGCTTGCCCAAGGCGCCGTCGGCCTACAACCCTGTCGCCAACCCGGAGCGGGCCATGCTACGGCGTGCCTACGTGCTGCGGCGCATGCGCGAGCTGGGCTTCATCTCCGACCAGGAGTACGCCGAAGCCAGTGCCATGCCCAATACCGCGCGGGCGTTCCGGGTGCAGCTTGACGCCGAGGCCCATTATGCCGCCGAGATGGCGCGGACCGAGATGGTGGAACGCTACGGCGAGGCCGCCTACACCGATGGGTACCGCGTCTATACCACGCTGGACCGACGCGCCCAGCAGGCGGCGGTGGCGGCCGTGCGCAAGGCCTTGCTGGACTACGATCGGCGTCACGGCTACCGGGGGCCGGTGGCGCAGGTTCCGCGCGAGCAGCTGCAGAGCGAGCAGCAGCTGCAGCAGGCCTTGTCCGCGCACCCCCGCTATGGCGACCTGCGGCCGGCGGTCGTCACCGCCTTGGACGACGCTGCCGCCACGGTGGTGGTGCAGGGCTTGAGTGAGCCGCAAGAGCTGCCGTTCGAAGGCATGAAATGGGCGCGGCCGTTCATCAACCGGGACGTGGTCGGTGATCCGCCTAAGCGGCCTGGCGACGTGGTGCAGCCAGGCGACGTCATCTACGTGCAGCCCTGGGACGACGGCTGGCAGCTGGTGCAGCTGCCCGAGGTCGAGGGTGCGCTGGTGGCGTTGTCGCCGCTGGATGGGGCGATTCGCGCGCTGGTGGGTGGCTTCGACTTCTTCCGCAGCAAGTTCAACCGCGCCACCCAGGCGCAGCGCCAGCCCGGCTCGGCCTTCAAGCCCTTCGTCTACTCGGCCGCCCTGGAGAAGGGCTTCACCCCGGCTACCATCGTCAATGACGCGCCGGTGGTGTTCCGGGACGAAGCGCTCGAGGGCACCTGGCGGCCGGAAAACTACAGTGGCCGCTTCTATGGCCCGACCCGGCTGCGGGTCGGGCTGACCCAGTCCCGCAACCTGGTTTCCATCCGCGTCCTACGTGACATCGGCGTGGCCTATGCGGTCGACTACATCACTCGCTTCGGCTTCGATCGCGAGCGGCTCGCGCCCAACCTTTCGCTGTCACTGGGCAACGCCAGCGTCACGCCGCTGGAACTGGCTGCCGGCTACGCCGTGTTCGCCAACGGCGGCTACCGCGTCACGCCCTACCTGATCGCGCGGGTGGAGGACGCTGACGGCAACGTTATTTACGAAGCCAATCCCCCACGAGTCTGCCCCGAGTGCGAGCAAGCGACCGAGGCCTCGCCGCTGCAACCCGTGGCCGCCAGCGCCCTGGCGCCTGAGGTCAATCCGGCGCCGCGGGTGATCAGCGCCCAGAACGCGTATCTGATGACCAGCATGTTGCAGGACGTGGTCCAGTACGGCACTGGCCGACGCCTGCTGGAACTGGGGCGCAGCGATCTGGCCGGCAAGACCGGCACCACCAACGACCAGCGTGATGGCTGGTTTGGCGGCTTCACGCCGCATCTGGCTGTGGCCGCGTGGGTCGGTTTCGATCAGTCCCATCCCATGGGCGCGGGCGAGACTGGAGCCCGCAATGCCCTGCCCATGTGGCTCGAGTTCATGCGCGTCGCCCTCGACGGGGTGCCGGAACAGCCGATGCCGCTGCCGGAGGGGTTGGTCACAGTGCGCATCGATCCCGAAACCGGACTGATGGCGCGGGCCGACAATCCCAGCGCCAGCTTCGAGGTGTTCCGGGCCGACGAGGTGCCGCCGCTGGAGCCGGCCCGTAGCAGTGGCGGCCAGGTCCCGGAGCGGTCGCTGTTCTAGGATCGGGTAGGCGCGAGTCCTGTCATGAAGAGGTTGGAGTGAGTGCCATGGCCAAGCGCCCGGTGACGACAAGGGATGCCCGCGTGCGTCTACTGGTGACGCAGGAGGCGGCGCGCATCATGGCTCAGGAAGGCATCAGCGACTACCTGGTGGCCAAGCGCAAGGCGGCGGAGCGCATCGGCGCTCCCGACACCCGCAATCTACCCGGCAACCGCGAGATCCAGGAAGCGCTGATCGAATACCAGCGTCTTTTCGGCGGCAGCGAGCGGCCTGCTCTACTGCGCAAGCTGCGGGAGGTGGCCGTCGAGGCCATGCAGTTCCTGGAACGCTTTCAGCCACGCCTGGTCGGATCCGTGCTGCATGGCACCGCCACCGAGCATTCGGACGTGAACTTGCACTTGTTCGCGGACACGCCCGAGGAACTGGCGATTTTCCTGATGGACCACGATATCCCGCACGAAGTCGGCGAACGCCGCTTCCGCTTCGGTCGGGACGATTATGTCAACGTGCCGGTGTTTAGGCTGCTGGCCGGCGATTTGACGGTTGACCTGGCGGTGTTCCCGCGCAACGGCTTGCGCGAGGCGCCGCGCAGCCGCATCGACGGCCAGCCCATGGAGCGGGCTGCCATCGCTGCAGTACGGGAGTTGCTGGCTGCCGGCTGATGCTTCGCGTGTCCGGCGAAGAGCTCAGCCGGGGCGCCGCCGGCCGCGTCAGAAGCGGCCGGTGTAGCCGAGGTTGATGCCGTTGAACTCGAAATCGCTCTTGTCCAGGTAGCGAATGTACTCCAGGTGGAAGCCGTGCTGGCGCACGTGCAGGCTGACGCCGACCCCCCAGGAGAAATCGCTTTCCTCGTCGCTGCCGCTGACCAGCGGTCCGCTCGCCACGGCCTTGGCGTAGGTCCCCCCGAGCAGGACGTAGGGGCGTACGTCCTCGCTCAGCACATTGATCCGAACGAAGGCGCTGCCGAAGAAATCGACACTGTACTTGTGGTCAGCGTCGAGCTCCTCGCGCACCAGCGTGGTGCCAACGCGGCCTTCGATGCCGAGATGCGGATGCAGCTCGTAGCCATAAAGGGCGCTCAGAGTGAAGAACTCGAGATCATCCCCAGGGCCGCTTTCGACCTTGCTATAGCCGGGCGCGATGGCCCAGTACTGGTTGTCGGCTTGCGCCATGGGGGCAGCGAACAGGAGGGCAAGGAATAAGGCCGTCTTCCGCATGATCCTTCCTTATTGTTTTTCCCGAACGGACTGAATGATGCCCTGCTCCCGTCGATTTTTCATCCACCGGCAAGTGGCCAGCGGTTGCCGGGGGGCAAGCCGGGCAGGCGCGGGTGGGCCTAGGCGGACGGCGCCGGCCAGGGCTGGCCGGCGCCAGGACAGCTTAGCCGCGCTGATCGATGGGAACGTAGTCGCGCTTCGGCGCGCCGGTGTAGATCTGGCGCGGACGGCCGATGCGCTGCTCGGGGTCGGTGATCATTTCCATCCACTGTGCCACCCAGCCCGGCGCTCGGCCGATGGCGAACAGCACGGTGAAGAACTCCGTGGGAATGCCCAGGGCGCGGTAGATGATGCCGGAGTAGAAGTCGACGTTGGGATAGAGCTTGCGCTCGATGAAGTATTCGTCCTGCAGCGCGATCTCCTCCAGCTTCATGGCCAGCTCGAGCTGCGGATCGTGGCTGACGCCCAGCTCGTTCAGGACCTCGTGGCAGGTCTTGCGAATGATGGCCGCGCGCGGGTCGTAGTTCTTGTAGACGCGATGGCCGAAGCCCATCAGGCGGAACGGGTCGTCCTTGTCCTTGGCCTTAGCGATGTACTTGGGCACGTTGTCGACCGTGCCGATTTCCTCCAGCATCTTCAACACCGCTTCGTTGGCGCCGCCGTGCGATGGCCCCCACAGCGCGGCGCAGCCAGCTGCGATGGCCGCAAACGGGTTGGTGCCGGTGGAGCCGGCCAGCCGGACGGTCGAGGTGGAGGCGTTCTGCTCGTGGTCGGCATGCAGGATCAGCAGCTGATCGAGCGCCTTTTCCGCCACGGGGTTGACTTCGTACGGCTCGGACGGCCGCGCGAACAGCATGTTTAGGAAGTTGCCGGTGTAGCTGAGCGCGTTGTTCGGATAGACGAAGGGCTCGCCGACCATGTGCTTGAAGGCGGCGGCGGCAATGGTGGGCAGCTTGGCAATGATGCGATGCGCGCTCAGGTCGCGGTCGGCCGGATCGTTGATGTCCAGGCCGTCGTGGTAGAAGGCGGATAGCGAGCCGACCACGGCAGTGAGCATGGCCATGGGATGAGCGTTGTAGTGGAACCCGTTAAAGAAGTTCTTCACGCTCTCATTCACCATGGTGTGCCGGGTGATGGAGTCGGTGAAGCGTTCCAATTGCTCGGCGGTGGGCAGATCGCCATAGAGCAGCAGGTAGGCGACTTCGAGGAAGGTGCTCTTTTCCGCCAGCTGCTCGATGGGGTAGCCGCGATAGAGGAGAATGCCCTGGTCGCCGTCGATGTAGGTGATGTCACTGCGACAACTGGCCGTGGCGGTAAAGCCTGGGTCGTAGGTGAAGTAGCCGAATTCCTTGTAGAGGTCTTTGATGTCGATGACATCGGGGCCAAGCGTGCCGCTGCGTAGCGGGAACTCGACGCTCTTACCGGTGGCGTTGTCGGTAATCGTGACGGTCTTGTTCGACATGGAACGCTCTCCTAATGCTCTTCGCACATTGCCAATCTGGTGCTGCCCTGGCAGCTTAGCGGCGAGCAGGATGCTCGCACTGTAGTCCATGCGCAAGCCCCGGCTGGCCTTGGCTGTCACGAGCGGGTCCGGTGTTGGTAGGACGGGTGGCCGGGAGACGGCACCCCTGTGGTAGGACCGGTCGGCAGAGGCGGAAGCCCAAGGACCGAGGAGCAGCGCTGTATGCGAAGAAGGCGCCAAGGAGGCGCCTTCTCACACCGTTTCCGGTTATTTGTTGCTGGAGGTCAGACCGCCGAACTTCTTGCGGAACTGATCCACCCGACCGCTGGTAGTCACCAGACGCTGTTGGCCGGTGTAGAAAGGATGGCTCTTGCTCGATACCTCGATCTTGTAGAGTGGATACTCCTTGCCGTCGGTCCAAGTAATGGTTTCCTTGGTCCGAACGGTCGACCGAGTCAAAATCGCAAAGTCCGATGAGAGGTCCTGAAAGACCACTTCACGGTACTCGGGGTGAATATCTTTCTTCATGACCTGCACCTTGAGGCGGTGACGATTCGCCGACAGGCGAATCGGAAAGGCGGCAATCATAGCGACCACGCCAGCGGCTGGCAAGCCACCGCCGGCTAGTGTGGGCGCCGAATTCTACCATGGCGCGGGAATTCTAGCACACGGGCGCGCCGCGAAGTCACGGTCGGCTGTTGTCGTGCGCTGAGATGGCCGCGCAGCGCCTCCAGGTTCTCCAGCAGGCCGCCCGGGCCGAGTAACGAGTCCCACATCATTTGCGAGAGGCGGATGCAGGCGGCCATGGGATTGTCGGCCTGTTCGCGGGTGCGGTCGATGCGCCATTGCAGGCGCCGCAGCCGTTGCTGGCGGTGGGTCGGGGCCTGCTGCAGCCAGGCTTCGATGGTATCGGCGCGCAGCCGCTCGAAAGCTTCCGGATCTTTCCTGGCCAGCTCCGCCCAGGCGTCGAAATCGAACTCACGGCGTCGGTTGTCGGGCATGGTGTTCCACCGCCTCGTCAGGCCTTGGTCCAATGGCCGTTGCTGCCGCATAATCCGGCACCTGTCCCGGCCGCGCCTGTCGGCGGTAGCCAGCCAATGACGTGGCCGCCGTGGCCCGGCCGGCTATTCCTTCAATTATGGCAGCGCGCAGGATTTGCAAGGTCCGCAGAGTAGGTCGCTATGAGCAGAGAGCCCAAGATTGGATTCGTTAGCCTCGGCTGCCCCAAGGCGCTGGTGGACTCCGAGCGTATCCTGACGCAGCTGCGGGCCGAGGGTTATCGGCTGGTGCCAACCTATCAGGACGCCGATCTGGTGGTGGTTAACACCTGCGGCTTCATCGACGCCGCGGTGGAGGAGTCGTTGGAAGCCATCGGCGAGGCGCTGGCGGAGAACGGTAGGGTGATCGTCACTGGTTGTCTGGGTGCCAGAACCGAGACCATCCGCGAGCGCTACCCCAACGTGCTGGCCGTGACCGGGCCGCACGCCTACGAGGACGTGCTGCAGGCCGTGCACGAGCACCTACCGCCGCGGCACGATCCTTTCACCAGCCTGGTGCCCCCGCAAGGCATCAAGCTCACCCCGCGCCACTATGCTTATCTGAAGATTTCCGAAGGCTGCAACCATCGCTGCACCTTTTGCATCATCCCGGCGCTGCGGGGCGACCTGGTCAGCCGCCCCATCGGCGAGGTGCTGGAGGAAGCCGAGCGCCTGGTCGCCGCCGGCGTCAAGGAATTGCTGGTGGTCGCACAGGATACCAGTGCCTATGGCGTGGATCTCCGCTACCGGCACGGCTTTTGGCGGGGGCGGCCGATCCGAACGCGGCTTGCCGAGCTGTGCCAGGCCCTGGGCGAGCTGGGAGCATGGGTGCGGCTGCACTACGTCTACCCCTACCCGCATGTCGACGAGATCATCCCGCTGATGGCGGAGGGCAAGATCCTGCCTTATCTGGACGTGCCGTTGCAGCACGCTAGCCCCCGCATACTCAAGGCCATGCGGCGGCCCGCCGCCAGCGAACGCACGCTGAGCCGCATCCAGGCCTGGCGGGAAATCTGCCCGGACATCACCCTGCGTTCCACCTTCATCGTTGGCTTCCCCGGCGAGACCGAGGCCGATTTCGAAGAGCTGCTGGCTTTTCTTGAGGAGGCCCGGCTGGATCGGGTCGGCTGCTTCAAGTACTCCCCGGTGGAGGGAGCGGCCGCCAACGCCTTGCCGGACCCCGTGCCGGAGGAGGTCAAGGAGGAGCGACTGAAGCGCTTCATGCTGCTGCAGGCCCGGATCAGCGCTGAGAAGCTGCAGCGTCGGATCGGCAAGATCGAACAGGTGCTGATCGACGAGATGGAGGATGGCACTGCCGTCGGCCGGACCAGGGGGGATGCGCCGGAAATCGACGGCCGGGTTTATATCGATAATGCGGAAGGACTGACTCATGGAATGTTCGTACGTGTGCGGATTGTCGCCGCAGACGAGCATGATTTGTGGGGTCGGTTGGAATCCCCGGCCGCATGAAAACATCGGTTGCGCCTCGTTACCGACGTATCGCGTCTGCCCGGGAATTTCCGAAAGACGGGCCTGCCTACAGCTTGCTGCCGGCGCCGGTGAAAGCTGGCTTCTGCCATGCTGCGGCTAGGCTGGGTACGCCGTTCCGGCCGGTTGGCATGTGAAATCGCGCACGCCGTTTCCGTGCGTCGTTTCCGATAAAAATGCAAAAGCAATCACATAATAAAGCTAGCGCTTTCCGTTTTGTGAAGCCTTTCCTATTGCGCTGATCGATTGGTGAAGCATGCCACAGTGCATGCGTTTCTTTCTGGATAAATTCCCCTGTCATCGACGACGAAAGCTCGAATTTTCGGGCCTTTCCGTATCAATCCATCGCGCGTTCCAAGCGGACTGCGCTGAGACGGGGAAAAACTATGAGCTTTGTGCCAAGCAAGCTGCGACATGCCATCGTGCTGACTGCCCTGGCTGCTGCCTTGACCGCCTGCGGCGGCGGTGGTGGCGGTGGCGGCGGCGGAACGCCGAGCGGCCCGAGCGATGCCATTGGTGACATCGGGCAGCCGGGTGGCGGCAGCGGCGTCGGCAATCCGCCGCAGGACGGGAAGCATTACGTGGTGCTGACCTGGGAAGCGCCGGTGACCCGCGAGGACGGCAGCTGTCTCGACGCCCTGACCGCTTATGAGATCAGCTACGGCCTGTCGCCCGGCAACTACGACAAGACCATTACGGTCGATGTCGAAGGCATGGCCTTTTCCGAGACCGGGCGCACCACGGACTGCGGTCCTGTGCATAGCTACAGCTACTTGGTCGAAGATCTGGGCACCGGCTCCTGGTATTTCGCGGTGCGCGCTGTGGATGCGCAAGGCAACGTCAGTAAGTATTCCAACGAGGCGATCCGCACGCTGCAGTAAGCCGGCAGCGTTCCTCTCCATCATCTGCCCGCCAGAGCAAGCCGGCTCTGGCGGGCAGCGCATTCATAAGGGAGCGAAGCCGCGGATCCGGTCGAGCCGGATCTCGAGCGGCTGGTCGTGGCGGGTTCGGGCCAGCAAGAACTCTTCGCCGGCGCGGGTCAGGAGATCGCCTGGCAGGACCTGCTCCAGCCGCGTGCTACCGGCCGGCGACGTCCATGCCAGCCGCAGCCAGACCCGGTGCATGATCGCCAGCTCCAGCTCGGCGTAAATCTGGCAGGGAATGGGGCGGTACGTGCTCATGGGCAGATCAGCGTGATCAAAGCCGATGGGTTGCCAGCATGAAGGCAGCCATGCCGACATTCAAGCCGGATCCGGCACGAACAGCTGCAACAGCTCGTTCAGATACAGGAGCCCACTGGCGGTAGGTCGTACCTGGCCGTCCGCGATCCGCAGCCAGCCGCGCGCCACGGCTTCTGTTGCCATTGGCTGGAACGCTTCCCATGGCAGGCCGCTGCGGGCCTCGCACAGGCTGATCGGGAAGCCGTCCCGTAGCCGCAGGGCATTCATCATGAATTCCAGCCGAATGTCGGCCGGGGTGAGCCGGTGCTCTTGAGCAACGACGGCGGCGGTGCCGGCGTGTTGCTGATAATCGCGCGGATGGCGGCGCTTGGAGTAGCGAACGATTTCGCCGCGGAGCGGATCGGTCAGTTTGCCGTGAGCGCCGGCGCCCAGTGCCAGATAGTCGCCGAAGGTCCAGTAGTTGAGGTTGTGCCTGGCTTCCCGGCCGGGACGGGCATAGGCGGAGACTTCGTAGTGCCGATAGCCAGCCTCGGCCAGCCGGGTCTGGCAGGCCTGCTGCATAGCGAACGAGGTGTCGTCGTCTGGCAGCCCGGCTGGCGGCCGGGCATGGAACAGCGTGTTGGGTTCCAGCGTCAGCTGGTAGTGGCTGATGTGGCTGGGCTGCAGCCGGATGGCCTGCTCCAGGTCGGCCAGGGCGCCGGCAGCGTCTTGCTGCGGCAGGCCGTACATGAGGTCCAGGTTGATGTTGGTGAAGCCGGCCTGGCGCGCGCTGTCGACGGCGCGCAGCGCCTCGGCGCCGTCGTGGATGCGGCCCAGCAGCCGCAGCTTATGGTCGCTGAAGCTCTGGATGCCGATGGATAGCCGGTTGACCCCGGCGGCTCGGTAGCCGGCGAAGCGTTCCTGCTCGACGGTGCCGGGATTGGCTTCGAGGGAGATCTCAGCGTCCGGCCGCAGGTCGAGCTGCTCACGCACGGCGCCGAGCAGTCGCTCGATGGCGGCGGGGCTGAACAGGCTGGGCGTGCCGCCGCCGATGAAGACCGTCTGCACCGGGCGACCGCCGGCCCGCCGTGCTTCCAGCTTCAGGTCGCGCAGCAGCGCCTCCAGATAGTCCTGTTCCGGCAGCGCGCTGCGCAGCGGATGCGAATTGAAATCGCAATACGGGCACTTGCGCACGCACCAGGGCAGGTGGATATAGAGGCTCAGCGGGGGTGGCGCGGAGAAGTGCAGCACGGTCGGTTAGCCGACGACAGGGCGCAGCTTGGCCAGCAGCTGCTGCAGGGCCTGGCCGCGGTGGCTGAGCCGGTTCTTGGTGGCCAGGTCCAGCTCCGCCACCGTCTGCTGGCGGTCCGGCAGCCAGAACAGCGGATCGTAGCCGAAGCCGCCGCTGCCACGCGGCGCGGTCAGTATCCTGCCCTCCCAGGAAGCCTGGGCGATGATGGGAGTGGGATCTGCGGCGTGACGCATGTAGACCAGCACGCACTGGTAGCGGGCAGTGCGCCGCTCGTCCGGCACGTCGGCCAGCGCCTCCAGCAGACGGGCATTGTTGGCGGCGTCGGTGGCGCCCGGCCCGGCGAAGCGGGCGGAGTAGACGCCGGGGGCGCCGTTGAGCGCATCGACCTCGAGGCCGGAGTCGTCGGCAATGGCCGGCCGGCCGGTCTGGCGGCAGGCGTTGCGGGCCTTGATGAGGGCGTTCTCGACGAAGGTCGGTGCAGTCTCCTCGGCCTCGGTGACGTTGAACTCCGATTGCGGAACCACGCGTATGCCGAGTTCGGCAAGCACGGCGGCAACTTCGCGAGTTTTGCCGGCGTTGTTGCTGGCGAACACCACTTCTTCCATAGGGCTAGTCCTGCAGCACCTGGCGCTGGATTTCCAGCAGCTCGGTAATGCCCTTGCTGGCCAGTTCCGCCATGCTGTTGAGCTCGTCCAGCCGGAAAGCGTGGCCTTCGGCGGTGCCCTGGAGCTCGATGAAGGCGCCGGCGTCGTTCATCACCACGTTCATGTCGGTCTCGGCTTCGGAGTCTTCCTCATAGTCCAGATCCAGCACCGGCTGGCCGCGATAAATGCCGACCGAGACTGCGGCGATCTGGCCATGCAGCGCCGGATTGGTAATCAGGCCCTGCCGTTCCAGGTGGCGCACGGCATCCCACAGCGCGACGAAGCCGCCAGTAATAGCGGCGGTGCGGGTGCCGCCGTCGGCCTGCAGCACGTCGCAATCGATGATGATGCGCCGCTCGCCCAGCGCCTCCAGATCGACGGCGGCGCGCAGCGCGCGACCGATTAGGCGCTGGATCTCCAGGGTGCGGCCCTGCTGCTGGCCGCGCGCCGCTTCACGCTCGTTGCGGGTATGGGTCGAGCGGGGCAGCATGCCGTATTCGGCTGTGACCCAGCCGCGGCCGCTGCCGCGCAGCCAATGCGGCACCCGGTCTTCCACGCTGGCGGTGCAGAGCACGTGGGTATCGCCGAATTTGATCAGCACGGAGCCCTCGGCGTATTTGTTGTATCTGCGGACGATACTGACGGGACGCAGTTCGTCGGGGCGGCGACCGCTTGGACGCATCGCTTTGTCCTCACTAAGACACCAGGGGGCGCAAGCCGACCATAACCGCAAGCCTGCGGTTTTGCTCCTCCCGGAGAACGCGTAAGATGGCGCGTTATTTCCGTGCCGCAAGAGCAACCAGTTCGAGGAGTCGCCATGATACGGAGTATGACCGCTTATGACCGCCAGGAACGGGTGGAGGAATGGGGGCGGCTGAGCTGGGAGCTGCGCTCGGTCAACCATCGCTACCTGGACATCTCGCCGCGGCTGCCCGAGGAACTGCGGCAGCTGGAGCCGCTGGTGCGGGAGCGGGTGGCGGCCGTCGTGGCGCGGGGCAAGATGGAGTGCACGCTGCGCTTTCAGCCGGCCTTGGGCGTGACCACTGGGCTCGAGATCAACTGGCCTTATGTCGACCAGCTGGCCACTGCCGCTGCCGCGGTCGCCGCCAAGCTGCCCAACCCGGCGCCCATTAGCCCGCTCGACGTGCTGAAGATGCCGGGTGTGCTGCAGCAGACCGAGCTCGATCTGGAGCCGATCGCCGCAGCGGCGCTGGAGCTGCTGGATCAAGCCCTGCAGGGCTTCATCGCCAGCCGCGAGCGCGAGGGCGCCAAGCTGGCCGAGCTGATCCGCGAGCGTGCCCAGCGCATCGCTGCGCTGGTGGAGCAGGTGCGCGCGCGGCGGCTGGAGGTCAACGCCAAGGTGCGCGAAAAGCTGCTCAGCCGGCTGCGCGAGCTGGACGGTAGCCCCGACCCCCAGCGGCTGGAGCAGGAGCTGGTGTACATTGCGCAGCGGCTGGATGTGGAAGAGGAGCTGGAGCGGCTGAGCATGCATGTGGACGAAGTGCAGCGCGTGCTGCAGCGGCGCGAGCCAGTCGGTCGGCGCCTCGACTTCCTCATGCAAGAGCTCAACCGCGAGGCCAATACGCTGTCGTCGAAGTCCGCCGACGGCGAAACCACCGCCGTTGCCGTCGAGATGAAGCTGCTCATCGAGCAGATGCGGGAGCAGGTTCAGAACATCGAATAGGCACGCAGATGACTGGAACCCTCTACATCGTTTCCGCCCCCTCTGGAGCCGGTAAGACCAGCTTGGTCGATGCCCTGGTGCGCTCGCTGCCCGACCTCAAGGTCTCGGTGTCGCATACCACCCGGCCGCGGCGGCCAGGCGAGATCGACGGTGTCCATTATCATTTCATCGACGTCGATACCTTCCAGCGCATGGTGGCGGCCGGTGAGTTCCTGGAGCACGCCAAGGTCTTCGGCAATTATTACGGCACCAGCCGCAGCCAGGTGCTGGAGAGCCTGGCGGCCGGTACCGACGTCATTTTGGAGATCGACTGGCAGGGCGGCCGGCAGGTGCGGGCGGCGATCGAAGACTGCGTGTCCATCTTCATCCTGCCGCCATCGCGGGCTGAACTGGAGCGGCGCTTGCGCGGTCGAAAACAAGATAGCAATGGCGTGATCGCCCAGCGCATGCGGGAGGCGGTGAAGGAGATGTCGCACTTCCGCGAGTACGACTACGTGCTGGTGAACGATTCCTTCGACGAGGCGCTGGCGGATCTGCAGGCCATCGTGCGCGCTCGCCGCTTGCGCTGCAGCGTTCAGATCGAGCGCTTGGGCCGGCAGGTTCAGGAACTGCTGGCGGAAGATGATTGATTTTTTGGGGTTTTTGCCTCCGCCGCTTCCGGCAAGCCGGCGATGAGGGTAGACTGCAAGGTTCCCTGAGCGAATTTCGATACTGGTGTTGGGAGTTTGGGATAGATGGCGCGAGTCACGGTAGAAGATTGTCTGGAGCACGTCAGCAATCGCTTCGAGCTGGTGCTGGTCGCCTCGAAGCGGGCGCGTCAGCTCGCCAACGGGGCGACTCCGTTCGTGGACTGGGACAACGACAAGCCGACGGTGGTTGCGCTGCGCGAGATCGCGGCCGGCTACCTCGATCAGATCAAGGCCCCGCCGCAGCAGCAAGCGTCATCGGAGGCTGCGGCCGACGATGAGGCGGCAGACGAGCAGGCGGCGGGCGACGCGGAGAGTTGACATCGAGCTGGGGTATGGGTCGAGCGGGCCATGCGATAACAGACGAGCGCCCTGCCTCCGATCCCGAGCGCAAGGCGGAGGAGCTCTGTCGCCTGCTCAGCACGTATCTGGAGCCTGAGCAGGTCGAGCTGGTCTATCGTGCCTACCGATTCGGCGCTCAGGCCCATGCCCACCAGCGTCGCCTCTCGGGCGAGCCTTACATCACCCATCCGCTGGCGGTGGCGCAGATCTTGGCCGAGATGCGGCTGGACTACCAGAGCATCGCCGCCGCCATTCTACACGACGTCATCGAAGATACTCCTACCGCCAAGGAGCACGTGGCGCGGGAGTTCGGCGAGGAGATCGCCGAGCTGGTCGACGGCGTCAGCAAGCTGACCCAGATCGACTTCAAGTCCAAGGCCGAAGCCCAGGCCGAGAATTTTCGCAAGATGGTACTGGCGATGTCGCGGGACATCCGCGTCATCCTGATCAAGCTGGCCGACCGCCTGCACAACATGCGCACCATCTGGGTGATGCGGCCCGACAAGCGCCGCCGCATCGCGCAGGAGACCCTGGAGATCTACGCGCCCATCGCTCACCGCCTTGGCATCAACAGCATGCGGGTGGAGCTGGAGGATCTGAGCTTCGCCGCCATGCACCCGATGCGCTATCGGGTGTTGAAAGAAAAGCTGCGGCGCCAGCGTGGGGTGCGTGGCGAGACCATCGAGCAGGTCAAGAAAGTCATCGAGAACAGCATGGCGGAAGCCGGCGTGCGCGGGGAGGTAATCGGCCGGGAGAAGCATCTCTGGAGCATCTACCAGAAGATGCGCTCCAAGAACCGCGACTTCCAGGACATCTTCGACGTCTATGGCTTCCGCATCCTGGTCGAGGACGTCGACAGCTGTTACCGCGTGCTCGGTCTCCTGCACGGGCTGTACAAGCCCAAGCCGGGCCGTATCAAGGACTACATCGCCATCCCCAAGGCCAACGGCTACCAATCCCTTCACACCAGCCTGATCGGGCCGCGCCGGATTCGCATCGAGGCCCAGGTGCGCACCTACGAGATGGACAAGGTGGCCGAGTCCGGCATCGCCGCCCACTGGATGTACAAGGAAAACGAGCAGGTCAGCAACACCGCCCAGGCGCGGGCGCGGGAGTGGATCAAGGGCTTGATGGAGATGCAGCGCTCCACGGCCAACCCGCTGGAATTCATCGAAAGCGTCAAGGTCGACCTGCAGCCCGACGAAGTCTACGTGTTCACGCCCAAGGGCGACATTATGAAGCTGCCCCGCGGGGCCACGGTCATCGATTTCGCCTATTCGGTGCACTCCGACATCGGCGACAGCTGCATCGCCGCTCTGGTCGACCACCGGCTGACCCCGCTGCGCACCGAGCTCAGCAACGGCCAGACGGTGGAGGTCATCACCGCCCCCGGTGCCCGTCCTAACCCCGCCTGGCTGGATTTCGTGGTCACGGCCCGCGCCCGTTCCGCCATCCGGCAGTCGCTCAAGCGACTCAAGGGCGAGGCGGCAGTCAACCTGGGCCGGCGCCTGCTGGAGCAGTCGCTCAATGCCCTTGGCTGTTCCCTGGACACCTTGCCTGGTGAACAGCTGCAGAAAGCGCTCGAGAATCTGGGGGCTGCCAATGTCGAGGCCTTGCTGGAGGAAATCGGGCTGGGCCAGCGCATGCCCTGGCTGGTGGCGCAGCAGCTGACCGGCATCAGTAGCGAGTCGGCGCAGGCGCAGACCATGCGCCAGGGCCAAAGGCTGGTCATACGCGGCACCGAGGGGGCCGTGGTCACCTTCGCCCGCTGCTGCCACCCGATCCCGGGCGACCCCATCGTCGGCTTCGCCAGCACCGGCCGCGGCGTGGTGGTGCACCAGCGCGACTGTCCTAACGTGCGCGAGTACCGCAATCACCCCGACAAATGGATCGACGTCCAGTGGGAGGACAAGGTCCAGGGCGAATTCCCTGTGGTTTTGGCGGTGGACGTGGTCAACAAGCGTGGGGTGCTGGCCGAGCTGGCCTCCACCATCGCCGATGCCGAAAGCAATATCGAAAGCGTGATGCTGGACGAAAAGGAAGGCATGATCGCCACCATTCGCTTCACCATCAGCGTCACCGACCGTACCCACTTGGCGCGGGTGATGCGCCGCCTGCGGGTCCTCAATAGCGTCGTGCGCTTGACCCGCCGGCGCTCGTAGCCGATTTCCCCAATTCCAACCAAGCTGCGAAGGAGAGGCCGCCATGGCCCGCGAAACCATCCATACCGACCAAGCACCTGCTGCCATCGGCACCTACTCGCAGGCCGTGCGGGTAGGCGATACGGTTTATCTCTCCGGTCAAATCCCGCTGGTCCCTGCCACCATGGAGCTGGTGGGCGAGGACATCGACGCCCAGATCCGCCAGGTGTTCGACAACCTGCAATCCGTTTGCGAGGCTGCCGGCGGCTCCCTGGCCGACATCGTCAAGCTAACCATCTACCTGGCCGATCTCGCCCACTTCGGCCGGGTCAATGCCATCATGGCCGAGTACTTCACGGAGCCTTACCCAGCGCGGGCGGCGATCGGCGTGGCCAGCCTGCCGCGGGGAGCGGCGGTGGAAATAGATGCGGTGATGGTGCTGGGAGGCTGAGCTGGCAATCCCCGCCTTTGCCGGTGATAGTCTTGCCCGCCGGCCGCTGCGCAGCCTGCGCGGCGTCGGGCCACGGCTGGCCGAACGGCTGGCGCGACTGCGGCTGGAGTCGGTGCAAGACCTGCTGTGGCATCTGCCGCTGCGCTACGAGGACCGCGGCACGGTGGTGCCTATCGGTAGCCTGCGGCCGGACCAGCAGGCGCTGATCGACGCCAGGGTCGAGCTGGCCGAGGTGGTGCGTGGCCGGCGGCCGCGGCTGGTGGTGCGGGTCAGCGACGGCAGCGGACAGCTCACGCTGCTTTTCTTCAACTTCTACCCCAACCAGATCAAGCAGTTCCGGCGCGGGGTGCGCATCCGCGCCTTCGGCGAGGTGCGTCCGGGCCTGGTCACTCTCACCATGGCCCATCCGGACTACCAGCTGGGCGAGCCGTCGCCAGCGACGGAGGAGGCCGGGCTGGTGCCGGTGTATCCGACCACCGAGGGTTTGAACCAGACCCAGCTGCGCCGGCTGGTGCGTTCCGCACTGGAGCTGGCGCAGGCGCCGGGAGCGCTGGACGATTTGCTACCACCCTGGCTGCGGCAGGAGCTGGGGGTGCCGCCCCTGCTGGAAGCCTTGAGGCTGATCCATGCGCCGTCGGCCGACGCCGATCTGGCGGCGCTGGTCGACGGCAGCCACCCGGCGGTGCGGCGGCTGGCCTTCGAAGAGCTGCTGGCCCACCACCTCAGTCTGCTGCGGCTGCGGCAGAAGCTGCAGGAAGTGGCGCAGGCGCCGCGGCTGACAGGCGACGGCGTGTTGCGGCGGCGGTTCTTGGAATCCCTGCCCTTCCAGCTCACCTCCGCGCAGCAGCGGGTGGATGCCGAGATCGCCCGGGATCTGGCCAGCTCCCGCGCCATGCTGCGGCTGGTACAAGGCGATGTCGGTTCCGGCAAGACCGTCGTGGCGGCGCTGGCGGCGCTGCGTGCGGTGGAAAGCGGCTGGCAGGCGGCCGTGATGGCGCCGACCGAGCTGCTGGCCGAGCAGCATTTCCGCAATTTCTCGCAGTGGTTGGGGCCGCTGGGGGTGGAGATCGGCTGGCTGTCCGGACGCATGAGCGGGCGCCAACGCGAAAGCGCCCTGGCGGCCGTCGCCAGCGGCGAGGCAGCGGTGGTGGTCGGAACCCATGCCTTGTTCCAGGAGAGCGTGCACTTCCATCGCCTGGGGCTGGTCATCGTCGACGAGCAGCATCGCTTCGGCGTGCACCAGCGCCTGGCCCTGCGCGAGAAGGGCGAGCGCGACGGCCTGCAGCCGCATCAGCTGATCATGACCGCCACGCCCATTCCACGCACGCTGGCTATGACAGCCTATGCCGACCTGGACGTGTCCGTGATCGACGAGCTGCCGCCGGGACGGACGCCGGTTACCACTGTGGCGGTGCCCAACACTCGCCGGCAGGAAGTCATCGCCCGGGTGCGGGCCGCCTGCGCCGAGGGTCGGCAGGCCTACTGGGTTTGTACCCTGATCGAGGAATCCGAGGCGCTGCAGGCGCAAGCGGCGGCGGCGACCGCCGAGCGCCTGACCGAGGAGCTGCCGGAGCTGCGGGTCGGCCTGGTCCATGGCCGGCTCAAGAACGCCGAAAAGGAAGCGGTGATGGCGGCGTTTGCCCACGGCGAGCTTGATCTGCTGGTCGCCACGACGGTGATCGAGGTCGGGGTGGATGTGCCCAATGCCAGCCTCATGATCATCGAGAACGCCGAGCGGCTGGGGTTGGCCCAGCTGCACCAGCTGCGGGGACGGGTGGGGCGCGGCGCGGTGGCCAGCAGCTGCGTGCTGATGTACCAGCCGCCGCTGTCGGCTCACGCCCGGCTGCGGCTGGGCATTATGCGCGAGAGCAACGACGGCTTCGAGATCGCCCAGCGCGATCTCGAACTGCGGGGGCCGGGCGAATTCCTCGGCACCCGCCAGACCGGCGAGCTGCGCTATCGGGTCGCCGATCTGGTACGCGATGCGCCGCTGCTGCCGCAGGTGCAGCGCGGTGCTCGGCGGCTGCTGGAGGAGTCGCCGCAGCTGGCCCAGGCCTTGATCGCGCGCTGGGTTGGTTCCGGCGAGCGCTACGCTCAGGTATGATCCCCGGCTGCGTTTGCGCCCGAACTCGGGCGTAGCAGCTGTCCTTACCGATGTACCACGTGAACAATTACCTGCATTGGCGTCCGCGGCGCGCCGTCTTCAATGCCTTACTGCCGCCTCCGTTGCGAAGCTGGCTGGATACGCCGGGATCGATGACCGCCCGGATACGGGCAAACTGCAGGGAATGCTTCCAGGTGCGCGTGCTCGCCGAAGGCTGGCGACGGCCCCGCGTCGACGAGGCGCGGCGCTTGCGGCTGCCGCTGCAGCAGGAGGCCTGGGTGCGCATTGTCACGCTCAACTGCGGCGAGACGCCGTGGATTCTGGGACGTACCGTGATGCCACAAGCCAGCCTGCGCGGCGGCCGCGGCTTGCTGCGCAGGCTGGGAGCGCGTGCGCTGGGTGCGGTACTCTTTACCGGCCGCGAAGTCGAGCGCAGCGAATTCGAGCTGCGGCGGCTGCAGGCCGCCGACCCGCTGCTGCCCGACCGGCGCCTGGTGGAGCCGGCGGTCGTGCCGCAGCTGTGGGCCCGGCGTTCCGTGCTGAGTGTCGCCGGCGCCCCTATCCTGGTCACCGAGGTGTTTCTGCCGGAGTTGGAATATGGTGCAGCGTACCGTCAAAGCCTGGTTTGAGCGCTTGCCGCGACCAGAGCTGCAGGGGCTGATGCCGTATGTGCGGCTGATGCGGCTGGACAGGCCGATCGGCAATTTCCTGCTGATGTGGCCGATGCTGTGGGCGCTCTGGATCGCCGCCGAGGGCATGCCCGCCCCGAAGATTCTGGCCGTCTTTTTGCTCGGGATGCTGTTGATGCGGGCTGCCGGCTGCGTCATCAACGACTTCGCTGACCGCAACTTCGACGGCCACGTCAAGCGCACCAAGGACCGGCCGCTGGCTCGCGGCGAGATTCCGCCGCGCAATGCGCTGATCCTGTTCGTGGCGCTGTGCCTGCTGGCCTTCGGCCTGGTGCTGCTGCTCAACCGGCTGACGGTGTACATGTCCTTCGTCGCGGTGGTGCTGGCGGCGTCCTACCCGTTTATGAAGCGCTACACTCATCTGCCGCAGGTCGTGCTGGGGGCCGCCTTCGGTTGGGCGGTGCCGATGGCCTTCACCGCGATCACCGAGAGCACGCCGCCGGTGGCCTGGCTTATCTTCATCGCTGCGGTGGTCTGGGCGGTGATCTACGATACCCAGTACGCCATGGTGGACCGCGACGACGACCTCAAGATCGGCGTGAAATCGACCGCCATCCTGTTCGGCGATGCCGACCGGCTCATCATCGGCGTGCTGCAGGTGCTGATGCTGATCTGCCTGGTCCTGATCGGGCTGCGGGCCGAGCTGAGCGGGCTGTACTACGTCAGCCTGGTGGCCGCCGCCGGCATGTTCGCCTATCAGCAGCACCTGATCCGCGATCGTTCGCGCGAAGGCTGCTTCCGCGCCTTTCTCAACAACAACTACCTGGGCGGGGCGATCTTCCTCGGCGTGTTCCTGCATTACCTGCTGCAGTGAGCGTGGGCATCCACGCCCTCCCCGGCCAAACCTGATAGCATGGCGGTGGCGCCCGGCCGGTGGTGGCCGCGGCGCTGCCGATGCAGGGCAAGGGTTCCGCGGCTTTGTGGCAGGGGGGGCAGCGATGGACTACGAGCGGCTAAAGCGCCGGCAACGGCAGGAACGCGAGAGCTATCATCCAAATCTCGATCTGCGCATCCACCGGGCACTGAGCTGGCTACAGCGGGCCGAGCAGGCCGAGGATTTGGATGGACGCTTCATCTTCCTCTGGATCGCCTTCAACGCCGCCTATGCCAACGACATCGACGATCGCGCCCGACTGACCGAGCAGTGGCTGTTCCGACAATTCATCGACAACCTCTGCCGGCTAGACCGGCAGCAGCGGATCGAAGCGCTGATCTGGCGGGAGTTTCCTGGCAGCATCCGAGTGCTGCTCAACAATCCCTACGTGCACCAGGAGTTCTGGGCCTACCACAATGGCAAGATCGACGCCGAGCAGTGGCAGGAGAGCTTCGCCAAAGCCAGGCAGGCGGCGTTGCGCGCGCTGGAGCGGCGCGATACGGCAGCGGTGCTGGCCATCGTGTTCAGCCGCATTTACACCCTGCGTAACCAGCTGATCCACGGCGGCGCCACCTGGAACAGCAGTGTCAACCGTGGTCAGTTGCGCGACTGCGTCGCCCTGCTGGAGAAGTTCGTGCCGCTGATGCTGGAGATCATGATGGACAATCCGAACCAGCTCTGGGGCGATCCCTGCTACCCGGTAGTCAGGGATCCCGTCCCCGGCGCTTCCGCTTGATGCAGCAGGCATGAAGAGAATCAAGCTGATCGCGACGGGCGGCACCATCTCCGCCCACCACGATAATCGGGCCGATTTCAGAAACTATGTCACCGGCCATTACTCGGGCCGGGAGCTGCTGGAGACCGTGCCGGAGCTGTGGGCTGTGGCCGAGGTGGAGGTCGAGGATTTGGCCGGCATCAGCAGCACCCACATCAGCGCCGACCATTGGCTGCAGCTGCGCGCGCTGGTGCAGCGCAGTCTGAGCCGGGACGGCTACGATGGGGTGGTCATCACCCACGGTACCAACACGCTGGAGGAAACTGCCTATTTCCTGCATCTGACCGTCGACACCGACAAGCCCATCGTGCTGACCGGCGCCCAGCGGCCTCTCTCCAGTCTGAGCACCGATGCCCATGCCAATCTGCTGGCCGCGGTGCGCACGGCCGCTGCCGACGAGGCCCGCGGCAAGGGGGTGCTGGTGGTGCTCAACGATCAGATCAGCTGCGCCCGTGAGGTGACCAAGACTAGCACCTACCGGCTGGAGACCTTCCGCAGTGGCGATCTTGGCCCTCTGGGGTTCGTCGATCCGGACGATCGGGTGGTGTTCCTGCGCGCCCCGACCCGTCGTCATACCAGCGGCTCGGAGTTCGCTCGGATAGAAATCACCGCCCTGCCGGAGGTGGAGATCGTCTACTCCTATGCCGGCGCCCGCGGCGACATCATTCGTTTCCTGACCGGCACGGGCAGGGTGCGGGGGATCGTGGTGGCCGGTACCGGCGCCGGACGCTGCTCCGGGGAGGAGGAGCGGGCGCTGCGGGAAGCGGTTGCGGCCGGCGTGCGCGTGGTCATGAGTAGCCGCGTGGGCACAGGGCGCGTGGTGCCGCTGGAGGCCTATCGGCACCTGGACTACGTGACCGCCGACAACCTCAACCCGCAAAAGGCGCGCATACTGCTGATGCTGGGCTTGCTGCAGCGGGGCGACCGGGACGGGCTGCAGCGTCTCTTCGACTGCTACTGACGCCGCGTCGCGCCGACTCAGGCCCGCGCCACCACCCAAACCTCGATGCGCGCGGCACCGGCGCGCCGCAACAGACGGCAGATCTCCATCATGGTCTGGCCGGTGGTCATGACATCGTCCAGCACGGCGACATGGCGCGCCGACAACGGGCCGCGCAGGGCGAAGGCGCCGCGCACGTTGGCGCGCCGCTCGGACGCCGGCAGCAAGCGTTGGGGCGGGGTGTCCCGGCAGCGTACCAGCAGCCGGTCGGCCAGCGGCAGGCGCCGCTGACGGCTGAGTTGCCGGGCCAGTTCCAGGGACTGGTTGACCCCGCGCTGGCGTAGCCGCCGCGCGTGCAGCGGTACTGGCAGCAACAGCTCCGGCCGGCTGGCTGTGGTGGCGGCGGCCAGCAGGTTGGCCAGCAGCCGACCGGCAGCCAAGTCGCCGTGGAACTTGTAGGCATGGATCAGACCGTCGACGGGCGGGGCGAAGTGCAGCGGGGCGATCACTCGGTCAAAGGGCGGCGGGCGGCGCAGGCAGCGGCCGCACAGCAGCGTCTGCGGTTCGGCCGGCAACGGTTCGGCGCAACGACGGCAAGCTGTCTTCAGCCAAGGCAGATCGCGGTAGCAGCCCGGGCACAGCTCGAGCTCCCAGGCAACCTGCTCTCCGCAAAGACGGCAGTGCAGCGGCAGCAGCCAATCCAGGCCAGTCCTTAGCCAGCTGTAAACCTTTTCCATAATATTGCGGTTGACAGTATCGCTGGGGCCGGTACCATCGCTTCAGCATACGAAGCTGTCTGTCGGAGTTCACATGCAACAACAAGCCATCCGCCACGACTGGACTCTGGAAGAGGTCGAACAACTGTTCACGTTGCCCTTCAACGACTTGCTGTTCCGGGCCCAGACGGTCCATCGCCAGTACTGGAACCCCAACGCCGTCCAGGTGAGCTCGCTGCTCAGCATCAAGACCGGCGCCTGTCCCGAGGATTGCGCCTATTGCCCGCAGAGCGTGCGCCATGACACCGGGCTCAAGCGCGAGCCGCTGATGGAGGTCGAGCAGGTCGTCGCCGCCGCGAGGCGGGCCAAGGAAGCCGGCGCGACACGGTTCTGCATGGGCGCCGCCTGGCGTAGCCCGAAGGACCGCGACCTGGCCAAGGTCACGGAGATGATCCGGCGCGTCAAGGCGCTGGGCCTCGAGACCTGCGCCACCCTTGGCATGCTGGACGAGTGGCAGGTCCAGACCCTCAAGGAGGCCGGCCTTGACTACTACAACCACAATATCGACACCTCCGAGGAATTCTACGGACGGATCATCACCACCCGCACTTTCCAGGATCGCCTGGATACCCTGGCGCGGGTGCGGGAGGCCGGCCTCAAGGTCTGCTGCGGCGGCATCGTCGGCATGGGCGAACAGCGGCGCGACCGGGCTGCCATGCTTTGCACCCTGGCCAATCTGCCCGAGCATCCGCAGAGCGTGCCGATCAACCAGCTGGTGCAGGTGGAAGGCACGCCGCTGGCCGGGCGCGAGCGGCCGGATAGTTTCGAGTTTGTGCGCACTATCGCCGTGGCCCGCATCCTCATGCCCCGCTCCTACGTGCGCCTGTCGGCCGGGCGTGCCGAGATGAGCGAGGAGCAGCAAGCGCTCTGCTTCCTGGCCGGCGCCAACAGCATTTTTTACGGCGAGAAGCTGCTCACCACCGACAACGCGGACGCCGACCGGGACCGCTGCTTGTTCCAGCGGTTGGGGCTGAGCTTCGAAGAGGCGCCGGCCGAGCAGACCGCCCAGGGCTGCTGCTGACCATGCCGAACTGGGACCTTGCTGCCGAGGTCCGCGCCCGCCGAGAGGCAGGCCTGTATCGGCGCACCCGCGCCATCCGCTTCCAGGGCGCCTGGGCCGAGTTGGAGGGGCGGCGGCTGCGGGTGTTCTGCAGCAACGACTACCTGGGATTGGCCGCCGAGCCGCGGGTGGTGCAGGCCTTCCAGCGCGCCGCCGCCGAGCACGGCGTGGGCAGCAGCGGCGCCCACCTGATCACCGGCCATCGGGCCGAGCACGACGCGCTGGAGGAAGAGCTGGCCGACTTCCTGGGCCGCTCCCGCGTGTTGCTGTTCTCCACTGGCTATATGGCCAACATGGGCCTCATCGATGCCTTGGTGAAGCCGGGTGACGCTGTATACCAGGACTGGCTCAACCACGCCTCGCTCTACGACGGTAGCCGGCTTAGCGGCGCTAAGGTCTACCGCTATCCCCACGCCGACGTGGCGGCGCTGACGGCGCTGCTGGCGCAGGGTGAGTTCCGGCGGCGGCTCATCGTCAGCGACGGCCTGTTCAGCATGGACGGTGACGTCGGGCCACTGGCTGCGCTGGCCCAGCTGGCGCGAGAGCATGGCGCCTGGCTGATGGTCGACGATGCCCACGGCATCGGTGTCATCGGTCCGGGCGGCCGCGGCAGCGTGGCTGCCGCGGGGCTGGCTCAGCACGACGTACCGGTGCTGGTCGGCACTCTGGGCAAGGCCTTCGGCTGCTTTGGCGCCTTCGTCGCTGGCAGCGACGAGCTCATCGACTGGTGTATCCAGAAGGCGCGTACCTATATCTACACCACGGCGCCGCCGCCGGCGGTGTGCGCCGCCACTCGGCAGGCGCTGCGGCTGGTACGGGAAGAAGAATGGCGGCGGGAGAGGCTATCATTGCTGGTGGCGCGCTTCCGCGCCGGCGCCGAGCAATTGGGACTGTCGCTGATGCCATCCGAGTCGCCGATACAGCCGCTTCTTGTAGGGGACGCCTCCGCCGCGCTCGTGCTCAGTCGCGGGCTGGAGGAGGATGGTTTTCTGGTCACCGCCATTCGGCCACCGACGGTGCCGCCCGGCACGGCCCGCCTGCGGGTGACGCTGACGGCGCTGCATGAGCCGGAGGACGTGGATGCTCTGCTGGAGGCGCTGGCGCGGCGCTGGCGGCAGCTGCCGGAAGCGGTGCAATGATGGACTACCGGTTTCGGCTTGTCGGCAAGCGGCAGACCCAGCGAGTCTTCGAGCGGGCGGCAGCGACCTATGACCGCTCTGCGGTGCTGCAACAGGAGGTCGGTCGCCGCCTGCTGGAGCGGCTCGAGGTGATTCGCATCGCTCCTGAGCGGGTCCTGGACCTGGGTGCCGGGACCGGTCAGGTCAGCGCCGATTTGCTGCGGCGGTATCCGCAGGCACAGGTACTGGCGCTGGATTTGGCGCCAGCCATGCTGCGACGGGCCAGGAAGCGGGGCCGCTTCTGGCGGCGGCCGCTGTGTCTGGCGGCGGATGCGGAGGCACTGCCGCTGCGCCCAGGCAGTATCGATTTGCTGGTTTCCAACCTGACCTTGCCGTGGCTGCCCGATCTCGACCGAGCCTTTGCCGGCTTTTTGCGGGTGCTGCGGCCGGGAGGGTTGGTGCTGTTCTCCAGTCTGGGGCCAGACACCCTGAAAGAGCTGCGGCAGGCCTGGGCCGAGGTGGACGATCTAGTCCACGTGCACGAGTTCATCGACATGCACGACGTTGGCGATGCCTTGGTGCGGGCCGGCTTCAGCGATCCCGTCATGGAAGCCGAGTACATCAACCTGACCTACCCGGATCTGGATGCCCTGGTGCGGGATTTGCGCGAGACCGGCGGCTGCAACCTGGCTACCGCTCGGCGCGCCGGGCTGACGCCCAAGCGCGCCGCCAGCGCGCTGCGGACCGCTTACGAGCGCTGGCGACTGCCGGACGGCCGGCTGCCGGCGACCTGCGAGATCGTCTACGGCCATGCCTGGGTGCCGGAGATGCCGGTGCGGCGCCAGGCCGGCAGCGCAATCGGCGTTCCCGTCGCCAGCATCGGCCGGCGACGGAGGTGACGACGATGTACGGATTGTTCGTAACCGGCACTGATACCGGGGTCGGCAAGACCCTGGCCGCGCAGGGCCTGGTGCTGGCGCTGCGGGGGCAAGGGTTGCGGGTAGCGCCGTTCAAGCCGGTCGCCAGCGGCTGCCGCATCACCGCCGAGGGATTGCGCAACGAGGACGCCGAGGCGCTGCTGGCCGCGGCCGGCGGCGGCTTTCCCTACGAACTGGTCAATCCATTCGCGTTCGCGCCGGTAATCGCGCCGCACCTGGCGGCTCGTCAGGCAGGCCGGCCGATCTGCCTGGACCGCATCGCCGACGCGTACAGGCAGCTGGCCCGGGCGGCCGAGGTGGCGGTGGTCGAGGGTGCTGGTGGCTGGCGGGTGCCGCTGGACGAGCGGACCAGCATGGCGGCGATCGCACAGCGGCTCGGACTGGACGTGATTCTGGTGGTGGGCGTGCGGCTGGGCTGCCTCAGCCACGCCCTGCTCACGGTCGAGGCGGTGCAGGCCGACGGCCTGCGGCTAGCGGGCTGGATCGCCAATCTCATCGATCCTGCCGACCCGCTGGCGGAAGCGCAGGTCGAAGACTTGCGGGCCCGCCTGCCGGCGCCGCTGCTGGGTACATTGCCCTGGACGGCCTCCGATCGCGCCGCCCTGGTGGCGGCCGAAATCCTGGGGAAGTCCCTAGCCTCATTCCTGCCCAAAAGGTCGCCAGAAGGCGCTTGACAGCCTTTTCTTCCTTTCCCTCCTTTTTTCTGCTGCTACACTCAATCGGTAAGTAAACCGGATCGTGCGCGCATGCGCGCTTCGCAACGATGTCCCGCGCGGGGGGTATTGGCGGACATCCAAGGCGGGGGAGGGTTTGCATGGTAGCCGTGGAGGAAGGACCAACGGACGGCTACTGGTGCATCACCCTGCAGCCGAACATAACAACGAATTGGAGGCAAACCCTGCTCATTTATTCAGCGATCGCCACGGCCCTGCTGAGTGTGGCGGTCGCGCTCAGTCTCCGTGGCCTCTGGCCGGTACTCGTCTACGCTGGGGCAACGGTCTGGGCATTGGGCTGGGCGCTCTATGTCAGCGCCTACCGATCGAACGAATGGGACGTTGTGAACATACGGGGCGATTTCATCGAGGTCCGGCAGGGACGCCGCCACGGTGAATACCGCTGGATGCTGCAGACCTACTGGACCGAGGTCGCCCTGCTGCCTTCCGGCCATCGCTGGTATCCCAGCCGGCTGGTACTTCGATCGCGCGGCACAGCGATCGAGATCGGGCACTTTCTGCACGACAGGGAGAGGGCCGAGCTGGCGCAGCTGCTGCGGCGTTGCATCGGCCCGATGGGGGGATCGGTAAGACGTGTCTGAGTCGCGGACACGGCATCGCTCACTGTTGGAGACTGCAGGGGATGAGGTTGGAGAGCAAGAAATCGGCGGCTCGCGCTGGGGGGGTAGTGTTCGGGCTGCTCGCGGCCGCAGGGACTGCCCATGCCGACTTCGCGCTGAACATGACGCCGGGCGTGAGCAGCGTCAGCCGCGAGGTCTACGGTCTGCACATGCTGTTGCTGTGGATCTGCACCGCCATCGGGGTGCTGGTCTTCAGCGCCATCATATACTCGGTCATCAAGTTCCGCCGCTCCAAGGGAGCGGTGGCGGCTCAGTTCCACCACAACACGACGGTGGAGATCGTCTGGACCGTCATCCCTATGCTGATCCTGATCTCCATCGCGGTGCCAGCGACCAAGGTCCTGGTAGTGATGGAGGACACCAGCAATTCCGACCTCAGCATCAAGGTTACCGGCTACCAGTGGCGCTGGGGCTATGAGTACCTGGACGAAGGCATCAGTTTCATCAGCAGCCTGGACCGGCAAAGCGATCTCGCCCGTCAGCGTAATCCGGTGATCAAGCCGCGCGAGGTGGAGAACTACCTGCTCGAGGTGGACAACCCGGTGGTGGTGCCGGTGGGCAAGAAGATCCGCTTCCTGCTGACGTCCAACGACGTCATCCATTCCTGGTGGGTGCCGGCCCTGGGCTGGAAGCGGGACGCCATACCCGGCTACATCAACGAGCTCTGGACGCGCATTGAGGAGCCGGGCATCTACCGCGGCCAATGCGCCGAGCTGTGCGGGCGCGACCATGCCTTTATGCCCATCGTCGTCAAGGCGGTGCCGGAAGATGAGTACCGCGCCTGGGTGGAGGAGCAAAAGGCACGCATGGCGCCGGGCCGGCAGGAGCCTGCGCAGGCGGCGAACCCGGCGCCGGCCAGCCAGCCGCAGCAAGCACTGCCACCGGCGGCCGCGGCGGCGCAGGACGTGGTCGCCGAGCCCACCTTGGCGGAGCTGATGCAGCTGGGCGAACAGGCTTACCTAACCAACTGCGCCTCTTGCCACCAGGCCGACGGCACGGGCATGCCGCCCATGTTCCCGGCGCTCAAGGGCAGTCCCGTGGTTGCCGGCGACATCGACGCCCATCTGGAGGTGGTGCTGCGCGGCGTGCCGGGCACCGCCATGGTTTCCTTCGCGCATCTCAGCGATGCGGAGCTGGCCGCCATCGTCACGTACAAGCGCAACGCCTGGGGCAACGACACCGGTGAGCTGATTCGGCCGGCTGACGTGCGCGCTGCTCGCTGAGGATTGGAGGAGGAGGAATTGCAATGACGGCGATGACTCACGAAGCCGAGCACCATGGCCCACCCAGCAACTTTTTCCAGCGCTGGCTGTTCACGACCAACCACAAGGACATCGGCACGCTCTACCTGGTGTTCTCGCTGGTGATGTTCTTCATCGGCGGGGCCATGGCGCTGATCATTCGCGCCGAACTGTTCCAGCCGGGCTTGCAGCTGGTGGACCCCTACTTCTTCAACCAAATGACCACGCTGCACGCCCTGGTCATGATTTTCGGCGCGGTCATGCCGGCCTTCACGGGACTGGCCAACTGGATGATCCCCATCATGATCGGCGCTCCCGACATGGCGCTGCCGCGCATGAACAATTGGTCGTTCTGGCTGCTCCCGTTCGCCTTCGCCATTTTGCTGTCGACCCTGTTCATGCCGGGCGGCGGGCCTGCCGGCGGCTGGACCATGTACCCGCCGCTGATGCTGCAGCATGGGATGTCCTTCCCGTTCGTGATCTTCTCGGTCCACTTGATGGGTATCTCGTCCATCATGGGCGCCATCAACGTCATCGCTACCGTGCTCAACATGCGCGCGCCGGGCATGTCGCTGATGAAGATGCCCATGTTCGCCTGGGCCTGGCTGATCACCGGTTTTCTCATCATCGGCGTGATGCCGGTGCTGGCGGGCGCCATCACCATGCTGCTGACCGACCAGTACTTCGGTACCACCTTCTTCAGCGCCGCCGGCGGCGGCGACCCGGTGCTCTACCAGCATATCTTCTGGTTCTTTGGGCACCCCGAGGTCTACATCATGATCCTGCCGGCCTTCGGCATCATCTCGGCGATCATCCCGACCTTCTCCCGCAAGCCGCTGTTCGGCTACAGCTCCATGGTCTACGCCATCGCCTCGATCGCCTTCCTGTCCTTCCTGGTATGGGCGCATCACATGTTCACGGTGGGCATGCTGTTGGCCGGCTCGCTGTTCTTCATGTACGCCACCATGGTGATCTCGGTACCCACCGGCGTGAAGGTGTTCAACTGGGTGGCCACCATGTGGCGCGGCTCGCTGACCTTCGAGACGCCCATGCTGTTCGCCATTGCTTTCGTCATTCTGTTCACCATCGGCGGCTTCTCCGGCCTGATGCTGTCCATCGTACCGGCTGATTTCCAGTACCACGATACCTACTTTGTGGTGGCTCATTTCCACTATGTGCTGGTGACGGGTGCAGTGTTCTCCATCATCGCTGCCACCTACTACTGGCTGCCCAAGTGGACCGGGCACATGTACGACGAGCGGCTCGGCAAGTGGCATTTCTGGCTGTCGGTGATCTTCGTCAACATCCTGTTTTTCCCGCAGCATTTCCTCGGCCTGGCCGGAATGCCGCGCCGCATTCCCGACTACGCGCTGCAGTTCGCCGAGTTCAACATGATTTCCACTATCGGCGCTTTTGGCTTCGGTTTTGCCCAGTTGATTTTCCTGTGGGTGATCATCAAGTGCGTGCGCGGCGGCGAAAAGGCGCCGGCCAAGGTTTGGGACGGCGCGGAGGGGTTGGAATGGACGCTGAGTTCGCCGCCTCCCTATCACAGCTTCACCACGCCGCCGGTGATCCCGGAAACGGAAGCGCCAGCCCGTTGACGTCGGCGTGGGAGAGACGATGAGACGAGGAGGAGACGATGATGCGCGTCTGCGGCGCCGGATTCGCTGGACGGTTCTGCTGCTGGTGATCATGGCGCTGGTGTTTTATGTGGGCGCCATCGTCAAGCAAATGCAATGACGAGCAAGAACGCCAACCGGACGCTGGTGCTAAAGCTGGGGCTGGTGGCCGTGGCCATGTTCGGTTTCGGTTTCGCCCTGGTGCCGTTGTACCGGGTGCTGTGTGACATCACTGGCTTGGGCGGTCGGTTGTCGCAGCAATCGGCGACGGTGGTGGCGGCTGACTACGAGGTCGATGCCAGCCGCCTGGTCACGGTGGAGTTCCTGGCCACGGTCAACAACAACGCCGGCTGGGTGTTCCGGCCGACCACGGCCAAGATGCAGGTGCATCCGGGCGAGCTCTACACCACCACCTACTACGCCGAGAACCTGCTCGATCGCCGGCTGGTAGGGCAGGCCAGCTACAACGTGGCACCGTCGCGGGCGGCACGCCACTTCGCCAAGCCGGACTGTTTCTGCTACTCGCAGCAAGTGTTCGAACCGCGGGAGGGGCGTGACATGAACGTGACGTTCTTCATTTCGCCCACGCTGCCCAAGGACGTGGAAGTGGTGACGCTGTCCTACACCCTGTACGACATCAGCGGCCAACAGCCAAATTGAGGAACGACTTGCGATCCAAGGGGGAGACATGGCTCAGGCACAAGGCGGTTATTACGTTCCGCACGGCAGTTACTGGCCGTTGGTCGGTTGCATCGGACTGACCACCTCGGTAGTCGGCGCGTCCGGCTATTTCAACGGCGACTGGAGCATCTGGCCGCTGCTGGTTGGTGCCGCCATCATGGCGGTCATGTTCTTCGGCTGGTTCGGGACGGTCATCCACGAAAGCGTCTCGGGTGTCTACAACTCCCAGGTCGATCGCTCCTTCCGCTGGGGTATGACCTGGTTCATCTTCTCTGAAGTGATGTTCTTCGGCGCCTTTTTCGGTGCCTTGTTCTATGCGCGGGTGTTTTCGGTGCCCTGGCTGGGCGGGGAGGACATCGTCACTAACCAGCTGCTGTGGGATTCCGTCAACCTGCGCTGGCCGACCGCGGGGCCGGGCTTCGGCCATCTGGAATGGGAGCCCATGGGTGCCTGGCCGCTGCCGACCATCAACACCCTGCTGCTGCTGACCTCCGGAGTGACGCTCACTATCGCCCATCATGCTCTCAAGGCCAACCAGCGCCTCAAGCTGGTGCTGTTCATGTGGGCTACGGTGCTGCTGGGCACGACCTTCCTAATCTTCCAGGGCTACGAGTACATCCACGCCTACCGCGAGCTCAACTTGCGGCTGGACACCGGCATCTACGGTTCCACCTTCTTCATGCTGACCGGCTTCCACGGCGTGCACGTCATCATCGGCACGGTGGCGCTGCTGGTGATCACGCTGCGTTGCATGCGCGGTCACTTCACGCCAGGGCACCACTTCGGCTTCGAAGGCGTGGCTTGGTACTGGCACTTCGTCGACGTGGTCTGGCTGGGCTTGTACATCTTCGTCTATGTCCTGTAGCGGAGCCGGAATACCGACGGCAAGGTGCTCAAAACGCGGGATGGGGGATGATCACGCCGGTCGCCATGCCGATTAGCAGCGTCAGGAACAACACCACCGACAAGGTGATGCGCACGGTCAGAGCCCAGGCGGTTCGCTTGGAGCGGCTCGAGTCCCGGAGCAGGAACACCAGGGCCGCACCCAGGCTGGTCAGGATGGCGAGCAGCATGACGATGATGAAAAGCTTGATCCATGGCGACATTCGGCATTCCCCATGAGAGGGTTCGACTTCCAGTATACGGGAAGCCGCGGACAGGTCGCCGGCAATCCGGCTCCGAGCGTGGCACCGACTCCGCGGCAAGAGATATGGGCGCGGTAACCAGGTGCCGCTATCGTTTCCGGCCCGGCCTGTGGCCGACGCTGGCGGTGCTGCTGCTGCTGCCGCTGCTGCTGGGGCTGGGATTCTGGCAGCTGGACCGGGCGGAGCAAAAGCGGGCCTGGCTGGCGCAGCTGGCGGCTGCCGCGCAGCAGGAAGCGGTGAACCTGAACGCCGTCCAGCCGGACTACCCGGCCGTGGCGCAACGCCGTGTCGAGGCCCGTGGGCGCTATGACGCCGACCGTCAGCTACTGCTGGACAACCAGATTCGCGCTGGCCGCCAGGGCTATCTGGTGTTGACGCCGCTGCGGCTGGCCGGCAGCGAATGGGCGGTGCTGGTGGACAGGGGCTGGGTGCCGGCGCCGCTCGACCGCGGCCAGCTGCCCGAGGTCGCGATCGAAGAGCCGCAGGTGCATGTGCGGGGCGTGCTCGACAAGGGACCGAGCGCCGGCCTGCGGCTGGGGGAGGCGAGCAGCGAGACAGGCTGGCCGCTGCGGCTGCAGTACCTGGATTTCGACCTGCTGGCGCAGCGGCTGCCCTATCCGCTGCTGCCGTATTTGATTCGGCTGGACCCGGACCAGCCGCAGGGCTTTCGCCGCGACTGGCGGCCGGTGACCGAGATGGGGCCGGCGACGCACGTGGGGTATGCGGTGCAGTGGTTCGGGCTGGCCTTGGCCTTGGTGGTGATTTATGTGGTCGTCAACATCCGTCGCGTCGAAAACGCTGCCAAGGGCTAAGCGGCACGGCAGTCCCTGGCGCGGCCGCGTCGGGCTGATCCTGCTGTTCGCGTTGTTCTTCGCCCCGGCGCTGCTGGCCTGGCTGCTGGTGCTGTCGGGCTGGCGCCCGGCCAGCCTGACCCATCACGGAGAGCTGATCCAGCCGCCGCGGCCGGTGGCGGAGTTGGTACTGGGTGGTGCCGCCGGTACCGATCTGTTCGCCGGGCTGTGGAGCCTGCTGCTGGTGGTGCCGAGCGAATGCGGCGACGACTGCCGGCAGGCCCTGGATGGACTGCAGCGCGTACGCATTGCGCTCAACAAGGATGCCGGCCGCGTGCAGTTGCTGCTGGCGCTGCCGAATGGCGTTGCCGCGCCAGCACCCATGCCGGCGGGCGTGGCGCTGCTGCGGCTGCCGGCCGCGCAGGCCAGCAGCCTGGCCAGCGGCAACGGGGCTGCGCTGGCGGTGCACATCGTCGACCCCTTCGAGTATCGCATGATGCGCTATGCGGCGCCGTTCGATGCCTCCGGGCTGCTCAAGGATCTCCGGCGCCTGCTGCGGCTGTCGAATGAGGAAATCGAGCGGTTGCGCCGCCGGGAAGTTGGCCATGGTTGAGCGCTGGTTTTTTCGGCTAAGCCTGCTGGCCTGCCTGCTGGCCCTGGGAGTAGTGGTGATGGGTGCCTACGTGCGCCTGAGTGACGCCGGGCTCGGTTGTCCGGATTGGCCGGTTTGCTACGGTCAGCTCACCTGGCCGCGGGCCGAGAGTGACATCATCGCCGCCAACGCCGCATTCCCGCAGCGGCCGGTGGAAGTCGAGAAGGCCTGGAAGGAGCAGCTGCACCGCTTCGTCGCGGCGGCGCTGGGATTGCTGGTGCTTACCCTGGCGTTGCTGGCGAACTGGCAGCGACCGGCACGGCGCTACCAGCTGATCGGCGCCGCTGCCGCCGCTGCGGGGGGAATCTTCGCCTATGTGGGAGGACGGATCGGGCTGGCCGCTTTGCTGTCGGTCGCCGCCATCGGCTTGCCGCTAGCAGCGGCCATTGCCTGGCGCGACGACTGGCGCGGCCGCGCCAGCGCCGGATTGTTGGGGCTAGTGATCTTCCAGGCCCTGCTAGGCAAATGGACTGTGACCCTGCTGGTCAAGCCCATCATTGTGACTGCCCATCTGCTCGGCGGCTTGGCCATCCTGGCCTTGCTGTGGTGGCTGGTGCTGCGGCAAAGCGGCTGGCTGGTCGCCGCCGGCAAGAGCGGCCTGCTGCAGTACCGCCTGACCCTGGCCGTGCTGTTGATCGTGTTGGGCCAGATTGCCCTGGGTGGCTGGACTAGCACCAATTATGCGGCACTGGCCTGCACCGACTTCCCTACCTGCAATGGGGCCTGGTGGCCGGCGGCGGATTTCCGAGAAGCGTTCGTGCTCTGGCGTGGGCTCGGCATCGACTATGAGTTCGGGGTGCTGGACAACCCGGCCCGGGTCGCCATCCAGCTGACCCATCGTCTGGGCGCGCTGGTGACCCTGATCGCCGTGCTGAGCTTGGTGACGGCGCTGATCGTGGGCAGCGGGGCCAGCGCCCCAGCTCGTCGGCTGGCAGCGACGGCGGGGGCGCTGGTGATCCTGCAGTTTGCCCTGGGGGTGGCCAATGTCCTGCTCAGTCTGCCGCTGCCGGTGGCGGTGGCTCATAACGGCGTGGCGGCATTGTTGCTGCTGACGATGCTGAGCCTCTGCCATGCGCTGCGCCCTCAGCCCCTGGGCGTGCGCTGGCAGGGAAGGGAGCTGAAAGTCGGCAGAGCCGTGGCCGGCTCCGCGACGGGAGGGTGAAGTCATGTCGAACGTGAGTACCAGCAAGCAGCGCTTGGGCGGGGATGCCTGGCCCCGCATTGCCTTCCAGTGGCGGGACTACCTGGAGCTATGCAAGCCCAACGTGGTTGCGGTTATGCTGTTTACCGCCGTCGTCGGCATGCTGCTGGCCACGCCCGGCATGCTGCCCTGGTGGGCGTTGACCGTCGGCAGCCTGGGCATTGCGCTCAGCGCCGGCTCTGCAGCAGCCATCAACCATTTGGTGGATCGCCATATCGACGCCCGCATGGCACGCACCCGCGCCCGCCCACTGCCGACCGGGCAGCTGAGCACCGCGCAGGCGGCGCTGTTCGCTGCCGTGATCGGCACGGTCGGCCTGGGCATTTTGTATTTCCTGGTCAACCCGCTCACCGCCGGGCTGACCTTCCTGTCCTTGATCGGCTACGCCTTTATCTACACCCTGTATCTGAAGCGAGCCACGCCGCAGAATATCGTGATCGGCGGCGCTGCCGGTGCAGCGCCGCCGGTACTCGGCTGGACTGCGGTCACCGGCCAAGTCGACCCGCACGCACTGCTGCTGTTTCTCATCATCTTTGTTTGGACGCCGCCCCATTTCTGGGCCCTGGCGGTGCATAGGCGGGAAGAGTACGCTCGGGTCGACATTCCCATGTTGCCGGTGACCCACGGCGACCGCTTCACCCGGCTGCAGATACTGCTCTATACCATCCTGCTGGCCGCGGTGACCCTGCTGCCGTTCTCCACCGGGATGAGCGGCTGGCTTTACCTGACCGGCGCCTCGATCCTCAATGCCTGCTATCTGGGCTATGCGGTCGCGCTGCTGGTCTCCGGCCGGCCGGATCTGCCCATGCGCGCCTTTCGCTTCTCGATAACCTACCTGCTGGGGATCTTCGCCCTGCTGCTGATCGACCGCTACGTCCCGGTGTGGCAAGCCATGATCAGCCTCTGGGCGAGCTGATGCGCGGCCAGACATGAAGAAGGGCGCTTGCGCGCCCTTCTTCCGCGAGTCCGGAGACCGCGCTCAGTTGATGGTAAGCGGCGAGAGGGTCAGCTCTACCCGCCGGTTCTGCTGCCGCCCTTCCGGGGTGTTGTTGCTGGCGATGGGGCGGTGCGGTCCGTAGCCGACCACGATCAAACGATTGTTGGCCACCCCCTGGTTGCGCAGCACGTTGGCGACCGATTCCGCCCGCCGCGCGGACAGCAGCTGATTGTAGTCGACGCTGCCGGTGCTGTCGGTATGGCCGGCGATCTCGATCACCGTCTTCGGGTATTCCTTGAGCACCAGCGCCACCGAGTGGAGCACGTTGATGAAGCTGGGCTGAATCTCGTAGGAATTGGTGGCGAAGGTGATGTTGCCCGGCATGTTGAGGATGATCTCGTCGCCGATGCGGGTGACACTGACCCCGGTGCCGCGCAGCTGCTCGCGCAGCCGTGCCTCTTGACGGTCCATGTACTGGCCGACCCCAGCGCCTGCCAGGCCGCCTACTCCGGCGCCGATCAGGGCCCGTTTCCGGCGCTCCTTGGCATTGTCGCCGCTGAGTACGCCGATGGCCGCGCCGGCAACCGCGCCAATGCCAGCGCCGATGGCGGTCTTGCTGGTCTGCTGTTCGCCGGTGTAAGGGTTGGTGGTTTGGCAGCCGCTCAGAGCGAGGCTCAGGGCGAGCAGAGCGGCCACGGTGATTTTCATGGATGCCCGCATAGCAACTTCTTCCTTTCCCTAGAATCCGTGGAACCGTGCAAGTCGGAAAGCATGTGGAGAACCGTCGAGCGCGGCAACCACACGCTTCGCAAAATGCGGTTAAATGTCGGCCTGACCGGAGCCGGCGTCAGGCGGACGCCGACCTTGACCCGGCAGGGCCGTTGCCAACAATACACGGAAACGGGCCGGCGCCGGTAGGTGGCCGGCCGTTTGGCGGGAGCACATGATGCAGGAATTCGATCACGACTTGGATGTGCGCGGGCTGAATTGTCCGCTGCCCATCCTCAAGACCAAGAAGCAGTTGGCCACCATGCGGCCGGGCGAGGTGCTGCGGGTGCGCGCCACCGATCCGCACTCGGTGGTGGACTTTCTTTCCTTTTGCGGCAAGACGGGCCACGAGATGGTGGCCCATCATGAAGCCGACGGTGTTTACCACTTTCTTCTACGCAAGCGCGAGAGCGCCTGAGCGCACCCACCTCGGTCAAGGCAACAACTGCTCGCGCGCCTCGCGCAGCAGGGAGGCCAGCGACAGCGTGAGTCGCTTGCTGATCGGCTGGCGTTGCTGGTAGCGCAGCTGCAGCAGTTGCGCCTTCTCGCTCAGCTCGAGCAGGTAGTCGTCGCTAGTGCGCAGCTCGTCGACCAGCCCGAGGTCGAGCGCGCGTTCCCCCAGCCAATACTCGCCGGTGGCAACACGGTCGATGTCCAGCTGGGGCCGAAAGCGGCGAATGTGATCCTTGAACAGGGCATGGATGTCTTCCAGCTCCTCCTTCAGCTTCTGCCGTCCCTGCTCGGTGTTTTCGCCGAACAGGGTGAGCGTGCGCTTGTAGTCGCCCGCGGTCAGCAGCTCGTAATCGATGTCGTGCTTCTTCAGCAGGCGATGGAAGTTGGGCAGCTGGGCCACCACGCCGATGGAGCCGATCATGGCGAAGGGACTGGCGAGAATGCGGTCGCCAACGCAGGCCATGAGGTAGCCGCCGCTGGCGGCGATGCGGTCGATGCAAACGGTCAGCTGCTTGATGCGGTTCTTGAGTCGGGCCAGCTCGGCTGCGGCCAGGCCGTAATGCGGCACCAGCCCGCCACTGCTTTGCAGCCGCACCACCACCTCGTCGTCCGGTGTGGCCACGGTGAGGATGCCGGAGATTTCCTGGCGTAGGCTCTCGACCTGTGAGGCATGGATGTCGCCGTCGAAATCCAGCACGAAGACCCGCCGCTGGGCGGCAGCCAGCTTGCGCGCTTTGGCCCGCTGTCTGGCCAGGCGGCGGGCGCTCTTGCGGTTCAGTAGCTTGCTTTCGAGGGCATGCCGGAATTCGTCGTAGTGGCGATTGAGGGGGGTGACCAGCAAGCGTTCGCGGGTTCCGCCGCGAGTCCAGCTACCCAGGCCGGAAAGTGCGGCGGCGGCCACCAGCACCGCGATCAGTACGGTGATGGTCTTGGCGAGGAAGAGGCCGTAGTGTTGTAGAAATTCCATATGCCCTTTTCCATGAGGTCTGCGCAGCGGATCCGCTGATTATAGGTTCTGGGGAGCAGGTTCATGCCAGGTCAAACGCCCGTTCTGTACCACGGTGTGCCTTGCTACAGCTTCCGCCAGCTCGACGAGCAGGCCGGTGCGGTCAAGGGCCATGCCTTCCGGGCGTTCAAGCGGCGACTCGGCGAGCTGATCGAAGGGGTCGATTATTTTTACCTTCCGGCCGAGCAGGAGCGGGATTTCATCAAGGACTTGCATCGGCGCGGCGTGATCTATAGATCCAGCAGAAATGTGGTGCTGCTGACCGAGTCCGGCGTGAAAAAGGTGTTCTGACCGCGCGCAGCGGTTCTCTCTCCTGCCGGGCTTGCACACAACGCTTCAGGAGGCGACAGGGACGAGCAGCCCGTAGCGGGCAGGAGGAAACATGGCGACGCTTCGACTGGGAGACACTGCGCCGAACTTCACCCAGGACAGCACCGAAGGGCCTATCGATTTCTACCAGTGGGCCGGCGACAGCTGGGTCGTGCTGTATTCCCACCCGGCCGACTTTACCCCGGTCTGTACCACCGAGCTGGGCCGAACCGCCAAGCTGGCCGATGAGTTTAAGGCGCGCAACGTAAAGCCGATCGCGCTCAGCGTCGATCCGGTGGAATCTCACCACGGCTGGATCGAGGATATCAACGAGACCCAGGGGACTACGGTCAACTTCCCCATCATCGCCGACCATGACCGTAAGGTGGCCGAGCTCTACGACATGATCCATCCCAACGCCAGCGCGACCACCACCGTGCGCTCGGTGTTCATTATTGATCCACAGAAGAAGATCCGCGCCACCATCACCTATCCGCCGAGTACCGGCCGGAATTTCGGTGAGATACTGCGGGTCATCGATTCCTTGCAGCTGACCGACAACTACGCGGTAGCCACGCCGGAGAACTGGCAGCAGGGCGACGAGTGCGTCATCCTGCCTTCCATCACCGACCCCGAAGAGCTGCAGCAAAAATTCCCCAAGGGTTGGCGCGAGCTCAGGCCTTATCTGCGAATGACGCCGCAGCCCGATAAATAGCTGATTCCTTCGCTTTATGACGCACAGGCGCCGGCATCTGCCGGCGCCTTTCTTTTATAATGCGGCCGCGTCATCGGCTAGCCCAGACGCAACGATAACTCCCGGTCCAAGCGGTGCAGACGACTGCCCCGCGCGATCCAAGCATGGAATTCGATGACTCCTTGGCAGCGTTACCAGGCCGATCTCAAGCGGCCGGATTTTTCCTACGACCCGGCCCAAGAGCGGGCTGTGCAGCATCTGCAGGCGATTTACGAGGCCCTTCTGGAGCAGCCGCGGCCGAACCGGTTGCAGCGCCTGATGCAGCGATTGCGACGGCCGGCGCGGGAGCCGGTAAAGGGGCTGTATCTGTGGGGGGGAGTCGGCCGCGGCAAGACTTATCTGGTGGATGTGTTCTTCGATAGCCTGCCGTTTCCGGAGAAGCGGCGGCTGCATTTCCATCATTTCATGCAGCTGGTGCACGACGAGCTGCGCCGCAACCGCGACCGGCAAAACCCTTTGCAACTGATCGCCTCCCGGATCGCGGCCGACACCCGGGTGCTGTGTTTTGACGAGTTCTTCGTCACCGACATCGCTGACGCCATGCTGCTCGGCGGTTTGCTGGAAGGTCTGTTCGCCGAAGGTGTGACCTTGGTGGCGACGTCTAACATTCCGCCGGACGAGCTGTACAAGGACGGGCTGCAGCGGGCGCGCTTCCTGCCCGCCATCGAGCTGATCAAGCGGCATACCACGGTGCTCAACGTCGACAGCGGGATCGACTACCGCCTGCGCTACCTGGAGCGGGTGGAGATCTATCACACTCCTGCCGACGAGCGCAGCGAGCAGTTGTTCGCGCAGGAGTTCGAGCATCTGGCCGGCGGGCCAGGCCAGGCTGACGCCCAGCTGGAGATCGCCGGGCGCCTGATCCCGACCCGGCGGCTGGCCGACAATGTGGTGTGGTTCGATTTCGCCGCCATCTGCGGTAGCCCGCGCAGCGCCTCCGACTACATCGAGATCGGTCGCCGCTTCCATACTGTGCTGGTGTCGGGCATTCCCAGGCTGGCCGGCGAGCAGGACAATGAGGCGCGGCGCTTTATTGCCATGATCGACGAGTTCTACGACCGGGCGGTCAACTTCCTCTGCACGGCGGCCGTGCCGCCCGAGGAACTCTATCAGGGCTACCACCTGCGCTTCGCGTTTGAGCGCACCGTCAGCCGCCTGCAGGAGATGCGCTCGCGCGAGTACCTGGCCCGCCCGCATCGCCCCTGAGCGGCGTCCGGCGGCCAGCGCGCTGCCGTTGTCAGCCCATCAGCGCGCTGACATGGGCGATCACCGAGCGGCGCAGAGCGTCAAGGTTGTAGCCGCCTTCCAGCGCCGAGATCACCCGTCCCTTGCTGTGGCGGCGGGCGATGGTGACGATCTCTTCGGTGATCCAGCCGAAATCGCGTTCGTTGAGGCGCAGGTTGGCCAAGGGATCCTCGTAATGGGCGTCGAAGCCGGCTGAGATGAAGATCAGCTCCGGTGCGAACTCGTCCAACTCCCGCAGCAGCTCGTCCTGGAACACGGGGCGGAAATCCAGGCCGCTGGTGTAGGGCGGCAGGGCAAGGTTGAAGATGTTCTGGCGCCGGTTCTTGCTGGGGTCTCCAGTGTCGGGGAACAGCGGCTGCTGGTGACTGGAAAGATAAAAGAAGCCCTTGCGGCCTTCGAAGATGGCGGCGGTGCCGTTGCCGTGGTGGACGTCGAAGTCAACGATGGCCACGCGGCGCACCTTGTATACGGCACGAGCGTGGGCGGCACCTACGGCGATGTTATTGAACAGGCAAAAGCCCATCGCCCGGTCCGCCTCGGCATGGTGGCCGGGCGGGCGTACGGCGCAGAAAACGCGATCGGCCTCGCCGCTCATGACCGCATCCACCGCCAGGCAGACAGCGCCGGCAGCGCGCAGCGCGGCCTCGCCGGAGGCGGGCGAGACGACGGTGTCGTTGTCCAGCATGTAGCGGCCTTGCTCCGGAATAGAGGCCAGCACGCGCTCGATGTATTCCCGGTCGTGTACCCGCGCCAGCTGCTCGATAGTGGCCTGCGGAGCCTCCTGCCGCTGCAGGAACTGGAAGTTGCTGCCCTCTAGAGCGCTGAGCACGGTCCGCAGCCGGTCCACGCTCTCCGGGTGATCTGGGCCCGGATCGTGTTCCAGGCAGGCAGGGTGGGTGATCAGCCACGTGTTCATCGTTGATGTTCTCTCCTACTCCTGAGCCAGGCGTTGCTGCACCTGCAGCGGCTAACTATAGCCTCACTTGCGCCGGTGTAATATCGGGGCGGCGGCTTGCGCTCAGGACGGCCCGCGCACCATCCGGTGGGAGCGGGTCGGCAGCGATTGCCCTTGTCTCTGCCATGGCGGATGCGGCGTGAACAGCTCGATCAAGAAGTCCACGAAGGCTCGCACCTTGGGCGAGAGGTGGTGCCCCTGCGGGTACAGCACGTAATAGGCCGAACTGGTATGAGTGTACTGGGGCAGGATGTGGACCAACCGGCCGGCTCGGATGTCACCGGCGACCAGCCAGGTCGACAGGCGAGCGATGCCGATGCCGGCCAGTGCCGCCTCGTACAGGGCGTCGGCGGTATTGGCCTGAAAGTTGCCGCTTACCTCTACCACCCGGCTGCCTTGGTGGTCGGAGAATTCCCAGTCGTTGAAGCGGGACACCGAGTACATCACCAGGCAGTTGTGGCGGCGCAGCTCCTCGGGGCGTTGCGGCAGACCGTGCCGGGCCAGGTAGTCGGGGCTGGCGCAGATGATGCGCTCGTTGACGGCCAACCGGCGTGCCACCAGTGAAGGGTCGTCCACCTGCTCGCTGAGCTGGATGACGGCGTCCAGTCCTTCCCGCACCACGTCCACCGGACGGTCGGTCAGCTCCAGCTCCACGTCCAGTTCCGGATAGCGGGCAAGGAAGTCCTTCAGGGCGGGCACCACCACGACACGGCCGAAGGCAGCGGTAATGCTGAGCCGTAGCCGACCGCGCACCGCCCCTTGCAGGGCGCTGACCTCTTCCTCGGCGGCGGCGATTTCCGCCAGAATCCGGCTGCAGTGGCGGAAATACAGCTCGCCGGCTTCGGTAAGGCTGATGCGGCGGGTGGTGCGGTTGAACAGCCGCACGCCGAGACGATCTTCCAGACGGCGGATTTGCTTGCTGACCGCCGACGGGGTCATGTCCAGCCTACGCGCCGCGGCGGAGAACCCGCCCTCTTCGACGCAGCAGACGAACACTTGCATTTCCGTTGTCTTGTCCATGACTTAGATCTTATCTTTGCCTTCAGGGAATAAATATTTTTCCATTGTGCGGGGTTATCATCGGGCCGAAAAGTGCTATGCTGCACCGCAACATAGGGATGCAGCACAACGGCGCGCTTGCCGAGTCGGGAGGCAGAGCACATGTACAGCGAGTCAGGCAACGAACTTTCTGCCCGTGCATCTGTCTTGCCAGATATAGGGACGATTCAGAAGCAGGCTCGGGCATATCGCAGCGCTTACATCGCTGCTGCGTTACGGCGCGCTTGGCGGCGACTGATTGGCTCGACAGCGCGCGCGACTGGTCAGGCAGGCCCAAGCGAGCACGCAGCCTGACCGGTAGCTTAACTGGTTACCTCCTCCTCTCCTCCTCCTCCCCCTTGGGGCGGGTTCCGGCGGCAGCCGACCCGCCTATTTTTTTGACCGTGCACTCCGGCCACCGTTCCTGCTAAGTTTGCTGCTGATTCGCGCCGAGCGCTGCCGCGTGGCGGGCGCGTGCTCGCGCATGCCGACGGTTCGATGTCGGTTGCAGTCATCAAGTCATCGGCTGGTGCCGGCTCCGGCGCCACGGCAAAGGGGGAGCAGTCGCGATGGAATACCGCCGTCTTGGCCATACCGATATCAAGGTGAGCGTGCTTTGCCTGGGCACCATGACCTGGGGAGAGCAGAATTCCGAGGCCGAAGCCCACGCGCAGCTGGACTACGCGGTCGCGCAGGGCATCAACTTCATCGATACGGCGGAAATGTATCCGGTGCCGCCCAGGCCGGAGACCCAAGGCCGTACCGAGACCTACATCGGCACCTGGCTCAGGGCGCGGGGACGGCGCGACGACATCATCCTGGCGACCAAGGTCACCGGTCCCGGCAACGGCATCAAGCACATTCGCGACGGCCGCACTCGCTTCACTGAGCCGGTGATCCGCGAGGCGCTGGAAGGCTCGCTGCGCCGGCTGCAGACCGATTATGTGGATCTTTACCAGCTGCACTGGCCGGATCGGCGGACCAACTTCTTCGGTCAACTCGGCTATACCCCGATGGAGGAGAAGGAGCCGCCCCACATCGAGGAGACCTTGACCGCCCTGGCCAGATTGGTGGAAGAAGGCAAGGTCCGCTACATCGGCCTCTCCAATGAAAGTCCCTGGGGAGTGATGAGCTTCCTGGCGGCGGCCGAGCGGTTGGGGCTGCCGCGGGTGGTGAGTATCCAGAATCCGTACAACCTGCTGAACCGCAGCTTTGAAATTGGTCTTGCCGAGGTCAGCCACCGCGAGCAGGTTGGCCTCCTGGCCTACTCGCCGCTGGCTTTCGGAATGCTGACCGGCAAGTATCTCGACGGCGCTCGCCCGGCCGGGAGCCGTATTACCTTGTATTCGCGCTTCACGCGCTACCTCAAGGAAGAGGGGCAACGGGCCACCGCGGAATATGTCAGGCTGGCCCGCGAGCACGGCCTAAGCCCGGCGCAGATGGCGTTGGCCTTCGTCACCAGCCGGCCGTTCGTTACCAGCAACATCATCGGCGCCACCTCCATGGAGCAGCTGGCAGAGAACGTCGCCAGTCTGGACGTGGCGCTGTTGGACGAGGTGCTGGCCGGGATCGAGGCCATCCACACGTGCCAGCCCAATCCCTGCCCCTAGAACGCCCGCCGCGCTTGCCCTGGTTGCCGGCGGCCCCATACCTGGAGGGAGGCGGGCGCGAGCGTCCGCACGCGTTGAGAGGGGGAGTGCTATGGCGCGTTATCGGCCGATTATCGGCGAATGGTACAGAACCCCGGAAGGCGATGTGTTCGAAGTCGTCGCCATCGACCTGGACGACGGCGACATCGAGATCCAGTATGCCGACGGCAGCGTCGAAGCTCTCGATCTGGAAAGCTGGTTCATGCTGGCGGCGCTGCCGTCGCCTCCGCCGGAAGACTGGAGCGGGCCGCTGGATCTGGCTCCGGAAGACTTGCAGGATCTGGAAGACTACACGCTGGCGCACATGCGAGAAGGCTACGATTACCTGAACGACGTGGATGGGCTTGGCTGAGCAATGGCGCGCTCCGTTCAGCATGACTGGGATGTGAGCGCCGCTGAAGCAGTAGCCATCCAGCGACGCTTGCGGGAACAGATCCGGCTGGCGCCGTTGCGAGGCGAGATCAGGCTGATTGCCGGTGTCGATACCGGCTTCATCGATCGTGGCGTGACCGCCCGCGCCGTGATCGCGCTCTATCGCTATCCGCGGCTGGAGCTGGTGGAGCACGCGGTGGCGCTGGAGCCGGTGCGCTTCCCGTACGTGCCGGGGCTGCTTTCGTTCCGCGAAATCCCGGCTGTCCTCAAGGCAATGCAGGGGCTGCGGCAGCGGCCGGATCTCTTGCTATGCGATGGCCAGGGCATCGCCCATCCCCGCCGCCTGGGCATCGCCACTCATCTTGGGCTGTATACCGGCATCCCCAGCATCGGGGTCGGCAAGTCGCGACTTACCGGCCACTACCAGGAGCCGGGGCCGGAGAAAGGCTCGCAGTCGCCGCTGCTAGACGGCGAAGAGCGCATCGGCACTGTGCTGCGCAGTCGCACCGGGGTGCGACCGTTGTTCGTCTCGCCAGGGCATTTGGTCAGCCATGAGGATGCGGTCGACTGGGTGCTGCGCTGCCTGACCCGTTACCGGTTGCCGGAGCCGATTCGCATGGCGGATCGGCTGGCTTCCAGCCGCGCTACAGCAGCAGCGCGATGACCAGGGCCGTGACCGTGCCGGCAACGATGCCGGCTAGTGCGGCCTTCAGCAGTAGGCTGCCGCTGCGGGCCCGCAGCTCGGCGCTGGCGGCGTGCTCGGCCGCTTCCAGCAGGCGCGACTCCAGCCGCTCGGCGCGCTCGTCCAGGGCGGCAGTCAAGGCGGCCTGCAAATCCTGTTGCATCAGGGTCTGCAGCTCGCGACGCAGGCGCGGCAAGGCCTCGTCCACCAGCGTCTGCAGCCGGCCGGGCAGATTGGCGAGCTCGACGGCGTCGATGGCGGCCTGCCTGGCGTCGGCAATCAGCTGCGGTGCTTGGGCACGGGCCGCGGCCGCGGCCGCGGATCGGGCGACGCCGCCGGCGATGGACTCGGCCCGTTCCTCGGCCAGTTTGCCCAGACGGACTTCCAGCTCCTCCAGGTCGATTCGTTGCGGCTCCGGAAGCTGGGCGAGGGCGGTTTCCACGCCTTGCACTTGCTGCGCGATTGCGCCCAGTTCATTGCGAACCTGCTGCAGGGAAGACTGCAGCTCGTCCCGCAGCTGCTCGAAGTAGTGCAACGCCACGTACTCGCTTTGGTCGCGTGCTGCCACCCGGGCTGCTTCTTCCACAGCTTGCAGGTCGAGCGGCGCGGTGGGGTCGGCAGCGGGCGCTTTCGCCGCCGCGGCCGTCGGGGCAGAGGTTGTGGTTGGCGTCGGCGCGGCGGCGGACGCACCAGGCCGCATTTTTCCGGAGGCCACCGCCTGCAGCACCTCGTCCAGCGCGCTCAGCGTGGTGGGCTTGCTGAGAAAGCCGGAGATGCCGATTTCGGCCGCCTTGAGGCGGTCTTCTTCGGTGTCTTGCGAGGTGTACATGACGATGGGCGGCTTGTGGCAGGTAGGGTCCGCCAGCACGCGGCGAGAGGCCTCGAAGCCGTCCATGTCCGGCATCATGTAGTCCATGAAGACGATGTCCGGTTGATGGCGCCGCAGATGCTCCAGCCCCTCCTCGCCGCAGCCAACCATGTCGACCTTAATGCCACGGTTGGCCAACAACTTGGAAAGTGCGACGCGGGCGAGCCGCGAGTCGTCGACGATGAGCGCCGTCTTGATTGGTTGCGCCATACCCGACCTCTGCAGGGTTATTTTGTTGTCGAACCAGGGATGCGACCGACGCCTGCTGAGGCGTCTTCGGAAGAACGTGCAAGCCGGCGTAAATCCGATGGTTTTGCCGTTCTCTCAGCGAAGACTAGCATAGAGCCGTCGCCAAAGCTGGCAACAGCGCAAGCTTTGCGATACTGGGGAGAGGGCCGGCCGGAAGCCGGCCGGCTGGCGGTTCAAAGATCGGCGGAGAGGTAGTCGCGCCATCGCTCGCGCGCCATGGACAGCCACTGGCGGGAAACGTTGCTGCCGCTGGTGGCGGCGCGGTAGAACCAGTACAGGGCTTGGCGCTCGTCCTTTTCTACTCCGCGCCCCTCCACATACATGACTGCCAGGTTGTGCTGGGCGACGGCCAGTCCTTGCTCGGCGGCCCGGCGGAACCAGGCAGCCGCCATCGCCTCGTTGAGCGGCACACCCTGACCCGTGGCGTAGAGGAAGGCCAGTGCCTGCTGGGCTTCGGCCAGGCCACGCATGGCGGCGCGACGGTAAAGCCGGGCCGCGGCCGCCGGATCGGGTGGCTGGCCTTCGCCCCACTCTTTCATTTGGCCCAGACGGTAATCGGCCCAAGCGGATTCCATGTCGTTCTTCATGTTGTTTGTCCCAAGACGCGGTTGTGCGTTTACGGGTGCATTGCAGGAAGCGGGCCAACCACTGTCGCCAATTGGCAACAGTGTTTGCGAGCGGGCAAGTATAAAGGCGAGTGACGCAAGACGTCAGTTTGTGACAGCTTGGTGACTATTCAGACAGCAGCACGACCATGTCATCATGCACCGCCACGGTGACCGGGGTCAGGCGTTGACCCTTGCAGGGCCCAGCGATGCAGAGGCCGTCCTCAAGCCGGAACAGGGCGCCGTGGGTGGCGCACTGCAGGTATTCGCCACTGGGGTCCATGAACTGGTCCGGCAGCCAGTCGAGGGTGGTGTGGCGGTGCGGGCAAACGTTGCGATAGCCGTAGATCCGGCCGTCGCGCCGTGCCACCAGGATGTCAGCGGCCAGGCTTTGCGCAGAAATCCGAAAGCCTTTGGCGCCGTTTTCCGGCAGCTCATCGAAGGGACAAAGAATTTGCATGCAGGCAACCTCATCCGCCCTGGCCGCGGCTGGCCGAGACCGCAAACGGTGAAACCTGCCGCAGTCAGGCTGAGACCGAGTCGCGGGGATCGGCATGACGGGCTTGCGGGCGCTTGCCCGAGACTATCACCATGGAAGCGCATCCCAACGCTAAAAACAAGGCAACCATGAGCAAGCCGCGTCCCCTTTCCCAACTGCTGCCGGTCATCTTCAGCGGCCGGATGCTGATCGCCCTCCTGATGGGAATCATCGCGGGAATGCCGCTGCTGCTGACCGGGTCGGTGCTGCAGGCCTGGATGACCCTGGAAGGCGTGGAGCTAGAGACCATCGGTCTGTTCGGCCTGGTCGGCATTCCCTACGCGTTGAAGTTTTTATGGGCGCCGTTGCTGGATCGCTACACGCCGTTGCGGCTAGGGCGGCGGCGCGGCTGGCTGCTGCTGTTCCAGCTGGCGTTGGCGGCCAGCATCCTGGGGCTCAGCCTGCTGGAGCCGGCCCGGCAAACCTCGCTGCTGGCGTTGCTGGCGTTGCTGGCGAGTTTTTTCTCCGCCTCCCAGGACATCGTCATCGACGCTTACCGCCGCGAGTCCCTGGCCGACGACGAGCAGGGGCTGGGGGCATCACTGTACGTCAACGGCTATCGCCTCGGCATGCTGGCGGCATCCGCCGGCGGGCTGATGCTGGCGGACGTAATCTCCTTCCGCTGGGTTTATGCGCTGATGGCGGCGACGGCTGCGGCCAGTACCGTGGTGACGCTGGCAGCGCCCGAGCCGCCGGTGGCCGACGGTCGGCCGCAGAGTTTGCGCGAAGCGGTGATCGAGCCTTTCGTCGAGTACTTTCGCCGTGAGCATGCGTTGCTCGTCCTGCTGTTCATCGTGCTCTACAAGATCGGCGATACCATGGCCAGCCACATGACCACGCCGTTTTATCTGGCGTTGGGCTTTTCTACCGGCCAGATCGGTGCGGTCGTCAAGTTGTTCGGCTTCTGGGCTACGGTAGCCGGTAGCCTGCTCGGTGGCGCGCTCATTCTGCGTTACGGAATCTACGGCAGCCTGCTGGGATTCGGCGTGCTGCAGGCGGTTTCGACCGCCGGCTTCGTGTTGCTGGCCCAGGTAGGGGCCGACTTGCGCGTGCTGGGCATGGTGGTGGGCTTCGAGAACCTGACCGCCGGCATGGGCACAGCAGCCTTTGTCGCCTTCATTGCCAGCCTCACCAATAAGAAGTTCACCGCTACCCAGTATGCCTTGCTGTCCAGCCTGATGGCTGTCTCACGCACCGTACTGGCAGCGCCGACCGGCTATTTGGCCCAGGGACTGGGCTGGCCCTGGTTCTTCACCTTGTGCACGCTGCTGGCCATTCCGGGCTTGCTGCTGCTGCCGTGTTTCCGTCCTTGGCTGCAGGAGGATCCCGTGGCGGAGGCGACCGCAGCCAAGCCATCGGCGGTGGGATAAAGGTCCGCACGGCGAGGGGGGAAGGTAGTAAAATCCTGGCATGGTCCGTTGCGTTCGCCGGCTGGGCTGGCGAGGGCACCGAGCGGACGAAAATTCCGCGGTCGCGAGCGTCCGCGTCCTCTTGTGGGAGTCGTGATGAGCAAAGAGATCCAACACAGCCGCCTTATCATTCTCGGTTCCGGTCCTGCCGGCTACACGGCGGCCATCTACGCCGCCCGAGCCAACCTCAACCCGATGCTGATCACGGGGTTGCAGCAGGGCGGCCAGCTGATGACCACCACCGACGTCGACAACTGGCCGGGCGACCCGGATGGGGTGCAGGGGCCGGAACTGATGGAGCGGATGCTGCGCCATGCCCAGCGCTTCGACGTCCAGATCGTTTTCGACCATATCCATACCGCCGATTTGCAGCAGCGCCCATTCCGGCTGGAGGGTGACAGCGGCGTGTATACGGCCGATGCCTTGATCATCGCCACCGGCGCCAGCGCCCGCTATCTGGGGTTGCCGTCGGAGCAGGCCTATCTGGGGCGTGGTGTGTCGGCCTGTGCCACCTGTGACGGCTTCTTCTATCGCAATCAGGACGTGGTGGTGGTCGGTGGCGGCAGCACCGCCATCGAAGAGGCGCTGTACCTGTCCAACATCGCCCGCACCGTGACACTGGTGCATCGGCGCGATAGCCTGCGCGGGGAGAAGATCCTGCAGGATCGGCTGCTGCAGCGGGCGCGCGAGGGCAATGTCCGCATTGTCTGGAACCACGTCGTCGACGAGGTGCTGGGCGACGACAACGGCGTCACCGGTGTGCGGCTTCGGCACGTGCAGACCGGCGCGACCCAGGAGCTGGCTGTGAGCGGGGTCTTCATCGCCATCGGCCATACTCCCAACACCGGCATGTTCGAAGGTCAGCTGGAGATGCGAAACGGCTACATCGTCGTCAAGGGCGGCATCGACGGCAACGCGACCGCCACGTCGGTGGCGGGCGTGTTCGCCGCCGGTGATGTCGCCGATTCCGTCTACCGGCAAGCCATCACCTCTGCCGGCAGCGGTTGTATGGCGGCCCTGGATGCCGAGCGCTACCTGGAGTCGTTGGAGAGCGCCTAAAGGGACGAATCGCTTCGTCATGTGCCGGGCTCGTCGGGCATGAGCTGCCGCCGTGCCTGACCAGCCCGGCTTTCTTGCGGCCGGCATCGGCCGGCCCAACGCGCCGAGGAGCCCGTGGGAGGAGAGGAGACGCTGCGTCGCTACCTGACGCTTTGGCTGCTGGGGCTTTATTTGCGGCTGACGGTCATGGTCGTGCCGCCCTTGAGCCTGCTGCTGGAGCGGCAGCTCGGCTTTGGCACCAGCGAGCTGGCCGTGGCGGTCAGCCTGCCCTCGCTGCTAATCGGCGGAGGTGCGCTGGTCAGCGCCTGGCTGATCGGCCGCTTTGGGGTCATTGCCACCGTGGCCGCCGGCATCGCCATCATGGCGGCCGGTAGCGCCCTGCGCAGCTTGCCGCTCGGCATCTCCTTCTTCCTGTTGGCCACGGTGGTGATGGGCTTCGGCATCGCCCTGATGCAGATCGGCATGCCGGTGCTGGCGCGGAGCTGGTCGCCGCACAAGGTAGGGCGGGCTTCGGCTGTTTATGCCAACGGCCTACTGGTGGGCGAGCTGCTGGCGGCGGCATTGACCGGGCCCGTGGTGGTGCGGCTGCTGGGGGAGCACTGGCTGTGGACGTTTACGCTGTGGGTGTTGCCAGTGCCTTTCATCGTGCTGCTCGTGCTGCGCGAGCATCGCACCGACTGTACCCCCGCTGTCCAGCCGTCGGCGCCGGAGGTCGCACGGCTGAGCTGGCGAGATCCGCTCTTGTGGCGGGTGGCGCTGCTGCTGGCTGCAGCCGGGTCGCTGTATTACGTCGGCAACATTTTCCTGCCGCAGATCCTGAGCCGGACGGCGCGGCTGAGCCTGATCGATCCAGGCTTGACCGTTCTCAACGGCGTCCAGCTTCTCTCGTCGGCAGTGCTCATGGTTTATGCCGACCGGCTGCTGGGGAGCAGCTGGCCGCTGCTGCTCACGCTAGCGCTGGGGCTGTTGTCGATTCCGGCGTTGCTGTGGCTGCCGGGGCTGGGTGTGATCGCCGCCGCCGGGCTGCTCGGAATCGCTGCCAGCGCCTTGTACGTCCTCGCCATCACATTGCCGGCCTGGCTGGTGCCGCTGGAGCAGGTGGCGCGCATGGCGGCCGGGGTGACGGTGGTGGCCAATGTGCTGACCTTCGTGCTACCGGCTGGCGCGGCCTGGCTGAGCGATGCCACCGACTCGATCGCGCTGGGCTTTTTGCCCATTGCGGTGATCATCGTGCTGTCGATGCTGGCGCCGCTCGGTATCAAGCCGCGTCGGGCCGATGCCGCTGCGACATGAAAAAACCCTGCAGGAAAGCGTTTCCTGCAGGGTCAACAAGGCGTGGCGGCCGCCGTCTCAGCCGGACGCCGCGACTTTCTCCTGCTCGCCGCTGTTGTCGACGGAGCTGCGAATCAGGTAGTCGAAAGCGCTGATCGAAGCCTTGGCGCCTTCGCCGACGGCGATCACGATCTGCTTGTGCGGCACGGTGGTCACGTCGCCGGCAGCGAATACGCCCGGCACCGAGGTCTGGCCCCGCTCGTCGACCACGATCTCGCCGAACCGGTTGAGCTCGACGGTGCCCTTGAGCCAGTCGGTGTTCGGCAGCAGGCCGATCTGGATGAACACGCCGTCCAGCTCGAGTTGGTGCAGCTCGTTGGTTTCGCGGTCCTTGTAGGTTAGGCCGGTCACCTTGCTGCCGTCGCCATGGATCTCGGTGGTCTGCGCCGAGGTAATGACCCGGACGTTGGGCAGGCTGAACAGCTTCTTCTGGAGCACGGCATCGGCGCGCAGCTTGTTGTCGAACTCCAGCAGGGTGACATGGGAAGCGATACCGGCCAGGTCGATGGCCGCCTCCACGCCGGAGTTGCCGCCACCAATGACGGCGATGGGTTTGCCCTTGAACAGCGGGCCGTCGCAGTGCGGGCAATAGCCGACGCCGCGGCCACGGTATTCGCGTTCGCCCGGGACGTTGATCTCGCGCCAACGCGCGCCGGTGGCCAAGACCACGCTGCGGCTGCGCACCACGGCGCCGTTGGCCAGATGGACTTCCAGCAGCTCGCCCGGGACCAGCTTCTCGGCTCGTTGGCCGGTCATGACGTCGATGTCATATTCCTTGACATGGGCTTCCAGTTGCGCCGCCAGCTGCGGGCCCTGGGTCTTGGGCACCGAGATGAAGTTTTCGATGTCCATGGTGTCCAGCAGCTGGCCGCCCATGCGCTCCGCGACCAGGCCGGTGCGAATGCCCTTGCGCGCGGCATAGACCGCGGCCGAAGCGCCGGCCGGCCCGCCGCCGACGATGAGCATGTCGAACGGCTCCTTGGCGCTGATCTTTTCGGCTTCGCGCTCGGCCGCTTTGCTGTCGAGTCGGCGCAGGAAATCTTCCACACCCATCCGGCCCTGCGCGAACTGCTCGCCGTTGAGGTAAACGGTCGGCACCGACATGATCTGGCGCTCGTTGACCTCGTCCTGGAATAGTGCGCCGTCGATCATGACGTGGCTGATGTTGGGATTGAAGACCGCCATCAGGTTCAGCGCCTGAACCACGTCGGGGCAGTTCTGGCAGCTGAGGGAGATATAGGTCTCGAACTTGTATTCGCCCTCGAGCTCGCGGATCTGGTCGAGGACCTCCGGCTCCACCTTGGGGGGATGGCCGCCAACATGCAGCAGCGCCAGCACCAAGGAGGTGAATTCGTGGCCCATCGGCAGGCCCGCGAAGTGGACGCGCGGTTCTTCGCCCGGGCGCGTGACCGAGAACATGGGCTTGCGCGCGGCCGCATCGCTGCTTTCGCGCAGGCTGATCTTGTCGCTCAGTTCGCGAATGTCTTCGAGCAAGCCCAACATCTCGCGGGACTTGGCGCTGTCGTCGAGCGACATGACAAGCTCGACCGGATGGGCGAGTTTGTCGAGGTAATTCTTCAGTTGGGCTTTGATGTTCGCATCAAGCATGGTGCCGCCCCCTGTGCGGATGTCAGACAAAACTCGGGGAGAGCTCCCGGGGCGGCACCCCGGGAGCGATAAGAGACGCTGAGTGGCGTCGTCTTAGATCTTGCCGACCAGGTCCAGGGACGGAGCCAGGGTCTCGGCACCCGGCTGCCAGTTGGCGGGGCAGACTTCGTTCGGGTTGGCAGCAATGTACTGCGCAGCCTGCACCTTGCGGACCAGGTCCTTGGCGGAGCGGCCGATGCCACCGTCATGGATTTCCACGACCTTGATCTTGCCTTCCGGGTTGATGACGAAGGTGCCGCGCATGGCGAGGCCTTCTTCTTCGATCATCACGCCGAAGTTGCGGGTGATGGTGCCGGTGGGGTCACCAATCATCGGGAACTTGATCTTCTTGATGGTCTCGGACGCGTCGTGCCAAGCCTTGTGGGTGAAGTGCGTATCCGTGGAGACGGCATACACTTCGACGCCCATCTGCTGCAGCTGGTCGTAGTGGTCGGCCAGGTCGCCCAGCTCGGTCGGGCAGACGAAGGTGAAGTCGGCCGGGTAGAAGAACACGATGGACCACTTGCCGCGCAGGTCGGCGTCGGTGACCTCAATGAACTTGCCGTTGTGGAAAGCCTGGGCCTTAAACGGCTTGATTTCGGTATTGATCATAGCTTTCTCTCTCCTTTAGCTAGAGGGTGAGGGCCAAAACCAGCGATAAGGCTAGCGAATCTAGCTCGATAGGTCCAATCGATGGTGTATAACGTTGCAATATGTGCGGTCTATTGGTTTTGTGTGCAAAGCCGTTGCTCCGCAGATGCACACATGCCTTTGACCACAGATAAAATCAAGGTTCCGTCGGAGCGACGGACGCGTGATGGCCGGCTGGCAGCTTGAATCGGACCGGCACTTGCATCATCCTTGGCGCCCCTTCAGGAGTCTTGCAGCCGTGACAGCACGTTCTTCCGTTTCTCCCTACTTGCGCCGGATCCGCAGCTTCGTGCTGCGCGAGGGTCGCTTGACTCCGGCTCAGCAGCGGGCTCTGCAGGAGTTGTTGCCCCGCTATGGCGTGCCGGAAAAAGGGACGCTCGACTTTGCGGCGCTGTTCGGTCAGCGCCCGGTCGTGCTGGAGATCGGTTTTGGCAACGGTGAGAGTCTAGCACAAATGGCGCAGGCCAGCCCCCAGCTGGGCTATCTCGGCGTCGAGGTGCACCGTCCCGGCGTCGGCCGCCTGCTCATGCTGCTGGAGCAGCACGGCATCGACAACGTGCGGGTCGTCTGCGAGGACGCTCAGCTGCTGCTGGGGCGGCTGCCGGACCAATCCCTGCGCGGCGTCCAGCTGTTTTTCCCCGACCCGTGGCCCAAGAAGCGCCATCACAAGCGTCGCCTGGTGCAGCCGGAGTGGGCGCAGGTCATCCGCGGCAAGCTGCAGATCGGCGGTTTCCTACATATGGCTACTGACTGGGAAGACTATGCCGAGCACATGCGCGCGGTGATGGCGGGCGCGCTCGGCTTCCGCCCCGCCAGCGCGGAGGAGGCCGCCGGGTACGTCGAGTCGCGACCGGAGACCAAGTTCGAGCGCCGCGGCCGGGCGCTGGGGCATGGTGTCTGGGACTTGGTGTACTTCCGCGAAAGCTAGCCTGCTGGCGCTGGCATTCGTCATTTCTGGTTGACAAGATTCCCGCCTGTCACTATCGTTTTCGCCGTTCCAGGTTCCCGGACTAAGTCCGGGATGTAAACGGGAAGCCGGTCAAAAGCCGGCGCTGCCCCCGCAACGGTAGACGAGTCAAGGGCCTGCACGATGCCACTGTGCCGCATGGCATGGGAAGGCGCAGGTCCGGGGAAGGAGTCCCGCTCGTGAGCCCGGAGACCGGCCTGGAATTGGAGCTGTCGTGCTCCAGGGTCCAGTGCTGCGGAGGGCAGCGACGGGCGGACGGTTCTCCAACCTTCCTTTCCCCTTGCTCCTGTCCGCGCACTGGCGATCGCGGGTGTGCGTAACAGGAGAATTCCATGAAAACACGTCTGCTTGCGACCGCCGTTGCGGTTGCGTTGCCATCCCTTGCCGCTGCGCAAGAACTATCGCTTCCTCCTATTGTCGTCACCGCCAGCCGAACCGCGCAGATGGTGGACGAAGCGCTAGCAGCGGTGACCGTGATCACGCGCGAGGACATCGAGCGGCAGCAGCCGCAATCCGTGCTTGAAGTGTTGCGTGGTACGCCGGGCCTGCATCTTTACAACAGTGGCGGGTTGGGCAAGCGTAGCGCGTTGTTTCTCCGCGGTTCGGAGTCGGATCACACGCTGGTGCTGATCGACGGCATCAAGGTAGGTGACCCGACGGCCGGTTCAATTTCCTGGCAGGATTTGCCCATCGATCAGGTCGAACGCATCGAGATAGTCCGTGGTCCGCGCTCCAGCCTGTACGGTTCGGAGGCCATCGGCGGCGTGATCCAGATCTTCACCCGCAAGGGCGGCGGCAAGCCGCGGCTCTATGGCAGCGCCGGCTACGGCAGCGACGGTACTCACAAAAGCCATGCCGGCCTCGCTGGGGGCGGCGAACGGAGCTGGTTCAATCTGAGCCTAAGCCATCTTGAGAGCGATGGTTTTGATGCTTGGAGGGATCAGTCCGAGCCTGACGATGATGGCTATCGCAGCACTTCCGTGCTCGGGCGGCTGGGTAGCCGATTCGGACAGACCGGCGAGGCGGAAATCAGCATCTTGCGGGCCGAGGGTCGCAACGACTACGACGGCATGGGACCTTACGCCAACCAGAATGATTTCGTCGAACAGACCGTGGGGGCACGGCTCTCTTTGGCTCCACTTGCTCACTGGCGCACCAGCCTCGCTGTCGGTAATGCGCGCAGCGAGCGCGAGTATTTTCAAGATGGGCACCGTGCGCCTGGGCAGGATTTGGCAGCGTCACGCTATACGCTGAGCTGGCAAAACGAATTGGTCCTGGCCGCTGACCATCTGGTCGTCGCCGGTGTCGACTATCAGCGCGACAAGGCCGAAGGCGATATGGCCTTTACGGTTGCAGAGCGCGACAACAAGGCGGGCTTTATCGAATACCAGGGAGGTTTCGGCAGCCATAGCCTGCAGCTCGCTGTGCGGCATGATGACAATGAACAGTTCGGAGGGCATACGACGGGGAGCCTGGCCTGGGGCTATCAGTGGACACCGACCGCGAGCCTGTTTGCTTCCTACGGGACGGGGTTCAATGCTCCGACCCTTCAGGATTTGCATGTCCCATGGGGCGGCAACCTGAATCTTGAACCAGAAGAGTCGCGCAGCGTTGAGCTTGGGATCCAGGGCAGGAACGCGGCGTTTGCCTGGTCGTTTAGCCTGTTCCAGACCAAGATCGACAACCTTATCGTTCCTGATGCGTCGTGGAATTTGTACAACCTTGCCGAGACTCGCATCAGGGGCGCGGAAGCGACCCTGGAGACCCGGGTGCTAGGCTGGCAGGCCAATCTCAGCTTGACGCTGCTCGACCCGGAAAACCGCTACGGCGATAACCGCGGCAATCTGTTGCCGCGCCGGTCACGCCAGTCAGGCCGGATCGACCTTGATCGCACATTTGGCCGTTTCAGCGTGGGCGGCAGCGTTTTCGCTGAAAGTCATCGCTATGACGATCCTGAAAACAACGTCCGGTTGGGCGGCTACGCCTTGCTGGACCTGCGCGCCAGCTATGCCTTCAACCGGGATTGGAGCCTCCGTGCGATGGTCGGCAACGTGCTCGACAAGGACTACGAAACCGCGGCCGGTTACAACCAGCCCGGTCGCACCTGGTTCGTCAGTCTGCATTATGCGCCGGTGGCGCGGTAAGGGAGCAAGGCCGTGAACGACAACAGCGTGCGTGACTGGCTCGTCGGCTTTGCCTTGGCCGCCCTCATGGCGCTGACTCGCAGCGGGCATTTCAGCTCGGCGATGGGCCTTCCGGATGCTTCTCTTGCTGCGTTCATGCTGGCCGGCTGCTGCCTGCCAGCCTGGGGGTTCCCGCTGCTGCTGATCGAGGCCGCGGGAATCGACTTGCTCGCCACCACGGTGGGCGGCGTCAGCGGCTGGTGCATCACGCCGGCTTACCCGTTCCTGGCGGCTGCCTACGCTGTGGCCTGGTGGGCCGGGCGCTGGTATGGCCGGCGGCATGCGCCGGCCTGGCGCGGCCTGCTGCCGTTTGCTGCCGCTGCGGTGGGAGCGACTCTGGCGGCGTTCGCCATCTCCAATGCCGGCTTTTACCTCTTCGCCGGCTATTTCGAGGCGATGAGCGCCGCCGAGTATGCCCTGCGGGTTGCCAACTACCTGCCGGGTTACCTGCAGGGCACGTTGCTCTGGTTGGGGTTGGCCGTGGCACTGTATGTGCTGCTGGCGCTGACGGCAGCGCATCCGGCGCGAGCCAATGGTTGAGCCGGTACGACACTGCCCGGCGCTGCTGATCGGAGCGTCGGCTTCCGGCCAGGGCAAGACGACGATCACGGCGGCGCTGGCTAGGCTGCACCGCCTGCTGGGACGGCGGGTGCGGGTCTTTAAGGCTGGTGCCGACTTCGAGGATCCTATGCTGCTGTCGGTCGCGGCTGGCACGCCCTGCCGGCAGCTCGACCTGTTTTTGGGCGGGGAGGCGCACTGTCGGCAGCTTTTGCATCAGGCCGCTGGCGAGGCGGACTTGATCCTGCTCGAAGGCGTCATGGGGCTGTTCGATGGCAGCCCCAGCAGCGCCGATTTGGCCGAATTGTTCGGCATGCCAGTGGCGGTCGTCGTTGATGCCGCTGCCATGGCGCAGACCTTTGCCGCTCTGGCCCACGGCCTGGCCAGCTACCGGCCGCAGCTGCCCTTTGCTGGGGTGGTGGCCAACGGCGTGGCGGGAGAATACCATCGCGGCCTGCTGAGTGCCGGTTTGACGCCGGCGACGCCGCTGCTGGCCAGCCTGCCGCGCGGGGCTGACCTGGCCTTGCCAGCAAGCGCGGCGGAGCTCGCCGACCCGGCGGCCTGGCCGGACCTGAAGCGGCGCTTGGATGCACTGGCGCGGGTCCTGGCCGATCAGCCGATTGCGGAGCTGCCACCGCCGGTTGCGTTCCCTGCTGTCACGGCTGCGTCCGCATCGGCTTCGCTGCTGGCCGGGGTGCGGATCGCGGTGGCCCGAGATGCGGCGTTCGCGCAGCTCTATGCCGCCAATCTGGAATTGCTGCAGCGCATGGGCGCCGAGCTGCGTCTGTTCTCGCCGCTGCGTGACCACCGGCTGCCGGACTGCGACAGTCTTTATTTGCCGGGTGGATGGATAGCGCGGCATGCGGCGGCGCTGGCTGCCAATTCCGGCCTGCTTGCCGCCATCCGCGCGCATCACCAGGCCGGCCAGCCGTTGCTAGCCGAAGGCGAAGGCATGTTGTTGCTGCTGGAGTCGGTGACCGATCGTGCCGGTAATCGCCATCGGCTGGCGGAGGTGCTGCCGGGACAGGCTACGGTGGGAGAGCAGGTGCGCGCCGTCGGTCCGCAGCAGCTGGCGCTGCCGGAAGGCGAGCTGCGCGGCAATAGCTACCACTGCCTCACGGTGCGCAGCGCGACACCTGTAGTCGCCCTGGGCCGTTGCCCCAACGGCGGACCGATACGAGAGCCCGTCTACCGCCTCGGTCGGCTCACCGCCTCCTGTAGCCAGTTTTACTTCCCGTCCAATCCAACCGCCATCGCCAGGCTGCTACTGCCATGAGCTCGCGCCGCATCGATTGTCTTTCGGCCGAGACCGTCGAAACTCTCTACCTGCTGGGCGAGCAGCAGCGCATCGTCGGCATTTCGGGCTTCGCCCGACGGCCGCCGCGGGCGTGGCGGGAGAAGCCTAGGATCGCCGCCTTCGCCAGTGCTCGCATCGACGCCATCCTGACCCTGGAGCCGGACCTGGTGCTGGGGTTCTCCGACATCCAGGCCGACATCGCCGCCGAGCTGATCCGCCGCGGGGTGCCGGTGCACGTGTTCAACCACCGCTCGGTGGACGGGATCTTTGCCATGATCCGCATGCTGGGTGCCATGGTTAACGCCAGCGAGCGGGCGGCGAGTCTCATCGCCGAGCTGCAAGCCGGCCTGCGGGCGCTGGCCGCCGCGGCCGTCAGCTTGTGTCGGCAGCCGCGGGTGTATTTCGAGGAATGGAACGAGCCGCTTATCAGCAGCATACGCTGGGTGTCGGAGTTGATCGAACTGGCGGGCAGTGAGAACTGCTTTGCCGAGCTGGCCCGGGCGCCGCTGGCCCGGCAACGGATCATCGCCGATCCCATGGAAGTGGTGCGGCGCAACCCCGACATCATCAGCGGCTCCTGGTGCGGCAAGCGATTTCGGCCCGAGCAGGTCGCGGCCCGGCCCGGTTGGGGGCGCATCGTGGCGGTGCGCGCCGGCCAGCTGCATGAGATCGACTCAGATCACATCCTGCAGGCGGGGCCGGCGGCGCTCACCGCCGTCGTGCGCCAGATTCATGCGGTGATCCGACGGTGGAGCGAATGCATATCCTGATCGCCTGCCTGCTGCTGGCTCTGACATTGCAGCCCGCCGTGGGAGCGGCCGAGATCAGCGTGCGTGATGACAGCGGTCGCCTGGTGACGCTGCCTGCGCCGGCGCAACGCATCGTCAGCCTGGCGCCTCACGTCACCGAGTTGCTGTACGCTGCCGGCGCCGGCGACAGGCTGGTTGCGGTCGGCAGCTACAGCGACCATCCGCCCGCAGCGTTGCGGCTGCCGCGCATCGGCAACCACGACGTGATCGATTACGAGCGCTTACTGGCGCTGCAGCCGGATCTGGTCATCGTCTGGCAGAGCGGCAATGGCGCGCGCACCGTCAGGCGATTGCAGGCGCTGGGGCTGCCGGTGTTCGTCTCGGAACCGCGTCGGCTGGAGGACATCCCACGCACCCTGGAGCGGTTCGGACGGTTGAGCGGCACGGAAGAGAGCGCCGCTACCGCTGCGGCTGCCTTCCGCGCACGTCTGGAGCGCCTTGCCGCACGCCATGCCGGCAGGCCGCGGCTGCGGGTGTTCTACCAGATCTGGCACGCGCCGCTGATGACCGTCGGTGGGCGGCAGATGATCAGCCAGATCATCGAGTTGTGTGGCGGCGAGAACGTCTTCGCCGGTTTGGCGAGTCTGGCGCCGCAGGTAAATCTGGAAGCGGTGCTGGTGGCCGACCCCGAGGTCATCGTCGCCAGCGAGCAGGGGCCACAGCCGCCGGCTTGGCTGTACGACTGGCGCCGCTGGCCGCAGCTGGCGGCGGTGCGGGAGAACAACCTTTACTTCGTGCCGGCCGACCTCATCCAGCGCCAGGGACCGCGGGTTTTGGACGGCGCACAGCTGTTGTGCGAGCAGCTGGAGGAGGCGCGGCAGAAACGGCAGCGCCAGGTTAGGGGGGATCGTCGAAGAACTGGCGGGTGAAACCGATGTGGATCGGCGCATCGTCCGGCGGCTCCACCCGCAGCCGGAATTGGCGGCTTTCGCCGGAAGCGATGGCGAAGCTGCCAATGTAAGAAGGCATGCCGTTGGTCTCCACCAGGCGCAGCTCCAGTGGCTGCAGCGGCTCGCCGGGGGCGCCGGCTTGCGCCTCCACGCGGACCCGTACCGGTGAGCCCTGGCGCAGCACCGACACCACCAGCACGCCACGCACCCGACTGCGCAGCACGCCGTACTGGCGGGCGATCTCGGGCGTCAGGAACGCCGACGGCAGGGCATTGTAGTGCACCGTGTAGTCGCCGGCGGCGTGCTGTCCCTGCTGCGCCAGCGCCCGGCCGCTTGATAGCAGCAACGCCAGAAGCAGCAGCCAGCGCGTCATCGCGAGCCGTTCTCGAAGCGGTACATAGCGATCTCGCCCAGCAGGTTGGGCAGCAACCGGGCCAGCGCACGCTGGCGGTGGGTATGATCCAGCACCTGCCGCTCGAGGATGCGGATGCCCTGCGTTTTACACAGCTCCTCGAAGTCCTTCACGGTGCAGAGGCGAATGTTGGGCGTGTCGTACCAGGCATGCGGCAGCGCGTTGCTGACCGGCATCCGCCCCTTCAGCAGCAGTTGCGTGCGCACCCGCCAGTGGCCGAAATTGGGGAAGGTGACAATGCCCTGGCGGCCGATCCGCAGCATTTCCTTGACCAGGCGGTGCGGATAGCTGACCGCCTGCAAAGTGTGGGTCATGACTACGTAGTCGAATGAGTCTTCGTCAAAGTCGCTCAGACCTGCATCCAGGTCGGTCTGGATGACGTCGACGTTGTTCTTGATGCAGGCGAGGACGTTGTCCGGGTCGATTTCCAGGCCGTAGCCAGTGACATTGCGATGCTCCTGCAGATACTTCAGTAGCGTGCCGTCACCGCAGCCCAGGTCCAGGACTCGCGAACCCGGCTCTATCCATTCGCTGATGATGGCGAGATCTGGGCGCAGTTCCGTCATGCCGACTCCTCCGCAACGCGGTTCAGATAGGCCCGCAGAACATCCAGATAAGCCGGGATGGGAAGCAGGAAGGCGTCGTGCCCATGGGGCGAATCGATCTCGGCATAGGTAACTGACTTGTCGCCGTCGAGCAGGGCCCGAACGATCTCGCGCGAGCGAGCGGGGGAGAAGCGCCAGTCGCTGGTGAAGGAAATCACCAGGAACTTGGCCTGCACATGGGCCAGCGCTGCAGATAGGTCGTGATCGTATTTGGCAGCTGGATCGAAGTAGTCCAGCGCCTTGGTCATCAGCAGGTAGGTGTTGGCATCAAAGCGCTCGACGAAGCTCTGGCCCTGGTAGCGCAGGTAGCTTTCGACCTGGAAGTCGACGTCGAAGGAATAGCTGAGCTTGCCCGAGGAACCCTTGGGCTGGCGGCCGAACTTGGCCCGCATGGCATCTTCGGACAGATAGGTGATGTGGCCCAGCATGCGGGCCAACGCCAGCCCGCGCCGCGGGATGACGCCGTGGTCCATGTAGTAGCCGTCACGGAAGTCGGGGTCGGATAGGATCGCTTGCCGCGCGACCTCGTTGAAGGCGATATTCTGCGCCGATAGCTTGGGCGCAGTGGCGATCAGAATGGCATGGCGCAACCGGTCCGGGTAGTCGATGGCCCACTGCAGCGCCTGCATGGCACCCAGGCTGCCGCCGATCACCGCCGCCCAGCGGGAGATGCCGAGCACGTCGGCCAGCCGGGCCTGCGAGCGCACCCAATCGGCGACGGTGACGATGGGGAAGTGCGGGCCGTAGCGTTTGCCATTGCGGGGATTGATGCTGGACGGTCCGGTGGAGCCACTACAGCCGCCAATGTTGTTGGACGACACGACGAAGAAACGGTTGGTGTCGCTCGGCTTGCCGGGACCGATGCAGGTTTCCCACCAGCCGGGTTTGCGGTCGTCGGGGGAGTGGTAGCCGGCCGCATGGTGGTCGCCTGATAGCGCGTGGCAAACAAGGATGGCGTTGCTGCGATCCTCGTTTAGCTCGCCATAGGTTTCGTAAACGATCTCGTAGCTCGGCAGCTCGCGACCGCTGTCAAGCGGCAGCGGCTCGTCGAAGAAGTGCCGCTTGGGCGTTACCAGACCAACGGAGTCGGCCGGAAAGGTTTTGCTCATCGTTGCTAGACGGCTCCCACAAGGCAAAGAGGAGGAAGTCTACTGACAAGCTTCGAAGTGCCGCAAGTGCGCAGGTATCACGGAAATTGCGGGAAGCTTGGCGGAAATTTGCGCGGTTTGCGGATGCGAACGCGCTTGTCGCGACTGGTTTCGCCGCTGAGCAGTTCGACTTGGCCGCGCGGGACGCCGAACAATTTTGCCAGATATGCGCACAGGTGTGCATTCGCCTTGCCGTCCACGGGTGGTGCGGTGATGCGCAGCCGCAGCCGCCCATCCTGCCAGATCAGCTCGTCCTTGGCTGCGCGTGGCTGAATGCGCAGCCGCAGCAGGAGGTCGCCGTCCTGGTGCTCGAACGCCTTCACAGCAGCCCTCGCAGCACCGGGAACAGGTCGCCGAGCAGGAGGCGAATGGCGTAAATTAGCAGGATGGCGACCATGGGGGAGAAGTCGAGGCCGCCGGCGGTGGGCAGGATGCGGCGTATGGGGGAGAGTATCGGTGCGGTAAGGTCGTCCAGCACGCCCATGATGGGATGATAGCCCTGCGCCACCCAGCTCAGGATGGCCTGCAGGATGAGGGCGAAGAAATAAATGTTGAGTACCAGGCCGATGAGCCGGGCGATGGTATAAATCAGCACCACGTCTGCTACCGGCGTCACGCCGCGGATCAGGAACCAAATCACCACCGCCGCCGCCTGCAGCAGCAGGATCAGCACGATGCTGGCAAGGTCCAGGCCGCCGACGCCGGGAACGACCCGCCGCATCGGCTTCAGCAGGGGCTGGGTGACACTGACGATGAACTGGGAGAAGGGGTTGTAGAAATCGGCCCGCACCAGTTGCAGCAGGAAGCGCAGCACGAACGCCGCGATGTATAACTGCGACAGGGTGAGCCAGAGGAATTCGATCGCTCGCATTGCCTGTTATTCCTGTTGTCCCAACAGCCGGCCAAGTTCGTTGGCGCGGGCCGCTGCGGCCTGCACCGCCCGTTCCACTAGGGCGCGAAAATCGCCCGCCTCCAGGGCACCGATGCCAGCTTCGGTGGTGCCGCCGGGGGAAGTGACCTGGGCCCGTAGCTCGGCCGGAGTGATGCCGCTCTCCAGCGCCATCTTGGCCGCGCCCAGCGCTGTCTGCAGCACCAGCAGGCGGCTGGTCTCGGCCGGCAGGCCGAGCTTCTCGCCGGCGGCTTCCAGCGCTTCCATCAGCAGGAAGAAATAAGCCGGACCGCTGCCGGAAACGGCGGTGACGGTGTCCATCAAGGCCTCCTGCGGCAGCCAGCAGGTTAGGCCGGCTGCCCGCAGCAGCGATTCGGCCAGGTTGCGTTGAGCCGGGCTGACCCGCGTGTTGGCGAACAGGGCGGTGGCGCCGCTGCGGACCAGCGCGGGCGTGTTGGGCATGGTGCGGACGATGGCCGCGGGCCCGCCCAGCCAGCGCTCCAGCTCCGCGATCCGGATGCCGGCGGCGATGGAGATGATCAGCGGCTGGCGCGCGCGCAGCGGTTCAGCCAGTTCCTGCACCACCGCGCGCATGTGCTGCGGCTTGATCGCCAGCACCACGGCGTCGGCCTGTTTCACTGCCTCTCGGTTGCTGGCGGCCAGCCGCACTGAGAACTCGGCCGCCAGCGCGGCCAGGCGCTCCTTGGCTGGGTCGGAGACGATCAACCGCTGCGCCGGGAAGCCGTCGGCGACCAAGCCACCGATCAGGCTGCGCGCCATATTGCCGCCACCAATGAATGCGATGTTGCTGCTGTTTTCCACTACCGTCCCTTGTTGCTGTCCGGGCTCGGGCGGGGGCCGAAGATGGCCGTGCCCAAGCGTACGATGGTTGCCCCTTCCGCGATGGCCGCTTCCAGATCGCCGCTCATGCCCATTGAGAGCGTATCCAGATCATAGCCCTGCTCGCGCAGCGCTTCGAACAGTTCCCGCAGCCGCCGGAAAGGGATGCGTTGCCGCTCGAAATCATCGCAGGGGGCCGGTATGCACATCAGCCCGCGCAAGCGCAGCCGCGGCAGCTCGGCGACCGCCGCCGCCAGCGCCGGGACCTCGTCTGGCGTGACCCCAGATTTGCTGGTCTCGCCGCTGATGTTGCCCTGCAGCAGGACGTTGAGCGGCTGCAGCTGCTCCGGGCGCTGGCGGCTAAGCCGCTCCGCCACCCGCCTTCGGTCGACGCTGTGAACCCAGTCAAAGCCCGCGGCGATGCTTTTTGTTTTATTGGCTTGGATCGGGCCGATGAAATGCCATTCGATCGGGGTATCCGCAAGCTGCGCCTGCTTGGCCGCCGCTTCCTGCAGATAGCTTTCGCCGAAGGCCTGCTGGCCATGGGCGCAGGCCTCGCGGATGGCCGCAACGGGTTGCGTCTTGCTGACCGCCAGCAGGTGAACGCTGCCTGGCTGACGGCCGAAACGGCGCTCGGCTGCGGCGATGTCGCGTCTGATTTCAGCCAGTCTCTGGCCGATGCTGGTCGAGTTGCCTGCCATTAGGGTTCGCTGTACGTTGTCGATGCTGATCTGCATTTGCTGTCGGTCCATGTTGCCGGCCGGGGCGCGAGGGACCGAAAGACAATAGTTATACGCCTGGCTCAGGGGGAGTTCATGGATATTGCCGATCTGTTGGCTTTCAGCGTCAAGAACAACGCGTCCGATCTGCATCTATCCGCTGGCTTGCCGCCCATGATCCGAGTCGATGGCGACGTGCGCCGCATCAACCTGCCGCCGCTGGACCACAAGCAGGTGCATAGTCTCGTCTACGACATCATGAACGACAAGCAGCGCAAGGACTATGAAGAGTTCCTTGAGACCGACTTCTCGTTCGAAATCCCCGGCCTTGCGCGCTTCCGTGTCAACGCGTTCAATCAGAACCGCGGCGCGGCGGCGGTGTTCCGGACCATTCCCTCGACGGTGTTGTCGCTGGACGACCTGAAGGCGCCGGCGGTGTTCAAGGAGATCGCCGACAACCCGCGCGGGCTGGTGCTGGTGACGGGGCCGACCGGCTCCGGCAAGTCGACCACGCTGGCGGCCATGATCGACTACAAGAACGAGAACTACTACGAGCATATCCTCACCATCGAGGATCCCATCGAATTCGTCCACGAGCCAAAGAAGTGCCTGATCAACCAGCGCGAGGTGCATCGCGATACGCTGGGCTTCGCCGAGGCTCTGCGTTCGGCCCTGCGCGAGGACCCGGACGTGATCCTGGTCGGCGAGATGCGCGACCTGGAGACTATCCGGCTGGCGCTGACGGCGGCGGAAACCGGCCACCTGGTATTCGGCACCCTGCACACCACCTCGGCAGCCAAGACCATCGACCGCATCATCGACGTGTTCCCGGCCGCGGAGAAGTCCATGGTCCGCTCGATGTTGTCGGAGTCGCTGCGGGCGGTGATCTCGCAGACGCTGCTCAAGAAGATCGGCGGCGGCCGGATCGCGGCCCACGAGATCATGATCGGCACGCCCGCCATCCGCAACCTGATCCGCGAGGACAAGGTGGCGCAGATGTACTCGGTCATTCAGACCGGACAGCAGTACGGCATGCAGACCTTGGACCAGTGCCTGCAGAATCTGGTCCGGCAGGGGCTGGTCAGCAAGCAGGAAGCCATGAAGCGGGCCGTCAACAGGGATTTGTTCGCCTGAGCCGCTGCGTGCCGGGCGGGATAAACCGGGAGAGAGACCATGGACTTCAACGCTCTCTTGCAATTGATGGTGGAGAAGAAGGCCTCCGATTTGTTCATCACGGCGGGCATGCCGCCGTCGATGAAGATCGCGGGCCGCGTGATGCCGGTCACCAAGACCAAGCTGACGCCGGAGCAGGCGCGCCAGGTCGTGCTGTCGGTCATGACCCCTGCTCAGCGGGAGGAATTCGAGCGTACCCGCGAGTGCAACTTCGCTATCAGCGCCTCCGGCATCGGCCGCTTCCGTGTCAGCGCCTTCTATCAGCGCAACCACGCCGGCATGGTGCTGCGGCGGATCGAGACCCGTATCCCCACCATCGAGGAGCTGAAGCTGCCGCCCATCATCAAGGACCTGGCGATGACCAAGCGGGGCCTGATCATCTTTGTCGGCGCCACCGGCACCGGTAAGTCGACCTCGCTGGCAGCCATGATCGGCTACCGCAACCACAACAGCAGCGGCCACATCATCACCATCGAGGACCCCATCGAGTTCATCCACCAGCACGCCGGTTGCATCGTCACCCAGCGGGAAGTCGGCATCGACACCGAATCTTTCGAGGTGGCGCTCAAGAACACCCTGCGTCAGGCGCCGGACGTGATCCTGATCGGCGAGATCCGCACCCGCGAGACCATGGACTACGCCATCGCCTTCGCCGAGACCGGCCACCTGTGCCTGGCCACGCTGCATGCCAACAACGCCAACCAGGCCATGGACCGCATCATCAACTTCTTCCCGGCGGAGCGGCACAATCAGTTGTTCATGGACCTCTCGCTCAACCTCAAGGCGGTGATTGCCCAGCAGCTGATCCCCACGCCGGACGGGCGCGGCCGGGTGCCGGCCGTGGAGATCCTGATCGCCACTCCGCTGGTGCAGGAGAAGATCCGCGAGGGCGCCGTCCACGAGTTGAAGGAAATCATGAAGCGCTCGCGCGAGCACGGCATGCAGACCTTCGACCAGCACCTGTACGAGCTGTACAAGAGCGGTCAGATCACCTACGAGGATGCGCTGCGCTACGCCGACTCGGCCAATGAGGTTCGCCTCATGGCCAAGCTCAACGCCGACGACAACCTGGAGCGGCTGGAAAGCGCCACCGAAGGGCTGGAGCTGGTGGACGACGGTCTTCCGCGCAACCCGCGCCGGATCTAGGGGGCCGGCGGGTCGTCGGCGTCGTGGAGGTGCAGCCCCGGGATGCGACGCAGCGTGGCCGTGGCCTGGGGCGGCAGGCAAGTGAATACCTCCAGGCTGGAGCTGGGATGGCTGGCATGCCAGAGTCGGAACAGCTCCGCCAGCCCGCCCTCGAAGCAGCCGGGGCGGCCGCTCGGGTCGGCCAGCCGGGCAGGGATGCCGGCCTGCTCCAGCGGCGTCGGCGCGGCAATGACGTCCGACGGCAAGCCATTGACCATGAACAGCGAAGGCTGGAGCCGGAACGGCGGCACCAGCCCGGCGCTGTCCAGCAATACCAGGCGCGGCGGCGGCTGCAGCTGCCTGGCCAGGGCCAGCGCGGCTGCCATGGCCGGTCCGGCCGCCAGCACTACCGCCGGCTCCTCGCTGCGCAGCGTCCGCCAGCCGCTTGTCAGAGGGCTGGTCACGGCGATCTCGGCCAGGCCCGCAAGCTCCTGCTGCAGCCCCGCCCCGGGCGGGGCCAGCAGCGCGAACCAGTCCGCCGCCAGGTAATACACGTAGGCCTCGAGCGAGCCGGTCGCGGTCGTAATCCGCAGCCGTTGGCCCAGGCGCAGGCGGCCCTGCAGCTCGGGCAGGTGCAGCCGCAACAATTGCCAGCCGCCGGTGACGGGTGTGCCGCCGAGCAGGCGGGCCTGCCGGACCGACTCAGCCGGCATGGCTGTAAACCAGCCGTCCGCCCACCACGGTATAGCGCGTCTGGCCGGTGAATTCCCAGCCGATGAAAGGCGAGTTCTTGCCGCGGCTGAGCATGGCATCCTCCCGCAGCTGCCAGACGGCGTCCGGATCGAACAGGCACAGATCGGCCGGGCGGCCCACGGCGATGACGCCGCTGTCCAGCCCGAGGACCCGGGCCGGGGCTACCGTGACCCGGGCCAGCGCGTCGCGCAGCGGCAGCACGCCTTCCTCGACCAGGCGCAGCACCAGCGCCAGCAGGGTGTCCAGGCCCGACAGGCCGGGGTCGGCGCTGGCCAGCGGGGCTTGCTTGGCGTCGGGCTGATGCGGCTGGTGATCGGAACAGAGCAGCAGGGTGCCGTCGGCGACAGCGCGCCGCAGGCTGTCCCGATCCTCTGCCGTGCGGAATGGCGGCTCGACCCGGTACATGGACTCGAAGCCCCACAAATCCAGCTCAGTGAAGAACAGCTGGTGGATGGCTACGTCGGCGCTAACTGGCAGACCGTCGCGGCGGGCGCGGCGAATCAGCTCAGCGCCGCGGCCGGTGGACAGGCGCCCGAAGTGCACCCTGGCGCCGGTCTGCTCCACCAGTGCCAGATCCCGTCCCAGGGCAGCGGTCTCTGCCGCCTGCGGGATGCCGGCAATACCCATGCGGGTGGCGACGCGGCCTTCGTGCATGAGTCCGCCTTCGCTCAGTCCGGGATCGCGCGGAGTCAGCAGCACCGGCAGGTCAAAGGTGCGGGCGTAGTCCAGCGCCTGGCGCAGGACCCGGCTGTTGCTGACCGGGCGCCCGCCGTCGCTGACGGCCACGCAGCCGGCGGCCTGCAGCGAGGCCATGGCGCTCAGCAGCTGGCCTTGCAGGCCTTGCGTGAGCGCGCCCAGTGGCATGACGCGGATGCCCGAGGGCTCAGCCCGGTGGCGGATGTACTCGACCACGGCCGGGGTGTCGATGATCGGCTGGGTGTCGGGCGGACAGCACAAGGTGGTGATGCCGCCGGCGGCCGCGGCGCGGGTTTCGCTGGCGATGTCGGCCTTGTGGGTTGCACCCGGCTCGCGCAACCGCGCCGCGAGATCGATTAGGCCGGGACAGACGATCAGTCCGCTGGCGTCAATCTCGGTAGCGGCGGCGAAGCCGGCTGGCGGCTCGCCGATGGCGCTGATGCGGCCGTCCTGGATATAAAGGTCGGTGACGGCGTCGAAGCCGCTGGCCGGGTCGAGGACGCGGCCATTGCGTATCACCATGCTGCTCATGCCGGTTCCCCCACTGCCCCCATTGCCATGGCCATCACCGCCATGCGCACCGCGATGCCGTTAGTGACCTGTGGCAGGATCACCGAGCGCGGGCCATCGGCGACGCTGGATTCGATCTCGACGCCGCGGTTGATTGGGCCGGGATGCATGACGATGGCGTTAGGCTTGGCCAGGGCGAGCCGCTGCTGGTTGAGGCCGTACTGGCGGTAGAACTCCGCTTCGCTGGGCAGGGCCGCCCCCTCCATGCGTTCACGCTGCAGCCGCAGCATGCAAATCACGTCGACGTCCTTGAGTCCCTGTTCCATCTTGTAAAACACGCGTACGCCCAGGTCCTCAATGTCCGGCGGTAGCAGGGTGCGCGGGGCGATGACCCGCACCTCGCCGGCGCCCAGGGTGTTAAGGGCGTGGATCTCCGAGCGAGCCACGCGGGAGTGCATGATGTCGCCGACGATAGCCACCGTGAGAGGCGCGAAATCGCCTTTCTTCTGCCGGATGGTGAACATATCGAGCATGGCCTGGGTCGGGTGGGCATGGCGGCCGTCGCCGGCGTTGATCACGCTCACTCCGGGGCCCACGTGGCGGGCGATGAAATGCGCCGCGCCGGAGTCGCGATGCCGCACCACGAACATGTCGCATTGCATGGCCTCCAGGTTGGCCAGGGTGTCGAGCAGGGTTTCGCCTTTGACCGTCGACGAGGTGCCGATGTCCAGGTTGAGCACGTCGGCCGACAGCCGCTTGGCGGCCAGCTCGAAGGTGGTGCGGGTGCGGGTGCTGGCCTCGAAGAACAGGTTGACCACGGTGCGACCGCGCAGCAGTGGCACTTTTTTCACCGGCTTGCCGATGACGCTGGAGAAGGACTCCGCCGTATCCAGGATCTGCGTTAACAGTTCCCGCGGCAAGCCTTCGATGGTGAGAAAGTGGCGTAGGCGGCCGTTGGAATCCAGCTGTAGGTTCATACTAGCGTCTGTTGTATGGCTATGCTGAGCGAGTTCGGCCCCTGTAGCTTGACGTGCTGGTCGGGGGGCAGCTCGAGTTTCTGGCCGACGGCGTCGGGAGCGATCGGTAGCTCGCGGCCGCCGCGGTCGACCAGCACCGCCAGCAGCACGCTGGCCGGGCGGCCCCAGTCGAAGATCTCGTTCAGCGCCGCCCGCACGGTGCGGCCGGTATAGATGACATCGTCGATCAGGATCACGTGGCGGTCCTCGACGTCGAACGGCAGGCGTGACGGCCGCACCTGCGGGTTCATGCCGATGCGGCTGAAATCGTCGCGATAGAACGAGATGTCCAGGGTTCCCAGCGGCTCTTCGATTTGCAGCATCTCGTGCAGCCGCTCGGCGATCCAGGCGCCGCCGGTGTGAATGCCGATCATGACAGGCCGCTCCATGCGGCGCTGACGAATCAGCGGCGGCAGCTGCTGCGCCAATCTCTCGATCAAGGTGTCCACGTTTGCAAGCTCAGTCATGGGGCCGCTCCGCGAACCAGGTTTCCAGAATGATGGCGGCAGCCAGGCTGTCGACGACGTCGGGTCGGCGCGCCAGCCGCGCGCCGCCGCGGCCGCGCTCGGCCAGCTCCCGCTCGGCAGCATGGGAGGAGAGACGCTCATCCACCAGGTGGACCGGTAGGTCGAAGCGTGCCTGCAGGCTGCGTGCGAAATCCTGGGCGGGAGCGGTCATGGTGCTGTCGCTGCCATCGGCATGGCGCGGGATGCCGACTACCAGCGCGACCGGCTGCCATTCCCGCAGCAGTGCCTGCAGGCGCTGCCAGTCTGGCTGGCCGGCGCGGGCCGGCAGCGTCAGCAGGGGACGGGCGCTGCCGAGCATGGCTTCGCCGACGGCGACGCCGATTCGGCGCAGGCCGAAGTCGAAGCCGAGATGGGTGCCGGAGCCCACTAAGCCCTCCCCGCGACCGACGAGATCAGCGCCAGATCCACGCCCAGCAAGGCCGCCGCGGCTTGCCAGCGACGTTCCACCGGCATCTCGAACAGGATTTCGCTGCTGGCCGGGCCGCTCAGCCAGGCGTTTTCCGCCAGCTCCTGTTCCAGCTGCCCGGGGCCCCAGCCGGCATAGCCCAGCACCACCAGGTAATCTTTGGGGCCAGCCGAGCGGGCGATGGCGGCCAGAATGTCCCTGGATGAGGTCAGCGCCAGTTCGTCGCCGATCTTGAGTGAGGCCTCCCATTCGCCTTCCGCCCGGTGCAGCACGAAGCCGCGTTGCGGCGCGACTGGGCCGCCGAAATAAACGGGCCTGGCCGCGACCGACTCGGGCGCGTCACCGATTTTCAAATGCTTGAGCAAGTCCCCGAGCCGAATGTCGGTCTGGCGGTTGATGACGATGCCCAGCGCGCCGTTGGCGTTGTGCTCGCACACGAAGGTCACGGTGCGGAAAAAGTTGGGGGCTGCCAACGACGGCATGGCAATGAGGAAATGGTTGGTCAGATTGGCAGCTTGCATGCCCATAGTATCGGGCAGGCCGGTGGTCGGTCACAAGCGCCGCCGGCCGCCTCGGCCAGGGCCGGAGGCGTTCTCAGTCCTGCGTGGTCAAGCCCTTGTCGTGGATGAACTCCCAGGTACGGGTGATGACCAGCAGATCGTTGCCGGCCAGGACGGAAGGCGGCACCGGCGCGAAGGGTGCGGCGATGTGGACGATACGCATGGCGGCCTGGTCGAGGACAGGGTGGCGGGAGGAGTCCAGGATCCGCACGCTCACCAGGCTGCCGTCCGGGCGCAGCGTGGCTTCCAGGATCAGCGAACCGGACAGCCCGCGCCGACGGGCTTCTTCCGGATAATTGAGGTTGCCGATGCGCTCGACCTTCTCCACCCACTGGCGCATGTACTCGGCGGCGTCGTGGGCCTTGGTGCGGGCATCGATGCGCCGCTTGCTCGGGTAGCGGGCCGACACCGACTCCAGGGCCCGCTCCAGGGCGATGTCCTGGGCCAGTTGGCGACTGCTGCTGATCAGCTCGGCGGCCGTTGGCGGCTGGGGCTGCGGTGCCGGTGGCGTGCTGCTGGAGCGCGACTGCGGTGCAGGCGTCTCGCGGCTGGCGACCTGCGGCCTGGATTGGGGTGACGTGGCGGCCGGTGGCGGCGTGGTCTCGGAGAACGCCGGGCCGGTAGCGGTGCTGGCCGCCGCCGGCGCCGCCTCGCGTGGCCGCTGCCGCTCCGGATTGTCGCCGCCTCCGTCCTGGTCGGCCTGGGCCAGAAAGTCGTAGTCCTCGGGCGTTTCGGCAGCGGGCAGCTGCGCCAGGGTGACCTCGATCAGGGGCGAGGTCTGCGGCTGCTTGGTGGCGATGCCGGTGAAACCGACGCCGAGGATGACCAGCGCGTGGGCCACCACTGCCAGGAACAGGGTCAGCGACAGGCGATCGGTGTGGGTGACGGCGGGCGCAGCCATGTCTACAGCTCGAGCCAGTTCATGAGGCCAATGGAAGCGCGGTGCCTGCGCGTTACAGCCGGCATCAGCGAGCGCTCAGCCGACGCTCGATGGCGTCGAAGAAGCGGGCGCTGATATTGAGGCCGTAGATGGCATCCAGCTCCCGCACGCAGGTCGGGCTGGTGACGTTGATTTCGGTCAAGTAGTCGCCGATCACGTCGAGTCCGACGAAGACCAGGCCGCGCGCTACCAAGGTCGGGGCGACCTGCTCGACGATCCAGCGGTCGCGCTCGCTGAGCGCGACCCCCTCGCCGCGGCCGCCGGCGGCGATGTTGCCGCGGGTCTCGCCTTCCGCCGGGATGCGGGCCAGGGCATAAGGGACCGGTTCGCCGTCGATGACCAGGATGCGCTTGTCACCGGCTTTGATCTCAGGCAGGTAGCGCTGCACCATGGCGTAGCGCCGGCCCAGCTCGGTGACGGTCTCGATGATGACGCTCATGTTGGGATCGCCATCTTCGACCACGAAGATCCCGGCGCCGCCCATGCCGTGCAAGGGCTTGATTACGGCCTTGCCGTGCTCAGCCACGAAGGCGCGGATGTGATCCGGATCGCGGCTGACGATGGTCGGCGGGCAGCACTGTGGGAAGTACTGGGCGAACAGCTTTTCGTTGGCATCGCGCAAGCCCTGCGGGTCGTTCAGCACCAGGCAGCCGGCGGCCTGCGCCAGGCTCAGGATGTGGGTGGCATAGAGATATTCGGAGTCGACCGGCGGATCCTTACGCATCAGCACCACGTCCAGATCGTCCAGGGGCAGGTGGTGCTCGGCGCCCAGCTCGTACCAGTGGCGGTTGTCGTCGGCGACCTTGAGCAGACGGGTGCGGCCGTAGGCGCGCCCAGCAATGACCTCAAGGCTGCCTAGTTCCATGTAATGCAGCTCCCAGCCGCGGCGTTGCGCCTCCAGCAGCATGGCAAGGGTGGTGTCCTTGTACGGGGCGATGGAGGCGATAGGGTCCATGATCACGCCGAGTCGTCTACCCATGTTGGCTCCTTGAGTCTGGTCTGGATGATGCACCAAAATAGCCGCAAGCCCTGCCAGGCAGGGGGCTAAGGATACCTTAGCCGGCCCGTGTCCAGGGCGGGACAGTTATCAAATCGAGGCCGTTTCGTGGGGATGGAAATGGCCGCTGCTTGCTGCGCCGCGAGCCTGCCGGCGGCTTTGTAGCGCGTCTTGTGCTTGTATGTTAAATACATCCGGTAAAAGACCTGTAGGCGTGTATATCATTGTGCCAGGCGCAAGCGGCCCAGGGCAGTGAGCATTTCGAGGGAACCGGTGAAACAGGAAAACGCCAACGGGGAATTCCCCGGATTGAAGGTGATGGTCATCGACGACAGCAAGACCATTCGCCGTACGGCAGAGACGCTGCTCAAGAAAGAAGGTTGTGACGTCATAACCGCCACCGATGGCTTCGAGGCGTTGGCCAAAATCGCCGATCACCGGCCGGATATCATCTTCATCGACATCATGATGCCCCGGCTCGACGGATACCAAACCTGCGCCCTCATCAAGAACAGCCAGGCATTCAAAGGTACGCCTGTCATCATGCTTTCCAGCAAGGACGGATTGTTCGACCGGGCCCGCGGCCGCATCGTCGGCTCGGAGGAGTACCTGACCAAGCCGTTTACGCGTGATGAACTGCTCAACGCGATCAGGCGCCACCTGCGTACGGCTGCGTAAAGGATAGGGAAGGCGACTTCAGGGAAGATAAAAAGCGTGCCGGCGAAAGGCGGCGTAACTCGCCGGCACGGCAGCGAAGCAAAAACCAATAAGGCTTGAGAGGCATTTCATGACGCGAGTTCTAATCGTTGATGACTCTCCGACCGAAACCCACGTGCTCAGGACCATGCTCGAGAAGTATGGCTACCAGGTCAGCGTGGCGGTGAACGGCGAGGAAGGGATGCGCATGGCGAAGGAGCTTGCGCCCGACGTCATCCTCATGGATATCGTCATGCCCGGCGTGAACGGCTTCCAGGCGACGCGCAAGCTAAGCAAGGATCCGGCGACCTCCGCGATCCCGATCGTGATGATCAGCACCAAGGATCAGGATACCGACCGGATCTGGGCCATGCGCCAGGGCGCCAAGGACTACATCACCAAGCCGGTCACCGAGGAAGAGCTGCTGGCCAAGATCAAGTCGGCGCTGGCGGGCTAGGCTACGGGATATGAAGGCCCAAGCAGCCGATCCGGCTTTTGCCACGCTGGCGGCGCTCGACCGGCGCGCCCGGCAGCGCGAGACCGCGTTGCCGGTGGTGGAGGAAGTGCGACAGCAGTGGGCCGGGGTTGGCATTCGGCTCGGTGCCCGGCGCCTGGTCGCGGCCCTTGGCGAGGTCTCCGAAATCCTGACTTGTCCCGCCCTGTCGCCCGTGCCGCATACCAAGCCCTGGGTGCGCGGGATCGCCAATGTGCGGGGCAATTTGTTGCCGATCATGGACCTGGGGGGATTCCTGGGCCGGCATTCTGTGCTGATGACGCGCTTGAGCCGGGTGGTCGTCATCCAGCAGGAAGGCGTGCAGGCAGGATTGCTGGTCGATGAGGTGCTGGGGATGCGGCACTTCTTCGACGAAGAGAGAACCGACGTGCCTGCCGATCTGGGCGAGGAGCTGCGGCCTTTCGTCACCGGCGCCTTCGCCCGCGATGGCAGCCTCTGGCTGGTTTTCAGCATGCGCGCGTTGGCGACGCATCCGAATTTTCTCAAGGTCGCCGGCTGATCGGCGCAGCCCAGGGGGCAGGCATGCTTGCTCGGTTGACCGCAGCAACGATTAGAAAAACAACGCAAACTCGCCACTCGGTGGCAAGATCCGTCCGACAGGGGTCCAGGATATGAAGGGTTCAAAGGGGTCTCAACCGGCGCGCGCCGCGCAGCGGGCCGCCAATGTCTTGGGCGCGCTGTTCATCATCAGCCTGGGCTTGATGGTGGCTAGCTTCGCCTACGTAGCCTACCACGCACAATTCGATCGCGAGTACATCCGCCGCGCCGAAGCGGTCCGGGTGCTGTCGCAGACCATCGGCAAGAACGCGTCGGAGGCCGCCAACGGCAAGATCGACGCGTTCTTCATGCTGGAGTCCGCCAGCCGGGAGCTGGAGGAGCATATCAACGTGCTGGCCAACGGCGATCCGGCCGGCAGCGGCCTGCCGCCTACCGCCGCCGTTTCCGAGGATGCCGAAAGCGCCCTCAACAAGGTCCTGCGTACCTGGAACACGGTCAAGCTGCACATCGAGGACATACTCGCCCGGCGCCAGATGGTCATCGCGGTCAACGAGCTGGGCGAAGAGTTCCGCGCCAAAGCGCCGCGGCTGCAGGAAATGGCCGAAGGCCTGGTCGCCCGGCTGGTGGCGGCAGGCGCCGAGCGCAACCAGATTGCCCTGGCTGGCCGCCAGGTGGTTGCCGCCGAGCGGATCGGCCGCCACCTGACCGAGCTGCTGCAAGGCGGCATAGGCAACATCACCGCCGCCGAGCGGCTCGGCGTCAGCGCCGAGGAAATGGCGCGCAGTCTCAACGCGCTCCTGCACGGCGACAACAGTCTGCGCGTGGCTGCGGTGACCGACGCCGCTGCCCGCCAGCAGCTGCAGGCTATCGATGCGCTCTACGGCAGCATGCGTACTCAGGTCAACGAGGTCCTGGCCCGCTCGCCCGAGCTGTACCGCGTGCGTACCGCCGCCGACAGCATTTTCGTCGAAACCACCATCCTGCTGGCCACCACCGACCACCTGCTCACCCGCTACCAGGCGCTGGAGAGCGAGCGACCTATCCAGGGCTGGTATGGCTATGCCTTTGGCGCCGCCGCCTTCATCATGCTGTTCTTCCGCGGTTTTGCCGTGCGCGTCGTGACCCGCGCCGAGCTGGCGGCCAAGGAAGAGGAACGCCGCCGCACCGACGAGATCTCCCGCCGCAACCAAGAGGCCATCCTCAAGCTGCTGGACGAGATCGAAGGGCTGAAGGAGGGTGACCTGACCAAGCAGGCGACGGTGGGTGAGGAAATCACCGGCGCCATTGCCGACGCTTTCAACGACGCCACCGAGGCGCTCCGCACCCTGGTCATGACCATCAACGAGACGTCGGTTCAGGTATCGGCGGCGGCACAGCAGACCCAGGCCACCGCCATGCACCTGGCTGAAGCCTCGGATCACCAGGCCCATCAGATTACCGCGGTATCGGCAGCGGTGAACGAGATGGCGGTGTCCATCGACCAGGTGTCTCGCAACGCCGAGGAATCCGCTCGCGTTGCTCAGCAGTCGGTGGATCTGGCCGTGCGCGGCGCCGACACGGTGCGGCGCACCATCGAGGGCATGGACACCATCCGCGAGCAAATCCAGGAGACCTCCAAGCGCATCAAGCGACTGGGCGAATCGTCCCAGGAGATCGGCAACATCGTCGAGCTGATCAACGACATCGCCGACCAGACCAACATCCTGGCGCTCAACGCTTCCATTCAGGCGGCCATGGCGGGCGAGGCCGGCCGCGGCTTCGCGGTGGTCGCGGACGAAGTGCAGCGCCTGGCGGAGCGCTCCAGTAACGCCACCAAGCAAATCGAGGCGCTGGTCAAGACCATCCAGACCGACACCAACGAGGCCATCATTTCCATGGAGCAAAGCACCGCGGGCGTGGTGGCCGGCGCCAAGCTGGCCGAGGCCGCGGGCGACGCGCTGCGGGAGATCGAGAACGTTTCTAAGCACCTGGCCGGCCTCATCCAGAGCATTTCCGAGGCGGCCAAGCAGCAGGCCAATGCGGCCGCGAACATCTCCGACACGATGAATGTGATTCAGGAGATCACGGCGCAGACCTCCGCGGGCACCAACGAAACGGCGACCAGCATCGGCAACCTGGCCGAGCTGGCCAACGAGCTGCGCAATTCCGTGGCTGGCTTCAAGCTGCCCGAGCAAGAGGGACCGTAAGAGGGACAGGTGGTGTCGATGGCCACCGCAAAAGCGTCGGCAGACCCGGCCGTCTGGTCGGGCCTGCAACCGCTGCCGGCGATGAGCGAAGCGGATTTCCTCCAGTGGACGGAGTTGCTGCGCGAGCGCACCGGCATGCACATGCCCAAGGAACGCAAATCGTTTCTTGCCACCAGCGTGGGGCTGCGCATGCGCGAGCTGGGCTACCGGGACTATCGCTCGTACTATGAGTTCGTCACCTCGGGACTAGCCGGCAACGTCGAGTGGGCGGCGCTGGTCGATCGGCTCACCGTCCACGAAACCCGCTTCTTCCGCGATCCGCGCAGCCTGGAGCTGGTGGTCGAGCAATGCTTGCCGCGCATGGCGGAGCGAATCCGCGCCGGCGGTCAGGCGCACATCTGGAGCGCCGGCGGCGCCACCGGGGAGGAGGCGTTCACGCTGGCAATGCTGGCCGACGATTATTTTCGCCGTTGCGGGGTGCCGCTTCGCTACGGCGTGACCGGCTCCGACATCAGCCTGCACTCGCTGGCGACGGCGCGACAAGCACTCTATCCCAAGCGGCGCTACGAGCAGATCCCGCCCGAGCTGCGCAGCCGCTATACCGAACAGCTGCCCGACGGCAAGTTCCGCATCGTCGATAGCCTGCGCTGGCGTGTCTGCTTTGCCCAGTTCAACATTCTTCATGCTGCTAGCGCCCCGCCGCGCAGCATGGACCTGATTTATTGCCAGAACGTCCTGATCTACTTCGACCAGCCGACGCGGCGGAAGATACTGGATGGGCTGGTGCAGCCGTTGCGAGAGGGCGGTGTCCTGATTCTGGGGGCGGGAGAGGTCATCGGTTGGGAGCACCCGCTGATGACGCGGACCGGCAGTCTGGATGTGCTGGCGTTTCAGCGCACAACTTGAAGGCATCGGGTGCCATCATGAGCAAGCCCACGGGAAACAATCACAGCACCCTGAGCTGGGTGCGGAAGGAATTGGACGAGACTCTGCGCCAGGCCGCAGAGGCGCTGGAAACCTACAGCCAGGACACCAGCGACAGCACCTACCTCCAGTTCTGTGGCTCGCACCTGCACCAGGTGCGGGGCATCTTGCAGATGCTCGAGCTGTTCGGCGCCGCCATGCTGGTGGAAGAGATGGAGCAGGTGGTGGCCGCGCTGCTGCAGGGCGAGGTGCGCCAGCCGAACGATGCCTTGCAAGTGCTGATGCAGGCCATCATCCAGCTGGGTGGTTACCTGGAGCGTGTCCAGGGGGGCTTGCGCGACGCGCCCGTGTTGTTGCTGCCGCTGCTCAACGAGCTGCGCGCCGTCCGCAATGCCGGCCTGCTGACCGAGCATGCGGTATTCGATCTCGATGCGGCGCGGCCTAAGGGGCATCGGAGCCGGCCCCCGGCCACGGGCGAACCGCTGTCGCAGGCGGCGCGCCGCCTGCGCAGCCGATTCCAGCTGGGCTTGCTAGGGGTGATTCGGCAGCAGGACGTCGCCGGTAGCCTGGCCCGGATGCGTGACGTGTTGGATGCCCTCGACGCGGCGACCTTCGACGCTTCGGTGGGCGACCTGTGGTGGCTTGCTGCCGGCCTGGTCGAGGCCCTGCAGGAAGGGGCCCTCGACAACGCGGCGGCCGTGCGCTCGGTGCTGGGGCAGATCGACCGGGAGATTCGCCGCGCTGCCGAGCTGGGCGAAGCAGAGCTGGTCGCCAAGCCGCGCCAAGAGCTGCTGAAGAATCTGCTCTACTACCTGGCACGCGCCCGCAGCGACAATGCGCGGGTTATCGCCATACAAGAGCGCTACGGCCTCAAGCAGCTGCTGCCGGACGAGCAGCAGCTTGACAGCGCACGGCGCAACCTGGCCGCGCCCAGCCGGCAGACGCTGCAGACCGTGGCGGAGATCCTCAAGGACGACCTGGCCACCGCCAAGGACAGCTTGGATTTGTACACCCGCAGCGGCTTTACCGACGCCGAGCGACTGCGCTCCCTGGTCGAGGGCCTGCGCCAGGTGGCCGATACCTTGGGGATGCTGGGGCTGGGCGAGCCGCGGCGGCAGATCCAGGAGCAGATCCAGTGGATCGAAGCCCTGCTTGACGGTACCCTGACCCCGGACGAGGCGGTCGTCCTGCAGATCGCCGAGGCCCTGCTGCGGGTCGATGCCGCCATCGACGGCTTCAGCGCCGGTTATACGGCCGACGAGGAAAAGGCCGAGGAGGGCGAGCGGCCGGCCGAGCCGCAGTCCCGCCTGCCCGCCGCCGAGTACCACGCCATCTACGGCACCGCTATTGCCGAGGTGGTGGCCGACATCGGCCGGGCGAAGGAAGCGGTCTCCGCCATGCTCGATGCCGGCACCGGCGCTGGCGGTGCGGCCATCGCCGAGCAGTTCGACAAGCTGGCGCGGACGCTGCGCATGCTGGAGCAGGCCAGGCCTGCTGATCAGCTGGCGGCCTTGGCCAGCCATGTCACCGCCCGGCTCCAACCCAGCCTGCCGCTGCCCGAGCAGGACGTGCTGGACACCCTGGCCGAGGTCCTGGCCGGTGTCGAATACTACCTGGAGGCGGTGCGCGACGGCCACCGGCCGCCGCAGCGGGTGCTGGACCAGGTCGACGCCGCTCTGGCGCGGCTCGATGCTGCGCTGGCGCCGGCCGCGGCCGCGCCGGCGGTCCTGGACGCGGCGACGGCCGAGGAACCCGAGCCTGTCGAGATCGCTGCCGAGCCGCCGCCGGAGGAGACGGTCGAGGCCGCTCCAGCGGCTGCGCCGCAACCTGCTGCGCAGCCCGAGCCGCCTCCGGCCTCGCCTGCGGCGCCGGCGGCAAAGAAATCGGGACGGATCGATTACGACGTGCCGGTCATGGCCGACGAAATCGATCCCGAGATCCTCGAAATCTTCGTCGAGGAGGCCCAGGAAGTCCTCGAGACGCTGCAGGAGGAATTTCCTCGCTGGCGTGCCAACCCGGATGACAACGATGCGCTGGTGACGGTCCGGCGCATGTACCACACGCTCAAGGGCAGCGGGCGCCTTGCGGGCGCGCTGCTGCTGGGTGAGTTGGCCTGGAGCGTGGAGAACCTGCTCAACCGGGTGCTGGATGGAACGGTCCAGCAAGGTCCGGAAATTCACGCCCTGGTTGCCGAGACCATCGCCGTGCTGCCGGCGCTGATCGAGCAGATCCAAGGCGGCCCGGCGCCGCAGCAGGACATCCTTGCCCTGATGCGACGGGCCGAAGCGCTGGCCCAGCCAGGGCAGGCGGCTGCGCCGGCTGCCCTTCCGTCGAGCGTGGCGCCGGCAACGGCTCCGGCCACGTCCGAATCCGTCGCGGTCGGCCAGCAGCCGTTTGCCGGGCCCGAGCCGTTGCCGGTGGAGCCGTCCGCTGAGCCGGCTGGTGGGCTCGCGCCGGCGCGGCCCGTTGCGGAGCTGCCTCAAGCCGAGGCGGCTGAAGCCGACGCGGCCGATGCCCGGGCCGAGCTGGCGGCAGGGGAGCCTGGGCCCGACCGGCCCGACGAAGGGCAGCCCCGGCCGGCGTCAGTGGCCGAGGTAGCGCCTGCGGCGGAGCCGCGCGCGCCGGAGGCGCAGCCGGAAGAGCAGGCGACGGAGCTTGCCCACGCCGATGACAGCGATTGCGGCGTGCCGGTATTGCAGCCGCTAGAGCAGACTGGCGACGATAGCGCGGCCAACGCGGAAGTTGCGGTCGAACCAGAGGCCGCCGAGCAGCCGGTTGCTGAAGCCGGCATGGACCCGGTGCTTTACGACATCTTCCGGCGCGAGACCGCCGACCACCTAGCCGTGGTCAGCGCGTTCATTACCGCGTCGCGCGAGGCGCCGCAGCCGATCCCGGTCAGCGAAGCGCTGATCCGGGCGCTGCATACGCTCACTGGCAGCGCCCGCATGGCCGATGTCACGCCCATCGCTCAGCTCGGGCGCAAGCTGGAATTGCTGGCGGAGCAACACCACCAGAGCAGCCGGCCGCTGCAGGAAGCAGAGCTGGGGTTGCTCGAGGAGGGCGTGGCACTGGTGCAGGAGGTGGTGAGGCAGCTGGCCGAGCCGGCGCCGCAGTGGCCGGACACCGAATCGCTGCTCGCGCGCGTCGATGCGGCGCTGGCGGCGTTGGCTGCGAGCGCGCCCGCCGAGGATGAAACGCCGTCGGCGTCGGCCGAGCCCAGCGCCGAGCAGGGCTCGGCGGCCGTCGACATTGATCTGGATCTGGCAGCGCTGTTCCTTGAGGAAGCGGAAGACATTCTGCGCTTCCTCGAGATGACCGTGGACCGCTGGGAGCAGCAGCCGGAAACCGAGCACGAGGCCTGCCTTAGCGAGCTGCACCGCTCGCTACATACCCTTAAGGGGGGCGCCCGCCTGGCCGGCTTCGAGGCCATCGCCAGTTTCTGCCATGCCCTGGAGAGCCTGGCGGCAGACGTGGCCAGCCGGAACGTCGCTGCCGACGACGCCTTCTTCAACCTGTTGCACGGCTGCGTCGACGGCCTCCAGGAGATGCTGGCGACGGCCAGAGACGGCAGCCTGCCGACGTTGCCGGAAGAGCTGATGGAGGCCATTGTCAGGCTGCGTGGCGGATCGGAGCAGCCGGCCGCGGCCGCGCCACCGGCGGAACCGGCCGACACCGAGCTGGTGCAGGTCTTCCTGGAAGAGGCGGCGGAGATCCTGGAGGCGACCGAAGCCGCGCTGGAGCGCTGGCAAAACGAGCCCGACAACGAGGAGCGCATCACCGATTTGCAGCGCGCGCTGCATACCCTCAAGGGCGGCGCGCGGATGGCGGGATTTGCCGCCATTGCGGACCTGAGCCATGCCCTGGAGACCTTGCTGGCGAGCGTGCAGCAGGGCCAGGCTGCCGTCACCGTCAGCCTGTTCGATCTGCTGGAGCGGATTCACGACCGCCTGAGCAGCCAGCTGGAGCAGGCGGCTGCCGGCCAGCAGCCAAGCCCGGCCAAAGACTTGCTGGCGGCCATCGAGACCTACCGCGAGCAGCCGATGGCGGCTGCGGTCGACGATGCCGAGCTCATCGTGCCGGTCGCGGCGCCGACCGAGCCCCCGGTCGCCCCGGAGCCGGAACGGCAGGCGGCCGCTCCGGCGGAGGCTGCGGAAGCGGCGCCGGAGCCGGAGCCGGCGGTACCGGCGCGTTCCGGCGGCAGCTCCGACATGGTGCGGGTGCGGGCCGATTTGCTGGACAACATGGTCAACCTGGCCGGTGAGATCAGCATCTACCGGGCGCGGCTGGAGCAGCAGATCGGTGCCATGCGCTTCAACCTCGGCGAGCTGGAGCAGACGGTGGCGCGGCTTCGCGAGCAGCTGCGGGAAATGGAGATCGAGACCGAGGCCCAGATCCTCTACCGTTTCGATCGCGGCTACGAGAAGCCGGATGAGGCAGCGGAGGAGTTTGACCCGCTGGAGCTGGACCGCTTCTCCCGCCTGCAGGAACTGTCGCGGGCACTGGCAGAGTCAACCAACGACCTGGTCAGCATCCAGAACCTGCTGGATAACCTGACGCGGGAGTCCGAGACCCTGCTGCTGCAGCAGTCGCGGGTCAATACCGAGCTGCAGGACGGCCTGATGCGCACCCGCATGGTGCCCTTCGCCAACCTGGTGCCGCGCATGCGGCGCATCGTGCGCCAGACTTGCCTGGAGCTGGGCAGGAAGGCGCAGCTGGTGGTGCAGGGGGCCCGCGGCGAAATGGACCGCACGGTGCTGGAGCGCGTCACCGCGCCACTGGAGCACATGCTGCGCAACGCCGTTGCCCACGGCATCGAGACCCCGGCCGAGCGCCGCGCCGCCGGCAAGCCGGAAGAGGGGCAGATCACGGTGGCCTTGTCGCGCGAAGGCGCCGACGTGGTGATCCGTGTCAGCGACGACGGCCGCGGCCTGCGACTGGAGGAGATCCGGCGCCGCGCCATCGCGCGCGGGCTGATGCCGGCCGATGCGCCGCTGGCCGACCGCGAGGTGATGCAGTTCATCCTGGAGCCCGGCTTCACCACTTCCGAGCAGGTGACCCAGATCGCTGGCCGCGGTGTCGGCCTGGATGTGGTTGCCTCCGAGATCAAGCAGCTGGGCGGCACGCTTGAGATCGATTCCACGGCCGGACAGGGGACCACTTTCACCATTCGCCTGCCCTTTACCCTGGCCGTCAACCAGGCGCTGCTTTGCCAGGTCGGCGAGGATGTCTACGCCATCCCCATCACCAGCGTCGAAGGGGTGGTGCGGATGACCCACGAGGAGCTGGAGCAGCGTCTCGCTTCCGGCCGCACCTCCTACTACGACTATGCCGGCGAGCGTTATGAGCTGCGGGGCTTGAGCACCCTGCTGGGCCTGGGCGAGCCGCAGCTGCCGGGGCCTGGCGGCCGCTCGCCCATCATCCTGGTGCAGACCGGCGACCATCGCTTGGCCATCCAGGTGGAAGCCCTGCTCGGCAGCCGCGAGATCGTGGTGAAATCGGTGGGACCGCAGATCAGCACCGTGCCGGGCATCTTCGGCGCCACCATCCTGGCCGACGGCCGGGTGGCGCTGATCCTGGACATCGGCAGCCTGGTGCGGCTGCATTTGACCACCGGCCAAGCCCATGCCGCACCGGTGGCCGCAGCGGCCGAGGACAAGGAAAAGGTCACCGTGATGGTGGTCGACGACTCCATCACCATGCGCAAGGTGGCGACCCGCCTGCTGGAACGCAACGGCATGGCGGTGGTGACGGCGAAGGATGGTGTCGACGCGGTCGGCAAGCTCCAGGAGATCGTGCCCGACGCCATGCTGCTGGACATCGAGATGCCGCGCATGGACGGCTACGAGCTCGCTACCCATGTCCGCAACGACGAGCGGTTGCGGCATATCCCCATCATCATGATCACGTCGCGAACCAGCGAGAAGCACCGGGAGCGGGCCTTCCAGATCGGCGTCAACCGCTATCTGGGCAAGCCGTATCAGGAGTCGGAACTTCTGGAGAACTTGCGCGAGGTCCTGGAGGAGAGTGGTGTGCAGGTCTGAGGCCAGGACGCTGGTCGTCGGCTTGCTGCGGACCCGCCGGGCGAGCGCGGACGACGGCCTGCGCGAGGCGCTGCAGCGGCAGGGGCTGCGGGTGGCGCTGGAGGAGCAGCTCAGCCAATTCGCTCACGGCTTGCGCTGGCAGCGCTGTCCGGTGGACGCGTTGCTGCTCAACATGGAACTGGCCGACGAGACGGAGCTCGACCTGTTGGATCGGATGTTGGAACGGGTGGCGCTGCCCCTGGTGTTCCAGGATGGCCAGGCCCCGGTCGGCGACGAGATCTGGCTGCAGCGCTTGATCGCCAAGATCGAGGCGGCGGTCGGCGACCGCGCCGATGCCGGTGAGGTCTGGCCGACGCGGCCCGCGCCGGCGGAGCATGCCGGGCTGCGCTGTTGGGTGCTGGGGGCCTCCTTCGGCGGGCCGGAAGCTCTCAAGCGCTTTTTCGGCGCACTCCCGGCCCTGCCGGCGGACACGGCATTGATCATCGGCCAGCACATCGCTGCCGGCTTCGTCGACGTGCTGGCTTCGCAGCTAAGCCGCGCCGGCGCCTTCACGGTCAGCGCCGCCCGTGACGGTGACTCGCTGGAGAGTGGCAGGATCTACGTCGCGCCGGTGCAGGAGCGACTGCGCATCGAGGCCGACGGCCGCCTGCGGCTGGAGCCGGCCGCTGCGACCCAGCTCTACATGCCTTCCATCGATCAGCTGATGTGCGAGGTCGCGCGTCGTTTCGGCCCGCGCAGCGGCGCCATCGTCTTCAGCGGCATGGGCGACGATGGCGCCCGCGGCTGCGTGGCCATTTACCGGGCCGGCGGGGTGGTCTGGGCGCAGGCGGCTGACAGCTGCGCCTGCGACAGCATGCCGGTCTGCGCCAAGGCGACCGGCGCCGTCAGCTATGAAGGAACCCCCGAGGAGCTGGCCGCCAGGCTGGCGGAGCATTTGGTCGCCAGCCCTGCAGCCGCGCATACTGGGACTGCCTGAGCGGAGAATGAGCACTATGGCCGCACAACTCGATACCGCCATCAGAGCCATGGCGATAGCGCTGGATGGAAAGACCTTGCTGCTGCCGAGCAGCATGGTGGCCGAAGTCGTGCTGTTCAGCCCGCTCGAGCCCAGGCTGGTCAACGCCCCGGCCTGGTTGATGGGATTCCTGCCGTGGCGCGGAATGCGCCTGCCCGTGATGTCCTACGATGCCTTCCTCAATGCCGACTACAGCCCGGTGGCCTCAAGCGGCAACCGCATTGTGGTGATCAAGACGCTGGATCCGACGCTCGGCTTCGATTTCTATGGCTTGCTGAGCAGCCGGATGCCGCGGCTGACCTCGGTGGAGCCGGAGGAAATCCAGGCCGTTGCGGCCGAGTCGTCGCATCCACGCATCGCCGCCGAAGCGCTGCTCCGTGACGAGCGGGTCCTGATTCCCGACATCGAGGCTCTGGAAAAGGGCCTGTGGGCAGTGTTGCCGACCTGACCGCGCAGCGCTCCTTCGGCTCAAAGATCGCCATGCAAAGCTTGCAGGGCGGCCAGCGCGGCCAGCCCGGCGGTTTCCGTGCGCAGGATGCGTGGCCCCAGCTGCAGGCTGACGAAACCGTGAGCGATGGCGGCGGCGACCTCGGCCTCGCTCAAGCCGCCTTCAGGGCCGACCAGCAGGGCCAGGGATGCGGCTGCAGGCAGCTCCCGTAAGCGCCGTCCCTCCAGCGGGTTCAGCACCAGCCTGAGTTCGGCCTGGACGCAATCCCAGGCCGCGGCCAGCGGCAGCGGCGGCAAGAGTTCGGGAATCCGATTGCGGCCGCACTGCTCGCAGGCGGCAATGGCCACGCCGCGCCAGTGGCGGCTGCGCTTCTCCAGCCGATCGCCGTCGAGCTGAACCACCGAGCGCTCGGTGAAGACCGGCTGAATCCCCGTCACGCCCAGTTCCACCGCCTTCTGGATGGTGAAATCCATCCGCTCGCCCTTGGATACGCCCTGGATCAAGGTGATGGCCAGCGGCGATTCGGCTTCGTGCGGCAGGTGGCGCTCGACGGCGACCCGGGCGCTGCGACGTTCCAGCGCCAGCAGCGTGGCGAGGTACTCACCGCCTTGGCCGTTGAAAAGGCGCAGCCGCTGGCCCGGGCCGAGGCGCAGCACCCGCAGATGGTTGATCACCTCGGTCGGCAGTTCCAACTCCGTGCCGGGCTGCAGGGGCAGATCGACGTAGAGATGCGGATCCGACATGGCTTTAGTCGCGCACGGCTTGCGCGATGCCCTCGCGGGCGACTTGGCCGAGCAGCGCGATTTCCTCTTCCGAGATCACGTAGGGCGGCATGAAGTAGATCACGTTGCCCAGCGGCCGCAGCAGCACGCCGCGCGCTAGGGCATGCTGGTAAACCCGCAGGCCGCGCCGCTCGCGCCAGTCGAATTCGGTCCTGGGGCGCGCCTGCACCATCTCGATGGCGAGGATCATGCCAGTCTGACGGATCTCGCCGACGTTGGGGTGGTCCTCCAGCTCCTGCACCGCCTGGTACATCAGCCGGGCCAGCTCCCGATTGCGCTCCAGCACCGGCTGGTCGCGGAAGATGTCCAGCGTGGCCAGCGCTGCCCGGCAGGCCAGCGCGTTGCCGGTATAGCTGTGGGAATGGAGGAAGGCGGTCAGGCGCTGATAGTCATCGTAGAAGGCCTGGTAGATCTCGTCGGTGGTTAGCACCGCCGCCAGCGGCAGGTAGCCGCCGGTCAGGCCCTTGGACAAGCACATGAAATCGGGCGTGATGCCGGCTTGCTCGCAAGCGAACATGGTGCCGGTGCGGCCGAAGCCGACGGCGATCTCGTCGGCGATAAGGTGTACCTGGTAGCGGTCGCAGGCTTCCCGCAGCAGCGCGAGGTAGGCCGGGTGGTACATACGCATGCCACCGGCGCACTGCACCAGCGGCTCGACGATGACGGCGGCGACTTCATGGGCGTGCCGGGCCAGGGCCTGCTCCATGTGGACGAACATCTGCCGGGAATGCTCCTCCCAGCTCACGCCTGGCTCCCGCTGCCAGCAGTCGGGAGAAGGCACGGTGATGGTCTCCATCAGCAGCGGCTCGTAGGTCCGCTTGTAGAGCGCCACGTCGCCCACGGCCAGGGCGCCCAGGGTCTCGCCATGGTAGCTGTTGCCGAGGGTGATGAACTTGTGCTTGCTGCCCTGGCCGCTGTTGCGCCAGTAGTGGTAGCTCATCTTCAGCGCCACCTCGACCGCGGCCGAGCCGTTGTCGGTGTAGAAGCAGCGGGCGAGGCCTGGCGGCGCAATTGCGACCAGCCGCTCGGCCAGCTCCACCGCCGGTTCGTGGGTGAAGCCGGCGAGTATCACGTGCTCCAGCTGCTCGAGCTGGTCGCGCAGCGCCGCGTTGATGCGGGGGTTGGCGTGGCCGAACAGGTTCACCCACCAGGAGCTGACCGCATCCAGGTAGCGTTTGCCTTCGAAGTCCTCCAGCCAGACGCCTTGGCCGCTGCGGATGGGAATGAGCGGCAGCCACTCGTGGTCCTTCATCTGGCTGCAGGGATGCCAGAGCACGCTGAGGTCACGCCGGATCAGGTTGGCGTTGCTCATGATGCCCGTCCTCCTTCGGCCAGCCGGCCGAGCCCGAGCCGTTGCCAGATCTCCTCGGTGAGAGCGGCCTGGTTCATGGTGTAAAAGTGCAGCCCCGGGGCGCCGGCCTCCAGCAGTCGCCGACAGAGCTCGGTGACCACGTCCAGGCCGAAGGCGCGGATGGACTCGCGGTCGTCGCCATAGGCTTCCATGCGCTTGCGCAGCCAGCGCGGGATCTCGGCGCCGGTGCTGTCGGCGAAGCGGGCCAGCTGCTTGAAGTTCAGGATGGGCATGATGCCGGGCACGATGGGGATGTCGATGCCGAGCTTCTCGCAGCTGTCAACGAAGTAGAAATAGGCGTCGACATTGTAGAAAAACTGCGTGATGGCACCGTCGGCGCCGGCATCCACCTTGGTCTTGAAATTGCGCAAATCCCGTTCGGCGTCCTCGGCCTGTGGATGAAATTCTGGATAGCAGGCGACCTCGATGCGGAAATGGTCACCGGTCTCGGCACGGATGAACTCCACCAGCTCGCTGGCGTAGCGGAACTCGCCTGCTGACGGGCTGCCGGAGGGTAGGTCTCCGCGCAGGGCGACGATGCGGCGTATGCCTTCAGCGCGGTAGCGCTCGAGCAGCTCGCGGATGCTCTCCCGCGTCGTGCCGATGCAGGAGAGATGGGGCGCTGTCTCGATGGCGCACTCGCGCTGGATCTCGAGCACAGTCTCGAAGGTGCGGTCGCGGGTGGAGCCGCCGGCGCCGTATGTGACCGAGAAGAAGCGCGGCTTGAGGGCGGCCAGGCGCTGGCGCGTGGCCCGCAAGGTGGCGATGCCTTCTTCGGTCTTGGGCGGGAAGAATTCGCAGCTGAAGACGGGTTGGTAGCGTTTTTGGGACTGCATGGCTTCATCCAGCGGGTCGAGATGGGCACGCGAGCGCCACGGTGCCGCGGCGAAGCCTGCGGAACAGGGTCCGCGCTTCCCGCAGCGCCGGCGCCGTCCTAGTGCGGGTGCAGTGAGGGCAGGCCGCGGTATCAGTACCGGTACCAGTCTGGCTTGTAAGGCCCTTCGACCGGCACGCCGATGTAGCGCGCCTGCTCCTCGGTCAGCTTGGTGAGCTTGGCGCCCAGCTTGTTCAAATGGAGGCGAGCCACCTTCTCGTCGAGGTGCTTGGGCAGCACGTAGACCTTGTTCTCGTACTTGCCCGGGTTGGTCCACAGCTCGATCTGCGCCAGCACCTGGTTGGTGAAGGAGGTGGACATCACGAAGCTCGGATGCCCAGTGGCGCAGCCGAGGTTCACCAGCCGGCCCTCGGCCAGCAGGATGATGCGCTTGCCGTCCGGGAAGATGACGTGGTCGACCTGCGGCTTGATGTTCTCCCACGGATACTGGCGCAGGCTGGCGACGTCGATCTCGTTGTCGAAGTGGCCGATGTTGCAGACGATGGCGTTGTTCTTCATCCGCTTCATGTGATCATGGGTGATCACATGGTAGTTGCCGGTGGCGGTGATGAAGATGTCGGCCTTGTCGGCGGCCTCGTCCATAGTGACCACCCGGTAGCCTTCCATCGCCGCCTGCAGGGCGCAGATCGGGTCGATCTCGGTGACCCAGACGGTGGCGCCCTGGCCACGCAGCGACTGGGCGCAGCCCTTGCCGACGTCGCCGTAGCCGCAGACCACGGCGATCTTGCCTGCGATCATGACGTCGGTGGCGCGCTTGAGGCCGTCCAGCAGCGACTCGCGGCAGCCGTAGAGGTTGTCGAACTTGGACTTGGTGACCGAGTCGTTGACATTGATGGCGGGGCACTTGAGCGTGCCGGCCTTCTCCATCTCGTAGAGCCGCAGGACGCCGGTGGTGGTCTCTTCCGAGACACCGCGGATGTCGGCCAGCAGCTCTGGGTACTTGTTGTGCACCAGCTTGGTGAGGTCGCCGCCGTCGTCCAGCAGCATGTTGGGACGCCAGCCGTCCGGCCCCTGCAGGGTCTGCTCGATGCACCACCAGTACTCCTCCTCGGTCTCGCCCTTCCAGGCGAATACCGGGATGCCAGCGGCGGCGATGGCGGCGGCGGCGTGATCCTGGGTGGAGAAGATGTTGCAGGAGGACCAGCGCACCTCGGCGCCGAGCGCCACCAGGGTCTCGATCAGCACCGCGGTCTGGATGGTCATGTGCAGGCAGCCGGCGATGCGGGCGCCCTTGAGCGGCTGCCGGCCGGCGAACTCCTCGCGCAGGGCCATCAGCCCCGGCATCTCGGTCTCGGCGATGCGGATCTCCTTACGGCCCCACTCGGCCAGCGAGATGTCCTTGACCTTGTAGTCGGAGAAAGCTTCGTTCACGACTGCGTTCATGGATGTCTCCCTTGCAAGCCGAGCGCCGTTGTTCCTGACACGACGCTTCTGCCGAGCCTGGCAGCGGGGCGCTCCCCCCGCTGTTGCAGCGCTCCTCGGCAGAAGCGTTTCAACCTTAAATGCCTGCGGCGTCGCGCAGCTCTTCGGCCTTGTCGGTCTGCTCCCAAGTGAACTCGGGCTCGGAGCGGCCGAAGTGACCGTAGGCGGCAGTGGCGGTGTAAATCGGCCGCTCCAGATCCAGCATCTTGATGATGCCATAGGGGCGTAGATCGAAATGGGCCTGGATCAGCTCGGCGATCCGCTCCTCGGGCAGCTTGCCGGTGCCGAAGGTGTTGACGCTGATGGAAGTCGGCTCGGCTACGCCGATGGCGTAGGAGACCTGGACTTCGCAGCGGTCGGCCAGGCCGGCGGCGACGATGTTCTTGGCCACGTAGCGGCCGGCATAGGCGGCCGAGCGGTCGACCTTGCTCGGGTCCTTACCGGAGAAGGCGCCGCCGCCGTGGCGGGCCATGCCGCCGTAGGTGTCGACGATGATCTTGCGGCCGGTCAGCCCGCAGTCGCCGACGGGGCCACCGATGACGAAGCGGCCGGTCGGGTTGATGTAGTAGCGGGTGTGCTTGGTAAGCCACTCGGCCGGCAGCACCGGCTTGATGATCTCGTACATCACCGCTTCCCGCAGCGTCTCGATGTCGATCGACTCGTGGTGCTGGGTCGACAGCACCACCGCCTCGATCGCCACCGGCTTGCCGTGCTCGTAGCGCAGGCTGATCTGGCTCTTGGCGTCCGGACCCAACCAGGGCAGGGCGCCGCTGCGGCGTACCTCGGCCTGACGCTGCATCAGCCGATGGGCGTAGGTGATGGGCGCCGGCATCAGCACGTCCGTTTCGTTGGTGGCGTAGCCAAACATCAGCCCCTGATCGCCCGCGCCTTGATCTTCCGGCCGGCTGCGGTCTACCCCTTGGGCGATGTCGGGCGACTGGGCACCAAGACAGTTGAGCACGCCGCAGGTGCGGCCGTCGAAGCCGACGTCTGGCGAGTCGTAGCCGATCCGACAGATGGCTTCGCGCACGATTTGCTCGTAGGGAATGTCCTTCGCCGAGGTGTTGATTTCACCGGCCAGCACGACCAGGCCGGTCTTGACCAGAGTCTCGCACGCGACCCGCGCTTTGGGATCCTGCGCCAGGATGGCGTCGAGGATCGCATCCGAGATCTGATCGGCCACCTTGTCGGGATGGCCTTCGGACACCGATTCCGAGGTAAACAGGTAGTCGTTCACCTAAGTGTTCTCCTGCTCTGGAACACGTGCGCACGAGCGCGGGCTGATGTTGACGTCAAAGGATGTGGTTGCAGGCCGCGGCGGCCTTGTCCCAAGCCGCACATTGTAGCCGCAGGTTGGCGGCTTTTCGACCACGGCTTCACACTCGAAAGGGAAAAAATCGGCATAAACATCTGCCCGCTGGTTCGGGGTCACGAAAACGGGCTGTGCGCCCTTGCCGGAGAGGGGAAAGTCGGGGAAAATTCGCGTCTTACTTTCGCGGGGCGGTGCTTGCCGGCACCGTCGACCTCCTCTTCGCCGCTCGCTGTTCTTTGGAGAATCTAACCGATGCCCACCCGACGCGAACTCGCCAACGCCATCCGCGCGCTCAGCATGGACGCCGTGCAACAAGCCAATTCCGGACATCCCGGCGCGCCGATGGGGATGGCAGACATCGCTGAAGTGCTGTGGAACGACTTTCTGCGCCACAATCCGGCCAATCCCGCCTGGTTCAACCGCGACCGATTCGTGCTCTCCAACGGGCACGGTTCCATGCTGATTTACGCCCTGCTGCATCTGAGCGGCTATGATCTGACCATCGACGATATCAAGGCATTCCGGCAACTGCATTCCAAGACGCCGGGGCATCCCGAGTACGGTTACACGCCCGGGGTGGAGACCACCACCGGGCCGCTGGGCCAGGGGCTGGCTAACGCGGTGGGCATGGCGCTAGCGGAAAAGGTGCTGGCGGCCCAGTTCAACCGCCCCGGCCACGAGATCGTCGACCATTACACCTATGTCTTCCTGGGCGACGGCTGCCTGATGGAAGGGATCTCCCATGAGGCCTGCTCGCTGGCCGGTACCTTCAAGCTGGGCAAGCTGATCTGCATCTACGACGACAACGGCATTTCCATCGACGGCAAGGTCGAGGGCTGGTTCACTGACGATACCCCGGCCCGCTTCGAAGCCTACGGCTGGCACGTGGTTCGCAACGTCGACGGGCACGATCCCGAGGCGGTGCGCCGGGCCATCGAGGAGGCGCGCGCCGTCACCGACAAGCCCAGCCTTATCTGCTGCAAGACCGTCATCGGTTACGGCGCGCCCAATGCCGCCGGCACCCACGGTGTGCATGGCGCGCCTCTGGGCGCTGAGGAAATTGCCGCGGCCCGCGAGTTTCTGAACTGGCCCTACCCGCCGTTCGAAATCCCGGCCGAGATCTATCAGGCCTACGACGCCCGTGCCCGTGGCCGGGAGCTGGAGCAGGAGTGGCAGAGTCGTTACCAAGCCTACAAGGCCGCCTATCCTGAGCTGGCAGCGGAATTCGAGCGGCGCTTGAACAAGGAGCTGCCGGCTGCTTGGGAGGAGCTGGTGCAACAGGCCGTCCGCGAGGCCGACCGAGCCGCGGCCGACGTCGCGACCCGCAAGGCTTCCGAGAGCGCGCTCAACGTCCTTGGGCCGCACCTGCCAGAGCTGATTGGCGGCTCGGCCGACCTCACCGGCTCCAACAACACCTGGTGGAAGGGCAGCAAGGCCGTCAGCGGCGAAGATGCCGGCGGCAACTACATCCACTACGGCGTGCGCGAATTTGGCATGTCCGCCATCATGAACGGGCTTGCCCTGCACGGCGGCTTCATTCCCTACGGCGGCACCTTCCTGGTGTTCTCCGACTATGCCCGCAATGCCGTGCGCATGGCCGCGCTGATGAAGCAGCGGAGCATCTTCGTTTATACTCACGACTCAATCGGCCTGGGGGAGGACGGGCCGACTCACCAGCCCATCGAGCACGTTGCGAGTCTGCGTCTGATCCCCAACTTGAGTGTCTGGCGGCCTTGCGACGCAGTGGAAACGCTGGTCGCCTGGCAGGCGGCGATCGAGCGCAAGGATGGGCCGACGGCGCTGTTGCTGTCGCGGCAGAACCTGCCCCACCAGACTCGGACTGAGGAGCAGCTCCAGGCGATCCGGCGCGGCGGCTATGTGCTGCGGGATTGCGACGGCGAGCCGGAAGCCATCCTCATCGCCACCGGGTCGGAGGTGGCGCTAGCAGTGGCGGCCGCCGAGGAGCTGGCAGGGCAGGGGTGTCGCGTGCGGGTCGTGTCCATGCCGTCGACCGATACCTTCGAGGCACAGGACCAGGCCTACCGGGATGCGGTGCTGCCGCCGCAAGTGGAGGCGCGGGTCGTCATCGAAGCCGGTTCGCCGGACATCTGGTACAAGTACGTTGGCTTCCGGGGCCGGATCATCGGGATCGACCGCTTTGGCGAATCCGCCCCCGCCGGCGAACTCTTCAAATACTTCGGCTTCACGGCCGAGCGGGTCGCGGCGACGGTCCGCGAGCTGCTCGCTTGAGGCTTTCGGCAAGAGACAACTACGGAGACGGACATGGCGATCAAAGTTGCGATCAACGGGTACGGCCGCATCGGCCGCAACATCCTGCGGGCATTGTACGAATCGGGGCGTACCGATGAGATTCGGATCGTCGCCATCAACGACCTGGGCGATGCCAAGACCAACGCCCACCTGACCCGCTACGACACCGCCCATGGCAAATTCCCGGGCACGGTGGAGGTCGAGGGCGACTACATGATCGTCAACGGCGATCGTGTGCGGGTGCTGGCCGAGCGTGACCCGTCCAAGCTGCCCTGGGGCGAGCTCGGCGTCGATGTGGTGCTCGAGTGCACCGGCCTCTTCACCAGCAAGGAGAAGGCTTCTGCCCACTTACAGGGCGGCGCCAAGAAGGTGATCATCTCCGCCCCCGGCGGCAAGGATGTCGACGCCACCATCGTTTACGGTGTCAACCACCACATCCTCAAGGCGTCGGATACCATCATCTCCAACGCCTCCTGCACCACCAACTGCCTGGCGCCGTTGGTTAAGCCGCTGCACGAGAAGATCGGCATCGAGCAGGGGCTGATGACTACCATTCACGCCTACACCAACGATCAGGTGCTGACCGACGTCTACCACAGCGACATCCGCCGTGCCCGCTCGGCCACCATGTCGCAGATTCCGACCAAGACCGGTGCCGCTGCCGCGGTCGGCCTGGTGCTGCCGGAGCTGAACGGCAAGCTGGATGGCTTCGCGGTACGGGTGCCGACCATCAACGTGTCCATGGTAGACCTCACCTTCACCGCCAAGCGCGACACCAGCATCGAGGAGATCAACCAGATCCTGCGCGAGGCTGCCGAAGGCGAGCTCAAGGGCGTGCTGGAGTACAACGAGGAACCGCTGGTGTCGATCGACTTCAACCACAACCCGCACTCGTCCATCTACGACGCTACCCTGACTAAGGTCATCGGCCGCCTGGTCAAGGTCTGCGCCTGGTACGACAACGAGTGGGGCTTCTCCAACCGGATGCTCGATACCACCGTGGCGTTGATGAACGCAAAATAAGAGTCGATCCAAAAGCCCGGCCCGGCCGGGCTTTTCTGATTTAGAGGGTGATTGCGCGATGGCCGTGATTCGAATGAGCGACCTCGACCTCAAGAATAAGCGAGTGCTTATTCGCGAGGATCTCAACGTGCCGATCAAGGATGGCAAGGTGAGCGATGACACCCGCATACGCGCAGCCCTGCTCACGCTGGAGCGGGCGCTGGAGGCGGGTGCGCGGGTGATGGTCATGAGCCATCTGGGACGACCGACGGAAGGGGAATATGCCGAGCAGTACTCGCTGCAGCCGGTGGCTGAGCGGCTGTCCGAGCTGCTGGGGCGGCAGGTGCCGCTGGTGCGGGACTGGCTGGACGGCGTCGAGGTCGAGCCGGGCAAGCTGGTGCTGCTGGAGAACGTGCGTTTCAACGTCGGCGAGAAGAAGAACGACGACGCGCTGGCCCAGCGCATGGCGGCCCTCTGCGACGTGTTCGTGATGGATGCCTTCGGCACTGCGCACCGAGCCCAGGCTTCCACCCATGGCGTGGCCAAGTTTGCGCCTATCGCCTGCGCCGGCCCTTTGCTGGCGGCGGAGCTGGAGGCGTTGAGCCGGGCGCTGGAGAACCCGAATCGGCCCATGGCCGCCATCGTCGGCGGGGCCAAGGTCTCGACCAAGCTGACCGTGCTGGATTCGCTGCTCAAGGTGGTCGACCAGCTCATCGTCGGAGGCGGCATCGCCAACACCTTCATTGCCGCCGCCGGCCATCCGGTGGGCAAGTCGCTGTACGAGCCGGAGCTGGTGGCCGAGGCCAGGCGGCTGATCGCCGCTGCCCAGGAAAAGGGCAGCGAGATCCCGATTCCGACCGATGTGGTCTGCGCCAAGCGCTTCGCCGAGGACGCCGAAGCCGAGGTCAAGCCGGTCGACCAGGTGGCCGAGGACGACATGATCCTGGACATCGGGCCGGACACGGCGCGCCGTTACGCGGAGATGATGGCGAAGGCCGGCACCATTGTCTGGAACGGTCCGGTAGGGGTGTTCGAGATCGATCAGTTCGGCGAAGGCACCCGCGTGCTGGGCGAGGCCATCGCTGCCAGCCCGGCCTTCTCCATCGCGGGCGGCGGCGATACCCTGGCCGCCGTTGCCAAGTATGGTATCGGCGACCGTATCTCCTATATCTCCACCGGCGGCGGCGCCTTCCTGGAGTTCCTGGAAGGTAAGAAGCTGCCTGCGGTGGCTGTGCTGGAGGAGCGAGCGCAGCAGCGCTGAGAGGGAGCGAATGGAGAACGGCGGAGGCACATACAGGCGGACCAAGATCGTCGCGACGCTGGGGCCGGCCACCGCCGCGGCGGAGGTCATGGAGGCCATGCTGCGAGCCGGGCTTGACGTGGCCCGGCTCAACCTCTCCCACGGCACCCACGACAGTCACCGGGCGCAGGTGGCTGTCGCCCGCGCCGCGGCCGAGCGCACGGGACGCTGCCTGGCCATCATGGTGGACCTACAGGGTCCCAAGATCCGCATCGAGCGATTCCGCGACGGCGAGGTCTTCCTGCGCGACCGCCAGCGCTTCACGCTGGACGCCGAGCTAGCCCCTGACGCCGGTGACCACACGCGGGTCGGCATCACCTACAAGCAGTTGCCGCAGGACGTCCGGCCCGGCGATTGCCTGCTGCTGGCCGATGGTCTGATCCGGTTGGAAGTGGAGAGCGTGACGGGAGCCGCCATCCACACCCGGGTGATGGTCGGCGGGCGGTTGACCAACAGCAAGGGCATCAACCGCCTCGGCGGTGGGTTGTCGGTGGGCGCGCTGACCGACAAGGACCGCGCCGACATCCGCTTCGCCGCTGAGATCGACGCCGACTACGTCGCGGTCTCCTTCCCCAAATCGGCCGCGGACATCCACGAAGCCCGCCGGCTGCTGCAGGAGGCGGGCAGCTCGGCCGGTATCATCGCCAAGATCGAACGCCGGGAAGCGCTGGATGCGCTGGAAGAGATCATGGAGGCGGCCGATGCGGTGATGGTGGCGCGGGGCGATCTGGCGGTGGAAATCGGTGACCCGCAGCTGGCAGGGGTGCAAAAGGAGATCCTACGGCGGGCCCGGCTGCACGACTGCGTGGTCATCACTGCGACCCAGATGATGGCCTCCATGGTCCACGCGCCTACGCCGACCCGGGCCGAGGTGCTCGACGTCGCCAACGCCATCCTCGACGGTACCGATGCGGTCATGCTCTCGGAGGAGACCGCCGCCGGCGACCATCCGGCCCGGGTAGTCGCCACCATGGCGGAAATCTGCACCGGCACCGAGCACTACCAGCACTTTCATCGCAGCCGTGACGACGGCCGCGGCTATTCCCGCATCGACGAGGCCATCGCCAAGGCTTCCATCGATACGGCCAACCGTCTGCAAGCCAAGGCAATCGCTGCGCTCACCGAATCCGGCGCCACCGTGATGTGGATGTCGCGCATCGGCACCCGCATCCCGATCTTCGCCTTCACCCGCAATCCCGCGACCCAACGCAAGGTCAATCTGTATCAGGGCGTCTACCCCATCGCCTACGATCCGGTGACGCCCGAGCCGGCGGTGGTCAACCGCGAAGTGGTGCAGCATTTGCGGCAGATCGGCGCCGTGCGCGATGGCGACATCGTCATCATCACCAAGGGCGACCTCGCCGGCGTCCCCGGTGGCACCAACAACATGAAAATCGTGCGGGTCGGTGAGACCGTCTAGGCCTGCCGCCTGGCCTCATTCGCCGATCAGCCGCCGCTGCGCCTCGCGGTATTTCTCCGCCGTTTTGCGGATGACTTCGGCCGGCAGCCGTGGCCCGGGCGGCGTCTTGTCCCAGTTCAGGCTCTCCAGGTAATCGCGCACGAACTGCTTGTCGAAGCTGGGCGGGGAGCTGCCCGGCTGGTACTGGTCGGCGGGCCAGAAGCGGGAGGAGTCGGGGGTGAGCGCCTCGTCGATCAGCAGCAGCTGGCCGTCCCGGTCCAGACCGAACTCGAACTTGGTGTCAGCGATGATGATGCCGCGGTTGTGAGCGTAATTGGCGGCTTCGCTGTAGAGGCGCAGCGTCAGGTCGCGGATTCTCGCCGCCAGCTCGGTGCCGATGAGTCGCTCGACCTGCTCGAAGCTGACGTTCTCGTCGTGATCGCCCACCGCTGCCTTGGTTGAGGGAGTGAAAATGGGCTCGGGGAGGCGGTCCGCCTGGCGCAGACCGGGCGGCAGCGCAATGCCGCAGACTGCGCCGGTGCGCTGATAATCCTTCCAGCCCGAGCCGATCAGGTAGCCGCGGGCGATGGCCTCCACCGGCAGCGGCCGGGCTCGCCTGGCGACCACTGCGCGCCCCTCCACCCGGGCGCGTTCCGTGGGATCGGGGATGACTTCAGCCAGGGGTACGTCGAGCAGGTGGTTGGGCACGATGTGCTGCAGCCGGCGGAACCAGAAATTGGAGACCGCCGTCAGCACCAGACCCTTGCCGGGAATGGGGTCGGGCAGGACGACGTCGAAGGCGCTGAGCCGGTCGGTGGCGACGATGAGCAGCCGCTCGTCGTCGATGGCATAAACATCGCGCACCTTGCCCTGGTGCAACAGCGGCAAGCTACGCAGATCGGCGCTGTGCAGCGCGTCGGGAGTCGCGGTCATCGGCTATCCTCTTCGGCAGCGTAAACCCGGTATTCTACAGTCTGAAAGCTGCGGGGATTAGTCCTCGCTGGCCGTTCCGGCCCGCCCCTCGGGATCGAAGATGAGGGTAGCGATACGCCGTCCGGCCAGCTCCACATGGCAGAGGGGGTCGCCGACGATCGGCTGCTTCCAGCATTCCACCTCTACCTGCTGCCCCCTGTATTCCCCGCGTAGGGGAAACGGATTTGACGACGAGCGGCCGAACCCGAAGGGGGCCATCGGACCGCGCAGCCGCAACGGGCCTTGGATGACGACCTCGTCGTTGATGGTGACCTGGATTTGGCCACGGCCGAGATTGAGCCTGCCCCCGACCGCGAGATCAGTGGGAGGCGCAGGCTGCGAGGCGCAGCCTGCGAGAGTTGCCAGAAGCATCAACCACCTTGCATGTCCGTGCATGGTCTTGCCCGCCTTCGTGAATCTTGGAATGCACTTCCAATGCGGGCGGGACACGGGCTGGAGAAGGTGGTTGAGGAGGAGTTGGTGGGCCGTGTAGGACTCGAACCTACGACCAAAAGATTAAAAGTCTTCTGCTCTACCAACTGAGCTAACGGCCCGTTCCCGAGGCGCAGGATTATAGCCAATGGCTAGCGCAAGGTAAACTCGTTCGTGACCGGGATCGCGCTCGACTCAGCGGGCCGGCAGCCGGGCCAGGCGTCGCTCCGCCAGTGCCGCTGCCGAGGTGTCGGGATAGTCGGTCCGGACCTGCTCCAGCACCCGCCGCGCCTTGGCGATGTCGCCCAGTTCGTGGTAGACGAAACCGATCTTGAGCAAGGCGTCCGGGCTCTTGGAGCTGGCTGGATGCTCGTCGACGACACGCTGGAACTGCACCAGGGCATTGCGAAAATCGCGCACCACGTAGTAGGACTCACCCAGCCAGTAGAGCGCGTTGGGCGCATAGCGGCCTTGCGGGAACTGCTGCAAGAACGCCTGGAAGGCGGCAGTGGACTCGGCATAGCGACCGGCCTTCAGGGCCTCGAAGGCGCTGCGGTAAGCGGTCAGCTCGTCCGGCGGCTGGGCGACCGGGACCTCGGGGGCAGCGGACTGGTTTTGGGGGCTTGGCGTCGACTGTGGTTGCTGGGGGCGGGCTTCCAGCTGCTGCAGGCGGCGATCGGTGTCCGCGTACAGATCGTGCTGACGCTGGCGCAACTCGTTCAGTTCACGCCGCATCAGCTCGACCTCGCCGCGCAGCTCCTGCAGCGCTTGCCGCATTTGTTCCTGCTGATTGGCCATGTCGGTGAGGACGCCACTGTCCAGCAGCCGCTCGATGCGGCTCAGCCGCTCCTCTACCCGCCTTTGAGCGTTGGCGTCGAGGGATAGGGTGGTCAATGCCAGTCCCAGCGTGACAGCGACGAAAAACCGGTGATGTCGAAGCGGTCGCGTTGATCCGATCATCGTTGTCCTCAGTCGGCGCCGCGGCCAGGCGTCCGGCCTGGCCGCGGTCGCTCCAAGACGTGCAACGAGCCTTGGCTCGATCGCAGGCACGTCCCAGTGCCCGAGGAGTGGTCAAGGCATCAGCGCTGGTAGACCAGCTCGGCGCGTCGGTTGAGCGCCCAGGCTTCCTCGTTGCTGCCTTCCACGGCCGGCTTCTCCTCGCCGTAGCTGACCACCTCGACCTGCTCCGGCAGCACGCCATGCAGCAGTAGCACGCGCTTGACGGCTTCGGCGCGGCGCTCGCCCAGGGCCAGATTATACTCCTGCGAGCCGCGCTCGTCGGTGTGCCCTTCGACGATGACGCGCATCTCCGGGTGGGCGGCCAGGAAGCGGGCATGGGCCTCGATCACGGCGGCCGCCTCTTCGCTGATTTCGTTGCTGTCGAAGGCGAAATAGACCACCCGCTGCGACAGCAGGCTGGCGGGATCGTCCAGATCCTCGACGGTGAAGCCTGCGCCCGGCATGGCACCGCCAGCCGCGGCGCCGGCGGGCACGTCGTCAGAGGCCGTACCGGTCGCCGCTGCGCGGTCCTCCACCACCGGTTCCGCTTCTACGCCTCCGTGCGTCGCACAGCCTGCAAGCAAGGCCAACAGGGCAGTCGCGAGAATAAAACGAGCCAGCTTCATCAGATCATGCTCCTTAGTGTGTTATCGAACCAAAAATCAACGTGGCGACCATGCGGGTGAGCGGGCTTTGCCGTGGGTCAGCTCCAGCGGCAGGTCCACGCGGCCGTAGATGGAGACGGTCGCGAGGCGATGGTCGCCGCGGCTGTAGATCAGCATGGAGCCGTTGGGGGCAAAGCTGGGACCGCTGTCCAGGGGGCCCTGGCTGAGCACCCGCAGCTGCTGAGTTGCCAGATCCAGCACCGCGACCTGGTCGCCACTCTCGGTGCGGTGGATCATGGCGAGATATTTGCCGTCCGGCGAGATCGCGGGGTCGACATTGTAGCGGCCGGCGAAGGTCACCCGCTCGGCCTCGCCGCCCGTGACCGGCACCCGGTAAATCTGGGCGCCGCCACCGCGCTCGGACATGAAGTAAATGAAGCGCCCGTCCGGCGACCAGACCGGCGAGGTGTCGATCGACCAATGCCGGGTGATCTGGGTCAGGCGTCCGGTATCCAGGTCCAGCACGTAGATGTCGGGATTGCCGTCCTTGGACAGGGTCAGCGCCAGGCGCCGCCCGTCCGGGGCCCAAGCCGGGGCGCTGTTGAGGCCAGGGAAGGCGGCGACCTTGCGCCGCGGCACCGGCCGCTGTCGGGTGTAGACCGGCTGGACCCAGACCTCGGCCCGACCCGATTCGAAGGAAACGTAGGCGACCTGCTGGCGGTCCGGCGACCAGGCCGGCGACATGATGGGCTCGGTCGAGGTCAGCAGAACCTGGGGCCGCTTGCCGTCGGCGTCGGCATGAATCAGCTGGTAGCGGCGCTGATCGCCTTGCCGCGTTTCGGTGACGTAGAGGATCTTGGTGTTGAAGGCACCAGGCGTGCCGGTGATGGCCTGATAGATCAGGTCGCTGATGTTGTGGGCCAGATCGCGCAAGGAAGCGGAGGGCACCCGATAGGCCTTCTCCAGCAGCTTGCTGCTCTTGTAGACGTCGAGCAGTTCGAAGCGTAGCTGGTAATCGCCGCTGGCCAGCGGCTGAATGCTGCCGATGACAAGGTTGTCCACGCCAAGGGCGCGCCATTGCGGGAACTGCACTTCGTCGAAGCGGGACGGCCGCGACAGCATGTCACCAGTGGCGAGCGGTTCGAATTGGCCGGTCCGGCGCAGGTTGGCGGCAATGATGGCGGCAACGTCCTCCGGCGGCGGGGCGTTGCCGCTGACCCTGAAAGGCACCACAGCGATGGGAATGGCGGCCTCGGCGGCGCCGGTGATCTCGATGGTGATCGGCTGCGCTGCTGCCGGTCCCACGCCGGCGACGGCGACGAGCAGCATCAGGATGAACAAGCGTTTAGACGTTTGTTTCAGCATTACTCACTCGGCTTGAAGATGAACTGGACACCTTGGCTGGCAAAGGCCTTGGCGACCTCAGGATCACTCGGCATCGGCAGCGGGCTGGCTTTCTGGATGGTGGCCTCGGCCAGGCGGTCGAAGGACGGGTCGCCGCTGGAGCGCACCGTCCGCACCCCGAGCACGGTGCCGTTGAGTGCTAGCCGGATCTCCACCAGCGTCTCCCGGCCGCTGTAGGAGCCGGGCGGCAGGGCCCAGAAGCGCTGGACGTGGACTTTGACCGCGTTGGCCCAGCCCGGGACGGCTCCCTGGATGCGCCGTTGCAGCTCCTGGGCCCGCCGGGCCTCTTCCTCAGCCTTGCGCTTGGCTTCCTCTTCCGCCTTGCGCCGTGCTTCTTCGGCCTTGCGACGCTCCTCCTCGGCCCGGCGCTTGGCTTCCTCGGCCTTGCGATGCTCTTCTTCCGCCTTCCGCTTTGCTTCCTCCGCCTTGCGGCGTTCCTCTTCCAGCCGCTTGCGCTCGGCCTGCTCGCGGGCCTTGCGCTCGCGCTCCAGGCGGGCCTCTTCCTCGGCCTTGCGCTTGGCTTCCTCGGCAGCTGCCCGCTCCGCTTGCAGCTTCTTCAGCCGCTCGGTTTCCTGGGCCTGCTGTCTCTTGAGCTCTTCCTGCTGGCGGGCCAGTTCCTGCAGCCGCCGTTCCTCGCGCTCGCGGGCCTCGCGCGCGCGGCGCTCCTGCTCGGCAAGCTCCTGGCGGCGCCGCTCCTCGGCTGCGCGTTCGGCGGCCTGCTTGGTCTGCAGCCGCTCCATCTCTTGCTGGACGGCGAGGCTGTCCACCGCGACGGCCTGGATTGGCTGGTCGGTGTCCTGCGGCGGCACCTCCGGCAGCCTGCCAGGCAGCGACAGGCTGAAAAGGAAGGCACCGGCGACGACGGCATGCAGCGCCAGCGACAGTCCGATTGCCTTGAGGGTGTGAGGGTCGTAGCGCATGGCATTAGCGTCCGGCCGGCTCCGTCATCAGGCCGACTTGCGGCACGCCGGCTCGCTGCAGATGGGCCATGGCCTCCACCACACGGCCATAGGGGACGTTCTTGTCGCCCCGCACCAGGACCGGGGTATCCGGGCGCTGGCGCATGACCGCGGCGACCATGGTCAGCATTTCCTGTAGGCTGACCTCGCGCTCCTGCTCGATACTCAAGTGGTAGCTGCCATCGGCCATGATGCCGACGATGAGCGGTTCGGCCTGCTTGTTGTCCAAGGGCGCTGCGTCAGCCTGGGGCAGCTCGACCACCACCCCTTGGGTGAGCAGGGGCGCAGTGACCATGAAGATGACCAGCAGCACCAGCATGACGTCGATGTACGGCACGACGTTGATTTCCGACAGCGGCCGGCGGCGGCTGCGGCGACGGGCGATGGAGGGCGTGACCGGAGCGGGCATGGCTCTGCCTCATCCTGCCGAGCGCTCGTCGCTGGCGACGATGCTCTGGGTGTTGCGCTGCAGAATGCTGGTGAACTCTTCCATGAAGACTTCGTAGCGGCTGATCAGCCGTTCCGCGCGGTTGGCATAGCGGTTGTAGGCGATGACCGCGGGAATGGCCGCGAACAGGCCGATGGCAGTGGCGATCAGCGCCTCGGCGATGCCGGGGGCCACGGTGGCGAGTGTGGCCTGCTGCATGTGTCCCAGGGCCTGGAAGGAGTTCATGATGCCCCAGACGGTGCCGAACAGGCCGATGTAGGGGCTGGTGGAGCCAACCGTCGCCAGGAAGGGCAGCTGGGCCTCCAGCTCGTCGGCTTCTCGGGTCAGCGCCACCCGCATGGCCCGCTGGGAGGCCTCGACCACCGCTTCCGGACTGACCTGCTGCTTGCGCATGCGGGAGAATTCCCGGAAGCCGGCCCGAAAGATGCGTTCCAGGCCGCCGCTGAATTCGTCGGTGCGATTGGATTGAGCGTAGAGCTCGGCCACGTTGCCGCCGGACCAGAACCGCTCCTCGAACTGCTCAGCGCCCTCGGCGGCCGCCCGCAGCTGTCGCCGCTTGTGGAAGATGACCGCCCAGGAGGCGATCGAGGCGCCGACCAGAATCAGCATGACGAGCTTGACAACTGGACTCGCCTGCCAAATCAGGTGCGCGAGGGAAAGGTCAACCGACATCCGTTAACTCCATTCTAATCTGGTCCGGTATGGCGCGAGGCTTGAGCGTGCGGCTGTCGAGGCAAGCTACCTTGACTTCGCTGCGGATCAGCACCACGGGCTCGGGGTCCTCGCGCTGGATGAGCTGATGGAATAGCAGACTTGCCCGCCGTTGTGCCGCGACCTGGGTAACAACTTGTAATTTGTCGTCGATTTGCGCCGGTTTTTCGTATTCGATTTGCAGGGAACGGACCACGAAGATGACGCCGAGTTCCTGCTTCAGCCGGCCTTGGTCGAAGCCGCGCGCGCGCAGCCACTCGGTACGGGCACGCTCCATGTACTTGAGGTAGTTGGCATGGTAGACGATGCCGCCGCTGTCGGTGTCTTCGTAGTAGACCCGGATCGGCCAGACGAATGCGTTCACGTGTATTCCTTGCGGACCCCGCAGGATTGGAGCCGCTGCCGGTCATCCGAGATGCTTGGTCAACGGGTTGGATTGGTCAAACGCCCTAACTGTATACGCGGGCACAAGAGGGAACAAGCGTCGCCGGCCGCCGCGACGTCACGGCCCGCTAGGAGGACGTTGGCTGCCGTTGGGCGGTTTCGGGCCAGCACGGCCGGGGCGGGCTGGCGCCGTTCCGTTCGCCAGCGGCCGGCGGCGGCTGGTTCGCGCCGGCCGGGAGATGCCAGCCTTGCTCGAAGCGCGACTGCGGGCGCTCGCCGACCACGCCGAGGAACGTTAGTGTCGGCGGCACCAGCACGGCAACGGTAATGAACAGCATCTCCTTCATCGCCACATCTCTGCCCTGTGCTCGGGTTCGGTAGGCAGAACGTCCCTGTTCCTCCAGGTGCCCTGTCCCTGGTGCAACCCCGCCGCACATCCCGTGCGTATCCCACCGAAGCACGATCAACTAGGCAACTGCCGTGCCAATTTCGGTCGTATTTCCTAAGTGTTCGATTTTCTGAGTTTTTTCATTGATGGCCAGGCCAGGCACCGGTGCCAGCGGATCTGGCTGTCACCGTCAGGCGGCGGAAATCGGGCCCCAACGGCACAAGCCTTGCGGGGCAAGCCCGCGCACGGTCGTCGTTTGGCGACAGCGCGCCTGCGCGCAGGACGTCCTGGACCGTCAAGCCCGGTCCATCTTGATTTGCGTCAACATGCTTTTGCCGCGCCGCAATATGCTGATTTCGGGGCATTAGAAAGGTGAGGCAACATGATCTCGGATACAGTCGTTGAACTATCGCGTTGGCAGTTCGCATTGACTGCCATGTATCACTTCATATTCGTGCCCTTGACCCTGGGCCTGTCCTTCCTGCTTGCCATCATGGAGTCGGTCTACGTCATGACCGGCAAGCAGATCTACAAGGATATGGTGAAGTTCTGGGGCAAGCTGTTCGGCATCAACTTCGTCCTCGGTGTCTCCACCGGCATCACCATGGAGTTCCAGTTCGGCACGAACTGGTCCTACTACTCCCAGTACGTTGGTGACATCTTCGGCACGCCGCTCGCCATCGAGGGGCTGATGGCCTTCTTCCTGGAGGCGACCTTCGTCGGCCTGTTCTTCTTCGGCTGGGAGCGGTTGAGCAAGGTACAGCACCTGATCGTCACCTGGCTGGTGGCGCTAGGCTCGAACTTCTCGGCTCTCTGGATCCTAATCGCCAACGGCTGGATGCAGTATCCCGCCGGCGCCGCGTTCAATCCCGAGACCCTGCGCATGGAGATGACCAGCTTCGCTGACGTCTTCTTCAACCCGGTGGCGCAGGTGAAGTTCGTCCACACGGTCTCGGCCGGCTACGTCACCGCCGCCGTCTTCGTGCTCGGCGTGAGCGCCTGGTACCTGCTGCGAGGCCGCCACGTCGCCTTCGCCCGGCGTTCGTTCGCCATCGCTGCGGCCTTCGGCTTGGCCGGCGTGCTGTCGGTGATCACCCTGGGTGACGAGCACGGCTACAGCCTGGGCACCGTGCAGAAGGTGAAGCTCGCCGCCATCGAGGCCATGTGGGAGACTCAGGAGCCGCCGGCCTCGTTCACGGTGGCTGGCTGGATCGACTCCGAGAAGCTGGAGACGCGGGGCGCTTTGAATATTCCCTGGGTGATGGGTCTACTCGCCACCCGCTCGGTGGATGAGCCCGTCATCGGCATTAAGGATTTGATGGCTGAGAGCGAGCAGCGCATCCGCAGCGGCATGCTTGCCTACGACGCGCTCACCAGGCTGCGCGCCAATCCTTACGACGAGGCCGCCCGGGAAGAGTTCATGGCGCGTCGGGAGGACCTCGGCTATGGCCTGCTGCTCAAGCGCTATACCGACAAGGTGGTGGACGCCACCGAGGAGCAGATCCAGGCCGCGGTGCGTGACAGCATCCCGCCGGTCGGTCCCCTGTTCTGGACCTTCCGGGTGATGGTGGCCGCCGGCTTCATCATGCTGGTCCTGTTCATTTGGGCGTTCGCGGCCTCGGCGCGTCGCACCGTCGGCAAGAGCAAGGCGCTGCTCCGCTTCGCGCTGTACTCCATCCCGCTGCCATGGATTGCCTCCGAGGCTGGCTGGTTCGTGGCCGAGGTCGGCCGACAGCCATGGACCGTTGGCGATGTGCTGCCCACCTGGCTGTCGGTGTCCTCGCTGACCGTAAGCGATCTGGCCTTCAGCCTGACCGGCTTCGTCCTGCTGTACACGGTGCTGCTGGTGGTGGAGATGTACCTGATGCTCAAGTTTATCCGGCTTGGCCCGGCGGACGCCTCCACCGAGACGCAGGAACGTGAGCCTTCGTCCGGCGTCAGCCCCATGCCGGCACCGGCCGCTCCGGTCTCGTCCGAACAGGCTTAAGGAGAGCAACCATGGAATTCATACAGTTCTTGATGAGCTACGAGACGCTACGCGTCATCTGGTGGCTGTTTCTCGGCGTGCTGCTGATCGGCTTCGCCGTGATGGAGGGATTCGACCTCGGCGTGGCCACGTTGCTGCCGATCGTGGCTCGTACCGACGACGAGCGGCGGGTGCTGATCAACACCGTCGGTCCGACCTGGGAGGGAAACCAGGTCTGGCTGATCCTCGGGGGTGGCGCGATCTTCGCCGCCTACCCCCTGGTCTACTCGGCGGCCTTCTCCGGCTTCTTCATCGCCTTGATCCTGACGCTGTTTGCGCTGATTCTGCGGCCGGTGGGCTTTTCCTACCGCAGCAAGCTGCCGAATGCGCGCTGGCGCAACGTCTGGGACTGGGCACTGTTCGTGGGCGCCATCGTGCCCTCGATCGTGTTCGGCGTGGCCTTCGGCAACTTGTTGCAGGGCGTGCCGTTCTCCTTCGATGAGCAGCTGCGGGTGACCTATTACGGCAGCTTCTTCGGCCTGCTCAATCCGTACGGTTTGCTGGCGGGCCTGGTCAGCTTGTCGATGATGTTGCTGCAGGGGTCGGTGTTCCTGCAGCTCAAGACCGAAGGCGAGATCCGCGAGCGGGCCCGGCGCTGGGTCGGCTATTCGGCGCTGGCGCTGTGCGTCACCTTCGCCCTGGCCGGCATTTGGCTGACCCTTGGCATCGACGGCTACCGGATCGTCGCCTTCGCCGGCACCGAAGCAGCGTCCAACCCGACCACCAAGCAGGTGGTGCGCGAAGCCGGTGCCTGGCTGGCAAACTACGGCGCCAATCCGCTGCTGTGGGTGATTCCGGCGCTGGTCTTCGTCGGTGCGTTCGTGGCCTGGAAGCTGGCCGCCACCCGGCCGGGGCTCGCCTTCATCGCCAGCTCGGTAGCGCTGGGCTGCGTGGTGCTCACAGCGGGCGTGGCTATGTTCCCGTTCCTTATGCCCTCCAGCCTGGAGCCTGGCCACAGCCTGACGATGTGGGATTCCACCTCCAGTCTCTTGACGCTGCGCTGGATGTTCTGGATGGTGATCATCTTCCTGCCGATCGTCATCGCCTACACCAGCTGGGTGTACCGCGTCATGCGTGGTCCGGTCACGGCTGAGGACGTGCGCGAGCACTCGGCGTCGATGTACTGAGAGGAAACAGACGATGTGGTACTTCGCTTGGATACTCGGTGTGTTGCTGGCTTGCGCGGCCGGCATCCTCAATGCCATGTGGCTGGAATTTCAGGGTTACCCTGGAGAAGAGGGCAGGTCTGAGTAGGGCCTGCCGCGATGACGGCAGCCCCGCACCCAAGCCCTGAAGCCTGGCTTAAGCAGGAGGCGACCGCCGCCAGCCTCTGGTCCCGGTTGAGCACCGGGGCCGGAGCGCTGGCGGCGGTCGCCACTATCGTCCTGTTCGCGCTGCTGGCCCGCTGCATCGCCGACTGGGTCGGCGGCCGCATGCCGCCGGTGGCCACGCTCTGGTATGTCGTGCCGGTCCTGGTGCTGATCCGCAGCGTCTTCCTGGCGCTCAAGGACTGGGCCGGCGCCAAGGCTGGGCTGGCCGTGCGGCGGCGTGTCCGCGGCCGGCTGCTGGAGCGGCTGGCGCAGCTGGGGCCGCTGCGGGCCGGCATCGGCAACGACGGCCAGCTGTCCACCACGGTGCTGGAACAGGTGGATGCGCTGGATGCCTACTATGCGCGTTATCTGCCGCAGACCCGGCTGGCTGCCATCGTGCCGCTGCTGATCGCCGCTGCCGTCGCCCCGCGCAGCTGGCTGGCCGCTGTGATCTTCCTGGTTACCGCGCCGCTGATCCCACTGTTCATGGTGCTGGTGGGGCGCGGCGCTGCCGCCGCCAGCGAGCGCCAGGCGGTCGCCCTTGGCGTGCGCGGCGGTCGTTTCCTCGACCTGCTGCGCGGAGCGCCGACCCTGCGGTTGCTGGGGCGGGCCGAGACGGGCGAGCGCTGGATAACCCATGCTTCCGAGGAGTACCGCAAGCGCACCATGGGGGTGCTACGCCTGGCCTTCCTCTCTTCGGCGGTGCTGGAGCTGTTCTCCTCGATTGCCATCGCCATGGTAGCGCTATACCTGGGGCTGTCGCTGCTCGACTGGTTCCATTGGGGGCATTACGGCGAGGACATGTGGCTGGAGGACGCGCTGTTTATCCTCATGCTGGCGCCGGAGTTCTACATGCCGCTGCGCCAGCTCGGCGCCGAGTACCATTCGCGCGCCCAGGCCATCGGTGCGGCCCAGGCCATCATGCGGGTCGAGGCCGTGCCCGGCCAGTGGCGGCCGGCAGTGGCCAGCGTCCGCTGGCCGCAGCCGGTCGGCGGCATCCGGCTGGAATTCGACGCCGTCACCCTGCGCTATCCGGACGGGCGGATCGGCATCGAGGCAGTTTCCTTCGTCCTGAACCCGGGCGAGCGAGTCGCGCTGGTGGGTGAGAGCGGCGCCGGCAAGTCCAGCCTACTCAACCTGGTGCTCGGCTTCGCCGCGCCCAACGAGGGCAGGATTCTGGCCAACGGCCTTAACTTGACGACGCTGGAACGCGCGAGCTGGTGGCGGGTGCTGGCTTGGATGGGGCAGCGACCGGAATGGTTCCGTGGCAGCCTGCGTGAGAATCTCACCCTGGGCGCGGAGGGGTACGACGACACGGCGCTGGCGACGGTGCTGCGGCAGGCCGGGTTGGGCGGACTGCTGGCGAGCCTGCCGGATGGCCTCGACACGGTGCTGGGCGAGGGCGGCCGGGGGCTGTCCGGCGGCCAGCTGCAGCGGCTGGCGCTGGCGCGGGCGCTGCTGCGCGATGCGCCGCTGTGGCTGCTGGATGAGCCGACCGCGCAGCTCGACGCCGACACCAGCGCCGCCTTGCGCGCCGAGCTGGCCCGGGCCAGCCAGGGCCGTAGCGTCTTGCTGGCGACCCATGACCGCGCCCACCTGGAGTGGGTCGACCGTGTACTGGTGCTGGAGCAGGGGCGGCTGGTGGAGCAGGGCGCGCCGCAGTCGCTGCTGGCGCGAGCCGATAGCAGGCTGTGCCGGCTGTTCCGCGAGCTGGAGGATGGCGCATGAGCGAGCGTGGCGGGCCGCTGATCCGTTTCTGGGGGCAGTTGTGGCGCTGGCGACTGCGCTTCGGTCTGGGCCTGGCGCTGGGGCTGGTGACGCTGCTGGCGGCGCTGGGGCTGCTGGCGCTGTCCGGCTGGTTCATCAGCGCCGCGGCGCTGGCCGGCCTGAGCGCCGCGGCGGCCGCCCAGTTCGACATCTTCCGCCCCGGCGCCCTGATCCGGCTGAGCGCCATCCTCCGCACTGCCGGGCGCTATGGCGAGCGGCTGGCCTCGCACGACGCCGTGCTGCGGTTGCTGAGCAGCCTCCGCAGCCAGGTCTACCGGCGCCTGTTGCCGCGGCTGCCCAGTCCCCGCCTCAGCAGCGGCGAGCTGCTGGAGCGGGTGGTGGCCGACGTCGACACCCTGGACGAGCTGCCGCTGCGGCTGCTGGCGCCGGTGCTGTGGGCACTGGTCGTGCTGCTGACGGTGCTGGGACTGCTTTATTGGCAGTCGGCGACGCTAATGCTGCGTGCCTTGCCCTGGCTGTTGCTGGGCGCGGTGGCCCTGCCGCTGCTGCTGGCGCTGCTGGCCAGCCATCTGGGAGCGCAGCAGCGGCGCCATGCCGGTGAGCGGCGCGATCTGCTCATCGAGTCGCTGGCCGGGATGATCAGCCTACATTTGCACGGCGTCTGGGAGCGGCGGCGGCAGCTGCTGGACGCCGCCGACCAGCGGGTGCTGGACGCCCAGTTCCGACAGAGCCTGGCGACGGCCGTGGGCCAGGCGCTGCTGGCCGGGCTGCTGGGGCTGGCTGTCTGGAGCATGCTCACTGGCGGTGTTAGCCAGGTCAAGGCCGGGCCCTTCCTGACCATGGCGGTGCTGGCTGTGCTCGGCCTGCAGGAGGCCCTGGCGCCGCTGCCGGCAGCCTTCCAGGCGGCCGCCCAGGGACGGGCCGCGCTGCAGCGGGTGAACGAGCTGGGCGCAGAGCCGCCGGTGGCGGCGTTCCCGCCGCAGGGGCCTCAGCCCTCGCGGACGCCGGAGCTGGAGGTGCGGGGTTTGAGCTTCCGCTATCCGGGACGCACGCACGGTCTGGCGGGAGTCGATTTCCGCCTGCCCTATGGCCGATGGCTGGGGTTACAGGGCGAGTCCGGCAGCGGCAAGACTACGCTTGCGCGCTTGCTGGCGCGGCTGCTGCAGCCGCAGCAGGGCGCGATCCTGCTCGACGGCCGGCCCATTGAAGCCTACGATGAGCCCACACTGCGCCGCACGCTGCACTATGTCGAGCAGCAGCCTTACCTGTTCAATGCCAGTGTGGCTGACAACCTGCGCCTGGCCCGGCCCGAGGCCGACGAGGCCGCGTTCTGGGAAGCGCTGGCCGCAGTGCAGCTGGATGCTGTGGTGCGGGCCCTGCCGCAGGGACTGGAGACCTTGATCGGGGAGTACGGGGCCGGGCTGTCCGGCGGCCAGGCCCGCCGCTTGGTGCTGGCGCGCGCGGTGCTGGCGCGCGCCCCGATCACCATTCTGGATGAGCCGTTCGAAGGGCTGGATGGGCCGACCGCCGAGGCCGTGATGGCCGGCTTGCGCGAGACGCTGGATGGGCACACCCTGATCCTGATCAGTCACCGCCCGGTCGGTGCGCAGTATCTGGATGCGGTGCTGCGCCTGGAGGCGCGTGCGGACTAGCCCCTAGCTTTGCATCTGTTTGAATACCGCCGGGTTGATGTCGTGGCGGTTGAGCAGCTTGTAGAACTCGGTACGGTTGCGCTTGGCCAGCCGGGCGGCCTTGCTGACGTTGCCCTCGGTGATCTGCAGCAGCTTCACCAGGTAGTCGCGCTCGAAGTCGCGGCGGGCGTCGGCGAACGGCGGTAGATCGGTGCTGTCGTCGCGCAGTGCCTTTTGCACAAGCGCTTCCGGTACCACCGGCGTGGTGGACAGGATGGCGACCTGCTCAACCAGGTTGTAGAGCTGGCGCACGTTGCCGGGCCAGGGGGCGCTGACCAGACGCTCCATGGCCTCGCTGGCGAAGCCGCTGAGCGGCTTGTCGTATTTCTCCGCCATTTGACACAGGAAGTGATTGGCCAGCAGCGGGATGTCCTCCCGCCGCGCGCTCAGAGGCGGCAGCTCCAGCGTGACCACGTTGAGACGGTAATAGAGGTCTTCCCGGAAGCGCCCGGCCATCATCTCTTCGGTCAGGTCGCGATGGGTGGCGGAGATGATGCGCACGTCCACCGGGATGGCCCGCGTCGAACCGACCGGGCGCACCATGCGTTCCTGCAGCACGCGCAGCAGCTTGACTTGCAGCGACAGTGGCATGTCGCCGATTTCGTCCAGGAACAGGGTGCCGCCATCGGCCGACAGGAACAGGCCGTCATGGTCCTTGGTGGCGCCGGTGAAGGCGCCCTTCTTGTGGCCGAACAGCTCCGACTCCAGCAACGCCTCCGGGATGGCGCCGCAGTTGACCGCCACGAAAGGCTGGTCGGCGCGTGGGCTGGCTTTGTGGATGGCCTGGGCTAGCAGCTCTTTGCCGGTGCCGGATTCGCCGTGGATGAACACGCTGGCTTCGCTGGCGGCCACCATGCGGGCGCGGCTGAGGACGTCCTCCATCAGCGGGCTGCGGGTCAGGATATGGGCGCGCCAGTCGTCGTTCTGTTCCGCTTCGTCGATCGCCACGCCGCCGGAGACGGCCAGCGCGCTGCGTACCTGCTCCAGCAGGATCTGGCTGTCGAACGGCTTGGTCAGGAAGCCGAACACGCCGCGCTTAGTTGCCTCCACCGCTTCCGGGATGGAACCGTGCGCGGTGAGGATGATGACCGGCAGCAGCGGATAGCGGCTGCGCACGGTCTCGAACAGCGCCATGCCGTTCATGCCGTCCATGCGCAAGTCAGTAATGATCAGCGACGGCCGCACGGCCGGCAGCTTGGCCAGCGCCGCTTCGGCGCTCTCTGCGGTCACCGGCTCGAAGCCGGCGGTTTGCAGGCGGATCGAGAGCAGGCGCAGCAGATGCGGATCGTCGTCGACGACGAGGATTCGGGCGGTTTGTTCCACGGCTGTGTCCTTATTCACGATGGCGGTTCTGCAGACTGCGTTCTATGGCTTTGAGGCCATCGACCTGCCGCCGAAGTTCCTGATTGTCCTTCATCAGGGCTTCCAGAGTCCGTGACGTATCCCGCTGCAGCATCCGGCTGCGGGCGTGTGCCTGCAACTGCTGGTGGACGAGCTGGGCCAACAGATGGACGCCGCTGCCGTCGCCGCTGTCATGGAGACAAGGATACATGACTTCCTCGTCATGCTCGTTCAAGTCGCCGGCTTCCTGCAGCCTCAGCAGCACCAATCCCAGCCGCATGCGCGACTGGCTGCAGCGGTCGGCGATCAGCGCCGCCTGCTGGAAACGGCGCTCCGACTCCAGCGCATCCAGGGAGCGGTTACCCAGGGCCTGGTAATAGCCCAGCAGCTCAAGCAGGGCCCGGTCCTGCGCCGGAAGCGGCTGGGCCGGTTGCGCCGGCGGCCAGCCCGAGGGGGCCGCACAGGCGGCCAGCAGCAGAATGGAGGCGCACCCGAGCAGACGCGGTAAAAACTGTCTCATGGTTCTTCCCGTCCCAGCTCCAGCGGTAGGCTGACGCGCAGGCGGGCGCCAGGGCCATCATGCGCGACCACGGCGATGGTGCCCTGATGGGCGAGCACGTACTCGCGCGCGATGGACAGCCCGAGACCGGAGCCTTTGACGTAACCCGTCGGCCGGCGCCGTCCCTGGTAGAAGGCTTCGAACACCCGCTCCCATTCGTCGCGCTCTATCCCGGGGCCGGAGTCGGTTACTTCGAGGATCGCCTGGCCGTTTTCCTTCTTTAAGTCTATCTCTATCCGGCCGCCGACGGGGGTGAACTTGATGGCATTCGACAGCAGATTGTCGACCACCGTCGCCAGCTTGTCCCGGTCGCCCAGCAGGCTAACGTCGGCCAGCCGGCTCTCCAGCGAGATTTGCTTGCTCAGCAGGGTGGGCTTGTGGTTCTTGACGATGCCGTTGACCAACGGCTTCAGCGGCACCCGGGTCAGATAAAGCGGCGGGGTGTGGCTCTGAGCGGTGCCGAAGTCGAGCAAATCCTCGATCAGGCCTTGCAGCTGACGGGCGTTGGACTCGAGGATGCCGGCGATTTCTTGCTGCTGCTCGTTGAGCGGGCCGACCACGCCGTCGGCGATCAGATCGACGCTCTCGCGGATGGCGGTTAGCGGCGTTTTGAGTTCGTGCGAGATGTGCTGCAGGAATTTCGCCTTTTGCTGCTCCAGGTCGCTCAGCCGCTGCCGCAGCCAGTCGAGCTGGTGGCCCAGATGCTGCAGGTCCTTGGGGCCGGAGACGCTGATGGGATCGTCGAAGTTGCCGCTGCCGAGGCGGCGGATGGCGTGGACCACCTGGCGGATGGGTTGGGCGATCAGGGTGGTGAAACCCGCCACCGAGAGCAGCGTCAAGGGCACCAGCGCAAAGGCCAGGCCGAATAGCACGCGCTGGGCTTCACTGGCGGTCCGGCTCAGGATTTCCACCTGGTGGTCGATGAGGCGACTGCTGACGTTGAGGATGCCGCGCGCCTGCTCGGCCAGATCGCCGAAGCCGTCGGCAAGCAGCTGGTCGGCGTCTGCCGCTTGCAGGTCGCTTTTGCTGAAGCGCTCGAACAGTTTCTGCTCGGTCGCGATGAGGGTCGCTACCTGCCGCTCCTGCTCGCTGCCGCGGGTCAGCGCCAGCAATTGCCGCGAGGTTGCCTGGAAGTCCTCGCGTGAGGTCTGGTAGGCCTCCAGCAGGGCGGCATCGCGCAGCACCAAGTACTGTCGCGCATAGCGCTCCATGGCGTTGAGCTGGCTGATCAACAGGCGGCTGCCGCGAGTGGCCTCGACCGCCTGGTAGACGGCGTTCTGGCTTTGGTCGACCAGGCGATCAATGTAGAGCACCGCCAGCGCAAGCGCGATCACCAGCGGCAGTGTGACGAAGCCGAAGCCGTAGAGAATCAGCCGTAATGTCGTCTTGGGCTGGTACAGGGCGCTTACCTTCGAAGCCGTTGCAGCAGCCGCGGAGACATGGGCGGATTACTCCGACGGCGGGTCGAACAGATCCCGGGCCGCCCCCCCGGCGGGAAAATCGAGGCCGAAATGCAAATACGTGTTGCGGGTCGCTACCCGGCCGCGCGGCGTGCGCATGATGTAGCCCTGCTGGATCAAATAGGGCTCCAGTACTTCCTCGATAGTGCCGCGGTCCTCGCCGATAGCGGCCGCCAGGTTGTCGAGGCCGACCGGTCCGCCGTCGAATTTTTCGATGATGGTCAGCAGCAGGCGGCGATCCTGGTCGTCGAAGCCGTTCACGTCGACGTTGAACAGGTCCATGGCCTGCTTGGCGACCTGCTCTGTGATGCGGCCGTCGGCGCGCACTTCGGCGTAGTCGCGCACGCGCCGCAGCAGCCGGTTGGCGATGCGGGGCGTGCCGCGAGCGCGTCGCGCCAGCTCGGCCGCGCCTGCCGGCGTGGTGTCGACGCCCAGCAGCCGGGCCGAACGCTGGACAATGGTGGTCAGGTCCTCGACGGAGTAGTACTCCAGCCGCTGGACGATGCCGAAGCGATCGCGCAGCGGCGCTGTCAGCAGCCCGGCCCGGGTGGTCGCGCCTACCAGGGTAAAGGGCGGCAGGTCCAGCTTGATGGAGCGGGCCGCGGGGCCTTCGCCGATGACGATGTCGATGCTGTAATCTTCCATCGCCGGATACAGCACCTCCTCCACCACGGGGCTGAGGCGGTGGATCTCGTCGACGAAGAGGACGTCGTAGGGCTCGAGGTTGGTCAGGATGGCGGCCAGGTCGCCCGGCTTGTCGAGCACCGGGCCCGAGGTCTGGCGCAGGTTGACGCCCAGCTCGTTGGCGATGATGTGAGCCAGGGTAGTTTTGCCCAGCCCGGGAGGGCCGAAGATCAGCACATGATCCAACGCTTCCCGCCGCTTGCGGGCGGCATGGATGAAGATCTCCATCTGCTCCCGGACTGCCGGCTGGCCGATGTACTCCGCCAGCGTCTTGGGGCGGATGGCATGGTCCAATGCCTCGTCGTCAGGAAGCGCGTGGGCGGTGATCAGACGATCGCTGTCTTGCATGGTTTCCGCTACCGGACCGCCTTCTGCAGGGCAAGGCGGATGATTTGCTCGGTGGTCTTGCCTTCTGCGCTGATGCCCTGGATCAGACGCGCCGATTCGGCAGGCTTGTAGCCCAGCGCGATCAGCGCGCTGACGGCCTCTGCCAGCGGGTCGCCGGCAACGGCCGCCGGCGCGGTCCCGGGCGTGGCCGGCGGCAAGCCGGTCAGCGTCACGACCCGATCCCCCAGCTCCAGCAGCAGCCGTTCTGCGGTTTTCTTGCCGATGCCGGGCAGCCGGGTGAGGGTGGCGATGTCCTGCTGCTCGATGCAGCGCACGAAATCTTCCGGCCTGATCCCTGATAGGATTCCCAGAGCGATGCGCGGGCCTATCCCGCTGACCCGGATCAGGCTGCGAAACAGCGCGCGTTCCTGCTCGGTGGCAAAGCCGTACAGATTGTGGGCATCGTCTTTGACCGCAAGGTGGGTATAAAGTGTCACCTTGTCGCCGATCGCCGGCAAGTCGTAGAAGGTCGACATCGGCGCTTCCACCTCGTAGCCGACACCGTTGACGTCGATCAGCAACCAAGGGGGCCGCTTCTCAACGAGGATGCCCCACAGACGCCCGATCATGCCTTGCACCCCCGCAGCCGCGCCAGGCGCTGCCGCAGCGGCTGGTGCTGGTGGTGGCACAGGGCGACCGCCAGCGCATCGGCGGCATCCGGCTGCACCAGGCTGCCGAGCTTCAGCAGCGTGCGCACCATGAACTGAACTTGCTCCTTGCTGGCTCTGCCGGTTCCGACCACGGCCTGCTTGATCTCGGTGGGCGCGTATTCGGCCACCGTCAAGTCGCGGACCACGACGGCACAGATGGCCGCTCCGCGGGCTTGGCCTAGCTTGAGGGCGGAGTCAGCATTGCGGTTGACGAAGACCTGCTCGACCGCGACGGCGTCCGGGCGGTGCTCGTCGAGGACTTGCGACAACTGCTCGAAGATGCTGCGCAGCCGCAGCGGGAATGGCCCATCCGCAGTGCGGATGGTGCCATGGGCGACGTGCCGCAGCGTCGAGCCCTCGCAGTCGATTACGCCGTAGCCGGTGATCCGCGAGCCCGGATCTATGCCAAGGATGCGCGCCATCAGCCGCTCCGCCAGGTCAGCGCCGCGAGCACGCCCCGGTCAGCTCGCGGCATAGGCTTCCTGATCGATCTCGGCATTGGTGTAGACGTTCTGGACGTCATCCAGGTCTTCCAGCATCTCCAGCAGCTTGAGGGTGGCGACGGCGTCCTCGCCGGCGATCGCCACCGTGGTCTCCGGCCGCATGGTGACGTCGGCATCGGCCGGCACCAAGCCGGCGGATTCCAGCGCGGACTTGACCTGCTGGTAGCTCTCGGGAGTGGTGATCACCTCCAGAGAGCCGTCATCGTTGTTGATGATGTCCTCTGCGCCGGCTTCTAGTGCCACTTCCATGATGGCGTCCTCGTCGCTGCCGGGGGCGTAGGTCAGGATACCGGCTTCCTTAAACAGATAGGCGACGCAGCCGTCGGTGCCCAGGTTGCCGCCGTGCTTGTTGAAGGCATGGCGCACTTCGGCCACCGTGCGGTTGCGGTTGTCGGTCATGCAGTCGACCATGATGGCCGAGCCGCCGGGACCATAGCCCTCATAGCGCACCTGCTCGTAGTTGACGTTTTCGTCTAGGCCAGCGCCGCGCTTGATAGCCCGTTCCAGCGTATCCTTGGGCATGTTGGCCGCGAACGCGCGGTCCATGGCCAGCCGCAACCGCGGGTTGCTGGCCGGGTCTGGACCGCCGAGGCGGGCGGCGACGGTGACTTCACGAATGAGCTTGGTGAAAATCTTACCGCGTTTCGCATCCTGGGCTTTTTTCCGATGCTGGATGTTTGCCCACTTACTGTGTCCTGCCATAACTGCCTCTTAACCTCTGGCCAGTATGGCTGGCAAGCTTAGCATGGGAGGGGCCTTCGAGGCGCGGATCCGGTGCCCTGGCGGGGGATGAGCGAAGCGAACGGGCGAGGCGGCGGAGTGCTTGACAGGATCCTGCTGATTTTGGCGTTGGCAAGCGGGGTGGCGGCGGCAGCCGAGCCCATACGGATTGCGCACGTCTACGATGCCACGGGCGCGCTGGCAGAGCATGGCCGGCAGCTGCAACTGGGGATGCAGCTGGGGTTCGAGTACGCCACCGAAGGGACCTGGCAGGTGCTGGGGCGGCCGCTGGAGCTGATCGGAAAGGATAGCCGCTCGCGTCCGGACCAGGTGCGCAGCCTGCTGGCCGAGGCGTATGCGGGAGACGGAGCGGTGCTGGCAGTCGGGCCGCTGGCCGCGGCGGCGGTGCTGGGCGCGGTGGCGGTCGCGGAGGATTTCCGGCGCATTCTGATCGCCGAGAGCGCCGCCGATGCCGTTACCAGCTCGGCCTGGAATCGCTACGTGTTCCGCGTGGGGCGGAGCTGGTCGCAGGAGCTGATCGCCAACGCCGTCGTCGCCGCCCGCCCCGGCGTCTGTATTGCCGCCATCGCCCAGGACTACGCCTTTGGTCGCGACGGCCTGGCGGTGTACCGGCAGGCCGCCAACCGGCGCGGTGCGGTCGTCTATCGCGAGGAATACGGCGCTGCCGGCGACAACAGCGCCGAAGGCGCCATGCGGCGCCTGTTGGAGGCGCTGGTCGATCGCGGCGCCTGCGCGGACAAGTACATTTTCGCCATCTGGGCCGGCGGCGGACACCCGTTCGCTAGCCTGCCGGAATCGGCGCAGGCCTATCCCGGCATCAAGCTCACGCTGGGCGGCAGCATCGCGCTGCCGGCCGAGCTGCTGCGGCGCTTGCCGGCGGTGGAAAGCGCGATCGACTACCACTACCGCGGCCCGGCCAATCCCGTCAACGACTGGTTGGTGACCCAGCATTTCCGGCGCTTCAACAGCCCGCCCAGCGCGTTGGTGGCGCAGGGCATGGCGCAGGCGCTATTCATCGTCTCCGCTCTCGAGCGTGCCGGCTCCACCGATACCGAAGCGCTGATCGAGGCCATGGAAGGGCTGAGCTTTGATTCACCCAAGGGGCGGCTGGTGATGCGGCCGGAGGACCACCAGGCGCTGCAGCCGATGTACCACGTCCGGCTGCGGCCGAGCCCGGAGCGGACGCCGGAGCTGGAGCTGGTGCGAGAGATCGGGTGGCAGGAGATCGAGCTGCCGATCCGGAACCTGCCCTAGATGTGACCTGGCCGGCTGCGCCTGCTGGGACTCTGTGATACTTTCAGCCTGCAAGACGACCAACAAAAACGCGTGACGTCATCGGAATGATCCCGGTATCCGCTCTTGAACACCTGACGCTGCTGCGGGAACTCGATCAGGCCGCGCTGCAAGCCCTGCTGGAGCAAGCCGAGTACGAGGACGTGCCGGCGCGCGCAGTGGTTTATCGCAAAGGAGAGCAGGATCCCTGGACGCGTTTCCTGATATCCGGCACGCTGCTGCTGACCGACGGCGGCTTGTCCAACCGGACCCTGGTCGGCACTGGCAACGCCGCCATCGCCGACTGTCCGCTCGGCTTCTCCCAGCCCCATGACGAGACCGCCATCGCCGGGACCGATTGCCGCCTGTTGCGCTTCCCTACCGCCTTGCTGCAGTCCCTTTTGGAGCAGGTGCGGCCGCCGGCGATCGAGGTGACAGCGATAGATGCCGAGGAGGGCGAGGCCGGCAGCCGGTTGTTCTATCGCCTGATCCAGGATCTGGTGGAGGAGAGGCTGAGCCTGCCGAGCATGCCCGACATCGCGGTGCGGGTGCGCGAGGCGGTCGCCAAGGTCGACACCAGCGCGGCCGACGTCGCCAAGATCATTCAAGCCGATCCGGCCGTGGCCACCCAATTGATCAAGGTCGCCAACAGCTCGCTGTATGGCGGCAGTCGCCCGGCTGACAGCCTCACCGCAGCCATTGCCCGCCTCGGCCTGGAGCGGGTGCGCGAGATCGTTCTGGCGGTGACCATGCGCCAGGTATTCCGCAGCCGCAGCCCGCTGCTCAACAAGCGCATGGTGGAACTGTGGATGCGCAGCACCCTGGTGGCGGCCGTCGCCGCGGGGCTGGGGCGGCGGCTGACAGGCTTCTCTTCGGATCGGGCGCTGCTGGCCGGACTGGTGCACGACATCGGCGTGGTTCCGATGCTGGCCAATGCCTACGAGTATGACGAGTTGGTCCGCGACCCCGGCCTGCTGGAGGCCACCATCGATGCCTACCGGGGCGAGATCGGCGCCATGATCCTGCGGCGCTGGAATTTCCCTGACGACATGGTGACCATGGCGCTGCACGCTCGCCAATGGCAGCGCCGGCACGGGGGCGCGGGCGATTACTGCGATCTGATCATCGTCTCCCAGCTGCACGCCGCTGCCGGCGTGGGCGGCTTGCCCACGCCGCGGGAGGTACCGGCCTATGCGGCGCTGGGTCTGGACCGGCTCGATGTCGACAGCGGCCGCGCCATTCTTGACGAGGCGCGCGAGGAAATTGCCGAGGTGCAGCGGCTGCTGCTGGGCTAGGCGCCGGCCCCTCTCGCGGGTCTCAGGAGCAGGCATGAAAAAGCCCGGCCGAGCCGGGCTTCGCTGGGGCGGCGGCTCAGGTCTTGCCGATCTCCCGCAGGACTTCCGCGCGCAAGTCCTTGCGCAGCACCTTGCCCACCGGCGTCTTGGGCAGTTCCTCGCGAAAGATGACTTCCTTAGGCACCTTGTAGGCGGTGAGATGCTGCCGGCAGTGCTTGATGACGTCCTCCTCGGTGAGGTTGGGGTCAGTGGAGACCACGTAGGCCCGCACCCGCTCGCCACCTTCCGGCAGGGGAACGCCGATGACCGCGACCTCGGCGACCGCCGGAATGCGGGCGATGCAGTCCTCGACCTCGTTGGGATAGACGTTGAAGCCGCTGACGTCGATCAAGTCCTTCTTGCGATCGACGATACGCAGATAGCCGCGCTCGTCCATGATGGCGATGTCGCCGGTGTGGAACCAGCCGTCGCGCATGGCCGCCTCAGTCTCCTCCGGCCGGTTCCAGTAGCCCTTGAATACCTGCGGGCCGCGCGCGACCAGCTCGCCCGGTTGGCCGGGCGGCACGGGATTGCCCTGCTCGTCGACGATGCGGATCTCGGTGCTCGGCATGGGAATGCCGATGGTGCCGATCCGGTTCTCGCCTTTGATCGGGTTGACCGCCAGCGTTGGGCTAGTCTCGGACAGGCCGTAGCCCTCCAGGATCTTGCCGCCCACCACCTTTTGCCACTCCTCGGCGATGGCTGAGTGCAGCGCAGTGCCGCCGCTGATGGTGATCTCCAGGTGGCGAGGTGGATTGGTGCGGAACCACTCCTCCCGCAGCAGGCCGGCGAACAGCACGTTGACGCCGGAGGCGCGGGTGATTTGGAACTTCTCGAACGCCGGCTTGAGGTTGCTGACCGGCCGCGGCGACGGAATCAGGATGTTGTGGCCGCCGATCTGGAAGAACGACAGCAGGTTATAGGTGAAGGCGAATATGTGGTAGAGCGGCAGGGCCGTCAGCACGACCTCCTCGCCGGGCCGGTTGACGTCGCCGGCGACCGTCAGCGACTGCGCCAGGTTGGAGAGGAGGTTGCCGTGGGTCAGCATGGCGCCCTTGGCGACCCCGGTGGTGCCGCCGGTGTACTGCAGCACGGCCAGGTCGTCGCGGCCGCGGTCGTTAGGCACGGGGCCGGCGGCCTTGAGATGGCGCTTGCCGGCGGCCAGCGCGCTGGCGAAGGTCTCGGCCGGGGCGGTGGGGGCGGGGATTTGCTTCTTCAGCTTGAGCACCGTCTTGACCAGGGCGCCGGTCAGTTTCGGGAAGAACTCGGCGATGCTGACTAGCAGCACCTTCTCGACGTTGGTGCCCCTGAGCGCCTGGCCCAGCTTGTTGGCGAACATGTCGATGATTAGCAGCACCTTGGCGCCGCTGTCCTTGAGCTGGTGATTCATCTCGTCCGCGGTGTAAAGCGGATTGACGTTCACCAGCACGCAGCCGGCCTTGAAGATCCCGAACGCGGCCACCGGGTAGCTGAGGCAGTTGGGCAGCTGGATGGCGACCCTGTCCTCCGGCTGCAGTTTGAGCTCGTGGCGCAGGTAGGCGGCGAACTGATCGGAGAGGACGTCCACCTTGTGGTATTTCAGGCTGGCCGTCATGCCGTTGTCGAGACAGATGGTGAAGGCGGTTTTCGCCGCATACTCGATGCAGGCTTGCCGCACCAGCTCACCCAGGTTTTTGTAGGGTAGGGGAACCAGCTCGGGGGAAATGCCTGGGCCGTATTCATCCTTCCAGGGCCGGGAATCGTAAAATTCTGCAGGGCTCGTGTGCTCGACCATTCGTTCCTCCAACTCAGCTAAGTTTTTGTTGTAGGCAGTGCAGTCCTTGCCGCGACTTTTGGCGGCGAGTATAACGCCTTCTTTGCCTTTTGACTCAGCAGGTCACCATTTTTGCTAGCGTTTCATGACTTTCCGCAACTGATTCCGGGCGATCGGCTGCTGGCCGTAGTGCGCTCGCTGCCCTGGCCGCAGTGGTTCGACAGCGGAGCTTCCGCGACCGGCGCCGCCGGCCGCTACGACATCGTCGTGGCGGCGCCGAGCCGTACCCTGGTCAGCGTGAAGGGGCGCGCCGTGCTGCGCGATGCCGCCGGGCGGCCGCTGGCGCAGTCGAGCGAGCCGCTGGCGCTGCTGCGGCAGGAGTTGGCCCGCCGGCGTTTGCCCGAGTCGGCGCCGCCTTTCTGCGGCGGTGCGGCGGGCTATTTCAGCTACGAGCTGGGCGCCCGGCTGCAGCAAGTCGCCAGCTGTCACAGACAGTCGGGCTTGCCCGAACTGGCGCTGGGCTTTTACGACTGGGCTCTGATCAGCGACCATCGGGCGCGGCGCAGCTGGTGGGTGGGGCGCGAGGACGCAAGGGCCGTGCTGCCCGACCTGCTGGCGCGGCTGGCGACGGCGCCCGAGCCGCCGCGGCCCTTCATCGTCGAGGCCGGCAGCGTGACGGCCGAGCCGGGGTGGAGCGCCTACCGCCACGCCTTCGCGCAGGTGCAAGCCCACTTGCGCGCCGGCGACTGCTACCAGGTCAACCTGGCCCGCCGTTTCCAGGCCCGTTACCGGGGCGACCCCTGGAGCGCCTATCTGCAGCTGCGCAGCATCACGCCCGCTCCCTACGGAGCCTACCTGGAGCTGCCTTTCGTCAGTATCCTCAGCGTCTCGCCCGAGCGCTTTCTGCTGCTTGAGGGCGAGCTGGCCGAGAGCCGGCCCATCAAGGGCACCCGGCCGCGGCGGGAGGAGCCGGTGCTGGACGCCGCCGAGGCCGAGGCGCTGCGCGGCAGCGGCAAGGATCAGGCGGAGAACGTCATGATCGTCGACTTGCTGCGCAACGATCTGGGCAAGGTCTGTCGCCCCGGCAGCGTGACGGTGCCACAGCTGTGCGTCGTCGAGAGCCACCCCAACGTCCATCATCTGGTCAGCACGGTGCAGGGCAGATTGGGTCCGGGCCTGGGCGCGGTCGACCTGCTGGCCGCCTGCCTGCCTGGGGGCTCCATCACCGGCGCGCCCAAGCGCCGCGCCATGGAGATCATCGACCGGTTGGAGCCGGCCAGCCGTGGCATCTATTGCGGCAGCATCGCGTACCTGAGCGACGACGGTCGCATGGACAGCAGCATCGCCATCCGCACCGCCGTCTGCCGCGACGGCCTGGTCAGCTATTGGGCCGGCGGCGGGCTGGTGGCCGACTCCCGAGCCGAGGCGGAATTCGAGGAGACCCTGCACAAGGCGCGGCCCTTCCTGAGCTTGGTCGAAAGGGCGCGGGCGTGAGCCGTGGCAGGGCGTCGCGGGCAGGCGATTCCGCGTTGCAGCATGGTTTTTGTTGCAGCGCGGATAATTTGCTTGACACCGTCCGTAAGCTCTGCCTATCTTTGAAAAACGTCCATGCTGCACCGCGCAAAGGCTGTCAGCCCGCGGCTGTGGTTGCTAACGCTGGGTCAGCCCGCATTGCTGCGGACAGGAAGCAGTCGCATGAAAAGGCTCATCAAGAAGTACCCCAATCGCCGACTGTATGACACGGCGATCAGCAGCTACATCACTCTGGCAGACGTCAAGAACTTGGTGTTGGATGGAGTCGATTTCGAGGTCATCGACACCAAGACCAAGGCCGACATCACCCGCAGCGTGCTGCTGCAAATCATCGCTGAAGAGGAGCAGGAAGGCGAGCCGATCTTCAGCACCGAGCTGCTGGCCAAGGTGATCCGCGCCTACGGCGGCAACGAGCAGGACATGCTCACCAGCTTCCTGGAGAAGAGCATGCAGCTGTGGATGGAGCAGCAGCGGCTGTTCCGCGAGCAGGCTCGCACTCTCATGGAGGGTACGCCGATGAGCATGTTGGCCCAGATCGCCGAGCGCAATCTGGCCTTCTGGCAGGCGATGGCGGGGCTGGGCGGCGACATGGATCCCGGCCGCAGATCGCCCTCGCCGGGCCGCGGCGGAAACGAGCCCAAGCAGCGGTCGCCGCGTTGACGGCCGGCCCGGCCGCGCAGATTCCGACCGGAAAATCCCGCTTCCCCGCTCGTTGACAGTGGAACGAGTCCGTTCCTATGATGCAGCCCTTTCATGGTGCAGTGCACTAAGAGTCTCTGACCCAGCCGGCGCAGCGCCGCTGCGCGGGTTGTGTGAGAGCCTCCTAGAGCCTGCGGTCATCCTGCCGTGAGCATGAACAACAGGCATGGGGAAGCGGAAATGACGAATCGTGTTGCGTTGGTTACCGGGGGCAACGGCGGCATTGGCACCGAGATCTGCAGACAGCTGGCTGCCGCCGGCTATCGGGTGGTGACGACCTGCGTGGATCCGGATAAGGAGAAGATCCGCGAGTGGCAGGCCGCCCGCAAGAGCGAAGGTTACGACATCCACTGGGTACAGTGCGACGTCTCCGACTTTGAGTCCTGCCGTCAGATGGCGCAAAAGGTCGAGGCCGAGGTCGGGCCGGTTGAGATTCTGGTCAACTGCGCCGGCATCACCCGCGACAGCTTCCTGCACAAGATGGACAAGGCCAATTGGGATGCCGTGATCGGGGTCAATCTCAACAGCGCTTTCAATGTCACCCGCCAGTTCATCCAGGGCATGCGCGAGCGGGGCTTCGGGCGCATCGTCAACATCTCCTCCATCAACGGCCAGACCGGCCAGTTTGGCCAGACCAACTATTCTGCCTCCAAGGCCGGCCTGCACGGCTTCACCATGGCGCTGGCGAAGGAGAGCGCGCGTAAGAACATCACCGTCAACTCCATTGCGCCTGGCTATATTGAGACCGAGATGACGGCCGCCATCCCGGAGGACGTGCGCAACGAGATCATCAAGAGCCTGCCGTCCGGCCGCCTAGGGCAGCCGCACGACATCGCCCGGGTGGTGCTGTTCTTGGTGGCTGACGACGCCGATTACATCAATGGCGCCCTGATCCCTGTCAACGGCGCGCAGTTCTGCAGCTTCTAGCAGAACCTGCCGCGACAATTGCGAACGAAATCGATTTGCAATTGAATCCGCCCCCTGCTGCGCTGCAGCAGGGGGCGGCAAAAAAATGGGAGTAAGACTTGACGTCTACTCCTCGGCAGGTTTGCGCTTTCTTGTTGGTTTTCTCGTTTTACGTTGTCATGCGCTCGTAAGCGAGCGGAAGCGCTTGTAAGTTGTAGCCACTACGGGCTTTTCTACTCCTCCTGGCAACGCCCTCCTCTTGGCGCTACCCCTCCTTCCCCGCTTGGGGATTCGCCTGCGTGCCGCCGTTTGATCCCCCGAGGCACGCAATTTAGCTTTTACTGTATTCAGCGTGGGAGGTTTTGCAAGAACTTTCGATGCTGCAGCGCAAAAAGGAGGCTGGCCGTTGCGAATGGGGCTTCAGCTGCACAGCCACTCCGCTACCGCCGGATAAAGATGGGTGTGGGCGCGGCGGGTGACAAAGACCGCCAGGTGCCCGCCCGCGACCTCGGCTTCGCGATAGTCGCGGCTGGCCACGTGCTTGCCCAATGCCCGCGCCGACGGCACGGGTACCAGATGGTCGTCGTTGGCGTAGATGTTGAAGATGGGTAGCTCCAGTCGGTCCAACCGGACGGGGCGGCCGGCAATGGTGAAGCGGCCGTGGATCAGGTCGTTGTTCTGGTAGAAGTGCTGGGCGAACTCGCGAAAGGCCGCGCCGGCCTGGTCCGGGCTGTCGTACATCCATTGCTCCATGCGCATGAATTCGGCCAGCGCATCCGGGCTGGTCGCGAACTCCAACATGTCGACGTAACGCTGGGCGACGATGCGGAAAGGCTTGAGGCCCACATAGGCGACATTCAATACGCCGGCGGGGATGGTGCCGTAGGCGGCCGCGAAGCGGTCGAAGTCGACGTATTTGGCAAGGTGGTACATGCTGGCGTTGCCGGCGTGGAAGTCGACCGGCGTGACGACGGTCACCAGCTTTGCGACCTGCTCGGGATACAGCGCCGCATAGCAAAGCGCCATGGTGCCGCCTTGACAGACGCCGAGCAGGGAAATCGGGCCGCCGCTGCGTCGGCGGATCTCGGCGACGGCGTCATACAGCAGACCGTCGATGTAGTCTTCCAGGCTCATGTAGCGGTGGCTAGGCCCGGGACGGCCCCAGTCGAGCAGGTAAACGTCGATGCCAGCAGCGCGCAGCGAGCCCAGCATGGAGCGCTGGGGGGAGAAATCGAGGATATCCGGCCGGTTGATCAGCGAATAGACAACCAGCAGCGGCGGCGCGTCCCCGGCGCCATCCGCGCCGTAGTGATAGAGGGTGGCAGTGTCGCAGCGCCAGATGGCGCGTCGTGGCGTGGCGGGCGAGCGCAGGGGCCGCAACGAGGCGCTGGCGCGGCTTAGCCGATTCAGGCGCTGCCGGGCCTGGTCCAGTTCCTGAGCGATGCGGGCAGAGTCCAGCTTCATGGTGCTTGATCGGCTGAGGTTGTCCCCGTCAGTAGCCTGTCGAGCGCAGCCCGCAGTTCCGCGATCTCGGCCTGCAGCCGACGCTCGCGCTGCCGCTGCTGGCGGCGCAGCTCCTGTATCTGGACCTGGGTTTCGTTCAGCTCGCGGCGGGTCGGCAGGCCGGCCTGTGCCAGCACCCGATCCAGACCGTCCTGCAGCAGCAGCAAAAGCTCACTCCAGGCATTAGCCAGCCGGCCGGTGGCGCTGGCGAAGGCCTCGCTGGCTATAGTCTCTTCATAGGCTTCTTCGGCGGTGTCCAGCCAGTGTTGATAGAGCCGGCGGATGTCGAGCTGCTCCGGATCCAGTCCGCGCAGCCGTTCGCCGAAGCGCTCGGCAGCCTGATCGGCTGCATCCTGTAGCAGCTCCAGGTAGGCGTCGCGGGCCGCCGCCAGCTCTGCTGCTAGGGCCTCGACCCGTGCCTGCTGGGATCCGGTCTCGGCCGTGCTGGCCTCTTCGCCGCTTGCCTGCGACTGCCACCAGCTTAGCGGGGTCAGCAGGATCTCGGCCGGAGTGGCGCCGTCGGTCGCCTTGGCCCAGGTGCGCAGCATGGTGAGCCAGGGCAGGGTTTGGTCCTGCAGTTGGCGCCGCAAGCTGAGAAAGAAATGTTGGCTGCGCTGCCGCAAGTGTTGCGGCAGCGCCTCTAGATCGCCTTCCTGCACGAGGCGTCCGAACTCGCCGAGGTCGGCGACGGCGCGCTGCGCCTCGCGGAACAGGCGCTCCAAGATGGCGGTGATGTCGTTCTGGTTCATGCTCGCTGTGCTCGGCTCGGGCCCGGTCCAAACTCACTGTCGCAGCTGCCGCTCCCGCTCCCGCAGCAGCCGCTCCTTGCGCGAGCTGGCGCGAGCCGTGTCGTGCGGGCTGGCGGCGGGGTCGTTGAGGATTTGCTGCAGCTGCTGCAGCGCCGCGTCGAGGTCGCCGCGCAATTCATAATACTCGGCCATGGCCAGCTGCGGCTCCTTGCCGCGGCCGGCCGCCGCTGCCGCTCTGGCCAGCTGCCAGTACACCGCCGGCTCCCGCGTGGGTAGGGCTCGCTGCAGGGTCCAGTAGGCCTGCTCAGGACGGTTGGCCTGCAGCTGCAGCTCGGCCAACCCCAGCCTGGCTGGTAGATGGTCGGGGTAGAGGGCGATGGCCTGCTGGAACAGTCGCTCGCTCTCCTCCAGCCGCCCGGCGTCCTGCTCCACCCGCGCCAAGGCCAGCAGCAGGCAGGCTTCCTCGCCAGCTTCGCGCAGCAGCTGGCTCAGAATGCTGCGCGCCTGCTGGTGATTGCGGTGGGCAGCGTGGGCCAGCGCCAGGCCGTAGCGGGCGGCGTGGCGCTCGTCCGGGCCGGCATGGTTGGCCAGGGCCTCGAAGTCCTCAACGCGGGGGGGGCCGGCCTGCAGCACCTGGAGCCGATACTGCATGTAGCGGAAGGTGGTGGATTCGAACACCTGGCTCGGCCGCATGGTGGCGGCCCGGCTGCTGGACTCGGCGATGCGGGCCTCGGTGACGGGGTGGGTGCTGAGGTACTCGGGCGGGCGCGGCTGGAAGCGGGTGGCCTGCGCTAGCCGGGCGAAGAAATCGGGCATTCCCTGCGGGTCCAGGTTGGCGGTGGCCAGCATACGTATGCCCAGATTGTCGGCCTCGTGCTCGAAGGCGCGGGAGTAGTTCAGCTGTTGCTGGATGGAGCCGGCCATGCCGGCGGCGGCCGCTGCCGTGCCGGCCTGGGGGTCCTGGGTGCCGATCAGGATGGCGGCCAGCAGCAGCGCGGCGTTCTGCAGGCTGAGGCGCTGCGAGGCCTCCAGGCGGCGGGCCAGGTGGCGCTGGGTGACGTGGGCGATTTCGTGGGCCAGCACGCCAGCCAGCTCACTTTCGCTGCGGGCGCTGAGGATGAGGCCGGCATTGACGCCGATGTAGCCGCCTGGCATGGCGAAGGCGTTGATCGACGGCACGTCCAGGACGAAGAAATGGTAGTCGAGCTCGGGGGCGTCGCTGTGGGTGGCCAGTCGCTGGCCCAGGTCCTGCAGGTAGGCGTTGATCTCGGGGTCCTCCAGCACCGGCAGGCGGCGCCAAACTTCGGCCATCAGCTGCCGCCCCAGATCGCGCTCCTGCGCGCGCGTCAACGCGCTGCTGGCCACCTCGCCCATGACCGGCAGCGCCGCGTGGGCGGAGGAAGCCGCCAGGATCAGCGCGGCTAGCAGCGCGAGCAGTCGTTTCAATTTCTGTCTCCCAGCCTGTTTCTTGCATTCTGACCGGCAAGCGGGGCAGCCGTTCCCTGGCGCCCACCCTCTTCCCGCCATTGTGCGGGATGCGCCGCGGCGCTGCCTAGCCGGAAGCGGCGCGCCGGCCGGTTAGAGCGCGTCGGTGGCGAAGTCGGCTAGGCGGGAGCGCTCGCCGCGGGTCAGCGTGATGTGGCCGCCGTGGGGCCAGTGCTTGAAGCGCTCGACCACGTAGGTGAGGCCGGAGCTGGTTTCGGTCAGGTAGGGTGTGTCGATCTGGGCGATGTTGCCCAGGCAGACGATCTTGGTGCCTGGCCCGGCGCGGGTGATCAAGGCCTTCATCTGCTTGGCAGTGAGGTTCTGCGCCTCGTCCAGGATGATGTACTTGTTAAGGAAGGTGCGGCCGCGCATGAAGTTGAGCGAGCGCACCTTGATACGGCTGTGCAGCACGTCCTGGGTCGCTGCCCGACCCCAGCCGCCACCGGGGTTGCCGTCGCTCTGGGTGAGCACTTCCAGGTTGTCCATCAGCGCGCCCATCCAGGGCGTCATCTTCTCTTCCTCGGTGCCCGGCAGGTAGCCGATGTCCTCGCCCAGCGGCACGGTCTCGCGGGTCATGATGATTTCGTTGAAGCGTCGCCGGTCCAGCGTCTGCACCAGCCCGGCGGCGAGCGCCAGCAGGGTCTTGCCGGTGCCGGCAGCGCCCAGCAGCGTGACGAAATCGATGCTGGGGTCGAGCAGCAGGTTGAGGGCGAAGTTCTGCTCACGGTTGCGCGCCTGAATGCCCCAGACCGAGGCGTCCGGGCGGCGGTAGTCGACCAACGGTTCGACCAGGGCGACGCCGTCGTCGAGCTGACGAATGATGCCTTCGAAGTCGCCGTCCTCGACGAACAGGCACTGGTTGATGTACCAGTCGCCGGCGGGCAGCGGCAGCCGGTAGAGCAGGCGCTGGTCCTGCCGCACTTCCTGCGCCTTGGCCCAGCTGGCGGCATCGACCGTGCCGCTGCCGGTATGCAGCAGGTCGGCATCCTCCAGCACCTGGTCGCTGTAGTAGTCTTCCGCCCGCAGACCCAGCACCAGCGCCCGGATGCGTAGGTTGACGTCCTTAGTGACCAGCACCACTTCTTCCGGCCGCTCGCGGTTCAGCTGCTGGGCGCTGGCCAGTATGGCTTGGTCGCCGCTGCCGCTCTGCAGATGGAAGCAGAGGCGGCCCAGGGGCTGGTCCTCGTCGGCCCGGCCCAGCGGCAGGCCGCGCTCGATGGCGGCCGGATCGGCGTCGCGCAGCAGCTCATCCAGGAAGCGGCTGATCTGGCGGGCGTTGCGGGCGACATCGGAGACGCCCTTCTTGGCCGCGTCCAGCTCCTCCAGCACCGCCAGCGGCAGCACCACGTCGTGCTCCTGAAAACGAAACAAGGCCGTCGGGTCGTGCACCAGCACGCTGGTGTCGAGGATGTAGAGTCGCTTGCCGGCTTGCGGTTTCTTGCTCATGGCTGGCTCATTCCATGGCCTGCACGGCCTCGAGCACGGCGGCGGCGTGGCCCGGCACTCGGACGTTGCGCCACTCCTGCCGCAGCACGCCGTCGGCATCGATCAGAAAGGTGCTGCGGACGATGCCGAGCACCTTGCGGCCGTACATGTTCTTTTCCTTGATCACGTCGAACAGCCGGCAGACCGCTTCGTCGGTGTCGGCCAGCAGCTCGAACGGCAACGCGTGCCTGGCCTTGAAATTGGCCTGGGCCTTCAAGCCGTCGCGCGAGACGCCGACGATGGTGGCACCGGCCCGCTCGAACTCGGCGGCCAGGTCGCGGAAGTCCTGCGACTCGCGGGTGCAGCCTGGGGTGTTGGCCTTGGGATAGAAGTACAGCACGACCTTGCGCCCGCGCAGGTCGCTCAGGCGGAACTCGCCGCCAGTGGAGGCGGCGCTGAAATCGGGTACGGGTTGGTCGAGCATTGCTTTGTACATGATCTTGCCCTGACTGACCGGTCAACTCTTGATCGGTTCCATGATGGCGTCGAGGTTGAGCTCGTCGCAAAAGTCCATGAAGTCGTCGCGCAGATGCGCGATGAAGGTGCTGGCAGGCGCGTCGATCACCATGTGCACCGAGCACATGGGAGTGCCGGTGCGGGCGGCCTGGTAGCTGGTCGCGCTCAGTTCACGGATGTTGATCTCGCGGTAAGCGAAGAACTCGGCCAGCTGCTGGACAATGCCCGGCTGATCAAGAGCGGTGACCTCCACCGCATAGGGCAGCAGCTCGGCAGCGATGCGCGCTGGCTCGGTGCGCTTGCAGTGGATGAGTAGGTTCAGGCGCCGCGCGACGGCCGGCAGGGCGCTTTCCAGCTTGGCCAGCTCGTTCCACTTGCCGGACGCCAGCAAGATCATGCCAAACTCGCTACCCAGCTTGGCCATGCGGCTCTCCTCCAGGTTGCAGCCGCTGTCGGCGATGGCCTTGCTCAGCTGCTGTACCAGGCCGGGCTGATCAGGTCCGATGACAGAGATAACGAGCAGGTTCTTCACCGGTCTCATCCATCCGTGCGGCGAGAATGGCCGACTGCATGAATCGTTCGACAGAAAAGGAGCCAGGTAGCAAAATGACGGCCATTGCAACGGCCGCTCCGCTTGCCTGCGGCAAGGCCTGGCAAGTAGTATGGCCTCTCGTCTCGTGGTAGTTCTTGGCTCTAGCGGGGATCAGCGATGTTCCACGGCAGCATGGTCGCCTTGTTAACCCCTATGCATGACGACGGCTCCCTCGATCTGGAGGGGCTGGAGCGTCTGATCGAATTCCATATCGAAAACGGCACCGATGCCATCGTCGCCGTCGGCACGACCGGCGAGTCGGCGACTCTGGATTACGACGAGCACCGTCTGGTCATGCGCAAGGCGGTGGAATTCGCCCGCGGTCGGATCCCGGTCATCGGCGGCACGGGCTCGAATTCCACGCGGGAGGCCATCGAGCTGACCGTCAGCGCTGCCGAGAGCGGCTGCGATGCCGTGCTGCTGGTGACCCCGTACTACAACAAGCCGACCCAGGAAGGCCTGTATCGCCACTATAAAGCCATCGCCGAGGCCTGCTCCATCCCGCAGATCCTCTACAACGTGCCGGGACGCACGGCCTGCGATCTGCTGCCAGAGACGGTGGAGCGCCTAGCGGAGATCCCCAACATCGTCGCCATCAAGGAGGCGCATGGCACGGTGCAGCGGGCGCGTGAGATCATCGAGCGTTGTGGCGACAGGATTGTCGTTCTCAGTGGTGACGACGCCAATGCCCGCGAGACCATCCTGGCGGGCGGCAAGGGCGTGATCTCGGTGACCGCCAACGTCGCGCCGCGGCTGATGCACGAGCTGTGCGCGGCTGCCCTGCGCGGCGACGCCGAGGAGGCCAACCGCATCGACATGCAGCTGGCGGCGCTGCACAAGGCGCTGTTCTGCGAGTCCAGCCCGATTCCGGTGAAGTGGGCGGTGCAGCAGCTGGGGCTGATCAAAGGCGGCATCCGGCTGCCGCTGACGCCGCTGAGCGAGCAGTACCACGAGACCGTGCGCCAGGCGATGAAGCTGGCCGGCGTGCTCTGAGCGGGACGGGTTGATGCCAGGGGTGCGGCTGCTGTCCGTCGGTTTGCTGAGCGCCGCGCTGCTGGCCGGCTGCGGGGCTTTCGGCGGCGTCGACGACGAGCTGGAACGCTTGCGCCAGCCGCCGGATCTGGGGCTCGGCAGCCCTACTGGCAGCGCCTCTGCGCCGCCGGCGTTGCCGCCGGCGCAGGGCGAGCTGGTGCTGGCTGCCGAGCCGGCGCGGCTGCTGCTGCCGTATCCCTTCTATGAAGCATGGCGTCGGGTCGGCCTGACCCTGGACCGTCTCGGCTTCACGCTGGAGGACCGCGACCGCACCGCGGGCCAGTATTTCGTGCGCTACGACCCGCAGGCGGACGGTATCCGGCGGGAAAAGGGCTTTCTGGAATCGCTGGCGTTCTGGCGGGGCGAGCCGGATCGGTTGGCGCTTTACGTGATTCAGCTGCAGCGGGATGGTCGCCAGACAGTCGTCACCGTGACCGACGAGGACGGCGCTGCCGCCCCGGCGGAAGTGGCTGAGCGGATTCTGACCCTCTTGCACGAGCAACTGCGCTAAGGAGCGCCGTTGGCAGACCGAATGCGATATCGCGTCAGCGCTCCCCTACGGGGAGCGCTGACGCCATCTTCCCTCGTGTCATCGCTGCCGGCACAGCATGCAGCGGCGGCCTACGCGGCCGGCTGCACGCTGCGCCGGTCTTTGTTTCCGGCGTCCGAAATGGGCATTGTCAAGGCATTCACTGGACAGGCAACATGCTGCGTTTGACTGGAAATCCGGCCCTAACCGAGTTCCGCCTGCAAAGACTGCTGCAGGAGGTGCGCAAAATCGCCCCGGCGGTGCAGGCCATTGCCACCCGCTACGAGCATTTCATCGATCTGGAGCGAGCCCTGACGCCCGCCGAGCGGCAGCTGCTGGCAACGTTGCTGGACTACGGGCCGCGGCGCGAGGCGCAGCCGGCCAGTGGCGAGCTGTTGCTGGTGGTGCCGCGACTAGGGACCATCTCGCCCTGGTCATCCAAGGCCACCGAGATCGTCCACAACGTGGGGTTGAAGGCGGTGCGACGGGTGGAGCGCGGGGTGGCCTACTACCTGCAGGCGACCGCTCAGCTGTCTGATCACGAGCTGTTTCTGATCGCGCCGCTGCTGCATGACCGCATGACCGAGTCGGTGCTGGCCAGTTTCGAGGAGGCCGAGGGTCTGTTTCAGCAGGGTCAGCCGGCGCCGCTGGTGGAAATCGACCTGCGCGGCGGCGGCCGGGCGGCGCTGGAGGCGGCTGATCGGGAGCTGGGGCTGGCGCTGGCCGACGATGAGATCGACTATCTGGTCGACAACTACGCCAAGCTCGGGCGCAATCCCACCGACGCCGAGCTGATGATGTTCGCCCAGGCCAACTCCGAGCACTGCCGGCACAAGATCTTCAATGCCGACTGGATCGTGGACGGTGAGCCGCAGCCGCATTCGCTGTTCCAGATGATTCGCAACACCTACAACCGCCGCCCGGAGGGCGTGCTGTCAGCCTACTCCGACAATGCTGCGGTGGCCGAGGGGGCGGTGGCGCAGCGCTTCTTCCCCGATCCGCGGACCGGCGTCTACTGCGCGGTGGAAGAGCCGGTGCATCTGGTGATGAAGGTGGAAACCCACAACCACCCGACCGCCATCGCGCCCTTCGAGGGAGCCGCTACCGGTGCCGGTGGCGAGATCCGCGACGAGGGAGCGACCGGCCGCGGCGCCAAGCCCAAGGCCGGCCTGGTCGGGCTGTCGGTGTCCAACTTGCGGATTCCAGGCGCGGAGCAGCTGTGGGAAGAGGAGCTGGGCCGGCCCCAGCGCATCGCTTCGCCGCTGCAGATCGTGCTGGAGGGACCGGTCGGCGCGGCCTCCTACGGCAACGAGTTCGGCCGGCCCGGGCTGCTCGGCTACCTGCGCACCTTCGAGGCCCGGGTGCCGGGGCCGGACGGCGAGGAGCTGCGCGGCTACCACAAGCCGATCATGATCGCTGGTGGCGTCGGCAACATCCGCGCCCAGCACATCGGCAAGGGCGACGTGCCGCCGCTGACCCAGATCGTGGTGCTGGGTGGGCCGGCCATGCTGATCGGCCTGGGCGGGGGCGCGGCCTCCAGCATGGCTACGGGCCAGAGCGACGAGGAGCTGGACTTCGCCTCGGTGCAGCGCTCCAATCCCGAGCTGCAACGGCGCTGCCAGCAGGTGAGCGACGCCTGCTGGGCGCTGGGTGAGGACAATCCGATCCTCTCCATCCATGACGTTGGCGCTGGCGGGCTGTCCAATGCTGTACCGGAGATCCTCAACGATGCTGGCCGCGGCGGGCGCATCGAGCTGCGCGCCATTCCCAACGCTGACCCGGGCATGTCGCCCATGCAGATCTGGTCCAACGAAGCGCAGGAGCGCTACGTGTTGGCCATCGCGCCCGAGCGCATGGAACTGTTCGCCCAGCTGTGCGAACGCGAGCGCTGCCCGTTCGCGGTGATCGGCGAGGCCACCGCCGAGCGCGAGCTCATCGTCGGCGACGGCCACTTCGACAATACGCCGGTGGACCTGCCCATGGACATGCTGCTGGGCAAGCCGCCTAAGATGTTGCGCGAGGCGCGCCGCCGGCAGTTCACGGCGCCAGAGCTGGCGCTCGGCGACATCGATCCGACCGAAGCCGCCTACCGGCTGCTGCGGCTGCCGACCGTGGCTTCCAAGCAGTTCGCCATCACCATCGGCGATCGCAGCGTCGCCGGGCTGACCGCCCGTGACCAGCTGGTCGGGCCCTGGCAGACACCAGTCAGCGATGTCGCCGTTACCCTCTCCGACTACGTCGGCTACAGCGGCGAGGCGATGAGCATGGGCGAGCGCTCGCCGGTGGCGCTGCTGGACGCGCCGGCCTCGTGCCGGCTGGCGGTGGGGGAGGCCATCACCAACATCGGCGCCGCCCTCATCGGCGACATCCGCAAGATCAACCTGTCCGCCAACTGGATGGCGGCGGCCGGCACGCCGGAGGAGGACGCCCGGTTGTTCGATGCCGTTAAGGCCGTTGGCATGGAGCTGTGTCCGCGGCTGGGTATCGCCATCCCGGTCGGCAAGGACTCGCTGTCCATGCAGACCGTCTGGCGCGAGGGCGACGAGGAGCGCAGCATGCGGGCTCCGCTGTCGCTGATCGTGACCGCCTTCGCCGCGGTGCGGGACGCCCGGCGCACCCTCACGCCCGAGCTGCGGCGCGATCAGGGCGAGACAGTGCTGCTGCTGGTGGATTTCGGCCAGGGCCGCAATCGGCTGGGCGCCTCGGCCCTGGCCCAGGTCTACAAGCAGCTGGGGCGGACTCCGGCAGACCTGGACGATCCCGAGCTGCTGGTGGCCGGCTTCAACGCCCTGCAGGCGCTCAATGCCGAGGGCAAGCTGCTGGCCTACCACGACCGCTCCGACGGCGGGTTGTTCGTCACTCTGGCGGAGATGGCCTTCGCCGCCCGCTGCGGGCTGGACGTCGAGCTCGATGCGGTCGGCGCCGAGCCGCTGGCAGCGCTGTTCAGCGAAGAGCTGGGCGTGGTGGTGCAGGTGCGCGCCGCCGACCGCGACGAGGTGGTGGCCCGGCTGGCGGCAGCGGGGCTGGCGGGCCACTGCCACGTGCTCGGCACGCTGCGGGATGATGACCGGCTGGTGCTGCGCCACGGCGGCCAAGCAGTGATCGACCAGCCGCGCGTCGCCCTGCAGCGTGCCTGGCACGAAACCAGCTTCCACATCCAGCGCCTGCGCGACAACCCCGACTGCGCCCAGGAGGAGTATGACAATCTGCTCGATGCCGAGGATCCGGGGCTCAATGCCAGCCTGAGCTTCGATCCCGCCGAGGACGTAGCCGTGCCCTACATTGGTACCGGCGCCCGGCCGCGGGTGGCCATCCTGCGCGACCAGGGTGTCAACGGCCATGTGGAGATGGCAGCCGCCTTCGACCGCGCCGGCTTCGAGGCGGTGGACATCCACATGACCGACCTCACGAGCGGGCGGCGCAGCCTGGCCGATGTCAAGGGCATCGCTGTCAGCGGTGGCTTCTCCTACGGTGACGTGCTCGGCGCCGGCCGCGGCTGGGCCATGACGGTGCTGCACAACGCTAGGGCGCGCGCCGAGTTCGAGGCCTTCTTCCAGCGCGAGGACACTTTCGGCTTTGGCAGCTGCAACGGTTGCCAGTTGTTCACCATGCTGCGCGAGCTGATTCCCGGGGCCGAGCTGTGGCCGCGCTTCGTGCGCAACCGCTCGGAGCAGTTCGAAGCGCGGCTGGTGATGGTAGAGCTGCTGGAGTCGCCGTCTATCTTCTTCGCCGGCATGGCAGGCTCCAGGCTGCCGGTGGTGGTGGCGCACGGGGAAGGACGGGCCGAGTTCGATTCTCCGGAGGGGCTGCGGCGGCTGACCGAGGCCGGGCTGGTCAGCGCCCGCTTCGTCGACCACTACGGCCGGCCAACCGAGCGTTATCCTTACAACCCCAGCGGCTCGCCGGGCGGCGTTACTGGGCTGACCAGCCGCGACGGCCGTTTTCTGGCTTTCATGCCGCATCCGGAGCGGACCTTCCGCAGCATTCAGTTCTCCTGGTGCCCGCAAGAGTGGGGCGAGGAGAGCCCCTGGCTGCGGATGTTCCGCAACGTTCGGGCCTGGGTCGGTTGACGCAACGCGCGGCGGCGTTCGGCCGGCCCGGCTAGCCGGACGCCGCTGCCATCTGCCGCAGCCGGGTGGGCGCGAGCAGGGTCACCCGACCGCGCTGCAGCTGCACCAGGCCGCTGCGCTCGAAGCTCTTCAGCAGGCGGCTAATCACTTCCCTGGCCGTGCCCAGCTCGATGGCCAGCTCCTGGTGGGTGGCCTCGACCACCTCGCCCCTGGCCTGCTGCAGCAGGCAGGCGGCCAGGCGCTGGTCCATGCGCTGGAAAGCGATTTTTTCCACCAGCTGCATCAGGTCCTGCAGCCGGCTGCCGTAGCTGGCCAGGATGTACTGCCGGAAAGCGGCCGAGTCTCGCATCAGCTGCTCGAACAGGTCGGCCGGAAGCAACGCCACCCGGGTCGGCTCCTCGGTCAGGGCTTCGGCCATGAAGCGGCGGTTGCCCATCAGGCAGCCTACCGACAGGGTGCAGGCGTCGCCGGGACCGATGCGGTAAAGCACGATTTGGTTGCCGCCCGCGCCCAGGATTTGCACCCGCACGCAACCCCGCAGCACCAACGGCAGTCCGGGGCAGGGCTGACCAAGGCCGATCAGCATTTGCTCGGGCGGCAGCTCCAGCAGCTGCAGCCTGGTCGAGGCCGCTTCCTGCAGCGCCTCGGACAGCTGCGCCAGGGCGGGGTGATCAAACGCCACGACCGCCGGCATGTGGTTTCCCTCCTTACCTTCCGCATTCGGCCCGACGGGCATCGGAGCCGTCGGCCTCGGTGACTTTGTTACAGAGCCGTTGCGCGCTCCTGGCTACCTTAAGGCCAAGCCAGTCATAGCATGAGCATCAAAGACAAGAGGTGTCCATGTTTGCTCGTAATCTCGGAACCTTGGACCGCGCCATCCGCGTGATCGTCGGGCTGGCGCTGCTTAGCCTAATCTTCGTCGGTCCCAAGACCTGGTGGGGCTTGATCGGCCTGGTCCCGCTGGTGACCGCGGTGGTCGGCAATTGCCCGGCTTACTCCCTGCTCGGCATCAAGACCTGCAAGTCTTGAGCCAACCAGTATAGCGGCTTCGGTCCACAGCGTACGAACATGGGGGAACAAGGAGGCGTCGTGCACAAGAAGCGATCGGGCAGGTTGACGAGGCGGGGGTTTCTGCGGTTGTCGGGAGGCGCGCTGGCGGTTCTGGCTGGCACCGGCCCGTTCGGCTTACTCAGTCGGCCGGGCTATGCGCAAAAAACCGCCGCGCGCATCGTCATCGTCGGCGCGGGTGCCGCTGGCATCGCCCTTAGCGCGAGACTGAGGCGGGCGCTGGACGGCGCCAGGATCACTGTCATCGACCGCCGGGAGACTCATCTCTACCAGCCTGGCCTGACCTTGGTCGCCTCCGGTGTCTGGAAGCCGCGGCAGGTGGAAAGCCGCACTGCCGCGCACCTGCCCCGCGGCGTCGAATGGGTCCGGGACATGGTGGCCGAGTACGACCCCGAGGCGAATCGGGTGATCACTGCTGGTGGGCAACGGATCGAATACGACTTTCTCCTGGTCGCCAGCGGCTTGCAAGTCAACTACTCGGCCATCGAAGGCATGTCGGCCGACCTGATCGGCCGCCACGGCATCGCTTGCGTCTACGACAATCCCCGCCATGCTGCAGCCAGCTGGCAAATGATGTCCCGCTTCATGGAACAGGGTGGGGTCGGGCTGTTCACCCGGCCGCCCGGTGCCATCAAATGCGCCGGCGCGCCGCTCAAAGTGGCCATGCTGACCGAATACCGGCTGCGGGAGGCCGGTACCCGGGATCGGGCCGAGCTGCACTATCTCCCAGCCGGCGCCGGCTTGTTCTCGCAGCCCGACATCAACCAGTTCCTCAAGGAGCATTTGCCGGCGCGCGGCTTCACCATCGGTTGGAACCATCCCCTGGTGGCCATCGATCCCGGCAAAAAGGAAGCGACCTTCCGCACCCCCGAGGGGTTGCGCACCATGGGCTACGACTTCATCCACGTGGTGCCGCCCATGTCGGCGCCCCAGGCGGTGGTGGACAGTCCGCTGGCATGGCAGGATGGGTCGTTTGGCGGCTGGCTGGAGGTGGATCAACACACCTTGCAGCATCGGCGTTATCCCAACGTATTCGGCGTCGGCGACGTGGTCGGCACGCCCATCGGCAAGACCGCGGCCAGCGTCAAGGCGCAGGCGCCGGTGGCAGCCGCCAACCTGGTGGACGTGCTCGCCGACCGCGAGCCCTCGCGCCGCTACAACGGCTATACCTCTTGTCCCCTGATCACCGAGGTCGGGCGCGCCATCCTGGTCGAGTTCGATTACGACCTGAAGATGGTGCCGTCCTTCAGCTTCATCGATCCAACCGAACAGCACTGGGTGCCTTGGGTGCTCAAGGAGCGCATGTTGCAGGCGGCTTACAACGCCATGCTGCGCGGGCGGGTCTAGAGGGAGGTGTGATCATGGCATTTTCGATCTGGGGCATATTGGCCGTTCTGCTGGAGGCGGTGCGGCCGTACTTCCCTGCGCTGCTGGTCGTGCTGCTGATCGAGGTGGCCCTGCTGGGCTGGCTGCTCACCAAGCGTGAGCTATGGCGCCGTCAGGCAGCGCGCAAGGTGACAGTCGCCTGTGGCGTACTGGTCTTCTTCCTGGCGCTGGCGTTCATACCGGCCTTCACCAAGGCCGGCTTCGACGACTTGCGCGGACTGCTCGATTACGGCGTCCTGCTGCTGGCAAGTTTGGGATGTGGAGTGGCAGCCGGGATCCTGCTCTATCTGCCTATCCAGGCGATGCTGGTCCTGCGACAGGCATGATCTGACGTTGCTCCCCCTGCGGGATCGTTGGCTGTCGGCCAAGGAAGGCTGGTCTTCCCGCCTGTCCCCTCCCCGCAAGCATCCGTCCGCAGTGCTTGCTGGTGGAGGGGTTTTTATTGTCCGGCCGACCGTGCGCGGAGGGGTGTGTTGCCATACATTATATAAAAATATATATTGTTTTTAGTTAAATTGATTGCCTCTCGAAGGAGTATCGCCATGAATCTCGATCGCGTCATGTTCGCCTTTGCCGGTTGCATGGTGCTGCTCAGCGTGGCGCTGGGCCACTTCGTGTCGCCGGCGTGGCTGCTGCTAACCGCTTTCGTCGGGCTGAACATGCTGCAGGCGGCGTTCACCGGCTTTTGTCCGGCGGCAAAACTTTTCGCCAAGCTCGGCGTCAGGCCGGGGTGTGCGTTCAAGTGAGGTCGGCCATGACACAGGTTCGGCTAAGGCTTCTGCTGCCGGCGACGCTGTTCCTGGTCGTGCTGCCGGGCTGCGTCAATGAAGCTGAGCAAAGGGCGCAGCGGCCACCGTCGGCGGTGCCGGCCCTGGAAACCATCACGGTCGAGCGGCGGCCGGTGGTGCGCGAGCGGGTTTGGGACGGCGTGGTCGAGGCGGTCGACAAGGTGCTGCTGTCGGCCCAGACGCCGGGAAGGCTGCAGGAGTTGCCGGTGGACATCGGCGACCGAGTAGAGGCCGGGCAGGTCGTAGCACGCCTGACCGATGTCGAGCAGCGCGCTGGCCAGCGCCAGGCGGAGGCCAACCTGCGTTCGGCGCAGGCCGTGCTGGCCGAGGCCGAGCGTAACTTCGAGCGGGTGGCCGCGCTGGTGCGCGACGGTTTTCTGTCCCAGGCCGCTTATGACCAGGCGCTGGCCAGCCGGGATACGGCACAGGCCAACCTGGCCGCGGCCCAGGCGGCGCTGCGCGAGGCCAGCGAGCAGGTGGCCTATACCCTGGTGCGCTCGCCATATGCCGGGGTCGTCACCGCGAGGCTGGCGGAGCCGGGCGAGGCAGTCGGCATTGGGCAGCCGTTGCTGGCTCTGCTGGCCGAGGAACAGCTGCGCGTCGCCGTGGACGTTCCCCAGAGCGAGCTGGCGGCGCTGCGGGCCCGGGGCCGGGCCGCGGTTCTGCTGCCGGGCGGCGAGCGGATGCAGGCCGAGCGGCTGGTGATCTTCCCGCAGGCGGACGCGCTGACCCACAGCGTGCGGGTGCGGGTGATGCTGCCGCGCGGCGCAGGCGGCTTGCAGCCGGGCGCCGTCGCCAAGGTGGCATTCGAGCTGGAGCGAGTCGAGCGGGTGCTGCTGCCGCTGAGCGCGCTGCGCCAGCGCGGCGAGGTCAGTGCCGTCTATGTGGTCGGCGAAGACGGTCGCGTCAGCCTGCGGCAGCTACGCCTGGGTCATCGGCACGGCGACCAGGTGGAGGTGCTGGCCGGGCTGCGGGATGGCGAGCGGGTGGCAGCCGATCCCTTGGCGGCGCTGGCATGGCTGACGTCGCAGCGGCAGGAGGGTGGACATGGCTGAGAGGCGCCGCCGCATGGGAATTTCCGGCCAGCTGGCGCGACTGTTCCAGGCCAATCCGCTGACGCCCATCTTGGCCATGACCGGGCTGTTGTTGGGGGTGGTGGCAGTGCTCATCACGCCGCGTGAGGAAGAGCCGCAGATAGACGTCACCATGGCCAATGTGTTCGTGCCCTTCCCCGGCGCCTCGACGCAGGACGTGGAAAGTCTGGTGACCTATCCGCTGGAGCAGGTGCTGGCGGAGATCGAGGAGGTCAAGCACGTGTACTCGGTGAGCCAGCCCGGTATGGCTGTGGCCACCGTGGAGTTCGAGGTCGGCGTCCCGCGGCAGGAGGCCATCGTACGACTGTACAACCAGATCTACTCCCATGCCGACTGGGTGCCGCCCGGACTCGGCGTGGGCCAGCCGCTGGTGCGTCCCATGGGCATCGACGACGTGCCGGTGATGACGCTCACCCTATGGACCGACGACCCGCAGCGCGGCGGTGTCGAACTGGCGGCAGTGGCGCACAGCCTGGAAACCGAGCTCAAGCGCATTCCCGGCACCCGCGACGTCTACACCGTGGGCGGGCCGGAGCGGGCCGTGGTGATGGAACTGGACGCTACCCGCCTGGCCGCCTATGGCTTGAGCCTGGAGGAGCTGGTCGGCGCGCTACAGGCGGCTAACATGGTGACCGAGGCCGGTCTGCGCGTGGATGCCGCGGGCGTGGTGCCGCTGACCGCCGGCCGTTACCTGGCCGATGCCAGTGAAGTCGCCGAGCTGGTGATAGGGCTGCGCGACGGCAAGCCGTTGTATTTGTCCGACGTGGCGGACATCCGCCGCGGCGCCGATCTGCCCAGCCGCTATGCCTGGCACGGTGCGCCTGCCGGCCGCTTCGGGCCAGCCGAAGGCATCGCCCCGGCCGTTACCATCGCCATCGCCAAGAAGCCGGGCACCAATGCCGCCGACATTACCTCCGCCGTTCTGGAGCACCTTGAACAGCTGCGTGGCACGCTCATCCCGGAAGGCGTCGAGGTCACGGTGACCCGCGACTACGGCGTCACTGCGACCGACAAGGCGATGACGCTGATCAAGAAGCTCATCTTCGCCACCCTGGCCGTGGTGCTGCTGGTGCTGTTCGCCCTGGGCTGGCGCGAGGCGGTGGTAGTCGGCGTGGCGGTGCTGGTCACGCTGGCCCTGACCTTGTTCGCCTCCTGGGCCATGGGCTTCACCATCAACCGGGTGTCGCTGTTCGCCCTGATCTTCGCCATTGGCATCCTGGTGGACGACGCGATCGTGGTGGTGGAGAACATTCATCGCCACGTGCGCCTGGGCGGCAAGTCGCTGCTGGAGGCCATTCCGCCGGCCGTGGACGAAGTCGGCAGTCCCACCATCCTGGCCACTTTCACGGTCATCGCCGCGTTGCTGCCCATGGCTTTCGTGTCCGGGCTAATGGGGCCGTACATGCGGCCGATCCCAATCAACGCCTCGGTGGGCATGCTGCTGTCGCTGCTGGTGGCCCTGACGGTCACGCCCTGGCTGGCGCTGCAGCTGTTCCGGCGCCTGGCCGGGCGCGGCGGCGCGCAGTCCGAACCGGCCCTCGCCGAGCGGCTGAGGACGTTCTTTCGCTGGCTGTTGCTGCCGTTTCTGGACGCTCGCAAAGGCCGGCGCCGGCGGCACCTGCTGTATGCCGGCATGGGGGCGTTGGTGCTGCTGGCAGTCGGCATGGCCGGGGTGCGGTGGGTGGTCCTGAAGATGCTGCCCTTCGACAACAAGTCGGAATTCCAGGTGGTGGTGGACATGCCCGAGGGCAGCACACTGGAGCAGACCAACGCCGTGCTGCTGGAGCTGGCGGCGGCGGTGGCCGAGGTGCCGGAAGTGCTGCATTTCCAGGGTTACGCCGGCACCGCCGCGCCGATCAACTTCAACGGCCTGGTGCGCCAGTACTACCTGCGGGAGGGGCCCCACGTGGGCGATCTGCAGGTCAACCTGGTCGATCGCCGCCAGCGCCGTCGCCAAAGCCACGAGATCGCCCGCAGCATCCGCCCGGTGCTGGCCGCCATCGGCGCGGCTCATGGGGCTTCCGTCAAGGTCGTGGAAGTGCCGCCCGGACCGCCGGTGATGGCGCCCCTGGTGGCCGAGGTGTATGGCCCGGATCTGGCGACGGCCCGCGCTATCGCGCTGGAGCTGGAGCAGCGGTTCCGGGCGACCGAGGGCATCGTCGACGTCGATACCTCGGTGGAGGCGCCGGCGCCCCGCGATTTGATCGTCATCGACCGCGACAGGGCGGCCCGCCTGGGGGTGACGCAGGCAGCGATCGCCCAAACCCTGGCTGTGGCGGTGAGCGGCTACGACGCCATCTATCTGCGTGACGGCGTCTCCAAATATCCGGTGCCGGTACGGTTGCGTCTGCCGGCCGGGGATCAGGCCAGTCTGGAGGAACTGCTCGCGCTGCGGGTCAAGAGCCAGGATGGCCGCCTGATTCCGCTGTCGGAGCTGGTCGAGGTGCAGCGCACGCAGTGGCAGCCGGCCATACACCACAAGGATTTGCTGCCGGTCGTGTATGTGACGGCAGACGAGGCCGGCCGGCTCGACAGCCCGCTGTATGGGATGTTCGACCTGGTCAGGCAGCTGGCCGGGGAGCGCTTTGCCGGCCATGCGCTGACCCAGTGGTTCACACGCCAGCCGATCACCACCGACGGCTTTGCCGTCAAATGGGACGGCGAGTGGCAGATCACCTACGAGACCTTCCGCGACATGGGCATCGCCTATGCTGCCGGCATCGTGCTGATCTACCTGCTGGTGGTCGCCCAGTTCCGCAGCTATGTCACACCGCTGGTGATCATGGCCCCGATCCCGCTCACCGTGATCGGAGTCATGCCGGGGCATGCGTTGCTGGGAGCGCATTTTACCGCCACCTCCATGATCGGCATGATCGCCTTGGCCGGGATCATCGTCCGCAATTCAATCCTGCTGGTGGACTTCATCAACCATGCCCTGGAGCGGGGCAGCCGGCTGGAGGAAGCTGTCATCGATGCCTGCGCCGTGCGGGCGCAGCCCATCGCGCTGACGGCGCTGGCCGCCATGGCTGGGGCGTTCTTCATCCTCGATGACCCGATCTTCAACGGCCTGGCCATCTCGCTGATCTTCGGCGTGCTGGTATCGACGCTGCTGACCCTCTTGGTGATCCCCCTGCTTTACTACGGCTGGCTGCGGCGTCGCGCAGGAGCGGTCTCAACCTGAGCAGCGATCCTGCCGGCAACACCGGTGACGGAGGAAAAGGATGATGCAAAGCAGACGAATCGCTTGCCCAAGCTGCCATGCGCTGAATGAGGCGGTGGTGCGCCTGCATGAGAGGCCGCGCTGCCGCGGCTGTGGCCGACTATTGTTCGCCGGCCAGCCGGTCGAGCTAGGGGTGGACAATGTCGATGCGCACCTGCTGCGCAGCGAGCTGCCATTGCTGGCGAAATTCTGGGCGCCTTGGTGCGGACCCTGCCAGCTGATGGCGCCGCACTTGGTGCGCGCAGCGTCCATGCTGGAGCCGCGGGTGCGGTTGGCCGAGATCAATGTCCAGGTTGAGCCGACCCTGGGCCAGCGCTATGGGGTGCGGGCCATCCCGACCATGATTCTGTTCGACCGCGGCCAGGAGCTGGCGCGCCTCAGCGGCGCCCTGTCGGCCGAGGCCATCGTGCAATGGACACAAGAGGTATTGGCGCGACATGAGGCGTAACGGGCTGACGAAGACGTTGGCGCGCTGGAGCTGCGGACTGTTGCTGATGGTGACGGCAGCATCGGCGCTGGCGGTCCAGGACTTGCTGGAGAGTTACCGTCTGGCGCAGGCCAGCGATCCGCAGCTGGCGGCGGCTGCGGCGGCGCTGCGGGTGGAGCGGGAGCGGCTGGTGCAGGCGCGGGCGCTGTT
>JAAYIK010000027.1 GCA_012523465.1 Lysobacteraceae bacterium | reverse complement strand
CCGCCAAACCGCTCCGCACCAATCTTCGTCAAAGCCGCCGTCAGCGTCGTCTTGCCATGGTCAACATGACCAATCGTACCGACGTTCACGTGCGGCTTCGTACGCTCAAACTTACCCTTGGACACGGTGCACCTCGTTCATCAAATCGTTTGCTTTGCGCTTGTTCGGTTGATTCAGGAAGCCTTCTTGATCACTTCCTGCGCGACACTTGCCGGAGCTTCGGCGTAGTGGTCGAATTCCATCGAGTACGTCGCCCTACCCTGCGTCATGGAACGCAGCGTGGTCGCATATCCAAACATCTCCTTGAGCGGAACCATTGCCCGCACGATGCGGCCGGAGGGGCTCTCATCCATCCCCTGCACGATACCGCGACGCCGGTTCAGGTCGCCCATGACGTCGCCCATGTAATCTTCAGGCGTCACCACCTCGACCTTCATGATGGGCTCGAGCAGCACCGGATCGGCCTTCATGAAGCCTTCTTTGAAGGCCATCGAGGCTGCTATCTTGAACGCCATCTCAGAGGAGTCGACGTCATGATAAGAACCGTCGTAAAGAGTGACCTTGACGTCGACCACCGGATAACCGGCCAGGACGCCGTTCTGCATCTGCTCCTGGACGCCCTTGTCGACCGCGGGAACGTAATCCTTGGGCACGACGCCGCCAACGATGGCATTGACAAACTCGTAGCCCTTACCGCGCTCCAGCGGCTCGATGCGAAGCCAGACGTGACCGTACTGACCACGCCCACCCGTCTGCCGGACGAACTTGCCTTCCTGCTCGACCAGCTTGCGGATGGTCTCGCGGTAGGCAACCTGCGGCTGGCCGACGTTGCACTCGACCTTGAACTCCCGCTTCATGCGGTCGACAATGATCTCGAGATGCAACTCACCCATGCCGGAGATGATGGTCTGCCCAGACTCCTCGTCGGTGCGGACGCGGAATGACGGATCCTCCTGCGCCAACCGCTGCAGGGCGATCCCCATCTTCTCCTGGTCGTTCTTGGTCTTGGGCTCAACCGCCACCGAGATCACCGGCTCTGGGAAGTCCATCTTCTCAAGAATGATCGGCTTCTCGACACTGCACAGCGTGTCGCCGGTGGTCACATCCTTGAGCCCGATCGCGGCGGCGATGTCACCAGCGCGGACCTCCTTCACCTCTTCGCGGTGGTTGGCGTGCATCTGCACGATGCGACCAAACCTCTCGCGCTTGTTGCGGGTCGAGTTCAGCACGGTGTCGCCGCTATTGACCACGCCGGAATAGCAACGGAAGAAGGTCAGCGTACCCACGAAGGGGTCGGCCGCCACCTTGAAGGCCAGCGCCGAGAAGGGTTCATTGTCGTCCGCCTTGCGCTCGGCGGGCTCGCCGTCCGCCAGGGTCCCCTTGACCGGCGGAATGTCAACCGGCGAAGGAAGAAATTCGATGACCGCGTCCAGGACGCGCTGCACGCCCTTGTTCTTGAACGCACTGCCGCACAGCGCCGGCACGATCTCGCCGGCAATGGTACGCATGCGCAGACCGCGGACAATTTCCCCCTCAGCGAGCTCACCTTCTTCGAGGTACTTATCCATCAGCTCTTCCGAAGCTTCGGCCGCAACCTCGATCAACTGCTCGCGATAGCTCTGCACCTCACCGAGCATCTCGGCCGGCACGTCGACTTCGTCGTAGGTCATCCCCTGCGTTTCGTCATGCCAGTAAATGGCCTTCATCCGCAGCAGGTCGACCACCCCCCTGAAGCTGTCCTCAGCACCGATTGGCAGCACAATGGGCACCGGCTTAGCGTTCAGGCGGGCACGGATCTGATCGATCACGCGCATGAAATTAGCTCCGGCGCGGTCCATCTTATTGACGAACGCAATGCGTGGCACGCCGTACTTGTTGGCCTGCCTCCAAACCGTTTCGGACTGGGGCTCGACGCCGCCGACAGCGCAGAAGACCGCGATCGCGCCATCGAGCACGCGCAACGAGCGCTCGACCTCGATGGTGAAGTCAACGTGGCCCGGCGTATCAATGATGTTGATGCGGTGCTCGGGGAACTGCTTGTCCATGCCGGACCAGAAGCAAGTGGTAGCCGCGGACGTGATAGTAATTCCGCGCTCCTGCTCCTGCTCCATCCAGTCCATCGTCGCAGCGCCGTCATGGGTTTCGCCCAAACGGTGCGAAACGCCAGTGTAATACAGAATGCGCTCGCTGGTGGTCGTCTTGCCGGCATCGATGTGCGCCATGATGCCGATGTTCCGATACCGCTCGATGGGGGTCTTGCGTGCCACGATGAACTACTCCCGCTGTAATTACCAGCGATAATGCGAGAAGGCCTTATTGGCCTCAGCCATACGATGCGTGTCTTCGCGCTTCTTGACAGCGCCGCCGCGGTTCTCGGCCGCATCCAGCAGCTCGGCGGCCAGACGCTCCACCATGGACTTTTCGCTGCGCTTGCGGGCAGCCTCCAGAACCCAGCGCATCGCCAAGGTCATGCGACGCTCCGGCCGCACTTCGACCGGCACCTGGTAGGTGGCGCCACCAACGCGACGCGACTTCACCTCGACCAGCGGCCGAACGTTGTCCAGGGCACGCTCCAGCACCTCCAGGGCCTCAGCCCCCTTGTTGCGCCGCTCGATTTCCTCAAGCGCGCCATAGACGATACGCTCGGCGACGGACTTCTTGCCGTCCCTCATCACCATGTTCATAAACTTGGTGAGCATCTCGCTCCCAAACTTAGGATCCGGCAGGACCTTGCGCTTGGGAACCTCTCTTCTTCTCGGCATAGCCTGTACTCGACTGTCCTAGCCCAGGGGAATTACCGTCAGCCCTTTGGCCGCTTGGCACCGTACTTGGAGCGACCCTGACGACGCTTATCAACGCCAGCGGCATCCAGGGCACCGCGTATCGTGTGGTAGCGCACACCTGGCAGGTCCTTGACACGACCGCCGCGAATCAGCACCACCGAGTGCTCCTGCAGGTTGTGCCCTTCGCCGCCGATATAGGCACTGACCTCATAACCGTTGGTCAGCCGGACACGACACACCTTGCGCAGAGCAGAGTTGGGCTTCTTCGGCGTGGTCGTGTACACACGGGTACAGACCCCCCGACGCTGCGGGCTACCCTCCAGTGCGGGCACTTTACTTTTTTCGACTTTGCGCCGCCGGCCTTTGCGGACCAGCTGGTTAACCGTTGCCATGGATGGATTGCTCCGATATGAAAGCACGGGCAGGCTGAGACCCAGCCTGCCGAAGGTGCGCAATTTTAGATACGTGACCCTTTGGTGTCAACCGAACCGCAGGCTCACTCCTTGCTTTCCTGGTTTTGCTCCCCTTCCGTGGGTGCGGTCGTCGCCGCTTCCGTGCCAAAGACGCTGTCCAGCGCAGCTGTCGCCGGCATCGCCTGGCGTTTGCGGGCAGCACGCCGCGAATGGTGGTAGGCGAAACCAGTGCCCGCTGGAATCAGGCGACCGACGATGACGTTTTCCTTCAGGCCGCGCAGATCGTCGCGCATTCCCTTGGTCGCCGCTTCGGTGAGGACACGGGTGGTCTCCTGGAAAGAAGCGGCGGAAATGAACGACTCGGTTGCAAGCGACGCCTTGGTGATGCCCAGCAGGACGGGCTGCGTGGTAGCAGGCTGCTTGCCTTGTGCGATCAGCACCATATTCTCTTCATGGACCTTGGCCTTGTCCACCTGTTCGCCCTTCAGGAAGCGCGAGTCGCCCGGGTGCACGATCTCGACCCGACGCAGCATCTGGCGTATGATCACCTCGATGTGCTTGTCGTTGATCTTCACGCCCTGTAGGCGGTAGACATCCTGGATTTCCTTGACCAGGTAGCTGGCCAGGGCGGTCACGCCGAGCAGGCGCAAGATGTCGTGCGGGTTGGGCTCGCCATCGACGATAACCTCACCCTTGGTGACCTGCTCGCCCTCGAACACCGTTACGTGGCGCCATTTCGGAATCAGTTCCTCATGCACCTCGCCGTCCGCTCCGGTGATGACCAGGCGCTGCTTGCCCTTAGTCTCGCGACCAAAGCTGATGGTGCCGGAGATTTCCGCCAGAATGGCAGACTCCTTCGGCTTGCGCGCCTCGAACAGGTCGGCCACGCGCGGCAGACCGCCGGTGATGTCGCGCGTCTTGGAGGAATCCTGCGGAATCCTGGCGATGACGTCGCCGACGTCCACCTCCTGACCGTCCGACACGTTCACGATCGCCCCGGCAGGCAAGTAATACTGCGCCGGGATGTCGGTGCCGGCCAGGTTGAGGTCGTTGCCGTCCTCGTCCACCAGCTTGATCATCGGTCGCATGTCGCGGTAGGCGATGCGCTCCTCGGTAACCTTGCCGTCCGGCCCCACCACCGTTCGGCGGTGCTCGCCGCTGCCGCGGCTCTTGGGATCGGTGACCACCACGCTGGTGAGGCCGGTCATCTCGTCGACATGGCTGACGACGGTGTGACCTTCAACGAAGTCGAAGAACTTCAGCCGCCCCTTCACCTCGGTGATGATCGGATGAGTGTGCGGGTCCCAGGTGGCGATGATCTCGCCAGCTTCGACCTTCTCGTCGTCGCTGGCGGTGATTACCGCGCCGTACGGAATCTTGTAGCGCTCACGCTCGCGGCCGAACTCATCGATGATTGTGATCTCGCCGGAGCGAGACACCGCCACCAGGTTGCCGCTCTTGTGGCGGACCGTCTTCACGTTGTGCAGACGGACGGTTCCAGCGTTCTTCACCTGAACGTTGCTGACTGAGGCGGCCCGCGACGCTGCGCCACCGATGTGGAAGGTGCGCATCGTGAGCTGGGTGCCCGGCTCGCCGATAGACTGGGCGGCGATCACGCCGACCGCTTCGCCTATGTTCACCAGGTGGCCGCGCGCCAGGTCGCGTCCGTAGCAGAGCGCGCAAACGCCATAGAGGGTCTCGCAGGTGATGGGCGATCGCACCCACACCTCGTCGACGCCAGCCTCCTCCAGCCGCTCGACCCACTTCTCGTCCAGCAGCGTGCCGGCCTCGGCCACGACCTCGTCCGTTCCAGGACGTACCACGTCGCGGGCTACCACGCGGCCCAGCACGCGCTCACGCAGCGGCTCGACCACGTCGCCACCCTCAATAATGGGCGTCATCAGCAGGCCCTGATACGTGCCGCAATCGTGCTCGGTGACCACCAGGTCCTGGGCGACGTCGACCAGTCGCCGGGTCAGATAACCCGAGTTGGCGGTCTTGAGCGCGGTGTCGGCCAGACCCTTGCGGGCACCGTGGGTCGAGATGAAGTATTGCAGGACGTTGAGCCCCTCGCGGAAGTTCGCGGTGATGGGCGTCTCGATGATGGAACCGTCCGGCTTGGCCATCAGCCCGCGCATGCCAGCCAGCTGGCGAATCTGCGCGGGGCTGCCGCGGGCGCCAGAGTCGGCCATGATGAAGATCGAGTTGAAGGACTTCTGCTCGACCTCGTTGCCCTTGCTGTCGACAACCTTCTCCTTGCCAAGACGCTCCATCATGGCCTTGGCGACCAGGTCGTTGGTGTGCGACCAGATGTCGACCACCTTGTTGTAGCGCTCGCCGTTGGTGACCAGACCGGAAGCATACTGCTCTTCGATCTCCTTCACCTCCTGCTGCGCACGCTCCAGGATCTCCTGCTTCTCGGGCGGGATCACCATGTCGTCCAGGCAGATCGAGATCCCCGCCTTGGTTGACATGTAGAAGCCGAGGTACATCAGCTGGTCGGCGAAGATCACCGTCTCCTTCAGGCCAACCCGCCGGTAGCAGGCGTTGATCAGCTGGGAGATGGCCTTCTTGTTCATGTCCCGGTCGACCAACTCGAACGGCAGGCCGTCCGGCACGATGTCGTAAAGCAAGGCACGACCGACGGTCGTCTTGACCCGGCGCACCCGCTCCACCAGCTCTTCGTTCTCGCCCTCCGGCAGCTTCTCGCGAATCCGCACCTCCACCATGGCCTGCAGCGACACCGCGCCGCTTTCGTAGGCCCGGCGAGCTTCGCGGCTATCGGCGAAGAACATGCCTTCGCCCTTGGCCCCGGCGTTGTGGCGCGTCATGTAGTAAAGCCCCAGCACCACGTCCTGCGACGGCACGATGATGGGATCGCCATTGGCCGGGGACAGAATGTTGTTGGTGGACATCATTAGCGCACGCGCTTCCAGCTGCGCTTCCAGCGAGAGCGGAACGTGCACGGCCATCTGGTCGCCGTCGAAGTCGGCGTTGAAGGCGGTGCAAACCAGCGGGTGCAGCTGGATCGCCTTGCCCTCGATCAGCACCGGCTCGAATGCCTGGATGCCGAGACGATGCAACGTCGGCGCCCGGTTGAGCAGCACGGGATGCTCGCGAATGACCTCGTCGAGGATGTCCCAGACCTCCGGCGCCTCGCGCTCCACCATCTTCTTGGCGGCCTTAATGGTCACGGCCAGGCCACGGCGCTGCAACTTGCTGAAGATGAAGGGCTTGAATAGCTCCAGCGCCATCCGCTTGGGCAGGCCGCACTGGTGCAGCTTGAGGGTCGGACCGACCACGATCACCGAGCGGCCCGAGTAGTCCACGCGCTTGCCCAGCAGGTTTTGACGGAAGCGGCCCTGCTTGCCCTTGATCATGTCAGCCAGCGACTTCAATGGCCGGCGGTTGCTGCCGGTGATGGCGCGGCCGCGACGGCCGTTGTCAAGCAGCGCGTCAACCGCCTCCTGCAGCATGCGCTTCTCGTTGCGGACGATGATGTCCGGCGCCGCCAGCTCCAGCAGCCGCTTCAGGCGGTTGTTGCGGTTGATGACCCGCCGATAGAGGTCGTTTAGATCGGAAGTTGCGAAGCGGCCGCCGTCCAGCGGCACCAGCGGCCGCAGGTCGGGCGGCAGCACCGGCAGCACGGTCAAGATCATCCACTCCGGGCGGTTGCCGGAGCTGATGAAGGCCTCGATTAGCTTGAGCCGCCGCGAGATGCGCTTGATCTTGGTCTCCGAGGTCGTGGCATTGGCCTCTTCGCGCAGCTTACGCGCCTCTTCCTCCAGATCGATGGTGCGCAGCAGCTCGTGAATGGCCTCGGCGCCCATGCGGGCATCGAACTCATCGCCGAACTGCTCGACGGCGTCCAGATACTGCTCGTCGGTGAGCAACTGCCCGCGCTCGAGCGGCGTCATGCCCGGATCGATGACCACGAAGGCCTCGAAGTAGAGGATGCGCTCGATGTCCCGCAGGGTCATGTCCAGCAGCAGGCCGATGCGGGACGGCAGCGACTTCAGGAACCAGATGTGCGCCACCGGCGACGCCAGCTCGATGTGACCCATGCGCTCGCGTCGCACCTTGGACAGCGTCACCTCGACGCCGCACTTCTCGCAGACGACGCCGCGGTGCTTGAGGCGCTTGTACTTGCCGCACAGGCACTCGTAGTCCTTCACCGGCCCGAAAATCTTGGCACAGAACAAACCATCCCGCTCGGGTCGGAAGGTGCGGTAATTGATGGTTTCCGGCTTCTTGACCTCGCCATAGGACCAGGAGCGGATCATCTCCGGCGACGCCAGACCGATGCGGATCGCATCGAAGTCGTCCAGGTCAACGCCCGGCTGCTTGAACAGATTCAGTAGATCTCGCATATGTGCTGCCCGTCTGAAACTCGTGAGTTAACCCGTCGCGCCTAGTCCTGCTCCAGCTCGATATTGATGCCGAGCGAGCGGATTTCCTTGACCAGCACGTTGAAGGATTCGGGCATGCCCGGCTCCATCCGGTGGTCACCGTCCACGATGTTCTTGTACATCTTGGTACGGCCCGCGACGTCGTCCGACTTGACCGTGAGCATCTCCTGCAACGTGTAGGCCGCGCCGTAGGCCTCGAGCGCCCATACCTCCATCTCGCCGAAGCGCTGGCCGCCGAACTGGGCCTTGCCGCCCAGCGGCTGCTGGGTGACCAGGCTGTAGGGTCCGGTCGAGCGTGCATGCACCTTGTCGTCGACCAGGTGATTCAGCTTCATCATGTACATATAGCCGATGGTTACCGGCCGCTCGAACGGATCGCCAGTGCGACCGTCATAGAGGATGGTCTGGCCGCTTTCCGGCAGCCCCGCCAGCTTCAGCATGCGCTTGATTTCCTCTTCCGTCGCGCCGTCGAAGACCGGGCTAGCCATCGGCACGCCGTCCTTGAGGTTGTGGCACAACTCGACGATCTCCTCGTCGGTCAGCGCGTTCAGGTTCTCCTTCTGGCCTTCGCTGTTGTAGACCTTGTCGAGGAACTCCCGCAGCTCGGCGACTTTGGCCTTGGCCTCCAACATCTGGCCGATCTTCTGGCCCAGCCCCTTGGCGGCCCACCCCAGGTGAGTCTCCAAAATCTGGCCGATATTCATGCGGGACGGCACGCCCAGCGGATTAAGCACGATGTCGACCGGGGTGCCGTCGGCGGTGAACGGCATGTCCTCCACCGGCACGATCATGGACACCACGCCCTTGTTGCCGTGGCGACCGGCCATCTTGTCGCCGGGCTGGATACGGCGCTTCACGGCCAGGTAGACCTTGACCATCTTCAGCACGCCCGGCGCCAGGTCGTCACCGGCAGTGATCTTGGCACGCTTCTCCTCGAACTTGCGCTCGAAGGCCTCGCGCTGAGCCTTGAGCTGTGCCTGCACTTTCTCCAGCTGCCTGTTGGCCTCCTCGTCGCGCACCCGCACGTCGAACCACTGCTCACGCGGCAGCGACTCAAGGTACTCTGCCGTGATCTCGGCGCCCGGCTTGAGCCCCTTGGGGCCACCCTCGGCCACCTTGCCCACCAGCAGGCGCTGCAGACGCGCATAAGCGTCGTCCTCGAAGATGCGATAGGTGTCGTTGAGGTTCTTGCGCACCTTGGCCAGCGCTTCCGCCTCAATGGCCAGCGCACGGGCATCCTTTTCGACGCCGTCGCGCGTGAAGACCTGCACGTCGATCACCGTGCCGTCCATGCCGGTCGGCACCCGCAGCGAGGTGTCCTTCACGTCTGAGGCCTTCTCGCCGAAGATAGCGCGCAGCAGCTTCTCCTCGGGGGTGAGCTGCGTCTCGCCCTTGGGCGTGACCTTACCCACCAGGATGTCGCCCGCCTTCACCTCGGCGCCGATGTAAACGATGCCGGACTCGTCGAGCTTGGACAGCGCCGCCTCACCGACGTTAGGAATGTCGGCCGTGATCTCCTCCGGACCGAGCTTGGTATCGCGCGCAACGCAGGTCAGCTCCTCGATATGTATGGTGGTGAAACGGTCTTCCTGCACCACCCGCTCGGAGATGAGGATGGAGTCCTCGAAGTTGTAGCCGTTCCAGGGCATGAAGGCGACCAGCATGTTCTGACCCAGCGCCAGCTCGCCCATGTCCGTGCTCGGGCCGTCGGCCAGCACGTCCCCGCGCTGGATGACATCACCCGGCTTCACCAGCGGCCGCTGATTGATGCAGGTGTTCTGGTTGGAGCGAGTGTATTTGGTCAGGTTATAGATGTCCGCCCCCGACTCGCCCGGTTCCGTCTCGTCGTCGTTAACGCGCAACACGATGCGGGCCGCGTCGACCTGATCGACCACGCCGCCGCGCTCGGCCACCACCGTCACGCCGGAGTCGATGGCCACGGTACGCTCCATGCCGGTGCCTACCAGCGGCTTCTCGGCGCGCAGCGTCGGCACCGCCTGACGCTGCATGTTTGAGCCCATCAGCGCGCGGTTGGCGTCGTTGTGCTCCAGGAACGGGATGAGCGAGGCCGCCACCGACACGATCTGCTTGGGCGAGACGTCCATGTATTGGACCTTGTCTGGCGTTGCCACGGTGAACTCGTTCTGGTGCCGCACTGCCACCAGCTCGTCCACTAGGCGCCCTTCCTCATCCACCCGCGCGTTGGCCTGGGCAATGACGTAGCGCGACTCCTCGATGGCCGACAGGTACTCGACCTCGTCGGTGACCTTGCCATCCACCACTTTGCGGTACGGCGTCTCCAGGAAGCCGTACTTGTTGGTGCGCGCATAGACCGCCAGCGAGTTGATGAGGCCGATATTCGGACCTTCCGGCGTCTCGATGGGGCAGACCCGCCCGTAGTGTGTCGGATGCACGTCACGGACTTCGAACCCGGCCCGCTCGCGGGTCAGACCGCCCGGACCCAGTGCCGACACACGCCGTTTATGGGTGATCTCCGACAACGGGTTGTTCTGGTCCATGAACTGGGACAGCTGCGAAGAGCCGAAGAACTCCTTGATCGCAGCCGCCACCGGCTTGGCGTTGATGAGCTCCTGCGGCATCAGACCTTCCGCCTCGGCCAAGCTCAGGCGCTCGCGCACCGCTCGTTCGACCCGTACCAGGCCGACCCGGAACACGTTCTCCGCCATCTCGCCGACCGAGCGCACCCGGCGGTTGCCGAGGTGGTCGATGTCATCTACCTGGCCGTTGCCGTTGCGGATGTCGATCAGCTCCTTGAGAACATCGATGATGTCCTCGTTGGTAAGCACGCCCGGACCGGTCTCCTCCTCGCGGCCCAGCCGGAGGTTGAACTTCATGCGGCCGACCGCCGACAAATCGTAGCGGTCTTCGCTGAAGAACAGGCCCTGGAAGAGGTTTTCGGCCGCCTCGCGGGTCGGCGGCTCCCCCGGGCGCATCATGCGGTAGATCTCCACCAACGCCTCCAGCTGGGAGCGGGTGGGATCGACGCGTAGCGTGTTGGAGATGTACGGCCCCCGGTCGATGTCATTGACGAACAGGGTGCCGATGGTCTCGATGCCGGCATCGCGGATTTTTTCTACCAGTTCCGCGGTCAACTCGGCATTGGCCTCAGCCAGCACCTCGCCGGTTTTCTTGTCGACCACGTCATGGGCCAGGATGCGGCCCACGAGGTAGTCCGCCGGCACTTCCAGCTGCGCCAGCCCGGCCCGCTCCATCTCGCGGATATGGCGCGCGGTGATGCGCCGGCCGCTTTCGACAATGACCTTGTCGCCCGCCTTGATATCGAAGGTGGCGGTCTCGCCGCGCAGACGCTGCGGCACGAGGTCGAGCACCGTTTTGTCCTTGCTCAGACGGAAGGTGTTGACCTCGAAGAACATCTGGAGGATTTGCTCGGTGTCATAGCCGAGCGCGCGCAGCAGTATCGTCGCCGGCAGCTTGCGGCGACGGTCGATGCGGGCGTAGATGATGTCCTTGTGGTCGAACTCGAAATCGAGCCAGGAACCTCGGTACGGAATGATCCGGGCCGAGAACAGCAGTTTGCCGGACGAATGGGTCTTGCCCTTGTCGTGATCGAAGAACACCCCCGGGGAGCGATGCAGCTGCGACACGATCACCCGCTCGGTACCGTTGATGATGAAGGTGCCGTTGCGGGTCATGAGCGGCAGCTCGCCCATGTAGACTTCTTGTTCCTTGATGTACTTGATCGACTCCGGCGACTCCTTGTCGCGCAGCACCAGGCGCACCAGCACCCGCAGCGGGGCGGCATAGGTCAGCCCCCGCAGCTGGCATTCCTTGACGTCGAAGGCCGGCTCACCGATGCGATAGCTGACATACTCCAGGCTGGCAGTTCCAGAATAGCTGACGATCGGGAACACCGACTTGAAGGCCGCATGCAGACCTACGTCCTGGCGCTTTTCAGGAGGGGTGTCCTGCTGGAGAAACTGCCGGTACGATTCAAGCTGCATCTCGAGGAGGTAAGGCACCCCCAGAACGTTTGGCAGCTTGCCGAAATCATTCCGAATGCGTTTCTTTTCGGTGAACGAATAGGCCATCGAGGTTCCTCACCTGAGCTTGTCCCGGTCCAGAGGTCCGGACTTTGACAGGGGCAAAGCCCGCACCTCTGGATTCCCGACAAATGGGAAAAGGCCGGCGGCGAAATCGCCACCAGCCGTGTTGTGCCGACGTTATCTGGACGCCTGGCGGACCAACGGATTACTTGGTCTCGACAGTTGCGCCCGCTTCGGTCAGCTTGGCCTTGATCGATTCGGCCTCATCCTTGGAGACGCCCTCCTTGATGGTGGACGGCACGCCTTCGACCAGCTCCTTCGCCTCCTTCAGGCCCAGACCAGTGATCTCACGCACGGCCTTGATCACGGCCACCTTGTTGGAGCCGAAGCTAGTCATGACGACGTCGAACTCGGTCTTCTCTTCAGCCGCCGGAGCCGCAGCACCGCCAGCCGCAGCCGCAGGAACGGCAGCCACCGCCGCAGCCGCGGTCACGCCGAACTTCTCTTCCATGGCGGAGATCAGGTCGACGACCTCCATCACCGTCATGTTGGAGATTGCTTCAAGAATTTCGTCTTTGGAAACGGCCATAGCCAATTCTCTCTCAGTTGACGCGATTACCTAGGAACGTTTATCAGCCAGACAGGAGTCACGCTGCCCGCTCTTTGGCCTCCTTGATCGCAACGATCGTGCGAACCAGCTTGCCAGGCACCTCGTTGAGGGTCGTGACCAGCTTTTGCACGGGCGCACGCATGGTGGCCATGAGCATGGAAAGAGCCTGCTCGCGGGTCGGCAGGGACGCCAGACGATCAAGCTCGCTACCCGGTAGCATTTGCCCGCCGACGCCGAGGAACTTCACCTCGAGCGCCTTGTTTTCCTTGGAAAACTCCTTCAGGACACGGGCGGCAGCACCGGGATCTTCGGTCGAAAAGGCAAGCAGCAGCGGGCCGACGAATGCATCTTGCAAGCACTCGAACTCGGTCCCCTGCACCGCTCGACGCGCCAGCGTGTTCTTGACAACCTTCAAGTACACGCCGGCATTGCGCGCCTCACGCCGAAGAGCTTCCATTTGCGTCGCAGTAAGGCCACGGTATTCCGCCGCGACGACGGATAGGGCCTTGCCGGCGACCTCGGCGACTTCCTGCACCATCGCCTTCTTTTGTTCCAGACTTAGAGCCATGCAAAACCTCCTGGAACTGTTGGATGGAGGGGCCTTTCGGCCCGCTCCGGCGGGTTACCTTTGCGGGCCCGCCATCCCTTCAGGGATCAAACGGTCGCCAGATGCAGGAATATCCTGTCTGAGCTGCACCGTCTACGCCGGCGGCCGGACGTGCCAGCCTTTAAGCGCTCGCGCGCACCGCGCGGTCTCTGACGGCCGCCGCGTCTTCCGGCAGCCTCAAGACACCGATGACTGGCGCCAGGATAGCCTGGCGCCAGCGTTATCACACGCCCAGAGTCGACAGATCGACCTTCACTCCGGGCCCCATGGTCGAGGACAGCGTCAGCCGGCGCATGTACACGCCCTTGGCGGCCGACGGCTTGAGCCGGTTCAGATCGCTGACCAGGGCCGCCAGATTTTCCCGCAGCGCCTCAACCTCGAAATCCACCTTGCCGATCGTGCAGTGAATGATGCCCGCCTTGTCGGTGCGGTAGCGAACCTGGCCCGCCTTGGCATTCCTCACCGCCTGGGCTACGTCCGGCGTCACCGTGCCCACGCGCGGGTTGGGCATCAGCCCGCGCGGACCAAGCACCGGTCCCAGCCGACCGACCACGCCCATGGCGTCTGGGGTAGCGATGACCACATCGTAGTTGAGATCGCCGCCCTGCATCTGCTGGGCCAAATCCTCGAAACCGACCACATCGGCGCCTGCCTCGCGCGCCTCTTCGGCCTTGGCCCCCTGGGCGAAAACCGCCACCCGCACCTGCTTGCCGGTACCGTGCGGCAGCACCGTCGAGCCGCGCACCACCTGGTCCGAGCGCCGCGGATCGACGCCGAGATTCACCGCCACATCAACCGATTCGACGAATTTCGCGTTCGCCAGTTCCTTGATCAGGCCGAGCGCTTCCTCGACCGGGTAGAACCTGGTCGGATCGATCTTTTCCGCAAAAAGCTTTTGCCGCTTGGTGAGCTTCGCCATGGCTTACAGGCCCTCCACCTCTAGACCCATGCTGCGCGCGGTGCCGGCAATGGAGCGCACCGCAGCCTCAAGGGTGGCCGCATTCATGTCAGGGGCCTTGGTCTTGGCGATCTCCTCTAGCTGGGCACGAGTAACCTTACCCACCTTGTTGGTGTTCGGCCGGCCGCTGCCGGTCTCGATCCCGGCTGCCTTCTTGAGCAGCACCGCGGCCGGCGGCGTCTTGGTGACGAAGGTGAAGCTACGGTCACTGTAAACCGTGATCACCACCGGAACCGGCAACCCCGGCTCAAGGCTCTGCGTCTGGGCGTTGAACGCCTTGCAGAACTCCATAATGTTGACACCATGCTGGCCGAGCGCCGGACCCACTGGCGGGCGCGGGGTGGCCTTGCCTGCAGGCACCTGCAGCTTGATGTATGCTTGAACCTTCTTTGCCATGTTAGCTCCTTGATCGGGTACCAGCGCCTATTCAGCTCCCCGAGAAACTGCGCCATGACGCAGCTAAACGACAATCCCGCGCACCAAGGCGCGGGAAATTGCGCATTCTAGCACCGCATGGCGCATAAAAAAAGCACTCGCAGGATGTCAGGCCTTCTCCACCTGACTGAATTCAAGTTCGACGGGAGTGGAACGACCGAAGATGAGAACCGCGACCTGCAGCCGGCTTTTCTCGTAATTGACTTCCTCGACTACGCCACTGAAGTCGGTGAACGGGCCGTCGATGACGCGCACCACCTCGCCCACCTCGAACAGGATTTTCGGCCGCGGCTTCTCCGCGCCTTCACGCACGCGGCTTAGAATGGCCTCGGCCTCGCGCTGACTGATCGGCGCCGGCCGGTCGCTGGTTCCACCGATGAAGCCCATCACCTTCGGCACCTCGCGCACCAGGTGCCAGGTGTCGTCGTTCATTTCCATTTCTACCAGCACGTAGCCGGGAAAGAACTTGCGCTCACTGCGCCGCTTCTGGCCGTCACGAATCTCGACCACTTCTTCGGTCGGCACCAAGATTTCGCCGAATTTGTCCTCCATGCCCGAGCGACGGATCCGCTCCAGCAGGGACTTCCGGACCTGGTTCTCGAAGCCGGAATAGGTATGGACCACGTACCAGCGCTTAGCCATAGCTTAGACTCCAATCCCCGCCAGGCTCCGGACGCCGAACCCAAGCAGCATGTCGAGCAGCCAGAGAAAAATTGCGACGATAAGAACGACGATCAAGACCACCAGCGTCGTCTGGAATGTCTCCTGACGAGTCGGCCAGATCACCTTGCGCAGCTCGATGCGCGCCTCGCGGGCGAAATCCATTACTCCGCGCCCGATGCGGGTGGTCAGGAACAGCACAGCCGAGACCACCACAGCCGCAACCAGGCCCAGCAGTCGAAGCGCTTGACTGACATCCTCGTACCAATAAAAACCGATGATGCCCGCGGCAAGCAGCAGCGCCGCCAGCAAATGCTTCGCTACGTCAATCGGGGAGCGCTCTTCCGAAGCTTTGGTTTTCAGAGTCGTCACCGTGCCGCTCACTGGGGAAGTGGCGCCTCAGGACGGCGCCTTCGAGAAGGAAAAATGGCAGGCCAGGAGGGACTCGAACCCCCAACCTGCGGTTTTGGAGACCGCTGCTCTGCCAATTGAGCTACTGGCCTATTACCGCGCATTGACGCCGCCTCAGCGCAGCGCCAGAAATTACGGCGCGGATCGTCAGCCGATCCGCGCCGTAACACTTTAGCGCATTACTCGATGATTTTCGACACCACGCCGGCGCCGACGGTACGGCCGCCTTCGCGAATCGCAAAGCGCAGACCCTCTTCCATCGCAATCGGCGCAATCAGCGACACCGTCAGCTTCACGTTAT
>JAAYIK010000026.1 GCA_012523465.1 Lysobacteraceae bacterium | reverse complement strand
TTGTACAACCATCATCTACCACAGAAGGCTTTGGGGCATGTCAGTCCTATCGAGGCCATGAAACGGTGGCAACGATCACACCCCGAATTGTTCCATAAACGCGTAATCAATCATCCAAGACACAACACGTTAGTCGAGGGCCAGCGCCTGCCGCCCTAGGGACTTCCCTAGACAGATTTTTCTTGTTAATTTTCAGGCGCCGGTTCTGTGAAATGGCCGGCATTTTAATAAATTAGGTGTTCATTCCGAGCTTATAAACTCCAAGGACAAGGAGGCCGATAATGAGAAAAGCTCATTTGTACGCCTTTGCATTTCTGGGCTGGCTGCTTGCTGGCATCGTTCTGGCAGCCGAGCCGGTCAACATCAACACCGCCGATGCCCAGACGATTGCCAGCAGCCTGAAGGGAATCGGTCAGGCCAAGGCGGAAGCTATCGTCTCCCACCGCGAGGCCCATGGTCCGTTCAAGAGCCTGGAGGATCTGCTGCAGGTCAAGGGGATCGGCGAGAAGACGCTGGAGGCGAATCGCCACCTGATCCGCTTCGAGTAGGAAGCGCGCCGCGAGAGCGCAGGCTCTCGCGGCCTCCGTCGCCCGCTCCGCCGAGAGTCGGTCACGCGATCGCAAGCGCTTCCAGAGCGGTGCATGGGAAACTCGGGGCGACGCCTCCATTTAGCTTACACTTGCGGCGGCACGCACCGGCCCGGCGCCAAGGCGGCACGGCGTAGCCGCGCAGCCAACCGGTTTTGTCCACTCTTTAGGCGGAGATTTTCCGGAATGAGAAAACGTGTTCGAAAGGCGGTTTTCCCCGTCGCTGGGCTTGGCACCCGTTTTCTGCCCGCGACCAAGGCCAATCCGAAAGAAATGCTGCCGGTGGTGGACAAGCCGCTGGTACAGTATGCGGCCGAGGAGGCGATCGCTGCCGGCATTGAGGTGTTGGTTTTCATCACCGGGCGCAACAAGCGGGCGATCCCCGACCATTTCGACAAGGCATACGAGCTGGAAGTCGAGCTGGAGCAGCGCGGCAAGCAGCAGCAGCTGGAGATGGTCCAGAACATCCTCCCCAAGGGGGTGACTTGCGTTTACATCCGCCAGTCGGAAGCCTTGGGACTGGGGCATGCCGTGCTTTGCGCCGAGGCGGTGATCGGCGATGAGCCCTTCGCAGTCATCCTGGCCGACGACCTAATCAGCAACGACGATGGCGCCAACTGCCTGCAGCAGATGGTGGCACAGTACGATGCGCATGGTGGCAGCGTGGTGGGCGTGCAGCGGGTGCCCTATGAGCACACCGACCGCTACGGCATCGTCAGCGTCGAGGACATGCAGCAGCGGCTGGGTCGGCTGAAGGGCATCGTCGAGAAGCCGGCGCCGGACAAGGCGCCTTCCAATCTGGGCGTGGTCGGCCGCTATATCCTGAGCCCGGCCATTTTCCGGATTCTTAAGAACGTCAAGCCGGGGGCGGGCGGCGAGATCCAGCTCACCGACGCCATCGCCGAGCTGCTCGCCGTCGAGCCGGTGTTCGCCTACGAATTCGAAGGGCAACGCTACGACTGTGGCGACAAGCTGGGCTATCTACAGGCCACGGTGGAGTTCGCCCTCAAGCACCCCGAGCTGGGCGAGGCCTTTGCCGAGTATTTGAGCAGCTTCAGCAAGCAGCTCAAAGCCGTGGTCTGAAGCGGCAGCGGCGTGGTCGCTGGGCCGGTTCGATCAGGCGAGCGGCAGATCGAGCTGTCCCGGCGGCGCTGGCCGCGGCGAAGACTGCCGGCGCCGGACCGCCGTCGCGCGCCGCGCCGGGGGTGCAGCCTCCCTTGCCGCCGGTTCGGCCCGCCTGCTGAGATCCAGCGACAATTGCGTCTCGCTGATGCTGCCGTCGCGATGGCTGATCCTCACTTTGAATCCCTCCCCATCGGAAAGCAGCTGCAGCCGCAGCGCCGTCAGCGCCGGTTGCTCCTGGCCGTGATGGAACAGCACGCCCCAGCTGCGGCCGGTGGTGGCGGCGAGCTGCAGCCGCCGCTGGGCAGTCGGGTCGAGCTGGCGCGTCCAGGCTAGAACCGCGCCGCAGGTGCCGCTGGCCAGCCCCCGCTCAAGCGCCTCGAGGGCTGCGCGGTTGCTGCGAGGATGCACCAGTAGCAGCCGCGAGAGGTCGATCCCGGCGGCGGCCAGGGCGGTGACGTCCGGAACGAAGGGCGGCGCGATGAGGACCACCCAGCGCTGCTGCCGGCTGAGCCGGGCCAGAGCCGGCAAGAGCAGCCCTAGCGCGGCCGGGTCGGCGGCACGCTGGGGCTGGATTTCGGTGAGCGCGGTTACCGGCCAACCGTTGCCTGGCAGCATGGCGTCCAGCTCCGGAAAGCCGGTGCCGATGTGCAGCGGGCTGAGGCAGCGCACGCGGGGGCGGAAGTGCAGGCTGCCCAGGGTGGCCGGCTGACCTCGGGGGCGGCGAACAACGAAGTGATTACTGCTTTCCATGATGGGCTTGTCAGGAGATGGATTCGCGGATGACGCCGACGGCGAGGCCCTCGATGGTCAGCGGCTCGCGCCGCAGGTCGACTTCGATAGGGGCATAGTCCGGGTTCTCGGCGATCAGGCGGATCAGGTGCTGCCGCTGCTCGAAGCGCTTGACGGTGACTTCGTCGTGGAGGCGGGCCACCACGATCTGGCCGCTGCGGGCCAGCTCAGTCTTGTGCACGGCGAGCAGGTCACCATCGAGGATGCCGGCATCGCGCATGCTCATGCCGCGCACCCGTAGCAGGTAGTCGGCGCGCGGGGAGAAGGCATGGGGATCGATGCGATAGTGTCGCTCGATGTGCTCCTGGGCCAGGATCGGCGCGCCGGCGGCGACGCGGCCGACCACGGGCAGCCCCGCCTCGGCGGTGTCGTCGAGCAGGCGGATGCCGCGCGAAGAGCCGGGGATCAGCTCGATGACGCCTTTGCGGGCGAGGGCGCGCAGGTGTTCCTCGGCAGCATTGGGCGAGCGAAAGCCGAGCTGCCGGGCGATCTCGGCGCGGGTAGGCGGGAAGCCGGTTGCGGCGATGAACTGCCTGATCAGGTCGAGAACCTGGGCTTGGCGCGGAGTCAGTCTGCTCATGTGAAGGGTTCCCGTCGATGAGTACTGTAAATATATACAGCTCCTTGTCCCCCGGCAAGCCGCGGCTAGGCGAATCCCATGGAACCTCTCGGCGCCGTCCTGATCTCAGTCAACAGCAACCCGGCGCCGTCGTCGGATAGAATAGGGGCGAGCGAACCAACCAGTGGCAGCGCATGGTCAGTGTCAACGCCGAACTCAGTGAGCTTATCCAGCAGGACCGTCTCGACTGCGATGAATGGCTGAGCCGCCTGCCTGTCGCCTACAACCCGTCCGACCAAGACATGCTGCGAACTGCCTGGCGGGTCGCTCGCGACGGCTATGGCGACAGGCGGCGTCCCTCCGGCGACCGCTACTTCGCGCACGCCCTGTCGGTGGCCAGCATCCTGGCGGATCTCAAGCTGGACGCGAATACCATCGCCGCTGCCCTGCAGCATGATTTGCTGCGGCTCGGGCTGTACGACGCTGAGACTTGCCGACAGACGTTCGGCAACAACGTCGCCGACCTGCTGGAGGGGCTGGCGCGTATGGAGGTGATACGCGACCTCCACGAGCGGCCAGGCACCGCCGAGCAGCAGGCGGAGGCCCTGCGCAAGATGATCCTGGCCATGGCCCGCGACATCCGGGTGGTGTTCATCACTTTGGCCGAGCGGCTGGACGACATGCGCCAGCTGCGCAACCTGCCGCCGGAGGAACAGCGGCGCATCGCTCGCGAGACCCAGGATTTGTACGCTCCCTTGGCCAACCGTTTGGGGATCTGGCAGCTCAAGTGGGAGTTGGAGGATCTCAGCTTCCGCTACCTGCAGCCGGAGACCTACAAGCAAATCGCGCGACTGCTGGCCGAACGGCGGGTGGATCGGGAGAACTACATCGCCAAGGTCAAGCGCCAGCTCAGCGAAGCGTTGGAGAAGGCCGGCATCCGGGCCGAGATTGATGGTCGTCCCAAGCATCTCTACAGCATCTGGAAGAAGATGCAGCGCAAGGGACTGCGCTTCCACGAACTGTTCGACATCCGGGCGGTGCGGGTCCTGGTGGACGACGTCGCATCCTGCTATGCCGCACTGGGCGTGGTGCACTCGCTGTGGCGGCACATCCCCAAGGAGTTCGACGACTATATCGCCACGCCCAAGAAGAACAACTACCGCTCCCTGCATACCGCCGTGATTGGCCCGGAAGGGCGGACCCTGGAGGTGCAGATCCGCACCCACGAGATGCACCAGCAGGCCGAGCTCGGCGTCGCCGCGCACTGGCGTTACAAGGAAGGCGGTGTCCACGAGCAGAGCTTCGAGCAGAAGATCGCCTGGCTGCGGCAGGTGCTGGAATGGGGCCAGGAAGAGGCGGCGGCAGAGGACTTCGTCGAGCGCTTCAAGGCCGAGATTTTCGAGGACCGGGTCTATGTGATCAGCCCCAAGGGCGACATCATCGACCTGCCCAAGGGTGCAACACCGCTCGATTTTGCTTACTACATCCACTCCGACATCGGCCACCGTTGCCGCGGCGCCAAGGTCAACGGCCGCATCGTGCCGCTGACCTATGAGCTGCAGAATGGCGAGCAGGTCGAGATCCTGACCAGCAAGGAGGGCGGTCCCAGTCGCGACTGGCTCAATCCGTCGCTGGGTTATTTGCGCACCTCCCGCGCCCGCGCCAAGGCGCGCTCCTGGTTCCGGCAGCAGGATCTGGAGAAGAACATCGCCGCCGGGCGCACCATCCTGGAGCGGCAGTTGCACCGGCTGGGGGTGACCGACGCCAATCTGGAGCGGCTGGCGCAGAAGAGCCGCTACGGCAAGCTGGACGATTTCCTGGCGGCCATCGGCCGCAACGACATCACCGGCGCCCAGATCGCGACGCTGGTTGCCGATCAGCTGCTGCCGGCCAAGGAAGAGAGCGCCGAGGAGATCCTGCATGCGACGCCGGTGCCGGCGCGCAGCGAAGGCAAGGGGGACGTCAGCATCTACGGCGTCGGCGATCTGCTCACGCGACTGGCCCAGTGTTGCAAGCCGGCTCCGGGTGATCAGATCGTGGGCTACATTACCCGTGGCCAGGGGGTGAGCATCCACCGCAGCGATTGCCCCAATCTGCATCGCCTGGCGGAAGAGGAGGGCGAGCGCATCATCGAAGTGAGCTGGAACCTGGGCGGCGACAAACGCTACCCGGTCGACATCCAGATCGAGGCGCTGGATCGCCAGGGGTTGCTGCGCGATATCTCGGCCGTGCTTTCCAACGAGAAGATCAACGTGGTTGGCGTCGTGACCCGCACCGACCCGTCCAACCACCGCGCCCACATGACCATCTCCATCCTGGTCGATGACATCGGCCAGCTGACCCGCGCCATGGATCGCATCGCCGTCGTGCGCAACGTCATCGACGTGCACCGACGGACCTCGGGCTAGCCTCAGCGGTGGGCCGCGATGGAAATCTCTCGCCGCTGCCGCCATATCCGGGAGCATGCGCGCTTCGGCGGCCGGCCCAACCGGCCGGTCGCCGGGCCCGGGTCCTTGTATCGGCTCCAACAGGAGAACGACAGCCGTGGCCGTCCATGATTCCATCCCGCGAGCGCAGGCTTTGCCCACTTCTTCTCCGTCAGCTTCGGCTTCCCCGTCGGTCTCGGAGAGATCCAGCCAGCCATGTCCCGGCGACGACGTAACGGCAGCGCGCGAGCAGCTGCGCCAGCTGAGGGCGGCGCTGGCGGCGGCCGAGGCCAGGGCCAGCGCCCTGCAGCAACAGCTGGCGCGGCGTCGAGGACGAGACGGCCTGACTAGCCTGATCAGCGGCCGGCACTTCCACGCCCAGCTGGAGCTCGAGATGCAGCGGGCCAGACGCTACGGCGACGAGCTGGGTTTGCTGCTGATCGACATCGACCATTTCCGCCTCTGCAACGAGAGGTTCGGCCGCAGCGGAGGCGACAAGGCGCTGGCTCGGCTGGGACGGCTGTTGCGCGAGGAGCTGCGTCAGGTCGATCTGGCTTTTCGCTATGGCGGCGAAGAGTTCGCGGTCATTCTGCCGCGCTGCGGGGGCGCGGCCTTGCCACGGCTGGCGCAGCGCCTGCGGCGGCGCATCGCGGCCACGGAGCTGATCATCGACGGCCAGCCGGTCCGGCTTACCGTCAGCATCGGCGCAGCCGTCCACCGGCAGGGTCTGGCGGCGGAGCGCTTCATCCGCGAGGCTGATCGGGCGCTTTGCCGGGCCAAAGCGCTGGGGCGCAACCGGGTCGTCGTCGCGGGCGTCGAACTCCGATCGGCAGCGCCGGCCTCGTCTGGGCGGACGCATGGACTACTTCGATTCTGATCAGCTGCCCTATGAGCCGGAGGAGCGCCGCCTGCGCCTGCTTACCCATCTGGTGTATCTGCTGCAGGCGCTGGGCTTCGTGACGCTGGTGACCCCGCTGGCCGGCGTCGTGGTCAACTACGTCAAGCGGGAAGACACGGTCGGGACGCTTTACGAATCCCACTTTCTCTGGCAGATCCGCACCTTCTGGTGGAGCTTGCTGTGGAGCGCGCTGGGCATCGTCACCCTGATCATCCTGATCGGCAAGCTGATCCTGCTGGCCGTCACCGTCTGGTACGTCTATCGCATCATCAAGGGCTGGTTGTGGCTGTTCGAGGGCCGGCCCATGTATTGAGGCGCGGCAGCAGCCAGCGATCTGCCAGGGCAGGGCGCGTCGCCGGCATGGACGGCTTCCCTCGCCGCTGGTAAGGCCGTATCATACGCATTCACTGACCGATCGGTCGGTCGCTGGCTTGCGAACGACTTCCATGGACAGGGACTTCCCGCACGACGATACCACCGCCGATACGGCCGAGCGCATCCTGGCCGTGGCCGAGCGCATCCTGGCCGTGGCCGAGCGCCTGTTCGGCCAGCGCGGCTACAGCGGCGTCTCGATCCGCGACATCGCCCGCGCCGCCGGCATCAGCAAAGCCAACGTCTTTCACCACTACGCCAGCAAGCAAGCCCTGTACGAAGCGGTGCTGGAGCGCAGCGCCAGCCGTTTTCATGCCTTGCTGGAGAGCCTAGCGGACCACCAGCGCGAGGCGGCGGAACTGCTGGAGGACTTCAGCCGGCGGCATCTGCGCAACATGCTGGAGCGCCAGGACGCCCTGAGCTTGTACGTACGCCACCTGCTGGACGCCGCCAGCGAGGATCAGGGAACGGCGGCTGAGGCCATTCTCGAGCGCACCTATGACGTGCTGGTGGAGCGCTTCGCCGCCCTGCAGCGCCAGGGCAAGCTGGCCGGCCATGCCGACCCCGGCGTTCTGGCGCTGACCTTGGTGGGGAGTCATCTGGTTTACGTGCTGGGGCGCAAGGTGCTGCAGCAGCGCGCTGTCCCAGCAGCCGAACGGTTCAGCAAGACCTTGATCCGGCAGCTGCTCGACGGCGTGGCGGCCGGGCCGCGGGCAGGCGGGCAGGACCAATCAGATCGACAATAAGGGAATAACGAGCATGCGCTTGAGATCGCTGATCCCGTTGCTGTCAATGCTGGTGTTGGCTGTGGCGGGCTGCGACAGGCAGCCTGAGCAGCAGGCCGCGCCCGAGCAGCGAAGAACCCTGATCACAACCACGGTGGCCGAGTTGCGCCCGGTGCAGCTGATAGAGCACAGCATCGGCGTGATCGAGGCGATCGATGCGCCCACCCTGACCGCCGAGGTGGCCGGCCAGGTGACCCGGGTGCTGGTCGACGTGGGCGCTACCGTGCGGCAGGGCGACCTGCTGGCGCTGATCGATCCGCAGCCCTATCAGCTCGCGCGCTCCGCCGCCGCCGCCGACGTGCAGCGGCTGGAAAGCGTGATCGAGCAGCAGCAGCGGCAGGTGGCGCGTTACCGGGAACTGGTGAAGGAGAACTTCGTCAGCGAGGCGGCGCTGGAGGAGGCCGAGGCGCAGCTGGCGGCGCTGCGGGAGCAGCACAAGGCGGCGCTGGCCCAGTTGCGGCTGGCGCAGCGCGATCTGGCCCAGGCTGAGGTGCGGGCGCCGGTGGCAGGCCTAGTGGACTTGCGACTGGTCGCCGCCGGTGATTTCGTCGGCCGCGGCTCGCCCATGTTCCGCCTGGTTAGTCTTAGCACGCTGCAGGTGCGGCTGCCGTTCCCGGAGACCGTCGCCAGCCGGCTGCAGCCTGGCTTGCCGGTGCAGCTGTCCTCGCCGCTCACGCCGGAGCAGCAGGTCGAAGGCGTGATCCGGCAGCTCAGGCCGGCGCTGAGCAGTGGCGGCCGCGCGCTGGAGGCCATTGTCGAGATTCCCAATCCGGGCGGCTGGCGCGCCGGCGGCAGCGTGCGCGGTAGCGTCGTGCTGGCCGACCGGGAGGGCGTGCTGGTGCCGGAGGCCAGCGTGGTGCAGCGGCCGGCCGGGACGGTGGTGTACGAGATCGTCGACGGCACCGCGCGCGAGCGCAGGGTGGAGACCGGCGTCCGCCGCGACGGCTGGGTCGAAATCCGGGACGGCTTGCCGGCCGGCGCCGTGGTCGCCGTCGACGGTGCCGGGTTTCTCAGCGACGGCGCCGCAGTGAACGTCCAGGACCGGCGGGAGAGTCGCTAAATGTCGTTGCCAGCACTTTCCATTCGCCAGCCGGTGCTGGCGTTCATGGTCAACGCCGTGCTCATCCTGTTCGGTGTGATCGCCTACGGCCGGCTGGGCGTGGACCGCTTCCCTTACATCGAGTTCCCGGTGGTGGCGGTCACTACCATCATGCCGGGAGCGAACCCCGACATCATCGACTCGTCCATTACCAACGTCATCGAGACCGCCGTCAACAGCGTGCCGGGCATCGAGAGCATTCAGTCCACCTCCTCGCCCGGCGCCTCGGTGGTGGCGATCATGTTCGACCTGGACAAGGACGTCGACGTCGCCTTCAACGAGGTCCAGGCCAAGATCAACCAAATCCTCAACCAGCTGCCGGACGACGCCGATCCGCCGATCGTGGCCAAGGTAGAGACCAACGCCCAGCCGATCATGTGGCTGTCGTTGCGCGGCGATCGCACCCAGCAGCAGCTCAACCAGTACGCCCGCAACGTCATCAAGAAGCGGCTGGAGAACATCCCCGGCGTCGGCGAGGTGGTGCTGGGCGGCGAGCGCGAGCGCACCATCCGGGTGGAGCTGGATCCCGAGCGCATGACCGCCTTCGGCGTGACCGTGCAGGACTTGCTGGCGGCCTTTGCCAGCCAGCATGTGCAGCTGCCGGGCGGCTTCATCGTCAGCCAGCAGACGGAGATGCTGCTCAAGCTGGACCTGGAGTTCCACAGCGTCGCCGAGCTGGAGCAGATGGTGGTGGCCCACCGCGACGGCGCCACCATCCGTTTGCGCGACGTCGCCGAGGTCAAGGACGCGCTCGCCGACTACCGCTCGGTGGCGCGCTTCAACGGCCAGCCCACCGTTGGCCTCGGCATCGTCAAGATCGCCAACACCAACACCGTCGAGATCATTGAGGAGGTGAAGCGGCGGCTGGAGACCGAGATCCGCCCGCAGCTGCCGCCGGGCATGGAGATCGAGATCGCCTCCGATACTTCCAACTACATCCTGGAGATGGTGCACGCCCTGCAGGAGCATCTGATCCTCGGCACCCTGCTGGCGGCGCTGGTGGTGTGGGTGTTCCTCAAGAGCTTCCGCTCGACGCTGATCATCGCCACCGCCATTCCGGTGTCGCTGTTCGGCGCCATCGCGATCATGCTGATGTTCGATTACACCATCAACACCATGACGCTGCTGGCGCTGCTGCTCTTGATCGGGGTGGTGGTGGACGATGCCATCGTGGTGCTGGAGAACATCTACCGTCACCGCGAGGAGCTCGACCCCGACCCGGTCAGCGCCGCTATCAACGGCACCAACCAGGTGGTGTTCGCGGTGTTGGCCGCCACCCTCACGCTGGTCTCCATCTTCGCCCCGGTGATCTTCATGGGCGGCATCGTGGGCCGCTTTTTCGAGTCGTTCGCAGTGGTGGTCACCTTCGGTGTGCTGGTGTCGTGGTTCGTGTCCATGACGCTGACGCCCATGCTGAGCTCGCGCTTTCTGGTGGTGAAGCCGCAGCAGGGGCGCGTATACCGCTGGTTGGAGACAGGCTTCCGCGCCCTGGAGAGCGCCTACACCCGACTGGTGCAGCTCACGCTGCGTTACCGCTGGACGGTGGTGATCGTCTCGGCGCTGGTGGTGCTCTCGAGCGGCTATTTCTTCGCCAACATCGGCAAGGGTTTCGTGCCGGAAGAGGACGAGGGCTACTTCCTGGTCATCGCCCGCACCCCGCTCGGCTCCTCGGTCGCCTACACCGATGGCAGGCTGCGCGAGATCGAGAAGGTGTTGGCAGCCCAGCCCGAGATCGCCTCTTACTTCACCGCCATCGGCGTTAGCCAAACCGATCAGGCCAACACCGCCACCGCGGTGGTGCGGCTGGTGCCGCGGGACGAGCGCAGCGTGTCGCAGCAGCAGATGATCGAGCGCCTCTCGCTGGAGCTCGCCAGGATTCCCGGAGTGCGGGCTTTCCCGTCACCGATCCCAATCGTCGGCGGCGTGCGCGGCGAGCCGCTGCAGTTCGTGGTGCGCGGCCTGGATCTCGACGGCGTCGCCGAGTACGCCAAGGAGCTGCAGCGGCGGTTGATGGCGGAGCCCGGCATGGGGGCACTTGACCTCGACCTGCAACTGGAACTGCCGCAGCTCAAGCTCGAGATCGACCGCGAGCGCGCGGCGGCGCTCGGCGTGTCGCCGCAGCAGGTCGCGCTGGCAGTGAATGTGCTCGCCGGCGGGCTCGACATCGCCAAGTACAACGACGAGCCAGGCGACGGCCAGCGTTACGACGTTCGCCTCAAGGGGCGGGAAGACCTGTTCAGCAGCGGCGAGGATCTACGCCGCATCTACGTGCGCAGCGCCAGCGGCGAGCTGGTGCGGGCCGACAGTATCGCCGCCTTGCGCGAAGAGCTGGGACCGGCCGTGATCAGCCGCTACAACCTGCAGTACGCGGCCATGTTCTACGGCAACCCCGAGATGCCGCTGGGCGATGCGGTGGCGCTGGTCGAGCGCACCGCCGCCGAGGTGCTGCCGCTGGGCTACCAGGTGGACTTCATCGGCGAGGCCAGGGAGTTCGGCAAGACGGTCGGCTACATGCTGTTCGCCTTCGTGCTGGCACTGGTGCTGATGTACATGGTGCTGGCCAGCCAGTTCAACAGCTTCCTGCAGCCCGTCATCATCATGGTGGCACAGCCGCTGGCCATGATCGGCGGTGTGATGGCGCTATGGGCGACCGGGCATACGCTCAATATCATGTCCATGATCGGTCTGGTGCTGCTGCTGGGCCTGGTAGCCAAGAACTCCATCCTGCTGGTCGATCTCACCAATCAGTTGCGACGCGAGGGCAAGGGCATCGACGAGGCCTTGCTGGAGGCCTGCCCGATCCGCATGCGGCCGGTGCTGATGACCTCGCTCACCGTGATCCTGGCGCTGCTGCCGGCGGCGCTCGGCGTGGGGGCGGGCGCGGAGACCAACGGGCCGCTGGCGGTGGCGGTGATTGGCGGCATGATCACCTCCACGGCGCTGACGCTGGTGGTGGTCCCGTCCGTCTACTCATTGATGGAAGGCGGCTTGGAGCGGCTGCGCCGCCGCTTCGCGCAGGCAACCGAAGGACAAGGACATGAGAGCTGAGCCGATGCGACGTCGAGGACTGTACCGTTTGGCAGGGGCGCTGCTGGCAGTGCTGCTGTCGGGGCCGGCGCTGGCGGTCCAGGACTTGCTGGAGAGTTACCGTCTGGCGCAGGCCAGCGATCCGCAGCTGGCGGCGGCTGCGGCGGCGCTGCGGGTGGAGCGGGAGCGGCTGGTGCAGGCGCGGGCGCTGTT
>JAAYIK010000025.1 GCA_012523465.1 Lysobacteraceae bacterium | reverse complement strand
TATGGTCTGCGACAGCCGCTCGATCATCACATTCATCGCCTGCAGCAGCTCACCCACCTCGTCCCGCGAGCGACTCTGCAGACGCACCCCAAGATCACCCCCAGCCAGCGCATTGGCCGCGGCAACCGCCTCCGTCAACGGCCGAGTGATGCTGCGGGTAATCCAGAAGGCCATCGCAGCAGCCACCGCCAGGGCCGACACGGAAAGCAGCAGGATCAGCCTCTCGGCCTGCCGCACGAAGGCAGCCGCCTCCTGGCTAGCCTGATCCATCGCCCGCTCCTGGTACAGGATCAGATCGGTGGCGCTCTGCAATGCCGCCTGGTTGAAGGCGCGCATTTCTTTCAGAAGATACTCGGCGGCCTGGTTCCGGTCGGTCTGGGCCATGCGCATGGCTCGCTCCGCTCCCGCCAGGAAGGCATCGGTGGCGTCTTTGACTTTCGCAAGCAGGTTCTTGCCAGTAGCGGTGTTCGACGTCTTCTCAAGCTGCTCCACACGCTCTCCGATGAGCTTGCGGGCATCAGAGATACGCTGCCACTCGGCCTGTCGAAAGCTGGCGTCGTCGGTCAGCAGGGCATTGCGCAACGCCCTCGAAATCACGTTCAGGTTGTCGATGATCTCGTTCGCCTGAACCGTCTTCGGCCAGCGGTCGTGGAAGATCTCCGCGGTTTCCCCGTTGACCCGGTTGAGCTGCTGGATTCCGACCAGACCGATCACGATCAGCAGCAGCAGAACGGCGGCAAAGCCCGCGGTTAGTCTGAGCCCGATACGCATGTTGCGGAACATAGATAACATCTTCCCCATCGCTCGAATTCGACCCGACGCGTTCACGACAACGTCATGGCATGCCTACTGATCTCTTCTGCTTGCCGCAGCCATTTCGCTGAGCACTTGCTGCAGCAACGGAATGTCCTTGTGCTTGTCGAACAGATAATTCACCCCGAGCCTGGCGGCTGCCTTGCGATAGGAATCGACCGCGCCGCTGGTCAGCAGCATCACTTGCATCTCACGCATCACGTCGCTGACGACGGTGAGCAGGTCGAAGCCGGTGCGCTCACCCAGGTGGATATCCAGAAGCAGGACGTCGGGCCGATACAGGTAAAGAGCAGCAGCCGCCTCGGCGACGTTGGCCGCCGTGCCAACCACTTCCACTCCCGGCACTTGATTGCTCAGCTCGAGCAGCCTCTTGCGGACGACATGCGAATCATCGACCAGAAACAGGCGCATCACGGAATCACCGGGCAGAAACTCTCAACCTCGATGATCTTGACGCATGCGCACAACCGGCAACATCAGCGGCAACCGAAATGCCTCTCGGAACGGCGCACTCCCGGTTAGGAAAATTCCGAGCACATCGACCAAGTCTTGGGAATGATCACTACGCGCGGCGAACGGTCCGCCGAGCGTGCCTCAACCGCTTCGTCTACAGCGGGGCGCTGGGGAGCGAGAACGCTTGGCGCCGGGCTGCTAGCCCGCTCAGGACAGCAGGCTGACGACGGCGTAGCGGCTCAAATTCGCCTGCGCCAGCACCACTTGCATGACCGAGGCGTAGCTGGAGGGGCGTCGGTTCATGACCTGAAAGACCCGCCCGGCGTAGCTCTCGGCCCTGGCCTTCTCGTCGTCGTCGGCATGCCGGGCGAGGAATTCGCGGATTTCCTGCTGCCGCCGGCGCAGCTGCTCGCGCAGCAAGGCGATCTGGTCCAGCGCGCTGAGCACCTGATCCAGCATGCGGCGCAGTTCCTGGGCCGATTCGTCCCCAAGCGCTTCCGGCAAGTGCAGCAGCTGCTCTTCCCAGCTTTCGAGCCAGGTGCGCTCCTGCGGGAGCAGTTTTCCACCGCCTTGCACGGTCAGGTGGTCCTTCAGCGCGAGCCAGTCCGCCTCGCGGGCGGAGAACAGCAACCGACCGTTCTCGTCCAGCTCGGCGCGCAGCCCGGCCTGGCTCAGCCCGGTGTTGAAGCGACGCAGGATCTGCTGCTCGCTCAGGCCATCCTCTAGCACCACAGCTAACGGCTCGGGCAGCTGGCGGCCGCCGCTGAAGACCAGGATCTCGGCGCCGGATCGCTGAATGGCCTGGATGGACTCCAGTCCCTGCAGAGTGAAGCGAATGCGCGGCGGCTCGTTGAGGCTGAGCCTGAAGCGTGCATCCAGCGCGCCACCGGTGCGCTCGCTCCGCTGCCGCAGCAGCGCCACTGCCTCGCGCAGCAGCTGCTGGGCAGCCGCTTTATCCTCCGGTTCGGTCGAGTTGATCAGCCGGCTCAGGCTGAGCTTGAGCTGCGACAGCCGCCCTGCGAGGTCGGCCAGATAGCTCTCCGCCAGCTGCATGGAAGACAGCTGGCGGTTGAGCTGGATGCTGTAGTTGCCGCTGCGCCACCCCATCCGCTCCGCCACCGACTGCCGGCTGTCCGCCTGACGGACCTGGGTGGTGCGCCCCTCGGGGCGCAGCGCCGGGCGGCGTTCCTGGGGCTGGATGGCTGAAACCGAAGGCAGCTGGCGCTCTATCTTCATGGCGGCACGCTCTTGTTCTTATAGCTGGGTGAAGAGCGAAAGCTGATTGATTTGCAAATAGGTTTTCTGGGTTGCCTGGAGGGCGAGCAGATAGCTGTTGAAATCGATGGTAGCGCTGGCATAGTCGAGCTGGGACAGCTCCCCCTCGATGCGTTTGTTGACCAGGGAGACGTCGCCGTTGCTCTCGCCCAGCAAGGTCAGGCTGTTCTGCCTGCCGCCCAGATCGGTCATGGTAGCAAGCAGGCGGCGATGGGTGCGATCCAGGCTATCAAGAGTGGCGCGGATTTGGTCGCCGACGGCAGGATCCTTAGAGTCCAGCGCCGGATCTTCCAGCAACTCCAGCAGCGCCCGCAGCTCATTGAGCAGCTCGACATCGCTGCCGAACACGGCCGCTGCGGTCACGTTCTCGTCCACCAGCACGCCGTTGGCGACCGCCGCCTGGCGCCGCTCGTCGTTGCCGCCCAGGGAGTATCCGGTCGCGGCGTCATAGACGATGGCCGGCCGGTCGGTCTGGGTGCCGGAGAACAGGTAGCGCCCCTCCTCGTCGCGGGTATTGGCGAAGGCGGCGATGGTCTGCTCCAGCGTGCTCAGCTCGTTGGCGATGGCGGCGAGGTCCTCGCTGGCATTGGCACCCAGGTTGGCTGCCCAGAGCAGCAAGTCTTGGACCTCCAGCATGGTGTCGGAGATCGCCTTGAGGTTGGCTTCCTGCTTGGACAGGCTGCTGGAGACATCGAGGATGTTGCGGCGATATTGCTCCAGGCTGGCCTCCTCGCGCTGCACGCGCAGGATGCGCACGCTGGCGACGGGATCATCCGAAGGCAGCAGCAAGCGCTCGCCGGTCGCCATCTGCTGCAGCAGCTTGCCGAGCCGCTCGGAGTTGGCGCTCATGGAGCTGTGCATCATGGCGGTGATCTGGGGCGTGGTGATGCGCATGGTCGTCTCTCCCCTCTCCCTCCGGGATGGCGTCAGAACATCGCCAGCAATGCCGCGAACAACTCGTTGGAAGTGGCAATCACCTTCATGTTGGCCTGATAGGCCTGCATGTAGGTCATGAGGTTGATTGCTTCCTCGTCCAGATGCACCGCGCTGGTGCTATCGCGCTGGGCCTGCGCCTCGTCCAGTACGGTCTGCGCCGACTGCAAGTCGGCCTGGTTCTGGCGGCTGATGCTCGCCACCCGGCTCAGCAGCACCGCGTAGGCATCGTTGAAGGTCACCTCACTGCCGCCGATATCGAAGCCCTGGTGCCTGATTTCGAGCAGCTGGAGCAGGATCTTGTTGTTGCCGGGCTCGTCCGCGGCAGCAGAGAAGGCAAGCTCGTCCGGCCCCAGCGGCGCCAGCTGCAGCATGCTGGTGATGCTGTCCGGGTTATAGATAAACAGGGGCTTACCTGGGTTGTTGCCGTTCAGATCGTAGCCCTGCGCCAGCAGGTCGTTGACCTCTTGCGCCAGCCGCTCGGCTATCGCGTGCAGGTTCTCCTGCATGGGGCGCAGCAAGCCGTATTCGCTGTCGTACAGGCCGCCGAAGGAGCCGCCCAGCCCGGACGGATCGAGCGGGAAAGAAGTGCTGGCAAAATCCAGGTTGATGACCTGCTCGCCGCTCATGGTCTGCTGTACCGTCAAGCGCCCGGCCGTCGACCCCAGCACCAGCGGTTGGCCGTTGGCCAGCGAGACGCTGTAGGCGCCATCCGGGGTTTCATGGTTGCGGATGCTGGCGTAACCGCTGAGTTCCTTGATCAGGACGTCGCGATGGTCGCGCAGGGTAGCGGTGTCGCGGCCGGTCGACTCCAGCGCCACGATGCGCCGGTTCAGCTCGGCGATGTTATCCAGCAGCCCGTTGATCTCGACCACCATGGCCTCGCGCTGGCCGTGCAGCGCCTCGATCTGGATCTGGATGTTGCCATTGAGGGTATTGAAGCGTTGGCTCAGCTGCTCCGCCTCCAGTAGGATCTGCTGGCGCAGGACGATGGACTCGGGGGTGCCGGTGGCCTCGCTCAAGGCGGCGAAGAAGTTGTCCATTCCGGTGCTGATGCTCGAGCCCTCGTTGCTGATCAGCCCTTCCAGCGCCGTCATGTACTGCTGCGCCGTGTCGTGATAATTCACCGCCGTGTTGGCCCGCCACAGCTGCTGGTTCTGGAAGTCATTGGCGAGACGGCGGATGCTGGCGACCATGACGCCGCCGCCGACGTTGCCCAGCGCATTGCCCGACATCGAGCGCAGCTCGGGAACGACCCGACTGTAGCCGGGCGTGTTGACATTGGCGATGTTCTGCCCGGTGGTCAGCAGTGCGATCTGGGCTGCGTGCAGTCCGCTGTAGGCGATTTGGGTCAATACGGTCACGACGGCTCACCTTCCTTTCCGACCCGCAACGGCTGTGCGAAAGCCGCTGACATGTGCGTTGACGCCGACGGCGCTCTTGTCTGTAAGGCGACCGTGCTGTCCGTGCCATTAAACAAGCTCCGCACGGCAGGGCGGGGCTGGCCGTCGGCGGTCAGCGGCAGTCTGGGCCTGACGGCGGCCAGATCGCCCCATACCTCCGCCGCCTGCGCCAGCTCAGTCAGCACCCGGCGGGTGTAGGCGCGGGTCTCGGCATAAGGGATGCGCTCCACCCATTCGGTGGTGTCGATCTCGTTGCGGCGCGGGTCGCCAAATCGCTCCAGCCAGCGGTCGACCCGGGCCGGACCGGCATTGTAGGCCGCCAACGCCAGCGCCACATGGCCGTCATAGCGCCGCAGCAGCTTGTCCAGGTAGGCCGTGCCTAGGCGCCGGTTGTAGGCCGGGTCGCTGGTGAGGCGCTGCTCGTCGTACTCCAGTCCCAGCTCCCGGGCCATCTCGCGGGCGGTCGCCGGCATCAGCTGCATCAGGCCGCGCGCGCCCTTGGGCGACACCGCGCTCGGGTCGCCGGCCGACTCGTGCTTGATCACGCTCTCCACCAGCGCCTGCAGCGCCGGGCCGGCCACAGCCCCGTTCGCCTGAGCCTGCGCCGCCCGATCTTCGGCTTCCGCGCGCCCGCCAAGCTGCTGCACCAGGAGCTTGGCGATGCCGCCCTGGCGCCGGCGCGCCAGCGCCTCGGCCACGGCCTGGTCATGCAGATCGTGCATCAGGGCCAGCTCGCGCCCGCGCATGGAGCTGTCGGGGTTGAGCGCCTCGTTGGCCTTGCGCATTTGCTTGAGGATTTGCTGGAGGAAAACCGCCTCGAACTGCTCGGCGACGGCTTCCAGCTGCTCGCGCCGGGTCGGGTTCGGCGCGCTCAAGTGCATGGAATGGATATATTGCGGAAGAGAAACGATGCTCATCGGCTCGCTACATCACGATCAGCTCGGCGTTCATGGCTCCGGCTCGCTCTAGCGCCTGCAGAATGCTCATCACGTCGTCCGGCGTCGCGCCCAGGCTGTTGATGGTGTTGACGATGGTCTCCAGACTCGCCCCCTCCGGCCAGGCGAACATGCTGCTGCGATCCTGCTCCACCGCCACACCCGAGCGTGGCACCACCACGGTCTGCCCCTGGGAGAACGGCTCGGGCTGGCTGACCTGCGGCTGCTCGCTGATGACCACGCGCAGGCTGCCGTGAGCCACCGCCGCCGCCTTGACCCGTACGCCTTGCCCCACCACCACCGTGCCCGTGCGGCTGTTGAACACCACCCGGGGCCGCACCCGCCCTTCGTCCACATCCAGCTCTTCCAGCATGGCCATGAAGCGGATGCGCTGATTGCTGTCGACCGGGGCCCGCACGGAAATCCTGGTGGCGTTCAGCGCCGTGGCCGTGCCGGGACCGAAGGTCTGGTCGATGGCGGCGACGATGCGGCTGGCGGTCTGGAAGCTGGGCTGGCGCAGGCTCAGCACCACGTCGTCCCGCTCGGTGAAGTCGGTGGGAATCGCGCGCTCGATGGTGGCGCCGTTGGGAATGATGCCGGCGTTGGCGCTATTGATGGCGACGCTGGAGCCGCTTTGCCCCTCGGCCCGCACTCCGCCCACCAGCACGTTGCCCTGCGCCAGGGCATAGATCTCGCCGTCGACGCCGTACAGCGGCGTCAGCAGCAACGTGCCGCCACGCAGGCTCTTGGCGTCGCCCAGCGACGCGACGGTCACGTCCAGCGTCTGCCCTGGTCCGTAGGCGGGCGGTACAGTGGCAGTAACGCTGACCGCGGCGACGTTGCGCAGCTTGGGGTTGACGTTGTCCGGCAGGTTCACGCCGAACTGTTTGAGCATGTTCTCCACCGACTGGCTGGTAAAGTGCACCTGCTGGCGGTCGCCGGTGCCGTCCAGGCCCACCACAAGCCCATAGCCGATCAGCTGGTTGCCGCGGATGCCTTCCACGTCCACCAGATCCATGAGCGGCACCGCCCGTACGGCGGGCAGCCAGGCCAGCAACAGGACAGCGAGAGCGAGGCGGAACGACTTGGCCATGGCGCTTCGGCTCAGAACGGGAACCAAGGGCTGTTGAAGAAGCGGGTGAGCCAGCCGGGGCTGTTGGCATCGCTTAGTGCGCCGCGACCGGCGTAGGAGATGCGGGCGTTGGCGACGTTCTGCGACAGCACCCGGTTGTTGTGATCGATGTCCTCAATGCGTACCAGTCCGGTCAGGCGGATGAACTCATCGCCCTGGTTCAGGCGCAGCCACTTCTCGCCCTTGACCAGCAGCACGCCGTTGGGCAGCACCTGATGCACGGTGACCGCGATGGAGCCGCGCAGGGTGTTCTGCTGCGAGCTCTTGGCGGAGCCGCCGAAATCGCGCTCCGCCGCCAGCGCGGTCTCTAGGTCGCTCTGGTCGCGACCGAACAGGCGCGGCACGCCGATGCCGACGCTGGAGGTCTTGCCGATGCTGGTGCCGGAGCTCTTGCTCGACTGAGTCGACTCGTTGAGCACGACGGTAAGGATGTCGCCCACCTGGAAGGCGCGGCGGTCCTGCAGCAGCGAGCCGTAGCCGTAGCCGGGGCGGAACAGCCCGCCGCTGGTAGTCGGCGGGAGACTGTAGTCCAGCTCCGGCGGCGCATAGTCCTCCTCGTCGTCGGGGAAAGGCAGCGGCGGCAGGGTCTGGCAGCCGGAGACGGCCAGACCGAGCAGCACGACCACCAGGGCAAGCTTGCGCATCGCGATCAGACCGTCTGGTTGAGGAACTGGTGCATGCCCGAAGCGGCATCCAGCATCTTGGCGTTAGCCTCGTATGCGCGCTGGATGGCGATCATGGACACCATGGCCTCGACCACCTGCACGTTGGAGCTTTCCAGCGCCCCTTGCTTGAGCTGGCCGAGACCGTCCTCGCCGGGAATACCCTCGACCGGCATGCCGCTGGCCACCGTCTCGCGATACAGGTTGCCGCCCAACGCCTCAAGTCCACCCGGGTTGGTGAAATTGACCAGCGTGATCTGGCCCAGCTCGGTAGGTTGCGAGTCGCCCGGCAGCACCGCGGTGACCACGCCGTCGCTGCCTACGGTGAAGCCCGTGCTGCCCTCGGGCACCTCGATGTGAGGTACCAGCGGCAGCCCCTGGGCGTTCACCAACAGGCCGTCCCCATTGAGCTGGAATTGGCCGCTCTGGGTGTAGTAGATCTCGCCGTTAGGGGCCTCCACCTGGAAGAAGCCGCGACCGCCCACGATGGCGATGTCGAACGGCTGATTGGTGGTCTGGATGCTGCCCGGGGTGAACACCTTCTGCGTGCCGGCCACGCGCACCCCGCTGCCGAGCTGGATGCCGGACGGCACGGTGTTCACTTCATCCGCCTGCGCGCCTGGCTGCCGCTCGATGGTGTAGAACAGGTCCTCGAAGACCACCCGGTCCTGCTTGAAGCCGACAGTATTGACGTTGGCGAGATTGTTCGCCACCGTCGCCATCGCCTTCTCCTGGGCTGCCAGGCCCGTCTTGCTGATCCAAAGTGCAGAGCTCATGCGTCAACTCCCTCGAATGATCCGGTTGCCGGCATCGGCGAGACCGGCGGCGGCCTTCATCATCTTGACCTGGGCCTCGAACAGGCGGCTCAGGCTCAGGGTAGCGGTCAGCGCCTCGATGGCGGAGACGTTGCTCGACTCCAGGAAGCCGCTCACCAGCACCACCTCGTCGCTAGTCTCGGCCGGCGCGCCGCTGCGCGTCACCAGCAGGCCGTCGGCGTTCTTGACCAGCTCCGCTGCCGGCGGGTTGACCAGGCGAATACGGTCGACCTCCACCATCTGCTGGTCGCCCGGCACGCGGATAGAGATCAGGCCGTCGGCACTGATGTGCAGCCGCTCATGCTCGGGCAGCACGATGGGGCCGCCCTCGCCCAGCACCGGCCGACCACCGATGGTCAACCGTCCTTCGGCGTCGATGTCCATGCTGCCGTGGCGGGTGTAGGCCTCGCCGGCGCCGTATTCCACCGCGAACAGCCCCGGTCCCTTGATGGCGAAGTCCAGCTCCCGTCCGGTCGGCATCAGCTCGCCGGGAGCCATGTTCACGCCGTTGTTCTCCACCTGAACCAGGTGCCGGCTGTCATAGCCGTAGCCCCTCACCGCCACGGCCTGGGCGCGCTCAAGGTCGGCGCGAAAGCCGGGTGTGTTGACGTTGGCCAGGTTGTTCGCGTGCACCTGCAGCGACAGCATGGTGCGGCTAGCCGCCGTCATTGCCGTATAGCCGAGACGATCCATGGCTTAACCCTAGACTGCGCTGAACAGGATTTGCGTCAGCTCTTTCTCGGTGGCGATGACCTTGGTGTTGGCCTGGTAGTTGCGCTGCCCTTCCATCAGCAGCACCAGCTGCTGGGTCAGGTCGACGTTGGAGTTCTCCAGCGCACCGGCATTGATGATGCCGAACTGGCCGATACCGGGCGAGCCGATCAGCGCCACGCCAGAGGCCTCGGTCTCCACCCAGGCCGTGCCGCTGACGTTCTTGAGCCCATTGGGATTGGCGAAGGTGGCGAGCGCCACCTGCCCCTGCAGCAAGCGCTGGCCATTGCTGTAGCTGACGAAGACGCGACCGTCCTCTTCCACCACGATGCCGGTCTGCTCGCCGGCGGCATAGCCCGAGGCGCGGTTGGTGGTGACGGCAAAGCCAGCGCCGAACTGGGTGGTACCGGAATAGTCCACGTCGATGTTCATGGCCGAGGCGCCGCCCAAGGGTGTGAAGTTCAGCGCCAGGGTGTGGCCCGTGTCGAGGACGCCATCACTATTGAACGTCAGCGTATGAGGGCCGCCCACCGCCACCCCATCTACGTAGTAATGCACTTGCCATTCGTTGTCGTTAGTCTTGACGAAGTACTGTGTCAAGGCATGCTCCCGCCCCAGCGAGTCGAAGACCTGGGTGGTGTAGGTCGAGTTGTAAGTGGCCGGGTTGGCGGGATCGAAAGGACCGGCCGTCACCACATCTTCGTCGGCGTTGAGGTTGGCGACGAATTCCAGCGAGTCGGTCGCCTTGGCCGGCAGGTTGGCGGAGCGCAGCCGCAGGTCGGTGACCGAGCCGGCCTGGATGTTGCCACTGCTGTCGGTAGGATAGCCCTGCAGACGTTGGCCTTGGCTGTTGACGATGTAATTGTCCTTGTCCAGGCCGAACACACCGGCGCGGGTGTAGCTGACATCGCCGCTGCTGCCGCGGACGATGAAAAAGCCGCCACCAGAGATGGCCAGGTCCAGACTGCGGTTGGTCGAGGTCAGCGCGCCGCCCAGGGTGATGCTCTGCGTCTTGCCGACCACCTCCACCCCCATCGGCTGGGCGTCGGCATAGATGCTGGCGAAGTCCACCCGCGACGACTTGAAGCCAACCGTGCCGTTGTTGGCGATGTTGTGGCTGATGGTGTTCAGTTGCTCGTTGACCGCTCTCAGGCCGGTCAGGGCGATGTCGAAGCTCATCTCGCGTCCCTCATCCTCAGAATCTTGCAGATCCCGCCGACTGTGCAGGCTCAGAAGTACCTGGCGAAGGCGTCCGTCCCGCCGTCAGCGCGGCCGAATTCGACGATGTTGTAGAAGGGCACCGCACCCACGCCGGCCACATCCAGCACCGGCCCCTCGGCGCTCACCCGGACCCGGCGCACCTGCCCGGTCAGCTCCACCCGCGGCCGCTCGCCGATGTCCGATTCCACCGCGATCTCATAGCGGCCCGGCGCCAGCCCCAGCGCCACCGGATCCACGGTGAAGCTCACGGTGCCCGCCGCCTGTGGTCCCAGCTGCACCTCGACGCGCTTGCCCAGCGCATCGGTCAGGTACAGCACGGTCTTGGCCGCCGGGTGCTGCAGCTTCACCTGTCCGCTCACCTTCTCGCTACCGAGGTCCACCGCGCTGGCCGTCACCGTGACGTTCTGCCCGACCAGGTTGGCGGCCGTCAGGGTTTGCAGGTTGTCCAGCAGCACCAGGTTGCTCTGGGCCAGCAGCGCCATGTTCTCCATGCTGCGGACCTGCGACATGGTGGCGTATTGCTGCAGGTACTCGGTGCTGTCGACGGGATTGGTCGGATCCTGGTTCTGGATCTGCGCCACCAGCAGGGTGAGGAAGTTGTTCTCCAGCTCACTGGCCTCACTCAGGCTCACCGCCCGCATGGGGGCATCGGCGCCGCTAGTGTTTGGCGTCACGCCCGTGGCATGACTGTTGTTGTAGACGGCCGTCATCACAGCTCTCCCAACCGCAGCAGACTGCTCTGCATGCTCTTGACCCGGTTCAGCACCTCGACGTTAGTCTCGAAGCTGCGGCTCGCCGACATCATGTCGGCCATTTCCTCGATCACGTTGACGTCGGGGTAGTAGACATAGCCGTCCTGGTCGGCCAGCGGATTGCCCGGTTCGTAGCGGCGCTGCGGCTCGCGTCCGGCGCTCACCACGTCCAGCACCTGCACCCGCGCCCCTTCCAGTCGGGTACCACCGGTCAGCGAGCCGTTGCTGTAGATGGCGGCGAACACCGGCTTACGCGCCCGGTAAGCGTTCTCCGGGTTATCGGCTGCCGACTCGGCGTTGGCCAGGTTACTTGCCACCGTGTTCAGCCGCACGGTCTGGGCATTCAGGGCCGATCCGGCGATGCGGTAAATGGAATCGAACGACATCGCTTAACGCCCCTCGATCGCTTGCTTCAGTCCACGGACTTGCATGCTCAGGAAGGTTAGGCTGGTCTGGAAATCCATGGCGTTGCGGGAGAATTCCGCCTGCTCGACGCTCAGCTCCACCGTGTTGCCGTCCTGCGAGGGCTGGCTGGGCACGCGATAGAGCAGCCGCGGTTCAAGGCCGGAATCCAGGCTTTCACCCGCCTGCAGCCTCCGCATCTCGGCGGCGAAGTCGATGTCCTTCGCCTGGTAACCCGGCGTGTCCGCATTGGCGAGGTTGGCCGCCAGGATCTCGCTGCGCTTGACCCGCAGCTCCAGCGCCTGCGCATGGAGGCTCAATAGCGAATCAATCCGTATACTCATCTCGCATTACCTTCGACTGGCTCGCGGCCTGCTGGCGCCGCGCAACCTGCCGACGTTTCATGCACAAAGCGTGCCCAACTGGACAAGCTCGCATATCACCATGTTTTCCAATCGCTTACATGATGGAGACAGGATTGGTCGCGGCGGCGACGGCGTGAAGAGGAAACGGCATCGGCAGACAGGCGGAAGTTTCGCTTCCGCCTTGCTGTTCGCGGTGGGAATCGCGCTTGCCGCGCCGTTGCCCGCTTCCGCGCGCGCCGCCACGCTCGAGCAGCAGGCCCGGGCCGCCATTGACCGGTATCTGACTGACGCCTTGCAGCGGGAAGCCGCCCAGCGCAGCTGGCAAGAGATGGATTTCGCCTTCGAGCTGCAGCTGCCGAGCCAGGCGCGTAGCCTGCGCCCCTGTCCGCAGCCACTGCAGCTGCAAACCGGCGACGGCGTGCTGCAGGAGCGTCAGCGCTTCCGGCTGCGCTGCCCTGTCGCCGACGGCGGCTGGGAGCTCGATGCCAGTGCCCAGGTCCGGATCCTGCTGCCCCTACTGCATGCGGATACAGTCATCGAACGCGGCCAGCGCTTGAGCGTCGCCGATCTCGCCCTGCAGCCCCACGATGTGACCAGGGCGCGCCGCGGCTACTACACCCGGCCTGACGACGTCATCGGCCTAGTCGCCAAGCGACGCATCCGCCCCGGGCAGCTGATCACGCCGTCCCTGCTGGACCAGCCCCCGGCCGTGCAGCGCGGCCAGCCGGTCAAAATCGTCGCCAGCCGCGACGGCATTCAAGCCTCCACCATGGGCGAGGCCCTTGCCGACGGCCAGATCGGCGACCTGATCCGGGTCCGCAACACCAGCAGCAACAAGGTGATAGACGCTAAGGTCATAGCGCCTGGGGTAGTGAGCAGCGTGTTTTGAGACCGGACGCAATCCGTCTCCGCACGCCTCCATCAGCAAGGGATGCAGCGGGCCTGCCTCAAGCCTCAAGCTGCCGCTCGTCCCGCTCGGCGCAGCCGTCTTCACCTGCTGTCGCGGCCTGCGCCGCGGTCGTCTCCGCGGCCGCAGCAGTCGAGTCCGCTTTCTCCGCCACCCGGAAGAAGGCCATCAGCTGCCCCAGCCGCTCGCTGCGTTCGCGCATTTCTTGCGCCGTCGCCGCCAGCTGCTCGGAGGAAGCAGCATTCTGGTGGGCGATCCGGTTGAGCTGCTCCATGGCGTCGTCGATCCGCGCCACATCGGTGCTCTGCTTGGTCGAGGCGGCGACGATTTCCCGCACCAGCCCGGCGGTTTGCCGGATGGCCGGAACGATCTCGTCCAGCAGCCGGCCCGCCAGTTCCGCTCGATCCACGCTGCCGGCGGCAACTTCCCCGATCTCGGCCGCCGCCGCCCGACAGCGCTCAGCCAGCTTGCGCACCTCCGCCGCCACCACCGCAAAGCCGCGTCCGTGCTCGCCCGCGCGCGCCGCCTCGATAGATGCGTTCAGCGCCAGCAGGTTGGTCTGGTAGGCGATGTCGTCGATGATCGAGATCTTCTCGGCAATCGCCTGCATCGCCGCCACCGTTTCCTTGACCACCGCGCCGCCCCTGTCCGCTGCCTGCGCCGCCTGCTCGGCCACGCTGCCGGTCGCATTGGCATTGTCGGCGGTGCGCTTGATGGTGTCGGACAGCTGAGCCATGGCATGCGCCGTCCGGTCGACGCTGTCCGCCTGCTCGGCGGAAGCCTGGCTCATGCCCTGGGCAGTGGCCGAGACCTCGTTCGAAGCCGCCGAGAGCGCCGTGGCCGTAATGCGCACCTCGCCTATTACCGTGGACAGCCTTTCCGCCATGGTACGCATGGCCGCTAGCAGCTGGCCGATTTCGTCCTGGCCGCGCACGGCGATTCGTGCCGTGAAGTCACCCGCCGCCAGCGCATTGGCCGCCGCCACCACCCTCCGTACCGGCCGCGCCACGCCGCGCGACAGCATCAGGGCAACCACCGCCACCAGCACCATCCCGGCCAGTAAGAGCACCACGACGGTGCGCAGGGTCTGAGCGCGAATCAGGGCCGCGAATCCCGACATATCCTCGACGATGGCGATGGTCGCCAGCAGCTCCCCCTCGTAGCTACGGATGGGGAACATGGCGTAGGCCTGGTGGCCCTCGCCATGCACGTCGCTCAGCCGCGTCGCCGCCTGCTGGAACATCCATGCCGGCGGCTCCAGTGCGGCGGCCATGGTTGCGGCGACCAGCCGCGGCTCGTCGGAATCGGCTGCGTACACCAGGATGTCGCTGCCGATCATGGCCTTGATCCGCTGCAGCAGCTGCTCGGTGAAGGCGATGTTGACTTCCATGACCCCGACCACGTCCTGCCCTGCCGTCACCGGCGCCCAGCCGCGCATGCCCATGCCGAAGATGGCGCGGTCGAAACCGGTTTGCGGCGCAGCGCGCTCGGCGGTATCCAGGATCGCGCGGCGGCGGGTCCGGTCACCGAACTTTTCCGGGCTTTGCGCGCGCAGCAGCGAAGTATCCGCCGGCGCCCGCAGGTGCAGCACCGTCACGCCGAACCGCTCGCGCAGCGTCTCATAGACCGGCACCAGCTCCGCGTGCGCCAGCTCCCTGTCCTGCCGCTGCGCGGCCGCCACCACGCCGGGCGCTGCGGCGGTCGATAGCGCAATGCCCAGCGCCTGTACGCTGACCTGCTCGAGCATGCCCTGCACGGTGATGTGCTTAGTGCGAATCCGCTCCTCGACCATGCGCGTCAGCAACCTGTCCTGGGCCGCCGCCGTCATCCAGCCGATAACCAGCAGCACGGAAAAAATGGCAAGCGCGAGCACAGCCGTGATCCTGGCACTGATGCCCATCCTGTCCTCCTCTACCTATCGCTGGATGTCGTCACAGAGGCAGTCGCAAGGAACGGCAGCCAGGGCTGCGCCTGACCGGTTCTGGCCCATCCTTTGCCTGCGACATGTTGTGCACTGGCGCTGCGGCATTCCACGCCGGGACGGCCGCCAGCAGCGCGAGAGAGGGAGCTCGACGTCCCCGCCAAGGCGACGACCGCCGGTAGAATTGTGAAACAGTTCGCACTTCGCGAATATCAGGAAAGACTTAAAAGCCCTTCGGAGTCGACGTGATGGACCTAGGAATCCGCTGAAAGCCATTCCCACATGCCACCGCCAACACGGGACGGCAAGGCAGCAGGGAGTAAAAGATCGGTCACAAGCGCACTTCATTTGAGCTCGCGGACGATTCGCTCAGTTTGCGACAGATTTCTCAAAAAACGGGCTTAACCATCCGCGTCGAGTTGTCGCTTTCCACCTTTAGCTGGCTCATTGAGCCTGCAGTACAAACCGAGAATCCACGGCTAGAAAGGAACAAGAACTATGTCTCTGTCGATCCACACGAACTATGCTGCGCTTGTTACTCAAAACAGCCTGAACAGGTTCAACGCCGCCCTGTCCACCACCCAGCAGCGCCTTGGCACGGGGCTGCGCATCAACTCCGCTGCCGACGATGCCGCCGGTCTGCAGATCGCTACACGCCTGAACGCAAACATTCGCGGTATGACGGTCGCTATCCGCAACACCAGCGACGGCATCTCGTTGCTGCAGACCGCCGAGGGCGCCTTCAAGGAGATGACCGACATCGTCCTGCGCATGAAGGACCTCGCCACCCAGGCGGCCAGCGACACGAACGGCGATGCCGACCGTACCGCTCTGCAAGCCGAAGTCGATCAGTTGACGGAGGAGCTGAACAACATTCTTGATAACACCAAGTATGCAGGCGAGGCCCTCTTTAACGGTGGCAAGTTCGAAAACCAGGTCTCGTTGCAGATCGGTGCCAGCAGCGCAGAGACCCTGGACATCGATGTTTCCGGAACACTGACGAATCTGATCTCCACTATTGGGAACTTTTCTAGCGCCGATCTGAGCGACGCAGACGGTGCGCGTACTGCAATGGACGATTTCGAGAGCGCACTGGATGACATTGGCGCTCTGCGTGCAGAGTTCGGCGCCTATATCAACCGCCTGACTCACACCAGCAACAACCTGCGCAACATGACCGACAATACCGAGATGGCCAAGGGCCGCATCATGGACGCCGACTTCGCCCTGGAGAGCGCCAACCTGAGCAAGAACTCGATGCTGCTGCAGTCCGGCATCTCCATGCTGCGCCAGGCCTCCCAGATGCCCAGCCTCATCATGGGCCTGCTCGGCTAATACAGAGCCTCCAGGTCGGGCCGTTCCCCCTTGCGGCCCGCTTTCCCTCACGCCCCTGCCCCGCAGGGGCGTTCTTTTATCCGTATCAAATTAGCTTCGAGCAGCACCTCATGCAGTCCACCTAGGATTTGTCCTAGGCGACCTCAGACTGCCTCTTTGCTCAAGCGGAAGGAATCCCAGCCAAGAATCATCATGCGCTGATATACCTGCAGCGGCGGCTTGCCGAAGATGGATAGTGTAGCGCCCCCGGCGCCCGGGCTTCCGGATGGCGGGGGTGAAGAGGGGTTTGCTGCCAACAAGAACAACAACAACCGCTCGCAGCGGCAGGCAGCAGCGGGGCATTTCTGGAGAAAGCGCAGAAGATGACGATGAGCATGCACAGCCAACATGGCACGGAAGCGGCCAGCTTCATCCTGCAGACTGGCAAGCCCGGCTGCCATGCGATCTTTTACCCGAACTTTTATCAGCTGAAACTGATTCAGCAAGGAAAGGAGGAGATTGTCGAGCTCGGCTTTTCCGGCAGCCGGGTACTGGAACGCCTGCTGCGCGAGCCGGGCCAGCTGGTCTCGCGCGAAGAGCTGCTGGAGCGCGGCTGGCCTGGGCGGGTGGTCGGTCAGGGTAGCCTGAACCAGCAGATCCACACCCTGCGCCAGATCCTTGGCGACGACCAGCAACGCAACATCATCCAGACCGTGCCGCGCCGTGGCTATTTGTTCAACCCGGCCTATTTCGCCGCGATCAGCGTGCCCGAGCCCCGAAACAACCACGAGCCGCTGGCGCCGAAGAAGCCCTGGCTGGCCCGCCAGTTGTTCGCGACGGTCGCCGCCAAACTGCGCCGCCTGTCGGCCGCCGCCCTGATGAGCCTGGGGGGCCTGTCCCTGGGACTGCTGGCTCTGGGCTATGGTTCGCTGGCATTCTCCCAGGTCAAGCTGGTTAGCACCGAGGTCAACGGCGGCAAGGCCTACATTCTCTACGTGGGCCAGCCCGGCAAGCCGGGACAGCCGCAGGAACTGGTCATGCGCCGCAACATGGAAGAGCTAGCAACCATCAAGTACCTGGACTGACCCATTCCCTTAGCCGGCCCGGCGCCGGGTCGGCGAATCCCCTGTCTCCCTTCTTCCGGAGGCCCCTTGGCTGCATCGGCCCAGTGCCGCAGCCACCACTTACCCACCGCCTGTCGCAGGCTGCGGCAGGCGGTGCGGGATTTTCTCCAGTCTCCGTGTGAATAAGGCGCGTGGCGCAGAACCAGACTGCGGCTTGCGGCTTAGCCACCGTCGCCGCTGCGCAGCTCGGCGCCGGCGCGGGAATAGTGGACCTGCAGGTAGGTTTCACCGAACAACTCGCGGTACAGCCGTTCCGCATTACGGGTGAGTAGCAGGATTTCGACCCGGCGGTTGGCACCGTGCTCGGGGTCTTCGGGGCGTAGCGGCATGACATCGGCCTGGGCGGCGACCTGGAGGATGCTGTCGCGCGGCAGACCGGCTTGCACCATGACACTGCGCGCCCGCAGCGCCCTGTCGCCGGAGAGGTTCCAGTTGTCGTAGCCGGAAGTGTGCCGATATGGCGTCGAGTCGGTGTGGCCGCTAAGTATGAGCTTGTTCTCCACCCGCCTGAGGATGCCCGCCAGCGCCTGCAGCAGCCGCTCGAAGTGCGGATCAAGGACGGCGCTGCCGCGCTCGAACATGTAACGTTCGTCGTCGTCCTTGATCAGAATCCGCAGACCCTGCGGCACGATGTCGATCTCGATGTTGGCGAGCGCATCAGCCTCTTCCGCCATCTGCCGCACCAGCGCCGCCAGCTCCTGCAGCTCGGTCACCGAGTCGAAGAAGCGGCGCCGGCCTTCCCAGTCCGCATCCCATTCGGTCAGCAGACTGGGATCGCGGATCACCACCGGCTGCACGCCCTCCAGGTCAAGCGGCGTGCGGCTGCTGCTGTCGAACACCCCGGCACCGCCCTCCAGCACCGAATCGGTAGCGCTTTCCGGGTACAGGGATTCGCGCGGCTTGCCCTGCGGCTGCACGATCCACAACACCATGAACAGGGCCATCATGGCCAGGGTGAAGTCGGCGAAAGCTACCTTCCAGGCGCCGCTGACCTGCTCCTCGCCCCCGCGTCGACCACCCCGTCGCCTGACGATGGTGGTGGTCTCGCTACGCTTCCAAAGCTCGCGCCGCGCGCTCATGCGGCGTTCCTTTCTTCCTCATACTGGTTGACCCAGGCCTCCAGCCGGCTGAAGGCCGGCTTGACGTCCTGCTCGATGAGCTTGCGGCCAGCGTCCACGGCCAGCAGGGTGGGCTTGCCGGCCAGGTGGGCGACCAGCACGGTGCGCACGCACTCCAGCGCCGACATCTCGGTCTTGACCCGCAGGCTCATGGCGTTGCTGAGCGGCTGCAGCAGGCAGTAGCAGAAGAAGATGCCCAGGAAGGTGCCCACCAGCGCTGCCGCCACGCTGGTGCCAATCTCGGCCAGCGAGCCGTCGATCTTGCCCATGGTGATGATGATGCCCATGATGGCGGCCAGGATGCCGAAACCGGGCATGGCCTCGCCTACTTTGTGCAGCGAGCGGGCGGGCTGCAGCAGAGTGTTTTCCATGGCTTCCAGCTCCTGCTCCAAGAACCCGTCCAGCTCGTGCTGGGTGATCTTGCCCATGGCCATCAGCCGGAAGTTGTCGGCGATAAAGGCCATCAGGTTCTTCTCCTGCAGGATCAGAGGATAGCGCGCGAACAGCTCGCTCTCTTGCGGCTCGTCGATGTGGGCGTCCAGCACCCGCAGGCCGCCGATCTGCACCATCTCCAGCAGCTCGTACAGCAGCATCAACAGCTGGCGCTGGAACTCCTCACCGCGGCGCTTGTGGACGAACACGCCCTTGACCTGGGCCCACATCTCCACCAGTACTTCCCGCGGGTTGCCGATGATCAGGCTGCCCAGGGCGGCGCCGACGATGATGATGATCTCCGCCGGCTGCCAGAGCATGCGCAGCTCCCCATTGGCCATGACATAGCCGCCGAGCACGCAGGCCACGATCACCAATGCGCCGAAAATCTTCTGCATGACGCTCGCCCTATCTTTCCCTGGTTAGAAAACGTGCGGCTTTGCTCAACGCCTGCTTGCTGATCTGGCAGACCCTGGCGTCACTGACCTCCAGCACCAGTGCGATCTCCTTGAGGCTCAGCTCGTACTGGTAGTACAGCGTCAGCACCAGCCGCTCGCGCTCGTCCAGCCGGCTAAGAGCCTGCTCCAAGAGCTTCTGGCTCACCACCCGCTCCTCGACGCCCTGACTGTCGTCGGCGGCCTCCAGGCCCTCCTGCAGCAGCTCGTCGAGGCTCTCTATCGCCTCCGCGGTGTCGGCCATCAGGATGCTCTGATACTCCTCCGCGGTCAGGCCGGTGTACTGCTGAATTTCCTCCTCGGTAGCCGGCCGTCCCAGCTGCAAGCTGAGCTTGCGAACCGCATCGCGGAACTTGTGCACCTGCTGGCGGATCTGCCGCGGCCGCCAGTCCTGCCGTCGCAGCTCGTCGAGGATGGCCCCGCGGATGCGCAGCGCGGCGAAACGGGCAAAGTGCTCGTCCGGTTCGCCGTAACGGCGCAGGCCCTCGAGCAACCCCATCAGCCCGATCTGCTCCATGTCCTCGCGGTCCAGGACCTGATTGGCCTGCAGCGACAGCTGATTGACGATGCGCTTGACCAGCGGCAGGTACTGCATCACCCAGCGCTGCTCGTCGGCCGGCAGGACCGCCGGGTGCGGCCGCGCCGCAGCCCTGTCGTCGGCTGGAAGTATCGCCTTCATGGTCACGCTCTTATTGAACGATCAACTTGCTGACCAGCACCTGCAGAAACGGCGCCTGCGCCTTCCGCTCCGCGAAGTCGGCGAACAGCGCCTGCTCCAGACGGTGCTGCAGCTCGCTGACTGGCAAGGCGCGCAGCTCCTCGAACCTGTAGGTGGAGAGGTAGCTGACCACCGAACTGCGCACCAGCGGCTCCGCCTTCTTCAGCTGCTCGCTGCGCTCGCCCGCCTCGACCAGCAGCGCCAGATCGAGCACGAAATAGCGCTCCCGCCCACCTTCACGCAGGCTGACGATGACCTTCTCCACCGGGTAGAACTCGTACTCACGCTGCACCACGTCGTACTCACGCTGCACCACGGGCGGCTCGGCCCGCTCCGACTCGGCCCAGGCCGCGGCCTGGGCCAGGGGCCGCAGCATCAGGTAGTTGACGACCACGCCGCTCGATACGACGAGCAGATTGAGCACGAGCAACAGGATGATCAGCCGAGTCGTTGTCATGTCGTCTTAAAGCCAGTAAAAACGCTAGTCTTGTCAGCCTCTTCAAACCGTCACCAGGACGTCGCTGGCGTCCTCCGTGCTCGCGGCCTTAGCGCCGTCGTGCACGGCTGCCGCCAGCGGCAGCTCCTCGTCGGACGGCTGGGCATGGTGGCGCTGCTGGCGCTCGCCCCCGTCGGCGAAGACCTGCACCTCCACCTGCGGGAAGTTGTGGTCCAGCAACTCCTGCCGCAGCCGCTCGCTGTGCTGCAGCAGCAGCCGCGCCACTTCGGCCTGGGCGGCGCCGATCTGCACGCTCAGGCGGCCAGCCTCATGGCTGATCTGGATCTCGAGGCTCCCCAACTCAGGCGGGTCGAGCCGGATGTGCGCCTGCTGGACGTTTTGCTGCAGGCTGGTCTGCACGTGCTGGCGCAGGGCCTGCAACATTTGCTCGCCCCAGCGCGCCGCGGGCGGCTGCAGGCGGACCACTGTCTCGGCCACCTGCCTTTCTCCAGGGCCGAGCGTTGCCTCCGTGCCATTGGCGCGCGCCGCAGCGGCCGCGGTGCTCTCCTGGCCGGAGACGGCTTCGGCAACGAGCTCGCCGCCCAAGCCAGCGGTCGCCGCAGTCAATGCCAACGCAGCTGCAGGCGCAGGGCTTTGCCGCAGCGTGCCCCGGTCGTCGCCGGCATTGGCGCTGGCGACAGCGTCAAGGCGCAACATGGCCTCGTACCGCGACTGCGGCGCAACGGCCACCTCCGGTTGCAGCGCGCTTTCCGCCCTCCTCTCGTCCGCGGAATCCGGCATCGAAATCGCTGCCAGCTGCTCTGGCGGTTGCAGCCCGGACAGCTGCGGTAAGGCCTCGCTACCGCCACGCTCATCCGCCCTCGGCACCAGCGCCGCGGGCCGCGCCGAAACGGCCGCCTGCTGCTGCTTCTGCATGCCCTGCAGCCAGGACTCGGCGAGCAGGATCAGCGTCGGCCTATCGGTCTCCCCGCCCTGGTTCCCCGGCTCCGGCTCCTCCGCCGTGGGCTCAGCACCTGCAGCCGCCTGCTGCAGTTTCGCTTCCAGCAGCTCTTTGAGCTCGCCCGGAAAATCGTTGCTCGCCGCGTGTTGTCCACTCTCAATAGAAAGGCCCGGCAAGCCTTCAGCTGCAATCGGCTTGCCGGGCAACGCAGACAACACCTCGGTATCTGTTGACGCAACCTCCTGATGCGCAACAGGCAAAAAACGAATCATCCCCGCTCCTCTAGGCCAAGCTGACTGACCTGCTGATACGCCACCCTGGCTTCAGCGTGATCCAGATAGTCGAGCAGTTGTTCCCACAAGCGCTCGCACGCCTGCGCGCAACGCAGCAGCGCCTGGGCGTGCAGCTTCTTCAGCCGTGCCTTGGCTTCCAGCACGCCGTCGTCAAGCTGCGGCCGCGTTGCCAGCTCCTGCAGCAGCTCGCGGATGGCCTGGTCGACCTTGATGACGGCCTCCCAGTCGTCCTGTCGCAGGGCCTGCGCCAGCTGCGCGTGCAGCTGCAGCAGCCGCCGCCGATCACTCGCCACGCCGCGCGGCATGAACGCCCTCCCAACCTTCGCGCAGCACCTTCAGTATCTGCACCACGTGGTCCAGATCCTCCAGCGACAGCGAGACGCTGATGTCGGACAAGCGGTAGATGCAGTAGTCGTACAGACGCGCCAAGTCCTGCACCAGCTCGCCGCCGTTCTCGAAGTCCAGGGCGCTGCTCAGCCCATTGAGTATGTTGATGCACTTCTCCAGGGACGCGCCCTTCTGCTGGTAGCGCTTGTTCTCGATGTGCCCGCGCGCGCGCTCCAACTCGTCGAGCAGGCCGTCGAAGAGGATCAGCACCAGCTCGTAGGGAGACGCGGAAGCAGCCCGCGCCTCCAGGTCGATCTTGCGGTAGCTGTCGTAGCTTTCGCCGTACAAATGTCCGCTCATCCGAACAACCCGTGCGTTTGCTGAATGGCCTGCATGGCCTGCATCATGGCCGTGAATTGCCTGAGGTAGCGGTTGTAGTAGTTGTCGTACTGCCGCTGGATGGCTTCGAACTCACGGTCCAGGCGCCGCAGGCCCTGGTTCAGCGAGTCCATGCGATTGGTCAGCATGCCGTTGGCGCTGCTGGTGTAGCGGGACACCAGCTTGTCGATGGAATCAAGCAGGTTGTCCTTGCCGGTAAATAGCTGATCGAAGGCTGCTGGATCCTCGGCGATGGCAGCCTCGAGGCGCGAGCTGTCGATGGTCAGCCGGCCGTTGCGGTCGGCGACGATGCCGTAGGCCGCCAGTCTGTTCTTTTCAGTGCCGTACTCGGCGCGCAGCAGGGCATTGAGCTGGTTCTCGATGGCGCGGATGCTGGAGTCGCCAGCCAGCCCCCCCCGCGCGCTGTTCTCCCCGCCGCTGGCGGTCAGGCTGTCAAAGCTGCTCTTGAGCGCGTTGAAGGCGTCGACGAAGCTCTGCACCTTGTTGCGGATGGCGTCATCGTCGCGGGCGATGTCCACCACCAGCGGAACCTCGCCCTCGGCGTAGACCTTGCTGAAGGTGATGCTGACGCCGTCGATGATGTTGTCAAAGCGGTTGCTGCTGCTTCTGAGCTCGATCCGCTCGGCGCCGCTACCGGCATGGACAATGGCGTCCTGCGCCGGACTCAGCTCCCTCGTCTCCACGCCGGCCGCGGCGTCCCCGTCGATCCAGATCCGGTTGTCGGCACCGCTCTCTTCGCTGGTGAGCAGCAAATAGGTGTCGCCGCCGCTGCGCAGCACGGCAGCCTTGATGCCCTTGTTGTCGGCGTGATCGTTGATCGCCGCCGCCAGGCGCTGCAGGCTCAGCTCCCCGTTCTCGTCATACAACCCGCTGTCCAGGGTGATGGAGAGCTGGAACTGCTTGCTGTCCTCGGTTCCCAGGGCAATGGTGAGGGTCTTGCCGTCTTCGGCCTGGCTTTGCAGCTGGCTGCCAGCGAGCGCGATCTGGTGTGCGCTGGCCAGCTGCTCGACGAAGAACTGGTAACGGCCGGCGCTGGCCTTCGGGCTGACCGTGGCGGTGGCGTACCCCTCCTGGCTGAAGCGGGCACTATTCACCAGCATGCTGGAGCCGCCGCTCTTCAGCTTGCGCAGCTCGCTGCTGAAGGTGGTCAAGGCGCTGCGCAGCTTACCCAGCGCATCCAGCTGTGCCTTGTAGCTGGCCTCGTTGCGCTCCAGGCGCGCCAGCGCGCCCTGGACCTCGTAGTTGGCCAGCTGCATCGACATCTGCTGGATGTAATCGGTGTCTATGGTGATCATCGCTATACGATCCTTTCGCTCTCGTGAAAGCAAATTCGATGCCAGCCGGGAAAAGCGCTTTGCCGTGCGCCTTTCGGCCCTGTCCGGCAGAAAAGTGGCTTCCGCTGGGCAAGGCGGAAGCCGCCGGGAGGAAGCAGCGCTTCCGCCTCGGCAGCGCGAGCTTCACCCTAGGAGAAAAGCGGCGCTGGCAGCGCTTCGATTAAGCGGCAAGGTGCGCGGCAGTTCGAAAAAATGAGCGCGGCGCCTTGGGCGCCACGCCAGGCTCCAAAGGGGATGGAGGAGCAGGTGAGGCTTTAATCACAAAGCCTGTGGGGAGTAGAGGTAAGACTGCTCGCCCAGCAGCTGGGCGAGGATCTCATTTTGCATGGCCAACAGCTTGCCGTTGCGCTCGTTGAGCTGCTTGCACTCGGCGGCGAGCCGGGCAAGCTTCGCCCAGGCGCTCTCCAGCTCTTGCCGCAACAGCGGCGGATAGGCGGCGAACAAGCGCTGCATGCCCGCCGCTCCCAGCTCGAGCCCGAAGGCGCGCAGCACCTTGCTGCGGCGCTGCGCGCGCGTCCGGATGTCTTCCAGCCGGGCCCCGATCTCGGTGTTGAGGCTCTCCATCGCGCCGGCATCGCGCCGCAGCATGGCGGTATGCTGCCGCTCCAACAGCTCCCGCAAGGCCGGGTAGTCCTGCAGGTCGCGGCGTACGTCTTCGGCAATCAGCTTGAGCAGCTGCCGCCGTCGGCTCACACGCCGCTCCCGCGATGGTAAGCGAGGATGCTGGCGGCCAGCTGGGCCGGGTCGAGGGAGATCTCGCCGCGCTGAAGCGCCTGCCTGATCTGCTCGACCTTGGCCAGATCGACCTCCGGCATGGAGCGCAGGGCCTGCTGCATCCGCTCCAGCGGCAGTGCGACCGACTCGCCCGCCGCGGTCGGCCGACCGCCGGACTGGGTGCGACCACCGACCCCGGCGCTCCCGCCGGGGGAGGTGATGATGAGTTGAGGTTTGAACTGGCTGCTGATTTCCATGGCTTGTTCCGGCAATTCCGAGGCTTAGTGGCTACGGGCGACCAGCGGCCGGGAAAACTTAAACGGGCGCACCCTCAGCCGAGCTGGTTACGCCACCAGGCTTGGGCCGCCATACCGTCCTGCAGCTTTTGCTCCTGCCTGGCCAGCAGCCGCTGCCATTCTTCCAGCTTGCTGGCGACGACGTGCTCCATGACCTTTTCCTTGCGCATGGCCTGCAACAGCTCCCGCTGCACCCGCGCCAGCGTCTCCTCGGCCACCGCTAGCTCCCGCTGCTGCAGCTGCAGAAGGCGATAAAGAGTGGTCTTATAGCGCTGAAGATTATCCCGCTGCAAGGCGTTGTCGAGCGGCGCCTGGACGTTGCCAAGGCGCCGCAGGCCTTCGATGTTGTTGCGGTAGCGCTGGCACAGATTGCGCTGATACTGAAGCCGCGCCATGATCTGCTGTACCTTGGCGCTGCGCAGCGCAGCCAGCCGGGACAGCATCTCGATTTGCCGCTGCATGGTTTACTCCAGGATGCGCTGCATGGCGGCGATGCTCTCCCCCAGCTCGGCGCCCTCGTCGACGTCCTGGCGCAGGAAACGCTCGATCGCCGACGCCAGGCGCACCGCCTGGTCGGTCTTCTCGTCGGCCCCCGGGGTGTAGCCGCCCAATGGAATCAGCTCCTTGATCTTCTCGTAGCTGCTGTAGAGCTCCTTGATACGGCGCGCCGCCCGCAGGTGCTCCGGCCGGCTGACCTGGTTCATGCAGCGGCTGACCGAAGCGCCGATGTCGATGGCCGGATAGTGACCCTGCTCGGCCAGCCGGCGCGACAGCACGATGTGGCCGTCGAGAATGGCGCGGGCGGCATCGGCGATGGGATCCTGCTGATCGTCGCCCTCGGCCAGCACAGTGTACAGGGCGCTCAGGCTGCCCTGATCGCTTTCGCCGTTACCGGCACTCTCCACTAGCTCCGGCAGCAGGCCGAACACCGACGGCGGATAACCCTTGGTCGCTGGTGGCTCGCCCAGCGCCAGCGCGATCTCGCGCTGCGCCATGGCGTAGCGGGTCAAGGAGTCCATCAGCAGCAGCACGTGCTTGCCTTGGTCGCGGTAATAGGCGGCGATGCTGTGGCAAAGCTCGGCCGCCTTGAGGCGCATCAGCGGCGATTCGTTGGCCGGCGCCACCACCACCACGGCCTTCTTCAAGCCCTCGGGTCCCAGGGAGTAGTAGATGAATTCCTGCACCTCGCGGCCGCGCTCGCCGATCAGCCCGACCACCACCACGTCGGCCTTGGTATAGCGGGTGATCATGCCGAGCAGCACGCTCTTGCCGACCCCGGAGCCGGCGAACAACCCCACCCGCTGGCCCTTGCCTATCGTGAGCAGGGCGTTGATGGCGCGCACGCCGACATCCAGCGGCTCGGTCACCGGCTTGCGCTTGAGTGGGTTGATGGTCGGCAGCTGGGCAGGCAGCGGATCGCTGCCACCCAGCGGCCCCAGATCGTCCAGCGGTTCGCCGAGGCCGTTAACCACCCGGCCCAGCCAGGATGGGCCGATGCGCAGCTTGACCTGGTCCGGGGCCGGGAACACCCGGCAGCCGGGGGCAAGCCCCACCGGCTTCTTGAATGGCATGAGATAGGTGATGTCGCGGTTGAAGCCTACCACCTGGGCTTCCAGCAGGGTGCCGTCGGCAGCTTCCACGTAGCAGCGCTGGCCGGTGGTGCGCTGGCAGCCCAGGCTTTCCAGCAGCAGGCCGGACAGGCGCACCAGGCGGCCGCTGACCTTCGCCAACTGCACGTTCTCCAGCGAGCGCAAGGCCGCATCCAGCTTGAACGGTGCAGACGCCGTCACCTCAGGCCTCCTCGGTCAGTAGATGCTCCTTGAGCGTCTCCATGCAGGAATCCAGCCGCTGCTGACAGCCGATGTCGGCCTCGGCGTGGGCGGTGACCACCCGGCACTCCCCTAGTGGCAGCCGCTCGTCCGGCACCAGCCGCCAGTTGGCGGCACGCTCGGCGGCGACGTCCTTAATGCGGGCGTACTCCTCGGGGTTGAGCAGGATGCGCACGTCCTCCTGGTCGCCCGGCATGGTCGCCAGCGCCTCCTCGGCCAGCGTCAGCAGCTGGGCAGGATGCAGGGTCAGTTCGCAGCGGATGACCTGCTGCGAGACCTTGCGCACCAGCTCCAGCAGCTCTTCCCGCCGCGCCCGCTCGTAGTGCCGGCGAAACTCCTCGAAGCTTTCGATGACCTGCTCCAGCCGGCGAGCAAGCTGCTCGAATTCCTGCCTGCCTTCCCGCCGCCCTTCCTCCAAGCCCTGCTGCAACCCTTGCTGCAGGCCTTGCTCGAAGGCCTGGCTGCGTCCCTCCTGCCGTCCTTGCTCCAGCCCTTCCTGATAGCCCCGCTCTAGTCCTTCCTGGTAGCCGTCGGAAATCGCCTTCTGCAAGGCGGCGGAACTGTTGGCCGCGGCAGCCGCTTCCAGCTCGGCCACCAGCGCGCTGGGGCGGGGCGGGAAGAGGAAGGGGCGCCATCCCGGCGCGCCACCTTTGATGATCTTGACGCCCATCGCTCAGAACACTCAGCTGACCGTCTTCTCGCGGTATAGCTGCAGCTGCAGCTCTCCCTGGGCGGCCATTTCGCGGGCAATGGCCATGATGTCCTTGCGCACCTGTTCGACCCGGCTGACTGGCACCGGGCCCTGGCGCCGGTTGATCGCCTCCAGCTGCTGGATCTGCCGCCTGGGCATGGCACCGTGGATGGCCCGCACCAGCTCCGGCTCAGCGCCCTTGAGCGCCACCGCCCATTCGTCCAGCGGAATGACCTCCAGCAGGGTGCGCAGCACTTCCTCGGGCTGGCGCGAGAGGATGAAGAAGTCGTACATGTGGTCTTCGATGTTTTCGACCAGCTCCTTGTCGCGCGCCCGCAGCAGCTCGAACATCTGGTCGCGGTCGCCCTTGTAGCGGTTCATGATGTCCGCCACCTGCTTGACGCCGTGCACCCGCGACCCCTGCGTGGTGAGGACGGCCAGGCTGCGATCGACCAGCTGCTCCAGCTCGGCGATCACCTCGTTGCTGATCTCGTCGAGATTGGCGATGCGGTAAAGCAGCTCGTCCTGGCGCTCAGGCGGCATGGCTTCCAGCACCTCGGTCGCCATGCCGGGCGGCAGGAACGCCAGGATGACCGCCTGCATCTGGATATGTTCCTGCTCCAGCAACGCCGCGAACTGCTTGGGGTCGACCCACTCCAGACGGCTCATCTTGGCACGGATTTCCTCGCCATAAATGCTGTCGAGCAGGCTGCGGGTGATCTCGCTGCCTAGGGCCTTGCTCAGCATCTCCTGGAGATAGCCGCGGGAGGCGCCGCGGATGCTGCTTTGCTCCTTGTATTCCTCGAAGAAGCGGCTGATGACCTCGGAGACCAGGGGCAGCTTGACATTGCTCAGCCGCGCCATGGCCTGGCTGATGCTGATGATCTCCTCCCGCGAGAAGTGTTTGAGCACCTCGGCGGAGGCCTCGTCGCCCATGCTCAGCATGAGTATGGCGGCCTGCTCCAGCGAGCTTACCGCGCGCAGCTGTGCCGAGACTGTCCGAAGCTCCTTGGCGGCCGCCCTGCGGTCGTCACCCGGCCGGGTTGAGGTCTCTTTCATTGCGTCCTATCCAACGTTTGATGACTTCGGAAACCCGCTCAGGCTCGCGCATGGCCAGCATCTGCAGATGCTCGATCTGCTTTTCCAGGCCGCTGCCCGGCTCCGGCAGACTGATTTCGGCCAGTGGATTCGACTCGCTGAAAGGCGTCTTGCTGCTGCTACCGGTCAGCGCCGGCAGCGCTTCCTGGGACAACAGCGCCTGTCGGTCCTCGTCCACCCCCGGCAGCGCCGCAGCGCCGTTGGCGCTGGCGATGAGCTGCCGCACTGCCGGTCGCAGCACGAGCAGCACCAGCAGCAGGCCGAGCAGGCCGGCCAGGCCAAGCTTGAGCAGCGAGTGCACGTGCTGGTTCTCCCACCAGCGCACTTCCTCGACGGGAATTTGCACCGGCGCGAAAGGCAGAACGGTCAGCGTCAGCAGGTCGCCGCGCTCGGCGTTGAAGCCGGCGGCGCTACGGATGGCGGCCTCCAGCTCCGCCCGCGCTTCCTCGCTCCAGCCGCCTTCCGGTGCGCTAGCGGCGTTCAGGACTACGGCGATGCTCTGCTGCCGCAGCTCGAAGCCGGGGTAGCGGATGTGGGTGATACGCTGGTCATAATCCAGCTGGCGGGTCGACTCGTTGCGCACCGAGGTCGGTGCGGTCGCGGTCGGCGCCCCGCCTTCCTCGTCACCTTCCGCCTGCTGCGGCGCTGCCACCGGCAGGTTGCTCAGCGAACCCGGCACGCCCAGCGCCAGCTGATCCAGGCTGCTCTCGCTGCGCAGCACCTCGCTGCGCAGCCGCGGCTCCTCGCCCAGAGTCTGCAGGGTCTCTTCCCGCTGGCTGAGGTCGATGTTGGCAGCCACGCTGACCCGAAAGTTACCGGGTCCGACCACCGGCGCCAGCACCTCTTCGATGTTGGCGACCACCTTGCGCTGGTAGTCATCCACCACCTGCCAGTTATGGGCCGGCCCGCCCCAGCCGTCGATGCCGCGCGACAGCAGCGTGCCGTATTGGTCGACCACGCTGACGTCCTCGGGCTTGAGCTGCGGCACGCTGTTGGCGACCAGATTGACGATGGCGCCGACCTGCTCCGGCTTGAGCCGGTAGCCAGGGGCCAGCTGCAGCATGACGGAGGCCTTGGCCGGCGCGCGCCGGGCCACCACAAAGGAGCCAGTTTCCTCCTGGGCGATGTGCACCCGCGCCTGCTCGACGCCCTTGAGCGCCATGATGGTGCGCGCCAGCTCGCCCTCCAGGCTGCGCTTGAGCCGGACGTTCTGCACGAACTGGCTGGTGCCCAGCGGCTCGTCCTTGTCGAACAGTTCGTAGCCGGCCGGCAGCGAGACCTGCACGCCCTTGGCCGCCAGCAGCATGCGCGCCCGTGCCAGCTGGCCTTCCGGCACCAGGATCTGGCCGCTTTGCGGATGCACCCGGTAGGGCACGCCTTCGGCCTCCAGCACCTGCATCACCTCGGCCACGGGGAATGCCTCACCGGCGCCGTACAGGGGCCGGTGCGCCTGGTTGTCGCGCCAAAGATAAAAGCCCACCGCTAAGGCCAGCAGGGCTGCCAGCACCGCCATGCCGAGCAGCCCCAGCCACGGGTCCAGCTTCAGTTCCCGTTCCGCCAGCCAATCTTTGAGTCGTTGCAGCACGGTTTAGCTCTCTTGCTGGGCTACAGCGGCATGCGCATGATGTCGTCGAAGGCGGTGGCCAGCTTGTTGCGGACCTGCACCAGGGCGGAGAACGAAATGCTGGCACGCATGCTGGTCACCATGGCGCCGACCAGATCGTCGCTCTCGCCTTTCGAAACCGCCGCCATCGCCGCGTCGGCCTTGTGCTGCTGGTCGTCGATGGCCCGCAGTACGGCCGCGAACGACTGGCTCAGCCTCTCTTCCTGAGCCTTGACCATCGCCTGGGCCGGCCGGCCCTCGGCGAGGGCGGTCAACTGCTGCATGCGGCTCAGCATTTCCTGTTGCAGCTGCGTGATCGAATTCATAGGCCGTGTCTTCCCTAATGGTTCAGAAATCCAGGGGCACGCCTTGCTCGCGCATCGCCCGCAGGCGATAGCGCAGCGCCCGTGTTGAAATGCCCAGGCTGGCCGCCGCCTTGCCACGGTGACCATCGAAGCGGCGGATGGTGTCGATGATGTACTGGTACTCGGCCCATTTGCCGCGGGCGCGCGCCTCCGACATGCCGCCTTCGCCGGCAGGCGGGGCAGCCGGCTCAGGCTGCTTGCTGGCCGGCGGCACCAGTCCAAGATCCTGCGGCTGGATGTACAGCCCTTTGCGCAGCACCAGAGCGCGCTGCACCATGTTCTCCAGCTCGCGCACGTTGCCCGGCCAGTCGTACTGCAACATGGCCTGGCGGGCCTCCTCGGTGAACAGGTCGTCGCTGGCTTCGTGCGGAGCATACTTGCGTACGAAGCGCCGCGCCAGCAGCAGGATGTCCTCGCGCCGTTCGCGCAACGGAGCGATGTGCAAGGGCAACACATCCAGCCGGAACAGCAAGTCGGCGCGGAAGCGCCCTTCGGCCACTTCCGCCTGCAGATCGCGGTTGGTAGCGGCGATGATGCGCACGTCCAGCGCGATCTCGCGCCGCCCGCCTAGCCGTTCCACCCGCTGCTCCTGCAGCACCCGCAGCAGCTTGGCCTGCAGCTCCAGCGGCAGCTCGCCGATCTCGTCGAGCAGCAGCGTGCCACCGTTGGCCTGCTCGAACTTGCCCGGCTGGGAGCTGATCGCGCCGGTGAACGCCCCCTTCTCGTGACCGAACAGCAGCGACTCCAGCATGGTCTCGGGGATCGCCGCGCAGTTGACCGCGACGAAGGGCGCGTCGGGATTGCCGGAAAAGCGATGGATGTAGCGGGCGATCAGCTCCTTGCCAGTCCCGGTCTCGCCGGTGATCAGCACCGGCGAGCGGGTCTGCGCCACCCGCTGCGCCATGGCCAGCAGGCGCCGGCCGGCCGGCGAACCGGTGACGAAGAATTCTTCCGCCTCTCTGATGTGCTGCTGCCGCTGCAGCAGCGCCTCCAACTGTGGCTGGCTGAACGGCGACAGCAGATAGTCGGTGCAGCCCTGCTCCAGCAGTGCCGCCGCCTTCTCCTGATCGGCATACTCGACCACCGGAATGACGCTGGCGTTGCCGACCCGCTCAAGCAAGGCCCCGACCTTGATCAGCAGCGCCTGCTGCGGGATGCCGCCGATAAAGAGGAAGATCAGATCGGCTTCCGCCAGCTGGTCCGGCGCCAGGTCATCGAAACTCGGGCAATGGCAGCTCCGGCAGCCAGCTTTCTCGAGCCCGTTGAACAGCCGCGTCCGGCTGTCCGCATCCGCTTCCCCGATGACGAGAACGCTCTGAATCTTCAGCTCGCTCTCCTGCCGCTCCTCGGAGTATCTCAAGGCTCGGTTGATGTTATTCAATTTGAGCACCTACTTGCTTTTCACTAAGGCAGCTCCGTGTCGACTCAAGCATTCGTCGCTGCAAATCGCTTAATGAACGCTTTTGCTTGGTCGTCTTGCCTCTGCAAGCACGGGAGAAAACCAGCTCAAACCGCCCTGCGCTTCTAAATGTCACGCACGCTAGCAAAGATCCAGACCTGAACCCACAGATCGGCGCTAAATAACTATCAATAGCCGTCAAAAAGTCTTTCTGACGACTATTAATAACTCTTGATTTAATCCTCGACTCGCGCCTGCCTACACTGTCCCTGCTCTTTCCAGCCAGTCGCCTGGCTATCTTGGTGCGGGGGAATGGAGAAGGTTCGGAGTAGAACTGGCAGCAGACCAACTTCTGCGTCAAAGGAATGGAGGCGTGGCGGAGGGCATCCGCTGGATCAGGAGGCATTCATGACATGGCCACTCAGCAGAAGAAAATATTTCACAATGTGCCAGTCGATTCTCTGACCATCCTGAAACCGCACAACCTCGGCAGGAACTATCACAAGATTCCCAGCCTGATTCAGGAAGCGGCGAGCAAGAATCCGCGGCTTTTCAGCGACTTTTTCCTGAAGAATTATCGTATCAACATCGATCCTGACACCGTCAAGGTCCACGATCGATACGGACAGCAAGCCAACTGCATCTTTCAGACCGAGCTGGGAAAGATCGGCTTTTCCATCGACCGTCGCCTGCTCGTGGAGGCGCTGGAAAGCTACTACGGCGGCAGCGGCACGCCGCGCGCCGAGATCCCTCCGCCCACCGTCTCGGAACAGCGGCTGCGCAACCGGCTCGGCAAGCGCATCGTCGATCTGTTCATCCGCGCCATGCTGGCGGGCAATGGCATCGAGGACATCCGCGAATACGAGAACGACTATCAGCAGGTCAGCTGGGAGTACGTCGCCGAGTTCGGCTTTCTCTGCCACGACGGCAACGCCAGGGCCACCATGGGAATCCACCTGGACGCGGACGCGGTGGATGCGCTGCTCGGTAGCCTGGATCGGCCCGCGCCTTCCGCGCACGGCAACGCGGCGGTAGAGGCAAGCCTCAAGCAGCTACCGGTCCGACTCGATTGCGTGATCGTCGACACCGAAATGCCGCTGTCGCAGGTGCTAGAGCTGGAGCCGGGAGACATCCTAGTGCTCCGTCCGCTGGAGCGCTACGAGGTTCGCATTAACCAGCAAACCCTTTTCCGTGGCGCCATCTTCGAGGAGAACGGCGCCCTCTATCTCACTTCACTGGAAAGCGTGACATCCTCATGAACGCCGAGATCTCCGATAACGCATTGGACAGCCTGCTCGATGAAGGCGAGCTGAGCCTGGAGGCGGACGCAGCGGAGGAGGAAGCCGCCGCGCCCGCAGCGCCGGCACCGCAGCAAAGCCTTAGCTTCTTCGGCAAGATCCCGGTCCGGGTGACGTTGGAAGTCGCCTCCGTGGAGATTCCGCTGAAGGATCTGATGGAGGCCGACGTCAACAGCGTCATCGTGCTGGACAAGCTGGCCGGCGAGCCGCTGGACGTGAAGGTTAACGGCGCCCTGTTCGCTAAGGCCGAGGTCGTGGTGATGAACGGCAACTACGGCCTGCGCATCGTCGAGCTGTGCGGCGCCAGTCTCAGCGACCTGACTGCATGACCCAACGCCGCATCGCCGTCGCCCTCGGGCTGCTGCTCGGCTCGCTGCCGCTGCTGGCGCACGCGGCCAACAGCGAGATCACGCTGTTCAGCCTGAACGAAACCGCAAACGGGCAGGAGTTCAGCGTCAAGCTGCAGATACTCATCATCATGACCTTGCTCGGCTTTCTGCCGGCAATGCTGATGATGATGACCTCCTTCACCCGCTTCGTCATCGTGCTGGCGATACTGCGCCAAGCGCTGGGGCTGCAGCAAAGTCCGCCCAACAACGTCCTGATCGGCATCGCCCTGATCATGACCCTGCTGGTGATGCGGCCGGTGTGGCTGGAAATCCACGACCAGGCTTATCTGCCGTTCCAGGAGGACGAGATCACCTTTCAGGAGGCTCTCAGCGCCGGCAAACAGACGCTGAGCCGCTTCATGCTGGCCCAGACCAACGAGACGGCACTGGCGACCATGGCGGCGCTGGCCGGCGAGGAAGTCCCAGAGGACGTCTCGCAGCTGCCGTTCTCTCTGCTGCTGCCGGCCTTCGTGCTGAGCGAGCTGAAAACCGCTTTCCAGCTCGGCTTCATGATCTTCGTGCCGTTTCTGGTCATCGACCTGGTGGTGGCCAGCGTGCTGATGGCAATGGGCATGATGATGCTCTCGCCCATGATGATCTCGCTGCCCTTCAAGCTGATGGTCTTCGTGCTGGTCGACGGCTGGACGCTGCTCATGGGCACACTCACCTCCAGCATCCAGCCTTTCTGAGGCAGGAGGCCGCGCCATGACTCCGGATACCGCCGTCCACATCGTCACCAACGCCGTCTACGTGATCATCCTGATCGTCTGCGTGCTGATCGTGCCCAGCCTGCTGGGCGGCCTCTTGATCAGCATCTTCCAGGCGGCCACCCAGATCAACGAGCAAATGCTGAGCTTCCTGCCGCGGCTGCTGATCACGCTGGGCATGCTGATCCTAGCCGGCCATTGGATATTGCGCACGCTGCTCGATTTGTTCGCGACGGCCTTCGCCCAGGCCAGCAGCCTGATCGGCTGAGGTGCCCATGAGCCAGCAGCCCCTGCTTCAACTCGCCGAATTGCAGCAGTTCCTGCTGGCCTACTGGTGGCCGTTCTGCCGGATCATGGCGCTGCTCAGCCTGGCGCCGCTGTTCAGCCACCGCGCGGTGTCGGTGCGAATCCGCATCGTGATCGCCCTGGCGCTGACGCTGGGACTGGCCGGCGCCTTGCCGCTGCCGCCCGTCATCGAGCCGCTGTCGCTGCAGGGACTGGCCGCAGCGCTGGAACAGATCGCCTTCGGCCTGCTGCTAGGGCTGGCGCTGCAGCTGGTCTTCGCCGTCTACACCCTGGTAGGAGGCGTGGTGGCCACGCCCATGGGCCTCAGCATGGCGATTGTGAATGACCCCGTGAACGCGGTTTCCGCTTCGCCCATTCTGTACCAGGTGTATTTCGCCCTGCTGGCGCTACTTTTCTTCGCAATCGACGGCCATCTGGTCGTCGCCAGCATTCTCTACCAGAGCTTCATTCACTGGCCGATCGGTAGCGGCCTGTACTACGACGGCTTCGCGACCATCCTGCGGGCGTTCGCCTGGGTGCTGTCGGCAGCGGCGCTGATCGCCGCACCCGTCGTCTTTTGCATGATGCTGGTGCAGTTCTGCTTCGGCTTGCTCAATCGCATCTCGCCGGCGATGAACCTATTTTCGCTCGGCTTCCCGATGGCAATCACCAGTGGTCTGGCGCTGATCTACCTGACCCTGCCCAACGTCGCCGAGAGCTATCTGCACCTGACCCGCGACCTGCTGACTCGCCTGGACATCATGCTGCGGAGTAGCGGCCATGGCTGAAGAGCAGCAAAGCGCACAACAGAAAACCGAAGAGCCGACACCGTACAAGCTGCGCAAAAGCCGCGAGCAGGGCCAGGTGGCACGCTCCCGCGACCTGGTCACCACGGTCTCGCTGCTGTGCACCCTGCTGATGCTCAAGCTCTGCGCCGGCTTCTATTACGACGCCCTGGGCGACAGCTTCCGCCACTCGTACGCCAATTTCGCCCACAGCGAGATCGGTCTGGACGACCTGCCGCTCGTCCTGCTGCACAGCCTGCTGCTGTTCGTGCTGATCCTGCTGCCCTTGCTGCTGGCACCCGTCCTGGTTGTGGTGCTGGGACTGATTCCGGGCGGCTGGGCCTTCTCGTCCAAGAACTTCATGCCGCAGTTGAGCCGGCTGGACCCCATTCGCGGCCTCAAGCGCATCGTTTCGCTGCAAAACCTGAGCGAGTTGCTCAAGTCCATCCTCAAGGTCTCCATCCTGCTGACGGTGGCCGGCTGGCAGCTGCTGAGCGCGGCGCCGAAATTCATGGCGCTGCAACGCACCGACACGCTGACCGCCATCAGCGGCGCCTTCTCGCTGGCCTTCAACCTCGCTCTCGTCATGCTGCTGGTGTTCCTGCTGTTCGCGCTGATCGACATCCCGCTGCAGCGCTTCCTGTTTCGCCGGCGGATGCGGATGACCAAGCAGGAGGTGAAGGAGGAGCAGAAGCAGCAGGAAGGCCGGCCGGAGTTGAAGGCCCGCATCAAGCAGCTGCAGCGCCAGCTCGCGCAGCGACAGATTAACAAGGTCTTGAAGGAAGCCGATGTCGTGGTGACCAACCCGACCCATTACGCGATCGCGATCAAGTACGATCCGCGCAAGGCGGAAGCGCCGTACGTGGTTGCCAAGGGCGTCGACGAGCTCGCGCTCTACATCCGCAAGCTGGCGACGGCCTACGACCTGGAAGTGGTCGAGCTGCCGCCGCTGGCGCGGGCGATCTACTACAGCACCCGGGTCAACCAGCAAATCCCGGTGCAGCTGTACACCGCCGTCGCGCACGTCCTGAGCTACATCGTGCAGCTCAGGGCCTGGAAGCGAGGCCAGCGCCGTAGCAGGCCACAGCTTTCGCGCAACATCCCCGTTCCTGAATCCTTGATTCGAGGCTGACCATACCCGTGCTCAAGAGATTCTTCTCGAATTACTCCAGCGCCCAGCTCGCCATCCCTGCACTGCTGCTGGCGATCCTGGCGATGATCATCCTGCCGCTGCCACCGCAGCTGCTGGACATTCTCTTTACCTTCAACATCGCCATGGCGGTGCTGGTGCTGCTGGTCAGCGTCTCCGCCCGCCGGCCGCTGGACTTCGCGCTCTTCCCCACGGTGCTGCTGATTACCACCTTGATGCGCCTGGCGCTCAACGTGGCCTCCACCCGGGTGGTGCTGCTCAACGGCCACACCGGCACCGACGCCGCCGGCAAGGTGATCGAAGCCTTCGGTCAGGTGCTGATCGGCGGCAACTTCATCGTCGGCCTGGTGGTGTTCATCATCCTCACCATCGTCAACTTCATCGTGGTCACCAAGGGTGCCGAGCGCATCTCCGAGGTGACCGCCCGCTTCACCCTCGATGCCCTGCCCGGCAAGCAGATGGCCATCGACGCCGACCTCAACGCCGGGCTGATCAACCAGGAGGAAGCCAAGGCGCGGCGCCAGGAAATCGCCAAGGAGTCTGATTTCTACGGCGCCATGGACGGTGCTTCCAAGTTCGTCCGCGGCGATGCCATCGCCGGCATTCTGATCCTGATCATCAACATCATCGGCGGCTTCGCCATCGGCATGTTCGTGCACGGGTTGTCGTCTGGCGAGGCCTTCCGGCTGTTTGCGCTGCTGACTATCGGCGACGGCCTGGTGGCGCAGATCCCGGCGCTGCTGCTGGCGACTGCCTCCGCCATCATCGTCACCCGGATCAACGAGGCCGCCGACGTCACCACCCAGTTCCAGACCCAGCTGCTGGCCTCGCCCTCGGCGCTGTTCACGGTGGCTGGCATCCTGTTCGTCCTCGGACTGGTGCCGGGAATGCCGCATCTGGCCTTCATGGGTTTCGCGGCGCTGATGGCCTTCGTCGGCTGGCAGGTTGCGCGCCGCCAGCCCATCGCCGAGGCACAGGGCCTGGAGCAGGCGGAAGCCATGGCCAAGGCCATGGAGGAGGAGCGGGCGCAAAGCCTGACCTGGAGCGACATCCCGCTGGTGGACCGGCTCGCCATCTCGCTGGGCTACAAGCTGGTCGGGCTGGTCAACGAGGCCTCTGGCGCTCCGCTGACCCAGCGGGTGCGCGGCGTGCGCCAGACCTTGTCGGAGCAGCTCGGCTTTCTGCTGCCCGAGGTTCGCATCCGCGACAACCTGCGGCTCAAGCCGTCGCAGTACACCATCCACATCAACGGCGAGCGCGTCGATGGCGGCGAAATCCATGCCGACCGGCTCATGGCCATTCCCTCGCCCGAGGTGTATGGCGAACTCGATGGCATTCTCGATACCGACCCGGCCTATCAGATGCAGGTGGTCTGGATCGAGCCCGAGGACAAGCCCAAAGCGCTCAACCTGGGCTACCAGGTAATCGACTGCGCAAGCGTCATCGCCACGCACCTAAACAAGGTCATTCGCGAGCACCTGCCGGAGCTGTTCCAGCACGACGACGTCGAGCAGCTGATGCAGCGCCTCGCCCTGCAGGCGCCCAAGCTGGCGGAAAACCTCAAGGCCCAGCTCAGCTACAGCCTGCAGCATCGGGTCTATCGCCAGCTGCTGCAGGAGGCGGTTCCGCTCCGAGACATCACGACCATCGCCACCACCCTGCTGGAGAGCAGCGAGACTACCAAGGACCCCATTCTGCTGGCATCCGACGTGCGTTATGCCCTGCGTCGCACCATCGTCTCTTCCATCGCCGGGGAACGCACCCAGCTCGGCGTGTTCGTGCTGGAGAATGCGCTGGAGAACATGCTGCTCAACGCCCTCAGCGTCGCTCAGCAAGCCGGCCCGATCAGCCTGGACAATATCCCGGTGGAGCCCAACCTGCTCACCCAGCTGCAAACCGCCATGCCGGTGGCCAAGGAGCAGATGCGCCAGGCCGGCCAGCCGCCCATCCTGGTCGTGCTCCCGCAGCTGCGGCCACTGCTGGCGCGCTACGCCCGGGTCTTCAGCCCTGGCCTGCACGTTCTGTCGCAGAACGAGATCCCGGAACGGGTCGAGGTCAACATCCTGGGCACCCTGGGCTGAGCCGGGGGCGATCGCGCGCCGCAGCCGTCCCGGCTAGCGGCGCGCGATCAGCTGCGCCACCAGCCGGGTGAAGTCTTTCGAAGGGCGGTCCAGCTCGAAGCCCATCTCGAACCTGCCCTGCTCCTTGTTCCGGCACAGCCACTGGCAAATCACTACGATGTCGACCTGGCGCTCGCCGCCGTCCGGCTCAGGCACATGCAACCTGAGCTCATAGCAGCCGCCCACCGCCAAGGGGTGGGCCGCCAGCAGCCGCAGCCCCTCGATCGAGATATCCGCCACATAGCCTAATGGCTCGCCGCTGAGGCGGTTGCTGACCTGGATGCGGGAAATATGCTGAAAGTTGAAACGACGGTGTCGACGCATGTTGTTGTTCGCAGTGTGAAGCTAAGCCGGCACAGCTCTACTTTAGCCGATCCTTAAATGTGCTGCTTCAACTCGCCCCGCCCCACAGCGAGCGCTGAAGATTCGCTAGACTTCCTCCGTACCGTCCGTTTCGACAGGGATTTCACCATGACCGAGAAAACCGTCAATCCGACGCGCGAAGCTCTGACCCTCCTGCGGGAACTGCCTCCGGACCAGCCGGTGGTCATGCTGAACCTGCTGCGCTACCGCGAGCAGGCAGCCTATCCGGCCGACGCCGAGGCCACACCCTGCTCCGGCCGCGAGGCCTACAAGCGCTATTCCCGCATTGCCCAGAAGCACGTCGCCGCCATCGGTGGCGAGCTGGCATGGCTGGGCAGCGTGCAGGCGCATCTGATTGCGCCGGCGCAGGAGCGCTGGGACGACGTCATGCTGGTGCGCTACCCCTCGGTAGCGGCGTTCTTGCAGATGCTGGCCGACCCCGAGTACCAGGCCGCCACAGTGCACCGAACTGCGGCGCTAGAGGACTCGCGCCTGATCGCGACCAGCCAGCTCATCCCGGCAGCGGACGGCTGAGGCCCGCATGGTCGTCGAGTTCAAAACCGACGCCCCGGTCGCGGTCGAGCAGTACGTCGATCTCCTGATCCGCTCGGGCCTGGGTCAGCGCCGCCCCATCGACGACCGGGCCTGCATAGAGGGCATGGTCCGCAACGCCAGCCTACTGGTGACCGCCTGGGACGGTGACCACCTAATCGGCGCCGCGCGCTCGCTGACCGACTTCCGGTATGCTTGCTTCCTGTCGGATCTGGCCGTGGATCGCGCCTATCAACGCCGCGGAATCGGCCGCAGATTACTGGAGCTGACTCGCCAGGTGCTGGGCCCACGCTGCAAGATTCGTCTCATCAGCGCCCCGCTGGCGACCGCCTATTACGCCATGCTGGGGTTCGTCCGGAACGAACGCTGCTGGGAGCTGCTGCCGCAGGGAGCATCGACCGACGCATGAAACGCCGCATTATCGGTTTCCATCAGGACGAGGAACAGCACTGGGTGGCGGAGCTGGAATGCGGCCACGCCCAGCATGTCCGCCACCGGCCGCCCTGGTTCGTCCGGCCCTGGACCACCACGCCGGAAGGGCGGGCCGGCATGCTGGGCCAGACACTGGATTGCCGGCTGTGCGATGTCGAGCAGCCGTCGTCCAAGACAAGGTCACGAGGGCTTTAGCGATGGTGCTGAAACAGCTTCTGGGAATCGAGTTGCCGCTGGTGCAGGCTCCCATGGCCGGTATCCAGGGCAGCGAGTTGGCCGCCAGCGTCTGCAACGCCGGAGCGCTCGGCTCTCTTCCCTGCGCTTCCCTGAGCCCGAATGCGATGCACCGCGAGCTGGCTGCGCTCAAGGCGCAGACCGACCGCCCCTTCAACGTCAATTTCTTCTGCCATGCGCCGCCGCCGCCCGACGCGGCGCGGGAAGCCGCCTGGCGCGCGGCGCTGGCCCCTTACTACCAGGAGTTGGGCGTGGATCTCGGCAGCATTCCCGGTGACACCGGACGCAAGCCCTTCGATGCCGCCGCGGCGCACTTACTGGCCGAGTTCAAGCCGGCCGTGGTGAGCTTTCACTTCGGCCTGCCCGCGCCCGAGCTGCTGGCGCTGGTCAAGTCCTGGGGCAGCAAGGTCATGGCCTCGGCAACCACGGTTGCCGAGGCCCGCTGGCTGGAGCGCCACGGCGCCGATATCATCATCGCCCAGGGCGTCGAGGCCGGCGGCCACCGCGGCATGTTCCTGACCGACGATACCACCACTCAGATCGGCACCTTCGCCCTGGTACCGCAGATCGTGCGCGCAGTCAGCGTGCCAGTCATCGCTGCCGGCGGCATCGCCGAGCCCCGTGGCGTTGCCGCCGCCATGGCGCTGGGCGCGGCCGGCGTGCAGGTAGGGACGGCCTATCTGCTCTGTCCGGAGGCAAAGACCAGCCCGGTCCACCGCGCCGCGTTGAAGAGCGAGGACGCCAGCCACACCGCGCTGACCAATCTGTTCACCGGTCGCCCGGCGCGGGCCATCGTCAACCGCCTCATGCGGGAGCTGGGCCCGCTCAGCGACCTGCCGCCGGCCTTCCCGCTCGCCGCCGCGGCCCTCCAGCCCCTGCGCGCCAGGGCCGAGGCGCTGGGTCGCGGCGATTTTTCCCCCCTCTGGTGCGGACAGCATCGGGGCTGCAAGGAAATCCCGGCGGCCGCGCTGACCCGGCAGCTGATGGCCTGACGTCCAGCAAGCCCTCGGCAGCGCTGCCTGCCGCCTCGGCCGGTAGCCGAGGCGCCGGCCTTTGCGCCCAGAACATAAGAACCAATTTCTTTTAGGACCAACTGAACGGCCGTCTGGATCGCGGCAGATGGAGCGCCGACACGACCGCGCGGCCGCAAAAACCGGATGCAGCGTACCAGGGAGTCAGGTCCTCATGCGCATTTGCGATCATCAGGAAGAAATCGCCAACGCGCTCACCCATGGTCTCGGTCTTCTGGCCAGCATCGTCGGCGGTGCGGTCTTGATTACGCTGACAGCGCTGTTTGGCGATACCCGCCTGCTCATCGGCACCACCGTGTTCGTGGGCTCGCTCTTGCTACTGTACAGCACCTCCACGCTGTACCACGCCATCCGCGACCAGCTTGCCAAGACTTGGCTGCAGGTCTTTGACCACTGCGCGGTCTTCATCCTGATCGCCGGCACCTATACCCCGTTCGCCCTGGGAGCCTTGGAAGGGGCCTGGGGCTGGGGGCTGCTGGTGGCGGTCTGGAGCATCGCGCTGGCCGGGATCGTGTTCAAATGTTTCTGCGCCGGCCGGCTGCACTTGCTGTCGACCATGATCTATCTCGGCATGGGCTGGCTGGCGCTGGCCGCCATCGAGCCCATCCTGGAGGCGTTGTCCACCTCGGCCCTGATCTGGCTGGTCACTGGCGGCATCGCCTATACCGCCGGCACGCTGTTCTACCACAGCCACCGCCGCTACGCGCACGCCATTTGGCATGTGTTCGTGCTGGCCGGCAGCAGCTGTCATTTCGCCGCAGTGCTGTCGCTGGTCCTGCCGCCATCTGGCGCTTGATGCTGCCGACGCGCGGCTGCATGCTAGTCGACAGGGTCGACGCGCGGATGGAACCTGCGCGCCGGCAAAGCGAATCGCGAAGGAGACTGACGCCGATGCTGGATCCGAAAACGCTGGATGAGATGGCGCGCAAGCTGGCGCAGAACCTGCCGCCCGGGCTGCGGGAATTCCAGCAGGAGCTGGAGCGCAACATGCGAGCCAGCTTGCAGGGCATTTTTTCCCGGCTGGACCTGGTGACGCGGGAGGAGTTCGACGCCCAGGCCAAGGTGCTGGCGCGGACCCGCGCTCACCTGGAGACGCTGGAGCAGCGCATCGCCGCGCTGGAGGCCAGCAGCGGCTCCGCCCAGCCCGCTGCCACGCAGCCGCCGGAAATGCCGCTGGGGTCGGAAGACTGACCGACCCGCGCTAGGAAGACTGGCGGCTGGCGGGGGCCCGCTCGCTTGCATCGCCTGCCTCCGCTCCCGGCGCGTCCTCCTGGACCTTGGGCAACGTGAAATAGAACGTCGTCCCCTCGCCGGGAGTTGACTCGGCCCAGATGCGGCCGTGATGGCTCTCGACCACCTTCTTGCAGATCGCCAATCCTATGCCGGTGCCGGCGTAATCGCTGCGGCGGCGGCCGCACTGGAAAATCGTGAACAGCCGCGGCAGGAACTCGGGCTCGATGCCTATCCCGTTGTCGCGCACCACGAACAGCCATTCCTCGCCGTTGTCCCTGGCCGAGATCTCGACGCGGGGCGACAACGAGCGGTTGAACTTGAGCGCATTGCCGATCAGGTTCTGCAGCAGGTGTTCGAAGCCGACCGGATCGCCCCACACCACCGGCAGCGGGTCCCGCACGATGACGACGCGCTTTTCTCTGATGCTGCCGACCAGGCTATCCAGGGCCTGATCGAGCACCGCCTCCATGTCCACCGGAACCCGGGGTTTCTCACCCATGCCGGCGCGGGAATAGCTGAGCAGGTCGGTGATCAGCGCCCGCATCCGATCCGTGCCGCTAACGATGTAGCCGACGAAAGCCTGGCCCTCCTCGCCCAGCAGGTGCTTGTAGCGACGTTCCAGCAGCTGGGCGAAGCCGGAAATCGAGCGCAGCGGCTCCTGCAGGTCGTGCGAAGCCACGTAGGCGAACTGCTCCAGCTCGGCATTGGAGCGCGCCAGCTCCTCGGTCTGCAGGCGCAGCTCACGGGTGCGCGCCTCGACCCGCTGTTCCAGCTCGTGATAAGCCTGGCTCAGCGCTTCCTGGGCGGCGCGCAGCTCGGTCACGTCCTCGATCAAGCGCAAAAGGAATCGCGGCTGCCCCTGGTCGTCGCGGATCAGGGAGGCGGTCAGGCTGCCCCAGACGACGCTGCCGTCGCGGCGCAGGTAGCGCTTCTGCTGCTTGACGAAGGGCTGCTGGTTTTCCTTCAACGCCTGGGTCAGCTGATGGGTGGCGATCCGGTCCTCGGGGTGTACCAGCATGTTCTGCTCCAGATCGCGCAGCTCCGCCGGCTCGTAGCCCAGCATTTTCCCGAGCGCGGGATTGGCTTCCAGAATGCGGCCGTCCAGGTCGGTCAGCATCACGCCGATGGCGGCATTCTCGAACACAGCGCGGAAGCGAGCCTCGCTCAGCCGCAGGGCCTGTTGCACCTTCTCCCGCTCGCTGACATCGCGGATGATGGCGCTGAGGAAAGTCTCGTCCCCTACTCCCCAGCGCGCCAGCGACACTTCCACCGGAAACTCCTCGCCGTTCTCGCGCACCGCCGACAGGGCGAGCACCCGGCGCAGCAGCGGCCCGTGGCCGCTGATGGCGATGCGGCGACCGCGATCGTATTGCTGGCGCAGGCGCGGCGGCAGGATCCTGTCCCAGGACCGGCCGATTACCGCCTCCTCCTGGTAGCCGAACATCTCGGTGGCACCATGGTTCCAGGACACGATGCGGCCCTCGCTGTCGGTGATGATGATGGCGTCGGTGGCCGCCTGCACCAGCGCTGCGAACTTGGCCTCGCTTTGCTGGAATGCCTCGGTCATGGTCTTGGCAATGGCGGCAGCCCGCGCCTCGGTACCGGCGATGGTCCACAGCAAGGCAAACAGCAGCCCACTTAGCAACAACCCGGTGACGAGCACGAAGGTCGGCCGGCTGGACGCCAGCAGCGCCTCCTCCATGGCCGGCAGCGAGGCAAAATAAATGGTCCAGGGGTGGCCGTTGATCTCGATGCCGTGCACCGCTTCGAACGCCGGGCTCGACGGGAGCTGCTCGGCCGATTCGTACATCAAGGCAGTCCGGCGCAGGCTGGCGCCGTCGTAGATGCGCATCAGCAGGTCGGACAGGCTGCCGCCGATGATGCCGGCCATGAGGTCATTCATCCGGAACGGGCTGTAGACGAAGCCGATCAGCTTCTCGCGCCGCTCGTTCACGGTGGGCGGCACCTCACCGCCCTGGTAGACCGGCAAATACATCAGGAAGCCGGACTGGCTGTCCTCCGGCGTTTCCTGCACCAGCACGACCTTGCCGGTGACCGCTGGCTGCCCTTCGTCCCGGGCCTTGATCATGGCGGCACGCCGGGTTGGCTGGGAGTACATGTCGTAGCCGAAGGCGCGCCGATTGCGCCAGTCGAAGGGCTCCAGGTAGAGAATGGCGGTGTAGACCGGACGCTCGCCCTTGGGCCAGACCTCAAAATCGGGAAAGCCGCTGGCCCGCACCTGGCGCTCCAGCTCGGCCACCTGGTGCGGGCGCAGATAGACCGTGTAGCCGGTTCCCAGCATGCCGGGATAGTTCTTCTGCAGCTGCAGCTGGCTAACGTAAGTCCGCCAGTCGTCCCGGCTCACGCTCTCGCTGGCGGACAGAAAGGCGACGCCGCCGCGCAGCACCTGCTCGTAGGCCGCCATGCGCTGCTCGATGGCGGTCAGCAGATCGTTCACCCGGCTCTGGAACAAAAGCTCTGCCTCGTGCCAGACCTGCTCCCGCGTCTGGTACCAGCCCCAGCCGGTCACCAACAGGCTGATCAGCAGGGCGAGCACGGCCAACGGCCGGCCGCGGCTGGTCAGCAGGCGCGGCAACCTGATGCTCGACCACTGTCTGATCTGGCGCATGTCCATCAGGCATAATCATAGACTACCGGGGGCCTGGCACGAGGCGCGGCCTCCCATGGAAAACTACAGGACTTCAGGGAAGGAGCAGCATGGCATTGGCGGTCATCCAAAGCCGGGCGGCTGTCGGCATCGATGCGCCCGCCGTAGCCGTGGAAGTACACTTGGCCAACGGCTTGCCGTCGCTCTCGATCGTCGGCCTGCCGGAGGCGACCGTGCGCGAGAGCAAGGACAGGGTACGGGCGGCGCTGCTCAACTGCGGCTTCGAGTTCCCCCAGCGGCGCATCACCGTCAACCTGGCGCCGGCCGATCTGCCCAAGGAAGGCGGCCGTTTCGATCTCCCCATCGCGCTGGGCATCCTCAAAGCCAGCGGCCAGCTCAAGGCGGATCTGGACGGCTACGAGTTCGCTGGCGAGCTCGGCCTGGACGGCTCGCTGCGCCCCGTCGCCGGCGTGCTGCCCATGGCCATCCAGGCCCGCGCCGCGCAGCGCCGGCTGATCGTCCCCAGAAGCAGCGCTGGCGAGGGCGCCCTGGTCCACGCAGACACCTACGGCGCCGCCCACCTGCTGGAGGTCTGCGCCCATCTTGCCGGGACTGGCAAACTCACGCCGGCCGCGCCGCCGGCGAGGCTCTCCCAGCCCGATTGGCCGGATCTGGCCGACGTCAAAGGCCAGCGACCTGCCAAGCGGGCGCTGGAGATCGCCGCCGCTGGCGGCCATTCGCTGCTGCTGGTCGGTCCCCCGGGCACCGGCAAGAGCATGCTGGCGGCGCGCCTGCCCGGCATCCTCCCTCCCATGACCGAGCGGGAACGGCTGGAAGCGGCGGCCGTCGCCTCGGTCAGCGAATACGGCTTCCACCCCTCGCAGTGGGGGTGCCGGCCGCTGCGCGCGCCGCACCACAGCAGCTCGGATGTGGCCCTGATCGGCGGCGGCATCCGCCCCAAACCGGGCGAGATCTCGCTGGCCCATTGCGGCGTGCTGTTCCTTGACGAGCTGCCCGAGTTCAGTCGCCGCGCCCTGGAGGCGCTGCGCGAGCCGCTGGAAACCGGCAAGGTGGCCATCTCCCGGGCCGCGGCGCGGGTGGAGTACCCAGCCCGCTTCCAGCTGGTGGCGGCCATGAACCCCTGCCCCTGCGGCTTCTTCGGCGACCCCAACGGCCGCTGCCGCTGCACCGCCGAGCAAGTGGCCCGCTACCGCGGCCGGCTTTCCGGCCCGCTTTTGGATAGAATCGACCTCATCGTGGAAGTCCCCCGTCTGCCGGCGCCGGTCTTGCGCTCGGCACCGCCAGGCGAGGACAGCGCAACGGTGCGCCAGCGAGTCATCGCCGCCCGGGAGCGCCAGCTGGCGCGCGGCGCGGTGAACGCCGAGCTGAGCGGGCGGCAGCTGGAGGCGGCCTGTCGTCTCGACCAGGCATGCCAACAGCTGCTGGATCAAGCCGCCGAGCGGCTGCGCCTGTCGGCCCGCAGCTATCACCGCATATTGCGGGTAGCGCGCACCATTGCCGACCTGGAGGCCAGCGAGGCCATCCAATCCAACCACCTGCTCGAAGCGATCGGCTACCGCCGCCTGCCCGGCTTAGCCTGAGCGTCTGCAGCTTTCGCTTCGGCAGTCCCCGTGCATCGGACTCCCGCTGGACGCGCCTACCCGCGCCCGGCGGCTTTGACATGGAGCAAGCCGTGCGTGAACGCTTCTGGGAACGCTACTCTCTGGGAGAACTAAACCGCAAGGAATGGGAAGCCCTGTGCGACGGCTGCGGCCAGTGCTGCCTAAAACGCTACGTCGAGGACGGGGTAGTCACCGTCTACGGCATCGCCTGCCGACTGCTGGACATCGAAACCGTGCGCTGCCGGGACTATCCCAACCGGCTGAAGAAAGTCCCCACCTGCCACCAGCTGACCCCGACCACCGTGCCGCAGTACGACTGGCTACCGGAAACCTGCGCCTACCGCCGCCTCCACCAGGGCAAGCCGCTGCCCCCCTGGCATCCGCTGCTGGTCGGCGACCGCAGCAAGATGCGCGAGCGGGGCATCACGGTGAGCCACTACGCGGTGCCCAAAGACAGCGTTCCCAGGCGTCGCATGAGGCAACACGTCATCGCCCGCTGGCGACTGGCGGAGAAAAAACGCGCTCGCGCTTGAAGCCGAGGGCTGCCCGCCGCCGGCGGCGATCCTGAACTCGGGGCCGCGATTCTCGGTCAGACTGCCCGGCGCCTTGTAGAATGCGCCGTCCCAGGCCACCCAAACCGATCACGAGCCGATGTCCGACAGTATCCGCATCCAAGGCGCGCGCCAGAACAATCTGAAGAACCTCGACCTCGAGCTGCCGCTGGGCGAGCTAATCGTGGTGACCGGGGTGTCCGGCTCTGGCAAGTCCTCGCTGGCCTTCGACACGGTCTATTCCGAAGGCCAGCGCCGCTACGTCGAGACCTTCTCGCCCTATGCCCGGCAGTTCCTCGACCGCATGGACAAGCCGGCAGTGGACCGCATCGAGGGCATTCCGCCGGCCATCGCCATTGACCAGACCAACCCGGTCAGGAGCTCGCGCTCCACCGTGGGCACCATGACCGAGCTCAACGACCACCTGAAGCTGCTGTTCGCCCGCACGGCCACGCTGTACTGCCGCGGCTGCGGCAACCGGGTGCAGCACGACACGCCGGACAGCATCTACGCCCAACTGCTGGCGCAGGCCGAGGGCCAGCGGGTGATGGTGACCTTCACCGTCCCGGTGCCGGCCTCGATGTCATTGGCGGAGATCCGTGCCGAGCTCAGCAAGCAGGGCTACACCCGCGTTCACGCCGAGAGCGACGACCGGATCGAGATCGTCCAGGATCGGCTGCGGCTGGGGCCGGACAATCGCGGCCGCCTGATCGAAGCCCTGGAGACGGCGCTGCGGCTGGGGCGGGGCCGGGTCTGCGTCCACCTGCTCAACAGCGCCCGCGAGGTCGAGGCCAGCTGGCAGTTCTCCTCCGAGCTGCACTGCGCCGCCTGCGACATCTCCTACTCGCCGCCTAACCAGAGCCTGTTCTCCTTCAACTCGCCCCTGGGCGCCTGCGAAACCTGCCGCGGCTTCGGCCGCACCATGGGCATCGACTATCGGCTGGTGATCCCGGATGAGTCGCTGAGCCTCGCCCAAGGCGCCATCCGTGCCTTCTCCGGCAAGGCCGGCGCCGAATGCCAACGCGATCTGCTCAAGTTCGCCAAGGCCAAGGGCGTGCCCATCGACGTACCCTGGCGCGAGCTGTCCGCAGAGCACAAGCGCTGGGTGATCGAGGGTGAAGGCAAGGGCTGGTACAAGGCCTGGTACGGCGTCGCCAGATACTTCGAGTATCTGGAGAGCAAGAGCTACAAGATGCACGTGCGGGTACTGCTCTCCAAGTACCGCTCCTATGACACCTGCACCGCCTGCGGCGGCGCGCGCCTCAAGCCCGACGCGCTGCTGTGGCGGATCGGCAGCCTGGCCGACGCCGAGGCGGTGATCGACCCCAGTCAGCGCTTCCGTCCGATCGGCTGCCAGTTGCCGGACGAGGTCTTCCGCCGTCTGCCCGGCATGTCGCTGCACGACCTGATGCTGCTGCCGCTGCAGCGGCTGCGGCAGTTCTTCGAGCGGGTCGAGCTACCGGCGCCGCTGGACGAAGCGGCCGAGATCCTGCTCGACGGCATCCGCACCCGCCTGCGCTATCTGTGCGAGGTCGGCCTGGGATACCTCAACCTGGATCGCCAATCCCGCACCCTTTCCGGCGGCGAGGTCCAGCGCATCAACCTCACCACGGCGCTAGGCACCTCGTTGGTCAACACCCTGTTCGTGCTGGACGAGCCCTCCATCGGCCTGCACCCGCGCGACATGGCCCGCATCAACGAGGTCATGCTGCGCCTGCGTGACGCCGGCAACACCCTGCTGGTGGTGGAGCACGACCCCCAGGTGATGCTAGCCGCCGACCGCATCCTTGACATCGGCCCTGGCCCCGGCGAGCAGGGCGGCCGCATCGTCTTCTACGGCACGCCGCGCGAGCTGCTGCAGGCCAACACGCTTACCGCCGACTACCTCAGCGGCCGCCGCCGCGTCGCCCCGCCGCGCCGCGCGCTGCCCGCGCCTACACAATGGCTGGAGCTGCGCGGGGTCAGCGAGCACAACCTGAAGGACATCGATGTCCGCATCCCGCTGCAGCGCCTGGTCTGCCTGACCGGCGTGTCCGGCTCCGGCAAGTCCACCCTGATGCAGGATGTGCTCTACAACGCCCTCGCCAAACGCAAGGGCAACCCGCAGGATCCGCCCGGCGCCCATCGCGAGCTGCTCGGCGACGAGCACATCGATGGCGTGGTGCTGGTGGATCAGTCGCCCATCGGCAAGACCACTCGCTCCAACCCGGCCAGCTACGTCGGCGCCTTCGACGCCATCCGCAAGGCCTTCGCCAAGGAACCCGAAGCGATCGCGCGCGGCTACACCGCCGGCACCTTCAGTTTCAACAGCGGCCAGGGACGCTGCCCGACCTGCACCGGCAACGGCTTCGAGCACGTCGAGATGCAGTTCCTCTCCGACGTCTACCTGCGCTGCCCGGACTGCGACGGCCGCCGCTATCGCCCCGAGGTGCTGGAGATCAAGTTGGCGCCCTCGGCCGGCGTTGACAGCGATCCCAAGTCCATCGCCGACGTGCTGGCGATGACGGTCAACGAGGCCTGCACCTTCTTCCGCGACTACCCGGACGTGCTGCGCAGCCTGGAGCCGCTGCAGGCGGTGGGCCTCGGTTACATGACCCTGGGCCAGCCGGTTCCCACGCTCTCCGGCGGCGAGGCGCAGCGCCTCAAGCTGGCCGGCCACCTGGCCAAGAGCAGCGGCCGCGGCAAGCGCCAGCGGCTGCTATTCCTACTCGACGAGCCCACAACCGGCCTGCATTTCGACGACGTTCGGGTGCTGCTTGCCGCCTTCCGGCGCCTGCTGGAGCAGGGCCATTCGCTGCTGGTAATCGAGCACAACCTGGACGTGATCGCCAGCGCCGACTGGCTCATCGATCTCGGCCCTGAGGGAGGCGACGCGGGCGGCGAGCTGGTATTCGCCGGCCCGCCGGAGGCCATCGTCGACTGCGCCGCCAGCCACACCGGCCAGGCCCTGCGCGAGTATTTGCGGCAGACCAGGCTGGCTGCGCTGCCCCAGGCGGCAGAGGCGCCGGCCCGCTACCGGCCGGCGCCGACCATTGAGATCCGCAACGCCCGCGAGCACAACCTCAAGGGCATCGACGTGCGCATCCCGCGAGAACGATTCACCGTCATCACCGGCCTGTCCGGCTCTGGCAAGAGCACGCTGGCGTTCGACATCCTCTTCAACGAAGGCCAGCGCCGCTACCTGGAATCGCTGAACGCCTACGCCCGCCAGTTCGTGCAGCCGGCCGCGCGCCCGGACGTGGACGCCATCTACGGCATTCCGCCCACCGTCGCCATCGAGCAGCGTACCAGCCGCGGCGGCCGCAAGAGCACGGTCGCCACCATGACCGAGATCTATCACTTCCTGCGGCTGCTATTCGTTAAGCTGGGCGTCCAGCATTGCCCGGACTGCCAGCTGCCCATCGAATCGCAAAGCCTGGATAGCATCGTCGCCCACATCCTCGCCACCTACCGCGGCCAGCGGGTGCGGCTGTTCGCGCCGCTGGTGGTGGCTCGCAAGGGCTACTACACCGACCTGGCGAAGTGGGCCGCCGGCAAGGGCTTCGCGGAGCTGCGGGTGGACGGCGCGCTGCTGCCAACCGCCAACTGGCCGCGGCTGGACCGCTACCAGGAGCATGACATCGACCTGCCGCTGGGCGAGCTGGTGGTCGACCCGCGTCACGAAGACCAGCTGCGAACCTTGCTGCGACGCGCCCTGGACTACGGCAAGGGCATGCTCAAGCTGGCTGCGGCGGAGGACGAGCAGCTGTTCTCCACCAAGCGTGCCTGCCCGCGCTGTCACCGCAGCTTCCCCGAGCTCGACCCGCGACTGTTCTCCTACAACTCCAAGCACGGTTGGTGCCAAAGCTGCTACGGCACCGGCGAGGAGATCGCCGGCTTCGACGCCGAGCAGACCGGCGAGGAAGCGGCCTGGCACGAGTTGGAGACGACGCGCGTCTGTCCTGCCTGCCAGGGCAAGCGGCTCAACCCCACCGCGCTTGCGGTCCGCTTCCAGGGCCGCACCATCGACGCCTACACCGCGCTATCGGTGGAGGAAGCCGCCAGGCTGTTCGCTGCGCTGGAGCTTAAGGGCCGCGAGCGCGAGATCGCCCGCGACATCCTGCCCGAGCTGCGCAGCCGTCTGGCCTTCCTGCAAGAGGTGGGCCTAGGCTACCTCACCCTGGACCGCGCTGCCCCCACCCTCTCCGGCGGCGAGGCGCAGCGCATCCGCCTTGCCGCCCAGCTCGGCTCCAACCTGCAGGGCGTCTGCTACGTGATGGACGAGCCCACCATCGGCCTGCATCCGCGTGACAACCGCATGCTGCTGGAGACCCTAGGCAGGCTGGAAGGCAAGGGCAACACCATCGTCGTGGTCGAGCACGACGAGGACACCATCCGCCGCGCCGAGCACGTCATCGACCTGGGCCCGGGCGCTGGCAGGCTAGGCGGCGAAGTGGTGGCCGCCGGCAGCCTCGACCAGCTGCTCGCCAACCCGGACTCCATCACCGGGCGTTACCTGGCGCAGCCGCTGCCCCACCCTCTGCGCGGCGAACGCCGGCCGCCCGCGGAACGCTGGCTGCGGCTGCGGGGCGCGGTCCTGCACAACCTCAAGGGAATCGACGTCGAATTCGCGCTGGGCCGGCTCAACTGCGTCACCGGCGTCTCCGGCTCCGGCAAGAGCTCGCTGGTGCACGGCGTGCTGCACACCAATCTCAAGCACCTGCTGGACAGCAAGGGCAAGGCCGCGCTCAACGGCTGCAGCAAGCTGGAAGGCTGGCAGGAAGTGCAGCGAGTGCTGGAAGTCGACCAGACCCCGATCGGCAAGACCCCGCGCTCCTGCCCGGCCACCTACATCGGCTTCTGGGACGACATCCGCAAGCTGTTCGCCCAAACCGAGGAAGCCCGCCTGCGCGGCTACGACGCCAGCCGCTTTTCCTTCAACGTGGCCGCCGGTCGCTGCCCCGGCTGTGACGGCCAGGGCGTCAAGAAGATCGAGATGAGCTTCCTACCCGACGTCACGGTGGACTGCGAGCTCTGCCATGGCGCGCGCTTCAATCCCGAGACGCTCTCGGTGCTGTACAAGGGGCGCTCGGTGGGCGAGGTGCTGGCAATGAGCGTGGACGAAGCGGTGGAGTTCTTCCGCCCGGTCGCCAAGGTCCACCACGCCCTCAAGTTGTTGCAGGATGTCGGCCTCGGCTACCTCACCCTCGGCCAGCCCAGCCCCACCCTCTCCGGCGGCGAAGCCCAACGCATCAAGCTGGTCAACGAGCTGGCCAAGGCCCGCCCCGACTTCCGCGGCCGCAAGCCGCCGCACACGGTCTATGTGCTGGACGAGCCGACGGTGGGCCTGCACATGGCGGACGTGGAAAAGCTCATCCACGTCCTGCACCAGCTGGTGGATCTCGGCCACACGGTGGTGCTGATCGAGCACAACCTGGACCTCATCGCCGAGGCCGACCACCTGATCGACCTGGGACCGGAAGGCGGCGCCGGCGGCGGCGAACTGGTCGCCACCGGCACGCCGGAGCAGATTGCCGAGCAGGACACCCATACCGGGCGCGTCCTGCGCCAGTTCCTGCGCGAGCGCCAGCCGCAAGCCTCTCCCCGCGAAACCGCAGCCGAGACCTGATAGGTCGCGCCGAAGCAGCGACGAGCCGGTCGCCACCCCTGGGCGCGATCTCCCGAATCGCGCCCAGGCCGTCCAGCGATTCTGCCTCCCTTGCAGCCTCATCAAGAGATGCAATTCATAATCAGCAACACAAGCAACAAAACAAAATACGTCTTGTAGAGAGACGTTTTATTGTTATGATGCATGATGCGAGCCGAGTTGCATCGCTCTCCCCGACAACACCGTCTCGGCAAACAACGACAACATGAGGAGGATGACCCAGTGCGAACCAAATTCGGCGCCTGGAAGCCGCTGACCGCGTTGGCATCGGCGATCCTGTTGGCCGCCTCTGTGGCTGGCTGTGGCTCAAGTTCGAAACCGGCTCCGAGAATGGGCAACTATCAGGGAACCGACGAAGGCAGCATGCTTGCCTTCCGCGGCATTCGCTACGCCAAGCCGCCCGTAGGCGAACTGCGGTTCGCGCCACCCCAGCCGGTCGAGAAGCCAACGGGGATTGTGGTCGCCGATAAATTCGGCAGCGCCTGTCCCCAGTACCAAAGCGCCTTCGGCCCGGAAAGCCTCGAAGAGGACTGCCTTTTCCTCAACGTGTACGTCCCCAAGGCTGGCGAGGGCCCCTTCCCGGTCATGGTCTGGATCCATGGCGGCGCATTCGTTGCTGGTTCAGGCGGTCCAGAATATGACCCCTCACGCTTGGTAGCCCAGGGTGTGGTGGTCGTCACCATCAACTATCGCCTGGGCCCGCTCGGCTTTCTCGCCCATCGGGATTTAACCAACGAACAAGACGGCGGTTCGGGCAACTATGGCCTGATGGATCAGCAGTTAGCGCTGCGCTGGGTCCAGGACAATATCTCAACCTTTGGCGGCGATCCAAACAACGTCACTATCTTTGGTGAATCAGCCGGCGGCCTTAGCGTGCTGTCGCATGTCGTATCGCCTAAGGCACAGGGTCTCTTCCAGCGCGCTATCGTCCAAAGCGGCTCGTACGATGCAATCAGCCGCACCTTGGATGAGGCCGAGCAAGCAGGTCAGGATTTCGTAGCTGCCGTGGGTTGCGACTCGGCAGGGGATATTCCGCAATGCCTGCGTGAACTGGATGTCAAGACCATTCTCGACAATGGCGATGCAATCGTAGCCGGCCTCTCGCTGACGCCCCATTTACACCCCGACCTGCTGCCGAAATCAATTAACCAGGCTTTGCAAGAAGGCGAAGTTAACGTTGATTCTATTCTCCTCGGTAGCAATCGCGACGAGTTCACGTTATTCATAGCCCTTGAAGAACTCAATGGAACTCCCCCAATGGAGGAAGATGATGTCGAAGATCAATGGTCTAAATTTTTTGGCCGTTGGACTTCCATGGTAAGCACTTACTATCCTGCTACCGACTTTGAAAACCCCAGCCGTCGCTTCGCTGCACCGTTGGGTGACAGCGTTTTCAGCTGTACCGCCTTGCGGCAAGCAAAACAGCTGGAAGGCACCATCCCCGTCTATGTCTACGAATTCGCTGACCGCGATGCTCCCAGCATTCTGCCTGAGGTCAGCTTCGACCTTGGCGCTGCCCATGCTTTCGAAATCCAGTATGTACTAGGCAGCGAGCAAGCCCTGCGGGCACGCGGAGCGAATGATTCGCAAATTGCGCTTTCCAACGCCATGGTTCAATACTGGACTGCTTTCGCCCGTACCGGCGATCCCAATCAAGGGGAGGCGGAAGCAATTTGGCCGGAGTTTGGAAGCACTAACGGCAAAATTCGCTGGCTAAACCCCGCCGAACCTGAGAAAACGGTGATCACGAGCGCTGACTTCGAGGAAGATCACCATTGCAAAATTTGGAATAATCCAAGCTCTTAAACAAGATCCCCAAAAATCATGAGAAAACCACGTCGGCCATCGGCCGACGTGGTTTTTTGATCCCTGCAATTCTGGCTGCATTTTCAATATCCAGCGCAATCGCCTGGAACACGCCGACACCCGCCCGACTCGAACGACAAATACGCACGCTACCGCCCGCGGCGGCGGGGCGCGAGGCGCCAATGGGTCGGCGGCTCGACCTCTTTCCACTGGCCTGGCTGGAGGTCGCCTAGCCGCCAGGGGCCGACGCCGACTCGCACCAGGCGCAGCGTGGGATGGCCGACCGCGGCGGTCATGCGTCGCACCTGGCGGTTGCGGCCCTCGCGCAAGGCCAGCTCGATCCAGCTGGTGGGAATGCTCTTGCGCTCTCGGATCGGTGGGTCGCGGGGCCAGAGCGCGGGCGGCGCAATAAGCCGCGCCCGTGCCGGCCGGGTCGGGCCATCGCGCAGGACAACGCCGCGCCGCAGCCGCTCCAGCGCTGCCTCGTCGGGCTCGCCTTCGACTTGCACCCAGTAGACCTTCTCCAGCTGATGGCGCGGATGGGCAATGCGCTGCTGCAGGCGACCGTCATCGGTCAGCACCACCAGCCCCTCGCTGTCGTAGTCAAGGCGGCCGGCGGCATAGACGCCGGGCACCGGCAGGTAATCCGCCAGCGTGGCCCGGCCCTCGCGATCGGTGAACTGGCAGAGGACCCGATAGGGCTTGTTGAAGAGGATCAGCCGTGGCACGGGCACCCGTCAGTGATGCGGCTGCCCGCCGTGCCCATGCTGGTGATGGTCGTGATGGTGCAGGAGGGTGAGCTTCTTCACCGGGACGGTGAGCTCGATCTCGCCTGCCCGCTCGAAGCGCAGCATGAGCGGGAAGCTGTCGCCTTCGGTCAGCTGCCGCTTCAGCTCCATCAGCATGATGTGGAATCCCCCTGGTCGAAACAGCACGGTCTCGCCGGCCGGCAGATCCACCGCCGGCACCTCGTGCATGCGCGCCACTCCATTCTCGACGGTGTGGGTGTGCAGCTCGGTGCGCCCCGCTACCGCTGAGGCATCCGCGCTCAGCAGGCGGTCCGGCTCGGCGCCAGCGTTGTGCAGCTCGAAATACACCGCACCCACCGTCGCACCCGGCGGCGTCGCGCGCGCGTAGGCGTCGGTGATCGAGATTTCCGCCTGCGCGGTCGCCAGCAATCCCAGCAATGCCATTCCAAGCAGCAAGCGCATCGTTCCATCCCCCATGCGTCCAGTAGCGACACCGAGCTTACGTCATCCAGCAAGGCGAGCAAAGCCGGGCTGATTTGGCTTGCGCCACGAAGGCCATCGTCACATGATGATCTACACTCAGGGATGAGCGTCGGCCCGTCCGCCGGGCACAGCCGCAATCGCCCACGACAACAACAAGAACCTGGAAAAAGAGGAACGGACACCTCGCGATGAGTTCCCGCCCTGACTGCGACATCCATCCGACCGCCGTGGTCGACCCCCTGGCCAAGCTGGCTCCGGGCGTGCGCATCGGCGCCTTTGCCTGCATCGGCCCCGATGTCGAGATCGGCGAAGCGACCGCCATCGGCCCTTACACCGCCATTTTCGGACCGACCCGCATCGGCCGCGGCAACACCATTCACAGCCATGCCTGTCTGGGCGATGCACCGCAGGACCTCAGCTACCGGGGCCAGCCCACACGGCTCGAGATCGGCGACGGCAACGTCATCCGGGAATTCGTCACCATGCACCGCGGAACCGAGAAGGGCGGCGGCGTGACCCGCATCGGCAACGACAACCTGTTCATGGCCTATAGCCATGTCGCCCACGACTGCCAGATCGGCAACCGTGTCATCATGGCCAACGCCGCCACCCTGGCCGGCCATGTGGTGGTGGAAGACGGCGCCAACATCGCCGGCCTAGCAGCTATTCATCAATTCATCCGCATCGGCCGGCACGCCATGGTGGGGGGCGGCAGCATCGTGGTGCTCGACGTCCCGCCCTTCACGATGGCGGCCGGCAACCACGCCCGGCTGTACGGCCTCAATGTCCGCGGCCTGCGCCGAGCCGGCATTTCCGCTGAGTCCATCGCCGCGCTCAAGCAGGCCTACCGGCTGCTCTACCGCTCGGGCCTCGGCCTTGCGGCCGCCTGCGAGCGCATCCGCCATGAGCTGCCACCGACCCCGGAGCTGGCTCACTTGCTCGACTTCATCGAGCGGACGCAGAGGGGGCTGACCCGATGAAACCCTTGCGCGCTGCCGTCGTCGGTGTCGGCTACCTAGGACGCTTCCACGCCCAAAAATATGCTGCGCTGCCAGGCGTGGTGCTGACCGCTGTGGTGGACATCAATCCTGCGCGCGCTGCAGAGGTCGCTCGAGAGACTGGCGCCCGCCCCTGCACCGACGTGCGCGACATCCTCGGCCAAGTCGATGTCGCCAGCGTGGTGGTGCCGTCCTCGCTGCATTACGCCGTCGGCCGGATACTGCTCGAGGCCGGCGTGCACGTGCTGATGGAAAAACCCATCACCGAGGACGTGGCTCAGGCCAGGGCATTGATCGAATTGAGCCATGCCCATGGCTGCGTGCTACAGGTGGGGCATCTGGAGCGTTTTCGCCCCGTCGTGCGCGACCTCATGAAGCATGCCCGCACGCCCATGTTCATCGAGGCGCACCGGCTAGCGCCCTTCAAGCATCGCGGCACCGACGTCAACGTGGTGCTGGACCTGATGATCCACGACATCGATCTGGCCCTGACGCTGGTCAATGCCCCCATCGAGCAGATCAATGCCAGCGGGGTGCCGGTGCTGTCGGATCAGATCGACATCGCTAACGCGCGCATCCAATTCAGCAACGGCTGCGTGGCCAACCTCACCGCCAGCCGGGTCAGCCTCAAGAGCGAACGCCGTTTGCGCCTGTTCCAGGCCGACGCCTATCTCGCTGCCGACATGAGCGGCCATACCCTTGACTGGTACCGCAAAGCGCCCGGTCAAGCGGTCCACGGCCTGGAGGGCATCGCCGGGGAACGCCTGCACTTCCCTGCCGGCGATCCGCTGCTGGAGGAAATACGCGCCTTTCTCGATTGCGTGCGCAGCGGCACACCGCCTCCGGTCAGCGGCGAGGATGGCCTGCGCGCCCTGGAGACGGCGCTGGAGGTGGTGCGCCAGCTGCAAGCCCGCCCCCTGCCCGGCATGTCGGCCCAGACAAAAACGACGCCAAGGAATGTACCGCCATGATCCCGATGGTCGATCTGCAGAACCAAGACCCTGCCCTGCGGGCGGAAATCGAAGCCGGCCTGCGCGCCGTGCTGGACTCCGGGCAGTTCGTGCTCGGTCCCAACGTCACCGCCTTTGAGCAGGAAGCCGCCGCTTACCTCGGGGTCGCGCATGCCATCAGCTGCGCCTCCGGCACCGATGCGCTCCACCTCAGCCTGCGGGCGCTCGGCATCGGTCCGGGCGACGAGGTCATCACCAGCCCGTTCACCTTCTTCGCCACCGTCGAGGCCATACTCTATGTCGGCGCCAAGCCGGTTTTCGCCGACATCGATCCGGTCAGCTTCAACATCGACCCAGTAGCGGTCGAGGCGGCCATCGGGCCCGCCACCCGCGCAATCCTGCCGGTCCATCTGTTCGGCCAGCCTGCCGAAATGGAGGCCTTGCAGGCGCTCGCCGACCACCACGGCCTGCTGATCGTGGAAGACTGCGCCCAGTCCTTCGGCGCCCGCCGCGGCGACCGCGCCACCGGCGCCTGGGGTGCGGCCGGCTGCTTCAGTTTCTTTCCCAGCAAGAACCTCGGCGCCTACGGCGACGGCGGCATGATCACCACCAACTCGGCCGAGGCGGCGAGCGCCTTGCTGGAGCTGCGCAACCACGGCAGCGCCGCGCGCTATGTGCACCACCGCATCGGCTACAACAGCCGACTCGATGAAATGCAGGCCGTGGTCCTGCGCGCCCGGCTCAAGCGCATCGACGACTACAACGCCGCCCGGCGCCGGATAGCACGGCTCTACAGCGAAGCCCTGGCGGATCTGCCGGAAGTGGTGGTGCCGGCAGAGACTCCCGGCGGCTACCACGTCTACCATCAGTACACCGTGCTGCTGCCCAACCGCGACGCGGTCCGAGATGCCCTGCAGGCGCAGGGCATCGCCACCGCCGTGTATTACCCCTGCCCGCTGCACCAACAACCGGCGCTGGCGGCGGCCTACCAGGGGCAGCGCTTCCCGGTGGCCGAGGCCACCGCCGCGCGCTGCCTGTCGCTGCCCATGTACCCGGAGCTCTCCGACGGGCAGGTCGAAAGGATAGTCACCGCGCTGCGGGCCGCGGTCGAAGCCTCCTGAGGCGGCATTAGGTCCGCTCTGCCCTGGCCTGGCGCAAGCGTGGGACATTCCCTGCCCCGTAGCGCAGCGCCCGTCGGCATGTTCCAGGCAGGCAGCGCCGCCCAATGGCCTTCCCGGACTCCCAGCGGTCGTGCATGCTTGTTCTCTCTCGGCGGCACGGGCGGGCGCGACACACCGGTCGCAGCCAGCCTGCGGATCTGGCGCTAGTCCGGCAGGGCAGCCCACGCAGCCGCCACACCGCCATTCGAGGAGCACCCATGGGCCCGCAGGCGCTCAATGACCGAATCAGTCAGCACTACCACATGCCGAACCTGGCGACGGCCATCCTGCAGGCGTTGCAGGAGTCGGGAAAGAATCCGAATCGGCTCGACGTCAAGGACCTGGCGCCAGTCGATCAGTTCCACACCGGCGGCAGGCACGCCACCCTGGAGCTAGCACAACGGGCCGGCATCGACGCCAGCTCGAAGGTGCTCGATCTCGGCGGCGGACTGGGCGGCTCGGCCCGCACGCTGGCAGCGGAGTTCGGCTGCGAAGTCACGGTGCTGGACCTCACGCCCGTCTATGCCCAGACCGGGGCGCTGCTGACCCGGCGCTGCGGCCTGGAGCACAAGGTACGCTTCGTGACCGGCAACGCTCTGCAGCCGCCATTCCCTGCCGCCAGCTTCGACCTGGTCTGGCTGCAGCATTGCTCCATGAACATCGCCGACAAGGCCCGGCTGTTCGGCGAGATCGCCCTGCTGCTGCGGCCGGGCGGACGGCTGGCGCTGCACGAGGTGGTCGCCCACAGCAACCGACCGCCGCATTTTCCGCTGCCCTGGGCCGCGGAGCCAGGCAGCAGTTTTCTGCAGCCTGCAGAGGATATGAGAACCTTGCTGGCGGCAGCGGGTCTCACTGAAGCGGCCTGGCTGGACGCCTCCACCGCCGCTGCGCGCTGGTTTCGCAACCGCCTTGCCAGCCTGCCCGATCCGTTGCCGCCGCTCGGGCTGCAGCTGCTCTTGGGCGATCGCTTCCGACCGGCTCTGGAGAATATGCTGCGCAACCTGGAGGAAGGCCGCATCGCGGTGGTGGCAGCGGTGCTGGAAAGGGCCTGACGCTGCACCCGCTTCGCTCCTTGGCCGGGCCGGCACCGGCGCCCTCGCTGTTGGAGGCGCGAAATCCTTGCTCGTTCAAAGTCAAAACGCGCGTCTGGCTTTACACTATCCACGTATGTCGCTAGCAGACCTGAGCTCCGGGAACAGCATGCTCGAACCCTTCTTGCCCTTGTTGCACCACCCCGTGTCGGGACGGTTACTCAGCAGCCTCGGCCTGATCATCGTTTTTGGCGCCATCTACGCCGTCGCCTCCGCCGCAATCCGCCGCACCGAATGGGACACGCCCGAGTCGCAGCGCCGCTGGCTGGTCATGGTGCGCAACGTCACCGTGCTGCTGTTCCTGTTGTGTACCATCGTCGTCTGGGCGGCGCAGCTGCGCACCCTGGCGTTGTCGGTGGTCGGTTTTGCGGTGGCCATCGTGCTGGTCACCAAAGAGTGGATCATGTGCGCCACGGGCGGCTTCATCCGCTCCAGCTCGGGCATCGTCAGGATTGGCGACCGCATTGCGCTCAAGGGCTTGCGCGGGGAAGTGATCGACCTGGCCGTGCTGACCACCAAGATCCTGGAGATCGGTCCCGACGACTCTAGCCAGCAGCTGACCGGACGGGTGCTGGTGGTTCCCAACTCGGTCTTCCTGACCGAGACGGTGTTCAATGAGAACCTGACCGGGATGTACGGCGTACACAGCATGACCGTGCCGCTGCCCATCGACGCCGACTGGCAGACCGCCGAGCGCAACTTGCTGCAGGCTGCGGAAGAGGTCTGCGCGCCGTATCTGGACTCTGCGCGCCGCCACATCATGCACTTGAGCAAGCGCCAGGGGATCGATGTGCCGTCCGTCGAGCCGCGGGTCAGCATCCATCTCGCCAGTCACGAAGAAATCCACCTGATCCTGCGCTTCCCCTACCGTACGCGGCAGAAGAGCCGGCTGGAGCAGGCCATCCTGCGCCGCTATCTGGAGCTCAATGGCGGTACACCCATCCCGGGCCGCTTGCCCGCTCCTGCGGCAGAGCTGAAGACGGCGCGCGCCTAGGCGCTCGCCGCGGCGATGGCTTGCCACGCCCTTGAGGTCGCGCCGGCAAGCCCCAATCCGCCACTGCAGCGAGCATGACCACCGGCTGATCGGCGTCTGGCCGCGTCACGGTCACGATCGGACCGGCGCCGATGGGCAAGAAGCCGTTGCAACCGAAGGAGCTGCCGTGGCCGTCACCGCCGAGCGCACATACCCAAGGGCGCTGCATCCCCTCCATGCGGTGCTGCTTGCCGGAACCATCCCGTTGTTTCTGGGCGCCTTGCTGTGTGATCTCGCCTATGCTGCCAGCTACGAGATCCAATGGAGCAATTTCGCCTCCTGGCTGATCGTCGGCGGCCTGGTTTTCGGCGGCCTGGCGCTGCTCTGGGCCGTCATCGACCTGTTCCGCCCCCTGCGCCGGAGTCGGCTCGCGCTGCCTTACGCCCTCCTGCTGCTGGCGACCTGGTGCCTGGGGTTCGTCAACATCCTCATCCACGCTAGAGACGCCTGGGCCATCATGCCCGCCGCGCCGATCGTTTCCGCCATCGTCGCCGTGCTGGCCGGCGTGGCGACCGCGGCCGGCTTCGCCGGCTTTCGCCAAGGAGGTGGCAGATGAAGCCTCTGGGCCTGCTCACGGCTGCCCTCGCCGTCGCCTTGCTCGCAGGCTGTGGCGACGGAGGCGCGGAATCCGCTCAACCTTACGGCCCCAGTCCGGAGCTGCCGGAGCCGCGGCGCGGCTTGCTGCCCGACATGACGGTCCCCCGGCCGACGCCATGGGGGGAGCAGCTGCCCGTGGTGCCGCAAGGCTACACCATCACCGCCATCGCCACCGATCTGCGGATCCCGCGCCAGACGCTGGTTCTCCCCAATGGCGACATCCTGGTCGCCGAAGGCAGGGGCGGCAATGCGCCGGCGCTCAAGCCCAAGGACGTGGTCGCCGGCTTCATCAAGGCCAAAGGCACGACCTCGGTCGAAAGCGGCAACCGCCTGACCCTGCTGCGGGACGGCGACGGCGACGGTACCTACGAGCTACGGACGGTGTTCGCCGAAAACCTCAATGCGCCCTACGGGCTGGCCCTGGTCGACGACAAGCTTTACGTGGCCAATCAGGACGCCCTGGTGCGCTTCGACTATCGCGAGGGGCAGACCCAGGCCAGCGGCCCGCCGGTCAAGGTGGCCGACCTGCCGTCGGCGATCAATCACCACTGGACCAAAGCGCTGGCCGCCAGCCCTGACGGCCGCTTCCTGTATGTCGGCATCGGTTCCAACAGCAACATCACCGAGCGCGGCATGACGGCGGAGGTCGGCCGCGCCATGATCTGGGAAATCGACGCCGAGACCGGCGCCCATAGACCCTACGCCACCGGCCTGCGCAATCCGACGGCGCTGGCCTTCCACCCGGACACCGAGCAGCTCTGGGTGGCGGTGAACGAGCGCAACGAAATCGGTCCCGACCTGGTGCCCGATTACATCACGGCGGTCCAGGAAGGCGGCTTCTATGGCTGGCCCTACAGCTACTGGGGCCAGAACGTGGACGACCGGGTGCGGCCACAGGATCCGGAAAAAGTCGCGGCTGCGATCACGCCCGACTACGCGCTGGGCTCGCACGTGGCCGCCCTCGGCCTCGCTTTCTCCGTGCCCGCCATGGGCGAGCAGTTCGCCGAAGGCGCCTTCGTAGGCGAGCACGGCAGCTGGAACCGCAAGCAGCCCGTCGGCTACAAGGTCGTTTTCGTGCCTTTCAGCGACGGGCGCCCTTCCGGACCGCCGGTGGATTTCGTCACCGGCTTTCTCGGCGAAGACGGCAAGGCTCGTGGCCGGCCGGTGGGCGTGACGGTGGACCCGCGCGGCGCGCTGATCGTCGCCGATGACCTCTCCAACACCGTCTGGCGGATCACGCCCGCAGCGGAGCGCTGATCTCGCATGCAGTTGGACGGCACGCACCTCGCTGTCGGCTAGCGCACGCTGAGCGTCGCCCGCATGGTCGGATGGAGGGTGCAAATGTAGGCGAACTCACCCTTTCGATCGGCGCGGTAGCTCCAGGATTGACCAGGCTTGAGATCACCGGAGCAGAAAGCGCCGTCCTCGGCGGTCGCGTTGTGGACGAACAGGTCCCTGTTGATCCAGACGACCGTATCTCCCTGCTCCACCGTCAGCGTTGCCGGGTTGAATGCCATGCCCTCGATGACGACCGCGTGGACCTGCGAGGCGATCAGGCCGGAACCTGGCCACGAACCGGCCGCCAGCGCAAGAAGCAAAGTCGGCGCGGTACTCGAGCCGCGCCGACGGAAGCAGAGGGAAATCCGCAGAGCCGCACGCATGGCGTGCCTACTGCAAGCGCGTCTGCAGCTGCTCGGCATGGCCCAAATGGGCCGCGATCACCGGCCGGACTGCGCTGATCAGCTCTTTTAGCTCGGGGTTTTGGGCGTTCGGAAGCAGGACCGTGTCGATGACATCCAGCACGGCCTGATGGTATGCGACCTCATTGTCGATGTAGGCTTTGTCGAACGCCTCGCCCTGCAGCTGCCGCAGCCGGTCCAGGGTCCTGGCGCCATCCGCCAGCAGCGTCCTGCTGAGATCGTTTTCCTTTGGCTCGACGTTGAGCTTTCTCACCAGCGTCACGGCCTGCTCGTTCACCGCAGAATGATCAACGACCATGCGCTCGCCAAACGCCTTGACTTCCGGGCTGGAGGCCTGCTGCTGCGCCAGCTTGCCGGCATCGATGTCGACCTGATTGGCGGCGACCACGATGGCGGCAATTTCCGCATCGCTGGGCGCCCCGGACTGGGCGAATGCAAAGGTGGCGGCAAGTGTCAGGGCAACCACAGCGATACCTCTGAAGACGGCGTCCATGAATAAACCCTCCTCCTTGGGACCTGGGGATAGCCGACCGCTGAAAACCCTTGCTCGACGCTCGAGTAGCTCCTGGAGGCGGCAAGGTCCCTAGATATGGTTCCCTGGTGGCGGCTTATCCAGAGCACAGCCGCGCTGACGGTAGGACGCAAGCTCGCCCGCTCCGCACCCGGGCAGCGCCTCTCATGCCGGCCCCGTGGAGCAACAGGTTCGGGACGTTTCGCCAGCGGAACGAGGAGACCGGCCCATGGCACGCCAAGGCCATGGGCCGGAAAAGCCGGCGCCGGCTAAAAGCGAACGCGCACGGAGTCGGCGCTGCGCCGGGCTTCGCCGTGGTAGACGGCCTCAATGTTGTTGCCGTCCGGATCCAGCACGAAGGCGGCGTAATAGCCGGGATGATAGGGACGCTCGCCCGGCTTGCCGTTGTCCCTGCCGCCGTTGGCCAGCGCCGCCTGGTAGAAGGCATCGACCATGGCGGGGCTCTTGGCCTGGAAGGCAAGATGATGGCGGCCGGTCAGCACGCCTTGCGCTGCCGCGCTGGTCGCGCTCGAGACGAACAGCTCGTCGGCCCAGAAGTAATCGTCGCCCTCACCGCCGAGAGGAATGCCGAGCACTTCGAGCACCGCGCCGTAGAACGTCCGCGCCGCCGCGAGGTCGCGCACCACCAGCTGGATATGGTCGATTAGCCGACCGCGGTGTATTTCCGTGACTTCCATGCCATCGCTCCTGTATTTACCTGCCCCTCATGCCATCACGAACAGCACCACGGCACCGATGATCCACAGCAGCACGCCGGCGAAGCGCCAGATGGATGCCGGCGTGGCGGTGCCGACCCAGCTGAAAGTGCCTTGCATGCCGGCGAAAAAACCGGCTCCCAACAGATGACGCGCACCCCAGAAGAACATCACCGAGCCCCAGAATCCCAGCGCCAAGGTGGCCGTTGCGCGAGTGCTGCTCATATCGAGGCCGTTCCACTTCAGGGCCTGGTATAGAGCGCGGCGTTGAACAACGCAATTTTGAGGGCGCTAGCTAGATAAGCCATACGGTTGCCGCTGAGGAAATGAGCCTGCAATCAGTCCAGGGTATCGCGGCAGGCGGCGCGTTGCCCAAGCGGTCCATTCGGTCAAAGCAGGCCGCGACGCCGCTCCTCGATATCCTTGAGAAACTGCTCCTTGTTCTGCGGCGAGATCATGATGGACATGCCGCGGCCGTAGTCGATGCGCAGCCTGTCCATCGACAGCGCCGGGCTGGACAAAAAGCTTCGGACCGGCGTGATGGCCTTGATTTCCGCCAGGAGGATTTCCCATTTGAGCGGCCCGCAGCGGATGAGCAGCTTGTCGGCCTGCAGCGTGTAGCTGGTGCCAAAGAGCAACCACAGCGGCAGCGCGATGACCAGGACGATGGTCAGAATGAGCGGCCCCGGCGACGTACCGGGAACCGTCAATACCACCTGGATGCCGCCGTAGGCCGGAATGACCACGGCGCCGGCCAAGATCAGGAACAGCCAGCCATCGACCTTGGATTTGTAGACGACGGTTTCCATGGCTTCTCGCATCCTGCCGCCGTGCCCCCGCAATGGTCACCGTTCCAGCAACGCTGGCGGCCGCCGACTGACTCGCGACGTGGGTGCCGAAGCCGCCGATTCGACGCCCATGCGACGCTGCCAGCCAGCCTGGTCATCGCGCCAGGAGCAGCCGCGCCTGCCGCCGTTCGATCAGCGCCTGCACGGTCAGCGTGACTAGCGCCAGCAGGGCCAGCAGCGACGCGCAGGCGAACGCGGCGACGAAATTGTACTCGTTGTAGAGAATCTCGACGTGCAGCGGCAGGGTATTGGTCAACCCGCGGATATGGCCCGAGACCACCGATACGGCGCCGAATTCCCCCATGGCGCGAGCATTGCACAGAATCACTCCGTACAACAGCCCCCCACTTGATGTTGGGGAGGGTCACCCGCCAGAAGGTCTGCCAGCCGGATGCGCCCAGCGTTAGTGCAGCTTCCTCCTCGTCGCTGCCCAGTTCCTGCATCACCGGGATTAGTTCGCGGGCGACGAAGGGGAAGGTGACGAACACCGTCGCCAGCACGATGCCCGGAACGGCGAAGACGATCTTGAATCCGTGCTCGCCCAGCCAGGGCCCGAACCAGCCCTGGGCTCCGAACAGCAGCACGTAGATCAGCCCCGAGATCACCGGCGACACTGCGAACGGCAGATCGATCAGGGCCGTGAGCACGCCCTTACCGCGGAACTCGTACCTGGCGATGGCCCAGGCGGCGCAGGTGCCGAACACCAGGTTCAGCGGCACCGCGATAGCCGCCACGGTCAAGGTGAGCCGAATGGCGGCCAGCGCATCGGGCTCGCGGATGGCAGCTAAATAGGCCTGCCAGCCGCCGCGCAGCGCTTCTGCGATCACCGCCGCCAGCGGCAGCAGCAAGAACAGGCCAAGAAACCCTGTTGCCAGCAGAATCAGCGCCACCCGCAGCCAAAGCGGCTCGGTCGCGACATGGGAAGCTCCTTGGGTCATGGCCTACCCTCCGTGCCGCAACCGGCTCCACCACTGCAGCAGGTTGATCAGCAGCAGCAGCGCGAAAGAGATCGCCAGCATGGCAACAGCGACGGCGGTGGCGCCGACATAGTCGTACTGTTCGAGCTTGGTGACGATCAGCAGCGGCGCGATCTCCGAGACCATGGGCATGTTGCCAGCAATGAAGATCACCGAGCCGTACTCGCCGACGGCGCGGGCGAACGCCAGCGCGAAGCCGGTCAGCAGGGCCGGCACCAGCGCGGGCAGCAGCACGCGCCGGAAGGTCGCGAGCCGCCCTGCGCCCAGGCTTGCCGCGGCTTCCTCCAGCTCCGGCTCGAGCTCCGCCAACACCGGCTGCACTGTCCGCACCACGAAGGGCAGGCCGATGAAGATCAGCGCTACCGTGATGCCGACAGGCGTGAACGCCACCTTCAGGCCGAGCGGCTCGAGATGGCGCCCGACCCAGCCGTTGCCGGCGTAAAGCGCGGTGAGGGAGATGCCAGCCACCGCCGTGGGCAGCGCGAACGGCAAATCCACCAACGCATCTAGCAGCCGCCGGCCTGGAAAGCGGTAACGCACCAGCACCCAGGCCACCAGCAAGCCGGCGCCCAGATTCACCAGCGCGGCCAGCAGCGCGCAGCCGAAGCTCACGCGGTAGGCGGCCAGCACCCGCGGCTCGGTGACAACCGACCAGAAGCCGCTCCAGCCAAGCTCGGCCGCTTTAACGAATGTGGCCGAGAGCGGGATCAGCACGATCAGGCTCAGGTAGACCAGCGTATAGCCCAGGGTGAGCCCGAACCCTGGAATCACGCTATACCGTTGCAAGACTGTGGACATGCGCTTGGCTCCCGATGGGGCGGACGGCGGTGATCCGGCCGTCCGCGCCGCTGCCGTTCAGCGTCCGGGCCGATAGATCTGGTCGAAGGTGCCGCCGTCGGAGAAATGCACCCGTTGCGCATTGCGCCAGCCGCCGAAATCGGCGTCGATAGTGAGCAACTCCAGCTCGGGAAAGCGCTTGACGTCGTCCGGATCGGCATGCTCGGGATACACCGGCCGGTAGTAGTGCCTGGCGGCGATCCGCTGCCCCGCTGGCGAGTATAAAAACTCCAGATACGCGCGCGCCACCTCGGCCGTGCCGCGCTTCTCGGCGATCTTGTCAACCACCGCCACCGGCGGCTCGGCCAGGATAGACAGCGATGGAACGACGATTTCGAACTTACCGGTGCCGAGTTCGTTGAGCGCGAGAAAGGCCTCGTTCTCCCAGGCCAGCAGTACCATCGCCGATGCCCCGCTGCACAAAGGTGGTCGTCGCGCCACGGGCACCGGAATCGAGCACCGGCACGTGGCGGAACAGTTCGGCCACGAACTCCTTCGCCTTTGCTTCGCTGCCGTACTTCTTCAGGCCATAGCCCCAGGCCGCCAGATAGTTCCAACGGGCGCCGCCGGAGGTCTTGGGATTGGGCGTGATGACCTGCACGCCGGGCCTGATGAGGTCGTCCCAGTCCTTGATGTTCTTCGGGTTGCCGGCGCGTACCAGGAACACGATGGTGGAGGTGTAGGGGCTGCTGTTGTGAGGCAGCCGTAACTGCCAATCAGCGGGCAGCAGCCGGGCGTGCTCAGCGATGGCGTCGATATCGTAGGCCAGCGCCAGAGTGACCACGTCGGCCTCCAGGCCGTCGATCACTGCCCGCGCTTGCTTGCCCGAGCCACCGTGGGACTGACGGACGCTCACGGTCTGCCCGGTCTTCTCCTGCCAGTAGCGAGCGAACTCGCGGTTGAACTCGGCATACAGTTCGCGCGTCGGGTCGTAGGAGACGTTGAGCAGCTCAATGCCCTTGGCGAGCACGCTGCTCGCCATGCCGAAAGACAGCGCCGCCGCGGCGACCAATTTGTAAGCTCGGTGCTTGCTCATCAGAGAGTACCTCGAAAGTTGCGACCAGGGCGCCGCTGTCGCTGGCAGCGGCGCAGGAGTGGATATCCCTCGTTGTTACGCCAGGCCGGATGGACTGATCCGATCCTTGGGCGGGAGAGCAAGGGCAAGGGCCGTGCCAGGCGGCAGCACTTTTCAAAACCCTCTGGAATAACAAGCACAAACGAAAGAAAGAATATTTATATGCGCCGGCGCCATGGAACAGAGCACGGGATGCCGTGAAATGACACGGGCTGGCCGGGAAATATCAGGGCCCGATGGCCTTGCGCGCCGTCCGCCAAAGCGGATTGGCGGGAGCGAGAAACGCGGGGAAAAGGCGGGCGACTCTCCGATCCATTTCGTTCTTAGCTTATAGAAATTTGTCAATTCATTTTCTTCCTATGAGGCCGGTACTGTTATAACTCTCTTAACCGGAACAGCTGGAGCCTGCGATGAAAACCATTCGTGCGCTGCTTGCTGCCGCCACGCTGCTCGTCAGCCAGAGCGTGCTTGCGGCCGCTTCGGAATATCTAGTCTCTACCGACTGGCTGGAGAAAAACCTCAACGATCCGAAACTCCGCATCATCGAAGTCAGCGTGAACCCGGGCGTGTTCGAGCGCGGCCACATCCCGGGCGCAGTCAACTTCGTCTGGCATACCGACCTGGTCGATACGGTCCGGCGCGACATCGTCAGCAAGGATCAGTTCCAGACCCTGCTGCGCAACGCCGGCGTATCCAAGGACAGCACGGTCATCCTTTACGGCGATACCAACAACTGGTTCGCCGCCTGGGGCGCCTGGGTGTTCGACATCTACGGCGTTCCCAATGTCAAGCTGCTGGACGGCGGCCGTGCCAAGTGGGAAGCGGAGGGCCGCCCGCTGTCGGTCCTGGCCCAAACGCCCCCGCCGGGCGACATCGAGATCACCACGGTGAACAAGCACCTGCGGGCCTTCTTGCCCGACGTCGTCGCTGCTGCCGAAGGCAAGTCCGATGTGGCGCTGGTCGACATCCGCTCGCCGGACGAGTATCAGGGCAAGATCTTCGCGCCCCCCGGGGTGCAGGAGCTTGCCGTCCGTGCCGGCCACGTTCCGGGCGCCGTGAACGTTCCCTGGGGCGAGGCGGTGGCCGCTGACGGCACCTTCAAGCCGGTCGAGGAACTGCGCCGCATCTACGCCGCCAAAGGCATCGACGGCAGCAAGCCGATCATCACCTATTGCCGCATCGGCGAGCGCTCCAGCCACACCTGGTTCGCGCTCTCCAAGCTGCTTGGTTATCAGGTCGCCAACTACGACGGCTCCTGGACCGAGTACGGCAACGCGGTCGGCGTACCCATCGTCAACCTGGCCGGCACGGTCTGGGGCGGCAAGTAAACTGCTGCCTGCCTGCAAACGGCAGTCCGCGGCGCCCCCGGGCGCCGCGCCTCATTCGAGTGATGGTCATGTCGTCCACACCTGCTACGACTGCATCCTTCGTCCCTGGCGCGCTGCCGCCGGTGCGTCACCTGGCGGCCGGGGCGGCCGCCGTCGCCGTCGCCCTCTACCTCGCCTACCACCTGGCCGGCGTTCCCGGCAACGGCCGCCAGCTGAGCCTGTCGGTACTGCTGGGGCTTGCCTTCGGCGTGGTGCTGCAGCGTTCACGGTTCTGCTTTTACTGCGTGGCCCGTGACTTCTTCGCTGCCCGCGACGCGCGCGGCCTGCTGGGCATCATCGCGGCGCTCGCGGTCGGCACGCTGGGCTATCACGTGCTGTTCGGCGCCTTCCTGCCCGACCCGAGCATGGGCCGGCTGCCGCCCGGCGCCCACATCGGCCCGGTCAGCTGGGTGCTGGCGGCCGGAGCGCTCAGCTTCGGCTTCGGCATGGCACTGTCGGGCTCCTGCATCAGCGCGCATCTGTATCGGCTCGGGGAAGGCTCGCTGACCTCGCCCATTGCCTTGCTCGGCGCGCTGGGCGGATTCGTGCTCGGTTTCCTGAGCTGGAACACGCTGTACCTGAGCGCGCTGCAACAGGCGCCGGTAGCGTGGCTGCCGCAAAGCCTTGGCTACGATGGCTCGGCAGCGCTGCAGCTGGGCCTGCTGGGACTGGCCGCCGCGCTGCTGGCGTGGATGCACCGACCCGTGCCGGCAGCCCCGGCGTTGCCCTGGTGGCAGCGCCGCTGGCCAACCTATGTCGGCGGCATTCTGATCGGCTTCATCGGCGTGTTGGCCTATCTGCGCGTCGCACCGCTGGGCGTAACCGCCGAGCTGGGCAGCATCGCCCGCACGCTGGCCAGCAAGGCCGCCTGGATTCCGCACCGGCTGGAAGGCCTGGACGGCTTCGCCGGCTGCGCCACGACGGTGAAGCAGACGTTGTGGTCGGAGAACGGCGCCTTCGTCGCCGGGCTGGTGCTGGGCTCGCTGGGCGTGGCAGTCCCCAGCGGCGACTTCAGGCCGCGCCTGCCGCGGCTGGGCGAGTCGGTGCGCGCGCTCATCGGCGGCGTGCTCCTCGGCTGGGGCTCCATGGTCGCGCTGGGCTGCACCATCGGCACCCTGCTGTCCGGCATCATGGCCGCCGCCGTTTCGGGCTGGGTCTTCGCGCTGTTCGCGCTGATTGGCACCTGGCTGGGCTGGCGGCTGCGCCGCTGGCGCGGCTGGTGAAGGCCGAGCCCTGCTCGGCCCTGCATCTGCTTTGCGACGGCTCTCCTGCAATTCACCCTGCCAAACGGCTCTTTCATATTGCGATTGGCCATTTGGCCACCCCGGGCTGGGCATAGGGAACTCGATCGGCTTCCGCCAATGAAGCGTCGACAAGGTCCTGCTGCGCGTTGAAAGGATGGGCATGCACCACCGTGACCTAGTATTGGCTGCATAGCGGGGAATCGGCCGCCAGCGGCGACTAGCCAAGGCGCTCGACAACATTGCCGCCGCCGTGCGCCAGTCGCTGCCCCTGGCTGCGCTGACGATCGTGCACCTTGATCGGCCGCGCCAAGCGCTCGAGACGCTAGCGACGACCGAGCCTGCCACCGCCGACCTGCGCATGCGCTGCGCCCAGGCCGTCTGCGACCGGCTTCTGCTCTCGCTGCAACGCCATCCGGTACGGCGCCTGCGAGTCGGCGAACCGTGGCCAGACGATCTGCGGCCACTCGCCGTCCGGCACGGATCGTCCGGTGCGCTCATCGGCTACCTGCGCGATCCGGACAACCGACACGATGGCATCGCCGTGCTGAACGCCCATGCCGGAGCCGATTTCGGCGCTGCCGATGCCGCCTTGCTGGCCTCCCTGCTGGAGCCGCTGGCAGTCGGCCTAGCCAACGAACTCCGTTGGCGCGAGCCGGCGACGCAGCGGGCGCGCGCGGAAGCCGACCGTGAAATGCTGCTGGCGCGGTTCGGACGCCGCCTGGATGGCGACGAGGTGGTCGGAGCCGATGGCTGCCTGAAAGGCGTGATGGAACGCGTCAACCTGGTGGCGCGCTCCGATGCCACGGTGCTGCTGCTGGGCGAGACCGGCTCCGGCAAGGAAATCATCGCCCGCACCCTGCACGAGCGCTCGCCGCGCAGCCAGGGACCTTTCATTCGCGTCAATTGCGGTGCCATCCCGCCCGACCTGATCGACTCCGAACTGTTCGGTCACGAACGCGGCAGCTTCACTGGCGCCGCCGGCCAGCACAGGGGCTGGTTCGAGCGCGCTGACCGCGGCACCCTGTTTCTCGACGAGATCGGAGAGCTACCTCCGGCCGCGCAGGTGAGGCTGCTGCGGGTGCTGCAGGACGGCACCCTGTACCGCGTGGGTGGCGAAGAGCCGCTGCAGGTCGACGTGCGGGTCGTGGCCGCCACCCATCGCGATCTGGCGGCCATGGTGGCCAACGGCAGCTTTCGCCAGGATCTCTGGTATCGAATCGCGGTGTTTCCGATTGCGATTCCCCCGCTGCGCGAGCGCCAGTCCGACATTCCCGCCCTGGCCGAGCACTTCGCCCGCCGCGCCGCTGTCAAGCTCGGCTTGCCGCTGCAGCTGCCAACTGCCGGGGACATCGAGCTGCTGCGCAGCTACGCCTGGCCAGGTAACGTGCGCGAACTGGCTGCTGTGATCGAGCGGGCAGCCATCCTGGGCAACGGCAAAGGCCTGCAGCTTGAGCCCGCCTTCGGCATGCCAACCGGGCCGGTCACAGTGCTTGGCCCGGCTTCCGGACACAGCCTGCAGACCCCATCCAGCAGCGACAACAGCCGTTTCCCGACCCTGGACGAAGCCATGGCCGCCCATATCCGCTCAGCACTGGCTCGCACCCATGGCCGCATCGAGGGACCGTCCGGCGCCGCTCGCCTGCTGGGCATCAATCCGCACACGCTCCGCTCGCGCATGCGCAAGCTGGGCGTGGACTCACGCCCGTTCCGTCGCCTGCAGGCCGCCTCCGGCTGAAGGCGCTCCTGCCTGGCCAGCTCCCAGCCCGGCCGCAAACGGGATGATGGCAACTCGGAACCGCGCGACCAGCTGGAGCTGCGGATTCCACACCACCTCCCACAGGAGGTACCCGTCCGGATCCTGGAAGTAGCCGGCATAGCCGCCCCAGAAAGCGTCCTGCGCCGGCTTGACCATGGCGCCACCGGCATCGGCTGCTGCCTGCATGACCGCATCGAGTCCGGCTTTGGAGGAAACATTGTAACCGAGGGCGAACTCGGTCGCGCTTGGGCGGTCGAGGGGAAGGCCGGCATCGTGGGCGATGCTCTGGTGCGGCCAGAGCACCAGCTTCAGCCCGGGCTACAAAACGAAAAAGCCCACGGTCCCGTGCTCAAATTCCTGGCCGACGATGCCCTCCGAGTCGAATCCGATAGCGCGATAAAACCGGACGGAGCGCTCCAGATCATCGACCCCGAGCGTAAGCACATTGATCCGTGGCGTCATGCAGATTCCTCCCTGAATTCTGGCGGCGCTCCCGGAAAGCCGCAGCATGCCACACCAAAGGCGCCGGCCTCACCAAAACCCCGCCGCATGACGGACCTCAACACGTGCCTGCCAGCGGGCAGCGCTCGGCTGCCACCGGCAGAAACGCCTGCCTCATTGCATGCTGGACGCCAGCAGCATGCCCAGCATCATCGCCAGCTCGGGCCGTGGAGTGTCGTTGACCAGGATGTCGCCCTGACGCCAGCCGAGCTTGACCCGGTAGCCCTGCCCATTGCGCACCAGAAAGCCGTTGCTCTCCAGCAGGGACAGCGCCGCGATTACATCTTCCGGCGAGCCCCAGTACTCTTGCAGAAGGACGGCGAGCTCTTCGATGAACTCGTCCGTGAAGGCCAGGGTGGCGGTGGTATCCAAGCCGGCGAACAGCTCGAACGGGTTCTCTAGATCGAGGGGCATCCCGTCCGGCTGTCGGTACATGAGCTCCCACCCCAGCGACGCCTTGGCGTCGGTCTCCGGACCGAGCACGATGTCCAGCCTGGCCTTGGGATTGTTCTCCAGGAAGCGGCGCAGCGGCGGCTGCCAGACCTCCGGTGACAGGTTGCGTTCCGCCTCGTCCTGCTCATCCAGCGCGAGCAGGAGCTCCATCAGCTCGCGGTGCAGGTTGCTGGCGGTAAAGCGCAGGCTGAGGTTCTCGAGCGAGCCTGCCGAAGTTTCCAGCGCCGCCAGCTCGATCACCACCTCGCTGTCGATGCTCGTGCCGACCGCGGTCTGCGACGTACGCAGGCGCAGGTCACGCAAGGCCACCGACTCGCCGTCGGCATCGCGCAGCTGGGCGCTTTTCATCACGTAGGAGGCGCTACCCGGACCGAGCTGGTCGTTGCGATCGCTTGCCTGCAGCTCCAGTCGCTGCGCGCCGACATGGGCGCTGGCCACGGCGCCGTTGAAGCTGATCGGCTGCACATCGACATGGCCAGCCAGCCGAGCGCCCTCGACCTGAAATGCGCCGCGCAGGCCAGCCAGATGCAGCTCACCACCATCGAGGCGCTTCCTCGTCTCGGGCATGTGGAACTCGGTCTGCTGGCGACCTGCCTTGAGCCGGGTGTCGGCCATGAGCAGCGGCTCATCGCCGAAAATCTCATGCAGCGCCTGCTGCACCTCCCCACCGCCCGGCAGCACCCGGAACCGAGAGACGATGCGGGGCGTGAAGGCGTGATCGATCTCGTGGGTGGCGGCGAACTCGATGATCTCGTCCTCGAGCTGCCAGGTCAGCCGCGTTTGCGCCCGCGAGGACAGATAGCCTCGCTCGTAGCTCTCCCCCCGGTGACGGAGCGCCACCTGGCCCTGCTCATAGGTCTGCGGCTCGGTAATGTATCGCTCCGCCTTGTTCCCCACATAGTACGGCACGGCCGCGGCACCGCCGGCGACGATGACCGCCAGGCTCGATATGACAGCAAGCTTTTTCATGGGACCTCAGCAACCAAATTCGCCCTCGGAGGGGCTCGGCCATGCCCTGCGAGCGCAAATTTATTATCGGTTTTTAATGATTCGATTTTCCCGGCCGAAAGCGGATTATGGGCGTCCCGGTCCCAGGGGACAATATTGCTCGCCCCTTTCTAGCCTTCCTTGGAGCCAGCTGGCCGCCATTCGCGCCCCGCATCCACAGCCTATCGCTCCATCACGCCATCCGTCGCATATCCATCGCTGCCCGAGGCAGATTAAGTGTCCAATGGGCTCTCGCCTGAAATCGACAAGAGGCAGAAGAGCCATGTTCGGATATCTGTATTACTCGCTCGCAGCCGCAACGCTCACGGCAGGCGGCACCGGCTCGACGGCCGATTTGCGTGTCGAGGTCACGAATGCCAGGCAGGACGCGCCGGTCTATCTGGCGCTGTTCGACGACGCGGCCAGCTTCAAGCGGCGCGACGGCTTCAGGCTGGCGGTGATTAAGCGCTGGGCCACGCGGCCTTCCGCAGCTTTCACCGATTTGCCCCCCGGCCGCTATGCCGTCGCGGCCTTCCAGGACCTCAACGGCAACGGCGTGCTCGACACCAACCTGCTCGGGATTCCGACCGAGCCCTACGGCTTCAGCCGCAACGCCATAGGCAACCTGGGGCCGCCAAGCTTTGAAGCAGCTGCCATCGCCATGGACGGACAGGATTTGACCATCTCCATCGCGCTGAGGAACTCGCCATAAATCTGCCCACGCAACCGCTAACCGCCCCGCTCGGCTGGCACACCATCGAGCATGACGTCTTGCAAGCCGAATCGCTTACGCTCAGCGGCCGCTGGCCTGACGACCTGCGCGGCGTGTTCTACCGCAACATGCCGGCTCGCCATGAGCGCGGCGGCACTCGCTACCGGCACTGGTTCGACGGTGACGGCATGGTGCAGGCCTTCCGCATCGAGAATGGCCGCATCTCGCACCTGGGCCGCTTTGTGGAAACGCGCAAGTATGCGGCCGAACGCGCAGCGGGCCGTCTGCTCGTGCCGGCCTTCGGCACCCGCCTGTCAGGCATGCAGCCGATCACCAGCCCCGATCAGATGAACGTCGCCAACACCAGCGTCATCCGACACGGCGATGATCTGCTCGCCCTCTGGGAAGGCGGCTCCGCCTGGGCCATCGATCCCGACACACTGCGTACCCGCGGCCCGGTAGTCTGGCGCGACGACCTGGCGGGTCTGCCCTTTTCCGCCCACCCGCGCCGCGATAGCGACGGCAGCCTTTGGAACTTCGGCATTGCCGGCAATCAATCGCTGATCCTCTACCATGTCGCTGCCGACGGCAGGCTGAAGCGAGCCGCGGCGCTGCCAGTGGCGGATCTGCCGTTCGTGCACGATTTCGCCATCACCGAACGCCATCTCGTTTTCCTACTGCCGCCGCTACTGCTCGCCATGGAACGGCTCATCGAGGGAGCCAGTGTGCTGGACAGCTACGTCTGGCAGCCCGATCGCCCCATGCGGGCGCTGGTGATCGCCAAGAACGACTGGTCCCGGCAGCGCTGGTACGAACTGCCGGCCGGGTTCCTGTTCCATATCGGCAATGCCTGGGAAGAGCCCGGCGGCACCATCCATCTCGACTATCTGCGCTTTGCCGATGCCGCCGTGCTGACCGAGCACTTCCGCGCACTCATGCGCGGCGGCGCGGTCCGTCACGACTATGCCCAGCCTGCCCGCGTCACGCTGCATGCATCGGGCAAGGCGGCGCAGGCGGTGCTGCCGGGCCGCAGCGAATTTCCCGCCATTGATCCGCGCCACAACGGCCGCCGGCAGCGCTACCTCGTCGTCGTGGAGGCAAGCGGCAAGCTGGAGCGCCCGGGGTTCAACGCGCTCCGCCGGATCGACCTGGACCGGGAAACGGAGCAAATTCATAGGTTCGGCGACGAGGTCATGCTCGAAGAGCATGTGGTCGTCCCCAAATCGGCCACGGCAGAGGACGGCGACAGCTGGCTCCTGGGCACGGTGCTCGACACAGCTGCCGGAGTCACCCGCTTGACCCTGTTCGATGCCGCCCGCCTGGCGGACGGCCCGGTGGCGGAGGCGGCCTTGCCTTACCCGCTGCCGCTGGGTTTCCATGGGCACTTCGTCCGGGCCTGACCATCGACAGGGAGAGCGCGGCGGCGGCATACCGTGAAAGCAACGATGGATCGAACCAGTACAACCACGCGCACGATTGCCAAGTCACCCTGGCTGGAGCTGCCGGCCTGGGTCCGCTGGGGCGGCATCCTGCTGTTCAACACCGCCGTCGCTCTCTTCCTGACCGGCATCGACTTTGGCGGACCCTTCGCAGTGAACTGGCTGTTTTCGCAGAGCATCGGCCTGACCATCTATCTCGGCGTGGAGAGTGCCCTGCGCTGGCTGCCGCGGGGACGGCAGCAGCAGGCCGGACTGGTGGTTGCGGTCACTGGCGGTTCGCTGCTCGGCGCGGGCCTTGGCTATCTGCTCACGGGCCTGCCGCTGCTGAACGGTTTCGGCGAGAGGTTCTGGCAGACGGTGGTCGTGAGCCTGCTGTTCGGCGCCGCGGTAACGGTGTTCGCCTTCCACCGCGAGCGCACGCTGCTGGTGGAAAAGGGGCTGCGCGAGATGCGCCTCAAGCATCTGCAGGCCGACAAGGCCCGCATCGAAGCTGAGCTGCGGCTGCTGCAGGCGCAGGTGGAGCCGCACTTCCTGTTCAACACCCTAGCGCTGCTGCGCGGCCTCATCCGCCGCGATCCCGACCTGGGCCAGCGCCTGCTCGATCACCTGATCGACTACCTGCGCGCCAGCCTTTGCCACAGTCGTAAGGAGCACATCACCCTCGGCGAGGAGCTCGACCTGCTCGCCAACTATCTCGCCATCATGCGGCTGCGTATGGGAGAGCGGCTGAGGTTCCACATCGACGTTCCCGACGCCTTGCGCCAGCAACGCCTATCCCCCATGCTGCTGCAGCCGCTGGTGGAAAACGCGATCCGCCACGGCCTGGAGCCGAAGCCGGGGCCCGTCGCGCTCTCGATCCGTGCCCGCGCGGTCGGGGACTACATCGACATCGACGTCATCGACGACGGCGTTGGCCTCGGCGGCAATCAGCGGGCAGGCACCGGCCTTGCCAACGTGCGTGAGCGCCTGCTGGCGCTCTATGGCCACCAGAGTCGGCTCCAGGTGCAGGAGAACCCAGATGGCGGAGTGACCGCGCGCCTGAGGTTGCCTCGATCATGACCGTCACCGTCCTCATCGCCGACGACGAACCGGAGCTCGGGCGCGACCTCGAACGCCAGCTCCGGCTGCTCTGGCCCGAGCTTGGCAGCATCCATCACGCCAGCGACGGCCACGAAGCCCTGCGTTCGCTGGCTACCATGCGCCCTGCCGTCGCCTTCCTCGACATCAGAATGCCTGGCCTGACCGGGCTCGATGTCAGCCGGAGGCTGCCGCATTCCTGCCATGTGGTTTTCGTGACGGCCTACGATCAGTACGCGGTCGAGGCGTTCGAGCGGGAAGCCGTGGACTATCTGCTTAAGCCCGTGCGCGAGGAGCGGCTGCTGACCACGGTCGAGCGGCTGCGGCGGCGACTTGCCGCTCCCGATCGGTCCACACCCGACCTGGCCGCGCTGCTGGCGCGGCTCGATCGCGCGCTGGCGCAACCGGAGCCGCATCTGGAGTGGTTGCGCGTGTCGGTCGGGGAGCGCATTCGACTGATCGCGGCAGCCGAGGCGCTGTTTTTCCGCTCCGAGGACAAGTACACCACCATCCATACCCTGGACGGCGAGTTTCTCATCCGCACCCCGCTCAAGGAGCTCGAAGCCCGCCTCGATCCACGCCACTTCTGGCGCATTCACCGCAATTGCATCGTCAATGTCCGCCAAATCCACTCTGTCACCCGCGATTTCCGCGGCCGGCTCCTGCTGACGCTGCGCGACACCGACCATACGCTTGCCGTCAGTCGCAGCTACGCCGACAAATTCCGACAAATGTAGCGGCTAGCCGCCTTTGCCTTGGCCTGCCCGCTTCGGCAGACTAAGTCTTTTCCAGCGTGGTCAGCGCACACGTCCAGCTTTTGTGCACAATCAACAAGCCAGGAGTCGCCTGATGCCCGAATCTCTCCATCGTAGTTTTCCGCAGCTCGTCCTGACTGCGGCGCTGGTTACCACGTCAATGCCTGCCCTGGCCCCAGGAAGACGGCCTGCGCATCGGCGGTGCCGTACGCTTCCAGTACAGCTACGAGGATTACGACTCCGGCAACAGAAGCCGCGGCGGCGACATCGACTTCGACACCTTTCGCATCAACGTCGACGGCCGCATCAATGGCCTCATCCTGTCCGCCGAAGCGCGCTACTATGACTATATGCAGGTGATCCACCACGCCTGGGTAGGCTACGACTTCACCGAGACGCTGCGCGGCGAGGCCGGCATCACCCAGGTCCCCTTCGGCAACCTGCCCTTCAACTCGCACAGCTTCTTCTTCAGCAGCAATTTCTACCTGGGGTTGGAAGACGACTACGACGCTGGCATCAAGCTCTCGTGGCTGGCGCAGCCCTGGGACGTGCGCCTGGGATTCTTCAAGAACGACGAGCGCGGCGGCGGCGGCACCGGCCCCGAGCGCTACTCCTTCGACGTGATCGCGGACAATGACGGCAGCGCTATCGGTGAAGCCAACACCCTGGTTGGCCGCGTGGCCTATACCTTCGGCGCCGGCGGTGGCGCCGCGACCCAGATCGGTATCTCCGCGATGGGCGGCCAAGTGCATGATGACTCCGGCAAGGCCGGCGACTACCGTGCCGTGGCGGCGCATCTCAACGGCGATTACGGTCGCTGGAACCTGCAATTGCAGGCCACCTGGTACGAGTACGACCTCGACAGCGGCGCCGACCGGCTGGTCATGGGGGCCTATCAGGCCACCTACGGCATCCCGGCCGACGCCATGACCTATACCGCCAATCTCGCCTACCGCCTGCCGGTCAGCTGGGGGCCGATCTCGGCGCTGACCTTCTACTTCGACAACAGCTTGGTGACCGACAAAGCCGACGGCAGCAAGGACACCGTCATGAACGTCCTCGGGCTCTCCCTGGAAGCCGGCCCGGTCCTGGCCTACCTGGACTTCGTCTCCGCCCGAAACCAGCCCTTCATCGGCGGCACCATGACCGGCGACGCCCGCGACCGCGAGCAGCGCCTTAACCTCAACATCGGTTATTACTTCTAGCTCCCCTGCCTGCGCCGGCCGTCCCACCGGGATGGCCGCATCCATTCCGCACAGGCACAACCAGACCATCCTGGCCTTCGCACCGGATTTGCCGCCCGTCCCAGAGCACAAAGCTTCCCGTGCTCACGGCGTCGGCCGGCCACCGGCTTGGAAACCAGCTCGCAGAAATGGCAAACGCTAAAGTTAATCGGACTCCTGACGCTCTTTAGTAGCGCATTTCAAGAATGCGATGGCATTGCATGGAGATGCCGAAACCCGGTATCCCTAGCGAGTGATCGCCACGCAGGCGGCGCCGTAGGTGACCAGGCGCTTGAGACTGCCAGCCACAACCCTGGCCGTGTCATGACGGCGGCATCGCAGCCAGCCGCCGATCTTGCGCTCTGGTCTTGTTCGGCGCTCGTCGCGGCGACGACATTATCAAGCGATAATTAAGTAGCCGCAGCTATCGCTTTCGGCACGTGACCTGCATTGCCGGTTTTCGCTATAACCCATGACTCTCCCGGATGGAAAAGAATGTTGCACCTATTGAGCCGCCATGCCATCAAGGGGCGACTGACGGTGATGGTCGTCGTCGCCATTCTGGGAATGCTGCTGATCGGCGCGATGGGGCTGTCCAGCTTCGTTGATTCGCGCGACTCGCTACGCTCGATCTATCAAGAGCGCCTGCAGCCCACCGGCGAGCTGGGCCGGCTGCTCAACCTGCTGGGGACGGCCCGCACCCATGTACTGCTGGCCCTGCAGCACGACCCAACCGCGCATTTCGCCGACTCGCACGATCATCCCCTGTCGCGGCATACCGACATCATTCGCCAGTCTCTGGCGGAGATCGAGCGCATCTGGAGCAGGTATCCACGCGACAGCGAAGCGGCCGACGCCATCCACGAATACGAACGCCGCCAGCAGATCCTTTTCGAGCAAGGCCTGCTGCCAGCGCTCGAGCGGCTCATGCGCGAGGATTACCGCGGTGCCAACGCGATCCTGCTGCAACGGATCAATCCCGCCTACGTGGCTGCCGAGGAAGCCGCCAACAAGCTGATGGCCAACCACCTCCAGCAGGCGCAAGCCCTGTATGAGGAGGCGGCCGCGGCTTACCGCTGGTCCCGCAATTTGACGATTGTCGTTTTCCTCGTGGTCACGGTCCTGGCTATCGGCTTTGCCGTCTACACCATTCGCCAGGTATCCCGCGGCGTGGAAACCGTAGCTAGGGCGGCACAGCAAATGGCCGCGGGCGACCTGTCCGCGCGCGCCAATTACGAAGGACGCGACGAGCTCGGCGTGATTGCTTCCGCCTTCAACGCCATGAGCGCCCGCTTCCAGGAGCTCATCCTGGAGCTGGCGGCCGCCGTCACCCAGCTTGCCGGCGCCGCCCGCGACAGCTCCGCGTTCGGGGAACGCGCCAATGCCGGCGCCAGGGAACAGCAAGAACAGATCGAGATGGTGGCAACGGCAATGAACGAGATGGTCGCGTCCGTGGCGGAAGTTTCCCGCAACGCTGCCCAGGCCGCTGATTCCGCAGCTGGCGCCAATCAGGCTGCGGGCGAAGGGAAGCAAATCGTCTCGCAAACCATCGATGTCATGGACCGCGTGGCGGCGGAAGTCGAGCAGACGGCCGAGGCCATTCGCGCCCTGCAGCGCGAGAGCGAGAACATCGGTTCGGTGCTGGACGTGATCAACGGCGTGGCCGAGCAGACCAACCTGCTGGCCTTGAACGCCGCCATCGAGGCGGCGCGCGCCGGCGAGCAGGGCCGCGGCTTCGCTGTGGTGGCTGACGAGGTGCGTGTGCTGGCCCAGCGCACCCAGCAATCCACCGGCGAGATCCAGGAAATGATCGAGCGCCTGCAGGCCGGCATCGCCCGCGCCGTCGCCACGATGAATTCCAGCCGCGAGCAGGCTCAGGTGGGCGTGAGCAAGGTCTCCGAGGCCGGCGCAGCCCTTGAGCAGATCGTCGCCGCCGTTGACCAGATCAGCGACATGAACACGCAGATCGCTTCGGCCGCGGAAGAGCAAAGCGCCGTAGCCGAGGAGATCAACCGCAACGTCATCGCCATTCGCGACGTTGCGCGTGAGACGCTCGCAGGCGCGAGCAAGGCGGCGAACGCCGGCCGCAACTTGTCCGAGCTGACGGAGAGGCTGCAAGCGATCGTGAGCACGTTCCGTACTGATGCGCTCATGTGCAGCATTCCCGAGCGGGGTTCCTTGGCGTCCAAGGGAAGCTGAGGGCGGCTTTAGGTAGGAATCGAAAAAGAGCGCTGCCGAGCGTGTTGCGGTAGCGCTCTTTTCGTCTTCGCTGGCGAACGCTGCTTAAGGAACCCGCCACGCCTGGATGCCGGTGGCGGTTGGCGGTGACGGTTGCCGCTGGTGCCGCGCTCAGACCCCCGCTGCGGAAAAACCCCGTGCCCCCTGGTTGTCGCGGCCGGTCGCGGCTGCTTCCATCAAGGATAGGGGCCTCCGACCCGAGACGCGGTGCGGAGAGCCCTTCCGGCCTGAAACGCCGGGGGGGCAGAGCTCCCCCGGCTCCTGAAGGCAAACCGCAAGCACCGCTTACAGGAGGACGAACCCCAGGCTGACCACGATGCCCGACACCACCAGAATGATCAGGCAGTAGCCCATGATGTCCTTGGCACGCAGGCCGGCGATGGCGAGCGCCGGCAGGGCCCAGAACGGCTGGATCATGTTGGTCCAGGCATCGCCCCAGGCCACCGCCATGGCCACCTTGGCGAGGTCGGCGCCCAGCTCCTGCGCGGCCTGGATCATGATCGGTCCCTGCACCGCCCACTGGCCGCCGCCGGAGGGGACGAAGATGTTCACCAGACCGGCGGCCCAGAAGGTGAACAGCGGCAGCGTGTCGGCCGTGGAGATCGCCACGAACCAGTCGGAGATCACCTGCGCGAGCCCCGAGTGCAGCATCATGCCCATGATGCCGGCATAGAACGGGAACTGGATGATGATGCCGGAAGCGCCGCGCGCCGCCGTCTCGACGGCCTTGAGCAGCCGCGCGGGGCTGCCATGCAGGAGGATGCCCAGCATCAGGAAAATGAAGTTGACGATGTTGAGGTTGAGCCCGCCACTCTTGGAGATGAAGTAATAGGCGGCGAAGATCACGCCCATGACGCCGATGGCGACGGAGAGCAGTAGGCTGTTCTCGAGCTTGTCGGCCGGCGTTTCCTTCTCCGGGCGCGGCACCTCCAGCTCATCGACCAGCTTGGCCGGATCGACCGTCACGGTGTGCTCCCTATCCGGCATCATCAGCCAGTTGACGAGCGGAACGATGATGAAGAGCGCCACCACGATGGCCAGATTGTAGAAGGAGAAGATAGTCTCGCTGGTGGGGATGAGGCCCATCTTGTCGGCCAGGAAGTGCCCTTCCGTGGCGATGGTGAGCGGCACCGCGCCGGCCAGGCCGCCGTGCCAGCCCAGGAAGCCCGAATAGGCGCTGGCGATCAGCAGCCGGTAGTCCACTTCGGGAACCTGGCGCGCGATCTGCCGGGCCGCCATGGCGCCGATCACTAGGCCAAAGCCCCAGTTGATCCAGCTGGCGATCAGGCCCACCAAGGTCACGCCGATGATGGCCTGCCCCGGCGTACGGGTCAGCCTGGACACCGCCTCCAGGATGCGGCGGAAGAAGACCGTGCTGGCCAGCACCCAGCCGGTGACCAGGATCAGCACCATCTGCATCGAGAACTGCAGCAGGCCCCAGAAGCCGGTCCCCCAGTGGTCGATCATTTGCATAGGGGTGTTGCCGATCAGCATCCCAGCGACGAAGGTGATCAGCGTGAGGATGAGCACGAGCACATAGGGGTCCGGTAGCCAGCGCTCGACCAGCCGGACAGAAGCCATAGTTATTCTTTTGAACATCGACTCTCCTCCCTTCTCGTTCTTATAGGGGTAGATATACGGCTCGACTAGCGCATTCCTGCGCCTGCTCCCCGGGAGGGGATTCCTTTAGATGAGCTTAACAGCTGAATTTCCTGCGTCCAGATTCAGTCGATAGGATAAGCGTCGTCGTAGTGATCTTGGCAAACGGGGTGATCCTGCACGTAAGCGACCGCAGGATTGTCGCAGAACTCGCACTCGGTCCCTTCCGGCACCTCCCATTCCGCGCAGTAAGGGCACTCCCCTTCTTCGAGCAGGTACTCAGTTCCGCACTCTTCGCAGATGACGGTTTCATCCTCGAAACAGTTCGGACACGAATCGTGCTCCTCCAGCGAATACTCCTCGCCGCATTCCTCGCAATATTCGAAGTCGCTCATCGTTTTTCTCCTAATGTTGGCGCCTGGATACCAGCGGGCGCAGCGCAATGGAACCGCAGCCGTCGTTGCGGATGGCCGGCCCGGTTGCAAGGCCTTGCCGTTCTCTTGCTTTTGTCGCCGATTCCGGCGGACCGCCCGCTGCGCGTTAGAAGCTTAGCATCCATCGGCAGAGCTGCCGAAAGCGACGATCAGCAGTCCAAGCAGAAGCGGCAAGCCATTGATTTAACGTATTTTTCTCTAACAATGGGCGCCATGCGTCGATCCCGGTCGCGAAATAATCTCTGCGCACAAGATCTGACAATTATTGACGTCGCTCGCACCACGCTGCTTGCCCTCACTCACCCACGAGGGCGACCTGTGATGCTACGACCCTGCCGGCTCGATCTGCCAATGCAGGTAGAGCGCCCAGGCGGCGAGCATGAGCAGCAAGACGGCACCGACGGTGCAGAAAATCGGCACCGCCGTCGCCAACCCCAGCCAATCGGCCAACAGCCCGACGGCGATGATGGGCAGCGTCGCGCCGAGTTAGGAGATGAAAAAGAACGTCGATACGTTGGCCGCCCGGTTGGCCTCGTCGGCGCTGCGGCTGGCGATGATGGTGGCATCCATGATTCCGAAGCCTTGACCAACGCCCGTCAGCAACATGCTCGCTGCCAGCGCCACCAGGCCATGCCCTCTCACCCCGACAGCCAGGCAAAGCAGCCCCAGCAGCAGCGCGCACATGCCCAGCGCCAGCCCAATGAACGGCGGCGTGCGTCGCAGGGCGATCTGCGTCGTCGCCGAGGCGCCGGCCAACAGCAGGAAGGCCGAGCCAATCACCAGAGGCCCCCGCCAAGGCAACGAATCCTGCAGCAGCGACGGCACCAGGGAAGCGAACAGACAAACCGCCGCCGACGCTGAGAACCCCGCCAGCGCGGCAAGAAAGAACGGCGGGCGTCCCGCACGGCCAGGCATGGCCATCCGTGGCCGTATCGACAGCGGCCGACGCGCGCCGTGCGGCCCCCGCAGCTGCGTCCGCGACCGCAGCACTAGGACCATGTTCGCCATCATCAAGCCGAACAGCACCAGATACGGCAACCGCAACGGCACCAGACCGATCTGCGCCAGGCCACCGCCGACCACCGGCCCCAGCCCGAAGCCGGCCGTGATGGCCGCGGAAGTGGTCACGGCCGCCATGCGCCGGTCACGCCGCGGATGCGCCTCGGTCAGCGCCATGGCGGCCGCCATGGTCAGCGCCCCGTTGGCCAGTCCAATGCAGGCCCGCGCCACCACCAACGTCACAACGCCGGCAGCCAGCGCCGACAGCAGCAGGCCCGCCGCGATGCCAGCCAGCGCCGCCAGCACCACCAGCAGTCGCCCCAGCGAGTCTGACAGGCTGCCGAAACACAAGAAGGCCACCAGCAGGCCTGCCATGTAGGCCGTGAAGATGTAGCTGAGCGCGCTGGGCGGAAGCTGCCACTCAGCCTGATACAGCGGGTACAGCGGGGTCGGCACCGAGGCGATGATGAACCCGAGCGCGACCGCCGCGGCCACCGAGACGAAGCCGCCCCAGCGGTCGAGGAAGCTCCCTGCCATGGGCGGCTTAGAAATCACGCCGGTTGCTCTTTCCGTGTTGTGAAGGGACACCAGGAAGCGCTCTGCAGCCGCGTCGGCACAGGTGACCAGAAAGGCGCCTCCGGATAACAGATCTAGCCGCCTGTTCACCTCGACAAGGGCATGCCTCAAGCCGGCGGCAATCGGAGCCGGATCTAGGGAATTCGGCTGTCAAAAGCGAGAATACAAAAAGCCGGGCCAAGGCCCGGCTTTTTGGTCTGCGGCGTCGGCCGCTATTTGCTCACCTTGAACATCGTTCCACCGGCGAGGCTGGCTTCCGTGCGGGCGGCGTTCAGCGCCAGCGTCCAGCCGGCAGTGTCCTCGCAGGCTGCGCCGTCGTCGATGGTGTCGACACAGCGGTCGAAGCCGGCGCCGGTAACGGTAATCGAGTCACCGTCCCGACTGTAGCGCTCGCGGCGGATGCCGGAGTCCTCGCGGCTTTCGAAGCGGATCGAGAACACCTGGCCGCCCGGCAGGAACAGGGTGTACTCATTCTGCGGAGCGTCGGTCGTGCCATGCCGCCAGAGGCCGATCTCGCTGCCCTCCTCCGAGACGACGCGTCGGAACACGTATCCTTCTTCCTCACCGGGATAGTCGTCCCACCACGTCAAGGTATCGGGCTCCAGGCTCTTGCGGAAAATATAGGAGTTCTCCTTCTCGGCATCGAACATTCCGCACCAGCCGTTGGTATCGATGCCGCTGGCCTCTTCGATCATCGACCTAATCCTGCCGGTGTCACGGATCTGCTGGAAAACCCCGGATTCGATGCCATTGGCGCCGTCGGCCACCGTTCCCAGAGTCGTTGGATAGCCGGCTGGCGCGCACTCCTCTTCGAGTTCGGCCGGATCGATATTATGCTGCGTGCCAAAGACGAACCCACCATCTTCAGCGTCGAGGACGAGAACGAACAAGCCTTGCTGATTGGCAAGCTCCACGCCAGGATCGGCTTCCAGGATCCAAGCGCCAGCGAAGTCGCGCAAACTGTACGGACTGCTGGGCACCGGCATGAAATGGACGGTGTAGTCTTCTTCCACGAGGGTCAGGCGTCCGTGCGAGTCCACCGTCATGCTTAGTGAGACGCCGTTGCAGCCATCCTCACCGTTGGTGTCGATGGCCGCGTCGCAGTCCGCTGCGTTTGCGGTGAAGGTCGCGACGTTATTGCTATCCACCGTATAGCAGCCTTCCTCGATGCCGGGGTCGAGGCCCTCGTAGCCCTCAATCGAACTATCACGACGGGCGTCGGCTAGGAAGTAACGTCCGCTCGCGGGGTTGGGGCCAGGGAAGGCGGTGAAGACCGTGGGCATGCCGTTGAGCGCCGTGTGCGGCAACAGCCAGGCGCCGGCCACGGTTCCATTGCCATTGGGGACTCGCACGAAGTGCGCTATGTCGGGCTGGCCCTCGTCATCCAGCACCTCCTCCCCGCTGGCATCCACCAGCGTAATCGTCAGCCGGGCACCGTCGAAATCCACCTGCCAGTACTGGCCCTCCTCATTCTCCGGTCCGCCGCAGTCATTGGTGTCCCTTTCCTTCGTGAAGATTAGCGACTTAGCCTGCGGGTCATAGCCGAAGCTGCCGATCTCGATGCCGTTCGCGTTGCCCGGCATGCCGTCGCAACCTTCGCCGTCGTGGCCGCCGTACAGATAGGTGCCATCGCCGAAGAAGGTCAGTGTGCGCATGTGCTTTAGCACCGGCGCGAAATCGGCATCGGCGCCAACGAAGGTGCCACGCAGCTGGGCAGCAAGCTGACCGATGAAGTGATCAACCGCGTCCTCACGATCCACGATGGTGAGATCCTTGCCGCTCGCAGCCTCGACGCTTTCTACCATTGTGGCAAACGCGTCATCGAAAACGGCCGGCTCGGCGGTAAAGCTCACACTGTTGCGCGCCGTGATGGCGCTGGAGACCTCGGGCGCGATGTTGATGCCGTTTTCCGGATTGCCGTCGTCGTCCAGCGACTGCAAGAAGACCAGCAAATTGTTGCGAACGGTCTCGACGTTGGCTCCGGGATTGTCTGCGACGATGGCCTCCGCCACCGTCTGCGGCGTCACTACGCCCTGGCCCTGAACCGTGCCCAGCGTCTGCTCGCCGAGCATGAAGGTGACCAGGTCGCCCGCCTTGTACTCGAAGGTGCCGTTTTCATCGGTGACGCAGCCGGCTGCCGTCGCCTCGCAAGGTAGCTGCGACGGTTCCACCGTATACTTGAGGCCGGCCACCGGTGCGCCAATGAACCGACCGGTGAGGGTCGCGCCGCCACCAGCACCGCCGCCATTTGGGGGATTTCCAGCAGGCTTTCCCCCTCCTCCCCCACCGCCGCAGCCGACGAGCACTGCCATCAGCGCCAGCGAGAGCGCACTTTGCTTGATTTTCATGAATCCCCCTACGGAATTTTCTATGGTCCGAGGCTGCGATCGCAGCTGCGACAGGAAGGGTGACCAGCGCCTCACCCGCACCGGCATCATCGTGCGGAAGAGACGACGCTGCCCGCATCTCCAATCTTGGGTATGCCACTGCAATCCGTAGGGAACATTCAGCGCAAATGATTGACGTAGGCGACCAGCTCGCTTTGCCGGTGCACACCAAGCTTGGCGTAGATGGCCTTGATCTGAGTGCGAATGGTGCCGAGCGCGACGCTGCGGGTTGCTGCGATCGCCTCCGGCGGCAGGCCGGTGGCCAGCAGCAAGGCCACCTCGGCCCCGGTGGCCGTCAGACGAAACGCCGCCTGCAAAAGCAGCCTGGCGCGCGCCGGATTGCGCTCCGCCCCGCGCACGACCAGCAAGGCGCGCGGATCATGGCCGAACCCATGCAGCCGCCGGGGCAACGGAACCACGTCCAGTACCAGCGGCAACCCGACCGGACCGGAGACGAGCAGCGTTCGCAGCTGAGGCGCGGAGAACCTGCCACCGCTGGCAACCGCCAGCCGGATCGCCTCGGCCAGCCGGCCGGTCTCGTCGGGGCGAGCGGCATGTAGCCTGCCGCCTCTGAGCCCCAGCGGCGTACCGCCGGAAACGAGCGCCTCGGCGGCGGGCGTCATCGCCCGTACCACGCCCCGCCCGTCGAGGATGAACACGGCAAGCGAGAGCGCCTCCAGGACACCGGCCAGTACCTGTGCGCCGCGATCCTCCAGCACCGCTGCATGTGGACGGCGGCTCGCACGTGCGGCGCCAAGGCCGCGAACACCGCCCGCTGCTGGTCGGTGATCTCGCCTTGTCGGCGCGTGCGCAGCACCGCGAGCCCCACCCAGCGTTCCTGGTCTTTCACCAGGTTGGCAGCGCAAATGAAGGGGCGGTCGTTGCGGTCGAAATAATCGGCGTAAAGCGGATGCTGCCGCCGCTCGTCGCGGCTGATCGCGTCCTGATCGGTGAGCAGACGCAGGATCGGCATGCGCATTCCGAGGCCAATCCGCGGATTGATTTTCGGATCGGCCGCGCCGTACTCCGCGAAGCGCTCGAGCCAGCCGGGATCGGGATCGGCCGTCCACATGAAGGGCTCCTGCCCGTGCGCACCGTAGCCGATCAGCTGCCCCGCTTCTGAGCCCGTCACTTCGGCCAGCCGGCTAAGCGCGTGCAGCCAGTCTTCAGCGCCAATCGCCGCCGCGCCGAAGGCATCGACGACCGCGAGCAAGTCATCATCGCTGAGCCCCATTGCATTCCCGCCCGTTGCGTTCGGTTATTGAGCGTCCCGCCAGGCGCCGTGGCTGGACGCCGGACCGAGACAAGGACGGGGCTTTCAATAGCAAGCGCTAATGGTTGCCGGGTCCTCGCAGACTTATAGACCATGAAATGGAAATGCCAAGAGTACACGCACAGCGAAATCCGCGCTCGGCAGGCTCCGGACGACTTGGCCCGGAATCCGGCGGGCAGCGGCCGGCGTCATTCACCCACAGGCCGATAGTTGGCGATGTCGGCCTCGATGCTGAGGCGCCGCATGGTCTCCTGCGGATCGAAGCCGCGCTCCACATGGGCCTTGCTGACGACTGTCCGGGCAGCATCGATGGCCTCCTGGCTCTCCCACTCGGCGATGGTGACGATGTTGAACCGGCCAGGGCCGGAGACCTGCTCCAGGATGGCGTCACGGATGAAGCCCGGCTGGCGCCGAAGAAGCTGATGGGTTTCTTCCACCCTGCGCAAAAACTCCTCGCGCGCCGCCGCCGGCACCACGAACTTATCCACTCGGTAAACGCTTACGCCTTTCCGCATGAGACTTCTCCTGCCTCCTGTGTCGAATCCTTTTCACGCCCGCAAAAGCCTGGCTGCCGGCTCAGCGCGGCAGCCAGGCGATCAGCCTGAGGCCCAGCCAGACCGCCGCGATGCCGAGCACGACGCTGCCGCCCACATACAAGGCGGCCATGCCGGTCTCTCCGCGGCGCATCAAGGACATCACCTCCAGTCCGAAGGCTGAGAACGTCGTGAAGCCACCCAGCAAGCCGGTGAACAGCAGCAGGCGGACCTCCGGGCTGACTACCGCATACCGCTCCGCAGCCCCGGCGAGCAGACCCGCGAGCAAGCAGCCGAGCACATTAACCGTGAACGTGCCGAACGGAAAGCGGCCTTCACCGGCCCAGTACAGGGCGAGGCTGCTCAGACTGTAGCGCGCGATGGCACCAAGGAAGCCACCGAGACCGACGAGCAAAGCGTTTTGCATGGCAATTGGCCAAATTCTGATTGTCGTTTTTGGGCAAGCTGTGTCCGCGCATTGGCGCGAACCAGGCAGCGGCCCGAGCGCCAGGAGTTCGTTCCGACCGGCATTCGCGGATCGAACTTGGAACGCTAGGCGATTTTTTCCCGATTTTCCGGCCACACACAAGCAAAAACCGGCGGATCGCCTTTCAACGTTGCTGCCGGGACCAGCCAACCAGCCTGAACTCGACCACGACCAACTCCTGCACCCTGAGCAGGCCACCAAGTGCCGAGAACGGCCGGATGCCGAAATCCCGCTGGTCGAGCACCAGCGTCCCCCGGACCAGCAAGCGGTCACCGTCGATGCGCACGTCGACCGGAACCCACTGCGCCCGGCTGACGCCGCGCATGCTTACGGTGACATTGAGCGCAAGCTTCGGTATCTCGCCGGCCAGCTCCCGTGAGCGTACGGCGATGTACGGGTGACGCCCGGCATCGAGCACGGCGGCACGCAGCATGTTGGCGCGGGTTCCAGCCCGCGCCTCGGCGTCCACCGCACTGGCGAATCCGCCACCGAGCCGGGCGCGTAGAGCCGGCGGATCGACCTCCAGCCTGTCGACCGGTATTTCGAGATCAAAGCGTGCCTGCGCCAGGTTCCAGGCTGGAATGAACGCCGCGCCTACGAAGTCCGTCGCCACGATCACATGGTTGTGACCCCGAGCCGCCAGCGGCCCGCCGCGATAGACATGGATATGCACGGCGGACGCGCGTGGATCGAGCCAAAAGACAACGCCGTCGCCCGTCTCCAGGCGCCGGTATTCTGCGCCGGGGAAGTGGCTGGCCTGCGGCTCACGGCTGGGCGCGACGATGACGGCCTGGCAAGCCAAAAGCAGCCACGCAGCCAATAGCGGCGGGACGAGTTTGCGCTTCATGTCGCTGCCCCCTTGAGCTGCCGGCAGCTGCCCGTAACCTGTGAGGGGTAATTGCGGCCATGAAGGAAACGCGCAAGGAGAAGCCTGGTTGCCGTAGACGGCTTGGCGACGCCCAGGGCTGGAGCGACCCGAACCTGCGCCACCCGCCCCCGGAAAGCCAATCGAAACCATGCCTTCCTACGCCCCTGGAAGCGAATTTCTGGCATCCTCAAGGCAATCTTGTTCGGCCAAACGCCGGCGCCAAGCCGCCAGGACTCCCTCCAGCGTCGACCGGGAAAGCGCGATGGTATCCTTTGAACCGTCCCAGCCTGCTGCGCGCAAGGCGCCCGGCGAAGTCCTGGGCGCTTTCCTGAAGCTCGGCCTGACCTCCTTTGGCGGGCCGATCGCCCACCTCGGCTATTTCCGCGACGAGCTGGTGATACGCCGACGCTGGCTCGATGAAGCCGGCTACGCCGAGCTGGTGGCGCTCTGCCAGTTCCTGCCCGGACCGACCAGCAGCCAAGCGGGATTCGCATTGGGACTGCTGCGCGGCGGCTGGCTTGGCGCCTGCCTGGCCTGGGCGGCCTTCACCCTGCCCTCAGCTTTGCTCCTGTTCGCTTTTGCCCTCTGCGCCGATGCCTTCGACGGCCCGCTCTGGCGGGCGGGGACCCATGGCCTCAAGCTGGTAGCGGTGGCTGTGGTGGCTCACGCGGTGCGTGGAATGGCCCGCAGCCTGACGCCTGATCGGCCGCGGGTAGCGATCGCGATTGTGGCGGGTCTGTGCGTGCTCTTCCTGCCAACGGCGCTTGGGCAAATCGGCGCCATCGCCTTCGGTGCGCTGGCCGGGCTCCGCTGGTACGCGCGGGCGCCCGGTCAGGCAGCGGGACGGTTGCAGTTCGGCCTCTCGCGCCGCACCGGCGCAGCGGCGCTGTGCCTGTTCCTGGCGCTGCTTTTGGGATTGCCGGCGGCTGTGACGCTGCTGCCGGCACAGGGACTGGCCTTGTTCGAGTCCTTCTATCGGGCGGGCGCGCTTGTGTTTGGCGGCGGACACGTGGTGTTGCCACTGCTGGAGACACGGCTCGTGACGCCCGGCTGGCTAGGCGCCGACGCGTTCCTGACCGGCTATGGCTTGGCGCAGGCCGTGCCGGGGCCGCTGTTTGCCGTCGCAGCCTATCTCGGCGGCGCCGTCGAACCCGAGCCCAATGGCATTGCTGGCGCCGTCATAGCCCTGAGCGGTATCTTTCTGCCGGGGCTGCTCATCCTGGTCGGCCTGCTGCCGTTCTGGGACATCTTGCGCCGGCAACCGCAGGCGCAGGCAGCGATGGCCGGCATCAATGCGGCCGTGGTGGGTGTGCTGGGCGCCGCCCTGTACGATCCGGTGTGGACTACAGCGGTGCTGACGCCGACCGATCTCGCGATCGCGCTGGCGGCATTCGCCCTGCTGACCGTCCGGCGCCTCGCCCCCTGGCTAGTCGTGCTGGCAACCGTCTTGGGCAGCATTGCCGTCCAAGTCATTTAGCAAATGCCCGGTTACGGGAAGCCGGCGGTTGCTTGCGCGTTCGCTCGCCTATCTCCCGCCCGCAACGTCGAGCAGCGTGCCGGTGCAGTAGGACGCCTGGTCCGACAGCAGCCAAAGAATGGCGCGCGCGACCTCTTCGGGATCGCCGCCGCGCTGCATCGGGACGGTGGCTTTCAGCCGCTCGACGCGGTCGGGCTCGCCGCCGCTGGCGTGGATCTCGGTATGGATCAGGCCCGGGCGCACCGCATTGACGCGGATGCCCTGCCCTCGGCGGCTACTTCCTTGGCGAGGCCCAGGGTGAAGGTGTCGATCGCACCCTTGGCGGCGGCGTAATCGACGTACTCGTTGGGCGAGCCCAGGCGGGCAGCGGCCGAGGAGACGTTGACGATGGCCCCTCCGCGCCCGCCATGGCGGGTGGACATGCGCCGGATGGCTTCGCGGGCGCAAAGGAAGCTGCCGATCACATTGGTCGTCAGGACGCGGCGCAGCCGCCCGGCGTCCATGTCCTCGACGCGCATCTGCCGCTCGAGGATGCCGGCGTTGTTGACCAGCGCCGTGACAGGCCCCAGCTTGCGATCGACCTCGGCAAAGAGGCGCGCGACATCGGCCGCGTTGCCAACGTCGCCGGCAACGGCCATGGCCTCGCCCCCGGCGCGCTTGATCTCCTCCACGAGAGCATGCGCGGCTGCCTCGTTGCGCAGGTAATTGATGCACACCGCGTAGCCGTGCGCAGCGCCAAGGCGCGCGGTTGCGGCACCAATGCCCCGGCTGCCGCCGGTAACTATCAATATCTTCCTCACGGTCTCCTCCCCTCTGCTTGCTGCTTGCCGCCAGCCACGCCGAAGGCCGCGGTTGTCATTTTCCGGCGCCGCTGCCCGCCGCTCAGACCAGGCCCTACGGCGCCATCGCTTCGAGCAAGGCGCCGACGGCCTGCGCGGCATATTGCTCTGCTTCCGCCACCTTGGAGGCGCGCGGACCGGCGACGTTTAGAACCCGAATATCCATCGCCTCGACGAAATCGCGCAACAGAACGCTGGCGCGGACGGGAGGGATTTCCGTTCCGTCTATCAACTTGTAAGGCTTGCGGTGTCTGATGCAGAACAGCAGCGTCAGCTCGGTGCCACCCTCCAAGGTGCCGAAGTAGATGATCGCGGTACCGTCGGAGTCGAGCACGTTTTGCAACGTGCGCTGCCTGTAGCCGCCCCGGCTCAGCTCGGTCAGCGGATATTGCGGCGGAATGACGCCGTCCTCGGCAAGACGCCCCGCCGGGCACCAGCCACCGCAGGGAAAGCCGCGCGCCAGAGCCGCATCGAGCGCTCCACGATCCACCCCCGTCTGGCCGCCCGAGACGATTTTCTCCAGCGCCATGAACTTCTCCCAAAGCGCTCAGCGCGTCGGCTGCAGCTCCCGTCTGGGCATGGCCAGCCACTGCACAGCCGCCTGCACGACGATGCCGGCCCCGATGGCGGCGGCGAGCGCGCCCCAGAACTCCATGCGCGGCCAAAGCAGCGCGAGCGCCAAAAAGAACGCGGCGAAGGAATACAACCCCTTCACCATGCCGCGGTACATGAAAGCAACTTGCCTCGCGCCCTGGCCGCGGTGGGTGAACACTGCCAGCACCAGCCCGATGATGGGGAAGACCGCCAGCAAGCCGCTCCAGACCTCACCCACGGTTGCCGCCACGGCCGTGACACCGATCGTGAGCAAGGCGCCGGTCGCCATGCGATAGGGCAGATCACGCAGGCTGGCGCGGCCCGGGGAGGGCGCCCCCGGCGGCAGCGCTCGCGGCGTGGCAAGCAGCGCGATGGCCGCCACCAGCAGGGTCGTTTCTGGTCGTGCAGGCAGCGCGGCCAGCCCCAGGGCGCAGACGAACCATGCCAACACGCCGCAGCACAGCGCAGCCGGCCAGGACCAGCGCGTACTAGCCCATGCATAGGCCAGGCCGAAAACCAGCAACCCGGCGATGCCCGCTATCGCCGCGGTCGCCGTCAGCGCACCGAATTGCGGCCCCTGCTCGAGGGCGACGAAAACCACGATCGGCCCGGCCACCACCGGCAAGCCGCCAAGCAAGCCCGCAACGCCCGCGCCCCACCTGCGCCCGGCCAGCGTCACCAGACCGATGAACAACGGAACGATGGTGATCTTTAGCAGCAGCATCTTTCTTCTGTCTGCCCTGAAAAACCAGAGAAGCTACGCAAAAAATATCTTAATTGCCACAAGGAACAGCAATATGTCATCAATATTTCCAAGCTGTCTCCCCCGCTCCCAACATCAAATCTACGTTTCACCTTTTCGGCCAGGAAGCAAGGCAAGCCGGCCACGGAGGCATCCATGCGAACAAAGCCTTTAGGCAAATACAAAATTCTTGAAAGAAAGATACGCCACCTGCTTAGACTAACAGCCTCTTTTCCATACGGATCTAGCCTCAAGCTTTCAGGATCAGCTGTCAATAGCTCTTGAAAAGCCTCATCAAAGCCGGCCACATAAAATGCCGAGATGCGCTTATTTATCAGCTGCCACCTAGTATAGTAATGAATAAGAAACCAAAGTAGCGCATACACAAGAAAAGTTGCCATCTCAGGAAGAACGACAACCTTTTCTACCCATTCTGGCGGCCATATATTTTCCGTTATGACCGCACCAAACAAGGCAATTTGAACAAGAAACCCGCATTGGCCATATTTTCCTTGTGGTTGTGATAAGCAACCCAGAGCTCTAGGCGCAGGCTTATGTAATCTTTGATGTGATCGAGCTGCCCCATGATCTCATCGCTTGATTCATGCAACACCAACCGTCATGGCTTGCCACTGGCAACGTGGCGACCACGCGAGCAGACGCAGGCTCAACGACTGGGAAGCCTAGGCACAGTAAGCTTGGCAGGCAAGGTCACGTGTCGGCGCAATTCCAGCAGGTGACCAGCGTGCGGAGACTGGAGAGGACTCACCTCTCCATTCCAGGCTTCAACGCCTTAAGGCCGACCTTTGAACCCGGGACCGCAAGCCTGGCGATCATCCTGGCAGGGAGCGAGCAACGGCTCGCAGCAGTCCGACCCCATGGCGGGCGCTTACCCGGATGCGCCGGGAAAGCGAGCCTTTACCGCGCCAAACAGCGCGCTCAGCACCGGCTGGGGGCGGTATACGATGCGAAAGCCCGCCAGCGGTCGACGCTGCTTCCAGACACGGTTGGACATGATGGCTCCGGGATCTGAGCAGGAGTCCAGCCACGCGATGTCGGTCTTCTCATGCAGCAGGCAGGTGAACTTGAAGGCCAGCAGCAACCCGGGCGAATGGCGCGCGTAGTCCTCGTCATAGGCGGTGCGCAGGAAGATGAGACCGTCGGCCACACGCAGGAAGCATATCATGGCGATGGCCTTGCCGTCGAGGCGCAGGGAGCATGTCTCCAACCGACCACGGTCATGAGCCTCCCGACAGATGCGACGGAAAAACTCGCTGCCGCCCGCCACCGCGGCCAGCGCGGTGCCCTCGCGCCCCTTCCAGCCCTTGGCTTCCAAGGCCAGGAATTCGTCGAGCCAGAACTCGAGCGGCTCGTCCTCCAGCGCGGTATACATGCGCAGTGCGCCAAGCTTGGCGAGGCGTCGCTCCAGCCGGGCCAGGTCCTTCTTCTTCGCCTCCCGCCGGAAGCTGTCGGCGACATAGGCCTGAGCGCTCCGGTACCTGCGTAGGAAGGCGCGCTCCGTGCGCTCGCCCGCGTGGAACCCCGGCTCGCTGGCCGCGGCCCGTTCCAGCCACTGGTACACTGGCCCATCGGCCGCGACCAGTTTGAACTCCACCGACGCATAGCGCACCCGCAGCGCCGCCAACGCAGCGGCGACCGCCTCCGCCCCATATTCGGGGGCGACCAGCGGCGTGCAAAGCGAGCAGTAGTAATAGCGGAGCGATTGCGCCGCTACGGCGCCCAGCCTGCCGAATCCGCCGCTGCGCTCGAAGGGGAACAGCCCGACTAGCCGCCGGCCTCCGCTCTCCTCGACGTGGACCGCGACCACATCGAGCCGCAGCCTGCGCGAGAACTGCTCCAGCGAGGCCAGCATCATCCACGGCTCGTAGAAAATGTTCGGCTCGGCCGCATGAGCCGCGAGCCGCTCCCATTCCGGGACGAGCGAATGCAGCTGATCGAGCCTGGTGCAATGCTCGACGATCAATCTGGCGGGGCCGGCTGAATCCCCCGCGCGGCGTATTGGTGTTGCTTGCCCCACGCGCCTTCCTCTTCTCGTCCTTCTTCTTGCCAACGCTCGGCTTGCCGAGCCCCGTGCCCGCTCATGCGTTGCTCGGACGCTGGAGATTGGTGGGGGTTGGCGAGCAACTTCGCAAGCAACGCCATGTTTGACGCATGGCGCAATCGGTTAATTTTGCGAGCTTATTGACTCGAGCAGCGCACATCTCGCCCTGCCCGGCCCCGCTCCTGACAGCCCCAATCAGGCCTCCAAGAGAAGACAACTTTTGATGAACCATGAAGCGGCGAAGCCCGGTCTGACTGACTCGTTATTGCGCGGCCTCGTCACCGAAAGACTGGCAGGGGCAAGCCCGCGCTGCCCGGGAGCTCACCGAGCTGCGGAATCAGCCTCCAGCCGCGCGCGCGCCTGCAGAATCGCCTGCTCGACCCCCTCGTCAAGCTCGCCGGTAGGCAGCGAACCAAGCTCGCCGCGGAGCAGGCCAACATCCTTGAGCAGCAGGTCGTACTGGACATCGATGAGGTTGTCGCTCATCCAGCTCCGCCCTGTCGACACGCTGATCACTTCGAAAAAGTCCCTGGCGGGAACGCCATGCTCGGCGGCCAGGTTGAGCATCCGCGCCGTGGCGGCCAAGTTGTAGGTTGCCAGGGCATTGTTGAGGAGCTTCACCAGCGCTGGCTGGCCGTAGGACGGCATGCGGAAGACGCGCCCCGCGATGGCGGCTAGCAGCCTGTCTTCCGCTTCGGTAGGCTCGGGCCCGACGAGGAAGATGGTCATCGAACCCTGCCGCGCACCCTGGGGACCACCCGACACGGGGGCTTCGAACGCGCGCCAGCCTTCCGGTGCCGCGGAAAAAATCTTCCGCGCATCGCTCGGCGCCAGCGTGGTGTGGACGAAGACGGTCAACGATCGCTCGGTGTGCTTTCGCAGCGACTCGAACACGGACACGACCTGGTCCGCCAGCCGCACCGCAATGTGAACGCTCTCCACGGCAGCCCAGTCGACGGCGGTCAAATCGGTTGCCGCCGGCGCCCCGGTCTCCTCCGACCACCCGCGAACCCGCTCGGCGTTGAAGTCGTTGCCATAAACACGCCGTCCCACCTCGACCAAGCGCGCGCCCACATTTCCACCAATTGGCCCAAGCCCGATGATCAGATGCATGACCCTTCCTCGCGAGCAGTAACCGTTCCACAGGCCTGTATCAGGCTCGCACGGCGCGCCATCAAGGTCCCGTTGGCCGGCCCGTCACGCCCTACCGCGCCTTCGGATCAATGCCTCGCTCCGCCATCACTTCCTTGAGCAGGGTCAGGGCGTTGAGCACGCGCGGAAACCCGACGTAAGGAATGCAATGGATCAGCGTGCCAACGATTTTTTCCTTACTCAGTCCCACGTTGAAGCCGACGTTGATATGCAGCTTCAACTGCGGGTCGGTGCCCAGAGCGACCAACGTGGCGATGGTCACCATGGTCTGCTCCTGCTGGGACAGGCTGGTCCGGGAGTAGATGTCGCCGAAAGCGAAGGAGACGATGTAGTCGGCCAGGTCCGGATCCAGATCCTTGTACGACTCGACCAGCTTGACATGGTCAAAGGTGTCGGCGTGCTCGGCGGAGACGAGCTCCATCATGCGATCGAGGCCGCGTTGATAGCGATCGGTTGCCATACGGTCATCCCTCTTGAGGTTGCGGAAAGCCCACCGGTGCAAAGTGGGGGTGGCGCATTCGCCCAGGAAGACGCTGGCAACCGTCGCCGTCGGGACCTGCCGCTCACTGCTCGCGGCGACCTCCGGGTGATGAAGGCTCGGGAAGGGATCGGTTGCGGATCTGGCGGTCACGGGATCTCATGGGCGGCGCTTGACGAGGGCTGATGCCTGCGGCCTTGGCCGTTTTCCGAACCCCTTTGTCCGCAGAACCGATATGGAAGAGCGGAGACGAGCGGCCGCTTGCGGTCTGCCGCCTCACGGCCCATGGTTGCATTGCCGCCGCCCGGTCATATTCTCACATCGACCCTCTTGACAGCGGAGCGCTCGCCATGACCGACCTTATCGGCAAAGTCGCCATCGTCACCGGCGCCGGGCAGGGCATCGGCAAGGGCATCGCCAAGCATTTGCTGGAGGAAGGCATGCACGTGGTGCTGGCCGAGGTCGATACCGAAGCCGGGCAGGAGGCGGCGGCGGAGCTGGAAGCCTTCGGCCAGGTGCTGTTCCAGCCCACCGACGTGGCGGACGAGGCGCAGGTGGCGCGGCTGGTGGAGACGACCTTGAGCCGCTTCGGCCACCTTGATGCGCTCATCAACAACGCCGGCTTGGCGCACCCCTATAACGACCCTGTCGAGCACATGCCGCTGGAGAACTGGAACCGGCGGCTGGCGGTCAATCTCACCGGCCCGTTCCTATGCTGCAAACACGCGGTGCCGGCGCTGCGCCGCAGCCGGGGCGCCATCGTCAACATCGCCTCCACCCGGGCCTTGCAGTCGGAACCGAACAGCGAAGCCTATGCCGCCAGCAAGGGCGGCTTGGTAGCGCTTACCCATGCGCTGGCGGTCAGCCTGGGGCCGGAGATCCGCGTCAATTGCATCAGTCCGGGCTGGATCGAGGTGGGCGATTGGCAGAAGGCCAACCGGCGGCGACAGCCCAAGCTGCGGCCCGAAGACCATGCGCAGCATCCGGTCGGCCGGGTCGGGCGGCCGGAGGACATTGCCGAGCTGGTGGCATACCTGATCTCGACACGGGCCAGCTTCATCACCGGACAGAACTTCGTCGTCGACGGCGGCATGACACGCCGGATGATTTACCTTGACTAGTGCGCGTCCCCTGAGCCGCCAGGCGCCCCCTTCCCCCTCGAAATTTCCGCCCGCCAACCCCATTGCCTTAAGACACTGCCGAGCGTGAAGGCGGCCGTCTGCTGCCTCGCGCCATGGATCAAGGAAGAACACCAGCCGCCTGCCAACAGCCGCAGGCGGCGCGGAAGGATCCAGGGAACGCATGAACTCTAAGAATGTCCGGCTGCATCTGCTGACGCTCGCATTGGTTGCCACCACGGCTGGCTGCGGCGGCAGCAGCGGCGGCATCGTCGTGGGTGGCGACTACCCCATCGCCTACGCCGACCGCGCGCTCGAAGCGGCGGGAAACGCAGCCGACGGCGTAACCTTCGTTCCCGGCGGAGACCTGTACCTGCGCGAGCTGTCCTCGCCCAGCGCCCCGGCGCACAACATCACCTACCAATACACCCGCGGCCGGGGCGACGTGAGCAGTCCCAACGTCTCCTACGACGGCCGCCGGCTGATCTTCTCCATGCGCGGCCCGGACGACCCGACCTGGAACATCTGGGAGTATTCCCTGGACAGCGGCAGCCTGCGGCGCGTGATCGCCGACGACGAGCTGGCCAACGCCGGCGATGATCTCGACCCGCACTACCTGCCCGACGGCCGCATCGTGTTCACCTCCAACCGCCAGGCCAACAGCAGGGCGCAGCTGGAGGCGGCCGGCATGCCGCCCTTCAGTTACGCCGACGGCTACAACCGTGAGGCGGCGCTGGTGCTGCACGTGATGGATGCCGACGGCGGCAACATCGAGCAGATCTCCTTCAACCAAAGCCACGACCGCAACCCCAGCGTGCGCATGAACGGCGAGATCATGTACGTCCGCTGGGATCACGTCGGCAATCGTAACCACCAGCCGATCTTCACCATCCGTCCCGACGGCCGGGAGCTGAACGTGCTCTACGGCGCCTTCAGCCCCGGCGACAGCTTTTTGCATCCGCGCGAGATGCCGGACGGGCGCGTGATTTCAACCGTGCTGCCGCTGGCCGGCGTGCGCAACGGCGGCGCGCTGGTGATCGCCGACGTCAGAACCCACACCGACCATCGCCGCCGCCTGGATGGCCTCCCTGGCGCGGGCCAGTACCAGCCGACCCTGTACGAACTGCCGCTGGGCCGGGCAGCCTCGCCCAACGGCCGCTATACCACGCCCTATCCGCTCTGGGACGGCAGCAACCGGGTGCTGGTAGCCTGGTCGCCGCCGCAGCGCGGCGGGACGCCGAGCCCGACCGTACCGGGCGAGACCGAGCCGCGCTACGGCATTTACATGCTGGACCTCGACGACCGCAGCATGCGGCTGATCGCAACCGCCCGCGAAGGGCGGGCGCTGCTCAGCCCGGTCGCGCTGATGCCGCGGCCACAGCCGGCGGTGATCCCTCCGGCCGGCGCCCCCGGCGATCCGGGTGTCGCGCCCCGGCCTTGGCTGTGCCCGGACGGCACCATGCGGGAATCCTGCGTCGGCGTGCCCAACGAGCCGGGCTGCCCGCAAGGCTACGCGCCGCGGCCGGGACCGCCCGGCGAGTGCATACCGATCGAGCCGGAGTCGGAATGCCCCGACGACGTCAGTCCCAGGCCGCATCCGCAACCGGATCCGAAGCCGCCGCCCGAGGAATGCGAGGATCCTGGCGAACCCGGAGGGCCTGGTGAGCCTGGCGAGCCGGGCGAGCCGGGGGAACCCGATCCCGAGCCAGTGCCGCAGGCCATTCTTAACATTCGCAGCGTCTACGACACCGATTTCCTCGACAGCATGGGCGAGAGCGTGCTGGTCGAAGGCGAGCGCATCCCGCGCGATGCCACCGGCCGGCCGAACCTGGCGCGGCTGCGCGACGCCCGCCTGACCACGGCGGCAGAACGTCCGGCCCGCTTCCTGCGCATCAGTCGCGCCCTGCCGACGCCGCCAGGGCAGTCGTTGGACGGCATCGGCGCCACCAGCTTCAAGATGCAACAGCTGCTCGGCTACGCACCCATCGAGCCGGACGGCTCGGTGCGCGTGGCGGTGCCGGCCGACACCCCGCTCGCCCTGGCGGTGGTGGACGCCCAAGGCCGCGCATTCCAAACTCACACCAGCTGGCTGCAGGCCCGCCCGGGCGAGGAGCGCCGCTGTCACGGCTGCCACTCGGCTCACCGCAGCGTACAGCCGCTCAATGCCGGCTCCCCGGCAGGCGGTCCGTTCGAAGGCTCGCGAGCCGCCCTCAGCGCCCTGCCGGGCGAGACCATGGCCGAAACCCGCACCCGGCTGGATCCGACCGCGCTGCAGCTGCAGCCGGATCCTTTCTTTACCGATGTCTGGACCGACCCGGTCAGCGCCGGCCGCGCGCCCGACCCCGATCTGACCCTACCGTACCCAGCGACGCTACGCCCGGATGAGGGCATCATCGACTACGCCCGCCACATCCAGCCGATTTGGAACGCCAACTGCCTCGGTTGCCACGGCCCCGGCAGCAGGCTGGACCTGAGTGACGCGCTCGCCCCCTCCGGCCGCCTGCGCTCCTATGACAGCCTGGTCCTGGGCCGCCCGCAAGGCGCGACGGCGGTCCAGCGCGACGGCCGCACCGTCATCGAGCGTTCGCCACCGCTGGTCACCGTCGGCGGCTCCGCCGACAGCTCCCGCAGCAGCCATCTGGTCGAGGTGCTGTTCGGCCAGGAGCTGCTAGCGCCGCAATCGCTGGACGGCGTGCCCGACCATGGCGGCTACCTGACGCCAGGCGAACGGCGGCTGATCGTCGAATGGATAGACCTGGGCGCGGCCTACCGCAACGTGCCAGCGCGCGAGACCAGTGCCGCCCTGCTGGCGCGCGATCGCTTCGCGGTCGAAGTGCACCCGCTGCTGCGCAACCGTTGCCTAGGCTGCCATCTGCCGCAGGCCAACAGCAGCGACATCGGCGCGCCCAATCACCGCAACCCGCCCCATGCGCCCAACCGCTTCGCGCTGACGGGCACCGTGGAGGCGGACTTCGGCGCTGCCGCCGCCATGGTCGGCGATCCCTGCGACCCAGCTGCCAACGCGCTGCTGCTGCGCCCGAGCTCGACCGAACAGGACCCACTGGCGCATCCCAGCGTCGACCGCGGCGGCGTTCGCGGGCCCATGCTGCTACCTGGGGATGAGGGGTATTCGATTTTGCATGACTGGATCGCGACCGGCTGTCGCTGAAACGCCGAATCGGTCAACGCCGGCCTCCCCGGCTGCCGTTAGCACACAAAGCCCCCGGGAGAGGCCGAACCGACATAACAAGGGCGTGCCGCCCAAGGAAGCTCGCCCGCCGCGCGGCTACGGCCGGCATCCCCGACCCGGCCGCCGGCGGCGCCAACAGGAAGAACGAGAAATGCGCATCTTTCGTCCCAACAAGCTGGCCGCTGCCTGGCTGCTGAGTCTGCTGCTGCTGCCGCTGTCGCTGGCCGCCGCACCGCTGCAGGTGGAAGTGCACGACCCCTACCTGGACCTGCGCACCGGCCCCGGACGGGGATATCCCGTCACTCAGTCCATCGAGCGCGGCAGCGTGATCGGCATCGTCAATCGCCGCACCGACTGGTACCAGGTCGAGGCCGACGGCGCCAGCGGCTGGGTCCACCGCGAGCAGCTGCGCGCCACCCTGGCCGCGGCCGGCGTGGCCGAAGGCCTACGCGCCGCCATCCTCGACCGGCACATTGAGGATCGCTTGCGGGCAGGCCTCAATGCCGGCGTGTTCGACGACGAACCGGTGGTTAGCTTCTGGGGCGGCTATCGCTTCACGCCGCACTGGTCGGCAGAGCTCGCGGTCGCCCAGGCGGCGGGCGACTACTCCAGCACCCGTCTCATCCGCCTGGAAGCCGCCGCGCGGCCCTGGCCGCAGCAGCGCTTCCCGCTGCATCTGCTGGCCGGCGTGGGCTGGATCGAGAACCAGCCGCGCCGAACGCTGGTGGACGACGCCAAGGAAGACGGCTGGAACCTCAACCTGGGATTGGGGGCGAGCTGGCAGCTGGAGCCGCGCTTCGCGCTGCGCGCCGACTGGCGCTGGAACCGGGCGCGCTTCGACGGCGACAGCGAGAACTATCACGAGCTGACAGCCGGCTTCGTGCTGCTGTTTTGAGGAAAGGGGATGGGTATGACACGCACAATCCGCATTCTGGCCGCTCTCGCCCTGCTCGGCGCACCCCTGCTAACCCTGGCGCAGCCGCCTGCGCCCAGGGGCGAGGCGGAGCAGCCGCTGGAGCCGCGCGTGGCCCGGCAGGACATTCGCGTGCCGCGCATCGATGCCCGCGACGTCGAGGTCGGGCTGTTCGCCGGCGTTCTGCAGCTGGAGCACCTCGGCAGCAATCCGGTCTACGGCATCCGGCTGGGCTATCACCTAACCGAGGATTTTTTCCTCGAAGCTAACCTCGGCCTGTCCGAGGCCAGCGACGAGATCTACGCCCGGGTGGTGCGCAACGGCCCGCTTGGCGGCCGCAGCCGCGATCTGGAGTACCTGAGCGTCTCGCTGGGCTTCAACGCCCTGCCCGGCGAGGTCTTCCTCGGCGCCCGCCGCGCCTACGCCAGCGCTCTGTTCCTCACCACCGGCCTGGGCGGCCTGCGCTTCGCTGGCGAGGACTACTTCACCTTCAATCTGGGCCTAGGCTTCCGGCTGCTGGTCAACGACTGGCTGACGCTGCGGATAGACGTGCGCGAGCACATGTTCGAGACCGACCTCTTCGGCGAGTCCGAGCTGACCTACAACACGGAGCTGACCGCCGGGCTGGCGGTGTACTTCTAGCCCCGGCGGCGCAAGGAGGCGCGATCGATGAACTGGAACCGGATGCTGACGCTGTCCTGCCTGGCGATGGCGCTCTGGTGGGCCGGGCCGACAGCCGGCGACGAGCCGCTGGACCCCAGCGCGCTGGACCACGAGCTGCAGGCGCTCAAGGAAGAGGTGCTGGCCGCCAACCGCGATCTGCTAATCCTACAGGAGGACCTCCTGTTTCCTGCCAGCCGGCAGCTGGCCGTGTACGTGTCGATGGACCGCGGCAGCCTGCTGCAGCTGGAATCGGTGGAACTGCGCATCAACGACAAGGTGGTTGCGCGGCACCTGTACTCGGACAAGGAGCTGCAGGCGCTCAGCCGGGGCGGCTCGCACCGGCTCTGGATCGGCAACCTGCCCGTCGGCGAGTACGAGCTGGTGGCCTTTTTCACCGGCGTCGGCCCCAACGGCCGCGAGTACCGCCGCGCTGCCGCCTTGCGTACGCGCAAGGAGCACGCGCCCAAGACCCTGGAGCTGAAGGTCTCCGACCGGCAGCAGAAGCTGCAGCCGGAGTTCGTCTTTCGCGAGTGGCAATGACCATGCGCCGGCTGTTACCGACCTTCTGCGGCCTACTGCTTAGCGCAAGCACGGCGCTGGCAGCGCCCACCATCCCCGGCCAGCGGGTGGAGAACGCCCGCTACGGCGAGGCGTTGTTCCATTTCTACAAGCAAGACTACTTCACCGCCCTGACGTTGCTGATGGCAGCCCGCAGCCAGGGACGGCTGGAGCGCGACTGGTTCCAGGCCGAGCTGCTGCTGGGCAGCCTCAAGCTCTCCTACGGCCTGACCGACTCCGCCGAGCGCATCTTCAATCGCTTGCTGCGCCAGCAAGCGCCCCGCGAGGTGCACGACCATGCCTGGTACTACCTGGCGCAGCTGGCGTTCCAGAAAGACCGGCTGGACCAGGCGGCCCACGCCCTGGCCCAGATCGGCGACCGACTGCCGCCCGACTTCGCCGGTCGGCGGCAGCTGCTGAGCGCGCTGGTACACATGCGCCAAGGCGATTTCGCCGGCGCCGCGACCATGCTGGACCCTTGGCACGGACCGCCCGAGGACGAGCCCTATGGCCGCTACAACCTCGGCGTGGCCCTGATCCGCAGCGGTCAGCTGGAGGCAGGCGTGCAACAGCTGCGCCGGGTCGGCCGGATTCCGGCTAAAACCGAGGAAGCCCTGGCTTTGCGCGATCAGGCCAACGTCGCCATCGCCCGCGCCCTGCTGCCGACGCAACCGCAGCAGGCCAAGCGAGTCCTGCAGCAAGTGCGGCTGCAGGGTCCGGTCTCCAATCTGGCGCTGCTCGGGGCCGGCTGGGCCGAGCTGATGGCGGGCGACCACCGGGCGGCGCTCGTGCCCTGGCAAGAGCTGCGGCGCCGCTCCATCGCCGACCCGGCCGTGCAGGAAGCCATGTTGGCCATACCCTATGCGCTGCTGCAGCTGCAGGCCCGCGAGCAAGCCGCCAACCTGTACCGCACCGCCACCGAGCTACTCTCGGCCGAGGCCGGGCGCATCGAGGAGGCCATGCGGGAGATCGAGCGCGGCGCTCTGCTGCAGGTCACGCTGCAGATCGATCCGCGCAAGAACGAGCTGCCGCCGCTGGAGCACGTCCCCGGCCGCGCCTACCTGGGTACCCTGCTCGCCAGCCACGGGTTCCGCCGCGCCCTGCAGGACTATCAGGACATCGACGCGCTGGCGGCCAATCTGCGTTGGTGGCTGGGCGAGCTGGACCAGCTCGAAATCGTCCTTGCCGATCATCGCAGCCGCTTCGAGCGCAAGCTGCCCGAGCTGGAGCAGCGGCTCGCTGCCCTCGCGCCGACGGCGCTGGAGCAGCGCTATCAGGCCCTCAAGGCGGCGCTGCCCCTTGGCAAGGAGGCCGATTTGCGCGCCCTGGAGCGGCAGCTGCGTGAGCTGCGCCAGCGCCACGCGGCGCTGGGCTCGATCAAGGCGCGGGCCGAGGACGACTTTCTTGCCTTCGAAGGCCGCATTCAGCTCATGCGCGAGCGGGTGGCCGCGCTGCTGGAGCGGGTCGAGCAGCGCCGCGACACCCAGCAGCAAGTGCTGCAGCAACAGGCGCTGCAAGCCCTGGGCGAGCGGCGCGATGCCGTCCGCTCCCAGGTCACCCAGGCCCGTTTCATTCTCGCGCAGCTCTACGATCCGGCGGCGGAACGACCCGGGAGGAACCGATGACGCGCTACCGCTGCTACGTTCTGTTCACGCTGCTGCTGGCCAGCTGCGCGCACCAGGGCGAGCGCAGCGGCACCCTGGCCGACCTGGCCAAGGAGCCGCTACCGGCCTTGCCAGCCGAGACGGCCGCCGACCGCGAACGGGCCATCGCCGGCTACCGCGAATTCCTGCGTCACGCCGAGGATCCCATGCTGCGGGCCGAGGCCATGCGCCGCCTGGCCGACCTTAGCCTGGAGGCCGAAGAGGAGCGCCTGGGGCTAGCGTCAACGCCCGCCGGCGGCAGCGAGCAGGTCACTACCGTTGTCGTCGAGGAGCAGGCCGCAAGCCAAAGCTCCGCGCCTGATCCTGGTGCCACAGCGGCCAGGCACATTCCTGCTGCCGTGGCCGAGGCCGAACCGGTGCCTCAGGAGGTGCCGGAGTCGGGGGAGACGCTGTCCAGCGAGGAGGCCGAGCGCATCATCGCGCTGTACGAAGAGCGCCTGCGCGCCTATCCCTATCACCCGCAGAACGATCAGGTGCTCTATCAGCTCTCCCGCGCCTACGACAACGCCGGGCGGCAGGAGGACGAGCTGCGGGTACTGGAGCGCCTGGTCCGCCAGTATCCCAACAGCCCCGACATCGCCGAAGCGCAATTCCGTCGCGGCGAGATCCTGTTCGTGCGCAAGCGCTATAGCGAGGCCGACGGCGCCTACCGCGCCGTGCTCGGGCGCGGCCCGCAATCAGGCTTCTACGAGCAGGCGCTCTACAAGCGGGCCTGGTCGCTGTTCAAGCAGGGCCTGTATCTGGAAGGCATCGACTATTTCCTGGCCTTGATCGACCTCAAGTCGCACGAGGGTCGGCTGCAGCTGGAGCGGCTCAGCCGGGGCGAACGCGAGACCATCGAGGACACGCTGCGCGCCATCAGCCTAAGCTTCTCCTATCTGGAAGGCCCGGACAGCGTGGCCGAGTACTTCCGCCTGCGCGGCCACCGCAAGGACGAGGACATCCTCTATCGCGCTCTAGGCGAGGAATACCTCAAGAAGGACCGCTTCTCCGACGCCGCCGCCACCTTTCAGGCCTTCGTTGCCGCCTATCCCAACAGCGACCAGGGGCCGCAGTTCCAGTTGCGCGCCATCGACGCCTACCGCGCCGGCGGTTTCCCCAGCCAGGTGCTGGAGGCACAGAAAGCCTTCGTGCGGCTTTACGACCTGCGCAGCCCGTTCTGGCAACGGCGCCGGCCGGAAGACCATCCAACGGTGGTGGCGCAGCTCGAGTCCAGCCTGCACGACCTCGCCCGCCACTACCACGCCCAGGCCCAGAAAAGCGGCGAGGAGGGCGACTTTGCCTCGGCCGCCGACTGGTACCAGCGTTTCCTCAGCAACTTCCCCACCAGCCGCAGGGCGCAGGAAGTGCGCTTCCTCTACGCCGAGCTGCTGTACGAGCACAAGCGCTACGCCGAGGCCGCGGAGCAGTACCTGCAGGTCGCCTACGGCGAGCAACGCAATGCCCGCTCGGCCGAGGCCGCCTACGCCGCGGTACTCTCGCTGGAGGAGCTGGCCAAGCGGGCCACCGGCGACCAGCGCCTGCCGGCCCGCCGCCAGGTACTAGCGGCGGCCAGCCAGCTGGCCGGTGAATATCCCCGCCACGAGCACGCCATATCGGCGCTGGCCCACAGCGCCCAGCAGACCTTCGAGCTGGGCGACGGCGCGGCCGCGGCGGCCGCGGCCAGGCAGCTCCTCACGCTGGACCGGGTGGACGCCGCCACCCGCCTGATCGCCCTGCGCATCATCGGCCACAGCGCCTTCGATGTCGCCGACTACGCCGCTGCCGAAGCGGCCTACCGGGAAGGGCTGCGACTGCTGTCGCCCGGCAGCGATGAGCATCGCCAGATCGGCGACCGACTGGCAGCCAGCATCTACAAGCAGGGCGAGCGGCAGCGCCAGAACGGCGAACTGGCGGCCGCCGCAGCCACCTTCCTGCGGGCGGCGCAGGAGGTGCCGGACTCCGCCATGGCCGCCACCGCCCAGTTCGACGCCGCCGCCGTGCTGATCGAGCTGGAGCAATGGCCCGAGGCCATAACCGCGCTACAGAACTTTCGCCGCCGGTTCCCTGGGCACGAGCAGCAGGCCGAGGTCACCCGCCGTCTGGCCGCGGCGTTGCTTGCCGCTGGCCGCAGCGAGGAAGCCGCGGCCGAGTATCTGCAGGTAGCCGAGGCCGCCGCCACGCCGGAGCTCGCGCAGGCCGCCATGTGGCAGGCAGGGGAGCTGTACCGCCAGGCCGGCAAGCCCGAGCAGGCCTATGCCGTGTTCCGCCGCTACGTGCACCGCTTCCCGCAGCCGTTCGGGCAAAACCTGGAAGCCCAGCAACAGCTGCTGGAGCTGTCGCTGGAGATGGGCCACTTCAAATCGGCCCGCAGCTGGCGCCTGTCCATCATCCGTGCCGACGCCGAGGCAGGTGCCCAGCGCACCGACCGCAGCCGCTTCCTAGCCGCTCAGGCCGCCCTGGCCCTGGCCGAGCAGCCATATGCGGAATACGCCCAGCTGCGCCTGGTCGAGCCGCTGCAAGAGAACCTGCGCAAGAAGCAGGCCGCCTTCCGTCGCGCCCTGCGCGCCTACGAACGGGCAGCTAGCTACAAGGTGGCCGGCATCGCCACGGCGGCCAACTACGCCATCGCTGCGCTCTACGCTGACTTCGGCAAGGCCCTGCTGGAGTCGGAACGGCCGCGCGGACTCAAGGGCGAGGCGCTGGCCGAATACGAGGTGCTGCTGGAAGAGCAAGCCATGCCGTTCGAGGAGAAGGCCATCGAGCTGCACGAGGTCAACGCCAGCCGCACCGCCGAAGGCATTTACGACCAGTGGGTCCGCAAGAGCCTGGAAGCGCTGGCCGAGCTGATGCCGGTTCGTTACGCCAAGACGGAGCGAGGTGAGCACTTTGTCGAAACCATCCGCTGACTACCCCGATCCCGCGCCCGCGGCACCGTTGCGGCCGACCACGCCGTCGAAGGGGCCGCGAGACGAGCCTGCCAAGTCCAATGCAGCCGGGCCCGCCCAGCCCCGGCGGACGGCCCTGCTTGCCCGCGCCTTGCCACTGGCCGTGCTGGCGGGCATGACCGGCTGCGCCGGCAGCCCGCCCCTGCCCAAGACCGAGCCAGCCGCCGTACAGGAAAAGCCAGCGCCGGCCGCACCCGTGGCCGGCGAAGTCGAGCCCGAGGTCCGCCGCGTCTTCCAGCAGGCCGTGGCCATGCTACGGCAGCAGCAGTACCGGCAAGCGGCCGAGGCGCTGGAGCCGGTCGCGGAACGGCATCCCGAGCTGTCCGGAGTACTTGTAAATCTGGCCGTCGCCTATATCCACCTCGAGAGGCAAGAACAGGCGACGGCGGTACTGCGGCAGGCGCTCAGCACCGATCCCGAGCATCCGGTCGCCCTCAACTGGCTCGCCATCCTGGAACGGCGCGCGGGCCGCTTCGAGGAAGCGAAAGCGCTCTACCAGCGGTTGCTGGCGGCGCATCCGGAGTCCCGCCACGGTCACTTGAACCTCGGAATCTTGTGCGATCTGTATCTGCGGCAGCCCGACTGCGCGCTGGAGCATTACCGCCGCTATCAGGAGCTGTCCGGGGATGCGGATCCCGAAGTCGACCAATGGATCGCCGATCTGGAGCGGCGCAGGCAACAAGGATGAAGTCATGCAACGGGCAGGGACATTGGCAGTGGCACTCTTTCTTCTGAACGGCGCCACGGCAGCAGCGACGGAGAGCACCGACGAGCGCGAGTTACAGGGCATGGACGTCATCGGTAACAGGGAGCTGCCGAAGGCGCTCTACATCGTCCCCTGGCAAAGCGCGGAGCTGGGCGAGGCGACGCCGTCGCCAGCCAGCGGCCTGTTCAACGAAGGCATCGGGCCGTTGGACCCAGAAGTCTTCCGGCGCGAGCTGGACTACTACCATGCGATGCAGGCGATTGACTAGGAAGCGGCGAGCTCTTCCGGCGGTGCCACAAGGAGTCTGAGATATGGATATTTACAATACGATCGTCCGCTTCTTTCAGGATGGCGGAATCTTCATGTACCCCATCGTGGTGGTGCTGGCCTTCGGGCTGGCCATCGCTATCGAGCGCTACATCTATCTGAGCCTGTTCCGAATCCGCAACCAAAGCGCCTGGAATCGCGTCATGCCGCTGCTGCAGGCTGGCCGGCTGAGCGAGGTCCAAGGCATTGTCCAGGAATCCAGGAGCGCGATCAGCGCCATCCTCCGCAGCGGGCTCAGCCGCGCGGCCACGGCCCGCGACCGGGAGGCCATCGAGCTTGCCATGGAAGAGAGCATGCTCGAGGTCGTGCCGCGGCTAGAGAAGCGCACCCATTACCTGGCGACGCTGGCCAACATCGCCACCCTGCTGGGGCTGCTCGGCACCATCATCGGCCTGATCCAGGCCTTCACCTCGATCTCGGCCGCCAGCGCGGCGGAAAAGGCGGACCTGCTCTCCGCCTCCATCTCCATCGCGATGAACACCACGGCCTTCGGCCTGATCGTGGGCATTCCGCTGCTGCTGCTTCACGCCATGCTGCAATCGAAGACTAACCAGGTGATCGGCAGCCTGGAAATGGCCGCGGTCAAGATGCTGAACAAGCTCGACCCAGGCGCCGCGGCGGCCGAACCGCACGAGGCTGCGGCATGAGCACCCGCCTGCGGCGCAGACGTCGGCCTGTGGAGGCGGAGATGAACATCACCGCCTTCATGAACCTGATGGTGGCGCTGGTGCCGTTTCTGCTGGTGATGGCGGTGTTCTCCCGCATGGCCATCCATGAGCTGAGCCTGCCGCAGGCGAGCCAGGCCGCCAGCGCCGAGCCGCCGTTGCAGCTCGAGGTGATCGTGCGCGAGGACCGGCTGGTGGTCAGCGACCACGCAGCGGGGTTGCGGCGGGAGCTGCCCAACCGCGACGGTCAGCATGACCTGGAAGGCCTCTCCGCGCTGCTGCAGCAGCTCAAGGCGCGGGCGCCTGACACGGTTGCCGCCACCCTGCTGCTGGAGCCGGAACTGACCTATGAGCAGCTGATCCGGGTCATGGACACCGTGCGAGTCGTGCCGGTGCAGCAGGACGAGCGCATCGTCTATGCCGAGCTGTTCCCGGACGTCTCCATCGGTGATGCGCCGCAACTGAGGAGAGGTTCTTGAGCATGTTGCAATTGCGCCGTGCGCAGCGCAGGGAGAGACGACACGGCCGCGGGCGGCGGCTGCCGCCGTTCAACCTGGTCGCGCTGATGGACATCTTCACCATCCTGGTGTTCTTCCTGCTGGTGCATTCCAACGACGTGCAGGAGATTTCCCTGCCCAAGGCGGTCGACCTGCCGGAGTCCATCGCCGACACCTCGCCGCATGAAACCCCGACCGTTCTGGTGACCAGCAGCGAGATCCAGATCGACGGCCAGCCCATCGCCGCAATCGAGCCGCTACTTGGCGAGGACGCCCTCATCATCGCGGCCCTGCGCGAGGCGCTGACCAGCCAGCAGGCCGCGGGCGAGGAAGACGGCGACCGCGGCGAGATCACCATCATGAGCGACCGCGGCACGCCGTACCGGATCCTGAAGAAAGTGATGGCTACCTGCGCCGACGCCGGCTTCGGTCGCATCTCGCTGGCAGTGGTGCAGAAGCCGGACCAGGGAGGATAAGCATGAGCGCCGTCATCCAAGAGCTGCTGACGCCTCCGCCGCTGCCCTGGAACCGCGGAGGCGAGGAGGATGCGCGGTTCCGCCGCATCCTGCTGCGGGTCGCCGCCATCCTGCTGCTGCTGAGCCTGGTCATTCCCTTTCTGCCGGTGGTAAAGCTCGCCAAGCCGCCGCCGGAACCCGAACCCAGGCGCTACGTCCGCCTGCTGATGGAGCCCCAACCCATTCCGCCGCCGGCCCAGAGCCGGGCGGAAGTGGCGCCGACGCCGGAGACGGCGCAAACTCCCGCCCCAACCCAGCGGCCGGCACCGGCACCGCAGCCGCAAAGCGCCCGCGAGCAGGCCCAGCGCGCGGGCGTGCTCGCCATGCGAGACAGCCTGCAGTCACTGCACGACGATGCTTCGGCCGGCCGGCTGCGCGAAGGCCGCCTGTCCACCTCCGGCGGCAGCGCCGAGCGCACCGAGCGCTCCATCCTCACCGCCCGCGTCGCCCAGGGTAGCGGTGGCATCAACACCAGCAGGCTGAGCCGCGACACCGGCGCCGGCGTGCAGCTGGGCGGACGCTCGACGCAAATCGTCAGCAGCCCCATCGGCGACACCGGCCCGCCTGGGGGCGGTGCCGGCCAGCGCAACAAGAAAGCTACCCGTACCGACGAGGAAATCCAGCTGGTGTTCGATCGCAACAAAGGCGCCATCTTCGGCATCTACAACCGCGCCTTGCGGGAAAACGCCGCGCTGCAGGGCCGGGTGGTGCTACGCTTGACCATCGCCCCTTCTGGCGCAGTCACGCATATCGGCATCGTCTCCAGCGAGCTGGGCGACCCGGAGCTGGAGCAACGGCTGCTGGCACGCATACGCACCTTCAATTTCGGCGCCAAGGACGTGGAGACGGTGACGGTGACCTATCCCATCCACTTCTTCCCGTCCTGAGGGGAAAAACGCAGGCACGAAAAAGCCGGCTTGAAGCCGGCTTTTTCGTGAAACCACAACAGGTTTATTCGACCTCGAGGCCGGCCTCGCGCAGCATGAACAGCACGGTCTCGCGAACCTCGTCGTCGCTGATGCTGGCCCCGCCGCGCGGCGGCATGGCACCAAAGCCGTTGATCGCGCTGCTGACGAGGGTATCCAGCCCCTTGCTGGTCAGACGCGCCTCCCAGGCCGCCTTGTCGCCACGCGTGGGCGCGCCAAGCAGACCGGTATCGTGGCAACTGGCGCACACCGACTGCACGACCTGCTCCGGAGTCTGCGTCCCGGCAGCCGCCGCCGGCTCCGGCTGCGCCTGCGCGATCTCGGGCATGGGCTCACCCGACAGCCGCACCGCCCCCACCGGCTGCAGCCGCTCCTCGGCGCGCTCCCGATCCAGAGCCTGCCTCGCCTGCAGTTCGGATTCGGTGGGAGACCCCGTGCGGGTCGCCAGCACAATCAGTGCGACCGTCAGGACGATCAGCGCGATGATCACACCGATGAAGGTTTTGATGAACTTGGTATCTTCTTGCTTGCTCACGGTGAGCTCCCGTCTGAACAATGGCAAATCGGCTTGTCGCTTGATGGCGCCTAAGAGCCTCTGGCATCACCCGAGCGCGCCGCTGCAAGGAGGCCAGAGTATAACGGCAAAGGCTGCAGGCGAAAACACGACCGGCTCCGCCCACTTGTCTGCTTCGGCAGCAGACAATAGCACAGAATATCGGCGCAAGCCTTGGACTGAGGGGCGAAGCAAGGTATGCTATGCCCTCTACGACGCACCCGTAGCTCAGTTGGATAGAGTGTCGGCCTCCGAAGCCGAAGGTCGCTGGTTCGAATCCAGCCGGGTGCGCCATATCCCTTCCTGCACGCCCGACTTTTTCCTGGCTCCACCCCGGGCCGATTACACCTCTCGTGCGTTTCCAGACAAAAAAGTCGCCCAGCCAAGGCCGCGCCTGCGACCTTGAACTGGGCCAAAAGACCTGGCGCGTCAGAAAAGCTTGCTCGGCAGCCACAGCGCGAGCGCCGGGAACAGCGCCACGATCAGCAGCCCGAGCAGGGTCATCGCCACATAAGGAATCGACGAGCGGTAGATGTCGCCCATGGTGATTTCCGGCGGCGCCACACCCCGCAGGTAGAAGAGGTTGAAGCCGAACGGCGGGGTCATGTAGCCGGTCTCGATCATGATGATGAACAGCACCCCGAACCAGATCGGATCGATGCCGTGCAACTCGATGATGGGCATGAAGACCGGCAGGGTGATCAGCATGATCCCGATCGGGTCCAGCACCATGCCCAGCACGAAGATCAGGCCCAGCATGGCGGCCAGCGCCCCCCAGGCTCCCCCCGGCAGGTAGCCGACCAGCTCCATGATCATGTCCTGCGCCCCCATGGCGTTGTAAGCGGTGCTGAAGGCATGGGAGCTCATGAAGATCCACATAATCATGCCGGAGATCTTGAGCGTCTCCTGCGCCGCTTCCGACAGCATCCGCCAGCTCAGCTCCCGCCTGACCAGGGCGCACACCAGCGCTCCTAGCACGCCGACTGCCGCTCCCTCGGTGGGCGTGGCGATGCCGCTGAGGATGGAGCCGAGCACCATGACCACCACGACGATGGGCAGCAGTACGGCACGCAGCGCAAGCAGCTTCTCCCGCCAGCTGCCGCGCTCCTCCTTGGGCAGGGCAGGGCCCAGCTGCGGCTGAAAGAAGCAGCGCACGGCGATGTACAACGCCACCAGCAGGGCCAGCAGCAAGCCCGGCAGCATGCCGGCGGCGAACAGGCTGCCGACCGACACCCCCGTGGTCAGGCAGAAGATGATCATGGCGACGCTGGGCGGGATCAAAACGCCGAAACCGCCCCCGGCGTTGATGGCGCCGAGCACCATGTGCTTGTCGTAGCCGCGCTCCAGCATGGCCGGCAGCGCCACCGTGCCCATGGTCACGACCGCGGCGGCGCTCACCCCCACCATAGCGCCGAAGATGGCGCAGATCACCACGGTGCCGATGGCAAGCCCGCCGCGCAACCCGCCCATCCACAGATGCATCATCCGATAAAGCGACTGCGACACGCTGGTCTGTGCCAGGATCAGTGCCATCAGCACGAACAGCGGGATGGAGACCAAAGTGAAGCTGTTCATGGTGGTCCAGATGCGGCCACTCACCATGAAGAAGCCGTCCATCCCCCAGGTGAAATAGAGGAAGATGGCCTACACGCCACCCAGCACGAACGCCAGCGGTGCGCCGAGGAAGACGAACAGCAGCAGCGAGCCGAAGAACAGCAGCGTCATGATGCCGGGTGTCATGCTTCGCCCTCCTCTGCTTGCAGCCGCTCGGCGGCCGCTGGCGCGCCGGCGAAGAAGGTGCGGACGTCCTGCACCAGCTTGACGATGCCCTGCAGCAGCAACAGCAGGGCTCCGATCGGGATCAGCAGCTTAAGCGGCCAGATGGGCGGGTTCCAGGCCGAGTGGCTAGTTTCCAGGGTGCTGATCGCCTCCTCCGCCATCGTCCACCCCTCCTTCAGCAGCACCAGCATGAAGATGAAGAAAAACACCGAGGTGGCGATGTCAGTCGCGGCCCTGGTCCGCGGCGAAAACCGCGAATAGAAAATGTCGACGCTGACATGGCGCCGATGCACCAGCAGGTAGCCACCCGACAGCATGATGTAGGCCCCGAAGATCATCTGGGTCAGCTCCGTGGCCCAGATGGTGGGCGCCGCCAGGACGTAACGGGCGACCACCTCGATCAGCAGCAGGAAGAACATCACGAAAACCAGATAAGCGACGAACCACCGGCCGAGACGCTCGTTCAACCAGGTGATTCCGCTGAGTAGCCCGTTGAGATATCGCATGGCAGGGTGCCTTGATCGGGCGCAGCGCCGGCGACGAGCGCAGGTTCCGCGCGACAAGCCGTTATTGGTCCGCAGCGCTGGGCTGCCGGCGAGTTAGGCGAGCGGCGATGGCCCCGAAGGTCCACCGCCGCTCTCCCCGGTCAGCGACCGAGGGTGTGGAGGAAGTCCTCCAGCCGCCGAACCGCCTCGCGCGCGTTGTCGCTCTTCTTGGCCTCCTCGGCCCGCATCTGGCGGCCAACCTCCCACAGCTTGGCCTGCACGTCCTGGGGGAGCTCGACCACCTGCACGCCTTTTTCCTCCGCCAGCTGCTTGAGCAGCTTCAGCTCCTGGTACTGGTACTCGATGGTACGCAGCCAGAAGTGCTCCTCCATGGTCTCCACGACGATGCGGCGGATGTCCTCCGGCAGCGAATCCAGGGCCTTCTTGTTGATGATGAAGGCCTCAACACCGCCGACGCCGAGTGCCGGTCGCACGTGGTACTTGGCCGTCTCGTACAGGCTGAGCGAGTTGGCCTCCTGCGCCGCGCCCCAGTGGGCGCCGTCCACCACCCCGGTCGCCATGGCCTGATAGATCTCGGGGCCGGGGATGTAGCTGGTCGCGGCACCGACCTGGTTGATGTAGCGCTGCAGCATCCCGGCCGAGCGGATGCGCAGGCTGCTGAACTCCCGCAGCGAACCGACCGGCTTCTTCAGCACCATCTCGGTCGGGTACAGCTTGTCGGTAAAGTAGTAGACCCCCTGCTTTTCGGCCTCCTCGCGAATCAGGTCCTCGAAGCCTAGGTTCTTCCAGAAGTACAGCGCCTCCCAGACATCCTGGAACGCACCCGGCACCGCGAAGGCCAGCCCAGCGGTGGGCACGTGCTCCATCAGATAGGCCGGCGAGGTGTAGCCGATTTGCAGGATGCCGCGACGCACCGCCGGAAAGATCTCGGTCGCGCCCATCAGCGAGTTCGCCGGATGCAGCTCGATTTGCAGGCGGCCGCCGGTGCGCTCAGCTAGCTTGTCGCGCATCGCCACCACGCTGTCCTGCCAGGAGCCGCTGCCCGTCGGCAGATGGGCCTGCAACCGCCACTTAATGACGTTCTGCGGCTTCGTCTCCTGGGCGAACGCACCCGAACCCAACATCGCCACGGCGACCCCGACCACCAAGGTCACCGCCAGGCGCTTCATCAACGACCTAGCCATAAGGCTCTCCCTCCTCGTTCGGATCAAGATGCTCACTGTGTCGCCGGCCCGGCTCGGACCGACACGACTACCCCCAGCGGCCAGGCAGAACCCGGCCTGCTCACTCCTCCGCCAAGACCTCCAGCCGGACATGCACCGGCAGCTCCCCCAGGGCGCGGGTCAAGGCTTCCACGGCCACGGCGCACTCCGCCTTCCGAGTCCGGCGGACGCGCACTTCGTAGCATTCCTCCTTTCCTTTTTCCGAAACCACGATGTCGACCAGCTCAAGGGCATCGCCGGCCTCACCGACAAGCTCGCGTAGCTTGTGCCTGGTCGCAAGCTGACGCAGCTGCGGCTTGAACACCTTGCCCACGGCCGTGGTCGGAATTTGCTCGATGACGAATACCCGCCGCGGCTTGGCTGGGGGCTCGTGGATACGCAGCGCGATGAAATCCATCAGCTCGTCGACATCCAGGGCCTGCCCCGGCTGCGGCGCGACGAAGACCACCGGAACCTCGCCGGCGTACTCGTCGGGCATGCCCACCGCCGCGCTCAATGCCACGGCGGGATGGGAATTGGCGACCTCTTCGATGGCCAGGGGGTCGATGTTGTGGCCGCTGCGGATGATCAAGTCCTTCTCCCGCCCGGACAGGAACAGATACCCCTCCTCGTCGAGGTAGCCCAGATCGCCGGTGATGAAGAAACCATCCGGGGTGAACGCCCCCTCGTTGTGGCTGGGCTCAAGATAGCCCTTGAAGACCTGCGGGCCGCGCACCATCACCAGCCCGACCTCGCCGCGGGCGCAGTCGACGTAATGGCCGCCGGCATCGGGCCTGCGGATGGCGATCTCGGAATACGGACAGCGCAATCCGACGCTGCCGCGCACGTGCTTGCCATGCACCGGCGTGGTGGCGATGGCGGCCACGGTCTCGGTCATGCCGTACTGCTCGATCAGCGGCACCCCGGTGCGCTGCTCGAATCGCTTGGCGATCGCGGTCGGCAGTGTGGAGCCGCCGGTCATGACGAAGCGCAGCGTCGACAAGTCATGACCGTCCGTCGGCACTTCGCTCATCGAGCCGATCGCGGTCGGCACCCCGCCCAAGACGGTGGCGCCGAAATGCTCGACCAGGCGCCAGATGTTCTGCACCACGCTGGTGTCGCGGAAGCCGGCCGGGGACAGGATGATCTGGTGCCCCGCCGCCGACAGGCTGGATAGCCCTAACGTGCTGGTGCCCCCGACATGGAACCAGGGGAAACCGTTCAGGCAGACGTCCTGCTCAGAGAGAGCGAACATCTGAGCCAGCGACCAGGCGGCGTGGATCTGGTTGCCGTGCGTCTGCGGAACCAGCTTGGGCAGACCGGTGGTGCCGCCGGTGTGGAACAGCGCCGCGATGTCGTCGCTGTCTGGCAGGCCGGGGCAGAGCAGCCGGTCGTGTGGCTGGTCGCCCATGAGCTGGTCCAGATCGTGGAAGCGCGCATCCGGCTTGTCCGGCGCGGCGCCGAGGACCAGCACCGCCTCCAGCGTTTTGGCCTGCTTGGCCACGGCCTGCGCCTTGGCCCAGAGCTCGGGGTCGAGTGCGGGACCGGGGCAGATCAGAATGCGCGCCTGCTCGGCGTCTAGCAGTGCGGCGATCGTCTCCGGCGCCAGCAGGTAGTTGATGCAGCTGGCGATGCCGACCGTCTCGGCACCCAAGATGAGGGCCGGCACCCGCGCGTGGGTGCGCGCCAGCACCGACACCACGCCGCGCCGGCGGACGCCGAGCGCGTAAAGCATGTTGGCGGCGCGGTTGATTTCCGCCAGCAACTCGCTGTAGGTGTAGCTGGCGATGACGTCGTGCGGCTGCCCGGACCCCAGCACGGTCAGCGCCGGGCGGTCACCGTGGAGCAGCGCGTTGGTCTCGAAGACTTCGTAGACGTTGCGGGAGGTCACCAGCTCCCGGTAAGGGCTTTGTTCCAGCTCCGAAATGTCTTGTTCGTTCTTCAGCACCCGAAGAACTCGGGTCGTCTTGCGGTCCTGCATCAATCAACCTCAATCGCAGCCCCGAGCGGTATCGGCGTCCGGCGCCGAACCGTCCTCTCCTCTCGTTGGTTGCCGCCATCGCCCCACCGCGGCGGTCCTGGCCTTGCGCCAAGTGTCGGGAAAAAACCTTGGCGCAACAATGTGACTAAATAACATCAGGAAAGCTGCTATATGTTTCTATCGCACAAGTAAACGCGGCCGCTCAGCGTCCCGAGAAGCGGGGCTGGCGCTTTTCGATGAAAGCCTGCAGGCCTTCGGCCAGATCCGGATAACGAACATACTCGCGAAAGGCGGCGATCTCGGCCCTGGCCTTCTCGGCCGGGCTCGTGCCCTCGGCCTGCTGCAGCGTGCGCTTGATCAGGGCCAGCCCCGCGGCGCTGTGGGAGGCGATCTTGGCTGCGTAGCGCTCGGCCTCTGCCAGCAACGCCTCGTCCGACACTACGGCGTTGACCAGCCCCCACTCCCGCAGCACCTCGGCCGGATACAGCTCGGCCGTGTAGAACATCTCGTTGGCGCGGTTTTCGCCGATCTTGCGCGGCAACCGAGCGGTCGCCCCGCCGGCCGGAATGACGCCGTAGCGCGCGTGGCCATCGCCGATCCTCGCCGATGCCGCCGCCAGCACGATGTCGCAGCACAGCAGCAACTCCAGCCCGCCGGCGACGGCGTAGCCGTTGACGGCGGCAATGACCGGCACCGGCAACGCTTCCAGCTCGTTGAACACATCCTGGGCATAGGCCAGCCGCGCTATCAGCGGCTCAGCGGCGTCGCGCCCCAGATCCTGCATGAATCCCTTCAGGTCGCCGCCTGCCGAGAACGCCTTGCCGGATCCGGTGATGACAACGCAGCGGATCTCTTTGTCCTCGCGGACCCGGCGCACCTGCACGCGCAGTGCCTGCAGCATCTCCAACGACAGTGCGTTCATGGTTTCCGGACTGTTCAAGGTCAGCCACAAAACGGCTCGCTTTTGCTCGGACCTGACAAGCTCTTTGCTCATGACTCTGACCTCGCTGAGGATTCGCTGCGGCCGGAAAGCGCCTGGTCGCGCCGCGCGCAGCGGGCGGACGCTGAGTTTTCGTCACGCTAGCAAGCAGTGCGCGTGGCCAACAATGTGATAGTCTCACACTTGCCGACCCGATCGATGTGTCTTGAATCCAGAGAACGCAGGACACGGAAGGGCGCGGGCGGCCAGGGTTTTACACACGAGGACAATCGCCATGAACGATCTCACTGCATCGCCGCTGTCCGGCGACCAGGTCGGCAGCCTTTACCGGCGTCTGCTGGCGCATCTGGAGCGCGGCGATGATCTCGATGCGCTGATGGCGGTCCTGGCCGCCATCGAAGCCCTGCCTGCCGACTCCCCCGCCAAGCCCCTGCTCGGCGAGGCAGCCCAGCACGCCATCGCCATCTGGCAGCGGCTGGAGCGCCACCAGCAGCATGAGCGGGCGCTGCGCACCGTGTTCGAGAGCGCCCAGGCGCTAACCGAGCTGCGGGCGCTGGACGACGTGCTGCAGAACATCGTGGTGCGCGGCAGGGCCCTACTCGGCGGCGACATGGCCTGGCTGGCCGGTTCGGATTCGGATGACGGCTGCTTTCGGGTATTGGCCATCGACGGCGCTAACAGCGAGGCCAGCCGGGAAATGCATGCGCCGCCCAATGCCGGCATCGCCGGCCACGTCGCCAAGACCCGGGCGCCCTTCACCAGCTCACGCTATCTGACCGACCAGTCCTTCTCCCACGACGCCACCATCGACCGTATCCTGGCCGACGAAGGCCTGGAGTCGGTGGCAGCGGTACCACTGCTGGCCGACGACGACGTCATCGGCATTCTGATCGTCGGCAACCGCTACCAGCGCACCTTCCAGCCTTGGGAGATCTCCATCCTCACCATCCTGGCCGCCCATGCCTCCACCGCCATCCGCAACGCTCTTGCCTACGCCGCCAAGCAGCAGGCGCTGCGCGAGGCGGAAGAGGCCAACCGCAGGCTACAGGAGAAGATTGCCGCCCTGGAGTTCGCTGCCGAAGCCGACGCCCGCCTGAACCGGCAGCTGGCCAAGGGCGCCGGTCTGCAGGAGATGGTGGAAGTGATCGCCGCCACCCTGCAGGGCCGGATTGCCTTTCTCGATCCGACCGGCAGGGTGCTTTGCACCGCGGCAGCGCCAACCAGCCGGGATGGCGGCAACGATATCGAAGCGCTGCTCACCCCGGAGGTGCTGCTGCGCATCCCCGCCGCCCTCGGTCAAAGCCTGTTTGCCGGTCATTCGGTGCCGGTCGAGCTGTGGCAGCCGGGACACGGCCGCGTGGTGGCCGTGCTCAGCGGCGACGACCACCTCGGCTCGCTGCTCATCCACACCAGCAAGCCGCTGTCGGACGACGAGGTGCAGGTGTTCGAGCGCTGCTCCACTGCCATGGCCGTAGTCGCCCTGCTGGCCGATCGCAAGTCGTTCTCCGCCCGCCGCGATGTGCATCTCACCGTGCGCGCGCTGCTCGACCCGAGCCAGCATGGCGACAAGGATCTGGCCACCCGCGCCAAGCACCATGGCCTCAACGTCGAAGCACCCGCGCTGCTGGTCCTGCTTGCCGTCGAACGCGCCCGGGTGGCCCATTGCCTGCGGCAGATTCCCGTCATCTTCCGTCAATACCCGCATATCGCTACCGAGATCGACGGCCGGCTGGTGGTCATCCTCAACCGCTCCGATCCGGCCGCGGTGCGGGACGAGCTGCACGAGGCGCTGCAAGGCGAGACCGACACCACCTGGCTTGGCTGCGTCTCGCGCACGGTCTACGGCATGGCCGCGCTGGCTGAGGCCTATCAATCCGCCAAGCGCGTCATCGCCCTGCTCGGCAAGCTGCGGCGGCAGCGCTGCATCGTCCAGGAGCCGCAGCTGGCCTTGTATGCCGCCCTGTTCGAGCCGCACAGCGCCGCCGCCATCGCCGACACCATCGAAGCCGCCATCGGGCCGCTGCTGGCCTACGACACCCGCCGCGGGACCGAGTTGGCGCCAACCCTGCTGAAGTTCCTCGACGAAAACCAAAACGCCCGCGCCGCGGCGCGGGCGCTCGGGATCCACGTCAACACCATGCACAAGCGTCTCGAGACCATCGGCAAGCTGCTGGGGGCCTGGAACGAAGACGGCCGCACGGTGGAAATCCACGTCGCGCTGCGACTGTGGCAGCTGCAGCAGAACGAGCGGGACCGAAGCTGAGCGAACCTCGCTCGGTCACCCGTTGTCCGCCTCGACCCGTGCCTTCAGGGCCCGGTTCATCGCCTCGAAGCCGCGCCGGGTGTCACGCTGCAAGCTCCCCTGCAGCGGTCTCACCAGCAGCCCGCGGAAGGATTCGCTGTGAACCAGGCGCGTCTTGTCTGCTGCCAGCACCTCGAGCAAGAAACGATGCTCGCCGTCGAACAGTCCCGGCAGTAGCAGCCGTCCCAGCCAGCGCAACTCGCGCCCCGGATCGGCCACGGTGACTCGGGGCGAGAAACGCATGCGCTTGCCGGCTTCGGACTGGAGCGTGATCCGCAGCCGCGCGCCCACCTCGGGACGGCCCCTTACCGAGACGATGAACGGATTCCACCGCGGGTAGGAGGCAAAGTCGACCAGCACGGCCCAAACCCGCGCCACCGGAGCGTCGATGTCGATTTCGGTATGCAGCTGAAAGCAAGCCATCACGGTCCTCGGTTTACGGATCGAGCTACGCCGCCCGAGCACGGCTTGCGCACCTTGTAGCGCAGCTCGGCCAAGCCAGGCTCCAGCTGGCGCGCGGACGTCAGGCACAGAACCGGGCTCAGCACCTGGCGGGGGAACAGTGGCTTGCCGCGGCCGAACGTGACCGAGCCGATTTGTACCATATGCTCATCGAGCAGGCCGGCGTCATGGAACTGTCCGGCAAGATCGCCGCCGCCGACGAACCAGATGTTCTTGCGCCCGGCGGCAGCCCGCATGGCGGCATGGACGCGGCGCACGTCTCCACCGACGAAACGGATATCGGCGCCTCCCTGCCGAGCCAGTCCACCAGCGGCCGCAGCCCCCCGTAAGGGGCGCGCTGGCACAGGCTGCAGCATACCTCGATCGAGGTCAGGGCAGGAAACAGGGCCAAGGAGTGCCTGTTCGCGGCGTGACCCATGCCAGCCAGGACGCAAACAACCAGCTCGCATTCCTGCGGCCATCCCGCGCGGCGTTGCTGCATGCGCTGCCGGCCTTGCGGCCATGCGTACGCTAGACGCCCGTTCCGCGCGAAGCTGCGATCCATCAGGCCGAGCAGAAGCCGGCGACGCACTTGCCGCGCCAGCGCCGTTATTCGTTCCCGTCCGGCCGACCGCCGCGCGATGGGCCGTGCTCAACGCTGCGCGGTCGCCAGCCTTGCCGCCAGGCCGATGAAGACAAGGCCCGCCACCCGGTTGAGCACCACCTGGGAGCGCTCCGAACGCAACAGCCACTGGCGCAGGCTGCCGGCAGCCAAGGCGACGCCGCCGAAGACCAAGATGGTAGCGACGATGAACAACCCACCCAGCAGCATGATCTGCACCGCCACCGAGCCGCGGGCCGGGTCGGCGAACTGCGGCAGGAAAGCGAGGAAGAAAATTGCAACCTTGGGGTTGGTGATGTTCATGATGATGCCCCGGCGATAGAGCGCGCCGGCGGCAGGAGCTTGCGCAGCCGTCGTGGGCAGGCTGGCGGCACCGGCCCGCAGCGCGCCCCAGGCGAGGTAGAGCAAGTAAGCCGCCCCGGCGAGCTTTAGCACGGTGAACGCCAGCACCGAGGTCTGCAGGATGGCCGCCGCTCCCAACGCAACCGCCAGGCTGTGCACGACGAGCCCGGTGCACAGCCCCAGCATGACCAGCAGACCGGCGCTGCGGCCATGCAGAGTGGACTGGGTAAGGACGAAGATGTTGTCCGGCCCCGGCGCCAGGCCAAGCAGCAGCGAGGCGGTGAAGAAGGTCAGCACGGTCTCGAGTGGCAACATCGGGCGATTCTCGCACGGGAAGTCTTGGCTCGGATCGAAGTTCGGTGCGGGCGCAGCCTCCGGCGTCAGTCCTCCGCTCCCGGAAGCCTAGGCTCCGTTAGCCGTCAGCGCCGGATACGGCCGGCGGCGGCTGCAAGGCACGGCCTGCCGCCAGCAGCATGCAGGCAGCCACGTTGGCAGCTCGGCCGACGGGGCGTTCACGGGGCTATTCTCCCAGCTGCGGTCCAGGCAGCCATCCTGCCAGAAAAGCACCACCCCGCACTACAGCGCGGCGATGTGCTCTATCATCCGCCGCCGCATCTTCTCGTCCGGCAGCCGGCCGCGCGCTGCGCCCAGGTTGTCGACCAGATGCTCGACTCGACTGGTGGCCGGCGTGGTGACGGTGACGGCGGGATGGGCAAGCACGAACTTGAGAAAGAACTGGGCCCAGCTGCGGGCGTCGAATTCGGCGGCCCAATCCGGCAGCTGCCGCCCGCGCACCTTGTCCCACAGCCGGGTACGGCCAAACGGCGCGTATACCATGACAGCGATGCCGCGATCGGCCGCCAGCGGCAGCACCCGCTCCTCCAGGGTGCGGTTGTCGATGGTGTAATCGATGCCGATGAAGTCCGGCCGCTCTCGCTGTATGAAGCGCTCCAGCTCTTCGTACTGCCGCGGAAAGGTGGTGGTGACACCGATATAGCGCACCCGTCCCGCCTGCTTGAGCTCCTTGAGCAGCGGATACTGGGTCTCCAGATCGCCCAGGTTGTGGACCTGGATCAGGTCTATCTTCGGCTTGCCGATGCGGGCAAAGGAGGCTTCCAGCTGCCGCCGAGCAGCGGCTGGATCGGCTTTGCCGCCGCGCCCGGCGACGTTGAGCTTGGTGGCCCAGAACATGCGCTCGGCCAGCCCCAGCTGCTGGGCCAGCCGTCCCGCCACTTCTTCCGACGCGCCGTAGCTGGGGGCGGTGTCGAAGACCTTGCCGCCGTGCTCCACCAGAGCGCGCAGCACCTCGGCCAGTGCCGCCGGATCCTCGCCGGCCAGGCGGGAGAAGCTGGCCGAACTGCCCAGCCCCACCACCGGCAGGCGCTCGCCGCTGGAAGGAATGGCACGGGTGATCAGGTCCTGCGCCTGCTGCGCCCACAGCGACCGCAGGCCGAACGCGGCGCCGGCGGCCAGGGCCAGCTTCAAACAATCGCGACGGGTCATCATGGCAACGGTCTCCTTTTGGTTGTCGGCGGCATGTCCCCTGCCTCGGCCAGACGTTCCTGGGTGCGGCCCAGCCAGATTCCCAGCGCCAGCCAAACCAGCGCCAGCGGCACAACCAGGGCGGTGAGTGCCGCCAATCCCAGCCCGAGCCGGCCGAGCAGCCCTTCCAGCTGGGCGCCCAGCACGTCGCCGCCGCGGTAGACGAAGGTATCGATGAAGGCCTTGGATTTATATTTGTCCTCGCGGCTTACCACCGTATACAGCGTCTCCCGGGCCGGTCGCATCAGCGCCCGCTGCACGGCGCGGAAGACGGCCTCGAACACCACCAGCACCAGCAGCGATCCCGCCAGAGCCAGGCCGATGAAACCGCATGCCGCGGTCAGCGGCAACAGCGCCAAGGTCGCGGCCACCCCGAAACGCTGCATCAGGCGCCCGGCCAGCAACAACTGCATCAGCAGCGTCGCCACCTGGGTAGCGACGTCGATGCGGGCGAACACCACGGTACGGTAATCCAGCTCCGTTCCCAGCGCCGCCACCATCTGCAGGCGGGTGAAATAGAGAAAGGTCGCAATCACCGCCAGAATGATCACATAGGCCGCCAGGCCCAACAGGTAGCGGGAGCGGAACACCGCCCGCAGCCCTTCCCAGGCGCTGCCGCCAATGCGCTGCGCTGCTGCCGCGCCGCAACCGGCCGGCTCGAAGCGCGCCAGCAGACGGATCAGGCCAATCGCCGCCAGCAGCAAGCCGGTCGACACCAGCAGCAAGGCCGGGGTGCCCAGCGGTGCTGCCAGCAAGGAAGCCAGCGCGGGCCCGGCGATGGCGCCACAGGTGCCGCCGACGGCGATTACGCCGAAAAACCGCTTGCTCTGCTCGAGCGAGAAGCGGTCCGCCATCAAGGCCCAGAACACCATGGTGGAGAACAGGTTGAAGACGCTGAACCAGACATAGAAGACCTGGCCGCTGGCCACGCCGATGGCTCCCGGCGCCAGCACCATAACCAGGTAGAACGCCAGCAGGCTCAGCGCGAAGAAGCCGTAGACGACGGCGATAAAGGCCAGCCGCCGCAGCCAGCTCACCAGCAGGCCGAACAGTGGATTCACCAGCAAGGTCGCCAGCGCCGTGCCGATAAATAGCCACCGCACCGCTTCAATGCCCCGCTGCATCCCCAGCGCCTCCCGCGCCGGCCGCAGCAGCATCAGCGCGGTCAGAATGCAAAAGAACAGCAGAGCCGACAGCAGCACCGGCAGCAGCTCGTCGCGGCGGACATTGAGCAGGCGCTGGAAGAAGACGGCCATGGCTGAGCTCCGTTTCCTGCTGCAAGCCTAGTCCAGGCAGCACCAGGCAGGGAACGTGGCGGCAGCCGGCATTGAAGCGAAGACAGCGCTCAAAAGCTCTCGCACAGCAGCCCGCTGGCGCGGATGTCGGCGACCCGGGCAGGGCTCAAGCCGCGGATGCGCACCAGCTCCGCCACGCTGCGCCAGGGCCGGCCGGCAACGATGGCCTGCGCCCGCGCGGGTCCGACGTGCGGCAGCCGGATCAGGTGCTCTGGTTCGGAGCGGTTGAGATCGACGCAGTCCGCCCTTGCCATGGTCGCCTGGCGGCCAGCCGGCGCCACTGGCCGGTCCGGCTCGCCCAGCACCATATAAACCGGTGCGTGGTCGGACACCGTGGCGCGGGCGGCCTCGTGGCTCAGCCCCAGCCACTCCGGGAAACGGGCGATGCCGACCTCGCTGATCACGAAGCCGCCCGGCTCAACCCAGAGGTTGTCGTAGAGATTGGCGTAGCGGCCGTCGTGGGAGGAAAGCGTGGTCGCGCCCTGGGTGATCAGCGGTTGCGCTCGGCTGTGCAGCGCCGCCAGGGCAGGATGATCTGGGACGATGTTGAAATCGCCGGCCAGGATGCGCGGCGTGCCGGGATAGATCTCTCCCAGCCAGTCCCAGTACTCGGCTAGCGCCCGCAGCTCCGGCAGGCGGTCGCGCACCGACTTGCCGTAGAGGATATGCACCGCGGCCAGGGCGAACACCTGCCCGCTCTGGCGGTCCTGGAAACGGGCTGAGAAGGGCTCGCGGGCGAAGCTGTCGTCGATGTCAATGTAGACCACCGCGCCGTCCACATAGCGCGCCGCCGACTCGCGCCAGATGAAGCCGTAATGCTCCTTGTGGCTGCCGCGCCCGATGGCTTCGCTGGCCATGCTAGACCAGGCCTCCCGGGTGCGCTGCTCCAACCGCCGCTCCAGCTCGGTCAGGGCCTCCGGCCGCATGAGCTCGACCACCGCCACCAGGTCGAAGCGCTCCACCACCGCAGCCACCGCATCCAGATTCTTCTTCTTGCCCCAGCCGAAATGCTGGATATTCCAGGCCGCGACGCGCAGCTCGGCAAAGGCGGAAAGCGACAAGCAAAGCAGCAGCAGGGCAGTCAGCCAGGCGACCGCCCGACGCAGGGTTGTATGGTTCATTTCAATTCGGCTCTCGATACGGACGTTGGTACGGCCGGCGGTGGCCGTGGCAGGCGCACCGACTCTTAGTGAATCGTTAGTTTCGGATTAGCTGATGAATATAGCGTACCGCGCCCGCGCCGCCGCGAGGAGAAAAAGAGCGCCCCGGCCTGCTGAACCGGCCGGGGCGGCTTGGAAAGTGCCGGGACTCAAGCCGGCTGCTTGGCCCGGCGGGCGGCGTAATCGATGTACCAATCCAGGCTGTGCGGGTTGGCCATGGCGTCCGGGTTGGCGACCTGGTCCAGCGGCATGCCCAGCAGCAGCTTCTTGATCGGCAGTTCCATCTTCTTGCCGGTGAGGGTGCGCGGCACTTCCGGCACCGCGATCACCTCGTTGGGGACGTGGCGGGCCGAGAGCTGGGTGCGGATGGCGTTCTTGATGCGTTCGGCCAATGCCTCATCCAGCTCGACGCCCTCCCGCAACACCACGAACAGCGGCATGAAGGACTCCCGGCCCAGGAACTCCAGGTCCACCACCAGGCTGTCCAGCACCTCTGGAAACTCCTCCACCACGCGGTAGATCTCGCTGGTGCCCATGCGGATGCCGTGACGGTTGATAGTAGTGTCGGAACGGCCGTAGATGATGGCCCCGCCGCGCGGCGTGATGCGCAGCCAGTCACCGTGCCGCCACCAACCCGGGTACATCTCGAAATAGCTCTCCCGGTAGCGCTTGCCGTCGGGGTCGTTCCAGAAGAACAGCGGCATGGAGGGCATGGGCTTGGTGACCACCAGCTCGCCGACCTCGTCTTCGAGCGGGTTGCCGGCGTCGTCCATGGCATAGACCGCCAGCCCCAGGCCGCGGCACTGCATCTCGCCCGCGTACAGCGGCAGGATCGGGCAGGAGCCGACGAAGGCCGCCGCCACGTCGGTGCCACCGCTGCTGCCGGCGATCAACACGTGCCGGCCCAGCTTGTCGCTCAGCCACTGGAAGCCCTCCTCCGGCAGCGGCGAGCCGGTAAAGCCGACCGCGCGCAGCCGGGAGAGGTCGGCAATCTTGCCCGGCTCGATGTCGGCCTTCTTGCAGTTGAGGAAGTAGGCCGCGCCGGCGCCGAAGAAGGTCATCGCGGTCTCGCCGGCGAAGCGCCACAGCGTCTCCAGGTCCGGATGGCCGGGGTTGCCGTCGTAGAGGCAGATGGTCGAGCCCACCAGCAGACCGCCGATCTGAGAGTTCCACATGATCCAGCCGGTGGTGGTGAACCACATAAAGCGATCGTCCGGCCCCAGGTCCATGTGCAGAGCATGGCCCTTGAGGGTCTCCAGCAGGACGCCGCCATGGCCGTGGACGATGGGCTTGGGCAGTCCGGTCGTGCCGGAGGAGTAGACCACCCACAGCGGATGGTCGAACGGTAGCTGCTCGATCACGATCTCCGCCTCGCCCTGTAGCAGGTCCGTCCAGAGGTGGGCGCCGGGCAGCCGTGCGGCGGGATCGAGATAGGGCAGCAGCACCACGTGCTGCAGCGTCGGCAGCTCCGCACGCAGCTGCTCCACCACGCCGCGCCGGTCGAAGTCCTTGCCGCCGTAACGGTAGCCGTCAACCGCGATCAGCACCTTGGGGTCGATCTGACGGAAGCGGTCGACCACGCTGCGAGTGCCCATGTCGGGTGAGCAGCTGGACCAAATGGCGCCGATGCTGGCGCAGGCGAAGAAAGCGACCACTGTCTCCGGCAAGTTGGGCAGGTACGCAACCACCCGGTCGCCCGGCTGCACGCCCAGCCGCCGCAGCGCCTGCGCCAGCTGGCTGACCTGGCGCTTAAGCTCGCCCCAGCTCAGAGTGGTCAGCAGCCGCAGCTCGGAGCGGGCGATGATGGCCGGCCGCTCCGGCTCCTCGGCATGGAAGCGGAACAGCTGGCTGGCCAAATTGAGCCGACTGCCCTCGAACCACTTGGCGCCCGGCATGTCGTAGCCGTCCAGCACTCGCTCGTAGGAGACCGCCGCCTGGACGTCGAAGTACTGCCAGATGGACTCCCAGAAGGCCTCCAAGCTGTGCACCGACCATTCCCAGAGGGCATGGTAGTCGGCGAACTCCAGCCCCTTGTGCCGCGCCAGCCAGCGCATGTAGTCGTGCAGCCGAGTGCGCTCGATCTGCTCCTGGCTCGGCTGCCACAGGATCTCGGGGGTTTGGCTCATGTCAGACCTCCAGCCATTCCTTGCGCACCTGGGCGTTGGCTTGCAGCTCGGCCGGCGTGCCCTCGAACACGATCTTGCCATGCCCCATCACATACACCCGCTGCGAGATGCGCAACGCGATGGTCAGCTTCTGCTCCACCAGCAGGATGGACACGCCGCGCTGGGCGATCTCCAGCAGGAACCGGCCGACCTGTTCCACGATCATGGGTGCTAACCCCTCGGTGGGCTCGTCGACGATGATGAGCTCCGGGTCGCCCATGAGCGTGCGGCACATGCTGAGCATTTGCTGCTCGCCGCCGGAGAGCACCTCGGCCGGGGTGTCGGCCCGCTCCTTGAGGCGCGGGAACAGCTCGTATGCGTCCTCGATGGTCCAGCGGCCATTGCTGCGGGCGCTCTTCATGCCGAGTTCCAGGTTTTGCCGGGTGGTCAGGCCGGGAAAGACTTGTCGGTCCTCGGGCACGTAGCCAAGGCCGAGCCGGGCGATCTGGTGCGGCTCTTTGCCGGCCAGCTCGACGCCGTTGTAGCGCACCGAGCCGATTGGCGGCACCAGTCCCATGATGGCCTTGCAGGTCGTCGACCGGCCGACTCCGTTGCGCCCCAGCAGGCTGACGATCTCGCCTTTCCCCACGTGCATGTCCACGCCCTGGAGGATGTGGCTCTTGCCGTAGTAGGCGTGCAGGTCTTTCACTTCGAGCATCAGGCCACCTCCAACTGACCGAGATAGGCTTCTTGCACGGCCTTGTTCTCACGGATGCGATCGGGCGTGTCGGTGGCGATGATCTGGCCGTAGACTACCACCGAGATCCGGTCGGCCAAATTGAACACCACGCTCATGTCGTGCTCGACCACCAGCAGCGTCTTGCCTTCGGTGACCTCGCGCAGCAACTCGACCGCCTGATCGCTTTCCGTGCGGCTCATGCCGGCCGTCGGCTCGTCCAGCAGGATGACCTCGGCGCCGCCGGCGATGGTGGCGCCGATCTCCAGCGCCCGTTGCTCGGCATAGGACAGCAGCGATGCCTGCACGTCGCGCCGCCCGATCAGCCTGATGCGCTCCAGGATGTGCTCAGCCTCCTCGTTCAGCTCCTTCTGCCAGCCCAGCAGATGCCAGAAGGAATAGCGGTAACCTTTGGACCACAGCAGGGCGCAGCGGATGTTCTCGAACACCGTCATCCGGTGGAACAGGTTGGTCACCTGGAAGCTGCGGCTCAGCCCCATGCGGTTGATCTTGTACGGCGGCAGACCGTGGATAGGCTGGCCGTTCAGCTCGATAGTGCCCGAGCTAGGCGCGAACCGGCCGCTGATCAGGTTGAACAGGGTCGATTTGCCTGCTCCGTTCGGGCCGAGGATGGCGTGCCGCTCGCCCTTCTTCACCTCCAGGGTGACACCACGGATGATGTGGCTGTTGCCGAAATGCTTGTGGACGTCGACCAGCTTCAGCGCCGGGGTACTCATGCCCCACCTCCCGCCGCTATCTCTTCGTGAATTTCATCCCACACCGCCTTGAAACGGCGGATGGCCCAGCGCAACCCCGCGCCGCCGATCACGATGGCCAGACCGGCGAACAGCCAAGGCCAGACGGTCGTGATCACCACGCTGTCCCACAGGAACAGCTCCATGGGCGTGCTGGGGTCGTAGGACGCCGAGCGGTGATAGGCCATCTCGATGACGGCCGCCGCGCCGAAGAACAGGATCAGGGCCGGCACTGCCGCCACCAGGTAGGGCACGACCAGCCGCCCCATCTTGCCGGCCCGCCAGACAGGGCGATGCTGCATGATGATGCCAGCGAGCCCCGAGGGGGCGTACATCACCATGAACACGAACAGCAGGCCGAAGTACAGGACCCAGGCCTCGGTGATGTTGCTCAGCGAGATGGAGAGGTAGGTAATCAGGATCGCGCCCAGGATGGGACCGAAGAAATAGCTCACGCCGCCGATGAAGGTCATCAGCAGCACCAAGCCGGACTGCTGCACGCCTACCGTGTCGGCGGTGAGGATTTCGTAGTTGATGGCGAACAGGCCGCCGGCGACGCCAGCAAAGAAGCCGGCGATGCTGAACTGGATGAAGTTGACGATGCGCGGGTTGTAGCCGACGAACTGGGCCCGCTCCCAGTTGTCACGCACGGCGTTGGCCATTTTGCCGAGCGGCGTCTGGGTCAGCAGGTACATGGCCAGCACGCTGAGCAGCATCCAGGCCACGATGAGGTAGTAAACCTGGATGCTGGGACCGTAATCGAACGGCAGCAGGGTGACATCGACCATGCGGTCGGTCGACACCCCCGCCTCGCCACCGAAAAAGTCGGTAAACATCAAGGAGCTGGCCGCCACCAGCTCGCCGATGCCCAGCGTGATCATGGCGAAGCTGACCCCGCTGCGCTTGGTGTTGATGTAGCCCAGCGGGATCGCGAAGGCGAGCGCTCCCAGGCCACCGACCAGCGGCATCAACTCGAGCGGAATCGCCAGCCGGCCATCGCCGACCATGTTGAGCACGTGGGCCGTGATGAAGCCACCCAGCCCGTAGTAGACCGCATGGCCGAACGAGAGCATGCCGCCCTGCCCCAGCAGCATGTTGTAGGACAGCGCGAAGATGATGGCGATGCCCATCTGGCTGAGCAGGGACAGCGAGTGGCCCGAGGTGAAGATGTACGGCAGTGCGATCACCAGACCGACTACCGCCAGCAGCAGCAGATATTGCCGCCAGGCCAGTAGCTGCGTGAACCGGCCGGCGCTGACTGTATTTTGCATGGCTTTCTCGCTCATGTTTCACGCGTCCCCATCAGGCCCCGCGGACGGAACACCAAAATAAGCACCAGCAGCAGATAGGGCAGGATGGGCGCGATCCGCGCCAGCTCCAGGAACCAGAAATCCGCCAACGGCGCGTCCCGGGTCAGTTGCAGGCCGAACACGGCGAACAAGTCCGCCAGCGAATAAGGCATGGCCACCGCTGCCGTCTGGATGATGCCGATGATGAGCGAGGCCCACAGCGCCCCGACAATGGAACCCAGGCCGCCGAACACCACCACCACGAAGACGATGGGTCCCATGGCCCAGGCCATGCCCGGCTCGGTGATGAAGTAGTTGCCCGCGATCACGCCAGCCAGACCGGCCAGGCCGGTGCCGAGCGCGAACACCATGGTGAACACCATGGGCACGTTGTGCCCTAGCGCCCGCACCATGTCGGGATGGGACAGCGAGGCACGCACAATCATGCCGACCCTGGTCTTGGTCAGCACCAGGTAGAGCACCACGAACATCACCACCGACACCAGCAGCATAAAGCCGCGGTAGGCCGGGAAGGAGGCGCCGAACAGCGTGAACAGGCTGAAGTCCAGCGAGGGCGGAATGCGGTAGTCCACCGGCAGCCGGCCCCAGATCAGGTGCACAATCTCGTCGATGACGTACACCAGACCGAAGGTGAACAGCAGCTCGGCCACGTGGCCATACTGGTGCACGTGCCTCAGCCCGTAGCGCTCGGTCAGCGCGCCCAGGAAGGCGATGATTAGCGGCGCGATGATCAGCGCCGGCCAGAAGCCGACGTAGACGCTGATCTGATAGGCGGCGTAGGCGCCCAGCATGTAGAAGCTGGCATGGGCGAAGTTGAGCACGCCCATCATGCTGAAGATCAGAGTCAGCCCGCTCGACAGCATGAACAGCAGCATGCCGTAGACCAGGCCGTTGATGATGGAGAAAACGAACAGCTCGAACATCAGAGCAACCCTCGGCAGGAGTTCTCGGCCTAGCCGAAACTCGCCCGTATGCCCGCCCCTACCCAGCAAATGCTGGGCAGGGAACGGATAACACAATGATTCTCAGAGTGAGCGAGGGGCTCTAGCTCCGGGGCGGGCGCTGCATCTGGCAGGTGGTGGGGGTCGCCGTCTGCTCGGCGCTCATCCCGACGACGGTCTTGAAGCCCAGACCGCTGTTCTCGGCGTCGTACTTGACGTCCTTGGTGAAGCCGGAGATGAACAGCGGTTGCAGCAGCTGATGGTCGATGCCGCGCATGATGACCTTGCCGAACGGCGTCTCCATCTCCAGGTCCTCCAGCGCGTAGGCGATGGCCACCGGGTCGGTGCTGCCGGCCTTCTCCGCGGCCAGCTTGAGCATGTCCATCATGGTGCCGATGCGGCCGTAGTACCAATTCACGTCGCCGTTGGCTTCGTCGAACGGCAGCACGAAGTCATACACTTCGAGCTTGCCGAGCTCCAGCGGCAGGTTGCGGTGGTACTCGGTGATCTGGAACAGCCGGCCCTCGCCCGCCGCACCGATCGACTTCGGCCCGCCGAGGCCGCCGCCGTAGTAGGTGTAGAACTTAGCCTCGAGGCCGGCATCCGCGGCCGCCCGCACCAGCAGGGCCAGGTCGTTACCCCAGTTGCCGGTGATCACCGAATCGGCGCCGGAGGCGCGGATCTGGGCAATGTAAGGCGAGAAGTCCTTGACCTTGCCGATGGGATGCAGCACGTCGCCGACGATCTCGATGTCCGGATTCTTTTGCGCCAGCAGCCGCCGGGTGATGTTCTGGATCTGATGCCCGTGGGCATAGTCCATGTTGATCAGAAACACCTTCTTTACGTCCGGCGATTCCGCCATGTAGCTGGTAAACACCTCCAGCTTCATCTCGGAATGAGCGTCGAACCGGAAATGCCAGAAGCTGCACTGGTCCTCGGTCAGAACGGGGTCGACCGCGGCGTAGTTGAAGTAAAGGATCTTGTTCGGATTGCGGCGGTTGTGCCGCTCCAGCGCCGACACTAGCGCACCGGCGACGTGCGAGCCGTTGCCCTGGGTCACGAACTGGATGCCCTGGTCGGCGATCTGGCGCAGGATCACCAGCGACTCCTGCGGGCTGCCCTTGTTGTCGAAGGGCACGATCTCGACCC
>JAAYIK010000024.1 GCA_012523465.1 Lysobacteraceae bacterium | reverse complement strand
TTGTACAACCATCATCTACCACAGAAGGCTTTGGGGCATGTCAGTCCTATCGAGGCCATGAAACGGTGGCAACGATCACACCCCGAATTGTTCCATAAACGCGTAATCAATCATCCAAGACACAACATATAGTGATATTCGTGCCTATTGCAATGGCGGCGATATTGTGGGCGGATTTCGATAAGAATTTTAAGGGTTTGTTGTAGAGGTTGCCGACTAGCAACATGTAGGACAAGATCAAGACGATAGCGAATGCCGCCGCAGAATAAATGATTGGATAAATAACTTCGGCGCCAAGTCCCTCTATTCCGAAAAGGATGTGGAAGCAGACGGATTCATCAATCCCTCTGCCGGTATAATTGTCTGCGGCAGCATAAAATAGCGTGGAAAATAGAAGTAAGGAGAATAGGATGAATGTTGTTATTCTAATGATGAGTGCGGGTCGTAATACCAATCCTGACGCCAAGGCTGTGCTCAGCGCAAGAAGAGCTGGGAATAGTACTTCGACAGTTATTGGATCGACCATCTGTCTTGCTGCCGACGCACGTTGCTGATATGTCAAGGGTAATAAAGAAAAATCCCCGCTACAGCGGGGATTTTTTGTCAGAGCTAAAAGCTTTTCTTACTGGCGGCAAGACGCCGGCAGATACTTGGCTTCGACCGTGGTGCCATCGCCACCCACCACCGTGGTATTGCCCGGGGCGTCGGCCTTGCCGCACACCCACGAGACGTCACCCGCAGCGGAAACGGCGGGGCGGATCGTCAGCACTTTGGCGGCCAGTTTGGCGGTATGCGCCTGGTTACCATAGGTCACGGTAATAACGCCGTCCTCAGACTCGATCGAGCTGACGTAGGTGCCTTCGATGGTATCGCTAATGCCAAGAGCGGCGTTGTCAGCCGGCCAGTCGCCACGGGTAGCGTAATACTCAGCGATAGTGGTCTTCAGGCCGGAAGCCAGCGAGGGGCCTTCCGAGGCTTGCGCTCGAATAGTGTAGTCCTGATAGGCAGGGATGGCCACGGCAGCCAGAATACCGATGATCGCCACCACGATCATCAGCTCAATCAGCGTGAAACCCTGTTGAGTCTTTTTCATTAGTGTTCTCCGAAAGTGCCCTTCTTGCGTGTTCGGTCGCGACTTCGGTCTGCTGATGACTGTCTCCGGTCAGCAACATTCCTCAGTGCGCCTGCTGAATCCTAGCAGGAAGCGTGCCGACAATCGTGAGCCTGTTCTCATATTAGCGATGATGCGGGTTTCGCGGCGGTGCCGGGGGTTGACAGGTGTCAATAAATGTCAACTTGGGACGCGAAGGTGACAAATTTTGTCACTCGATCTCCAGTTTCTTCAGCTTGTAGCGCAGGGCGCGGAAGCTGATGCCGAGCAGCTTGGCGGCGGCGGTCTTGTTATAGCGGGTCTGCTGCAGGGCTTTCTCGATCATCTCGCGCTCGATGTCGCCGAGATACTCCTCCAGGGCGAAGTTCTCCGAAAGCTCTACTTCCTCGGGCAGCTCCGGAGCGAGACTAGGGGTTGGCAGGTGCAGGGCGGCCTCGCGGATGACATTGCCCTCGCAAAGGGTGAGGGCGCGTTCCAAGATGTTTTCCAGCTCGCGCACGTTGCCGGGGAAGTCGTACTGCTGCAGGGCACGCAGGGCGTCTTCGCTCAGCCTGGGCCGCTCGGCAGGCGGCAGGTCGCCAGCGAGGCGGGCGAAGATGTGCTCGGCCAGCATGGGGATGTCTTCGCGGCGCTCCCGCAGCGGCGGGACGCGCAGCTGGATGACATTGATGCGGTAGTAGAGGTCCTGGCGAAACTGGCCGGCTTCGACCAGGGCGGCCAGGTCCTTGTGGGTGGCGCTGAGGATGCGCACGTCCACCGGGATCTCGTGCTGGGCGCCGATGGGACGGATGGCTTTCTCCTGGATGGCGCGCAGCAGCTTGACCTGCATGTGCTGCGGTAGCTCGGCTACCTCGTCAAGGAACAGGGTGCCGCCTTCCGCTGCCTGGAAAAGGCCCTGCTTGTCGCAGGTGGCGCCGGTGAAGCTGCCTTTCTTGTGGCCGAAGAACTCGCTCTCCATCAGCTCGGCCGGAATGGCGCCGCAGTTGACGGGCACGAAAGGCCCATCCCGGCGCGGCCCCTTCTCGTGGATGAGGCGGGCAACCAGCTCCTTGCCGGTGCCGGACTCGCCATAGATGTAAACGGGAGCCTGGCTGCGGGCCAGCTTGAGGATCATGGAACGGATGTTCTGCATGGGCTTGGAATCGCCCAGCAGGGTTTTGCGCGAGCGGCGGTCGGACACCGGATTGAGGTTGAGCTCCAGCGCGGTGTTGATCAGCTTGCGCAGCATCTCCAGGTTGACCGGCTTGGAGACGAAGTCGAAGGCGCCGGCCTTCAGCGCCCGGACCGCGGCTTCCATGCTGCCGTGGGCGGTGAAGACGGCCACCGGCAGGTTGGGGTGTCGGTCGCGAATGTGCTCGACTAGGTCGATGCCGTCGCCGTCCGGCAGGCGCATGTCGGTAAGGCAAAGGTGGAATTCGTGCCGATCGAGCAGGGCACGACCTTCGGCGAGATTGGCGGCCGCGGTGGCTGCGACCTCCATGCGCTCTAGGGTGAGCTGAACCAGTTCGCGAATGTCGGGTTCGTCATCGACGATCAGCACGTGCGGCTGGACCATGTTATTGCTCATTCCTCGTTGTCTTCGTCGCCGACTTCGATACGGAAACAGGCTCCTTCCTGCTGCGGCATGAGCACCAGCCGGGCGCCATTACTCTCGCACAGCTCCTGGCAGAGGTACAGGCCAAGCCCGGTGCCGCTACTGGCGGTGGTAAAAAACGGCTCGAACAAGTGCGCGACGGCATTCTCCGGAATTCCAATGCCGTTGTCGGCCACTTCGATCACGCTGCGGCCATGCAGCCGGTAGGCGCGCAGCTCGATGCGCAGCGTCTCGCTTTCCCGGCGGCCGTGCTTGATCGCGTTTTGGCAGAGATTGGTCAGGATCTGGCGCAAATGGTCGCGGTCGAACTCGATCTCAAGCTGCTGCGGCGTGGCATGGATGGTCAGCTGGTAGTCGTCGTGCGGGTGCTGCTGGCGCAGCTCGGCGCTGAACTCGACCAGGAATTCCAGCAGAGCGATGCGCACCCGCCGCGGCGGCTGGCGCCGCGACATCTGCAGCACGCTTTCCACCAGTTCGTTCAGGCGGGCGCTCTGGTTGAGGATGATGGTCAGCAGGCGGCGGTCGGTGTTCTGCAGCGCCGGGCTTTCCTGCAATAGCTGGGCGGCGTGGCTGATGGCGCTGAGCGGGTTGCGGATCTCGTGGGCGATGTTGGCGCTAAGCTGGCCCAGCGAAGCCAGCTTGGCCTGCTGGACGGCGACGCGGATCTCGGCGGTGTTCTCGAGGAAGATCAGCGTGCCCTGGCTGCCGCGCTCGCCCAGGGCGCGCATCCGCATGGCGATCTCGGGGCCCTGCGGCAGCAGCGGCTGGGGCGGAGGGCTCTGGCCTTGGCGCCAGGCGCGCACACACTCGGCAAGGGCAGGGGAGAGCGCGTTCAGGGTCACGTCGCGCACCCGCTCGGGGCGCCCGAGCAGAGTCCAGGATGCCTGGTTGAGCAGCCGCACCCGCCCGCTGGCGTCGATCACCACCACGCCGTCCTGCAGGCGTTGCACGATGTAATTGTTCAGCGCCTCCATGCTGCGCAGGTCGTGGCCACGCTGATCGGCCAGCGCCTGGTTGTAGCGCGCGCGGCGGGACAGTAGGCCGCTGATGAGGGCGGTGCTGAAGATGGTGGTGCCGAGCAGGGCGGCCTGGGTGTAGCCGAGGCCAGGATCGCCGGTCTGCAAATGGTCGTACACCTGCAGCAGCAGCAGGAAGATGGTGGCCAGGGCGGCGAAGAACAGGGCGCTGCGCAGCGGCATCAGGATGCTGAGGCCGGCGATGGCGACCACCATCAAGATGCCCAGCCCGCTGTCGAGGCTGCCGGCGGCGTAGATCAGCAGGGAGATGGCGCTGACGTCGATGACGGCCTGGCCATAGACCTGCCAGTTGAAGGCGGGCCAGCGCTGCAGCGCCAGCAGATAGCCGACGACGGCAAGGGCGAGATAGGCGAGGGTGATGTCCAGGAGCAGCGGGTTGCGGACAGCGGCCCGCATCCATTCCGTCTGCTGCGCGCCGAAGAAGGCCAGCGCCATGATGGCGACGATGGCGATCCGGTAGACGCTAAGGATGCGCAGGGGGCGCCAGCTGTAGGCATCCGGATTGGCGAGCTCGGCTAGTTCATGGCTGGCGCTGAACATGGCCCGGATCAGCGGTGCTTCTCGCAATACCAGCGCCCGCCGCGTGGGGTGGCATTGGCCGGCGGCAGGTAGAGGCCGCACTCGGCGCAGCGCACCATGGTGGTTTCGTTGCCGTGGTCGGAAGACCGGTGCCGTGAAGGCGGCTGCAGCTGCCGGCGGAAGTACCAGACGGCGATGGCGACGACGATCACGAAAATGAGTAGCTTGGCCATGCGGGAAGTTTCGGCCGAACCGCGCCGCGGCGCAAGGGAGAGCGTCGCAAAAGCGGTGGGCGCGCCGCGGGCGTCATGCCGTGCGGCCGGCGCCTGGGGAGCGGCTTCGGCAGGGCGCTGTCGACAGCGGAGTTTTTTTGCCTTGGGGCGGCGTTTTGTAGAGAATTAACGCTTCTTGAACTGTGGCGCGACATTGGAGCCAGTGTATGAATCTCCACGAATACCAGGCCAAGCAACTGTTCGCCGAATACGGCATTCCCATTCCGCGTAGTGTCCTAGCGCGTACTGCGGAGGAGGCAAGAAAAGGAGCAGAAGAGCTTGGCGGCAACGTTTGGGTGGTCAAGGCCCAGGTACATGCCGGTGGCCGTGGCCATGGGGGCGGGGTAAAGGTCGTCAAGAGCCTAGATGAAGTGGCTGCGACCGCGCAGGCGCTGATCGGGCAGCGTCTAGTGACGCCGCAAACCGACGACAAGGGCCTGCCGATCAACATGGTCCTGGTCGAGCAAGGGCTGGACATCAAGAGCGAGCTCTATCTGGGCGCGCTGGTGGACCGGTCCCGGCGGCGCATTACCTTCATGGCCTCTGCGGCCGGCGGCATGGACATCGAGGAAGTTGCCGCCAAGACGCCGGAGAAGATCCTGACCACCACCGTCAATCCGGTGACCGGGCTGCAGCCCTATCAGGGCCGCGAGATCGCCTTCGGTCTGGGCCTGGAAGGCAAGCAGGTCGGGCAGCTGGTCAAGATCATGCAGGCCCTGTACCAGGTCTTCATCGATAAGGACCTGTCGCTGATCGAGATCAACCCTCTGATCGTCACCGGCGATGGCCAGCTGCTGGCGCTGGACGCCAAGGTCAACATTGACCAGAACGCTATCGACGTGGGCCGTCAGCCTGAGCTGGCCGCCATGCGCGACACCAGCCAGGAAGACGAGACCGAGGTCAAGGCGGCCGAGCACAACCTCAACTACATCACCCTGGACGGCAACATCGGCTGCATGGTCAACGGCGCCGGTCTTGCCATGGCGACCATGGACGTGATCAAGCTGCATGGTGGCGAACCGGCCAACTTCCTGGACGTCGGCGGCGGCGCGACCAAGGAGCGCGTCACCGAGGCGTTCAAGCTGATCCTGTCCAGCCCCAAGGTCGAGGGCATCCTGGTCAACATCTTTGGCGGCATCGTCCGCTGCGACATGATTGCCGAAGGCATCATCGCCGCGGTGAAGGACGTGGGCGTCAAGGTGCCGGTGGTGGTGCGCCTGGAAGGCACCAACGTGGAACAGGGCAAGCAGCTGCTGGCCAACAGCGGCCTCAACCTGATCCCTGCCGATGACCTGACCGATGCGGCCAAGAAGGTCGTGGCCGCTGTCAACCAGTAAGCGCCGAGCGAGGATTCGACATGAGTATTCTGGTCGATAAGAACACCAAGGTGATCTGCCAGGGCTTTACCGGTCAGCAGGGCACCTTCCACTCTGAGCAGGCGCTGGCCTACGGCACCAAGCTGGTCGGAGGCGTGACTCCGGGTCGCGGCGGCCAGACCCACCTGGGCCTGCCCGTGTTCAACACCGTGCGCGAAGCCGTCGAGGAGACCGGCGCCACCGCCAGCATGATTTACGTGCCGGCGGCGTTCGCGGCCGACGCGATTCTCGAGGCGGCCGAAGCCGGCATCAAGGTCATCGCCTGCATCACCGAAGGCATTCCGGTGCTGGACATGCTGAAGGTGCGGGCGGCGCTGGACGGCATGGACGACGTACGCCTGATCGGTCCCAACTGCCCGGGCATCATTACGCCGGGTGAGTGCAAGATCGGCATCATGCCGGGCCACATCCACATGCCGGGCTCCATCGGCATCGTCTCCCGCTCCGGCACGCTGACCTATGAGGCGGTCAAGCAGACCACCGACATTGGCCTCGGCCAGAGCACCTGCGTGGGCATCGGCGGTGACCCGATCCACGGCATGTCCTTCATCGACTGCCTGGAGCTGTTCGAGGCCGCCCCGCAGACCAAGGGCATCGTCATGGTGGGCGAGATCGGCGGCACCGCCGAGGAAGAGGCTGCCGAGTACATCAAGGCCCACGTGACCAAGCCGGTGGTCGCCTACATTGCGGGCGTCACCGCGCCTCCGGGCAAGCGCATGGGCCACGCCGGCGCCATCATCAGCGGCGGCAAGGGCAGCGCCAAGGACAAGTACGCGGCGCTGGAAGCCGCGGGTGTTGCCACCGTGCGCTCGCCGACCGAAATCGGCGCTCGCATGAAGGAGCTGCTCGGGGCCTAAGACCCGGCCGTCACAGAGGCGCGGAGCGTCCAGAGAGAACGCGCAGGTTCGCCGTGGAGGCAGGAGGGTTCTTTCCTGCCTTCATGCTCTCGGCATCGCCTGCGCTTCTGTGGCAGTCCTTTTGAGGCACGTTGCCGCTTCGCTTTCCCGCCGGCAGGGAAGCTTTTCCTGCCAGCCACCCGCCAGCTCTTCCGGTACCTTCCAGTCTGCCGCACGCGGCCCCTGCTCGCACAGGGCATCGCGCATCCACCTTTGTTGCTGAAAATGAAAGCTTTCCAAGGCCGGTCGCTATTGGACCTGGTTGCCGCGGATGAGCTTTCGCCGTCCCATATCGAGTCCCTCGTCGCCGAGGCGCGGGCTATGGCGGTGGCCTATGTTCGATCGGGCCTGGCGAGGACGAAGGCGAAGCCGTCCGACGATTGGCGAGCGGAAGTGTCCATTCCCGGTTTGCCCGAATGATGGAACGGGGGACAAGGGATGCTGGGACAGGATACGGGTTGGCGATAGGGAGATGTCCTAACGCGTGAGTCTGCCGCCAAGCTGGGTGTGATCGACCCAGAAGAGCAAAACCGGCGCGCGGTCGTCATGTCCCATGATTGCGATTTGCCCCATCCCGACGAGCGGTTCGTCGAAGTGATTGCCGCCGAGTTGCTGCCTGGCTCCGCTCCAGCGTTGCTATATTGTCTCGCCATCGGGCCGGCACCAGCCATAAGCTGGCAGCAATCGAAAGGGCGGGGCCGGGAGGCGCTGGTGGCCGTTGAGTGGAAAATCAGGCATCCAGCGCGCGCTCCGTGTTCTGACCGCCGCTTGGGTATAGCGTGCAGAAGAGGATTGTGGAATGAAGAAGGTCGAAGCCATCATCAAGCCGTTTAAGCTTGACGACGTGCGCGAGGCGCTGTCCGAAATCGGCATCACTGGCATGACGGTGACCGAAGTGAAGGGCTTCGGCCGCCAGAAAGGGCACACCGAGCTCTACCGCGGGGCCGAGTACGTGGTGGATTTTCTGCCCAAGATGCGGGTAGAGATCGTGGTGACCGACGACCAGGTCGACCGCTGCATCGACGCCATCATCAGCGCCGCCCGGACCGGCAAGATCGGCGACGGCAAGATCTTCGTGACGCCGGTGGAGAAGGTGATCCGCATCCGCACCGGCGAGCTAGACGAGGATGCGGTGTAAGCCCTGCCGGCCGGTCCGCTTGTCAGGAATTCCTGCTGCAATCGCGCCGGCGCGGCCGGCCCTTGACGGCGAGCCCTGCCGGTAGGTTTTGGGATCGGCGCCGCTTGGCTAGCCGGCCGTGCCCAGCACGGGATGGTTGGGATAGTGCTGGCGGATGATTCGCAGCACGTCATCGCGCAGGTCGGAGAGGCCGAGGTGCTCGTAGGCCTCCACCAGGATGGCCAGCGCGGGCTCGACCGCCGGCGTGTCCTGGTACTCCGTGAGGATGGTCTTGGCCCGGTTAGCGGCGGCGACGTAGGCCGAGCGGCTTTGGTAGAAGCGTGCCACGGCCAGCTCGTGCTCGGCTAGCTGGTTGCGCAGGGCGGCGATGCGGACGCGCGCGTCCTTGCTGTAGATGCTGTCAGGGTGGTCGATGACCAGCCGCTGGAAGTCGGCCAGGGCCTGACGCAGCGGGGCGGGATCGCGCAGCGCGCGGTTGAGCCTGAACTTTCTGGAGATGAAGTTGCCGCCCCGCTCCATGTTGGCGCTGGCACGCATGTAAAGGGCGTAGTCGACCCGCGGATGGGTCGGGTTGAGGCGCATGAAGCGATCGGCCGCCGAGATGGCGGCATCCCATTCGTCGTTCTTGAAATACATGTAGATGAGGTCGAGCTGCGCCTGCAGGGCATGGTCGCCGAACGGATAGCGGGCTTGCAGGGTTTCCAGCAGCTCCAGGGCCCGCTCGTTGTTCTTGGCGCGCATGGCGGCGCGGGCCTGCTCGTAGAGCTGTTCGGCGCTGGCGTCCTCATTGTCTTCGACGCTGCCCAGGCTGGAGCAGCCGGCCAGCAGCAATATCAGGGGCAGGGCACGTAGTAACTTGAGCGTCATGGCATCCATCCAGCTTTGGGCAGCGTCCATTGTAGGCAAACGGCGGCCGCGCTCATAGCGGCCGCTGCGTGGCCGCCGCCCAGCGCTGCCCCTTTGTCTTTCGCATGGCATTATGGGGAAAATCGCGGGCCCCAATGACCATCGAGCAGAGTTGCGACCGACGATGTCCGAAACCATACGACGGAGCGCGGTGATTCCCGCCGAGAGCGCTGGCAGCCGCCTGGATCAGGTGCTTGCGCAGCTGTTTCCCGAGTTTTCCCGCAGCCGCATGCAGCAGTGGGTGCGCGAGGGGGCGGTGTTGGTGGATGGCCGGATCGTGCGCCCGCGGGACAAGGTGTTCGGCGGCGAGCGGGTGGAAGTGCAGGCGGTGCTGGAGGACATCATCACCGTCCGCCCGCAGGCCATCGATTTGAACATCGTGTTCGAGGACGAGCACATCCTGGTGCTCGACAAGCCGGCTGGGCTGGTGGTGCATCCGGGCGCGGGCAACGCCGAGGGGACGGTGCAGAATGCGCTGCTGCACCACGAGCCCGCGCTGGCGGGGGTGCCACGCAGCGGCATCGTGCACCGCCTCGACAAGGAGACCAGCGGCCTGATGGTGGTCGCCAAGACGCTGCAGGCGCACAACTCGCTGGTGGCCCAGTTGCAGGAGCGCAGCGTGCAGCGGGAGTACCTGGCTCTGGTGGCTGGAGCCCTGACCGGCGGCGGCACGGTCGAGGCGCCCATCGGCCGGCATCCGCGCGACCGGTTGCGCATGGCAGTGGTCGAGAACGGCCGCGAGGCGATTTCGCATTACCGCATCGAGCGCCGCTTTCCGGCCCACACGCTGCTGCGGGTGGTGTTGGAAACGGGGCGTACCCACCAGATCAGGGTGCATATGGCCCATATCGGCTACCCGCTGGTAGGCGATCCCCTTTACGGCGGGCGGCTCAAGCTGCCCAAGGGCGCCAGCGAGGCCTTGCGCGATGCGCTGAGCGGGTTTCGGCGTCAAGCGCTGCACGCCACCCGGCTGGGGCTGATCCATCCGGCCAGCGGTGAGGCGCTGCACTGGGAGACGCCGCCGCCGGCTGACATGCAGGCATTGCTGGATTTGCTGGAACAGGAGTCGACGGAGCATGGAGCGAGAGACTGAGCCCGGCATTCTGGTGCCGGACTGGCCGGCCCCCGCCTGGGTGCGGGCGGCGCAAAGCACCCGCCAGGGCGGCGTCAGCAAGCCGCCCTATGCCAGCCTCAATCTGGCCGAGCACACCGGCGATGAGCCGGGGGCGGTGGCCGAGAACCGCCGCCGGCTGCACCGCCATCTCGCCCTTCCCGCCGAGCCGTCCTGGCTGCAGCAGGTGCACGGGACGGCGGTGGTGCCGGCGGGCGCGCCGGGAGCGCGTGCCGATGCTTCCTGGTGCGATCGGCCCGGCCAGGTCTGCGTGGTGATGACCGCCGACTGTCTTCCGGTCTTGCTGTGCGACACGGCTGGCAGCGTGGTGGCGGTCGCTCATGCCGGCTGGCGTGGCTTGCTGGGCGGGGTGCTGGAGGCGGCGGTGGCCGCCATGCAGCGGCCGGCAGGAAGCCTGTTGGCCTGGCTGGGGCCAGCCATCGGCCCCGACGCCTTCGAGGTCGGCGAGGAAGTGCGGGCGCAGTTCGTCGCCGCCGATGCCGCCGCGGCGCAGTGCTTCCGGCCTTCGCCGCGGGGTCGCTGGCTGGCGGATCTGTATGCCCTGGCCCGGCAGCGCCTGCAGCGGGTCGGGGTGGAGGCGATTTACGGCGGCGGCTTCTGCACCGTCCGGCAGGCCGAGCAGTTCTTTTCCTATCGCCGCGACGGTCGCACCGGGCGTATGGCGACGCTGATCTGGCTGCAAGACTGAACGTCCCTCCGGCCTTGGCGAGCAAGCCTGGCGGCTCCAGCTTGCTGGGGATTCGCGGAAAACTTGACTGGGATCTATTTCACAAATTCGTGGTCTCTTGTTATCAGTTAGCAGTCGAGTAGGCAGAGTGCTAGTCGCTCGGCCTGAGAAAGATGAGGGATAACCAGGATGCGAATGGATAAATTCACCACTAAGTTCCAGCTCGCGCTGGCGGATGCGCAGAGCCTGGCGGTGGGACGCGATCATCAGTTCATCGAGCCGATCCACTTGATGACGGCGCTGCTGGACCAGGAAGGCGGCACCACGCGGCAGCTACTGAACAAGGCCGGCGTCAACGTCAATTATCTGCGCTCGCAGCTGGGCGAGGCGCTGGAGCGCTTGCCGACGGTTTCCGGCACGCACGGCGACGTGCACATCTCCAGCGAGCTGGGCCGGTTGCTCAACCTGACCAACCGGTTGGCGCAGAAGCGCAAGGACCAGTACATCTCCACCGAGCTGTTCGTGCTGGCCGCGGTGGAGAGCGGCGGGCAGCTGGGTGAGCTGCTGCGCCGTGCGGGCGCCAGCCAGGAGTCGATCAGCAAGGCCATCGACGAGCTGCGCGCCGGGCAGAAAGTGGACGATCCCAACGCCGAGGATCACCGCCAGGCGCTGGAGAAGTACACCATCGACCTCACTGAGCGGGCCGAGCAGGGCAAGCTGGATCCTGTGATCGGCCGTGACGACGAGATCCGCCGCACCATCCAGGTGCTGCAGCGGCGCACCAAGAACAACCCGGTGCTGATCGGCGAGCCGGGCGTGGGCAAGACCGCCATCGTCGAGGGGCTGGCGCAGCGCATCGTTAACGGCGAGGTGCCGGAGCAGCTCAAGGGCAAGCGCCTGCTGGCGCTGGACATGGGCGCGCTGATCGCCGGTGCCAAGTTCCGCGGCGAGTTTGAGGAGCGCCTCAAGGCGGTGCTGAACGACCTGGCCAAGCAAGAGGGCCAGATCATCCTGTTCATCGACGAGATCCACACCATCGTCGGCGCCGGCAAGGCCGAGGGCGCCATGGACGCCGGCAACATGCTCAAGCCCGCGCTCGCGCGCGGCGAGCTGCACTGCATCGGCGCCACCACCCTGGACGAGTATCGCCAGTACATCGAGAAGGATGCGGCGCTGGAGCGGCGTTTCCAGAAGGTACTGGTGGACGAGCCGTCGGTGGAGGACACCATCGCCATCCTGCGCGGGCTCAAGGAACGCTACGAGGTCCACCACGGGGTCGAGATCACCGACCCGGCCATCGTCGCGGCGGCGACGCTGTCGCACCGCTACATCACGGATCGCAACCTGCCCGACAAGGCCATCGACCTGGTCGACGAGGCCGCGGCGCGCATCCGCATCGAGATCGACTCCAAGCCGGAGGAGATGGACCGGCTGGAGCGGCGGCTGATCCAGCTCAAAATCGAGCGCGAGGCGCTGTCCAAGGAAACCGACGAGGCTTCTAAGAAGCGGCTAGAGGCGCTCGAGGACGAGATCGCGCGGGTGGAGGCCGAGTACAAGGAGCTGGAAGAGATCTGGAACACCGAGAAGGCGGCGGTGCAGGGCGCCCACAACATCAAGGAGGCCCTGGAGCGTGCCCGGCAGGAGCTGGAGACGGCGCGCCGCGCCGGCGACCTGACCCGCATGTCGGAGCTGCAGTACGGCCGCATTCCCGAGCTGGAGCGCCAGCTGGACATGGCCACCCAGGCCGAGATGCAAGAGATGCGGCTGCTGCGTAACCGGGTCACCGACGAGGAGATCGCCGAGGTGGTCTCCAAGTGGACCGGCATCCCGGTCTCCAAGATGCTGGAGGGCGAGCGGGAGAAGCTGTTGCGCATGGAGGAAGAGCTGCGCAAGCGGGTGGTGGGCCAGGACGAGGCCGTGGAGGCGGTGTCCAACGCCATTCGCCGGGCGCGGGCGGGGCTGGCCGATCCCAACCGGCCCAATGGCTCCTTCCTGTTCCTGGGACCCACCGGCGTCGGCAAGACCGAGCTGTGCAAGGCGCTGGCGGCCTTCCTGTTCGACACCGAGGAGGCCATGATCCGCATCGACATGTCGGAGTACATGGAGAAGCACGCCGTGGCGCGGCTGATCGGCGCGCCGCCCGGCTACGTGGGCTACGAGGAAGGCGGCTATCTGACCGAAGCGGTGCGGCGCAAGCCTTATTCGGTGATCCTGCTGGACGAGGTGGAAAAGGCCCATCCGGACGTCTTTAACATCCTGCTGCAGGTGCTGGACGACGGCCGCCTGACCGACTCCCACGGGCGCACGGTAGACTTCCGCAACACCGTGGTGGTGATGACCTCCAACCTCGGCTCCAGCATGATTCAGGAGCGCATCGGCCAGGTTCCCTACGAGCAGCTCAGGAGCGACCTGATGGACGTGCTCACCAGCCACTTCCGGCCGGAGTTCGTCAACCGAGTGGATGAGGTGGTGGTGTTCCGGCCGCTGGGCCGCGAGCAGATCCACGCCATCACCCGTATCCAGACCGGTTATCTGGCGCAGCGGCTGGCCGATCGCGACATCAGCATCGAGTTCAGCGAGGAGGCGCTGGATCTGATCGGCGAAGCGGGCTTCGATCCGGTGTATGGCGCCCGGCCGCTCAAGCGGGCCATCCAGAGCCGGATCGAGAACCCGCTGGCCCAGGAGATTCTGCGCGGCCGCTTCGGCCCCGGCGACACCATCCAGGTGGGCGTCCAGGACGGCAAGTTCACCTTCGAGAAGGTGAAGGAAGCGGCGTAAGCCTGCGCTCCCGGAAGCGAAACGCCCGTCCTCCCCATGCGGGGGAGGCGGGCGTTTTGTTTTGCATGGAGGTGCCTGGCCGGCGCGCCGGCCAGGTCATTCGCGTGGTGGCAGGCGCAGGCGGATGTGTAGCTCGCGCAGCTGCTCCTCGGTTACCGGCGCCGGCGCCTCCGTCATCAGGTCGCTGGCGGTCTGGGTCTTGGGGAAGGCCATGACTTCGCGGATGGAGCTGGAGCCGGTCATCAGCATGACTAGGCGGTCCAGCCCGAAGGCGATGCCGGCATGCGGTGGCGCGCCGTACTCCAGCGCGTTCAGCAGGAAGCCGAACTTCTCCTTTGCTTCCTCGGCGTCGATGCCCAGCAGGGCGAACACCGCCTGCTGCATGTCCTGGCGGTGGATGCGGACCGAGCCGCCGCCGACCTCGGTGCCGTTGAGCACCAGGTCGTAGGCGCGCGAGAGGATTTCCTCCGGATCGCGGTTCTGCAGCTCCTCCACGCTGCCGACCTTGGGCGCCGTGAACGGGTGGTGCAGCGAGTAGTAGCGGCCGTCCTTCTCGTCGTACTCGAACATCGGGAAGTCGACCACCCACAGCGGTCGCCAGCCCGGCTCGACCAGCCCGAGGTCGTGGCCCAGCCTGACCCGCAGCGCGCCCAGCGACTCGTTGACGACCTTGGCCTTGTCGGCGCCGAAGAAGATGATGTCGTTGTCCTCGGCGCCGGTGCGGCTGAGGATGCCCTCAATGACGGCATCGGGGAGGAACTTCAAAATCGGCGACTGCAGCCCGTCGCGCCCCTTGGCCTTGTCGTTGACCTTGATGTAGGCCAGGCCCTTGGCGCCGTAGCGGGCCACGTAGGCGGTGTAGTCGTCGATCTGCTTGCGCGACAGCTCGCCGCCGTTGGGTACCCGCAGCGCCGCGACCCGGCCCCTGGGATCCTGCGCAGGGCCGGCGAAGACCTTGAACTCGACGCCCTGCATCAGGTCCTTGACCTCGACCAGCTTCAGCGGGATGCGCAGGTCCGGCTTGTCGACGCCGAAGCGCTCCATCGCCTCTGCATAGCGCATGCGCGGGAAGGGGTTGGGCAGCTCGACCTGCAGCACCTCGGCGAACAGCTCGCGCAGCATGCGCTCCATGATGTCGATGATCTGCTCCTCATTGAGGAAGGAGGTCTCGATGTCGAGCTGGGTGAACTCCGGCTGCCGGTCGGCGCGCAGGTCCTCGTCGCGGAAGCAGCGCACGATCTGGTAGTAGCGGTCGAAGCCGGCCACCATCAGCAGCTGCTTGAACAGCTGCGGCGACTGCGGCAGGGCGTAAAACTCGCCCGGATGCACCCGGCTCGGCACCAGATAGTCGCGGGCGCCTTCCGGCGTGGCCCGGGTCAGCATAGGGGTCTCGACGTCGATGAAGCCCTCGCGGTCGAGGAAGCGGCGCAGCACGCTGTTGACCCGGGCGCGGGTGAACAGATTGCGCTGCATCTCCGGTCGGCGCAGGTCGAGATAGCGGTAACGCAGCCGGGTTTCCTCGCCCACCTCCTCATCGAGCTGGAAGGGCAGCGGCTTGGCGCGATTGAGGATTTCGATCTCTTGCGCCAGCAGCTCCACCTTGCCGGTGGCCAGGTCCGGGTTCTCGGTGCCTTCTGGCCGCGCCCTGACCTTGCCCTTGACGCGCAGCACGTACTCGTTGCGCGCCCGATCGGCCTGCGCGAAAGGCTCCGGGAAATCCGGATCGGACACCACTTGCAGCAGGCCCTCCCGGTCGCGCAGGTCGATGAAAATCACGCCGCCATGGTCACGTCGGCGGTGGACCCAACCGCAAACTTCAACCTCTTGGCCGATGTGAGATTCGTTGATGTGGCCGCAATAGTGGCTGCGCATGAGCACTCCACGGAGTCACTGAATTGACGAAAAGCGCGCCACGGCGCGCTGCTAACAAGCCAGTTCTTGCAAGGACGCTGTGCCGTCCGGAAAGGCGGAGGGCATCGTCTTGGCGAGCAAGTGGCGTGGCCGGTTGCCGGAGAACGCCGCCGAACATCGCAAACGGCTGATTCTGCGCGTTCCGGAGACGAGCCAGCCTACGGCGGGCAATAGTAAGGTCTGGCCCGTAGCCGCGCAAGCAATGGCGCATGGACTACGGGCCAGTGGGGACGGCGGGCGCTCAGTCGTCGGTGCCGGTGCTCTTGGTTTCGTTGCCGGAGGAGCTGCTGCTGCCGTCGTCGGCCAGGTTGCGCTTGTTGCCGGTCTTGAAGTCAGTCTCGTACCAGCCGGTGCCCTTGAGCCGGAAGGCGGCGGCGGAGATCAGCCGCTTCAAGCCCGGCTTGCCGCAGTGGGGGCAATCGGTGAGTTCCGGATCGTTGATTCCCTGAAGAGCCTCGTGACGTTTATTGCACTCGCTGCACTGATATTCGTAGATGGGCATGGTATTCCTCTAAAAACACGACGTTAGGTCACGACGACCAGACAATCGGCGCAAAGTTTTAGCACTTCTGGCCGGAGAGTGCTAGCTCTGACAGCGCGCGCTGGCGCGCTCGGCGCAAGCGGCATCGTTGTGGTCAGGCGGCAGGGTACGGCAGAACGCCGTGGCGCGTCGTGACGTCAGCTGCGCGGTCGGGTTTCGTTCGGGGTCAGCCGCTTGGCGTCGCGGATGAGGGTCACTTCCTGGACGATCTCCGGCTGCAGCGTGACGTGGGTGATGCCGAAGCGCTCCTTGAGCAGCTGCTGCGCGCGGGAGAGCACCTGCGGCCACTCCTCCATGTTGTGAAGCATGACATGGGCCGATAGCGAATAGACATTGGACGACAGCGCCCAGACGTGCAGGTCGTGCACTTGCAGCGCGCCCGACTCGCGAGCCAGGGTGCGGCCGATTTCCTCCAGGCTGAGGTGGGACGGCACGCCTTCCATGAAGACATGCAGCACGTCGCGGATGAGCACCAGGCTGGAGGCCAGGATGAGGCCGGAGATGAGCAGTGACAGCAGCGGGTCGATGGGTGTCCAGCCGGTGAAGTGGATCACGATGCCGGCGGCCAGCGCGCCGATGGAGCCCAGCAGGTCGCCCATGACGTGCAACAGGGCGCCGCGGGTGTTCAGGGTCTGCTCGCCGCTGTGCAGTATCCAGGCGACCCCGAGATTGAGCAGCAGGCCGACGCCGGCGACCAGGATGACGGTGCCGCCAGCGACCTCCTGCGGCTGGCGGAAGCGTTCCAGCGCTTCGATAGAGATCGTGGTCACGATCACCAGCATGAACAGGCCGTTGAGCAGGGCGCCGACCACTTCCGCCCGCTGATAGCCGAAGCTGTGCCTGGAGGTGGGCGGCAGGGTGGCGATGCGGGCGGCGAGCCAGCCGAGTGCGAGCGCCGTGGCGTCGGTGAACATGTGGCCGGCGTCGCTGATCAGCGCCAGCGAGCCGGACGCCAGGCCGCCGATCAGCTCGACGACGGCATAGCCGAGCGTGAGAACGACGCTAATCCCCAGCGAGCGACCGCTGGAGCGCTTGCCGCCGTGGTCGTGACCGTGATGACCGTGATGATGGTGATGCGCGCTCATGCCGAAAAGGCCCGCCTGGTGGCGGGGCAGCACCAGAGACTGACGAGGTATGCGATAGTGTCCGTCGACATGCCGGAACTTGCCCCCGACAGCCCCATGATGCGCGATGCTGCCGCCAAAGGCTAGCCAAGACGTAAAAGGGAGGGGCTACTGGTAACGGGCAGCCGTCTGTCGGCGCCCGAAGGGGCAGGCGGATGGCTTTGTCAGCGGCGAAGGCCAGCCGCGAAGGCCAGCCGCCCGGACCGATGGCGGTGAAGCAGGGGACGCTTTTCCAGGCCTGCCTGCGCTTTTACGGTCTTTCATGTCTGCCAAGCCTTGCCGCCAGTGACGGGTTAGCGCTCCAGCACGCCGCGTCCGTGCTTCCCTTCCCGCTGAGAACGCGCTGCTAATTCCAAATGTTTCAATTCTGATGGATGCTGATATTGGCGCCCTGTGGCTTTGGCGCCAGCTTGGGCGAGCAGGCCGTGGCGCGGGCTTTCCACCGTGCCGGCACATCCCGCCCGCCTTGGTTTAGCAGGGCAGAGACCCAGTATAGGGATGTCGCGAAATTGGGCCCGCCGGAGCGACGCCGACACTATGTCGCCAACGCGGGTCACTGGTTGAATTGTCGCTGGGAAGAACATGCGGTACGTCGATCGTCAGGATGCCGGGGAGCGGCTGGCCGATTTGCTGGAGGGACGGGTGGCGTCGGGCGCGCTGCTGCTGGCGCTGCCGCGCGGCGGCGTGCCGGTGGCGGCCGTGATCGCGCAGCGGCTGGGGCTAGAGGTGGACGTGATGCTGGTGCGCAAGCTGGGGGTGCCCGGGCACGAGGAGCTAGCCATGGGAGCCATCGCCACCGGCGGGATCGAGGTGCTGAACCATGAGCTGGTCGCCCAGTTGGGGATCTCGCCGGCCGCGATCGAACGGGTCAAGCAGAAAGAGGCCCAAGAAATCGCGCGCCGCGAGCGAGCCTATCGTGGCAGCCGGCCCATGCCGCAGCTGGCGGGGCGGGAGGTGGTGCTGGTTGACGATGGCCTCGCCACCGGCGCCACCATGCGGGCGGCCGTGCTGGCGCTGCGGCAGCACCGGCCCAGGCGCATCGTGGTGGCGGTGCCGGTGGCGCCGCCGGATACCGTGCAACTGCTCGAGGAAGAGGGCGACGAGGTGATTTGTCCGCTGACGCCGGAGCTGTTCCTTGGCGTCGGCAACTGGTACGAGGACTTCAGGCAAGTCAGCGACGACGAGGTTCGAACCCTGCTGCGGATCGTCTGGCGGCAGGGGGAGGGAGCGGATGATTGAGGGCGGGAGCGCGGCCAGTGCGCGCGGCGTTCCCGTCACAGGTGCCCAGCCTCGACGGGTGGGCGCTCAGGGAAGAGCGGCAAGAGGGAAAGGCAATGCGTGCGGTAAATCTAACCGAGATGCCCGACGGGTTCATGGTGCTGGCGGGCAACGATCGGTCTCAGGCGGCCACTATGGTGCTGCAGTCGCACGGGCAGAACAGCAGCCTCGAGAGCCAGCACGCCGAGAGCGATCAATGGCTGCTGGTGCTGTCCGGGACCGGCCGGGCCATTGTCGCCGGCGAGGAGGTGCGCTTGCGGCCGGGGCTGATGTTGCTGATCGAGGCGGGCGAGCCGCACGAGATCCGCAGCGACTCGGAGGCGGTGCTGCGTACCGTGAACATTTTCTCGCCCCCCGCCTTTCGCTGAGCCTCTAGCCGACTAGCAGCAGGCTGCCGGAGGCCAGGGCACCGCCGATGGCGGCGCCGGCGAGCACGTCGGTCGGATAGTGCAGCCCGAGGACGACCCGCGACAGCGCCACCAGCACCGCGAACGGCAGCACCACCCAGCCGAATGCCGGGAAGTAATACATGATCAGGATGCTGAAGGAGGTCGCATGCAGGGTGTGGCCGGAAGGGAAGCTGTAGCGGTCCAGGGGTGGGCTGCCGCACAGAATGTCCCTTGACATGATGAACGGCCGCTCACGGATCAGATTGCATTTCAGGACCTTGTAGACCACGACCCCCGCCAGGCCGACGGCGATGATGTGCAGCAGCGGCTTCAGGCCGTGCAGGCCATGGACCAATAGCAGGATGAGCAGTAGCGTGTACCAGAAGACACCATTGCCGAGCCGGCTGACGCAGGCGAAGAAGCGGCGGACCGGGAGTCGGTGGGCGCTACGATTGATCTGCCGGCAGAATGCGACCTCGGCCTGATCGAAGCGAACAAACAGATTCCGCCTTGTCTCCGCCACCCTCGACGACTCTTCTGCTTGTTGTACGACAGCTGTGATCCGCGGCCAACTGCCGCCGCCTAAGCCAAGGTGGGGACATGCTGTAAAGTTTCAAATACTTATGAAGGAGACGCTCCTCGGCGAAGAGCGTCTCCGTGAACGGTCCAGGCGGCCGGAGACCCGTCCGGCCGCAGCGCGCTCAATGGGCCGAAGGCCGGTGTTGCCGCTGGGTATAGGCCCGGTGCTGGCGCTGGTGGATGCCTTCGGCGAACTCTTCCAGCATGGCGCGGTTGAAGGCGGGCAGGTCGTCCGGCTTGCGGCTGGTGACCAGTCCCTGGTCGACTACCACTTCCTCGTCGACCCAATGCGCGCCGGCGTTTTCCAGGTCGGTCTTGAGGGAAGGCCAGGACGTCAGGGTGCGGCCTTGGACCACCCTGGCCTCGATCAGCGTCCAGGGGCCGTGGCAGATGGCGGCGACCGGCTTGCCGGCCTCGAAGAAGGCGCGCACGAACGCGACCGCCTTGGGCTGGATGCGTAGCCTGTCCGGATTGAAAACCCCGCCGGGCAGCACGAGGGCGTCGAAGTCATCGGCGTTGGCCTGCTGCAGCGGCATGTTGACCGGAAACTCGTCGCCCCAGTCGGTATGCTGCCAGGCCTTGACCTTGCCTTCGCTGGGCGAGATCAGGATAGTTTCGGCGCCGGCGCGATCGAGCGCCTTGCGCGGCTCCGTCATCTCCGACTGCTCGAAGCCGTCGGCAACCAGGATCGCGATTTTTTTGCCAGTAAGATCTTGCGGCATCGGCTCACCTCCTTGTGTTGACCGACCCTCGACGTGGGGGCTGACCGGCAGCAGGCAAGGGGCGCTGCCCAGGATCGGGTCTGAATGGAGGCGTGCCCATGCACCACCATGCCCTGCCGGATTCCGTCGCGCTGACGCCCATCGGCTTCGTGCGCAGCTGCTTCGACGATCGCTTCGGCACGCCGCGCCAGCCGGGCCTGGTGCCCAGCGCCACTGCCGAGCTCGTGCTGCTGCCGCCCTATGATCATCCGGACAGCTTGCGCGGGCTGGAAACGTGCTCGCACGTCTGGCTGCTGTTCCTGTTCCATGCCAACGCCGGGCAAGGCTGGTCGCCCACCGTGCGTCCGCCGCGCCTGGGCGGCAACCGCCGGCTCGGTGTATACGCCACCCGCTCGCCGTTTCGGCCCAATCCCATCGGCCTGTCGGTGGTAGAGCTGGCCGGCCTCCTGGAGCGGCCCGGGCAGCGCGGGCTGCTGCTGCGCAATCACGACCTGGTGGACGGCACACCGGTGCTCGACATCAAACCCTACATCCCCTACAGCGATGCCTTGCCGAGCGCCCAGCCGCCGGCCGGCTTCGGCGAGCCGCCACGGCGGTGGCCGGTGCGCTTCCGCGAGCAGGCTCTGCGGCAGCTGGCCGACAAGCCGCGAGCGTTGCGTGGTCTCATTGAAGAGACGCTGGCGCTCGATCCACGGCCGGCCTACCGGCAGGCCGAGAGCGGACGCCAGCATGGCGTCTGGCTGGCTGGCTACAACGTGCGCTGGCAGGTGCTGGACGGTGTCGTCTGGGTGGAGCAGGTGGAGCCTCGGGCCGAGCGTTCCTGACCGGCTGCCGGCAGCCGGTCAGGAGCGGCGGCGAGGTCTGGCCGGCCTTGCGGCCGGCTTGCGCATGCCGAGCGGGAGGCGATGGTCTCAGACGCTGAGGCCGGGCACCAGATGGCGTTCGAGGTTGGCGCGCAGGCTGTCGGGGATTTCGATGGCGCGGCGGGCCTTGAGGTCGAGGATGACCGCGACCACCTCGGCCGTGGCGAAGGCCTGGCCGGTGCTCAGGTCGAACAGCCAGTGCACGAAGCCGTAGGTTTTGGCAGCGATCTGCTTGATGGCGCTGCGGACGGTGATCAGGTCGCCGGCGCGCGGGGCGTCATGGTAGACGAAGCGGTACTCCAGCGCGGCGCCGCCAAGCCCCCAGTCGGTGCGGTCGGCGCCATGCACCTGCACCAGCAGATTGGGCACGGCGTCGGACACGATGCCCATGTAGGCGCGTGTGGCCAGCCGGCCGTCGAGGTCGCACATGGCTGGGCCGACGACGCCGTGATACGTTGCCAGCATGCCCAGGCTTTCCGCTTCCTCCAGCGTCGGGCGTGGCCGCGGCGGATAAAGCTCCAGGCCGCGGGGCGCGGCATGGGTGGGCAGCTCGGTCTTCAGCCGCTCGGCGGCGGCCAGCGTCGCCTCGGGCAGCGGACGGGTGGTGCGACTTTCCAGGTCGGCCAGCTCGACCTCCAGCGTGAAGGCGGCAGCGATGTCGCCACTGGCCGGATTGGTCAGTTCCTGCAGGATGCGCAGCCGCTCAGGGCCGCTCTCCAGCACCCCGGCCGTCATCTGCAGCGGCGCCCCAGCACGCTGCTCGCGCAGGAAGCGGATGTGGTGCTGGCGCGGGATGAGGCGCATTCCGGTCCGACGGGTGAAGTCCGGGCCCAGCCCCAGATGGTGCGCCAGCACGGCCAGGCCGATGGCCGACTTGTCCACATAGAACTGCACGTTCATGTGGCCCATCTGGTCGATTTCCCAGGCTTGAACGCTGTTGCGATAGACTTCTACTGGTGCGGTCATCGTCGAACTCTGCTGTCAGTGGATGGTGCAGGCGGAGGACGGCGGAGCTGCCAGGCGCCGCCCCGCTGGCGGCCGATCAGGCCGGGGTGTCGGTGTCCTTGTAGCCCATGAGGTAGAGGATGCCGTCCAGCCCCAGGGTGGAGATGGACTGGCGGGCGCTGCGCTTGACCAGCGGCTTGGCGTGGAAGGCGATGCCCAGTCCCGCCACGCGCAGCATCGGCAGGTCGTTGGCGCCGTCGCCGACGGCGATCACCTGCTCCAGGCTGATCTGCTCTTTCTTGGCGATTTCCTTGAGCAGCTCGGCCTTGCGCTGGCCGTCGATGATCTCGCCCACCACCCGGCCGGTCAGCTTGCCGTCGCGGATCTCGAGCTCGTTGGCGTGGACGTAGTCCAGGCCGAGCGTCTCCTGCAGGCGCTTGCCGAAATAGGAAAAGCCGCCGGAGATGACGGCCGTCTTGAAGCCGAAGGTGCGCAGGTTGCGGAGCAGGCGCTCGGCCCCTTCGGTCAGCTGGAGGCGTGCGGCCACCTTCTCCAGTATCGAGACGTCCAGGCCTTCCAGGAGGGCGACGCGGCGCTTGAGGCTTTCCTTGAAATCGAGCTCGCCGCGCATGGCCTGCTCGGTGACGGCGCTGACTTCCTCGTAGACGCCGGCTTCCCTGGCGATCTCGTCGATGACCTCCTGCTGGATCAGGGTCGAGTCCATGTCGAAGACCACTAGGCGGCGGTTGCGTCGGTAGATGTTGTCTTCCTGGAAGCTGATGTCGACCCCGTACTCCTGCGAGATCTCCATGAAGCGCTCCTTCATGGCATCGTAATCCAGCGGGTAGCCGCGGACGGTCAGCTCGACGCAGGCGCGGGAGGTCTCGCTGCCCTTGTGCAGCGGCGCGCGGCCCGACAGGCGCAGGATGTCCTCGATGTTGAGGCCGTTGCTGCTGATGACGCGGGCGATCTCGGCGATGTGGGCGGCGGTGATGCGGCGGCCGAGCAGAGTCACCACGTAGCGCGGCTTGCCGGCGCCCTTGACCCATTCCTGATAGCGTTCGGGGCTGATCGGTGTGAAGCGCACCTGCATGCCCAGGTGGTGGACATGGAACAGGACGTCCTTGAGCACCGGCGACAGCTTTTCCTGATCGGGGATCTCGAGCAGCATCCCGAGCGACAGGGTGTCATGGATCATGGCCTGGCCGATGTCGAGCACGCCAACGTTGTATTCGGCCAGGATGCCCATCAGGGAGGCGGTGAGCCCGGGCTTGTCCTGGCCGGAAATGTTGATGAGTATGATCTCGCTCATGGGCCTCTGCTCAGTTAGCGGGCGTGAATGGGGGCATATTGTAGGCCATCGGCGTGGATAGGAAAGCAAAAGGGGGGATAGGCGTTGAGTCAGACGGTGGAACTCGGTCGGGAGTTGCGGGCGGCGCTGCGCGGCGGGCGTCAGGTCGCCGTGTTCAGCGGCGCCGGGATTTCCGCGGAGAGCGGCGTGCCCACCTTCCGCGACGCCCAAAAGGGCCTGTGGGCACGGTTCGATCCCATGGAGCTGGCCAGTCCGGAAGGGTTCGAGCGCAATCCCAAGCGCGTCTGGGACTGGTACGCCATGCGCCGACAGCAACTGCAGCAAGTGCAGCCCAATCCCGGCCATTATGCGCTTGCCCGCTGGGAGCGGCTGCGTCCGGGGTTGAAGGTGGTGACGCAAAACGTCGACGGGCTGCACCAGCGCGCCGGCAACAGCGACGTGATCGAGCTGCACGGCAACATCAGCCGGGTGCGCTGCTCGCTGGAAAATGTCATCGTCGAGCAGTGGGAGGAGCGGCCGGACGAGGTGCCGCGCTGCGGGCAGTGCGCGGCCTATCTGCGGCCGGACGTGGTCTGGTTCGGTGAACTGCTGCCGCCCGAGGCCTATGCCCGCGCCCAGGAGGTCATGGCGACGGCCGACCTGGTGCTGGTGGTGGGGACCTCGGCGCTGGTGCAGCCGGCGGCCCAGCTGCCTTACATCGCCTTGCGGGCCGGCGCCGTGGTGGTGGAGGTCAATCCGGAAGAGACGCCGTTCTCCGCCGATGCTACTTTCAGCGTGCGCGGTCCGGCGGGCGTGGTGCTGCCGGCCATGGTCGAGGCCATTGCCGACTGAACCCGGGCCGGGCGCCGGCGTCTACTGGTGGAGTGTTCCTGGTTGGGCAAAGAGGCGGCTAGCGATGGAAAAGATTCACAAGACCGATGAAGAGTGGCGGCGTGAGCTGACGCCAGAACAGTACCGCATCCTCAGGCAGAAGGGGACCGAGCCGGCTTTCACCGGCAAGTACTACGATCACAAGGGCCGCGGGCGCTACCTTTGCGCCGGCTGCGGCTTGCCGCTGTTCAGCTCCAAGGCCAAATACGACTCCGGCAGCGGCTGGCCCAGCTTCTGGGAGCCCATCGAGCCGGCACACATCGCCGAGGCGCTCGATACCAGCCACGGCATGGTGCGCACCGAGATTCTTTGCGCTCGCTGCGACTCGCACCTTGGCCATGTCTTTCCCGATGGCCCGGAGCCGACCGGTTTGCGCTATTGTGTGAATTCTGCAGCGCTGACGTTCGAGGAAGACCCTTCCGAATGAGCAGCAGGCGCGCCTGAGCGGGGGCTTGCCTTCGGTTCCCTTGTTCGGCCGCGGCAAAGCACCGTATCATGCATCATTCCCTCTACTTCACTTCAGTGCAAAGAACGCCACGATGACTAGTAAGCAGAATCCCCAGAAACACCCTCTTGCCGGCAAAACCATGCGTGGTTCGGAGATCATCATCCAGGTGCTCGCCGACGAGGGTGTAGACACGGTATTCGGCTACAGTGGCGGAGCGATCCTGCCCACCTACGACGCCATCTTCAGCTACAACGCCCAGCGCAGCCAGGACGAGCAGATCCGGTTGATCGTGCCGGCCAACGAGCAGGGCGCGGGCTTCATGGCGGCCGGCTATGCGCGGGCTAGCGGCAAGGTCGGCGTCTTCATGGTGACCTCCGGCCCTGGAGCGACCAACTGCGTCACGCCCATCCGTGACTGCATGGCGGATTCTGTCCCCGTGGTACTGATCACTGGTCAGGTGCCGACCGGCGCCATGGGCACCGATGCCTTCCAGGAAGCTCCCATCGTCAACATCATGGGCTCCTGCGCCAAGCACGTCTTCCTGGTGACCAAGCCGGAAGAGCTGGAAGCCACCGTACGCACCGCCTTCGAAGTGGCCCGCTCGGGCCGTCCCGGGCCGGTGGTGGTCGACGTGCCCAAGGACGTGCAGAACTGGGTCGGTACCTACGACGGTTCCTGCCTGCTGCCGATCCGCGGTTATCGCCAGCGGCTGGAGTCGCTGCGCAACGCGCGGCTGTCGGATCGCAAGTGCCGGCAGTTCTTCGAGATGCTCGAGCGCAGCAACCGGCCGCTGCTGTATGTGGGCGGCGGCGTGGTCTCGGGCGACGCCGCCGAGGAGCTGCGGGAATTCGCCCACGCCTTCAACATTCCGGTGGTGACCACCCTGATGGGACTGGGCGCGATCGACACCACCGATCCGCTGGCCATGCACATGCTCGGCATGCACGGCGCGGCCTACGCCAACTACGCCGTCGAGGACTGTGACTTCCTGATCGCCGTCGGCGCTCGCTTCGACGACCGGGTGGCGGCCCAGCCCGACATGTTCGCGCCGCTTGCTGAGGCGGTAGCGCACATCGACATCGACGCCGCCGAGATCGGCAAGGTCAAGCGCGTGGACTGGGCCCACGTGGGCGAAGCCGGCCGCAGCCTCGCCCAGCTCACCGAGTGGGGCAAGGGCAACGGCTTCAAGAAGGACTTCGGTCCCTGGCTCAAGCACTGCCAGGCGCTCAAGGAAAAGCATGGCTGGAACTACAACCGCAACAGCGACAAAATCCAGCCTTACTACGTGATGGAGTGCCTGAACGAGCTTACCGACGGGCGCGCCATCATCTCCACCGGCGTCGGCCAGCACCAGATGTGGGCCGCGCAATACCTGCATTTCCGCGAGCCGCGGCTGTGGCTGACCTCCGGCAGCATGGGCACCATGGGCTTCGGCCTGCCCGCCGCGATCGGCGCCGCCTTCGCGCGCCCCGATCGGATGATCATCGACATCGACGGCGATGGCTCCATCCGCATGAACCTGGGCGAGCTGGAGACGGTGACCACCTACAACCTGCCGGTGAAGGTGCTGCTGATCAACAACGTCGGTGACGGCATGGTGCGGCAGTGGCAGCGGCTGTTCTACGAGGACCGCTTCACCGGTTCTGACAAGTCCCTGCACCGCAAGGACTTCGTCAAGACCGCTCAGGCCGACGGCTTCGAGTTCGCCAAGCGCATCACGCGGACCGAGGAAGTCGTGCCGGCCTTGAAGGAATTCATCGAATTCCAGGGGCCCGCTTTCCTCGAGGTGATGATCGACATCGACGCCGGCGTCTACCCGATGGTCGGCCCCGGCATGACTTACAAGCAAATGGTCACCGGCGACTACATCGCTGCCCGCGAGGATACCGAGCCGGTCAAGCAGGCGACGCCGGAACAAACCGACATGTTCTGATCAGCGATCTCACGATCGGGAATCCCTTTGAAAATGCCAGCCGGTCAGAAGCCGGCTGGCATTTTTGTTTTCTGGCTTGAAGGCTCAGCCACAACTCATCGGTCCACCCATCGTGACGCGGTCTTCCTGTCCCGTCTAAAGAGAAGCTCTTCGGGTTTTTACTGTCTCTCAGTGGGCAGGTGCGTTCGTTTTCTCCTCAATGCTTTTTCTTTATGATGGCCTTGAATGTGCCAAAGCAGAATAAAGCAGTTGATAAAGAAGTCTTGGCATGAGCGATCTGAAGCTTTTTCGTATTCAGGGCGATTCCTTGGTCGAACTGGAAGGTTCGTCAGCGCCCCTTGAGCGTGGCCTCCAGACATTGTTCGAGCGCAACCTGGAATCCTTGCTGGGGATACGCTTTCTAGCGTCGGAGTATGTCACGACCCACGGCGGGCGCATGGATACGCTAGGCATAGATGAGAACGGCTATCCCGTCATCATTGAATACAAGCGAGAACGATCAGAAAACGTCATTAATCAAGGTCTTTTCTATCTGGATTGGCTAGTGGATCATCGCGGCGATTTTGAGCTGCTGGTCCGCGATCGTTGTGGAAAGGAGCTGGCTCGCCAGATCGAATGGAGCGCGCCCCGGCTGATCTGCATAGCCGCTGATTTCACCAAGTACGATATTCATGCGGTGAAGCAGATAGGCCGCAATATCGAGCTGATCCGTTACCGCAGGTTCGGTGACGAGTTGTTGCTTCTAGAGCTACTTCCTACCGTCACGGCCAGTCCAGTGCCTGCCACCTTGACCAGTGGAGAGAACGGTATCAGCAAGGCGCAGAGACAAAAGAGCATATCCGAGCTTATGGAAGGCGCTGGGCCTGATCTTTTGAATCTGTATATGGACATCGAGAGCTTCATGCTCGGACTCGGTGATGACGTGACCAAGAAGATCCTGCGTCATTACATTGCCTTCCGGCGCATCAAGAATTTCGTTTGCGTCGAGGTCAAGCCAACCATCGAGACCATCCGCATGTACCTGAAACTCGATCCAGATACGGTCAAGCCAGAAGAGGGCTTTACCCGCGACGTTCGCAACATCGGCCACTACGGGACCGGCGACCTGGAAGTGACCGTGAGATCACGCGATGATTGGGAGCGCGCCAAGCTGTTGGTCGTGAAGTCCTACGAGATGTCCTGATGATCGGAAGCGAATCGTCTTTTTCGGAGCAGCACTGCTCGGACGAGATTAGGCTGGAGAGAGACGCCCTCGATATGTGCCGTGAGATTTTTTGATGCATCTCTGGCTTCAACGTACTCATTTAGGGAAGACGAATAATGAGTGGGGGAATCTTGCACAAGCTCGAGGCGAGTCGGCGGGATCTGCTCGAGCTTGGTCTGCGTAATCCTCTAATCAACTTCCGAAAGAGAAAGAGAGGCATCGAAGTCGTCGATGAACTCTCGCTTGAAGTATTCCGTATCCTGGTCGCCGAAAAGCGGACGATGAGCTTTGCGGCGCTACCTAAAGGGAAGGCTGAAGTTCTAGGTGAGGACGAGAGCAGCCAAGCCAATTTGTTCGAGCTCGCGGAGCTGCTCGGTGACCCTGAAGAAGAAGACAATGACGGACCCGCTGCACGTCACGTCGACAACAAGCTCCAGACCTGGCTCAAGAGCGAGGATCTGAATACCCGCCTGTTGCAAATCCACTCCCTCGCGCGGACCAGCATCGAGGAGACGGGTGTCAACACGCTTTATCTTGCCCTCGGCTTTCTGCACTGGTACGAGTCGGACAGTTCCCAAGAGGAGCGCATGGCCCCGCTTGTCGTGGTGCCAGTGGAGCTCAAGCGTGCTGATGCCCGTGAGCGTTACAAGGTGCAATGGACAGGCGAGGATATCGGCGCCAATCTCTCCCTGCAGGCCAAGCTCCTGGCCGAGTTCGGCATTGCCCTGCCCGACATCGACCCCGAACAAGACTTCGATCTCGCCGCCTACTTCGACGCCGTCGAGGAGACTATCGCCGGCCAGTTTCGATGGCGAGTGGAGCGGGACGAGATTCACCTTTGCTTCCTGTCCTTCGGCAAGTTCTTGATGTACAAGGACTTGAACCTCGATGGCTGGCCCGATCCTGAGGCGGCGGCCAATCATCCGATCTTAAGCGCACTGCTTGGTGAGGGGTTTCGCGAGCCCAACCCACCGCTCACAGAGCACGACCACCTCGACGAGCACCTTGCGCCCGATCAGGTGCACTGCGTCGTCGACGCCGACTCGACGCAGATGCTGGCAATCATCGACGCCAACAGCGGTCGCAACCTCGTGATCGAGGGCCCGCCCGGCACCGGCAAGTCGCAGACCATCACTAACATCATCGCCGAGGCCGTGGGCCAGGGCCGCAAGGTATTGTTCGTGTCCGAGAAGATGGCGGCATTGGAGGTGGTCAAGCGCCGGCTGGACGAAGTGGGCCTCGGTGATGCGGTCCTGGAGCTGCACAGTCACAAGGCGCAAAAGCGGGCGGTGCTCGATGAGCTCAAGCGCACCCTGGATCTCAGTCGGCCTCAGATCAACGATGCCGAGGATGAGCTGCGTACGCTGACTCGCATGCGCGATCAGCTCAACGCATACGCCGCCGCAGTCAATGAGCCGCTGCCTGGAAGCGGCGTGCGTCCCATCGAGGCGCTTGGGCAACTGCTTGACTTCAAAGAATCGGGCCGTTCGCTGCCGCGCTTTGATTTTTCCGAGATGGAGAATTGGTCGCAGGCCGACTACAAGGACCGGCGCACGCTCGTCGCGGCGATGGCGAGAAAGCTCGATGAGATGGGCTGCCCGAGCGACAACCCCTTCTGGGGCACGAGGCTCAAGGTTTTCAATCCCATCGAGCAGGACCAGTGGTGCGGCCATTTGGAGGAGGCGCTTCGGCTCACGCGAGAGCTGCGCGGGAGGCATTGGCCAAGGCCTTGCGTTTGCCCGCCCCGCAGGGGCCCGCGGACGTGCAGGTGCTGTGCCGGGCGGCGCAGCGAGCCATCGAGGCGCCGCACCAGATCGACGGCATCGCGCTCAAGAGCGCCGACTGGCAGGCGCGGCGCGACGATCTTCGCAAGCTCATCGAGGCGGGGCAGCGGATCCGCAAGCTGCGTACCGCTCATGGTGACACCTTGATCGAGGAGGCGTGGGATCAGGACCTGCTCGATGTGCGCCAGGCGCTCGTCCACTATGGCAACAAATGGTGGCGGTTGCTCTCCGGCCAGTACCGGGCGGCGCGCGCACGTCTTGCGGGCCTGTGCCGTCAAGGGCTGCCCTCGGGCAATGCCGCTTGCCTGGCGCTGGTCGATGCGGTGCTTGAGGCGCGCCGACATCAGAAGGTCTATCAGCAATACCAGTCCCTGGGCGAGGCATTGTTCCGGGCGCAGTGGCAAGGCCTCGACTCGGATTGGCAAGTGCTCGGCACCCTGGTCGATTGGGTCGTGGCGCTTTATCGCGACATCGGCGAGGGGACGCTGCCGCAAGGCCTCATCGATTTTCTTGCTGGCTCGCCGCAGCTCGATCGGTTGCAGTCCACACTCGATGCGGTCAAGTCGCTGCTCGCCTCGCAATCTGAGGCAACCGCAGAGGCCATGAAGGCGATCGCGTTCGTCGATGCCGATACGGTTTTGCCGACCGATTTCGATGGCCTGCAAAAGCGGCTAGAGATCTGGCAAGCGCAGCCCGAAGCGCTCCAGCGCATGACCGAGTTCAATCTGCTTGCCGATGAGCTGCAGCAGGCGGGGTTGGTTTCGGGCGTCGCGCTCGCCTCGACGTGGCGCAATGCCGGTACCGATTACCTCATGGCCTTTGAGTGGACTTGGTACGAAGGCCAATTCGACATCGCCTATCGCACCCGGCCGCCTTTGCAGCGTTTCGACCGCACCAGCCATGAGCATGCCATCGAGACCTTCCAGAAGCTCGACACGGCGCTTTTCCAGCACACTCGCAGGCGCTTGATGCTCAAGCACTGGGAGGCGTTGTCGAGCATCGAGGGCGCGGGCGAGCTGTCCATCGTGCGCCGCGAAATCAATAAGAAACGGCGTCACCTGCCGATTCGGCGGCTCATGGAGCAGGCGGGGCGGGCGATTCAGGCAATAAAGCCCGTGTTCATGATGAGTCCGATGTCCATCGCGACCTATCTGCCACCTGGCCGGATCGAGTTCGACTTGGTGATATTCGACGAGGCCAGTCAGGTTGCGCCGGTGGACGCGTTCGGCGCGCTGCTGCGCGGCAAGCAAGCCGTGGTAGTCGGCGATAGCAAGCAAATGCCGCCGAGCAGCTTCTTCGACAAGCTCTACAGCGGCGAGGAGGACGATGAGGACAACATCACCGCCGATCAGGAAAGCATCCTCGGCATGTTCCGTGCCCAGGGCGCGCCGCGGCGCATGCTGCGCTGGCACTATCGCAGCCGTCACGAGAGCCTGATCGCGGTCTCCAACCACGAATTCTACGAAAATCGCCTGGTGGTCTTCCCAAGCCCCGGTGTGCATCCGGCGGCGACCGGGCTCAAGTTCCACTTGCTGGAGGATACCTATTACGACCGCGGCCGCACGCGCACCAATCCCGAAGAAGCTTTGGCGGTGGCCAAACGCGTCATGGCGCACGCCAAGACCCATCCCCAGCATTCACTGGGTGTGGTGGCCTTTAGCGTGGCCCAGCGTGATGCCATCGAGATGCAGCTCGAAGCGCTACGCCGCCAGGACCCGTCGGCCGAGGATTTTTTCAACGCACCCCCCAGCGAGCCCTTCTTCATCAAGAACCTGGAGAACGTCCAAGGCGACGAGCGCGATGTCATATTGATTAGCATCGGCTACGGCAAGACCAAAGAGGGGTATCTTGCGTACAATTTCGGCCCGCTCAACAGCGAGGGCGGCGAGCGGCGGCTCAACGTGCTCATCACCCGGGCGCGGTTGGCCTGCGAGGTGTTCGCCAATTTCACCGGTGATGACATCGACCTGCGTCGCACGAATGCGCGTGGCGTCATCGTGCTCAAGAACTTTCTCAATTACGCCCAGAACCGCGTGTTGCTGACGCCCCAATCGACGGGACGTGGACCGGATTCGCCTTTCGAGGAAGCCGTGCTGCGGTGCTTGCAACAGGCCGGTTATGACGCCGAGCCCCAGGTCGGTTGCGCCGGCTTTTTCATCGACATCGGCATACGCGATCCGGACAAGCCGGGCCGCTACCTGCTCGGTGTGGAATGCGATGGGGCGACGTATCACAGCGCCCGCTCGGCGCGTGATCGTGACCGTTTGCGAGAGGAGGTTCTTCGTAAGCTCGGCTGGCGCTTGCACCGCATTTGGAGTACCGATTGGTTCCGAAATCCGGATCGGGAATTCAAGCGATTGGAAGAGGCCATAGAGCGGGCGCGGCTGACGCGCCAGGAAGTACCGGCGGCGCCGGCCCGCGCGCCTCAAACCATCGAAATCGTCCGCACCGACGAGACCAAGACCGGGGAGGCGGCTGCGGCAAATAGTGCGGATGCCTATTCAAAGGCCAATTTTGAGATTGCTGTGATCGGCCAGCAGTTGCATCAAGTGTCGCCGGTCTACCTCGCTACCTGGCTGCGCGAGGTGGTCGATGCCGAAAGCCCCATCCACATCGATGCGGCGCAGGTTCGGGTGGCGAACGCCGCAGGTGTCCGCCGGTTAGGTGCCCGCATCAAGGCTGCGCTCGATGCTGGCGTGGAGTATGCCGTGCGAGAGGGCATGATTGAACGGCGCGGCGATTTTCTTTGGAAACCGGGCATGAGCGAGGTGCCGGTGCGTGACCGCTCGCATCTGAAAAGCTCCGAGAAAAAGATAGAGTTCATTGCACCGGAAGAAATACAGGCAGCGATCAGACTGACGGTCACTCGTAACTTCTCAATCAACCGGGATGATTTGCTCTCCGAGTCTCTAAATCTCCTTGGCTTCAAGAGAGTTACGGGTCAGGCTCGTGAGCGGGTCGAAACGCTGTTGGATGAGCTTGTCAGGAATGGCGAGCTAAACGAGCAAGGTTTGATGCTGTTGCCTGTCTCTACATAGGCTGACATAGGCTGCGAGCTTTTCTAGAGTGTCATGCTTCGTAACTCGGGATTACGAGCGAAGACGGCCGTGCAGTCAACGTGTTCGCATTGGGCAGGAGTCGTTTCGGTAGTGTTGTCGCTGTTGTGTTGACGATTGATTTGAATAAGGTTTGCGACTGCCCCGATCAGGAGACGACTCGATGCACAACAACGACATCCTGCGTCTGTTGAGTGGTGCGCTGGGTTTGGAGGTGGCCGATATCGCCGCGCTGGCGCGGCTCTCGGGCGCCAAGGCCGATGAGTCTCGGATCGAGCGGATGCTGCTCGACAGAAGCGATCCCGATTGGTGCAAGTGCAGCGATTTATTGATGGCGCATCTGCTTGAAGGGCTGATCATCGACCGGCGCGGGCGCGACGTAAGCGGACCGCCGCGGCCGGTGGACAGGCACATCAGCAACAACATGGTGCTCAAGAAGCTCCGCGTCGCCTTGCAGCTGCACGATGCGGACATGTACGCGATCTTCCAGAAGGGCGGCCTGTCGTTGAACAAGTCCGAGTTGAGTGCGCTGTTCCGCAAGCCCGACAACAAACGCTACCGTCCCTGCAGCGACGAGCAGCTACGAGCTTTCCTCGCAGGTCTTGCGGCGGTTGGAAAAGATCGCATCAAGACCGAGCAGTACCCTGAATCCGGGGCTGCATGACACAGCGGCCGGGTTGGGCGCCTGATGCCGGCTCGAAGACTTTCGCTATTCTCGGTTTCGGTCGTTACGACGGCGCTGACGGTCAGTTTAGTGGGGCAGAATCGTCCCTGAACTGTCCTGTTTTCTCACCCTCGGCAGGGCCTGCCTTCACAATCTCGGTCCATGGGCTGCGTGCCGGCAGCCGCCTTCCGCCTTCCGTCTTTTCCGCAGTATGGACCTAATCGCGCTGCGACGCATTCCGAAACGCCATGAAACTTTTCCTGAAACCTGGTTTGGAACGGATTCTCTTGAAAGTTTGATTTGCCTGGCTTGCAAGTCAGAGAATTGTCTGTCATCAATGCATCTTGGAGAAAATAACGCTTATAAGAGGGGGAGTGGCTGCCATCTTTCTGGACGGCCAATTTTTCGCTTGCCGGTCGAAATTTTGGCAGCCATCCACACGACACTAAGAAGGCAATGGATCCAGCCGAACAACTGGTCCGTGCGCGCCATCTCTTTGCACGAGGCTCGTATGATGCAGCTGTAGGCGTGCTGGCTGAGCTTCTGCGGGAGGATGCCCGCCATATCGAAGCTCACAAGCTGCTCGCGCAGGTGCGTTTTGCGCAGGGATATCGCCAGTGAGGATACAGCATTTTGCGGCGGGTTGCGTTGCTGGAGCAGGCTGGGCGAGAGCATGTGCCCATTCGGACTGCCGAGCATGAAACGCCCGATGGAGTCGACCCTGATGTCGCTTTCGCCGAGGCAAAAGCGCAGAGCTTGTTGGCTGGGGTCGAGAAGTTTTCCGAATGGGAGTTCGACGAGCCGGAATGGGTGACCGAGGTGACCAGCTGTCACGGCCCGCATCCTGCTGTAATTGCACGCGCAACCGGCGTAATTGTCTCGAGCGAGTGGGAGCTTTTACGGCCCCAGCGATCGGTGCTTTCGCTTGGGGCAAAGGAAAGGCGAAAGCGGAGGGAGCTCGAGAACGGTCGAACCATCGTCTGGAGACGTCGTTCCAGACATGCCGGGAAGGATCTGGTCAGGTCGGCGCAAGGCACAGCGGCTGCAAGCGTCGAAGACGCGCCAGCAATGACGGAACGCTCTGAAGAGCGTTCACTGAACTTACGCTCTCCAACATCAACCCGCTATTTCCCTCAAACTGCATCGCGTCCTCAGAGCAGCTTCCCCACTCAGCTGCCCTTGTTCGATGAGGGTGCCGATGAGTTCGGCGATGGCGCTGACGTTGTCCTCGAACCCAGGCTCTGGGACGAGGCGGATGAGCCCGAGCATGCTGACGACATTGCCGAGGATGCTTGGGACGAGGCCGAGTCGCCGGCGCCCATTGGCCTGATTTGGTGCGACGAGCAGGCTTTCGATTGGGCGGAAATCGATGTCAGCGTCGACGACGAGGAAGAGGCAAGGGAGGAAGAGTGCCTATCGATAGAGCAAGCGGACGAGTCAGCCCTTCCTTCGCGCGTCGAGCTCTGGCGCCGCATCGAACAAATAGCGCTTGAGGAGCTGATCAAGGCTGGCCGGCTCGAGGATCGTGCCGCCGCAAGGCGCGAAATGCGGATCTTGACCCGGATTCTGCTAGAGGGCTTGGCCGATTCGCGGCGTCCAGACGTCAGCGCGCGCGTCAGGGCGCGCCATGTTGGCGAGCTGCTGCAAGCAAAAATTCCCATGGAGGAGATCGCCGCTGCTCACGCATGTCGCCAGGCCTGGGCCGAAAGCCCCGAGCTTCATATCGACTTGAGCAGCCGTGCTTATTGGCGGGTTTGGCCAAGCAGCTTTCCTTGGAAGCATGCGTTGCGGATGGCGCGCTTGTTCGGTGCATGCGAGATAGAGGAGTTCCGTTGCATTTTCTTCTCCATGTTCGAGCGCTGGGGCAGCCGCGAGAGTCTGCAGCGGATGTTCCCCTCGTTCATCAGCTACGTTTTTTACCGCTTGGTACGCACGGGCTGCGACCTCGATGAGCATCCGCACTGGGTGTTCGATGACCCCGATGGGGTCGATTGCATCGAACAATGGGAAGACGATCCGGTTCAAGCGCTGTCTTACAGGGCGTATTTGGCCGCCCACGGTCTGATACCGGATCTCAACTGACAGCTGCTCGATACGTCATCGTTGAACAGGGCAGAAAAACAAGGGCAGGAAGCCAATGGCCAAACCGAAGTGGACAAGCTGGAGCGAATTGCCCGCTCAGGGGACGTGGGTACGGGACCAAGCCATCGAGCCATTCACCGTCGGGGTGGTGAGGGCGATTCGCGGCTCGATTGAGGATCCCATCATCGAGGTCGACTGGCGCAAGCATCCGCAAAAGCGGGGATTGGCGAGCGAGCGTCCCGAAGCGCTGGGCTGCGGCTTCATGATCGGCACGGAAGTCGAGCACGTGCCGCCGCATCCGGGACGGCCGTCTCTGGGGCTGGGCGAGGTGGCGGCCTTGCGCAGGCTCGGCGCTGGCGAGCAGGTGCTGGTGGACTTTTGGGAGAGCGGGCAGCGGCTCTGGCTGCCGTATCAGCACCTGCGAATGGTGCATGGCATTGAGCAGCGCTTTCGCCAGGGCCTCTTGGGCGGCAGCGGCGATGCCGAGAACTTGCGCCTGCGCTGCCTAGCCCATGCGCTCGAGCTTTGGAACGAGAACACCGGCGCGCTTTCCCATTTCGATATCGATCCCTTGCCGCACCAGATCCATTTGGTGCATCGCATTCTGCGTTCCGGCCATCTCAACTGGATGATCGCCGACGATGTCGGCCTGGGTAAGACCATCGAAGTAGGCATGCTGCTGGCGGCGCTGCGCCAGCGCGGTCAGTTTCGGCGCATTCTGCTGGTGACGCCCGCAGGGCTTACCGTGCAGTGGCAGGAAGAGCTGGCGCAGAAGTTTCAGCTGGATGATTTCCGCATCTATGGACGGGATTTCGAAGTCAACGAGCCACGTCACTGGAAGCTGTACGACCGGGTAATCGCATCGGTCGATCGCCTCAAGCAGAAAGAGCGCCTGGAACAGCTGCTGCAGGGAGGGCGCTGGGATTTGGTGGTGTTCGACGAGGCGCATCGGCTGTCCCGCCGCCAGTATGGCCTGCAGCTGGACGCCTCGCAGCGCTACGGCTTGGCAGCCGCCTTGCGCAAGCATGCCGACAACATACTGCTGCTCACGGCAACGCCGCACCAGGGGCTGCACGACAAGTTCACGGCGCTGTTAGAGTGATCCGCCCCGATCTCAAGGACGAGCTGCACCTGCTGCGGCTCAATCCCGAGATCCTGCGGGACATGATCATCCGCAATCGCAAGGACCGCGTCACCGATGCCGAGGGCAACCTGATCTTCAAGGGCAAGAAGACCCACGCCGTCAAGGTGCCTGTCAGCAGGGAAGCCAAGGAATTCGATAAGGAGCTGCAGGAGTACCTGCGGCGCGGCGAGCTGGCCGGGGCGTCGGCGGCCGGAAGGCAGCGCTTCGCGATCGGCTTTGTGATGAACGCCTACCGGAAGCTTGCCGCCTCCAGTGCGGCCGCCATCCATCAGGCGTTGCGGCGGCGTCATGAGCGGTTGCTGCGGCGCGATGGGGAGGCCACGTCCGCTCCCGAGGAGTTTGCCGAGCTGGACGCGCGCTACCAGGGCGAGTTCGAGGAGCTGTGTGCCGGAGGTGGCGGCACGGAGTTCTTCGCCGGTGAGCTTGCCCTGCTCGAAGAGATGATCGCCAAGGCAAAGCGGCTGCTCGATCACGACGCCAAGCTAAGAGCGTTCATCGAGCAGATGGTTTCCTTGATTCACGCCCGCGATGCCGCCCAGAAAATCCTCATTTTCACTGAATACCGGGCCACCCAGGATTACCTCAAGACAGCGCTGGAAAAGGAGTTTGGTGACGGCTGCGTCGCGCTCATTCACGGCGGGCAGAGCCTGGAGGAGCGACGGGCTGCCATCCAGCGCTTCGAAGAGAGCGGTCGCTTCCTGATCTCGACCGAGGCCGGCGGCGAGGGCATCAACCTGCAGCGCAGCTGTCACATCATGGTCAACTACGACCTGCCCTGGAACCCGATGCGCCTGGTGCAGCGCATCGGTCGGCTGTATCGCTACGGGCAGAAGAAGCCGGTGCTGGTGTTCAACATGCACTCGCCGGAGACCCTGGACGGCTCCATCGTCGATTTGCTCTACGAGCGGCTGGAGACGGTGGTACGCGACATGGCCGCTGTCAGTAGCGAGTTCCGGGCCGGGCTGGAGGACGAAATCTTGGGGCAAATGGCCGAGCTGCTGGATGTCGAGGAAATCCTGCAGAGCGCGAACAAGGTCGGCATCCAGCGCACCAAGGAAGAAATCGAGGAGGCGCTGCGCCGGGCCCGCGAGGCGGCCGAGCTGCAGCAAGACCTGTTCCAGTACGTGAGCGGCTATGACCGCGACGAGGTGCGCGAGGAGCTCACGATGACGCGCCAGCACCTGCAGGCTTTCGTCGAGGGCATGTTCCGTCGTTTGGGCGTGCGCATGAGTCCGGCGACGCACGGCGGCCTGCAAAGAGAGATCGACTTGCCCGAGGCGCTGCTTGCGGAGTTGCCGGGCTGGCGGGCGCGGGAGCGGAGCACCTTCGACCGCGCCTGGGGCGCGGGGCGCAGCAATGTGCGAGTGTTGGACCTGGACTCCCCGCTGGTGCGGTTGCTGCTCGCCAAGGCCAAGGAGCTGCGCTTCGATGGTTTGTTTGCGCAGGTTGCCGGCCTCCCGGGCGATGCGCTGGGGGTGGCGGTGCTGCGCTGGCAGAACGCGCAGGGTCTGCGCATGCGGCAAGAGTTCTTCGCTTTGCAGCTGTACGCCGACGGTCGCAGCGAATGCAACGGCGAGGCATTTTCGCGCTGGCTGCTTGTGCCAGCCCAAGATGGAGCGCGCGCGCACGATCGCGAGCAGGCAAAAGAGCTGTTCGGCCAGGCCTTGCAGGCGAGCGACAGGCGGCTGGCCGAAGTGTCGAGCCGGGACCTGCATCCGGAGAGCCGCCAGTGGCTGGCAGCCGGCTGGCTCGGGTAGCTTGGTTGATTGTCGCGTTCACCCCGCTTGCAAGTCCGCCTCGTCGCTGCGGCGGCAGGGTTGTTGATCGCCCCTCGCCCGAAGTGGATTTTGATTTGTATAGCGCTGTTGCTGCAAAAAGCAGTCAGCCGGTGCTTTTGGCATCCTCTCTGCCCTGAACGATGGGGTTTGTTGCGCAACTGGTCAAAGGATGATTTATTAGAGGTTGTTCTTTCCGTGGGCGAGAATCGAATGGATCCGGTTCTTGCAGAGCTTTTCATTTTTTATTATCCCCTTTTCTCTCTCCCTTATTGAGTCTCAGAAAGAGAGTTTTGAAGGCTTGGGGATCCGTGCTCAGGCAAAGAAAATTTTTTCTTTGTTTAAATAAGCTATCCCTTGCGCTCTCCTTGTTTGCTGCAAGACTTTGATTTTATTGTTGTTATTTTCGATATCGATGTTTCTTGACCTAGGTTAATTCTCATCTCTCCACCCCGTGTCACCCTTGGTTCAAGCAAGTGGGACAGGCTGATTTTTCGATGCTTCAGTCTTTGGTCTACTTCGGGATTCCAGGGAGAGTGGCGTTTTTCTTGGGTTTAGAGACCTTGATTGATCCGTCCTGTCTGTGAGTGGACTTGTGGCGAGGTTTTGCCATTTTCTGGGCATGTGGCCGGCGCTGTGCGGATGATGCGCAGTTGAAAGACAGGCAGTGACACGTTCCGACCGCGGTCGTTTTTGAATCTTTTGGAGCTGCGAGGCGCTCGCTTTTGAGCGAGGGTTTCGCTCCTTGTCGAGGGAGTGGCTGAAATGTTTAGTGCGAGAGTTGCGTCATTTGCAAGGATGGCGGTCGGTTTGCTTGCCGCCTCGGCATTGCCGCTATACGGCGCCGAGCTTCCGTTTCCCGATCTCGAGGTCGAGCTCGTCGAGCTTGGGGATGAGCCACTGCGCGTTGGCAAGCACTGCGATGAGCTGCCGCTGCACCGGATCACGCCCAGCATGCCGGTCTCCGCGCTGCGGGCGTTGCTGGGCGCGCCCAACAGCGTCGGCAGCCACGAAGGCACGAGATATTGGGACTACAACATCCATTTCCCGCTGGCTGGGGAAACGAGTGAGCTCGTCTGTCAGTTCAAGGTGGTGTTGGGAGAGGACGACGCGGTCGTTTCCGCGCACTGGCGCCGGCAGCGCTGCGAGAAGCTTTACCAGGCGCTGTTCGGCAAGCCCGAGCCAGAAAAGGTCAATCTCCAGGTGCTGAGCCTGGCCGGTGACGTGGTGTTCGCCTTCGACAGCGCCGAGCTGACCGCAGCGGGCAGGGCGCAAATCGAAGCGATCGTCGACAAGATCAAAGCTGAGTACAAGGACCCTGTCATCACCCTGGTTGGGCACACCGATTGGATCGGTTCGGAGCGATACAACCTGCAGCTGTCTCGACGCAGAGCCGAGGCGGTGCGTCTTTACATGGCTGAGCTGGGCCTGCCCAGCGGCTCGATGGTTGCCGAGGGGAGGGGAGAGTCGGAGCCCGTGGTCGTTTGCCGCATGCGGGAGCTCGAGGCGTTGAAGCGGTGCCTCGAGCCCAACCGGCGGGTAGACATCGAGGTCTTCGAGCGCACCCGTGATGCCGACGGTTGATGCCGTCCGGTCGTCCCCGTCCAGAGCTTGAGTGGCAGGAAGAATCATGAGCAGCCTGAATACCGTTACCGTTACCGACAAGGCCACCGGGCAGAGCGCCGCGCGCGAACTGAGCGCCCTTCGCAACCCGGTCGCGAGCGTCATCACCCTGCAGATCGACCCCGAGGAAGTTGCCGCCTTCGAGCAGCAGGCGGGGGATCTCGTCATCACCCTCAAGTCCGGCGAAAGCATCGTCATCGAAGGCTTTTTCGTGTCCGGGGAGGAGCAGCGGAACGAGCTGATTCTGCAGGACTCCCAGGGACTGCTGTGGTGGGGGCAATACGAGATCCCCTGGAATGAGTTCTGGTTTACCGAGATCAGCACCATCGAAGCCGCCGGCGTGGAAAAGGGTAGCTCGGCCTGGTGGCTGGTCGCCGGTGTGCTTGGCGCGGGAGCGATCGCCGTCGCGGCGGGCGGGGGCGGTGGCGGGGGCGGTTCTGCCCCGGAGCCGGAGAAAGCCAGACCGACGCTTGTCATCCCGGAAGCGGCGGACGGCTACATCGATGCCGATGAGCTTGCCGACGGTGGCGTCGAGGTGCGTGTGGGCCTCGTTCCCGGAGCTCGGGAAGGCGATACCGTGGTGGTCGAGGTTCGCGGCGGCAACGGCGACATTCAGGTGCAGGAGCATGTCCTGACCTGGGACGACGTTGCTGCCGGGGCGGTGGAGCTGCAGCTGCCGGAGGACTTGTTCGTCGACGGCGCATCCTACGAGGTCGTGGCGCGCGTGCGTGACGCCTAGGGCGCGGAGTCTCCCGACTCCGATTCGGTCGGCTTTGCCGTGGATGCCACCGGTCCGGGCGGCGCGGACGGTTCGGAGGCGCCGCGGCTGGCGATTCCCGAAGCCGAGGATGACGGTTTCGTTAATGCCGTCGAGCTGGCCGACGGCGTCCAGGCGCTGGTGGCGCTGACCGATGGCACGCAGGCGGGCGACACCGTGCTAGTAGAGATCCGCGATGGCACTGGCGCGCTCGTCGCTGTGGTCGAGCACGTGGTGCGGGGGGAGGATGTGGCCAGCACGCCGCGGGTGGTGGTGATCGAGATCCCACAGGGCGCGTTTGCGGACGGCGAATCCTACCAGGTGGTGGCGCGCATCGTGGACCCGGCCGGTCAGCGTTCGGCACCGTCCAACCCGGTCGGCTTCATGGTGGATCTCACCAGCCCGGGCGGGACGGACGGCATGGAGGCGCCGGTGCTGACCATCCCGGAGGCAGCCGACGGCTTCATCGATGCCGGCGAGCACGCGGACGGCATCGAAGCCCAGGTGACGCTGACCCCGGGCACCCGGCCGGGTGATATCGTGCTGGTGGAAGTGCGCGATGGCAACGGCTCGCTCGTCGGCACGGCCAAGCACGCGGTGCTGGCAGCGGACCTCGGCGCGGGCGGGATCGCTGTGACGCTGGACGAGGCCTGGCTGGCCGACGGCGAATCCTACCGCGTGGTGGCGTGCATCGAGGATGCGGCCGGTAACCGATCGGCACCGTCGAATACCGTCATTTTCGCGGTGGACCTCACCAGTCCAGGCGGGGCGGATGGCTCGCAGGCGCCGGTGCTGGCCGTACCCGAGGCAGACGACGGTTATGTCAACGCCAGCGAGCTTGGCGACGGCGGCGTCGAGGCGCGGGTGGGCCTGACTGCGGGCACGCAGGCAGGAGATACCGTGGTGGTGGAGCTGCGCGATGCCGGCGGCACGCTCATCGATGCGCTGACCAGCACGGTGCAGGCGGCGGACCTCGCTGCCGGCGCTGTGGAGCTGCAGATTCCGGCGGGCTGGCTGCGTGACGGTGCGTCCTACCAGGTGACGGCGCGCATCGTGGACCCGGCCGGCCAGGGATCGGCGCACTCGAACTCGGTCGGCTTCGTCGTGGACCTGACCAGCCCGGGCGGGGCAGGTGGCACCGATGCGCCGGTGCTGGTCATTCCCGAAGCGGCCGACGGCTTCATCAATGCCGAGGAGCACAAAGACGGCGTCGAGGCCGAAGTGAGGCTGACCCCGGGCACCCAGGCGGGCGACACCGTCCTGGTGACTGTGCGCGATGCCGGTGGCACGCTCGTCGGCACGGTGGAGCACGTCGTCCGAGCGGCGGAAGTCGCAGCCGGCACGGTCGGCGTGCGGCTCGCCCAGGCCTGGCTGAACCACGGCAAGTCGTATGGCGTGGTGGCGCGCATCGAGGATGCGGCTGGAAACGGCTCGGCACCGTCGAACGAGATCACGTTCGCGGTCAACCTGACGCCTCCGAACGCGCCTGCGCTCACGATCCCCGAGGCCGACGATGGCCATGTCAACGCCGCGGAAGCCGAGGACGGCAAGCTCGAAGCCAAGGTGACCCTGCCGGCAGGCACGGCGGCGGGCGACACCGTGGTGCTGGCAATCCACGATGGCAACGGCGCCGCTGTCGGTGTGCCGCTGGAGTACGTGGTGCAGCCGCAGGACGTTGCTCCGGGCGCAACGCGGATCGTGTCTATCGACATCGATGCGTCGCTGCTGGGGCACGGTCAGTCCTATGCCGTCGTCGCCTTCATCCGCGATCAGGCGCAGCAGGAATCGCCGACCTCGATTCCGGTCGAGTTCGTCGTGGATCTGGTCCCCCCGTCGCCGCCTGCGGTGGAACTGGCGCTGGACACCGGCATTGGCGTTGGCGCTGATAGCGACGGCATCACCAGCGTCGGCACGGTGAGCGTGGGCGACCTGGAGCCGGGCGCGTACTGGGAGTATTCGCATGATGGCGGCGCGACGTGGCATGCCGGCAGTGGCAGTGGCTTCGTGCTGCCGCCGGGTGACTATGACATCGGCGACGTGCTGGTGCGGCAGATCGACCGGGCCGGCAATGCCGGCGCGGCAGGCGCGCTGCCGCAGCGGATAACGGTGAGCGACCTCGCCGCCCGACACGACCTCGATCTGCTCGACCTGGGCGCGCCGGACGTGCAGGCCCCCAGGTCGGTCAGCGCGCAAGACGTGCAAGTGCTCGGTCTGGCCGAGGGCGTCGGCGGCAGCCCCGATGCGCTGACGTCCTTCGTCATCGCCGACGGCCAGGTGGGCGATGTCGTCATCGAGATCCGCCAAACGGCGCTGCTGGCCGTGGCCGATGCCTATCGGGTCGAGGTGTACGACGCGGACGGCAATCTCGTCTATGCCGGCGCCACTCCGGGTACCTTGGTCGGCAGCGGCCTGGCGAATCTGCAAATTCTCGGTCTGACCGGCAACGACACCCTCACCGCCACGCTCACCGGGCTGCGGCCGGGGAGCTACAGTGTGCTGGTCAGGAACGACAAGAGCAAGTTGGGGAGCCTGCTCGATTCCGACGGCGGCGGGATCTCCCTCAAGGAGCTGGGCGATGCCGGGGTGGTGCTGGGGCCGCACAACCAGAAGGTGGTGCTCGATACCGTCGATGAGGTCGTGCGCACCGCCCTGGGGCCTTTGCTCGGCGGGCTGTTGGCGCCGGTAGTGAGCGGGCTGGTGGGGGGGGCTGCTGAACACCCTCAACGGTCTCGGGGTGGGGGCGCTGGTGGACGGGCTGGCTGACGTTCTGGAAGGGTTGGGCCTGCTCAGCTTGCTGGACAGGCTGACGGATATGCTGGCCAACAACCTGCTCAGCAATACCCTGGATCTGTTGGAGAGCACCAGCATCACCACCACGGTGACCGAGTACAGCTTTCCGCACGTCGTCGAAACCGGCAACGTCATCACGGGCGGTACCGGCGCCGATACGATCGTGCCCGGCACCCTGGTGCAGGAAGTCAGGAACGCCAACGGCGAAAGCGTGGCGGTTCCCGCGGCAGGCTCGGTCAAGATAGCCGGCCGCTATGGCGAGCTCGAAATCGACGTCGAAGGTAACTACAGCTACACCGCTTACGGGAGTGCCGAGGCGGTCGGCAAGACCGACTCCTTCACCTACACCATCAGCGACGGCACCAACGCAGCCCAGGCGACCCTTGACATCCAAATCGTCGGCGCTGTCGACGGGGGCGCGCCGCAGGGAAGCGAGGGCAGCGAGCGGCCGGCGCACGAAGACGAGGCTTCCGTCCTGCTCGACGACGGGAGCTTCGTGCTGAGCTTCGCGTACGACGGCGGGGGCGGCGATGTCCCGGCGTCCGGCATGGATGCACCGCCGGCCGCAGCCGTTCCGCTCATGGACCTGGGACATGCCTTGCCGCTGCAAGACGACCTGGCGCTGCCGCCCGATGTCCATGCGGAGGCGCTGTGAGCAGGTTCCGCATCCCCGGCGTGCGCCGCTCGGCTTGCCTCTGGCTGGCAACGGCGCTCGCGATGTTACTGGCGGCGCCGGCCAAGGCCCTGGGCCTCGCCGAGGCGGTGCGCCAGGGGCTGGCCTTCCATCTCGCGGTGGCAGCCGCGCGGGCGGAGCTGGCGGCGGCGCGCACCGAGACCGGCATCGCCCGCGATGGTTACTGGCCGACCGTACAGGCCGCCGCCGGGCCGGAGAACGCGCTGTGGGGCGAGCTCGGCTACGAGGTAACGGCCAGCCTCATGCTCTACGACTGGGGACGGGTGCGCTCGCGGGTCGAGCGTGCCTCGGCCGTGGAGCGGCAGCGGCTGCATGCGCTCAAGGCGGCCGCCGAGCAGGCAGCGCTCGACATCGTCGAGGCCTATCTGGACGTGCTGTTGTTCGAGGCGCGGGTGGCGGCGGTGGAGCGCCACATCGGACGCGTGGTCGAGCTAGCCGCTCACGGTGGGGAGCGCGTGGCGCGCGGCTACGCCGACCGCGGCGAGGCCGAGCGGGCGGTGCTGGAGCTGGCGCGGGCGCGGGAGCAGCGGGCGGTGGAGCTGGGAGCGCTGCTGGATGCCCGCGCTCAGTTCCGTGAGCTGGTCGGCCAGGAGCCGCAGGGGCTGGACTGGCCGCAGAAAGGGGGCGTCACCGCTGGCCTGCGCACGCCGCAGGCCCTGGAGGCGGCAGTGAGCGAGGCGCCGTTCCTGCTGCAGGCGCAGGCAGCGGTGGACGTCGCGCAGGCCGAGCGCGCCGAGGCGCGCGCTGCGCTCAGGCCGCAGCTCCGCCTCGAAGGCTCGTTGCTGCGGCGTGAGATCGGCAGGCGGATGGAGGAAGACGCAGTCATTGCCCTGCGCCTGCGTTTGGATGCCTTCCAGGGGCTGTCCAGCTTGCGCCGGGTGGATGCGGCCAGCCGGCGCATTGAAGCCGCTGGCTTCAACGTGCAGGATGCCCGCCGCGCGCTGCGCCGGGAGCTGCTGTCCTGGACGGAGCAGGCCGAGGTGCTGGACTGGCGGCTGCAGACGCTGACGGAGCAGCTCGCTGCCGCCCGAGAAGTGGCGGCAGCGTATCGAGAGCAGTTCGAAATCGGCATGCGCAGCATCGACGATCTCTTGCCGGTGCAGCGCGAGCTGTTCGAAGCCGAGCGGCTGCGCGCCGACCTCGAGAGCAGCCGCATCCGCGTCGAGTTCCGGGCCGCGAGCCGGCTCGGCCGGCTGGGCGAGCTGCTAGGGCCCACCGGCGGCAGTTCCGACGGAGGCGTCGATGGCTAGTGTCGCCGTGAACGCGGCCGGGCGCTCCGACCCGCTGCGGGAAGGGCTGGCGCTGCTGTGTCGCCAGCTCGGCGCCGACACCAGCGTCGACGAGCTGGGTTACGGTTTCGCCCTGGAGCAGGGCCGACTGCCGCTCGACCTGGTGCCACGGGCGCTGCGCCGGGCGCGGGTAGAGGGGAGGGTGCTCGCCCTGTCGCTGGAGCGCCTGGGCGCGCGCTTGTTACCCGTGCTGCTGCTTCTCGAGGACGGCGGCACGGTGGTGCTCGTGGAGTGGGATGGCGACGAGGCCGTGGTGCTGCTGCCTGAAAGCGGCAGCGGCGCCCGGCGCATGCGCCGGGAGGAGCTCGCGGCAAGCTACGCCGGCATGGCAGTGGTGGCCCGCCCGGCCTATGAGGCCGACCGGCGGGCCGGGGATTTTGCCCGCGAGCTGGGAGAGCACTGGCTCAAGGGACCGCTCAAGCGGCACTGGCGGACCTGGCTGGAAACGGGTATCGCGGCACTGGTCGCTAACGTGCTGGCGATCTCCACCGCCATCTTCGCCATGCAGGTCTACGACCGCGTGGTGCCGACTGGCGCCCATGACACCCTGTGGATCCTCGCCAGTGGCGTGGCGTTGGCGGTGGTGCTCGAGTTCGTACTGCGCTCGGTGCGCGCGCACCTGCTCGATGCCACTGGCAAGGCCCTGGACCTGCAGCTCTCGAGCCTGCTCTTTGAGCGCGTGCTGCAGCTCAGGCTCTCCGCCAAGCCAGGCTCCACCGGCGCCTTCAGCAGCCAGATCCGCGAGTTCGAGTCGGTTCGTGAGTTCTTCACCTCGTCCACCATTGGCGCCGTCAGCGACATGCCGTTCATGCTCCTCTTCCTCGGTGTGATCGCCTACATCGGCGGCCCGGTGGCCTGGGTGCCACTGCCCGCGGCATGCCTCATCGTGCTGCCCGGCGTGCTGGCGCAGGGGCATCTGGCGCGGCTGTCGCGACAGAGCCTGCGCGAGGGTGCCGTGCGCCAGGGCGTGCTGCTGGAGTCTATCGACAATCTGGAGACGGTTAAGGCCACCCGTGCCGAGGGGCGCAGCCTGCGGCTGTGGGAGCAGCTCTCCGCGAACCTCGCCGACGCCAGCGTGCGTTTGCGCCGACTGTCGTCGCTGCTCGGCTACGGCGCCGCCATGGTGCAGCAGCTCGGCTACGTGGCGGTGGTGATCGTGGGCGTCTACCGGATTGGCGCCGGGGAGATGACGGTCGGTGCCCTCATCGCCTGCAGCATTCTCTCGTCGCGGGTGATGGCGCCGATGATGCAGGTGGCGGGGATGCTCGCCCGGTGGCAGCACGTCAAGGTGGCGCTGGAGGGGCTGGACCAGCTCATGAAGGCGCCGGTGGAGCGGTCCGCGGAGCGCGCCTTCGTCCGCACGCCCACGCTGCGTGGCCATTATCGTCTGGAGGATGTCATCCTGCGCTACGGCGAGGATGGGCCGCCGGCGCTGCAGATTCCGCTGCTCGTCATCGAGCCTGGCGAGCGCGTCGCGCTGCTCGGCAGCAACGGTGCCGGCAAGTCCAGCCTGCTGCGGCTGCTGGCCGGCTTCACCGAACCCAGCGCCGGCAGCGTGCTGCTCGACGAGGTGAACATCGCCCAGATCGAGCCGGCCGCCCGTCGCCGCGCCATCGGCTATTTGCCGCAGGACATCGCGCTTTTTTACGGCACGCTGCGCGACAACCTGCTGCTGGACGGCGCAGCACACGACGACGACGAGCTCCTGGAAGCGCTGCAGGCGGTGGGCCTCGGCCGCTTCGTTCGCCGCCATCCGCAGGGCCTGGACATGCCCATCCAGGGCAGCGGCAGCGTCTCCGGTGGCCAGCGCCAGGCCATCGGCCTGGCCCGCCTGCTGCTGCAGGACCCTCGCATCGTGCTGCTGGACGAGCCGACCGCGGCCTTCGACCAGGCCAACGAGCAGCGGGTCGTGGAGTTCCTGCGTGGCTGGCTCGCCGGCCGCACCCTGGTGCTGTCCACCCACAAGACCACGCTGCTGTCTTTGACCGAGCGCGCCGTCGTGCTGCATGACGGTGGCCTGGTGCTGGACGGGCCTACCGCGCGCGTGGTGAGCGGCAACCGGGTCAAGGTGCCGTCGCGCAGCGCGGTCCGCCAGGGAGCTGCCTCGAATGCCTAGCGGGGAGCGTCGGCAAGAGCGAATCCTGCGGGAGCTGGGCGACGTGCGGCTCGCGCGTCCCCGGCCAGCGAGCCACGCGGTGCTCTGGGTGAGCCTGCTGGCCCTGGTGCTGTTTGTCGCCTGGGCCGCCTGGGCCGAGATCGACGAGGTGACCCGCGGCGAGGGCCGGGTGGTGCCGCTCAGCCGCCTGCAGACCATCCAGAGCCTGGAGGGCGGCATACTGGCCGAGCTGCTGGTGGCGCGCGGCGCCAGTGTGGAGGTGGGACAGCCGCTGGTCCGCCTCGACGACACCCGCTTCCGCGCCGCCTATCTCGAGGCCAAGGGCCGCGTGGCCGGGCTGCGCGCTGCCATCGCCCGCCTCGAGGCCGAGGTGGGGGAGCAGGACCGGATCGAGTTCCCGCCCGATATCGACCCCGACGGCGAGCTGGCGGAGACCGAGCAGCAGCTGTTTCGCGCCCGCCGCAGCCGACTGCTCGAGGCCGAGCGTCTGATCAACGAGGAGCTGGCCCTGCTGCGGCGGCAGCTGGAGCTGATGCAGCCGCTGGTGGCGCGCCGCTCGGTGAGCGAGATGGAAGAACTCAGGCTGCGCCAGAGCATCGCCAGCCTGTCCGTGCGGCTGGCGGAGCTGCGCAACGCCTATGTGCAAGAGGCCTTTGCCGAGCTTTCCGCCACTCAGGCCGAGCTGAAAGCGCTGGAGCAGACGCTCGCCCAGCGCGCCGACCAGCTGTCGCGCACCGAGATCCGCTCGCCGGTCCGGGGACTGGTCAACAACATTCTGGTTACCACGGTGGGCGGCTTGGTCCAGCCCGGCGAGCCCATCATGGAGATTACTCCGATCGAGGACCAGCTGCTCATCGAGACCCGGGTGCGGCCGCAGGACGTCGCCTTCGTCGCCCCTGGCATGCCGGCCAGCGTCAAGATCACTGCCTACGACTACACCATCTACGGCGACCTTGATGGCCTGGTGGAGCAGATTAGCGCCGACACCATCGAGGCGGATACGGCCCGCGGCAGGGAGTCCTTCTACCTGGTTCTGATCCGCACTGAGCGCAACTACCTGGAGCACAAGGGGGAAACCTTGCCGATCCGGCCCGGCATGGTCGCCCAGGTCGACATCCGCACCGGCAAGCGCACTGTGCTGAGCTATCTGCTCAAGCCCATCATCAAGGCGCGGCTGTATTGAGAAAGACCACGCCGCGGCAGCCGGGCCGTCAGCCTTCCTCGGTCAGCTACCCGGTGGCGGGTTGCCCGGGGCCGGCGGTGGCCGGGCATGCGGTCTTGCCGGCTGCTAGCGGTCCAGCTCCGGATAGTGGCGGAAGATTCCCTCCTGGTTGAACGGAATCCGCCGCGGCGAGCGCAGATAGGCGGCGATGTTGGGCCGCATGGCGATCCGGTCGTGCAGCGCGATGAGCGCAGGCCAAGCGCTCTCCAGCCTCGCCATGGTGTTGGGAAAGGCGTAACGCAAGCCCGTGACGAGCTGGAATAGCGACAGATCCACATAGCTCAATTGCCAGCCCAGCGCATAGGTGCCGCCGGCTGCCTGCAGCACGCGTTCGAAGTAGCCCATGAACCTGGGCAGGCGGTGGGCAAGAAAGCGCTCCGCCGCGCGCTGCGCCTCGTCTCGCTGCTCCTCGTAGTACAGCTCGGCCGAGACGGGATGGTGGACGTTATGCGCCTCGGCCACGAAGTCGGCGATGGTGAGCTGCAGCTGGTGGGCCCAGAGGCGGCCGGGCTCGTCCTGCGGGGCCAGTCCCAGGCGGTGGCCGAGGAAGAGCAGGATGTTGGCGCTCTGGCCCAGCAGGACCTCGCCCGCGCGCAGAAAGGGCGGCGCAAAGGGAGGTCGAGCCGCGCCTTCCATAAGCGCGAGTAGGGCCTGGACGCCTTTGCCGGGACCGGATTCCCGGGCCACGTCCTCGTAGTCGGCGCCGGCTTCTTCCAGCGCCAGCCGAATGAACTCGCCGCGGCCCTGGATCGAGGGCCAGTAATACAGCTTGTAGCGCATGGCTGTTTCCCCTTGCTGCGAATCCTCTGGTCGGCGGCCAGGCTTGGCGCACGCCGCGCGACGCCGTGACGACTGTCACCGTTCCGTAACCAAACTGACCCGAGGCCGAAACATTGGGCTCGCATGCTTGGCTCCAGCCGCCGAGGGGGCGGCTGAGGCATTCCGCTTCTCACCTCAATGGGATTGGGATCAAGGAAACTAACATGCGTAAACTGACTGCTTTGGCCGTCGCTGCCGCTCTGGCGCTGCCCGCTGCCGTGTCTGCCCAGGTCACTGGCCCCCAGATCTATGGCCGCTTCCACCTGTCGGGCAACCACATGGACAACGGCGACGACAGCGTGCAGAACCTGTCCAACAATTCCAGCCGCATCGGCATCCGCGGCTCGCTGGAGCTGAGCGAGGAGCTGGAGGCGTTTTATCAGCTGGAGGCCGGATTCGACGCCGACCATGGGAAAGACGGCGAGCTGGCCTCCCGCAACACCTTTGCCGGTGTGCGCGGTGCCTTCGGCGCCCTGCAGGTCGGTTATTTCGATAGCCCGGTCAAGAACATCGGCGGCAAGGTGGACCTGTTCGGCGACCGGGTCGGGGACAACGGCAACATCATCCGCTACGGTTTCCGCTTCGGTCCCGACAATTTGAGCTTCGACGAGCGGCAGAAGAACATGATCCAATACACCACGCCGACGGTGTCGGGGCTCCAGGCGCAGCTGGCCTATTCCACCAACGTGGATTCGGAGTCGGCCGAGGACGGGACAGACAATCACAGCTACATGGCCGCCCTGCACTACACTGGCATCGACGGACTCTACCTCGGCCTCGGCTATCAGGTATATGGCGAGGATGTCGTCGAGTATGGCAAGGAGCCCAGCATCATCCGCCTGGGCGCTACCTACACCCTCGGCAACCTTAAGCTGACCGGCCTGGCGCAACAGGCCAGTGACATCACCGCCAACGGCGACGACGCTGCCGCCTACGGCCTGGGCGCTGCCTACACCCTTGGCAAGGCGGTGCTGAAGGGACAGTTCTACCTGCTCGACCACGATGCCCAGGAGAGCGATGCCAACATGATCGCGCTGGGCGTGGACTACAAGCTGAACAAGAACTTCACCACCTACGTTGCCTATTCGCGCCTCTCCAACGACGACAATCAGAAGCTGCGGCCGTATGCCGACGGTATCAGCGATGCCCTGGGCGCTGGCACCGCCGGCGAGGACACGCAGGCTTTCGGCGTCGGCTTCATCTACAACTTCTGACGGAAGCGACAGCCGGCATGGCGAAAGGGGCTGCTAGCCCCTTTCGTTTTTCTATTGCCGTCACAGCTTGCAGCGAGAGTGATGAACTACTCCCGCCAAGCCTTTCAGGCTATGGCGTGAGTTTCGCGCTTCGCCGGACGTGCCGGTTCACCCGGAAGGTTTGCCGGTCTTACAGTCCTCCACGCATCGGCCGGTTCCCGACCGGAT